>NZ_FXUT01000001.1 GCF_900183385.1 Listeria costaricensis
GCCGCCGGGCAAAGTTTTATATATGGAGGTTTAGCTCAGCTGGGAGAGCATCTGCCTTACAAGCAGAGGGTCAGCGGTTCGATCCCGTTAACCTCCACCATTTTTTTGCCGGCTTAGCTCAGTTGGTAGAGCAACTGATTTGTAATCAGTAGGTCGCGAGTTCGACTCTTGCAGCCGGCACCATTCTTGTTTATGATGTATAAACATAGAATGAGCCGTTAGCTCAGTTGGTAGAGCATCTGACTTTTAATCAGAGGGTCGCAGGTTCGAACCCTGCACGGCTCACTTTTGCGGGTGTGGCGGAATTGGCAGACGCACCAGATTTAGGATCTGGCGCCGCAAGGCGTGGGGGTTCAAGTCCCTTCACCCGCACTTTATTATAAAAATATGCGGAAGTAGTTCAGTGGTAGAACATCACCTTGCCAAGGTGGGGGTCGCGGGTTCGAACCCCGTCTTCCGCTTAGATTTTTTTGCTTAATTACGCCGGGGTGGCGGAACTGGCAGACGCACAGGACTTAAAATCCTGCGGATAGTGATATCCGTACCGGTTCGATTCCGGTCCTCGGCACTTTAATAAAATTATGCGCCCGTAGCTCAACTGGATAGAGTACTTGACTACGAATCAAGCGGTTAGAGGTTCGAATCCTCTCGGGCGCGCTTTTACGGGAAGTAGCTCAGCTTGGTAGAGCACTTGGTTTGGGACCAAGGGGTCGCAGGTTCGAATCCTGTCTTCCCGACCATTTCTTAACTTTTTGGGGCCTTAGCTCAGCTGGGAGAGCGCCTGCTTTGCACGCAGGAGGTCAGCGGTTCGATCCCGCTAGGCTCCACTGTCTTTCACAATTGCATTTGATGTTTTTGATAGTTTATTATCATGGCGGCGTAGCTCAGCTGGCTAGAGCGTTCGGTTCATACCCGAGAGGTCGTGGGTTCGATTCCCTCCGCCGCTATCATTAACTTGGACCTTTAGCTCAGTTGGTTAGAGCAGACGGCTCATAACCGTCCGGTCGCAGGTTCGAGTCCTGCAAGGTCCACTTATCACATTTTTATTATCGTGGAGGAATACCCAAGTCTGGCTGAAGGGATCGGTCTTGAAAACCGACAGGCGGGTAATACCGCGCGGGGGTTCGAATCCCTCTTCCTCCGTTTTCGTGATTGGTGGACTTCAAGACTCGTAAATATTATTGTCGCGGGGTGGAGCAGTCTGGTAGCTCGTCGGGCTCATAACCCGAAGGTCGCAGGTTCAAATCCTGTCCCCGCAATTTTAAAGAAGGTTCCGTGGTGTAGGGGTTAACATGCCTGCCTGTCACGCAGGAGATCGCGGGTTCAAATCCCGTCGGAACCGCCATATGGCTTGGTAGCTCAGTTGGTAGAGCACTTGATTGAAGCTCAAGGTGTCGGCAGTTCGATTCTGTCCCAAGCCACTCTTTGTTATCATGGCGGGTGTGGCGAAGTGGTTAACGCATCGGATTGTGGTTCCGACACGCGTGGGTTCGATTCCCATCATCCGCCCTTGTAAAATTTAATATTTGTATTATGATGCGGGTGTAGTTTAGTGGTAAAACCACAGCCTTCCAAGCTGTTGTCGAGGGTTCGATTCCCTTCACCCGCTTTTGTTGAAAATGGGCCTATAGCTCAGCTGGTTAGAGCGCACGCCTGATAAGCGTGAGGTCGATGGTTCGAGTCCATTTAGGCCCACTTGATTCCACAGTAGCTCAGTTGGTAGAGCAATCGGCTGTTAACCGATCGGTCGCAGGTTCGAGTCCTGCCTGTGGAGTTTCTATTTTCAATATAATTTGTAAGGCATGGAGAAGTACTCAAGTGGCTGAAGAGGCGCCCCTGCTAAGGGTGTAGGTCGTTAACGCGGCGCGAGGGTTCAAATCCCTCCTTCTCCGCCAGAGGCCCGTTGGTCAAGCGGTTAAGACACCGCCCTTTCACGGCGGTAACACGGGTTCGAATCCCGTACGGGTCATTTTAAAAAGAACAATATCCATTTGGATATTGTTCTTTTTCTATAAATAGAAATAGGCATGGGGAAAGGAATGACAGGATGCGGGCAAAAGGGAAGTTTTGGATTTTGACCATTGTTGTGGCGATATCGGGTCTATCACAGGGGCTGTTGTTGCCGCTGATTGCGATTATTTTTGAGGAGCAGGGGATTGGTGCTGGACTGAATGGGGTGCATGCGACGGGGATCTATATTGGCGTTCTGTTGGTGTCGCCATTTATTGAGGCGCCGCTGCATCGATTTGGCTACAAGCCGATTATTTTAGTCGGCGGTTTTCTTGTGGCGCTCGCCTTGTTGCTATTTCCGATATGGTTTAATCTGGTCTTCTGGTTTGCTTTACGGCTGGTGATTGGAGTGGGGGATCATATGCTGCACTTTTCTTCGCAGACTTGGATTGGGGCAATGACTAGTCCGGCGAAACGTGGTCGGAATATGGCGATCTATGGGCTGTTTTTTTCGTTAGGGTTTGCGATTGGGCCGCAGCTGGTCAACTTGACGGCTATTAGTCCTGATTTTCCGTTCTACTTTTCGGGGGTCTTGGTGCTGCTGGCGTGGAGTTTGGTTTGGCTTCTCAGGAATGAATTTATTGCGGAAGGGCAGACGGTTCGGAAAATGTCTTTTGGAAGCAGTATGAAGCGCTTTTCGGAAGTGGGGAGGCTCGCTTGGGTGGCTATGATACCACCGTTTTTGTATGGAGTTTTGGAGACGGCGCTTAATGCGACTTTTCCGATTGTCGGGCTGCGGAGTGGGCTGTCGACGTATATGATTACCATGATTATTTCTTCTTTTTCGGTGGGGACGATTCTTTTTCAAGTGCCGATTGGAATTTTAAGTGATCGGTTGGGGAGAGGAAAAGTATTGCCAATTTTGACCGGTCTTGGTGGGCTGGTATTCTTGATGGCGACTTTTGCAAATCAGTTTTTCTTTTTTGTGCTGATTTTCTTTATGTTGGGAATATTGGTTGGGTCGCTCTATTCGCTGGGGCTCTCATACATGACGGATTTGACGCCAGTGGAGCTTTTGCCGGCTGGAAATATTTTGGTGGGCATGTGCTTTAGTGTGGGCAGCATTTTGGGCCCGACGATAACGGGTACCTTGATTGGCTGGCTTGGCGGTCAAGCGTTTTATCTGGCTGTAGCGGTTCTTTTGATGCTGGGCAGTCTACTCCTTTTCAAACAAAAGAAAAAAGTTTTCTAAAAATAATGATTGACAAGTTTTAGTGAGAAGTGATATGATGACTTCAATACTTTTTGTTAACAATTTTATAAAAACTCTTATAACGAGTGGTAGAGGGACTGGCCCGATGAAACCCAGCAACCTTTCAATTTTTTGAAAAAGGTGCTAAATCCTGCAAAGCGTCATGCTTTGAGAGATAAGAGAGCGATAGATTCTTTGTGTATCTTGCCAAAGACGTGGACCTCTCTTTTCTTAAAGGGAGGTTTTTTCGTGCCTGAACCAGGAAAGGAATGGTGTAAAATGGCAAATGTGTTGAGTTCAAATTTAGGGTATCCGCGGCTTGGGGAAAAACGGGAATGGAAAAAAGCATTGGAGCGTTATTGGAGTGGGCAAAGTTCGGCTGATGAGCTGCTGGCTGAGACGAAGCAAGTTCGGCTGCATAATTTGCGTAAACAGCAAAAGGCGGGGATTGATTTGATTCCGGTCAATGATTTTAGTTTGTATGATCACGTGCTGGATACGAGTGTTAGCTTTGGCATTGTGCCCAAACGCTTTTCAAATGAGAATTCGCTGGATACATATTTTGCGATTGCTCGGGGAACGAAGGAGCAGGTGGCATCTGAAATGACTAAGTGGTATAACACGAATTATCACTATATTGTACCGGAATTAGAGGGTGCGTCACCAAAGTTAGTTGACAATCGGGCGCTTCGGTATTACTTAGAGGCAAAAGAAGAGCTTGGGATTGAAGGGAAGCCGGTGATTTTGGGGCCGATCAGCTATTTGAAGCTCGGGAAAGGTTATCAGGATTTTGAAGGATTATTGGACCGCTTTTTACCGGTATATGAAGAGTTGATTGAGGAACTGGACGAAGCGGGTGTTCAGTGGCTGCAGATTGATGAGCCGTACCTATCGACAACTTTTCCAAAAGAGGAATTGGTTTTATTTGAAAAAGTTTATCAACGGTTGCGGGAGAAGGCGCCGCATACGAAATTCCTGTTGCAAACATATTTTGAAAGTTTGGATTATTATGACGAAATTGTGGAGCTACCAGTCGATGGGGTTGGGATTGATTTTGTCCATGATTTTGGGGAGTCGCTGGAGAAGATCAAGCAGAGCGGTTTTCCGGTAAATAAATATTTAGCGGCTGGGATCATTGATGGTCGGAATGTCTGGCGGGCGGATCTGGCTGAACGGCTGGCATTTGTTGAGGGGCTAACGGAGCTGGTTTCAGCGGATCGCTTAATTTTACAGCCGTCTTCGTCTTTACTCCATGTGCCGATCACGAAGCAAAGTGAAACCAATCTTTCGGAGTTGCTGTTAAACGGGTTGAGTTTTGCGGATGAAAAGCTGACGGAAATTCATCTTTTGACAGAGGCGCTGAACGGTCGGAAAAATCAAGAGGCGTTTGAGGAGGCTAAAGTGGGAAGGGAGGCGCTCCAACATTCTCCAGAACGAAATATTGCTTCTGTTGAGGCGGCGATTAAGGCGCTTCCTGAATTGGTCAATGAGCGAAATCAACCATTTGATGAGCGGATTAAGTTGCAACACGCGTGGCTGAAACTGCCGCTGCTTCCGACAACGACGATTGGGAGCTTTCCTCAATCCAGCGAGGTTCGGCAAAAGCGTTCGGCCTGGTTGAAAAAAGAGTTGTCTGATGAGGCATACGGGGCATATATCGAGCAGGAAATTGCGCGTTGGATCAAGATTCAGGAAGAGCTCGGCTTAGATGTTCTGGTGCACGGTGAATTTGAACGGACGGACATGGTGGAATATTTTGGTCAAAAATTGGCTGGTTTTGAAGCGACGAAATTCGGCTGGGTGCAGTCTTATGGTTCGAGAGCGGTTCGTCCGCCACTTGTATATGGCGATGTGGCATTTGTCGAACCGATTACAGTGAAAGAAAGTGTCTATGCGCAGTCGCTAACGGAAAAACCGGTGAAAGGGATGCTGACGGCACCGATTACCATTATCAATTGGAGCTTTGTTCGAGATGACATTCCGAAAAATCAAGTGGCGAATCAAATCGGACTGGCTTTGCGGCAGGAAGTAGAGGAATTGGAGCGTAACGGAATTCGGATTATTCAGGTCGATGAGCCGGCGCTTCGGGAAGGATTGCCGCTTAAAAAGAAACGTTGGGAAAAGTACTTGGCGGATGCGGTGTATAGTTTCAAACTAACGACCACTTCGGTTCAAGATGATACGCAGATTCATACGCATATGTGTTATTCGGAATTTGACGATATTATTGCAACCATCAGTGCGCTTGATGCAGATGTTATCTCGATCGAAACTTCCAGAAGTCATGGGGAGATTGTTTCAACCTTTGAGGAAATCACGTATGACAAAGAAATTGGCTTGGGTGTATATGATATTCATAGCCCACGTGTACCAACGATCGAGGAGATTAAAGGAAATATTGAACGGGCACTTCGAGTTATCCCGATTGAACAGTTTTGGATCAATCCGGATTGCGGGCTGAAAACGCGGAAAGAGCCTGAAACGATTGCGGCCTTGAAGGATATGGTCGAGGCGACGATTCAGATTAGAAATGCGTATCAGGTGACGACCAAATAGAAAAGAAGGAGGAATTCGACATGGTGAAGCTGGAAAAAGAGACGATTGTCGCGCAAATCGGCAATAAAAAATGTGAAAAGACGGGTGCTGTCAATATGCCGATTTATCTTTCGACAGCTTACCGCCATGAGGATCTTGGTCGCTCGACGGGATTTGATTATACGCGAACGGGCAATCCAACACGCGATGCTTTGCAGGAGGCGCTGGCTGTTTTGGAGGGCGGTTATCAGGCTTTTGCTACAAGTTCAGGTATGAGTGCCATTCAACTGGTTTTTGAAAAATTTCAGACGGGGGATCATATCATTAGTATTCAAGATGTGTATGGTGGTTCCTTTCGCTTTTTTCGGCAAATTGAAGCCAAGTATCAAATTTCATTCAGTTATTGGGACGGTCGTGCGCTGAGCGATTTAGCTTTGCTTGTGCGGCCGGAATCAAAAGCCATCTTTATCGAGACGCCTTCCAATCCGCTGATGCGAGAACTTGATCTGGCGGAGCTGGCGCGGTTTGCCAAACAACATCACTTACTTTTGATTGTGGATAATACGTTCTACACGCCAGTCTTCCAGCAGCCGCTTGCTCTCGGGGCGGATATTGTGCTTCACAGCGCGACGAAATATCTGGGTGGACATAATGATGTTCTGGCAGGGGCAGTTATTGTCAAAGATCCTACGCTGGCTGCTTTTTATGAAGAGACATTGAATGCGATCGGCTGTGTGCTGGCGCCATTTGATTGTTGGCTACTTATTCGTGGGCTTAAAACGCTGTACTTGCGGATGAAACAGCATCAGGAAAATGCGCGGGCAGTGGCGGCGTTCTTAGCGGAACATCCACTTGTTCAGCAGGTGCTCTATCCGGGCAAGGGCGGGATGATCAGTTTTTATATTCAGGATGAAAAATTAGTTTCGCCGCTGCTTCGGGCGTTGGAGTTGTTTACTTTTGCGGAAAGCTTGGGCGGTGTGGAGAGTCTGATTACGTATCCGGCCACGCAGACGCATGCGGATATTCCAAAAGATGTGCGCGATGCTTATGGACTTACGAATCAGCTGGTTCGGCTTTCTGTGGGGATTGAAGCCAAGCAGGACTTGATTGCGGATCTTTCGCAGGGGCTTGCCAAAGTGGAAGCGGAGGTGGGAGCTCGATGAATCTGAGAAAAGATTTAAGTGAGAAGATCTTGCTGGCGGACGGAGCGATGGGGACGCTGCTCTATTCTTACGGGGTGGACCGGTCGTTTGATGAGCTTAATCTGACACATCCGGAAGAAATTAAGGCGATTCATCAGGCCTATATTGGGGCTGGCTGTGATGTTATTCAAACCAATACATACGGGGCGAATTATTTGAAGCTGGCACGGTATGGTCTTCAGGATGAAGTGAAGCGGATCAACCAGGCGGCGATCAAAATTGCCAAGGAGGCGGCGCGCGGAACGGGCACTTATATTTTTGGTACGATCGGCGGGATTGGTGGCGCGACGGATTCGCTTTCGGAGGCTTCACCGCTGGAGGAGATCAAACGCAGCTTTCGAGAGCAGCTCTACTGTTTTTTGCTGGAAGGGGTCGATGCGCTTTTACTTGAGACCTACTATGACTTCCATGAATTGAAGACGGTACTGAAAATTGTGCGTGAAACGACGGATCTGCCGGTGGTGGCCAATGTTTCGATGCATGAGGCCGGAATTCTCCAATCTGGCGAGCGGCTTTCGGATGCACTGGATGAGCTTTTGGCACTAGGGGCAGATGTCGTGGGTGTCAACTGTCGGCTGGGTCCGTATCACATGGCGAAAGCGCTCGAAACGGTGCCTATTCCGGAGAAGGGCTATTTGGCGGCTTATCCTAACGCCAGCTTGCCAGAGGTGCAGGACGGCAAAGTGGTGTATCAGGCGGAAGAAGATTATTTTGAACGCTATGCGGAGGTTTTTCGGCAGCAGGGAGTGAGGTTGCTTGGCGGATGCTGCGGGACAACGCCGGATCATATTCGGGCTTTCCGGAAGGGGCTAGAGTCGCTTGAGCCGGTGACAGAGAAGGAGGTTCGCGTATTGCCAGAAGCCGTTTCTCTGGAAAGTCAAACGGAAGATCGGGAACGACTGCTCGACAAGGTGAAAACAAGGCCGACTATCCTCGTCGAGCTGGACCCGCCACGGACCTTTGATACGGATAAATTTTTCCAAGGGGCAAAAGCTTTGCAAGAGGCCGGTGTGGATGCGCTGACGCTGTCGGATAATTCACTTGCGACGCCGCGGATCAGTAATATGGCGATTGCTGCTATTTTGAAATATCAATATGACATTGAGCCGCTTGTTCATTTGACGACGCGGGATCATAATTTGGTGGGGCTTCATTCGCATATTATGGGGTTTCACAAACTGGGGCTGCACGATATTTTGGCGATTACGGGGGATCCAACAAAAGTGGGGGATTTTCCGGGGGCTACGTCGGTTTTTGATGTCCGTTCAGTCGAGCTGCTTCAACTGATCAAAAAATTCAATCAAGGTCTTTCTTATACTGGTGCTTCGCTCAAGGAAAAGGCACAGTTCCAGGTGGCGGCGGCTTTCAATCCGAATGTGGCCAATGTCGAGAAAGCGGTTCGTTTGATCAAACGGAAAGTGGACTACGGGGCGGATTATATCATTACACAGCCTATCTATGATCCAGAGAAGGTGCAGATTTTAAAGAAAGCTTTAGAGAAAGAGCAGCTGCAGGATGTCCCCATCTTTATCGGCGTGATGCCGCTTCTTTCAAGTCGCAATGCGGAGTTTCTTCATCATGAGGTACCGGGGATTCGGCTGACGGAAGAGGTGCGGGAACGGATGCGGATTGCAGAGGCAGAGGGACGTGCGGCAGAGGAAGGCTTGCAGATTGCTCGAGAGATGATTGATGCCATTATGGACGATTATCACGGGATTTACCTGATTACGCCATTTCTGCGGTATGATCTTTCGGTAAGCTTGACGGAGTATATTAAGAGTAAAACTACTGTACAGACTCACTCGCAGCAGATCCACGTATAAGAAAAGCGCGCAAAATCTGAAACAAGATTTTGCGCGCTTTTTTTACATAAAGAGACTTTTACTTAGCAAGCTGAGAAGATAGCTGATGGCAAGTGTCAAGCCAAAAAGCATCAGCGCTTTTGAGGTGGAACGCATGGCTGGGATCATCAGGTAAGGCTCCGTTTGTCCGATAAAGCGTCTGACGGAACGAATCGCCGCTGGTAAGCTTAGTAGGATCAAAAGGGTCCAGATGGGTGCATCCAGCCAGAAAATGAGCGAAAGTTCAAAGACATAGCTGAACACATAGGCAAGAATGAAAAGAGCCAGCGCACCTTTTCTGCCAAGCAAAATGGCGAGTGTCAGACGACCGTTCTCTTTATCTGGCACCATGTCACGGATGCTGTTGGCAAGTAGGAGATTGCCGACAAGGACCATGATTGGAATGGAGATATAGACGATATTCGCGCCAATAAATTCAGCCTGAATATAGAAAGAGATAAAGGTGATGACGCCGCCCATAAAGAAGCCGGACATGATTTCACCAAGTGGCGTATAGGCGATCGGATAGGGGCCACCGGTATAAAGGAAGCCGACAAGCATGCAGATGGCGCCAAGAAGTCCAACATACCAGTTGGTTTGCATGGAGAGATAGATGCCGCACAGAATGGCGAGTAAATAAAGCAGGAGTGCAAGAAACATCACGAATCCTGGGCGGATGCCATTGCGCACGATCGCGCCGCCATTACCGACTGTGTGCTCATCATCCTGGCCTCTTTTGTAATCATAGTATTCATTGAAAAGATTGGTGGAAGTCTGGATGAAAAAACAAGCAATCAGCATGACGAGAAAGCGGGTAAAATGAAAATTTGCGTAGCTCATTGCCACAGCCGTTCCTAGAAAAACGGGCATAAAGGAAGCAACCAGCGTATGTGGCCGAAGAAGAACCCACCATTTTTTCAAGCCGGATTGCTTTTTGAGTCTTTGTTTTGAGGCAGCTGCCATAAATTTCTCTCCTTTTATCATGACGTTCATTTTCAATTTTAGGGAATAAATGGCGTTTCGTCAATGAATAAACTGTTAAATAATGCAGGAAACAAGCACCTTATGTGGGATTTTGATATAATGAAAGGTGTGTTAGTTAAAGGAGAGTAGATAAGAATGGGGATTACATTACCCGAAGCCTTATTCGATCAGGCAAAAAGACATGCTTCTAAAGATCAGCCGGCGCTTCTCAGTTTTGTGACGACCTTATCTCGGGATGTGTCACCAAAGGAATTGTTTCAAAAAGCGAAGACACATTTTGCTGGTGAGCGTTTTTACTGGCAGAATCCGGATAAAACTTTAAAAATGGCGGGCCTCGGTGTCACCAAGCAATTTCTTGCTGATCAAACAAAAGATGCCTATCTGGAACTTGCGGAACGAGTCAAACTGTTAAAACGTGACACAGTGACCAATGCGACAGTGAAAGAGACTGGTCCGCTCTATTTTGGCGGCTTTTCTTTTGATCCTGAGCGAGAGACGGATAAGGAATGGCAAAGTTTTAAAGATGGTCTGTTTTATCTGCCGCTTTTTATGCTGACAGAGCGACAAGATGCCCAATATTTAACCGTCAACTTTCCCGTATATATAGATGATGAGTATTCAAAATGCGAAGCGGTCTGCAATCAGTGGGAAAAAATTATTCATAGTCCGCTGCCTAAGCTTGAAATCCATTCGCTGGCGGCTGTTCGGGAGCTTGAGCCGGAACACTTTTTGGATTCTGCGCGTGAAGTGATCGACCTGATTCAGGAATCGGAAGAGCTTCATAAGGTTGTTTTGGCTCGGCGAATGGGGATGCGCTTTACCTCACAGGTGGACAGCGGGGCGATTTTAGAACAGATGCTTGCTACACAGGAAAATAGCTACTTCTTTGTGCTGGAAAATGGTTCGGCCGTATTCTTTGGTGCGACGCCTGAACGCTTGGTTTCCCTGGCAGACGGCGAGTTGCATTCTTCTTGTGTAGCGGGTTCTGCGCCGCGGGGAACGACGGAAGCTGAGGATGAACAGCTTGGTCAGGCCCTTTTGAAGGATGGCAAAAACTTGCGAGAGCATCATTTTGTGGTGGAAATGATTGAAGCGACATTTAAACAATTTGCAAGTGAGTTATCGCTTTCGAGTGAGCCGGTACTTTTGAAAAATCGTGATATTCAGCATTTATATATGAATGTTCATGCGAAAATTAAGCCGGATACCAATTTGCTGGCGGTTGTTGAGGCGCTTCATCCAACGCCTGCACTTGGCGGACTTCCGCAAAAATTAGCGCTTGCTGTCATTCGGATGAAAGAAAAGAATGATCGCGGTTTTTACGGGGCGCCAATCGGCTTTATTGACCCCGATTTTGAAGGGGAGTTTGCGGTGGCGATTCGTTCAGGGCTGATTATTGATGCGATGGGCGTATTATTTGCAGGCTGTGGGATTGTGGCGGATTCAGTACCGGAAGATGAATTAAAAGAAACAAAAATGAAATTTCAACCAATGCTACGCGTACTAGGAGGAATGGAACATGAGTAACCATGCGCAAATTATGACAGATTATCTGAGTGCTTTCACGGAAGAGCTGGTACAGGCTGGCGTAAAAGAAGCCATCATCAGTCCGGGATCGCGTTCGACACCACTTGCGCTACTTTTTGCCGAACACCCAACTTTAAAAGTATATGTGGATGTGGATGAGCGTTCGGCGGGCTTTTTTGCACTCGGGATTGCGAAAAGTTCAAAACGTCCAGTCGTTTTGCTATGTACAAGCGGGACGGCTGCTGCCAATTATTTTCCAGCTGTGGCGGAGGCCAACTTGTCACAAGTGCCGCTTATCGTGCTGACAGCTGATCGGCCGCATGAACTGCGCGGCGTTGGGGCACCTCAGGCGATGGACCAGATTCATTTGTTTGGTTCCCATGTAAAAGATTTTACCGATATGGCGATCCCGGAAAACCAGCCGGAACTCTTGCAGTATGCAAAATGGCATGGCAGCCGGGCAGTCGATTTGGCTATGAAAACGCCGCGCGGACCGGTTCATCTGAATTTCCCATTGCGTGAGCCGCTGTTGCCTGTGCTTGACCCATCGCCGTTTGCTGCAACGGATAAGAAACGGCATCATGTGCATATTTATTACACGCATGAGGTGCTTGAAACGCATGCAATCGAGCGGATGGTCAAAGATTGTGCAGGGAAAAAAGGGCTGCTAATCGTGGGGCCTATCAATAAGAAGGAATTGGATGAACCGTTTGTACAGTTGGCACGCAAATTAGGCTGGCCGATTCTGGCGGATCCACTTTCGGGGCTCAGGTCATATGGGACGCTGGATGAACTCGTCATCGACCAGTATGATGCGTTGATGAAAAATCCGGCTCATTTGGCTGAGATGCAGCCGGAGATCGTGATTCGTTTTGGTGCGATGCCGGTCTCGAAGCCGCTTAAAATTTGGCTGGAAAGTCTGACCGACACTCGCTTCTTCGTGGTGGATCCTGGTGCTGCATGGCGCGATCCGATTAAAGCGGTGACAGACATGATCCACTGTGACGAGCGCTTTCTGATTGAAGAGTTGCTGAACAAATGGCCGGAAGAAAAACCGGTCGACTGGTTGTACAAATGGCAGGGACTGAACCGGATCAGTCGAGCGGTCTTGCAGGAAAGAATGACGACGGGCAATTTGGAAGAAGGGGCAGTTGTACAGGCAATCCGGGAGGCGATTCCAGATCAGTCGGGCTTTTTTATCGGCAACAGTATGTCAATTCGTGATGTGGATACCTATTTTCCGCAAACGAAGAAGAAGATTCGTATGTTGGCCAACCGCGGGGCAAATGGGATTGATGGTGTTGTTTCAGCAGCACTTGGCGCAAGTACCGTGCTGCAGCCGCTCTATCTTCTTTTAGGCGATTTGTCCTTCTATCATGATCTAAATGGTCTTTTAATGGCGAAAAAATATCGGCTCAATGTAACGATCATTGTAGTCAATAATAATGGTGGCGGTATTTTTTCTTTCTTGCCGCAGCAAAAGGAAGCCAAGTATTTTGAAACTTTATTTGGCACAGCCACCGATTTAGATTTTCGCTATGCGGCCGCTCTTTATGAGGGCGATTACCATGAAGTGAAAAACTATGAACAGCTGGAAGATGCGCTGGATCAGGCGAATTATCACAAAGGGCTGGATATTATCGAAGTGAAAACGAATCGACATGGGAATACGGCGGACCACCAGGCGTTATGGCAGCAAATTGACGAAGCGATTCGGATGGCGTCGGAATGAGTCGTTTAGCCATCCAAGCGTGCGGTCTGAAAAGCGCGGAACCGGTCGTTTTGATGCTGCATGGCTTTACGGGGACCCATCAGACCTTTCGTGCTCTTTTCCCCGCATTTAAAAAGATGCGTCTTTTGCTACCGGATTTGCCGGGGCATGGACAAACGGGGATTGGTTCACCGGAAGACTACCCAGTCGAAGCGATTTGTCATCAGCTGGTAGCTTTTTTAGATGAGCAGGAGATTCAAAAAGTCGTTGTGCTCGGCTATTCGATGGGTGGCAGGATTGGGACAGCCTTTGCGGCGACTTATCCCGATCGTGTGGCTGGGCTGGTTCTTTTGGGTAGCTCACCAGGACTAAAAACGGCTGCGGAACGTGAGGCGCGTAGGAAAAGTGATGCGGCGCTTGCGGATACGATTCGACAAGATGGGATCCGTGCGTTTACCGATCGATGGGAAAATTTGTCCCTATTCGCTTCGCAAAAACAGCTGCCCAATGAACAGCAGCTCTGCATTCGACAAGAACGTTTGGCGCAGCAGCCGGAAGGATTGGCAAGAAGTCTTGAATACACGGGCACTGGTGCACAAACATCTTATTGGGAACGGCTTGCAGATTTTCATTTTCCAGTGCTTCTGATTACCGGAGAGCTGGATGACAAGTTTACGCAGATCAGTCGGGAAATGCTGACGCTGCTTTCTAATGGGCGGCATGTTCTCATTCCGAATGCCGGACATGCCGTTCATTTGGAACAATCGGAGAAAACCGCAGAAATAATCAATCAATGGTTGAAAAACCTTAAATAAAGGAGAAATGAACATGAGTTTTGCATGGAAAATGGAAAAAGAGTATCAGGAAATCAAATATGAAACATTTGAAGGGATCGCAAAAGTAACCATCAATCGTCCGCATGTACATAATGCTTTTACGCCAAAAACAGTGATGGAAATGATCGATGCGTTCAATCGGGCACGCGATGATGAAAAAGTGGGCGTCATTATTTTGACAGGGGAAGGCGAAAAGGCATTCTGTTCGGGTGGTGACCAAAAAGTCCGCGGTCATGGCGGCTATGTGGGAGAAGATCAAATCCCGCGTCTGAACGTCCTAGATTTGCAGCGGCTGATTCGCGTTATTCCAAAACCGGTGATTGCCATGGTTGCTGGCTGGTCGATCGGTGGCGGCAATGTTTTGCAGCTCGTTTGTGACATCACGATTGCGGCGGACAATGCCAAATTCGGTCAAACGGGCCCTAATGTCGGCAGCTTTGATGCAGGCTATGGTTCTGGTTATTTGGCACGTGTGATCGGGCACAAGAAAGCGAAAGAAGTGTGGTTCATGTGCCGTCAGTACACAGCAGAAGAAGCGCTCGACATGGGGTGGATCAATACGGTCGTGCCGCTAGCTGAACTGGAAAATGAAACGGTTGCCTGGGCGAAAGAGATGTTGAAGAAGAGTCCAACAGCCCTACGCTTCATCAAGGCGGCATTTAATGCGGATACAGATGGTCTGGCAGGTATCCAACAGCTTGCCGGTGACGCGACGCTGCTTTACTACACAACGGACGAAGCTAAAGAAGGTCGCGATGCTTTTAAAGAAAAACGGGATCCTGACTTTGATCAGTTTCCGAAATTCCCTTGATTTTGGGGTGTAAAAATAGATGAATCATGTGAATTGGCTAGAAAAACGAGCGCGGCTTTCCGGAGAGAAAACGGCGCTCGTTTTCAAAGAAGAAACAATCAGTTTTACAGCGCTCTATCAGGCGGCTGATCGGGCGGCCCGTGAGTTGAATAAACTGGGCGTCGGCGCGCATACCCGTGTGGCACTGCTTGGGAAAAATACACCTGAGATGGTCATCGTGATCCATGCCTTGCAGTTGCTGGGGGCGGTGGCGGTTTTTCTCAATCCTCGACTAAGCCGGGAAGAAATGGCCTATCAAGTGGGGCAAAGCAAAGCCGCTTGCCTTCTTTATGACGAGACGTTTGCGGTTTTGAGGGAAGGTCAGGACATTTCCTGCTATTCATTTGCCGAACTGGCGGCGATCGAGCCTATTTCTGAACGGCCGGTTCCAACGCTTCTTGAAACGGATGTCTGTTCGGTGATGTATACATCTGGCACGACCGGTCGACCGAAGGGGGTCATGCAGACGTACCGGAATCATTTTTTCAGCAGTGTAGGTTCGATGCTCAATCTTGGCTTGGAGCCGGAACAGGATGCCTGGCTGTGCGTGGTGCCGATTTTCCATATCAGCGGCTTGTCGATTTTAATGCGCAGTGTGATTTACGGGATTCCGGTCTATCTGGAGGAAAAATTTGATCCGGAAAGGGTGGCGGTGCTCCTTAAAAGTGGCCGAATCACCCACATTTCTGTTGTGATGGCAATGGTCAAGCGGTTGCTGGATATTTCAGAAGGCGGCTTTCATGATCGCTTGAAAATCATGCTTCTTGGCGGAAGTGCGGCACCGAAAGAGCTTGTCAGAAGGTGTTTAGAGCGAAATATCCCGCTTGTGCAGTCGTTTGGCATGACGGAAACGGCTTCGCAGGTTGTAACGCTACAAAAAGAAAAAGCGATGCAAAAGATTGGTTCCTCTGGTCAGGCGCTTTTTCCGGTTGAGATTCGCATTCAAAAAGACGGGAGATCTGCGGCACCATTTGTCCTTGGTGAGATCGAGCTTACCGGGCCGAATATCACGCCGGGTTACTTGGACGATCCGGCGGCAACCCGCGCGGCAATGGATGGCGACTGGTTTAAAACGGGCGATATTGGTTATTTGGACGATGAGGGGTATTTGTATGTATCCGATCGGCGGAAGGATTTGATTATTTCCGGTGGGGAGAATATTTATCCAACCGAGATTGAGCATCTACTGCTTGACCTTGATGGGATAAATGAGGTCGCTGTTGTCGGGAAGAAGGATCCTGAATGGGGAGAAGTGCCGATTGCTTTTTATACGGGGGAGACGCTGAATGAGGCGGAGCTGACGGCTTATTTACGGGAGCGACTGGCTCATTTTAAAGTGCCTAAAGCTTTTTATCATCGGGAAAGTTTACCGAAAACGGCTTCTGGGAAAATCCAGCGGCATCTTTTGAAAGAATAACTGACAAGAGGAGTGGGAACACTATGGACAACTTAGTGACAAAAGAATGGGGCGAATTCAAGCTGGATGAAGAAGCACGGGTGAATTTTTTTCAGTATGTCAAATGGGGTGAGGGCGAGATTTCGCTGGATATTTTTGAAGATGTTTTCGAGCACCTTTCCACTCCGGAAATCAGTGCGCTGCTTGACCGGCTTTCTTGGTTTCAAAATGAGGCGCAGCTTGTTATCAAGCAAGCATGGGTAAATGAGGATGCAGACTTGCTCTTTTATTTGGAATGTGAGCAGGAGTTGCTGGAAGAGGTTGAGCCTGAAGTAATTTGGAGTCAGGAAGCTGTTTTAGATAAAATGGCGCTCTCAGGTGCATTTTTGGCGGTTGATCAACATGAGCAGGTTGTGATTACCTTGGATTTTTCGATTGGCAATGAAATTTCCGATCAAATACTGGCTGTGAAATTCGATGCAGATGGCAAGCAACTGGGGATCGCGCATGAAAGTTAAAATGAAAAACCAGAAATGAAGTCAACCTTTTTGTAAAGGGAGGCGCTCCATTTCTGGCTTTTTTTAATCGTTTAATGCTGTTGTTAGTGCTTGTAAATTATCTTTCATGATTGACATGTAGTCACGATTTTGGTCGATGTCTTTTTGCGTAAGTGTTTCAAGGTTGTGAAGGGTCAACGTTTTTGTGTTGGTTTCTTGCTGAATCACGTCGGCAATTTTAGAATTGGTATTTTGTTCGAGCATGATATACGGAATATTTTTTTCGTTGATGGTGTCGACGATTTGCTGCAGTTTTTTCTGAGAAGGTTCATCGTCTGTTGAGATACCAGCGATCGGGATTTGATTGAGCCCGTATTCCGTTTCCCAGTAACTATAAGCCGCATGGGCCGTCACAAAATCTTTGCGCTTGGCATGTTCCGCCATATCGCGGTAGGAAGCATCGAGTTCTTTTAAATCAGCTTCTACTTTTTGATAATTTTTTTCAAACTCTTCTTTGGCGCTTGGCATTTCTTTTGTGAGCTGATCTTTGACAATCGTGGCCATTTGTTCCATGTAAACGGGATCGAGCCAAACGTGCGGATTGATATCACCATGCTCTTCCTCGTCCGCGTGATCCGAGTCTTCCTCTTCAAAGGCTGCATCGGGATCTTTTGGCAAATCTAGTTTGTCAGCGGTCGCTACAAAACGAACATTTTCATTTTTAAGACTGTCTTTTGCTGAATCTACAAAGCCTTCCATCCCTAACCCGATATAAAAGAACAGGTCACTGTCAGCAATGTTCATCATATCTTTTTGAGTGGGCTCATAACTGTGGGCATCTGAGCCGGGCGGGTAGACACTTTTGACAGAGACTTTATCGCCACCAATTTGTTCGGCTAAATACTGCAGGGGATAAACCGTCGTATAGACATTGATTTTATCTGATTTGTCTTTGCTTGCCGTACCACTATCACTGCTTGAACAGCCACTTAGAAAAAGCGTTGCCACTAGAAACGGAATACTGAAAAGTAGCCATTTTTTTCGCATGTTGTCACTCCTTAAATCGAAACGATTCTGATTCATGAATTAAAAAAAGTAAATCGTAATTGCTACGATTTAATATCCGTTATTGATATTACACGATAACGTTGGAAATTGCAACTATTTTCTAGGAGAAAAAGCAAGGATTGTCATGGGGGATGGTGCGGTGCAGGGACTATAGGTATACAAAAAGAAAAGCCGCTTCAAAAAGGAAACGGCTGGGAAATCGTGCTATGATGAATGAGGATGCGAGTGGTCATGGGAGCATTTTTTTGGTGGAACCAGATCTACGCCGCCTTTATGGAAGGGGTGGCATTTGGAGATGCGAATGATAGCAAGTAGGCTCCCCTTTAGTGCCCCGTGAACGCGAATGGCTTCAATGCCGTATTGTGAGCAGGTCGGATAAAACCGGCAAGATGGCGGCTTTAAGGGTGAAATACATTTTTGATAAAATCGGATAAGTCCGATGAGGATTTTTTTCATTAGGTTGGTCACCTTCTTCAAATTGACTACCATTAGCTTACCATATTTTTGGAAAAAAGAAAGGAGACATGCTTATGTTTCATTATCAAGATCTATCAGGCAATGAGGTGACGATCTACTTTCAAAAGCAGTCAGGGGAGCAGGATGACGTGCTGATTTTGCCGGTATTTGAGGACAGCTGGCTATTTACGAAGCATTCTGTGCGTGGCATTGAATTTCCGGGAGGCAAGGGAGAAAAGGGCGAATCCAATATAGAAACGGCGAAACGGGAACTTTATGAGGAAACGGGCGGCGTTGCAGACGAGTGGACATTTGTAGCGGATTATTGTGTGAAAAGTGCAGGTCGCTCTTTTACAAAACGAGTGTTTAAAACGAACGTATTGCGGATTGACCTGCGGGCGGATTATTTGGAAACAGAGGGGCCGCTCCTCTTTAAAGGAGAGCTACTTTCGGAAATCCAAAAAGAAGCGTTCAGTTTTTTTATGCGGGATGAAGGGATGCAGCAAATTGTACGCGCGGCTTTTTTCATTGATTCCACTAGGCAAAACGGTCGCTAATCTGCTATGATGAAAAAGAGAAATGGAGGGAATAAGGATGGGTATGCCACTTGAATACAACACAATGATTGTCACAAAGAACAATGAAAAACGTCTTCACGACAACTTTTTTGAATTGACCAAACAAGGTTATCGGGTCTATCCGATCGATATCCCTATCGAGGTTCGCACAACCAAAGAAGGCGAGAAAAATGGAACGGCCATTCCTAGGAAATTGATTTGGGAAAACGGCTGTACGATAATCACCTATGAACTAATCGCACTCAATTCCAGTAATTGATAAGTGAGGGAGATAAAGATGGGGTTTAAAGTAGGAATCATCGGCTGCGGTCATGTTGGGGCGGATGTGGCTTTTTCACTTGTCACGCAGTCGATCTGTGATGAGCTCGTTTTAGTGGATGAGCGAGCGGACAAAGCGCAAAGTGAAGTGCTGGAGCTGCAAGATATGCTTTCTTTAACGAATGGAATGACGCGGATTACGGCTGGAGTTTTTGGTGACTTGGCGGACGCGGATGTTGTTGTCACAGCAATCGGGCCGAAAACACTCTTACGTGAAGATCGGATGGAAGAATTGATCGAGACGAGTCAGAGTATCAAACAGATTGTGCCGCAGGTTGTGGCAGCTGGTTTCAAGGGGATCTTTCTTAACATCACCAATCCATGTGATGTGATTACAAGTTTGATTCAGGAGATCAGTGGCTTCCCGGAATCGCGTGTGTTTGGGACGGGGACGCTGCTTGATACAGCACGCATGAAACGTGTCGTTAGTGAGGCATTTGGGGTCTCCAATCGGAGTGTCGAAGGATATGTGATGGGCGAGCACGGGGAATCGCAGTTTGTTGCCTGGTCAACCGTTCGTATCGGTGGCATCCCGCTCTTGGAACTTCCGGAAGCAGCTGGTGTAGATTTGGCGCAGCTTAAGGATCAAGTTCGGGCTGGCGGTTGGAATATCCTACTTGGAAAAGGATGGACAAGCTTTGGCATTGCGACTTGTGCGGCGGCTCTGCTTCTGGCTATTCGGAACGATGCAGCGGCAGTTTTTCCAGTCAGTCATTTTGACGCGGAAGAGGGTTGCTACATTGGTTCTCCGGCAGTAGTTGGCGCAGCCGGCATCAAATGTGACTGGATGCCCGCACTGACAGCGGACGAGCGGAAACTTTACCAGTTGTCAGCCGATGTGATCAAACAGGCACGGTTGACTGTATAATTTTTGGCATCAAAAAAGCCTTCAAAGATCTGTTGAAGTGACGGGATCTTTGAAGGCTTTGTGCTGCTTTAAGAAGCAGTTTTCGCTTTTTTAGGTGTTTTATTTTTACTGCGGCGAACGAAAAAGCTGATCAGGCTGATGAGCAGTGAAAGGATATATTCACCGAGACTTGCTAAAAATACGGCAATGGCGATCTCTGTTTGAGAAAGGCCGGCACCATAAAAACTGATAAAAAAGATGATGCCACTGGCGATAAGCCCCATTGTTGCCAAGAAATATTTAAACCAGCGCCATTTAACAACAAATTCAAATAGTAACATTGCGGCTAAAAAGCCAAGAAATATAATTAATGTGAGTGGAATGAATGCCATCTGATTACTCCTTTGATTCTTTTCTTCTAATTTATTTCTCTATCATACCACAGGTTTTAAATCTTGATAAGAGGAAAGAAGAATGGAGAAGAGGTGATTTGAGATGGTTGATATTGTTTTGTATGACGAAAAGTGTTCATTTTGTCAGCTTTCCAAGTCGATTATGGAAAAGCTGGACTGGCGAAAGAAATTGTTGTTTTTTCCGCTGCAGTCATATAAAGGAACAGCCTTGGAGCCGGAACAATTAAAACTGACGCTGCATGTAGTCCGTTCAAATGGTCGGGTATATCGAGGGTTTTATGCGGTTCGACGAATTTTAACCCGCTTGCCTCTCTTGAAAATTCCGAGTATCCTTTGCTATCTGCCCTTTGTACCACGTCTTGGAGAGGCGGCTTACCGTTTTGTGGCTAGAAGGCGGAATCGCATCATGCGGCTGTTCAAAATGTTTCGATTGTCTAAAAGCGGCTGAATAGGCTATAATGAGACAAATTACTGGGAAGTGTGGCGTGTATGCAAGTTGAATTTAAGTTAGCCTATCAAATTTTGAAAAATATTGACGACAGTATGTCAAACATGAACGAACTAGTGAACGATTATTCGCATAATAAACCAGTCAAGTTAAGCAAATCGGCTTTTCTTTTGACGCTTTATGCACTAGAGGAACATCATTTTATTTTGCGCTATCAACAGGAGGGGCGGGTGCGTTATCAGAAAACGCAAAAGGGAGAAGCTTTTTATCAGACATTTCGACAAATCCCGCAAGAAGAGTGGCCGAATGAGCTGCGATTTTCAGAATGGGAAGACTGACTGTTGCGCGTGGCAAAGGATTATGTTATTCTAGATGAGAAATTAATAAGCTTTTATCCAGAGCGGTAGAGGGACTGGCCCTTTGAAGCCCAGCAACCTACAGAATGACTGTAAGGTGCTAACCTGTTGCAGGAGAAATCCTGAACGATGAGAGCAAAGGTACGTGCATGTAACGCCTTTTCTCTGTGTGTCAAAGAGAAGGCGTTTTTTATTGGCAAAATCTAGTGACTAGATGGGATTTTGTCCATAGGTACGTTCAGCAATCAGCTTGATGCTTTTGGAAGAGGAAAAAAGGAGGAACAAAGAAATGACAGCAAATCGTCATTTATTTACATCAGAATCGGTTTCTGACGGACATCCGGACAAGATTGCCGATCAGATTTCGGATGCTATTTTAGATGCTATCATTGCAAAAGACCCCGATGCCCGGGTCGCCTGTGAAACTACGGTAACGACAGGTCTAGTACTTGTTGCAGGAGAGATTACGACATCGGTTTATGTTGATATTCCGAAAATTGTTCGGGAAACAATCAAGGAAATTGGGTATACGCGTGCCAAATACGGCTTTGATGCGGAAACTTGTGCGGTACTGACGGCGATTGATGAGCAGTCACCGGATATTGCGCAAGGGGTCGATCAGGCGCTTGAGGCTCGCTCAGGCGAAGAACAGGATGCCGCAATCGAAGCGATTGGAGCAGGCGATCAGGGACTTATGTTCGGCTTTGCGACGGATGAAACAGAGGTGTTGATGCCGCTGCCCATCCATTTAGCCCATGCTTTGGCGCGAAAAATTGCCGAATTGCGCAAGAATGAAACAATCGACTATCTGCGTCCCGATGCGAAAACACAAGTAACAGTGGAGTATGATCAGGATGGCCAACCGAAACGTGTTGATACGATCGTGATTTCCACGCAGCATCATCCGGATGTGCCGCAAGAACAGATTGCCAAGGATATGAAGGAACAGGTTATTCAGGCGGTGATTGATGCGGAGCTACTTGATGATGAGACCAAGTACTTTATTAATCCGACTGGTCGTTTTGTAATTGGCGGTCCGCAAGGCGATGCAGGGCTTACTGGCCGGAAGATTATTGTGGATACGTATGGTGGCTATGCTCGTCATGGCGGCGGGGCATTCTCTGGAAAAGATCCGACCAAAGTGGACCGTTCCGGCGCGTATGCAGCACGTTATGTGGCCAAAAATATCGTAGCAGCCGGACTGGCGAAAAAAGCCGAGGTACAGCTTGCTTATGCGATTGGTGTGGCCCATCCGGTTTCGATTTCGATTGAAACTTATGGTACGAGTCCTTATTCGGAGGAAGAATTAACAGCAGCCGTTCGGGCGAATTTTGATCTGCGGCCTGCTGGAATCATCAAAATGCTCGACTTGCGGCGGCCGATTTACCGTCAAACAGCTGCATTTGGGCACTTTGGCCGTGTAGACGTCGACCTGCCATGGGAAAAGACGGACAAGGCGCTTGATCTCAAACAATTTTTAGCTGAATAGCTTTGAGTTTTAGGGCGTTCGCAGTTTGCGGGCGCTCTTTTTCATTCTGACACTGGACGTGGGTTTTATGGCGTTTTAAGAGAACGCTTACGGAAAAAATCATCCGCAAAACAGTGCAAAGAAGTGCGCTTTATGATATGATAAACGTTGTGAAAATCATAAAGAGAAAATTAATTTTTAAAATAGAGGAGACATGTATCGATGTGTGGATTTGTAGGATGCGTACATGATCGCATTGCTGAAATTACAGGCGAAGAAAAAGCAACCTTTAAAGAAATGAATGATATGATCACGCACCGTGGGCCAGATGATGAAGGCTACTTTACCGATGCGCATATTCAATTTGGTTTTAGACGTTTGAGTATTATTGATGTGGAGAATGGTCACCAGCCATTAACGTATGAAAATGAACGCTATTGGATTATTTTTAACGGCGAAATTTATAACTATGTCGAGCTTCGGGAGTCTTTAAAAGAAGAGGGCTTAACTTTTGAAACGGAGAGCGACACGGAAGTCATTATTGCCGCTTATTCCAAATATAAGGAAGAAACAGCCAGCAAACTCCGCGGCATGTTTGGTTTCGTTATTTGGGACAAAAAGGAAGAAGTTGTTTACGGAGCACGTGACCCGTTCGGTATCAAGCCTTTCTTCTATGCAGAAGAGGATGGCAAATTATACATGGGTTCCGAGAAAAAATCGATTCTCCATGCGTTAAAGCAAAAATCACTGGACGAAGTGGCTCTGCAAAATTACATGACTTTCCAATTTGTTCCTGAACCAGATACGCTTACAACGGAAGTAAAACGTTTGCTGCCAGGTCATCACTTTACGAAAAAAATTGGCGGCGAAATGACTATCAGCCAGTACTGGAAAGTCGCTTTCACGCCGGTTCAACAATCAGAAGAAGCGTGGGTCAAAGAGATTCGCGATGTGTTATATGATTCTGTAAAAGTACATATGCGCTCGGATGTGCCCGTGGGTTCATTCCTTTCTGGCGGAATCGACAGTTCGATCATTGCCTCGATTGCCAAAGAATACCACCCGGCCATCAAAACGTTTTCTGTTGGCTTTGAACGCGAAGGCTTTTCCGAAATTGATGTGGCAAAAGAAACAGCGGATAAATTGGGCGTAGAAAATATCAGCTATGTGATTACGCCGCAAGAATATATGGACGAATTGCCAAAAATCGTTTGGCATATGGATGATCCGCTAGCAGATCCGGCGGCGATTCCGCTTTATTTCCTTGCACGTGAGGCGCGCAAACAAGTGACAGTTGCACTTTCCGGCGAAGGGGCAGATGAACTGTTTGGCGGCTATACGATTTATAATGAACCTAATTCACTGGCCATGTTTGGCAAGATGCCAGGTGCGCTTAAGTCGATGCTACGCAGTGTGGCGAATGTGATGCCGGAGGGGATGCGCGGTAAAAGCTTCCTTGAACGCGGGACGACCCCGATGGAAGAGCGCTATATCGGCAATGCCAAAATGTTCGACGAAGCGGATAAACGGATTCTCCTGCCGAATTATCAGGAGGGTCACGCGTATACGCAAATTACCGATCCATTTTATGCAGAGACGAAGCAGTATCATCCGATCGACCGGATGCAATATATTGACATCCATACGTGGCTGCGCGGCGACATCTTGCTTAAAGCAGACCGGATGACAATGGCCAATTCACTTGAGGTGCGGGTGCCGTTCCTTGATAAGGCTGTTTTTGATGTAGCGAAGAATATTCCATCTGATTGGAAAATTTCACATAATACGACGAAATATATCTTGCGTAAAGCGGCAGAATCCTTTGTGCCGGATCATGTGTTAAATCGTCGCAAACTTGGCTTCCCAGTACCGATTCGTCACTGGCTGAAAAATGAGATGAACGAATGGGTCAAAAATATCATTCGCGAATCAGGCACAGATCACCTGATCAACAAACAGTATGTGCTGCAGCTTTTGGAAGATCATTGTGCGGGTAAACATGACTACAGCCGGAAAATCTGGACGGTTGTGACCTTTATGATTTGGTATAGCATTTACGTAGAAGAAAAATATACCTTTGGCAAATAAAAAGACGCTTGCTGCCTGGTGAATTCCGGGCAGCAAACGTCTATTTTTTTTGGATGGCGAGGACGAATGGCGGACTATTTCGCTGATTGATAAAGCCATATTGCAAAACTTGATAATTTTCTTGCGGCAAGTTCTGTACATAACTCAGCACATGTTCTTTTTCGATTTTGCCTTCTGGATGTCCGTGATAGACGACTAAAATCAGCAGGCCGTCTTTTTCAAGTTGGGGCAGCATCGCGCGAAGGGAGGCAATCGTCGACTCGGGCCGCGTCGTGATGGTCTTGTCACCGCCGGGCAGGTAGCCGAGATTGAAGATGCCTGCTTTGAAAGTGGTGGAGACGTAGCGGCTGAAATCGGCATGGCTCGCATGGATCAGGCTGACCTGGCTCCGTTCACCCGCTTGATCGAGCCGCTCCCGTGTGCTTTCTAATGCGGCCTCCTGAATGTCGAAGCCGTACACGTGACCGGTGGGGCCGACTAGGCGTGCCAGCAGCAGGGTATCATGGCCATTGCCGCATGTCCCGTCGATGACCGTATCACCAGCTTGGACGGTTTCTTGCAAGAGCGCGTGACAAAATGGCAGAATTTTTTGAAGCGGCATCAGTTGAGGCCTTCTTTCTGGTAGAGGCGTCCTTGATAGCTATTTCGGCGTACAAGTTCCGCATCGATGGCATTCAAGACTTCAAATTTGTTGAGGCTCCAGATTGGGCCGATCAAATCGCTCGCCCCGCCGTCTCCGGTGATCCGCTGAATGACCATTTCAGGCGGTAGGATTTCCAGCTGATCGCAGACAAGATTCACATAATCGTCCTGCGTCAGGAACTTTAGATCGCCGCGTTTGTAATCCTCAACCATTGGCGTTCCGCGCAAGAGATGCAATAGGTGGATTTTGATGCCTTCTGCGCCGCTTTCCACCACTCTCCGCGCCGTTTCGAGCATCATTTCAGGGGTTTCTTTCGGCAGTCCGTTGATGATATGTGTGCAGACACGAATGCCGCGATCATGCAACTTGCCGATGCCTTCCAAGTAGCAGTCGTAATCATGGGCGCGGTTGATCATCCGGCCGGTCGCATCGTGTGCCGTTTGAAGCCCCAGTTCCATCCATAAATAGGTCCGGTCGTTCAGTTCAGCCAAATAATCGACCACATCGTCTGGCAGGCAATCTGGCCGGGTAGCGATCGACAGGCCGACGACATTTTCTTCGTTTAAGACGGTTTCAAATTTTTCCCGAAGTTCATTTACAGGGGCATGGGTATTGGTAAACGCTTGAAAATAAGCGATATATTTGCCATTTTTCCATTTGTGATGCATTTTATCTTTGATTTCGGTAAATTGTTTGGTTAAATCATCTGCACGATTTCCAGCAAAGTCACCGGATCCTGCTGCGCTGCAAAAGGTACAGCCGCCATGTGCCACGGTGCCATCACGATTCGGGCAGTCAAAGCCGCCGTCCAGTGCGATTTTAAATGTTTTTTCGCCAAACTGTTCTCTTAAGCAGTAATTCCATGTATGGTAGCGTTTATTGTCGCTTGCATAAGGGAACGGATTAATCAGCTTTTCTTTTTTCATCATTGTTTGATCAACTCCTGAACATAGTGTACCATAATTTTTGGCGGACGGTGAGGGAAGTTTGACGAGAAACGGCATTTTTGATATGATGAAAAAAGCTTTAATTTGGTAAAGTGATAATAAGTTGAAGGGGTTCGTTGACAGATGACAACAAAACAGAAAAAAATGGGTTATTTAGTCCTGACCAGTCTGGTTGTAGGAAATATGATTGGTTCGGGGATTTTTATGTTACCGCGTCAAATGGCGGAAGTGGCAAGTCCGCTGGCGATTTTGCTTGCCTGGTCTTTAACGGGTCTCGGAGTTTTAATGATCGCACTCGTGTTCGGCAATCTGGCGGTGAAAAAGCCGGAACTGACAAGCGGGGCGCAAAGTCACGCCTATGCGCTGTTCAAAAATCAAAAGGCGAAAAACATGGCGGGATTTATTGCCGTTTGGAGCTACTGGGTGGCCAACTGGGCAGGGAATGTCTCGATTATTACATCTTTTGCGGGCTATTTGTCGGTATTCTTTCCGGTTTTAAATAGTGACCGTGTGCTTTTTCAAGCTGGCGGCTACACATTACGTGAAGGGCAATTGCTGACGTTTCTTGTCTGCTCGGCGTTACTTTGGGGTGTGGCGCTCATTATTTCAAAAGGGGTCAGTGGAGCAGGGAAAATCAATTTAATTGCGACGGCAGCCAAGGTAATCGGCTTTTTCCTCTTTATCGTTGTGGCGGTGTTTGCGTTTCAATCTGCGACGATGGGTGAATTTTATCACCCGGTTATGGATGCCAGCGGTCTTGAAAACGGTCTGCTCAGTCAGGTGAACCAGGCGGCGATCGTCACTTTATGGGCATTTATTGGGATTGAATCGGCGATGATGTTTGCTGGGCGAGCGAAGTCAGGGCGGACGATCCAACTCGCGACTGTCACAGGCTTAGGCATCTCGGTGCTACTTTATATTGCGATTTCCGTTTTAACACTCGGACTCATTCCGAAAAGCCACTTGCTGGGCAGTGCGAGTCCGCTTGCTGATGCGCTGGATTCAGTGATTGGTTCAGGTGGCTCGGCAGTGATGGCCCTCTTGGCGCTGGTCTGTCTGTTCGGTTCGGCGGTCGGCTGGGTGATGATGAGTGCAGAGGCACCACATCAGGCGGCGAAAACGGGACTGTTTTTACCTTATTTGAAAAAGACAAATAAAAACGGAACGCCCATCCGCTCGCTTGTTTTGACGTGTCTGGCTTCTCAAATTTTTATCTTGTCGACTTTATCTGGAAATATTGCTTTTGCTTATGACTTTGTGGTAAAAGTTTCAACACTAGCCTTCCTTGTGCAGTATTTCATTTCACCTGTTTATCAATTGAAATTAACAGTGACGGGAGAAAGTTACCAAAATGATCGAATGAGTAAACGTATTTTGGACGGTGTGATTGCGGTTCTTGCTATCTGCTATTCTAGCTGGATTATTAAAAGCGGGACGGAGGACTTGACGGTCTTTCTTCTAAGTGTTGGTTTATTCCTGCTAGGGTTTGTGCTTTATCCGTTTATGCGAAAAAAAGCGGACTGATCGCCCCCTTGCCAAAGCGTTCGAAATCGGCTACAATAGAGCTATTCAATAAGAGATGGCTATGAAGAGGAGTAGTAATTCGTACGTTTTGGTCGAGAGAGTCAGCGGTTGGTGCGAGCTGAACCGAAGCAGGATGAACTTGCCTTAGAGCTAGGGCTTGCCCCGTTTTCCGCGTTAAGGATCAAAAGAAGTAGAGTGGTAAACACTAATTTGGGTGGTACCGCGGGAGGCAAGTCTCTCGTCCCATGGCAATTTTTTGCTGTGAGGACGGAGACTTTTTTTGTAGCCGATTTTTTAAGAGAAGGGAATAGAGACGATGACATTCAATCACAAAACAGTAGAGCCAAAATGGCAACAATACTGGGATGAGCACAAAACATTCAAAACGACAACAGATAAAAATAAGGAGAATTTTTATGCGCTGGACATGTTTCCATATCCATCAGGCGCGGGGCTGCATGTGGGACACCCGGAAGGTTACACCGCGACTGATATTTTGTCACGGATGAAACGGATGCAGGGGAAAAATGTCTTGCACCCAATCGGCTGGGACGCTTTTGGACTTCCGGCAGAGCAATATGCAATTGATACGGGGAATGATCCGGAAGAATTTACAGCACTCAATATTGCCAATTTTACCCGTCAAATCAAGTCACTTGGTTTTTCCTATGACTGGGACCGGGAAATCAATACGACAGATCCGAGCTACTACAAATGGACTCAGTGGATCTTTGAAAAACTTTATGAAAAAGGGCTGGCTTATGAAGCGGAAGTAGCGGTCAACTGGTGCCCGGCGCTTGGAACGGTGCTTGCAAATGAAGAAGTTATTGATGGCAAGAGCGAACGTGGCGGCTTCCCCGTTTTCCGCAAACCGATGCGCCAATGGATGCTGAAAATCACGGCCTATGCAGAGCGACTTTTGCAGGATCTGGATCTCGTTGATTGGCCGGAAAATATCAAAGACATGCAGCGCAACTGGATTGGGAAATCGGTAGGTGCTGAAGTGATTTTTCAAGTGGCAGATACAGAGGAAAGTTTCCGCGTGTTCACCACTCGTCCTGATACGCTTTTTGGCTCAACCTATACGGTACTGGCGCCTGAACATGAGCTGGTCGACAAGATTACGACACCAGCGCAAAAAGCAGCAGTCGATGCCTACAAAAAAGAAGTGGAAAGAAAAAGTGAACTCGAACGGACCGATTTGTCGAAAGAAAAAACAGGGGTTTTCACAGGGGCCTATGCTATCAACCCGGCGAATAATGAAAAAGTGCCTGTTTGGATTGCCGACTATGTGCTGATTCAATATGGAACAGGAGCTATCATGGCCGTGCCAGCGCATGACGAACGCGACTATGAATTTGCAAAACAATTTGATCTGAAAATCCAACCGGTTCTTGAAGGTGGGGATATTGAGACGGCAGCCTTTACGGAAGATGGTCCACATATCAACTCAAGCTTTTTGAACGGTCTGAATAAAGAAGAGGCTATTGAGAAAATGTGTGCTTGGCTGGAGGAGCAAGGCCACGGAGAACATAAAGTCAGCTACCGTTTGCGCGACTGGCTATTCAGCAGACAGCGCTACTGGGGCGAACCAATTCCAGTTATCCACTGGGAAGATGGCGAAACAACACTTGTTCCGGAAGAGGAGTTGCCGCTTCTTTTGCCGAAAGCGACAGAGATCAAGCCTTCTGGTACAGGGGAATCACCGCTAGCCAATTTGGAAGAGTGGGTAAATGTGGTCGATGAAAATGGCCGCAAAGGACGCCGCGAAACGAATACAATGCCGCAATGGGCTGGCTCCAGCTGGTACTTCCTGCGCTATATTGATCCAGACAACAATGAGCAGCTGGCCGATCCAGAAAAATTGGCAGACTGGCTACCTGTCGATGTTTATATTGGCGGTGCGGAACATGCGGTTCTGCATTTGCTCTATGCTCGTTTCTGGCATAAATTCCTTTATGATATTGGTGTTGTGCCAACCAAAGAGCCTTTCCAAAAACTGTTCAACCAAGGGATGATTCTTGGCGAAAACAATGAAAAAATGTCGAAATCCCGCGGCAATGTTGTCAATCCAGATGATGTTGTGGAAAAATATGGTGCGGATACACTTCGGTTGTATGAAATGTTTATGGGACCACTGGAAGCTTCCATTTCGTGGAGTGAAAATGGGCTAGAAGGAGCGCGCAAGTTCTTGGACCGCGTATGGCGCTTGTTTGTTCAAGAAGACGGCTCGCTAGGCGTGAAAATTGTTGCCGAAAATGACGGCTCGCTTGAAAAGGCCTATCATCAAATGGTGAAAGATGTGACCAATCATTATGAGGATTTGCGTTTTAATACAGGGATTTCCGCGCTGATGATTTTCATCAATGAAGCGTATAAAGCAACGACTGTTCCAACCGAGTATGCAGAAGGCTTTGTGAAACTTCTAGCGCCGATTGCTCCACACGTGGCAGAAGAGCTTTGGGAAAAATTGGGCCACACAGAAACGATCAGCTATGCCGCTTGGCCAACATATGACGAAGCAAAATTGGTTGAAGATGAAGTGGAAATCGTCCTTCAAGTGAATGGCAAACTGAAAGCAAAGGCTGTCATCGCCAAATCACTGACTAAAGAAGAGATGGAACAATTCGCCAAAGAGCACGATAAGATGAAAGAAGCACTAGAGGGCAAAACAATCCGCAAAGTCATTGCCGTTCCTGGAAAACTAGTCAATATCGTGGTCAACTAATCGAAGCTAAAGGAGCAAAAAAATCATGAACCAAACAGCCGAAGACATTGCAATGCGATTATCCGCAGAAGACAGAGCCTGCTTTCTGGCCTCTAAAAAACCGATTTTACATTTTACCCTTCAGGAAAAGAAAGAGTTGCCGCTTGCTTCCAGTAAAGTAGGTGGGTTCGGTTATTTGCCAAAAAGTTTTGTTTATCCATCTGATAGCGAAACAGGCGAACCGTTGTCGCTACTTGCCCAAATTAATTTTCAGGAAATGCCGCATTTGACTGGCTTTCCTGAAAAGGGCTTGCTGGCCTTTTATATCAACTACTATGACGACTTGAATGGCTGGGATAGCAACAAGCCGACTAGGCAACGCGGTTTCCGTGTGCTGTATTTTGAAGACACACAAGCGGTTTCGTATACAGAAGCAGAACAAGCCGCTGTTTTTTCAAACTTTGGAAGTGAACCTGAATATCCAGTCGTATACGGAGAAATGCAGCTTTCTGGACAACTGGTAGAGCAGTATCTAGTTGATCGGAATACGCAATTTGATGCCAGTTACAAGGAGCAGGCGACGTGTGTGCTACTAGGTGAGCTGGACGAAAAGGAAATCAAGCAGGTTTTCGGTATGGGCTCGCACTGTGGCGGCTATCCATTTTTCACGCAGTATGATCCGCGTTATACGAACGACTTGAAAGTGTACGATCAATTACTTTTTCAGCTTGACTCGATTATTTTCAAAGGCATTGAGGCAGAAGTCATGTGGGGCGACATGGGCGTCGGCAACTTTTTCATTAAACCAGAAGATCTGGCTGCTCGGAAATTTGATGACGTGCTCTTTTCTTGGGATTGCTGCTAATTATGCAAGGCGCATAAACCTTTGAAGATTTTTCGTGTTAAACTTCTTACTATCTTGTAAAAAGGAGTTTGAATGAAAATGAATGAGACGGTCACAAAACGAACAACGGAAAAAGTACTCGGGATACTTGGTGGGACATTTGGCATCATTGCCGGGATATTTGCCATCTTTATGGGAAGCTTGGGAGATGCGTTTCAAGCAGATGGCACCGGCGCGATGTATGGTCTAGGCTTTGGCTGCATTATCGCTTCCTTTTTGGCAATTATTTTCAGCTGCCTGATCAATAAAAATCGTGTCGTCATGGGGATTCTCTTATTAATCTGTGGCGTGCTGAACTTTGTGTTTGTCAGCATGTTTGGGATCCTGAGCGGTTTATTGATCTTGATTAGTGGTATTTTAGCTTTGGTACGTAAATAAGATGAGGGGCCGGTCGCTTTTGATCGGCTCTTTATTTTGCGGAAACGGTCTTGCTTTTGCATGCGAATTATGATACACTAAAAAACGGTGTTGAATCACACACGCAAAGGGACTTTTAGAAGGGTGCTTCCTTGTGAAGTCTTTTAATTGGCAGAACTTTGCGGAGGGCGAGAAATCGCAAAAATAAAACCATAGGAGGGAATAACATGCCTGTTATTTCAATGAAACAATTGCTAGAAGCTGGTGTACATTTTGGTCACCAAACACGCCGCTGGAACCCTAAAATGAAGAAATATATCTTCACAGAAAGAAACGGCATCTACATTATCGACCTACAAAAAACAGTGAAAAAAGTTGACGAAGCTTACAATTTCATGCGTGAAGTTGCAGCTGACGGCGGCACAATCCTTTTCGTAGGTACGAAAAAACAAGCACAAGAATCTGTAAAAGATGAAGCGATTCGTTCTGGTCAATATTTCGTTAACCATCGTTGGTTGGGCGGAACACTTACGAACTTTGAAACCATCCAAAAACGGATCAAACACTTGAAAAAAATCGAAAAAATGGAAGAAGACGGTACTTTTGAAGTTCTTCCTAAAAAAGAAGTTGTCCTTCTTAAAAAAGAAAAAGAAAAATTGGAACGCTTCCTAGGCGGTATTAAAGATATGAAAGGTCTTCCTGATGCACTATTCATCGTTGACCCTCGTAAAGAACGTATTGCTGTTGCTGAAGCGCGCAAATTAAATATTCCAATCATCGGCATTGTTGATACAAACTGTGATCCGGATGAAATCGACTATGTAATCCCTGCAAATGATGATGCAATCCGTGCTGTGAAATTGCTTACGGCGAAAATGGCAGATGCAATCATCGAAGTAAATCAAGGTGCAGAAGAAGAAGTTGTTGAAGCGCCTGTAGCAGAAGAAGCTGCTGAAGCGAACGAAACAACTGAAGCATAAGTTTGACCAAACGCAAGGTGATAAGGAGAAAAACTTATCACCTTTTTTGAAAAGTAAGTAATGGAGGGAATATAAATGGCAAATATTACAGCTCAAATGGTAAAAGAATTACGTGAAAAAACTGGCGCTGGTATGATGGACTGCAAACGTGCGCTTGTTGAAACAGAAGGCGACATGGAAAAAGCGGTAGACCTTCTTCGTGAAAAAGGAATTGCAAAAGCTGCGAAAAAAGCAGACCGTATTGCTTCTGAAGGTATGACACATGTAGTCAGCAATGACAAACATGCGGTTGTGCTTGAAGTGAATGCAGAAACTGACTTCGTAGCAAAAAATGACAACTTCCAAGCGCTTGTTGAAAAATTAGCACAGCATTTGCTTGCCGTTCGTCCAGCAAGTCTTGAAGATGCGCTTAAAACGGAAATCGAAAGCGGCGTAACTGTACAAGATTACATTACAGAAGCGATTACAAAAATCGGTGAAAACATTTCACTTCGTCGTTTCGACATTACTGAAAAAGGCGACAACTGTGCTTTTGGTGAATACATCCACATGAACGGCCGTATCGGTGTTGTCACTCTTCTTGAAGGCACAACAGATGCAGCGGTGGCTAAAGATATCGCGATGCATATCGCAGCGATCAATCCTAAATACATCTCTCGTGAAGATGTGAATCCAGAAGAAATCGCACATGAAAAAGAAGTATTGACACAACAAGCGCTAAACGAAGGCAAACCAGCAAAAATCGTTGAAAAAATGGTAGAAGGCCGCTTGTCGAAATGGTTGAGCGAAATTTCCCTTCTTGACCAATCGTTCGTTAAAAATCCAGATATCACTGTTGGGGAATATGCAAAACAAAACGGCGCAACAGTAGCTTCATTTGTCCGTTTTGAAGTTGGCGAAGGTCTTGAAAAGAAAGAAGACAACTTTGTTGAAGAAGTTATGAGCCAAGTGAAAAAAGATCAATAATCTTTAAGCGTTAAAACGACTGTTTCTCTGTTTTTACAGAGGACGGTCGTTTTTTTTTATGGAAGGAGATAGCGATATGAGATTGGCTGTATTATTTGCACTAGATCGACAAGAGGTGCAGGAAATAGAGAAGCTTCCGATTGAAGAAAGATGGGCATTTATAACAGAAGAAATAGAAGAAACGTATTTTGGCAATAAAGAACGTTGCTTGGAACTGGCTAAAGCGTGGGAAGGGCTTCATTTTGTTCTGGGTGAGGGCGTGTGGGAAGAAGAGACACTGTCTCCGGCTATATGCACTGTTTTTGGCGGCGAATTTTTACTCGGCGCGGAAGAAGAAGCGGATGCCGTGATTACATTCAAAAACGTGCAGTTAACAGCCGAGATTGCTGAATATCTGAGTGGATTTCGAATGGAAGATCAGATTCGGCAATTTTATGGGAAGATTCCTTCCGAAGACTATTCAATGCAGAAAAGTGAAGACAACCAGCAGTATTTAATCGATTGGGCAGAGCGACTGCCAGCATTTTATCAAAAAGCTGCACAAAAAAAGCGGTCGGTCCTATTTACCGTGGCTTTTTAAATACAAAAACAGGATTTGCAAGGCCGTTTAGCTCGCGCGCGCAAATCCTGTTTTTTTGGCTAGTCTTTATACCAGTTCAATTGCCAGATGATGCCATATTTGTCCGCAAGGCTTGCATAAAGTGCACCCCAAAAAGTTTCTTGCAGTTCCATATGCACCTGACCGCCAATTTTCAGCTTTTCAAAGGCTGCGCGTAGTTCGGCTTCAGTAGCAAATTTGAATGCAATACTCACCTGATTTCCAGCTGAGAGAGGCTCACTGCTATCTAGAGGTGTATCTGAGAAATATAAAATTTCCTCGCCATTTTTGGCCAGACGTCCATGAATTAGCCGCTTGCCTTCTGCCGCATCACCCGAAAAATCTTCCGAGTCTTGGAAACGTTGTATTTGAGCTTCTGTGGCGCCGAATGCTTCTTTGTAAAAGGAAAGCGCTTCGTTTGCCTCGCCATCAAACAATAAATAGGGAACCGTTATAGCCATCTTTTTTCCTCCTTAAAAGAATGAATGAGTTATATTCATACCCGTTTTTAGTCGAACATATCCGTGAGCATATCGCCGAGCCGCTCAGTAAAGCTGTAATTCCCCGCTAAATGCGTGGAGACCTGTTCGGCAGTTTGTAGTCTGTCTGTGATAATGGCATCTACATCTGCCCGCATATAGCGGCTGATCGTCTCTTCTGTGTTGGGCGTCCAGACAAATAGGTCCATGCCTTTTTGATGAGCCTGCTCGAGTAAGCGGTCACTATAGGAGAATTCTTCGATCACAAGGAAATTTGCCTGTGTATCGACTAGATCGCCGATATTAAAGGGTACAATATAGCCAACTTTAAAGGGGACCTTTTTAGCAATCAGACCATTTACGACATTTTTGTCGAGAGACTGCACCATATAATCGTTTTCAACATGATGTTTTTTTAGCACCTCGACAAAACGGTCCAACATATCGGGGGACTCTTTGCCGTGCGGTTTGATCTCAATCAAGAGACGCAGCTGATTTTCTTTTGCTACTTCGATATAGGCATCCAGTGAAGGGATTTTGGCAGAGTGGCCGTCAGCTGAAACAGTAAGCTGTGTTAATTCCGCCAAGGTCATATCAGATACATTTTTATTGATTCCAGCTAGTCGACGCAGATTAAAATCATGCATGACGACGAATTGCTTATCCTTGGTCTGTTGGACGTCCATTTCAATATATGCTGGGTGATAGGGCTTGGCAGCTACAAGGGCGGGAATGGTATTTTCCACACCTTTTGCGACATACCCACGATGGGCAATAATTTGCGTATGAGGCGTATACGTGACTTCATACATATAAAGAATATTGGCGCCCGCGAAAAAAACAAAGCCCAGTGTAGCAATCGTGACTACAGTTTTGCGAAATTTTTTCTGAGAAATGCGTTTGTGCTTGGGTCGTTCCGGGATCTCTATACCGCTTCCTTGTAGCCAAATTGCTGTCACCAGCTGGGCGAATAAGACCGTTGAAAGCCCGATAAAAGCAAATAATACACCTTCAGCCACCGTCAAGCTGAGTCCGGCTACAAATGGTGCGCTGCTTTGAAAAAAAGTATCAGCAATGACTGTGGGTAGCAGGCAGATAAAAGTGGCTATTAGCGTGCAGAGTGACAGGAGAAACGTTAATAAGGCAATACTTAGCAGCGCCCGGAAAAATTGACGACGCATCACCCGGAAGCTTTCGGCCATCGCTTGAAAAATCGTTCGTTCTTCCCGGTTGACAAAAATCGGCATTGTTAAAAGAAAGAACAGATTTAAAATAAAAATAACCGCGAGTACGCCATAATAGAGAAGCTGTCCCCGGGTACTTTTCAAAAGTTCTTCTGTGATGAAATTCGGCAGCTGGATATTGTCACTGATGTTATTGCTGAGAAGGTGTCCGGCGAGCGGAATGATCAGAATAAAATAGAGGAGAAAAAGAAGCAGCTGGAAACTAAAGAGGTATTTGGCTTTATGTATGAGCTGGCGCACGAAAGATTTCCAAGTGAAAAAAAGCTGCATTTGGTGATGATAGGTCAGGAAAAAAATGGTCGTGTATTCGATGTAAATGATGATGAGTAGAAATAGAAGGGTGAGCAGTAAAAATAAAACGCTGAGCGGCTCCTTGAGAATCTGCCAAAAGTTGCTGTTCGTGAGACTTGAAAGGCCGGCAAACCGCAGTGTGTAGCGGAACAAAAACGTCAAGGTTGGCAGACAGACGAGCAGAAACAATCCTTGGATGAACAGAATGATTTTTAAATAATCACGCAAAAAATAACGTGTGTAAAAAAAGCTTTGGCTGAGTGGCCAGCCGATCTTGGCGTTTTTCATAGAAACGTGCTCCTTTTAAAATGCTCTTTTGATTATATACCCTTTTAGCACTATCTAAAAGCTGAGCGGCCAGAAATTTTCCTTTTTGCATAAAAAAGCTTTTTTAATTAGCGCTTTTCTAGTAGAATAGAAAATGGTGGATAAAGATTTCGTTTCTTTTATCACGAAAAAGAATCAATATTGGAGGTTATTATGGATACCCCAGAATATAAACGAGTAGTCCTTAAATTAAGTGGTGAAGCATTAGCGGGAAATGATGGTTTCGGTATTAATCCGAGCGTTGTCAATTCAATCTCCCGGCAAATCAAAGAAGTGGTAGAACTTGGCGTTGAGGTGGCCGTGGTAGTTGGCGGCGGTAATATCTGGCGTGGCAAACTTGGCAGTGAAATGGGAATGGATCGGGCGGCAGCCGATTATATGGGCATGCTTGCAACCGTCATGAATTCTCTTTCTTTGCAGGATGCATTAGAAAACATTGGTGTAGCAACGCGTGTGCAAACGTCGATTGATATGCGCCAAATCGCAGAGCCTTACATTCGACGCAAAGCCATTCGTCATCTTGAAAAGGGGCGCGTAGTCATTTTTGCCGGCGGTACAGGGAATCCGTATTTCTCGACAGATACGACAGCAGCACTTCGGGCGGCAGAAATTGAAGCAGATGTCATCTTGATGGCTAAAAACAATGTGGATGGCGTTTATAATGCCGATCCAAAAATTGATGAAACAGCCGTTAAATATGATGAACTATCTTATCTAGACGTCATTAAGGAAGGCCTTCAAGTCATGGATTCAACAGCTTCCTCGTTAAGTATGGATAACGATATTCCGCTTATCGTCTTTAGCTTTGAAGAACAAGAAAATAATATCAAACGCGTCATTCTTGGCGAAAAAATTGGAACGACAGTTAGGGGGAACAAATAATGAGTAAAGAAGTCTTACAAAAATCAAAAGAAAAAATGCAAAAAGCGGAACAAGCGCTTAGTCGCGAGTTAGGTACGATTCGTGCGGGCCGTGCGAATGCCTCACTGCTCGATCGAGTGACGGTGGATTACTACGGTGCACCAACGCCTATCAATCAACTTGCTTCGATTACTGTACCAGAAGCACGTCTACTTATGATCACACCATTCGATAAAACCATCTTAGAAGATATTGAAAAAGCCATTTTCAAGGCGGATTTAGGCCTTTCACCAAATAATGACGGTTCTGTGATTCGTTTGGCGATTCCAGCACTTACAGAAGAACGTCGGAAAGAACTTGTAAAAGAAGTGAAAAAAGAAGCGGAAGAAGCAAAAGTAGCCATCCGCAACGTTCGTCGTGATGCCAACGATGAACTGAAAAAACTGGAAAAAGCAGGGGACATCACAGAAGACGATCTTCGTTCTTACGGAGAAGATGTCCAAAAATTAACTGATGACAGCATCAAGGAAATCGACCAAATTGCCAAAAGTAAAGAAGCGGAAATTATGGAAGTCTAGATTTTCCAATAGGTGTACTTTTAGTTGAAAAAGCATTCCTTTTATTTCTCTTTATAAAGGGAGAGGGATGCTTTTTGTATTTCTATACAGAAGCCCCGTACAAGATGAAGCAGTTTTTCTCATGAAAATTTCATCTTCCACATGAAACTTTTAGTACATTAATAAAAGATTTTTTGTTATTATAAATTTAGATATGTGCAGGGAAGACGCATTTCTATTGGAGGATTTATGATGTTTAAAAAGTTATTTGGACAAGATGAAAATCTGATAAATGGTGAACTCTCACCGGAAATCCCGCTTCCAAAGCATGTGGCCGTGATTATGGACGGCAATGGCCGATGGGCGAAAAAGCGTTTCTTACCGCGTATTGCTGGGCATAAAGAGGGCATGAATGTGGTGAAAAAAATCACCCGTTATGCAAGCTCGCTTGGCATCCAGGTACTAACGTTGTATGCATTTTCAACAGAAAACTGGAAGCGCCCGACGGATGAAGTGGACTTTTTGATGAAGCTTCCGGTGGAGTTTTTTGATACATTTGTGCCGGAATTGATTGAGGAAAATGTGCGAGTGAATGTGATGGGCTATCGTGATAATTTGCCCCCGCATACACTGCGATCTGTGGAAAAAGCAATTGCAGACACGGCACATTGTACGGGTCTTGTTCTCAATTTTGCGCTGAATTATGGCGGACGGGCGGAAATCCTGTCGGCAACAAGAGAAGCGATTCGTGCTCTTGAAGCAGCCGGAAAAAAGGCTGACGAAATTACAGAACAAGATATTGATCAGCATTTGATGAGTGCTGGACTAGGTGACCCCGATCTTTTGATTCGGACAAGTGGTGAGCTGCGGCTGAGTAATTTTATGCTGTGGCAGCTGGCGTACAGTGAATTCTATTTTACAGATACGCACTGGCCGGATTTTTCAGAAGAGGATTTTCTACTGGCAATGATTGACTATCAAAACCGGTCGCGCCGCTTCGGGGGCTTATAACAGGGGAGGACTTTTAGGTGAAAACAAGGATAATAACAGCAATCGTCGCACTCATCGTTTTCCTGCCGTTTGTGATTTACGGCGGTATTCCGTTTGAATTAATGAGTATTTTACTCGCAACGATTGCGCTTTACGAAATTTTACAAATGACCAAGCAGCCGATTTTTTCAGTCAATGGGATCGTGACGGTACTGTTGACTTGGCTGATTGTGGTGCCGGATCGCTATCTGGACTTTTTGACGGACTTTGGGCTGAACAAAATGGAGCTCATTTTTGTTGGCGTGGCACTGCTACTTGCCTATACGGTTTTTTCACGGAACAAGTTTCACTTTGATCAGGCGGGGATTGCCGTGCTTTCCTCGATTTATGTGGGACTAGGTTTTCATTATCTGGCGGATACGCGGAATGCTGGACTGGCGTTTGTCATCTTCGCCTTATTGATCGTTTGGTCGACAGATACGGGGGCCTATTTTATCGGACGTGCCATTGGCAAGCATAAACTCGCGCCGCATGTCAGCCCGAACAAGACGGTTGAAGGATTTATCGGTGGGATCGTTTGTGCACTTGTGATTGCAGGCGGTTTCTACTATTTCGCAGATCTACCCGGCAACTTGGCACTTATTTTCTTTGCACTGATTATTTTATCGATTTTTGGCCAGCTGGGCGATTTGGTAGAGTCAGCATTGAAGCGGTTCTATGGCGTAAAAGATTCCGGAAAGATCTTACCCGGTCATGGCGGTATTCTAGATCGTTTTGACAGCTTACTTTTCGTGCTGCCATTATTACATATACTTCAAATTATCTAGATGGAGATGTGAAAATGAAAAAAATTATTTTGCTAGGCGCGACCGGCTCAATTGGAACACAAACGCTTGAAGTTGTTCGAGAACATGGGGAACATTTCGAGATTGCTGCCCTGTCTTTCGGTCGGAATATCCAGCTCGGTGAAAAAATTATACGGGAATTCAAACCGAAAAGAGTCAGCGTTCTGAGCAGACGGGATGCTGAAAAGTTGCGTGACGAATTTCCAGAAATCCAAATTTTCCATGGCTTAGACGGGCTTCGGGAAATTGCCCAAACAGAAAATGGCGAGCTGGTTTTAAATGCCGTGACTGGCAGTGTAGGATTGCTGCCTACGCTTGATGCGATTCGGGCGGGTAAAACGATTGCGCTTGCCAATAAAGAAACACTCGTGACAGCCGGACACCTCGTCATGGCTGAAGCGAAGAAGTATCAGGTGGATATTCTTCCAGTTGACAGTGAGCATTCAGCTATTTTCCAAGCGCTCAACGGGGAGAAGCGTTCAGAGGTCGACAAGTTGATTATTACAGCGAGTGGCGGTAGCTTCCGTGATAAGACGCGGGAAGAATTGAAAAATGTCACAGTGGCCGAGGCGCTTTCACATCCTAACTGGAACATGGGCAACAAGCTGACGATTGATTCGGCGACGATGTTCAACAAGGGGCTAGAGGTCATTGAGGCGCACTGGTTGTACGGAATGCCCTATGAAGATATTGAAGTCGTGTTGCACCGGGAAAGTGTGGTGCATTCGATGGTTGCCTATGTGGACGGCAGTGTCATTGCACAACTTGGCATGCCAGATATGCGTATCCCTATCCAATATGCTTTGACGTATCCGGATCGCTTGCCACTTCATTTTAATGAACCGTTTGATATCACGCGTTACGGCGCGCTTCATTTTGAAAAAATTGATTTTGAGCGATTCAAGGCATTGAAATTAGCTTACAACGCTGGTAAAATAGGGGGCACAATGCCGACCGTTTTAAATGCAGCGAATGAGATCGCGGTGGCGGGCTTTTTGAATGGACAAGTGGCCTTTCATAATATTGAAGCGCTGGTTGAAAATGCCCTGAACCGACATGATGTGATCGAAGCGCCGTCGCTTGATACAATTTTAGAGGTTGACAAAACAACGAGAGCATATGTAAAAACACTTTTATAGAGGTGAATCTATTTGACAACGATTATCGCGTTTGTTTTTGTCTTTGGTTTGATTGTCTTTTTCCACGAATTCGGGCACTTTCTTTTTGCGAAGAAATCCGGCATTCTTGTGAAAGATTTTTCGATTGGGTTTGGACCAAAGATTTTCGCTTACCGCAAGAAAGAAACTCAATATACGATTCGTCTTTTGCCAATCGGCGGTTTTGTCCGTATGGCAGGAGAGGATGGCGAGGAAATTTCACTCAAACCGGGTTTCCGGGTTGGTCTGGAACTTTCGCCGGATGAAAAAGTCAAAAAAATCATCGTAAACGGCAAGGATCAATATGTCAATGCGCAACCGATCGAAGTTGCAGAGGCGGATCTTGAAAAGGAGCTCTATATTGAGGGCTTTGAAGATTATGATGAAACAAAGAAAGTGCGTTATGAAGTAGCGAGAGACTGTATGGTCATTGATGGCAAAATCGAAACGCTGATCACGCCTTATGATCGTTCATTCGGTGCCAAATCGCTGGGCAAGCGGGCAATGACGATTTTTGCAGGACCGCTGTTTAACTTTGTCTTGGCAATTCTTATCTTTACTGTTTTAGCCTTTGCGCAGGGTAGTGTGCCAATTGATGATAGTCAGATCGGGAAAGTGATGGATGACAGTCCTGCACAGGCAGCCGGTCTGAAAGAAGGGGACAAAGTACTGTCGATTGATGGCAAGAGCATGGATTCTTGGACGGACATCGTGAATACCGTTTCGGCAAGTCCGGGCAAAACGTTGGACTTTAAAATTGATCGAGACGGCAAAACGCAAGATATTCAAGTAAAACCAGATACGGAAAAGCAAGACGGCGAGAAAGTCGGGAAAATCGGTGTTGCCCAACCAACAACGGATTCCTTCTTGACGAAAATTACCTATGGATTTACACAGACGTGGTTCTGGATTGTCCAGATGTTCACTATTTTGGGGAACATGATTACGGGCGGATTTTCACTGGACATGCTGGCTGGCCCGGTCGGGATTTATACGAGTACCGAACAGGTTGTCAGCTACGGCTTCCTTACTTTGTTGAACTGGACAGCCGTATTAAGTATCAACTTGGGTATCGTCAACTTGCTACCACTTCCGGCGCTGGACGGGGGACGTTTGATGTTCTTCGGCTATGAGCTGGTTCGCGGCAAACCAGTCGATCCGAAAAAAGAAGGGATTATTCATTTCATTGGTTTTGCGCTGTTGATGGTTCTGATGATCTTAGTGACCTGGAACGATATTCAACGAGCCTTTTTCTAACAGGAACAGTCGGACGGTAGTCACTACCGTCCGTTTTTAGGGGAAATGGAGTTTAAAAAAAATTAGGGAGTGTTTTTAGATGCGTCAGTCAATGACCTTTATTCCAACATTGAAAGAAGTACCTGCAGATGCAGAAGTGAGAAGTCACCAGCTTTTACTTCGCGCAGGATTTATTCGGCAGACAGCGAGTGGTGTCTATAGTTATTTGCCACTTGCCAAACGTACACTGCAGCATATTGAACAGATCGTTCGGGAGGAAATGGATGCCATTGGAGCGGCAGAAGTGCTTTTACCAGCCTTGCAGCCAGCTGAATTATGGCAGGAATCTGGAAGATGGGCTGATTATGGCCCTGAATTAATGCGGCTTCAAGATCGCAGTGCGCGTGACTTTGCGCTTGGACCAACTCACGAGGAAGTAATCACATCGCTTGTTCGCGACGAAATCAAATCCTATAAACGTCTGCCACTGACCATGTATCAGATTCAAACGAAATTCCGCGATGAGAAGCGTCCGCGTTTTGGCTTGCTTCGTGGTCGTGAGTTTATTATGAAGGATGCCTATTCTTTCCATGCGACAAAAGAAAGCCTGGATGAAGTCTACCAACTTATGCATCAGGCATATAGCAATATTTTCACTCGGTGCGGACTGGATTTCCGTTCTGTTGTAGCAGACAGTTGTTCGATCGGTGGGAAAGAAACCAGAGAATTTATGGTGCTGTCGGATATTGGAGAAGATACCATTGCGTATAGTGATGCTTCCGATTATGCCGCCAATGTTGAAATGGCTCCGGTGCTTTACATGCAAAAAAATTCACTCGAGCATCCGAACGAGTTGGAAAAAATCGAAACGCCCGATCAAAAAACGATTGAAGCGATTGTTGATTTTCTTCAAGTGCCTATTGAAAAAACCATCAAATCGATGCTTTATCAAGTGGACGACGAGCTTATCATGGTACTTGTTCGCGGAGATCATGAAGTCAATGAGATCAAAATCAAGAATGCCCTTGATGCAGTCAACGTGGAATTGGCCGATCCGGCGATAGCGGCGGAACAAATGGGCGCCAATTTTGGTTCACTCGGGCCTGTCGGAATTCCAGAAGGCATGCGTGTTTTTGCAGATAATGCCGTTCAGGATATTGTGAATGCCGTGACTGGAGCGAATGAAGACGGCTATCATTATTTGAATGTGAATGCTGAGCGCGATTATCAGGTCGATCATTATTTTGACTTGCGGATGATTCAAGAGGGAGACCTTTCGCCAGATGGCCAAGGTGTCATCAAATTTGCTGAAGGAATTGAAGTGGGGCATATCTTCAAACTGGGTACGAAATACAGTGAAGCCATGAATGCCACTTTCCTTGATGAAAACGGTCGTGCACAGCCGATCATTATGGGTTGCTACGGAATCGGTGTTTCGCGGATTCTATCGGCGATTGCTGAGCAGAAGAGTGATGAAAACGGTTTGGTGTTTGATAAAGGCATCAGTCCGTACGATCTGCATTTGATTCCGGTCAATATGAAAAATGATGAACAGCGTGCTTTCGGGGAAACTTTATATGAATCACTTCAAGCTGCGGGCTATTCGGTACTCATGGATGACCGAGACGAGCGTGCCGGTGTCAAATTTGCCGATGCGGATCTGATTGGTTTGCCAATCCGAATTACTGTTGGAAAAAAAGCGGCGGAAGAGATCGTGGAAGTGAAAATCCGTAAAACAGGTGAAATGATTGAAGTGCGGCAAGATGAGCTTTTGAATACTCTGCCAATTCTTTTTGGCGAAAGCTGATTTTTTCGTGTAAAATAGATAGGAACAGAAAAAGTACCTTTGCTTTGCCTGGGTACTTTTTCAAATGGAAGGGGTGACAGAGATTGAGCGCTTCAAATGAAGAAAAACAAGAACGTTTTAAGCTGCTACTCGAGCAGATCGGACTAAGTGGGATGACACAATTTGCCGACTTTACCGAACATACGATGATTCAAAAACTCGTTGCCGATAAAGCGAATAAGATTTGGCAATTTCATTTAGAAACATCGCAGATTTTTCCTGCTGAACTTTTTCAAATGATTGAAACAGGGATGCAGCGGGCTTTTTCGGAGATTGCCCAAACTGAACTGATTATTTCGCCGCGTGAAGCCCGTTTATCGGAAGAGCTGCTGCAGGCATACTGGAATAGGATTATTGAACCGATTTTTAAGTCCTCGCCAATGATTGGGCAAGTTTTGATGGAGCAGAAACCGGTTTTAGAGGATCCGCATTTTTTAACAATCAATGTGCATAACGAAATGGAGCAGACAAAAATTGCGCAAAGTTTCCAAACACCGATTTTAGAAAGTTATCAGGCAAAGGGATTTCCACGGCTAGCGATGCGAATGAAAATTTTGGATCCTTCTGAAACCGATGCCTACAAAGCTTTTGCAGAAGCTAAACAGAAAGAAGATCAGGAAAAGGCACAGCAAGCGGTTCAAGTCATGCAAAAACGGCAGATGGAGGCTGCAAACGGCGATGTCCAAGCAGCACCTTTAGACGGACCTTTCCAAATCGGCTATCGTATCAAGGACGATGAAGAAGTGAAACGGTTAGGCGATATTTATGACGAGGAGCGCCGTATTACCGTGCAGGGCTATATTTTTGCAACAGAGATTCGGGAGCTGCGTAGCGGTCGAAGTTTGCTGCAATTTAAAATTACAGACTACACGAGTTCCATGATTATTAAAATGTTTTCGCGTGACAATGATGATGCCGCCATGTTCCAAAACCTGAAAAAAGGCATGTGGGTTAAAGTGCGCGGCAGTGTTCAAAATGATACGTTTGTACGGGATTTGATCATGATGGCGCAGGATATTAATGAGATCCAACCAGTTGTGCGTAAAGATACAGCTGAAGAAAAACGGGTCGAACTGCATCTTCATACGCAAATGAGTCAAATGGATGCCACCAATTCGATCAGTGATCTGGTGAAGCAGGCGGCTGATTGGGGACATCCGGCGATCGCACTGACAGACCATTCGGTGGCTCAGTCCTTCCCGGAAGCCTATGCAGCCGGCCAGAAGAACGGTGTCAAAATTATTTACGGAATTGAGGCCAATCTGATTGATGATGGCGTTCCAATCGCCTATAATGACCGGCCAATCGGGCTGGAAGATGCGACCTATGTGGTATTCGACGTGGAAACCACCGGGCTGTCGGCCGTTTATGATACGATCATCGAGCTGGCGGGTGTCAAAATGGTGAATGGGGAAGTCGTGGACAAATTTGAAGCCTTTATTGATCCGGGTCATCCACTTTCAGCCACTACAATTAATTTGACCGGGATTACAGATGATATGGTAAAAGGCTCCGATCCGATTGAAGTCGTTTTGCAGAATTTTAAAGACTGGGCAGGAGATGGCATTTTAGTGGCCCACAATGCTTCTTTTGATATGGGCTTTATCAATACAGCATTCAGCAAGGTGGGCATTCCGGAAGCCGACAATGCGGTCATTGATACACTCGAGCTAGCGCGGTTCTTATATCCGCACTTTAAAAATCACCGTTTGAATACGCTGACCAAGAAGTTCAATATTATTCTAGAACAGCATCACCGGGCGATTTTTGATGCAGAAGCGACAGCCTATCTTGCTTGGAAGCTCATCAAGGATGCCAAAGAAATGCATCAAATCGACATGCACGACCGTTTGAATGATTATATGGGGGAAGGGGATGCCTATAAGCGTGCCCGGCCGTTCCACGCGACCATCTATGCCAAAACAGCGGATGGACTTAAAAATCTTTTCAAACTGATTACCATGTCAAATATTGATTATTTTTACCGAGTGCCAAGAATTCCGCGCTCTCAGCTGAAAAAACTGCGTGAGGGACTGATCATCGGGACAGCTTGTAGCAGCGGTGAACTTTTTGAAGCGATGATGCAAAAAGGCATGCAGGAAGCAGAACGTGTAGCGGGCTTTTATGATTTTATTGAAGTACAACCCAAACCCGTCTATGCACCGCTGATCGAACGGGAGCTTGTTCGTGATAACAAGGCGCTGGAAGAAATTATCAAAAATATCGTCAAAGTTGGCGAAAAAACCGGCAAGCCAGTTGTGGCAACCGGCAACGTGCATTATAAAGATCCAAATGATAAGATTTACCGCAAGATCCTGATTCATTCAATGGGTGGGGCCAATCCGCTAAACCGGACGGAGCTACCAGATGTGCATTTCCGGACAACGAATGAAATGCTCGATGAATTTTCTTTCCTTGGCAAGGAAAAAGCACATGAGATCGTGGTGACCAATGCGAATTTGGTTGCTGACTGGATAGAAGAGCTGAAGCCGATTAAGGACGAGCTTTATACGCCGAAGATCGAAGGGGCGGAAGAGGAAGTCCGCAATATGAGTTATGAAATGGCGCACAAGCTGTATGGAGAGGAATTGCCAGAAATCGTGGAAGCACGGCTTGAAAAAGAACTGAAAAGTATCATCGGACATGGTTTTGCCGTGATCTACCTCATTTCTCATAAGCTCGTTAAAAAATCATTGAATGACGGCTACTTGGTTGGTTCGCGGGGATCAGTCGGTTCCTCTTTTGTTGCGACCATGACAGAGATCACCGAAGTCAACCCACTTCCGCCACATTACTTGTGTCCAAAATGTAAGCACTCGGAGTTCTTCAATGATGGTTCCATTGGTTCCGGTTTTGACCTCGAGGATAAAGAGTGCCCGCACTGTGGGACTCCGCTCAAAAAAGAAGGGCAGGATATTCCATTTGAAACGTTCCTAGGTTTCAAAGGAGACAAGGTACCCGATATCGATCTGAACTTTTCCGGTGACTATCAGCCAGTTGCCCATGCCTATACAAAAGAGATTTTCGGTGAAGATTACGTCTATCGTGCTGGAACCATCGGAACCGTTGCAGAAAAAACGGCCTTTGGTTATGTCCGGAATTACGAACGCGATATGAATATGAACATCCGCGGTGCTGAAATTGATCGGCTTGTGGCAGGTTGTACGGGTGTCAAACGGACAACTGGGCAGCACCCAGGCGGGATTATTGTTATTCCAGATTATATGGATGTATATGATTTCACCCCCGTCCAATTTCCAGCAGATGCAACGGACTCTGAATGGAAAACGACTCACTTTGACTTTCACTCGATCCATGATAATGTCCTCAAATTAGATATACTTGGACACGATGATCCGACCGCGATTCGGATGCTGCAAGATTTGAGCGGAATTGATCCTAAAACGATTCCAACCGATGATGAAGGTGTCATGAGTTTGTTCGGTTCAACAGAGGCGCTGGGTGTGAAACCAGCAGACATTGATTCAAAAACCGGCACGCTCGGCATTCCAGAATTCGGGACACGTTTTGTTCGTCAAATGCTGGAACAGACAAAACCGACCACGTTCTCTGAGCTGGTGCAAATTTCTGGACTTTCACACGGGACGGATGTTTGGCTGGGAAATGCAGAGGAACTGATCAAAAATAACATTTGTGAGCTGCCAGATGTTATTGGCTGTCGGGATGATATCATGGTATTCCTGATCTATCAAGGTCTCGACAGTTCGCTAGCCTTTAAAATCATGGAATCTGTTCGGAAAGGGAAAGGTCTGACGGAAGAAATGGAAGAAGCGATGATTGCCAACAAGGTGCCCAATTGGTACATCGATTCTTGTAAAAAAATCAAGTACATGTTCCCGAAAGCCCATGCGGCTGCTTACGTACTGATGGCCGTGCGGATTGCGTACTTCAAAGTCCATCATCCGCTTTATTTCTATGCGACGTACTTTTCCGTTCGTGCGGATGATTTCGATTTGACGGCGATGGTCAACGGTCGCGAAGCCGTAAAAGCAGTCATGAAAGAGATCAATGATAAAGGACTGGAAGCTTCCACCAAAGAAAAAAACCTTTTGACCGTGCTGGAACTGGCAAATGAAATGCTTGCCCGCGGCTTCAAATTCCAAAAAGTCGACCTGTATAAATCAAAAGCAGATGAATTTGTGATTGAAGATGATTCACTGATTCCGCCGTTTAATGCGATCCCATCCCTTGGAACCAACGTCGCGAAGCAAATCGTGGCAGCACGCGAAGATGGCGAGTTTCTCTCCAAAGAGGATCTGCAGCAGCGCGGAAAAGTATCCAAGACGATTATTCAGTATATGGATGATCAAGGTTGCCTTGACGGATTGCCTGATCAAAATCAGCTGTCACTTTTCTAGAAACCGCCTAATTTGCTTAATTTCAGAGTTTGTGATAGAATAATTAAAGTAATACTACGATAACTCAGCCAAGAGTGGGCAATTGCCCACTCTTTCGTTTTGCAACAAGCAACTAACTGGCAGAGCGTATCTTTTAAGGAGGCTCTAATGAGTAAAGTTCTAGAACAAGTGGAAGCCATCGTATTGCCGATTACTGAGGAACTCGGCTTTGAGCTTGTCGATACGGCTTTCGAAAAAGAAGGAAAAAACTGGTTCCTGCGTATTTTTATCGATAAAGAAGGCGGGATTGATATCGATGAATGTGCACTTGTAAGCGAGAAAGTCAGCGAAAAAATGGATGAATCTGATCCGATCACACAGAATTACTTTTTAGAAGTGTCTTCACCAGGTGCTGAACGGCCGCTAAAAAAAGAAGCCGACTTTGAGAATGCAACCGGCAAGTATATTCATGTCACAAGTTTCGCGCCGATCGATGGTCGTAAAATGTGGGAAGGCACACTGCTCGCCTATGACGGCACAACGCTTTCCGTCGAAATCACGGATAAAACCAGAAAAATCACTTGCCAAATCCCGAAAGACAAAGTAGCAAAAGCAAGACTTGCCATTAAATTTTAGCAAAATTGAATAAGGAGTGAATCAAAATGAGCACAGAACTACTCGATGCTCTGCATGTATTAGAACACGATAAAGGAATTTCACGCGATGTGATTATTGAAGCGATTGAAGCGGCACTTGTTTCTGCTTATAAACGCAATTTCAACCAAGCGCAAAATGTGCGTGTCGATTTAAATCTTGAAAATGGCTCAATGCGCGTTTTAGCCCGTAAAGATGTCGTGGATCAGGTTTTTGACTCGCGTCTTGAAATTTCACTTGAAGAAGCACATAAAATCAATCCAGTCTACAAAGTGGGTGACATCGTCGAGCTGGAAGTAACGCCAAAAGACTTTGGCCGAATTGCCGCTCAAACAGCGAAGCAAGTCGTCACACAACGCGTGCGTGAAGCGGAACGCGGCATCATTTATGACGAGTTTATCGATCGTGAAGATGATATCATGACAGGGATCGTGGAACGTCAGGATTCTCGTTTCATCTATGTCAACTTGGGCAAAATCGAAGCGATTCTTTCTCAAAATGAGCAAATGCCAAATGAGTCTTATCACGCTCATGACCGGATCAAGGTCTATTTGACAAAAGTCGAAAAAACGACAAAAGGTCCGCAAATTTTCGTGTCCCGTACTCACCCAGGACTGCTTAAACGCCTGTTTGAAATGGAAGTACCGGAAATCTATGAAGGAATCGTGGAAATCAAGTCTGTGGCACGTGAAGCAGGCGATCGTTCGAAGATTTCTGTTTACACGTCGAATCCAGAAGTAGATCCAGTAGGGGCATGTGTAGGTCCAAAAGGTGCCCGTGTCCAAACGATTGTCAACGAACTAAAAGGCGAAAAAATTGATATTGTGGAATGGTCTGAAGATCCGTATACATTTGTAGCGAATGCGCTCAGCCCATCCAAAGTACTTGATGTCATTGTAAATCCGGAAGAACAGGCAACGACAGTCGTCGTACCAGACTACCAATTGTCGCTTGCCATCGGTAAACGCGGCCAGAACGCTCGTCTAGCGGCCAAATTAACCGGCTGGAAGATCGACATTAAGAGTGAAACGGTGGCGCGCGAAATGGGCATTTTCCCACGCGATGAACAAGCCATTGCGGACAGCGCCGCTTTTGTTCCTAAATCAGAAGAAGACGAAGTGGAAATCGCGGCCGAAGAAGTAGTGGTCGAAGAAATCCAACATGAAGAAGAATGAAGGAGAAACAAGTCATGCGAAAGAAAAAAATCCCTTTGCGGAAATGTATGATTACAGGGGTGCGCCTACCAAAAGGTGAGCTCCTCCGCATTGCTTATTCCAAAGATGGGTTACTTTCAATCGATCCGAGCGGGAGAGCACCCGGCCGCGGCTTTTATATCGTGAAAGATACAGCAGCCTGCGAAAAAGCCAAAAAGAAGAATGTGCTTTTCAGCCAATTAAAAATCCCAGAGCAAGAAGGCTTTTACGACGAATTGATCGCCTATGTGAAAGCGAATGGAGAAGAAAATGGTGAATGAAAAAGCTCTTTCTCTCCTAGGACTTGCGAACCGCGCAAGAAAAATTACAACCGGAGAAGAATTAGTTTTGAAAGCTGTCAGAAGTGAAAAAGCGAAACTTGTGATTATTTCAAGTGATATTTCTGAAAAAACAGCAAAGAAAATCCGAAGCAAGTGCGAATATTATGGTGTAACAATGCGAACAGGTGGCACAAGAACTGAACTGGGAGGTGCTATCGGTAAAGAGTCGCGCGCAATACTCGCTGTCCTTGATCAGGGTTTTGCTAAAAAACTAATCGAACTCCTAGGTTGATATCCTAACGGAGGTGTACGACATGAGTAAAATTCGTGTGTATGAATATGCAAAAAAGAATCAGCTGTCTAGTAAACAAGTCATTGAAAAATTAGCCGGCATTGGCGTCGAAGTAGCAAACCATATGTCGACCATTAACGACAATGCATTGCGTCAACTTGATAATGCTTTTTTAGGTAATCAAAATAAACCTGAAACTGCCAGCAAAGAAAAGCCAAAAACACAACCAGCTAGTAGTAAGGGGCAAAATAAACCAAATATGAATAAATCTAACGAAAAATCAACCAAACCAGCAAAACCAGTTCAAAAAGGAACCGGCTCAAATGAAAAACGAGGCACAAACAAGCCTGCACAAAACAATCAGCAGTCGAACCGTACGAATCAAGGCTCAAACAAGCCAGCAGCAAATCGCAGCACGCAAAGCTCTAGTAACCAGCAAAATCGCGGTACAAGCCAAGCGAGCGGCCAGCAACAATCGAACCGCACAGGTGGCGGTCAGGGCCAAAGTAACAATCAACGCACAGGCGGAAGCGGCCAAAACCGCAACAATAACAACAATAATAATCGAGGCGGCGCACGTGGCAATACCAACAACCGCGGCGGTTATGGCCAAGGTAATTTCGGCAATCGCAACAAGAAAAAAGGCAAGGGAAATCATCAGCAAAAGCCAGTGACCCTGACTCCGCGTAAGCCGAAAGAATTGCCAGAAAAAGTCGTTTTCACTGAATCCTTATCAGTCGTTGAACTCTCCAAAAAGCTACATCGTGATTCAGCAGAAATCATCAAAAAACTCTTTATGCTTGGCGTCATGGCGACGATCAACCAAGAACTTGATCGAGATGCGATTGAATTGATCTGTGCCGAATATGGCGTTGACGTGGAAGAAGAAGTGAAAGTAGACGTAACCGATCTAGATGTTTACTTTGAAGAAGCGGATACAGAGGATCATGCTGCACCAGATACACTGACAGAACGTCCGCCAGTTGTGACGATCATGGGGCACGTTGACCATGGTAAAACAACCCTTCTAGACTCACTTCGCAACACGAAAGTAACACTTGGAGAAGCAGGCGGTATCACACAGCATATCGGGGCTTATCAGCTGGATGTTCACGGAAAGAAAATCACTTTCCTTGATACTCCTGGGCACGCGGCTTTCACAGCCATGCGGGCACGTGGGGCGCAAATCACCGATATTACGATTCTCGTAGTAGCTGCGGATGATGGCGTGATGCCACAAACCATCGAGGCGATTAACCATGCCAAAGCGGCAAAAATGCCGATTATTGTAGCAGTCAATAAAATTGATAAACCGCAAGCCAATCCGGATCGCGTCATGCAAGAGTTGACTGAATATGAGCTCATTCCGGAAGATTGGGGTGGCGATACGATTTTCGTACCAATTTCCGCTAAATTTGGCGAAGGACTGGACAATTTGCTTGATATGATTCTGCTCGTTTCAGAAGTAGAAGAATTAAAAGCCAATCCAGATCGTCGTGCTCTTGGAACTGTTGTAGAAGCGCAACTTGACAAGGGCCGCGGTTCAGTTGCAACACTTCTAGTACAAGATGGTACATTACATGTAGGAGATCCAATCGTTGTTGGTCATACATTCGGACGTGTCCGTGCTATGGTGAATGATCTAGGCCGCCGCGTGAAAAAAGTCGGACCAAGTACACCGGTTGAAATCACAGGCTTGAATGATGTCCCACAAGCTGGTGACCGTTTCGTTGTGTTTGACGATGAGAAAACAGCGCGCAGCGTCGGTGAATCTCGTGCTGCCAAAGCTCTAGTGGCACAGCGTTCAGCAACCAATCGTGTCAGCTTGGACAACCTTTTTGAACACATGAAAGCAGGCGAAATGAAAGAAGTCAACGTTATCATCAAAGCCGACGTACAAGGCTCTGTAGAAGCGCTAGCAGCTTCACTTCGCAAAATTGAAGTGGAAGGTGTCAATGTCAAGATTATCCATACAGCTGTAGGGGCAATCAATGAATCCGATATTACACTTGCTGCTGCATCCAATGCGATCGTGATCGGCTTTAACGTTCGTCCAACACCACAATCGAGAGAAAATGCGGAAAATGAAGGCGTAGATATTCGTCTGCACCGCGTTATTTATAAAGCAATCGAAGAAATTGAATCTGCGATGAAAGGGATGCTTGATCCTGAATTTGAAGAAAAAATCATCGGTCAAGCCCAAGTTCGTCAAACTTTCAACGTATCCAAAATTGGTACAATTGCCGGCTGTTATGTAACGGATGGCAAAATTACACGCAGTAGCGGTGTTCGTTTGATTCGTGATGGTATCGTTGTTTTTGAAGGCGAGCTTTCTTCTCTGAAACGCTTCAAAGACGATGCAAAAGAAGTGGCAAAAGGCTTTGAATGTGGGATTACGATTGAGAATTTCAATGATATTAAAGAAGACGATGTGATTGAAGCCTTCGTCATGGAAGAAATCGAACGCGCATGATCTTGACCTGTGTTTCCGAATTTCACATTTTTGATGCAGGAAACCTCAAAGAAAAAAGGGCTGTCACCCGGCGAATTTTAACGCGAACTCGGCAAAAGTTCAATATTTCGATCGCAGAAACAGCTTTCCATGATAAATGGCAGCGAACGGAAATCACTTTTGCCATTGTTTCAGGCGATAAAAAACATCTCGAAAAAGAGCTCCAAGCAGTTTTCACATTCTTGGACTCTTTTCCGGAATGGGAACGCAGCTCAGCGACCATCGATTTCATATAATCAGAGGTGAAAAAATATGAATGTCAGAGCCAATCGAGTGGCTGAACAAATGAAAAAAGAATTAGGCGATATCATCAATCGCAAACTGAAAGATCCTAGACTCGGCTTTATAACCATTACTGGCGTCGAAGTAACAGGTGATTTGCAGCAAGCGACGATTTATATCTCGATTCTAGGTAGTGAAAAAGAGCGCGCAGATTCACTTCTGGCACTCGAAAAAGCGCACGGCTTTATCCGTTCAGAAATCGGCAGTCGAATCCGGCTGCGCAAAGTTCCTGAATTATTATTTGAAGTGGACAGTTCGATCGAATACGGAAATCGCATCGACGAATTGTTACGTGATTTGCATAAAGAGGATTAAGCGAAGGGGGCAGCGACAAACTGTCCCTTTTTTCAGTGAAGGAGGATGCGATATGGATGGGATTATCCCGCTTTGGAAAGAAACAGGCATGACCAGTCATGATGCTGTTTTTAAGTTGCGGAAGATTTTACATACCAAAAAAGTTGGGCATACGGGCACCCTAGATCCCGAGGTGGCGGGCGTGCTGCCAATCTGTGTGGGCCGCGCAACGAAACTAGCCGAATACATTACGGATGAAGGCAAAACATACGAGGCAGAAGTGGTCATTGGCACAAGCACTACGACCGAAGATGCAACAGGAGAAATCGTGGCTGAACGCTTCATTGAACAAGACATCTCACCTGAAAGTTTAGCGCAGGTGTTGACAGATTTGACAGGGACAATCACACAAATCCCGCCAATGTATTCAGCGGTCAAAGTAAATGGGCGGAAGCTATATGAATATGCCCGAAAAGGAGAAACTGTCGAGCGACCAAAACGACAAGTGCAGATCAAGGAACTGGTTCGTATTGATGACCATGCGCCCCTTACTGCGAATGCCCCATCCTTTAAAATTCGCATCAAGTGCGGAAAAGGGACATACATTCGGACACTTGCTGTCATGATTGGCGAGGCGCTTGGCTATCCGGCTCATATGAAACACTTGGTCCGCACACAAAGCGGCCTTTTTGAAGCGGAAAATTGTCTAACTTTAGCTGAAATTGAAGAAAAAATGCTAGCAGGAGATCAGTCCTTTTTAGAACCGCTTGAAAAAGGTGCTGCAAGTTTTGTTCAAGTGGTGCTTAACGCAGATCTTGCTGATCAGGTGCTGAATGGGCGCGTGTTGTCTGAGGAACAGCTGGGCAATCTCGCAGAGCCGCAAGTGGCGCTTTTTCATCAGGAGAAGCTACTTGCCATCTATCAACGTCATCCGAATAAGCCCGGTCTTTATAAACCGGAAAAAGTCATCATGTTAAAAAACGGCTGATCAGCCAGTTCACATGCTTGCAAGTGCTGATGCGTTGTATTATGATAACTAAGGATATTTTGAAATGAGAAGGGGACTGGCATGGAAACGATTTATTTACACTATCCCGACAACCATAAAGAAGATCAAACAGAAAAAGTCATGGCGTTGGGCTTTTTTGACGGCGTGCATAGAGGCCATCAAACGGTTATCCAAAAAGCAAGACAGATTGCCACCGAAAAAGGCTTGAAGCTTGCAGTAATGACCTTTGACCCGCATCCGTCTGTGGTATTAAGTAAGGTACGAAAAAAAGTGAAGTATCTAACGCCACTGGAAGAAAAACAAGAGAAAATGGCTGCACTGGGTGTTGATTTATTGTATGTTGTACGTTTTACGACTGCTTTTTCAGATTTAACACCTGCAGAATTTGTTGAAAAATACTTAGTCGATCTGGCTGTAAAACACGTTGTAGCCGGTTTTGATTATTCATATGGCAAAAAAGGAGCAGGGCGAATGAAGGACCTGCCTAGCTATGCAAACGGTCGCTTTGATGTGACGGTTGTGGATAAGGAAGAGGCTTTGCATGCTAAAATCAGCTCAACCACTATCCGCGGCTATATTGAAGCGGGACAATTGGACGAAGCGAATGAACTGCTAGGCTATCCATATACGACAAAAGGAACCGTTATCCACGGCGATAAACGCGGCCGGACGATCGGCTTTCCAACAGCTAATATTCTTGTAGATGAGGGATATTTAATTCCAAAACTCGGTGTCTATGCAGTCAAGTTTCGTGTGAATGGCGAAACCTATTTAGGAATGGCAAGCATTGGCTTTAATATCACGTTTAAAGAAGATCAGGCGCTGTCCATTGAAGTGTATATTTTAGACTTTAAACAAGAAATTTACGGAGAAGATGCTGAAATTGAATGGTATCATTTCTTCCGTCCCGAACTGAAATTTAATGGCGTAGAAGGTTTAATTGCCCAACTGAAACAAGATGAGGCGGATACACGCAAATATTTCGCTGACAAGTAAATTAAGACTTGCTTTTAAGGCGAATTTAGTGTATCTTTAGTTCTGTACGAAAAGAACCGTTGCTTGGCTTTGACGATTCACCAACGCTTAGCTCAGTGACTGGGGATATACTAATTAGGAGGTGGAGTTAACATGGCTTTAACTCAAGAACAAAAAAATCAAATCATTGCTGAATACCGTGTTCATGATACGGATACTGGTTCACCGGAAGTACAAATCGCTGTACTTACTGCTGAAATCAACAGCTTGAATGATCACGTTCGCGTACACAAAAAAGATCACCATTCTTACAGAGGTCTAATGAAGATGGTTGGTCATCGCCGTAATCTGCTAACATATTTGCGTAAAAAAGATGTGCAACGTTACCGCGAACTTATCAAACGTTTAGGTTTACGTCGATAAAAACCCAAACAAAGCGGGAACAATATGTCTCCCGCTTTTTATTTTAATTTGAAAGAATGGAAACGGAAACTTTATCGCATGAATCCAAAAACGTGAGCGGTCGACGCAACACTTCTCAGGTTTTTGGATTCATGTGTGCTCGATATTTTCCGAGTGTGCATGAAAAAATAAATGCATGGTAAAGTTTCAGTCATTCTTTCTGAGGAAAAGGAGAATGATAAAATGTCAGAGAAACAAGTATTTTCTACTGAACTAGGTGGCAGAAAACTATCCATTGAAGTAGGCCAGCTTGCCAAACAAGCGAGCGGTGCTGCACTTGTCCGTTACGAGGATACAGTGGTTCTAACAGCATCTGTCGGCTCGAAAAAGCCAAAGCCAGGCGATTTTTTCCCGCTTACAGTGAATTACGAAGAAAAAATGTATTCCGTTGGGAAAGTGCCAGGAGGATTCTTAAAACGGGAAGGTCGTCCAAGTGATAGAGCCACACTAACAGCCCGCTTAATTGACCGTCCAATCCGTCCACTATTTGCAGAAGGTTTCCGTAATGAAGTGCAAATCACGTCTACGGTATTCAGTGTCGATCAAGACTGCTCACCGGAAATGGCGGCAATGCTCGGTTCATCCATCTCACTATGCATTTCGGATATTCCGTTTGAAGGACCAATTGCAGGTGTAGATGTAGGGCGTATTGATGGCGAATATGTGATCAATCCTACTGTCGAGCAAGCTGAAAAAAGTGATATAACACTCACGGTTGCAGGTACCTATGAAGCGATTAATATGGTTGAAGCAGGCGCCAAAGAGGTGTCGGAAGAAGCCATGCTTGAAGCCATCATGTTTGGTCATGAAGAAATCAAGCGTCTTTGCAAATTCCAAGAAGAAATCATTCAAGCAGTCGGCAAAGAAAAACGTGAGATCGAGTTGTTTGTGACGGATCCAGAATTAGAAGCAGAAGTAAAAGTGCTAAGTGAATCCAAAATGAAAACAGCGATCCAAGTAGAAGAAAAGAAAGCACGTGAAGCTGCGATTGATGATGTCAAAGCAGAAATTCTGGCTGTCTTTGAAGAAAAAGACTATACGGAAGATCAAAATAAAGACGATATCCTTGGCGAAGTGGCCCATATTCTTGAAATGATCGAAAAAGATGAAATGCGCCGCCTGATTTCCCAAGAGAAGATTCGTCCAGATGGTCGTAAAGTGGATGAAATCCGTCCGCTATCCTCTGAGGTAGGTCTTCTGCCGCGCGTCCATGGTTCAGGTCTGTTTACACGTGGTCAAACACAAGCGCTCAGCATTTGTACGCTGGCACCGCTTCGTGAACACCAAATCATTGATGGACTAGGTACAGAAGAATATAAACGCTTTATGCACCACTACAACTTCCCGCAATTCAGCGTAGGGGAAACAGGTCCTCGCCGCGGTCCAGGCCGTCGTGAAATCGGTCACGGGGCACTTGGCGAACGTGCTTTGCAATATGTCATTCCATCAGAAGAAGAATTCCCATATACTATTCGCTTGGTATCCGAAGTCTTGGAATCCAATGGCTCAAGCTCACAAGCAAGTATCTGCGGTTCGACACTGGCGATGATGGATGCAGGTGTGCCAATCAAAGCACCTGTTGCCGGAATTGCAATGGGTCTAGTAAAACTAGGCGATGACTACACAATCCTAACAGATATTCAAGGTATGGAAGACCACTTTGGCGATATGGACTTTAAAGTAGCTGGAACACGTGATGGGATCACTGCCTTGCAAATGGATATCAAAATTGACGGCTTGAGTCGCCAAATCCTTGAAGAAGCTTTAGAACAAGCTAAAGCAGGCCGTTTGCATATTCTTGATCATCTGATGACAACCATTCAGGCACCGCGTGAGCACCTTTCTACTTATGCGCCGAAAATTGTGACAATGAATATCAAACCGGATAAGATTAAAGATGTAATTGGACCGGGTGGTAAACAAATCAATGCCATCATTGAAGAAACAGGTGTGAAGATTGACATTGAGCAAGACGGTACAGTTTATGTAGCTTCTCAAGATGAAGCCATGAACAAAAAAGCAATGGCCATCATTGAAGATATCGTTCGAGAAGTACAAGTTGGCGAAATTTACACAGGGAAAGTCCGTCGTATCGAAAAATTTGGTGCCTTTGTTGAACTTTTCAAAGGAACAGATGGTCTCGTTCACATTTCTGAGTTGGCGCATGAACGCGTTGGCAAAGTAGAGGACGTATTAAAACTTGGCGATGAAGTCACAGTAAAAGTCATTGAAATCGATCACCAAGGACGCGTAAACTTGTCACGCAAAGCCCTTATTGAGAAAAAAGAAGGCGACGATGCGGGCAAACGTCCAGAAAAGAAACCTTTTAAAAAACCATTTAAACCTAAAAAACAAGATAGCGACAAATAAAAAACAGCTCCTCTGAATAAATAATGCCCCGCCCCCCAAAGTTAGACCTAAAAATCTGATTTTGAAGGGCGGGTCATCTTATAAAGAGGGGCTGCTTTTCGTTTTAAAGATACAGAAAGAAACAAAAAAAGTGACGGCTCAAGAAAAGCCATCACTTTTTTTATTTAACGATGAGAAAGTAGTTTAGCGATATCTTCATAGCTCATATCACTTTTCACTTCATATTGACCATCACGGATATATCCTTCGTAGCCATTGTCTTTAATGTACTTATTAAAGTCATCTGCACTTTCAATAATACCATTTGCTTGAAGATCTTCCCCAGCTTTAGAAGCAGGATCACCTGACTGGATTGTAAGCGTATAGGTCTTGACTTCATTTGCTTTGGCCTCTTCGGCTTTTTTCGCATCTTCAGCTTCTTTTTTTTCTAATTCCTGCTGTGCAAGTAAATCTTCGTATTTTTTCTTCCAAGTATCACTGTTGTCGCTGTCCTTTTTGGAAGAATCCGCCTTCGTTTCCGTTGCTTTTTGTGTCGTTTTTGTCTCAGTCGCTGCATCCGTATCAGTTATAAAAAACTGATCCCCTATAAATAAGACAACGGCCGAAATTAGGAATCCAAGCGCAAGCATTTGTAAGTTTTTTTTCATCAGTGCGCTCCTTTCGATCTTTTCTTATCTGTATTCGAAACGAACTATTAGTGTTCAAGATATTCTTCGATAATTTTTTCAACTTCTTCTTTTGAAAGAGAAGACTGTTCAATGATTTCTTCAGTCGCAATGCCAGTTGTATAAAGAGTGATGACTTGTTTTTTTAGTAATTCTTTCATTTTAGGCGTTGGAGAAGGAGCGCTCGAAGTATCGTCATCCTCTTTTAACACTGTTTTGTCAATGTTCATTGCTTTTTCAAGAACGGTGACACGTTTTTTAAGTTCGTAGTTCTCGTGCATTAACTGCGAAGCCACTTCTTCAAGTTCCTCTTCAAAATGTTTATTCTCACCTTTTTGGGTGAAGGATAAAACAAACAAGATAATGGCTGCCGCGAGTAGAATAATAATCACTGCGGTCATGTATCTATTTACACCTCTTTCCTCTAAACTCTACTTCTATTTATAGCATAAATCGTTGTGAAACACCATGTTTTCTTGAATTTGTAATAAAATTTAAAACTTCTTCTATGAGAAGCCCTTGCAACTATTCGTTAAAAATGGTATTATTATACAGGTCTCGTAAAAATAAGCTAAAGATAGAGTTGGAGGGAAATAGAATGCGCGTGAATATTACTTTAGAATGCACTGAATGCGGCGATCGCAATTACATCACTACTAAAAATAAACGTGAAAATCCTGAACGTATTGAACTTAAAAAATATTGTCCAAGATTACGCCGTGTAACGTTACACCGCGAAACGAAGTAAGCAGCAGGAACTCGGCCTGTTGCTTTTTTCTTTCTTGAAAAGGAGGAATGAAAATGAGTGAGAAAGCAAATCTTCGCAATTTGGTGATGGATCAGCTGGAAAAATTATCAAAAGAGGATTATGATGCTCGTTCCTATGAGCTCGCAAAGCAATTATTTCAAACTCCAGAGTGGCAGGCTGCAAGCTGTGTAGGTGTGACATTATCCCGATTTCCCGAAGTTAATACGCGCTTCATTCTAGCAGAAGCAAAAAAAACGGGCAAAACAATCGCCATTCCAGAAACAATTTACCCGTCGCACACCATGCAATTTCGCGTATACGAGAAGGGGGACCAGCTGATTGAGAAAAAGTTCGGTTTAATGGAGCCGGCACCTACAGCACAACTTGTTGAAGCGGCACAAATTGATTTATTGATTGTGCCAGGGGTTGCTTATACAGAAGAGGGTCACCGAATTGGTTTTGGCGGCGGCTTCTATGATCGTTATCTGGCTGCCTACGAGGGGAAAACGGTGGCACTTCTTTTTCATGAGCAAAGCAGGCACTTCTTTCCAAACGAAAAACATGATGTGCCAGTGCAAAAATTATTAGTTAACTGATAGCGATAACAATTTGAAAAAAATTGTTGGAATCGCCTGAAAAGCGGGGGTTGCTTGTTTACAACGCCTGTTTTTTTGCGTATAGTAGAAGATATAATTTGTAATGAAAGCAGGGAATTTTTTGAGCCTCTTAGAAAAATATGTTTTCTGGCATCTAACGAATTATTTCTTGCGTGAAGAGAATTATCGACTGATTCATCTTCATGAGGAGAAATTTGAACTGTGGTTAGATAATCCAGGCAAAAAGGATCGTCCTGTCATCCGAATCCAGATGCGGGAACTTGGCTGGTCCAGCGTGATCGAACGTGATGTATCAAACACGCTACAAGTCGCTGAAAATCTCCGCAAGCAGATGGGGCGCATGAAATTGCCATTAATTAATCTATATATCAGTCCCTTTGCACCAGTGGGAGATGAATATGCATCTCTTCATGAGCCAGTTACCAGCCCCAATAAGAAAATTACTCTCTATAATTTTTTGCTGACAGAAGATCAAATGGAGAGTGCACTCAGAAACTTGGCAGCTCATTTACAAATCTCTGAGGAAAAGCTGTCATTTAGTGATGGCGCTATAACAGAAGAGACAGTGACAGCAGAACGTGATGCAGTCATAGGCTATATCACCAAAAAAGTCAGTGCCGAGCAACAGCAGGCGCGAAAAGAAAAACCCATCATCACCTATTCATTTATTGCGATAGCCGTTGTTGTTTTCTTGCTGACTTGGCTAAATGACCACCAATTGACCACCTATACATTTCTAAAGTGGGGAGCCTTTTTTAATCCACTTGTCTATGAAGGGGAATGGTGGCGTTTTATCACACCAATTTTCCTGCACGGAGATTTCATGCATATTGCGTCCAACTGTGTGATGTTATATGTTGTAGGTCCGTGGGCAGAAAAAATCTATGGAAAATGGCGCTATGCAATTATTTTGCTGTTAGGCGGGGTGGCCGGCAATATTGCAACTTTTGCGCTTAATTCGGAAGCGGTCTCACTGGGTGCAAGTACTTCTTTATTTGCCGTATTTGGCGCATTATTGTACCTGGTTGTAATCAAACCACATGTCTATGCTAAATCGATTGGAACAAGCATTGCTGCACTCGTAGCTATTAATCTGGTTATCGATATTTTTATGCCGGGTATCAGTCTTTCGGGACATGTCGGCGGGCTTGTCGGCGGATTTTTCTTAGCAGGCGCTTTATCCATCAAAAAACAGTATTTTCATTGGAAACAGTTCTTTTATGGTGGTGCCGTATGTGTGCTCAGCTGTTTATTTCTTTATTTAGGTTTTTCCAAGCAGTATGATCCAATCAATGCAATGGCAAGTAATTCCTTTGCTCAAAGCTATTTAAATGACCATAAACCGTCAGAAGCAAATAAACTGTTTTCCTATCTAGTTCAGTCGAATAGCGCAGATGAATATACGTATACATTGATGGCTTCAGAGGCGCTTGATAAAGGGAATTATGAAGAAGCAAAGAAACTAGCAGAAAAAGCGATTTCTATCAATCCGACTATTCCTGATCCACACTATATTTTGTCTGTATGTTATTTGCATGAAGGAAATGAACGGCAAGCGGAAGAACAAGCTAAGAAAGCAGCCGATTTATCGGATAATGATTTTTATAAGGATTATTATCACCAGTTTGAACAAAATAAAGTAGAGTAGAGGTCTTGAAAATGTATCCATTAAATAGTGTTTATGATGTTGGTCAACTGCTCAAAAAATTTGGGATTTTCGTTTACGTAGGGAAACGTGAATATGATATTGAAATGATGGAAACAGAATTAACGGAACTATTTAAACATAATCTTCTGGACCGTGAAATATATGCAAGAGCCCGCACGATCCTTAAGCAAGAATTAGTGAAAGAACAGAAAAAGAATCATACACATTTTAATAAATAAAGGAGCAATGGAGAAATGGAAAAAAAATTAATTGGTGTAGACTTAGGTGGTACAACAGCTAAAATCGCAATTTTAACAAAGGATGGGGACATTGAGCATAAGTGGTCCATTAAAACCAACATTGACGATCAAGGTTCGCATATTGTACGAGAAATTGGCGATAGTTTAAATCAAAAATTGACCGAAATGCAACTGGATAATGATCAGTTTTATGGTTTGGGTATGGGGACACCAGGAACCGTTAATTATGAAACAGGAACTGTCAAAGGAGCCTATAATCTGAACTGGGTGGAAGAACAACAAGTCAGTAAAGATCTTGGTAATTTGACCGGACTTAACGTTTACTTAGACAATGATGCGAATGTTGCGGCACTTGGCGAACGCTGGAAAGGTGCGGGCGAAGGCGGAGCCAATGTTGTTTTCGTGACGCTTGGAACCGGTGTTGGCGGCGGTATCTTTGCTGAAGGACAGATTCTCCATGGTATTCGTGGTGCAGCTGGCGAAATTGGTCATGTGACCGTTATGCCTGAAAATGGCTACGATTGTACGTGTGGTAAAAAAGGCTGCTTAGAAACAGTTGCTTCTGCGACAGGTGTTGTTCGTGTTGCGAAAGATATGGCAAAAGAATTCACTGGTAACTCAAAATTAAAAGCAGCGATTTCGAATAATGAAGAAATTACAGCTAAACTGGTCTTTGATTTAGGAAAAGAGCAGGATGAGCTAGCAGAAAAAGTCATCGATCGCGTGTCCTTTTATTTAGCGCTTGCTTTGAGCCATATCGGCAATATGCTAAATCCTGAAAAAATCATTATTGGTGGAGGCGTCTCAGCGGCAGGGGATATTCTTCTCAATCCTGTTACAGCTTACTTCGAAACAATGGTCTTTCCGGCTGTGCGCGAATCTACCAAGATTTCGATTGCAACACGAGGCAATGATGCTGGTGTGATTGGAGCTGCTTGGTTAGCTCTTCCAACTGACGAAGAAGCGTAATGACTGTATTCGGCTTCCAAAAGGGTTTTAGCTTATTCTAAAAAGGGTAAATTTTAGCATCAAGTGAAGATTGGAGGCCGGAGATGAAAAAGGCACATTTGTTGGTCTTAACTGCTGTTATGATGGGGCTTGTGGGGATGCTAGCCAGTTGTACAGATGAAGACCAGACAAAGCCTACAAAAAGTAAACAAGTGACAATTACACCATTTCAAACAACGAATGAAGCATTCAATCGTGTGGTGGGCTGGTTAACAGATAGCTCCGTTCTTCTGCAGGTGAAACGAGATGGACAGACAGAATTTTTCAGCTATGATATTTATTCTGGTAAACAGAAGCTGCTATATCAAACAAGTGACATGATCTCAGATGTTAGCATTTCAGCAGATTATGCCTATTTCCTTGTGTATGCGGCCTCTTCAAAAGATGATGCTTCTATAAAAATTTTTAAAACAGCAACAGGCGAAAAAATTGCTGAGCGACAAACGCCACCTGTGACGATGAATTTTTACTGGAATCAAGATACACCAGAAAAGTTGATGCTGGTTGCCTATGATCAAGATTGGCAGTATAGGACGTACGTTTGGAATTTTCTTACGGGTCAAGATGAAGAAATTCAAACTCTTTCGCCTTTTGTTGCTTGGTATAGTGATAATCTATATCTGATGAGATTTCATTCAAATGAGAAATCTGAACTCAGTGATCTGTATTTAGAAGATATTCGAGATGCTCAAAATCAAAGCTTGGTAATTGCGAATATTTTACAGTTTGGAGTGAATGATAATCTTCTCGTAACGCTTGAAAAATCTGAAGACGAAAAAGAGTTGGTGTATGATTTTCGGACAGTAGGCTTTCAAACCATGTTTAAATATACGCAACCACGTGAGTATGATGATATGGGGACCTTTATTCCGTATTTTGATACTAACTTTGATCAAGATCATTTTCTGGTTTTTGAACCTTATGAAAGCCAAAAATTGGGAGAAACCCCTGGACAGTATCGTCTTGTAGAGGTGGATCCTAAAGCGGGGACAAGTCAGACGATTATGGAACTGATGGAAAATCAACCACTTGAAAGTTCGCCAAATGGAAAGTTGGCTCTTTATGGCTATCAATTTGATAAAGTGATTGATACGAAAACAAAGCAATTGATTACACTAGTTGATTTGCCCAAAAGTGCTTATTAGAAAGTAGCTCTAATCGAAATAGGATTAGAGCTATTTTTTATAGGTAGATTGAATCTCTTGCTCGTAAGATTCTTGGATGAGCTGTTGCAGATGGATCTGATGCTCAAAAAGAAAAATAGTGGTTGATAGTATGAGGAGACAAAAAGAAAGTAAAAATAAGGCGATTGGCAATGTGAAGCCGTTTTTCATACACACTACTCCTTTCCGAAACGTAAAAAGCGCTGTTTGCTTTTACTATCGATAAATTCAAGGATTATTTCGTCATCTTTTTGATAAAAGTGCGTCTCCTGAACATTTTGTAGGACGGGTTCGTGACCACGGCCATCCACTTGACGACGTAATAAATCTTTATAATGTTGATAAGTGATCTGCTTCTCTTCTTGATTGATGAAGCTGATTGTATCTACGGAGATTTGGACTGTATGGGCGTGCTGTATTTCATCTAAGAATTGCTTGCGAAATAAAAGCCATTCACTTTCATCGCTAAGATCACTTAATTGATTGATCTTTTGTGCTTCTTGATAAATAAGTGGAACAAATGAAAGAATCATCATTGTAATAATTAGCGAAAGAAGCACTTCAAGAAAAGTGAAACCATTTTGAATCATTCCGGTCTGCAAAGTTTTGTCTGGTCTTGTTCGGCACAAATTTGCCACCTGTCTTTCTGTTTTTCTGTAGTAATTTTGTAAGAACCGACTGTTTTTTCTTTGGGAATGGGGTGCTTGGCTAGAAGTTTACTTTCATCGGCAATCATTTGTAAAAGAGTGGTTTCCTGCTGTTCGTGATGAAGTCGGATAATTAATTGGAAAAGCAGCGGGAAAAAGAGTGTGGTGATCAAACAAATGACAGAGAGTGAAACAACCCCTTCGATCAGTGAAAAGCCGTTAATTTTTTTCAATATAGAATCGCCCCTTTCCGATTTGAAAGACTAATTGATAGTGATCCTTGGTGCCAGTAAGCAAAAGTGTACGAAAACGATTGATTTTTCCTGTTTGAGCTTGAAATGAAAAACTTTCGCTTTTTTCTACATCAAATGATAGCGAGTGTGGAGTTTCAAGCTGTTCGTAACGGCCATCTGCATAATCTACCGTAAGCATGTGACTGGTAAAGGTAAGCTTTGAAGGAGCATCGTGTGTAATGGCTGCTGTTTGTGCGAGCAGAATGGCCGATGAGATTTCTTGGAGATAATTCTGTTCGGCTTGGGAGGTTAATAAACTGGAAATAGGTCGTAAAGAGAGTGTGCACAGCAGCAAAAATATACTGAGAACAAAAAGCATTTCGATCAAAGTAAAGCCATTGCGCCGAATCATTTTACGTGTACTTTTCCAGAACTGTCGATTTCAACCTTTTTTCCATTAGGACAGCTTTTTTGATCTTCAGAGAGATAGCCTGCGCTTAGTAAGTCGTTCATGGTGGGAATTTTTTGGTATTCAAGTTGATAAGCCTGTGTCTGACCTTCAACGAGCGTGACAAAGGCCTCGCAACCCTTATCATTAATGCTTTCACTTTGACTGACGATATTGGGAATTGTCAAAAGAAGCAGGACACTTACAACTAGTAAAACCATCAGCATTTCGACGAGTGTGAAACCTGAATCATCTCGCCAATCAATCATAAAAATTTTTTTCATAAAACTTCCTCCTTGCTAAATTTTGTCAACCATGGAAAACATGGGAAGTAGAATAGAAAGATAGATACTGATGATAAAGACGCCAATAAAAAGAAAGACGCATGGCTGAATCCAAGATAAGATTTGTGTGATTCTTTCCATCAGCCGCGTTTGACATTGCTGGTAATAAAAGATCAATTCGTTTGCAAGCGTGCCATTTCGCTCCCCATGCTTGACAACTTGGATGAATTCTTTTTCCAAATAGGGGAGTGTTGCCAGACTTTCGGAAAATGATTTTCCAAGTGCGAGCTGCTGGCTTAAATCATGACTAATCTCTTGAAAAAAGCCGGCTGTGTTTGATGAATGGAATAATTGAAAAATTTTTTGAATGGAAAGACCGCTTTGCAATAAGTAGCCGCATTCCCGCGCAAAAAGTTGTGAATAATGAATTTGAAAAAAGTAACGTGCAAAGGGTATGCGACTAATCAAGGCATATTGTTTTCGTAAGGGATACTTTTGGAACTTATGATGTAAAAAAACTGTCAGCAGACCAAAGAAAAGCAACATGCTGAGGAGTATGATCGGCAGACGATCAAATAAAAAAGAGCTGAGTTGATTTGTGTTAGATTCACTTTGCGAAAGCTGACTAAAAAGGAGCTCGAATTTTGGCATTAAAAAAAGGCGCAATAAGATAAAAACAAGCAAGACGGTCGTTAGGAGAATTGCTGGATATTGAATAGTTTTTACCAGCGCTTTTTGTTGCGTGAATTTTTGTTCTGTTAACAAACCTACATCACGAATGGTTTCGGAAAAATAGCCGTGTTCCGTTGAAAAATAGATTGGTGCGATACAGAAATTAGGAAAGTCACATTTTTCTAGTGCCTCAGAAAAAGCGATTCCCTGGTTCAGATAATCTGTAATGCGTAAATAGCGTTTTTTGTTATGCTTGGCGGTGATACTTAAATAATTAATGGCGGTTTCAAGTGGAAAGCCTTTTTCGAGTAATTCGGCAAGACGGATCAAAAATTCGCTATCTTCTTTCCAGTGATTACGTTTTAAAATAGCCATAGCAAACTCCTTTCTGAAACTGATGGGAAATGGATATGAAGCGGGCTGATTGCTGCCAGATAGCTTCGTTTTCAAGATATTCATAAAGGACCGTTCGCTTCTCTTTTAAATGGGTACAGTAAGGCTGGCATTTGCCATCGCATAGTGGGCAGTAAAGCGAGAAGATTCTCTGATGACTAATGCCGATCAACCCTTCAGCGAGATCGCTTTTGGAAAGCCCCAGTTCAGTTAAACGGTTTAGAATCCCTTTTAAACTGCCGGCATGGACTGTGCTCAGGACGAGGTGGCCGGTCAAGGCGGCGCGAATGGCCATTTGAGCCGTTTCACTATCACGAATTTCTCCGATGATAATAATATCTGGGTCATGACGAAGCACTTCGCGAAGTATCTCCTGATAGGTAAGTCCGGCTTTTTCATTGATTTCAATTTGTAAAAAGGCTTGATGATAGTGCTCCACAGGATTTTCAATTGTCACGATTTTTCGGGCATGGTGCTGATAGAGCAATTCTGCTAAACCATACATCGAGGAAGATTTTCCGCTGCCTGTTTTGCCGGAGAACAACAAGAGACCACTGTTCTTTTCTGCATTCTGAAACATTTGCAGACAATTGAAGAGAAATGGGGTGGATTTGTAAAATGGTAAAATGTCGCCTTCTGAAAACAAGCGAATCACCAGGCTTTCAAGACCTGATTTATCAAGCAAAGTGGAAAGACGTAGCGAGATTCTTTGCTGGTCTAGTGAGATTTCATATTGCCCAGTTTGCGGACGTCTTTTTTCGCCAATATCCATGGATGCTTGAAACTTTAAATAGGTGATTAATTTTTGGGCTTCTGTAATAGAGCAAGTTTCAATCAAACAAAAGTCGCCATTCATACGAAAATAACAATGATAATCTTCGCGCCGCGGGGACAAATGGATATCGGAAGCACGTAATTCTTTGGCGCTTGTCAAGAGTGCAGTCAATTTTTGCTGGGGCAACTAGCTCGACTCCTTTCTTTGAAAAATGGTTTTAATAATTTATTCGCTAAAAAAAGGAAATCTCCTTTTCATTTGGAATTTGGGCAAAGTACTTTTGAACGCTCATTTCGTGCTTCTTAACATCATCTGAAATTTTCGGGAAAGAACGCCCTCCATAAGTGTTCATTTTTGCCAGAAAATATTTTTTCATATGTGGAGAAATAAAAGTAAAATGCTCATAAGTGAACATACGGACGTTTTAATAAAAATAAATGGTTTAAGCCCTTACATTCCGAACGGATATCTGAAATTTAACGATTTATCCAATAAAAACGAATTGTTTGCTGAACATTACGGGTCATGGTAAGCTATAAAAAAGGGCTACATACATAACTTTAGCGGATGAAAGCAAACAGAGAGACCGACTGATCGGCGCCGACGGGGAAAGCATGGACTTGCGAAACTCTCAGGCAAAAGGATGTTTGCTGGACGCATCTCTGGAGTGTCACGCGCAACAGGGCTTATGAAACCATCATCAAGCCTTTTTTCTATGCACAAAAATAAAAGGAGGAACAAGATGTGGCAGAGCTAAAAAAAACTCCCTTACATGCCGTGTACAGTAAATATGGGGCAAAAACAATCGATTTTGGAGGTTGGGACTTGCCGGTCCAATTTGCAGGCATCAAAAAAGAACATGAAGCGGTTCGCGAACAAGTAGGGGTATTTGATGTTTCACATATGGGAGAAATTGAAGTAACAGGTCCTGACAGCACAGCTTATTTGCAAAAGATGCTAACGAATGATATTGCAAAAATCAAAGACGAGCGCGCGCAATATAATATTATGTGTGATGAAAATGGCGGAACGGTAGACGATCTAGTGGTTTATCGACGGTCTGAAGTATCCTATTTACTGGTGGTGAATGCAGCAAATACGGAAAAAGATGCGGCTTGGTTGCAACAGCATATTGAAAATGAGGATGTGCAGGTAAAGGATGTATCCGCCATGTACGGGCAACTGGCGGTTCAGGGACCAAAAGCAGAGCAAATTTTAGCCTCTTTGACAGAAGCAGATCTTGCTAGCATACCATTTTTTGGCTTTTTAGAAGATGTCGAATTAGCTGGGAAACGGGTGCTGATTTCTCGAAGCGGTTATACAGGCGAAGATGGTTTTGAAATTTATACACAAGCTGCAGATACGGTAGCCATTTTTGAAAAGTTGATCCAGCATGGCGTGGAACCGATTGGCTTAGGTGCGCGTGATACACTTCGTTTTGAGGCGAATTTAGCCTTATATGGGCAAGAATTATCGAAAGAAATCTCCCCACTCGAAGCAAAACTGAATTTTGCAGTCAAACTTCAAAAGGAAGCAGACTTTATTGGGAAAACGGCTTTGTTGGAACAAAAAGAAGCAGGGGTTCCGCGACAATTAGTCGGTATTGAAATGATCGATCGGGGCATTCCGCGGCATGATTATCCAGTCTATTTTGGCGAAAAACAAATTGGCCATGTCACAAGCGGGACCCAGTCACCTACACTTGGTAAAAATATTGGCTTGGCACTGGTCGAAACCCCTTTTGCTAAAATTGGTCAGGAGCTTGAAATTGGGGTTCGTCATAAAAAATTAAAGGCAGTGGTTATCCCCACACCATTTTATAAACGTTCAAAATAAAAGCATTCAAAAGGAGGAAAAAGTATGGCGAAATATCGTTATCTGCCTATGACTGAAGCGGATGAAAAAGCAATGTTGGATGTGATTGGTGTTCAATCGGTGGAGGAATTATTTTGTGATATTCCGGAAAGTATTCGTTTTAAAAGAGAATATGATTTAAAACCGGCGAAATCAGAGCCGAATTTACTTCGAGAATTAGCGCAATTAGCTGCACAAAATGTTAACACACTTGAAAATGCATCGTTTTTAGGGGCAGGTGTATACAACCACTATATTCCAACGATTGTCGATCATGTTATTTCGCGTTCAGAATTTTACACGGCCTATACGCCTTATCAGCCGGAAATTTCACAAGGGGAATTGCAGGCGATTTTTGAGTTCCAGACGATGATTGCGGAACTTACAGGCATGGAACTTGCCAACTCGTCGATGTATGATGGCGGAACAGCTCTTGCAGAAGGGGCAATGCTTGCAGCGGGTCACACAAAACGTAAAAAAATACTGGTTTCAGAGACGGTCCATCCAGAGTCAATCAGCGTCTTAAAAACCTATGCAGCGGGTCAGCATATTGAAGTGGAACTGATTCCTGAGACAGATGGTGTAACCAATCAGGAAAAACTAAAAGCGGCATTGAATGAAGAGGTGGCGGCGGTCGTCTTGCAATATCCGAATTTTTACGGACAAGTTGAGCCGCTTGCTGATTTGGAAACCTTTATTCATGAAAATAAATCGCTTTTAGTGGTATCAAGTAATCCGCTGGCATTAGGCGTGCTCACACCGCCAGGAAGCCTTGGAGCAGACGTCGTGACGGGTGATACGCAAGTGTTTGGTATACCAGAGTCCTTTGGTGGCCCTCACTGCGGTTATTTTGCCGTTTCAAAAAAACTGATGCGCAAAGTACCTGGACGTTTGGTTGGCGAAACTGTGGATGAAAATGGTAAACGTGGCTATGTCTTAACCCTGCAGGCTCGTGAACAGCATATTCGCCGGGATAAAGCCACCTCTAATATTTGCTCGAATCAGGCGCTGAATGCACTTGCTTCTTCCGTTGCGATGGTAGCGCTGGGGAGGAATGGACTTTCAGAAATGGCTAAGCAGAATATTGACAAAAGTCATTATGCAAAGAAACGCTTTTTGGAAAAAGGATTTGATGTCTTGTTTTCCGATGCCTTTTTCAATGAGTTTGTGATTCGGCTACGCGAGCCTGTAGCAAAAGTAAATGAGGAGCTAGTAAAAGACGGCTTTATTGGCGGGTTGGATCTTTCTGTTTACAGTGAAAAATATCAACAGCACATGCTTGTTTGTGTCACAGAAATGCGCACGAAAGAAGAAATTGACGCGTTTGTCGATCGTTTGGAGGGTGTAAAATGAATAAAGAAGAGACAATGCCATTAGTATTTGAACGTTCGATTTCTGGACGAATTGGCTATAGCCTGCCTGAACAGGATGTGCCAGAAGTGTCACTCACCGATATATTTGACGCAACCTACATTCGTACGGAAAAAGCTGCTTTGCCCGAATTAAGCGAACTGGAAATCATGCGTCACTATACCGAGCTTTCCAATCACAATTTTGGCGTTGATTCCGGCTTTTACCCGCTAGGTTCATGTACAATGAAGTATAATCCAAAAATCAATGAAAAAGTCGCACGCTTCCCCGGGTTTGCAAACGTCCACCCATATCAGCCGGAAAGTTCCGTGCAGGGAGCTATGGCGCTCATGTATGACTTGCAACAAAGTTTGAAAGAAATCACGGGAATGGATGAAGTGACCTTGCAACCGGCAGCAGGAGCGCAAGGGGAATGGACTGGGCTAATGCTGATTCGCGCGTATCACGAATCCAGAAATGACCATGCTCGAACAAAGGTGATTATTCCTGATTCAGCACATGGAACCAACCCGGCTTCTGCAACGGTGGCTGGTTTTGAAGTTGTTACAGTCAAATCCAATGAGAAAGGCCTTGTCGATGTGGAAGATCTGCGGCAAGTGGTGGGGGACGATACGGCTGCTTTAATGCTGACAAATCCTAATACATTGGGGCTTTTTGAAAAAGATATAGTCGAAATCGCTGAAATCGTTCATGAAGCAGGGGGCAAGCTATATTACGATGGGGCTAACCTGAATGCGATTATGGCAAAAGTTCGTCCCGGAGATATGGGCTTTGATGTCGTCCATTTGAACCTGCATAAAACCTTTACAGGACCACATGGCGGAGGTGGCCCTGGCTCTGGTCCGATCGGGATTAAAAAGGAACTGATTCCCTATTTGCCAACGCCTGTCTTAACAAAAAAAGAAGATCAATATGTCTTTGATTATGACTATCCTGAATCAATCGGTCGTGTGAAGCCGTTTTATGGGAATTTTGGCATCAATGTGCGCGCCTATACCTATATTCGGACAATGGGGCCGGATGGTTTAAAGAAAGTCACAGAATACGCGGTGCTCAATGCCAATTATATGATGCGCCGGCTTGAAAAAGCGTTTGATTTACCGTTTGATCAAGTCTGCAAGCACGAGTTTGTTTTAAGTGGTAATCGGCAGAAGAAATTGGGCGTGCGGACAACGGATATTGCGAAACGTCTGCTTGACCATAATTTCCATCCGCCAACTGTTTACTTCCCACTTATCGTGGAGGAGGCAATGATGATCGAACCAACTGAAACAGAATCGAAAGAAACTCTGGATCGTTTTATTGATACGATGCTACAAATTGCCAAAGAAGCAGAGGTAGATCCTGAAATCGTCCAAGAAGCGCCGCACAGCACGTATGTCAAACGACTGGATGAAACGCTTGCAGCAAGAAAACCAGTATTGCGTTATCAAGCCGAGACCGAATAAAGCACATAACAGCAGCTTTGCCGTCAAAAGGGCAAAGCTGCTGTTTTCGTTATAAAAAAAGACGCTGCAGAAAGCTCTGCCGCGCCTTTTTTATTTTGCTTTTGTTTTGCCTGTCCACTTTTTATATCCGCCTTTAAGCTGATACAGGTTGCGATATCCGCGTTTATAGAGCATAATTGCAGCACGGTTACTGCGTTGCGCAGACTGGCAATAAAGATATACAGGAACATCTTTGCGAATTTCACCTGTACGTTGTTTTAATTGTGTGACAGGAATATTGCGTGCACCAAGAATATGACCGCCATCAAATTCATTTGGTTCCCGAACGTCAATGATTTGCGCTTTTCGGTAGCCTTCCTTGAAAGCTTCTTCTGTCAACACGGTTAATGCTTTTTTTCGCATGATGTACTGATAGATCTCATAGCCTAATAAAATCAATAAGATAATCAGCGCGATAATCCAACTAACCACTTCAAGTAACTCCTTTCATGTCTGTAGGAACAAAATGTCCTAAGAAAAACTCTCCTCGTCTATTATAACTTATTTTTTCCCGCCATCAATGACTTTGAAAGAAGATTTTTTCTTTTTTGTGTCCGTTCCTTTTTTAGGATGTAATTTTCGGGATTGTTTCACAGCTTTTTGATAATTTTTATTCGTTTTTTGCCGGCTTATCATAAAACGAATCAGCAGCGTCAATAAAATGGAGCCGATAATTACCGTGACAAAAAGCCAAATAAATGAAGAAAATCCGCCGGAAAAAATGCCGATTAAACAAAGTAGGATAATCAAGCCAGCGATAATGGTTGATTTATTCATCATAGCGCCTTCTTTCTATGCCTGTTCAATCAGTTTAGCTTCAGTGAGCGCTCCGGCAGGGACGCCTTCTTTTTCAACACGCAACAGCTCATTGAATGAGGCGATGGCCACTTCCACCTGATCGTCTTTCGGTTCTTTTGTTGTTAAGAGCTGCAGCCAAAGCCCTGGATAGCCAAGATAGCGCAAAACAGGGATGTTTCGACATTTATTGGTTAGCTGCAGCACTTCAAATGCTACGCCAAGTACAACTGGAATCAATAGAATGCGGTCAACAATCCGCAACCAAAGCGGATCTGTCGGAACAAAGAAATAAATGAACATCCCGCAAATGACTGTGAAAAGAATAAAACTGCTGCCACAACGATAGTGAAGACGGGACTGGCTCTGCACGTTCTCTACAGTCAGTGGGAGACCAGCTTCAAAACAATTGATCACTTTATGTTCAGAACCGTGATATTGAAACACGCGCTTGATAACGGGTGTCTGGGAAACGGCAAAAATATAACCTAAGAGAAGTAGCAGTTTAACCAAACTTTCGAGTATGACCTGACCAACATCAGAAGGGACGAGAAAGCGGAAAAACTGGGCAATAAAGACGGGGACGAGTGTCATCACAAATTTTGCAAAGACAAAAGAGAGCACGCCGATTACTGCAACGCCCAGCCACATGGCCACTTTTGATTCCTTTTGTTCGATTTCCTCTTCAATCTGCTCATTATTTGGATCTTCATCATAGCGGTCTGTCGCAAATGTTAAATGCTTGGAGCCGATTGCGCTAGATTCGATCAGTGCTACGATACCACGCAGAAAGGGGATTTTTTTAAGTTTTATCACCCAAGCCGGGCTGTTTTTTTCCAAATAAAAATATTCAAGAGAACCGTCGATCCGCCGAATTGCTGTAACGGTCTGCTTTTTACCGCCGAACATAACGCCTTCTACAACAGCTTGCCCACCGTAAGTCGGCTTTTTCAAATCTGACAAAAATTTCACCAACCTTTTCTTTAACATTCTATCCAGTATTTTACGCTAAAAATGATCTTTCGTATAGATAAAAGCAAAAATTATGATAAAATAACAATGTTGAATGACTTACATATAAAAAGCTAGAAACAAGGAGGAGAAAAGCATTGACTAAATTAGCAAATATCCAAAAAGCCATCTCAGAAAGAAAATTGGAAGCGGTACTCGTCACAAGCGAATACAACCGTCGTTATGTATCGGGATTCACAGGAACAAGTGGTGTTGCGCTTTTAACGCCTGAAAAAGCCTATTTTGTGACGGATTTTCGTTATACAGAACAGGCAGCTAGACAGGCGGTTGGTTATGAAATCGTCAAACACACAGGTCCTATTTTTGAAACTGTAGAAGAGCTTTTACAACAAAACGGCGTCCGTCGCTTGGCGTTTGAAGCAGATTATGTTACAGTTTCAGCCTATAAAGGAATGGAAGCGACTTTTTCAGCCTCACTGGAACCACTAAGTGACTTTTTTGAAGGCATGCGCCAAATCAAGTCAGCAGATGAAATGAAAGCAATCAAAACGGCTTGCGAAATTGCCGACAAGGCTTTTGATCATATTCTGGGCTTTATCAAAGTAGGCATGACAGAACTTGAAGTTTCCAATGAGTTGGAATTTTTCATGCGTAAACAAGGCGCAACATCGTCTTCTTTTGATACGATTGTGGCAAGTGGTATTCGTTCGGCTCTTCCTCACGGGGTAGCGAGTGAGAAAAAAATTGAGCAGGGCGATTTTGTAACCATGGACTATGGCTGTTATTACAATGGTTATTGCTCGGATATGACACGGACCATCAGTATTGGTGAACCAAGTAATCCGAAACTGAAAGAAATCTATCAAATCACGCTGGATGCCCAACTAAAAGTGATTGATGCATTGAAACCGGGAATGAGCGGGATTGAGGCAGATAAAATCGCACGGGATCATATTGCAAGTTTTGGCTATGGGGATGCTTTTGGTCACTCACTAGGTCATGGCATTGGTCTTGAAATCCATGAAGGACCTAATCTTTCGATGAATAGTCCGCAAAAGCTAGTACCAGGCAATGTGGTAACAGATGAACCGGGGATCTATTTACCAGGAATTGGCGGCGTTCGAATTGAGGACGATCTATTGATCACAGAGACTGGAAATGAAGTATTGATTCATTCGCCGAAAGAACTGATTCTTCTCTAAGATTGAAAGACAGTCATTTTTATGGTTAAATAGAGAAGGAAAACTAAAATAGATGTCGAACATCCTAGTTTGAAGGATGACATGCAGGAGGAAATAACATGATTTCAGTGAATGATTTTCGTACTGGATTAACGATCGAAGTCGACGGCGGGATTTGGCGCGTACTTGATTTCCAGCACGTAAAACCAGGTAAAGGAGCTGCGTTTGTTCGTTCGAAGCTGCGCAACTTGCGGACCGGTGCGATTCAAGAAAAAACATTCCGCGGCGGTGAAAAAGTAGCGAAAGCACAAATTGATAACCGTAGAATGCAGTATCTATATGCAGACGGCTCGAACCATGTTTTCATGGACACAGAAACTTATGAACAAATCGAGTTGCCAGATACGCAAATCGAATATGAACTTAAATTTTTGAAAGAAAATATGGAAATCAGCATTATGATGTTCCAAGGAGAGACGATCGGTGTTGATTTGCCGAATACAGTCGAACTAAAAGTAGTTGCAACAGAGCCGGGGATCAAAGGCGACACGTCTTCAGGCGGTTCAAAACCAGCTACTCTGGAAACAGGGCTTGTTGTACAAGTGCCATTCTTCGTAAATGAAGACGATGTACTTGTGATTAATACAACAGAAGCTTCTTACGTTTCTCGCGCATAATGATCAAGCACTTGCATGAAAATTGCAGGTGCTTTTTTTCTGTTCAGGGAATGCCAGATAGTTCTTTTTCGACGCAAGTGTGGTACAATATTTATGATGCGTTACTATGCAATTTTTTAATTTATTTGAAGGAGTGTCAAACATGCTATCTTTAGAGGAGATTAAACAGCTGATTGAGCTGGTTGATTCATCAAATTTAGATGAATTTGATTTAGAATATGAAGGCCAAAAAATCCATTTGAAAAAAAATAGTGGCGCTGTAGCCTATGCCCCTGTTGAGGTAGCTGCACAAGCCCCTGTTATAAAAGAAGCCGTGCAACAAGCGCCTGCTGAAAATGCTCAACAAGCAGCTACTGAACAGCCAGAAGAGGCACTTGAAGTGATCACTTCGCCAATGGTGGGGACTTTTTATGCATCTGCTGCACCAGAAGACGATGCGTTTGTTAGCGTTGGTTCGCAAGTGTCAGCCACCACAGTGGTTTGTATCGTGGAAGCGATGAAACTTTTCAATGAAATTACAGCTGATATTACTGGCGAAATCAAAGAAGTGCTTGTAACCAATGGGGAATTGGTCGAATTTGGCCAACCGTTATTCAAAGTGAAAAAGAAGTAAGGAGTCTTAGCTGATGATTAAAAAAGTTCTGATTGCCAATCGCGGCGAAATAGCTGTTCGAATTATTCGTGCTGCGAAAGAGCTCGGAATCGAAACAGTAGCCATCTATTCAGAGGCTGACCGCGATGCATTACATATTCAATTAGCAGATGAAGCCTACTGTGTAGGTCCGGCACAAACCAAGGAAAGCTATCTTAATATGTCCAATATTATCAGCGTAGCCATCTTGACGAGTTGTGATGCGATTCATCCGGGTTATGGTTTCTTGGCTGAAAATGCTGATTTTGCTAGTCTGTGTGCAGATTGTAAGATTACTTTTATCGGTCCGAGTGCCGAAGCGATTTCTCAAATGGGCACAAAAGATGTTGCGCGTGAGACGATGCGAAAAGCTGGTGTTCCAGTAGTTCCTGGCTCTCAAGGGATTGTAGCGGATGCAGAAGAAGCGAAAAAAATCGCGAAAAAAATTGGCTATCCGGTTATTATCAAGGCTACTGCAGGTGGCGGCGGTAAAGGAATTCGGGTAGCGGAGAACGAGGAAAAACTCGTAAGCGGTGTGCAGACGACGCAACAAGAGGCCGAAGCTGCTTTTGGTGATCCGGGTGTTTATATTGAAAAGTATATTGAAGATTTCCGTCACGTGGAAATTCAGGTAATGGCAGATAATCATGGAAATGTCATCCACTTAGGCGAGCGGGACTGCACGGTACAACGCCGCCTGCAAAAATTAATCGAAGAAAGCCCGTCCCCGGCCATTGACGAAAAGATGCGCCAAAAAATGGGGAAAGCGGCTGTAAAAGCGGCCAAAGCCGTGAACTATTCCGGTGCAGGAACGATCGAGTTTATCTACGAGCCCAAACAAAAAGAATTCTACTTCATGGAAATGAATACACGGATTCAGGTGGAGCATCCTGTGACAGAACTCGTTACAGGAATCGATCTTGTGAAGCAGCAGTTTTTGGTTGCCTCCGGAGAAGAGTTGAAAATTAAACAAACAGATGTCAAATTAACCGGCTGGGCTATGGAATGTCGCATCAATGCAGAAAATCCCGAGAAGAATTTCATGCCGGCACCGGGCGAGATCAAGTTTTACTTGCCACCGGGCGGTAATGGTGTGCGGATCGATTCGGCTGTTTATCCGAATTACAAGATCCCGCCGTTTTATGATTCGATGATTGCGAAACTGATTTGTTATGCAGACAGTCGTGAAGAAGTGATTGAAAAAATGAAACGAGCACTTTCTGAATTTGCGATTGATGGGATTCCGTCCACGATTGCTTTCCACAGTAAGGTATTGGAAAACGAAAGCTTTGTCTCGGGAGATTTCAACACGAAGTTTTTAGAACAAAATGACATAATGAAACAATCATAAAGGAGGCAAAATCATGGCCTATACAAAAGATCTGCGAAAAGATCCGGAAACGCTTGGCAAAATTGAAATTGCACCAGAAGTCATCGGAGTCATTGCGGGACTTGCTGCCAGTGAAGTTGAAAATGTGGGCGCGATGCAAGGCGGCTTTGCCAGCGAAATGCGTGAAAAATTTGGCGGTACCGTCAATTACCGAAAAGGCGTCAAGATTGAACTGACAGAAAATGGGATTCTGGTTGATTTATACTGCTCCGTGCTTTTTGGAGCAACCATTCCGCTTGTAGCTGAGAGCGTTCAGTCAGCGGTCCGCGATACAATTTTCAGTATGACAGGACTTGATGTTGCAGAAGTCAATGTGCACATTGTAGGCGTTCAATTTGAGAAAACCGATGTCATGTCGCTGGATGATTTTACACTTTAAGATGTTTAACTGACTAAAAGGAGCTTTTTAGATGAAAAGAAGAGAAGCGCGCGAACGAGCACTTCAGGCATTATTTCAAATGGAACTAAACGAGATGACAGCAGAACAGGCGATTCAAAATGTCATGGAAGAAGAACAGGATGACTATGTAGAAGCGCTTGTAAATGGTGTTACAACGCATAAAGCAGAACTAGATGATAAGATTTCTGCGCACTTGGATAATTGGCGTATTGATCGGCTGAACAAAGTGGATTTGTCCATTTTGCGTGTCAGCACATTTGAGATGCTTTACATGGAAGATGTTCCTGATCGCGTAAGTTTAAATGAATCGATCGAAATTGCCAAAGTATACAGCGATGAAAAAGCAAGCAAATTTATCAACGGTGTACTTGCAAATATTGCACAAGAATAGTAGGATTTTTTGCGGCCTGAGCGGGCTAACTGCTCGGGCCGGTTATCTATTTATTTAAAGGGGGCAATCACATTGGCAACAATTATTGATGGTAAAAAACTGGCTCAAAAAATTCAGGAAAGTGTCACGACCGAAGTGAAAGAATTGGTCGCAGCAGGTAAACAACCTGGACTAGCAGTAGTTCTAGTAGGCGATAATCAAGCTTCACGTACATACGTCCGCAATAAACAAAAACGGACTGAAGAATGTGGCATGAAGTCCGTTTTGATTGAATTGCCGGAAACCATTTCAGAAGAAGCGCTGTTGGATGAAGTAGCCAAGCTGAATGCGGATAAAAGTATTCATGGCATTCTCGTACAGTTACCGCTTCCTAAACATATTTCAGAAGAAAAAGTTATTGATGCCATTCATCCAGAAAAAGATGTGGACGGCTTCCATCCGATCAATGTGGGCAACCTTTACATTGGGAAAGAAACCTTTGTTCCGTGTACGCCGGCAGGGATTATTGAGCTGATTAAATCCACTGGCGAATCAATTGAAGGAAAAACAGCGGTCGTCATCGGTCGTAGCAATATTGTGGGAAAACCCGTTGCGCAGCTTCTTTTGCAAGAAAATGCCACGGTGACAATTGCGCATAGCCGTACAAAAAACTTGCCAGAGGTCGCGCGCCAAGCGGATATTTTGGTCGTAGCAACAGGACTTGCGAAATTTGTTACGAAAGACTATGTCAAAGAAGGTGCAATTGTGATTGATGTCGGCATGGACCGGGATGAATTTAATAAGCTTTGCGGAGATGTGGATTTTGAAGATGTAAAAGAAACAGCCGGCTTTCTGACACCAGTACCAGGCGGTGTAGGCCCGATGACCATTACAATGCTGCTTGCGAATACGCTCAAGGCGGCAAAACGACTCGAGCGGTAAAGCAAGCTTACGGGAAGTGAAGATTTTGCAAAACCAATATTTGACCATAGGAGCACTAACCAAATATATTGAGAAAAAATTCGATGCGGACCCTTATATGCAAAAGGTATTCGTTAAAGGGGAAATCTCTAATTTTAAACAGCCACTGAGCGGTCATCTCTATTTCACATTGAAAGATGAGGCGGCAATGCTTCGCTCTGTGATGTTTGCAAAATCGGCCCAAAAACTATCTTTTCGTCCGGAAGACGGCATGAATGTGCTGGTTTCTGGGCGAATTGGTGTTTTTACGAAAGCTGGACGCTACCAGTTTTATGTCGAGGAGATGGAGCCAGACGGTGTCGGGGCTTTGTATGTCCGTTTTGAACAACTAAAGGCCAAGCTTGAACAGGAAGGGCTTTTTGCGCAATCGCATAAAAAGGTGCTTCCTTCTTTCCCGTCAAAAGTAGCCGTTGTCACCAGTGCGACAGGTGCTGCGGTTCGTGATATTTTAACAACAATCCAGCGGCGTATGCCAGCAACGGAGGTTGTCCTGTATCCTACTATGGTGCAAGGAGACGGTGCGGCAGAAAAAATTGCCCGTAATATCGCCCGCATTAATGCCCGAAATGATATTGACGTCATGATTATCGGGCGGGGTGGCGGTTCGCTTGAAGAACTTTGGGCCTTCAACGAGGAAGTCGTGGTGCGCTCCGTGTATGATTCCGATATTCCAATCATTTCGGCAGTAGGTCATGAAACGGATTTCTCACTGGCAGATTTTGCCGCGGATGTGCGGGCTGCAACGCCTACAGCTGCTGCTGAAATCGCAGTTCCGAGTCAACATGATCTAAAGGAGCGGATTTTGGAAAGAGAATACCGGTTGACTGCACTGATTCGCCGTCGTTTGGAACGGGAGAATCAACGGGTGCGACAGCAAAACGATCGGTTGCTCCACGTTAGTCCAGTTCGAACCATTGAAGCGGGGCTGGAAAAGACCGACTATTTTGCAGGTCGGCTCAAGCATTCTTACAGCCGTTTTATTTTGATTAAGGAAAAGGAGTATCAAACACTCCGCTATCGTTTTGAAAAGCTGTCCCCGAAAGACAGCGTTCTCCGTGAAAAACGGGAATGGCAGCTGCAAAAAGATCGGCTAAACGAGCTTTGCCATATACTTGTAGAACGGAAAAAGGACCAGTTAATTCGACTATCGGACGGGTTGGAATATCTCAGTCCGCTAGCGCTTTTAAAACGCGGCTACGGGCTAACAAAAAAAGAAGGGCGCGTCATCAAAACGATACAGGAAATCGAGATTGGCGACCAAGTGGAGGTAACGATGCAAGGCGGTCGGTACGAAGCAAAAGTGACAGCGAAGGAGGAAAGCGAATATGGCAGCGAAAAAACAAACCTTTGAAGAAGCGATGAGCGAACTTGAAAAAATCGTGGAGGCACTTGAAAGCGGAGAGGCAACACTTGAAGAATCGCTCGACTTATACCAAAAAGGTGTTAAATTAACCAAGATTTGTCAGGAAAAATTACAAGCGGCAGAAGAAAAAATGGCCAAAGTAGTTGACGAGATGGATACTGAAACACCATTCGATGTAGGAGGGGAATAAGTTTGACGATTCAAGCGCCCAAACTAATAACATTCAAGCAACAAGTAGAAGAAAACCTTCAAAAAAGCATCCCCGCAGAAGTTGAACCGGTTTTACGAGAAGCGATGCTATACTCTCTTGCAGCAGGCGGCAAGCGGATTCGTCCGCTCTTAGTTGCGGCGACCATTGATGCGCTTGGTGGCGATCTAACGAAAGGACTCGCTTTTGCCAGTGCGATTGAAATGGTCCACACCTATAGCCTCATTCATGACGATCTGCCGGCAATGGACGATGATGATTTCAGACGAGGCAAGCCTACCAGTCACCGGGTATATGGCGAGGCTACGGCGATTCTTGCTGGAGATGCCTTGCTGACACAGGCGTTTGCCGTTTTGAGTGCCGATAATGCTGGAAATTCTGCTGCTGTCAAACTGGCCCTTGTCGAGCTGCTTGCAAGTAGTGCCGGACCGCTCGGCATGGTTGGCGGTCAACAGGCGGACATTCTGGCTGAAAAGCAGGCGGTTAAACTTCCGGACTTGGTGTCCATCCATGCGCGCAAAACGGGTGCACTTTTAAAAGCGTCCGTTCTGGCAGGGGCTCACATTGGCGGGGCAACGGAAGAACAATTTGCAGGTCTAGCGACATTTGCCGCACATATCGGGGTCGCTTTTCAAATTTGCGATGATATCTTGGATGTGGTTGGTGACGAAAATAAACTAGGCAAAAAAACAGGCGCTGATTTGAAGTTGAACAAAAGTACCTATCCCGCTTTGTTGACGCTTGAAGGTGCAAAAAAAGCATTGGAGGCTGAATATCAGCAGGCGCTGGAGGCTCTTTTAGATTTACAATTGCAGTCAGATTTGCTTCTTTTGCTAGCGGAAGAAATTATTCGGCGTGACAATTGATTTATAGTGAAAATTTTTCTACAATTTGACATTTTTTATTTGCAATTTTGCTATAAGCATGTTATTCTTTAAGAAGATTATTTTTGTGGGTCAAGATATAATTGTTTTAGACAATTCCATCTCGTGCCGTTAAGCAAGAATAGTACAATTTATTTGTGTGTTTGACACACGAGGAGGAATTTTAAATGGAACAAGGTACAGTAAAATGGTTTAACGCAGAAAAAGGTTTTGGCTTCATCGAACGTGAAGGTGGCGACGATGTATTCGTACACTTCAGCGCTATCCAAGGCGACGGATTCAAAACTCTAGAAGAAGGCCAAGCAGTAACTTTCGATATCGAAGACGGCGCTCGTGGTCCTCAAGCTGCTAACGTTGAAAAAGCGTAAGTTAATCTTCTAATCATTAAAGGCAAATCACTCTCGGGTGGTTTGCTTTTTTTATTTGCACAAAAACTGCGAGCGTGATTTTCGGTAAAACTATGGGTTGGTGAAAAGGCGATGTAATGATATAATAGTAAGCATCAAAGAAATTGAGGAATGCTTTTTGATGGAGGGAAACGGGGCTGCGTAGAGGGTATAGCCGCGTTTTTTGAACGTATGGAGAGAAAGTGAGAGGATTCATTTGGATCTGACAAAAATCAAAGATCCTGCTTTTCTAAAACAAATGTCGATCCCTGAAATGGAACAGCTTGCAAGTGAAATTCGTCAGTTTTTAATTCAATCGACTTCTGTGACTGGTGGGCATATTGGGCCGAATCTAGGCGTTGTCGAATTGACGATTGCCCTTCACCGCACGTTTGACAGCCCAACGGATAAATTGATTTGGGATGTGGGGCACCAGTCCTACGTGCATAAAATTTTGACGGGGCGTGCCAACCAGTTTGATACATTGCGGCAGCATGGCGGACTCGACGGCTTTCCTAAGCGGAAGGAATCGGTGCATGATGTTTTTGAAACAGGGCACAGCTCCACCTCCTTATCAGCGGCAGCCGGCATGGCGATTGCTCGTGACTTGAAAAAAGACAGCTATCACGTGGTGCCGATTATTGGAGACGGCGCACTGACAGGCGGCATGGCACTTGAAGCGTTAAATCATATTGGTGATATGAATAAGAACGTGATTGTCGTTTTAAATGATAACAACATGTCGATTGCCCCCAACGTTGGAGCTATGCATACGATGCTTGGCAAGCTTCGAACATCCAGCAATTTTAAGCGAGCCAAAAAAGATATGGAGACAATGATGAAACGGATTCCGCAAGCAGGTGACAAGATTGCCGGCCTGGCAGAACGCATTAAGGATAGCGTGAAGTATCTGCTCGTTCAAGGAACCTTTTTTGAAGAGCTGGGCTATACGTATTTAGGGCCGGTTAACGGACACGATTATCAGGATCTGCTCCAAAATTTGCAATATGCACAAAAGGTTAAAGGGCCAACACTCATCCACGTCGTCACGACAAAGGGCAAAGGCTATGAGCCAGCTGAAACGGATCGAAGCGGACTGTGGCATGGGACTGGGCCTTATAAAATCGACACAGGTGCCTTTATCCAACCGGTCGAGGTCACCAAGCCTTGGAGTGCGGTCATTAGTGACGGTGTTCTGGAGCTTGCTGAAAAGGACGAACGGGTGGTGGCAATTACGCCCGCCATGCCAGTCGGTTCCAAATTGATGGAGTTTCAACAAAGGTTTCCCGATCGCTTTTTTGATGTCGGGATTGCCGAGCAGCATGCGGTAACTCTGGCGGCAGGTATGGCAGCATCTGGACTTAAGCCTTTTCTGGCGATCTATTCGACCTTTTTGCAGCGCGGCTATGATCAGATGGTCCATGACGTGTGCAGACAGAACTTGCCCGTGATGATCGGCATTGATCGAGCCGGCCTAGTTGGCGGAGATGGTGAAACGCATCAGGGAATCTTTGACATCAGCTTTTTACGAAGCATTCCCCATTTAGTATTAGCCATGCCGAAAGATGAAATGGAAGCGCGTCGTTTGCTTGAAACTGGCTTTTTGCATGACGGGCCGTTTGCGCTACGCTATCCTCGCGGTCACTCGCTTGGTGTGCAAGGGGCCACTGGTGACGTGCAGCCTCTTCCGATTGGACAATGGGAAGTGTTGATTGAACCATTTGATTGTGCGATTATCACATTTGGCTCGACGATTCAGATGGCGACAGAAGCGAGTCAGGCTCTTTTAAAGCAGGGGATTCGAGCAGGGGTCATCAATGCACGCTTTTTGAAACCGCTGGACGAGGAACTGCTCACACGGCTTTTTGAGCGGCAGATGCCGATTATTACCGTGGAAGAGGCCCTACTTGCGGGCGGATTTGGTTCAGCTGTACTTGAATTTGCTGAATCGGTCGGTGCTACAAGTATTGTCCAGCGACTAGGCTTGCCAGATGCTTTCATTCCTCATGGAGATGTACGGAAGCTGCTGGAAGAAAATGGGCTTTCAGTCGAAAAGATTGGCCAAGCAGTACTCAAGCTATACCAACAAAATGAAAAATTAAGGAAGACGACAATATGACAGTGAAAAAAGAACGTGCGGATGTCCTGCTGGTTGAGCAGGGATTATTTGAAACAAGAGAAAAAGCCAAGCGGGCAATCATGGCTGGGATCATCTTTGATGGTGATACAAGTGTGCTGAAGGCGGGTGAAAAACTCCCTGTAACAGCGAAACTACGCATTCGTGGAGAGACTTTACCTTATGTAAGTCGAGGTGGGCTAAAGCTTGAAAAGGCGCTCGATGTATTTGATTTTGATGTCAAGGATCGCCTGCTGCTTGATATTGGTGCTTCGACAGGCGGCTTTACGGACTGTGCGCTCCAAAATGGTGCCAGTCATTCCTATGCGCTGGATGTCGGTTATAATCAACTCGCTTGGAAGCTACGGAATGATGACCGCGTGACGGTGATGGAACGGACGAATTTTCGTCATGTGACGCCGGCTGATTTTCCACTAGGCTTGGCGGATTTTGCTACGATCGATGTATCTTTTATCTCGCTAAAATTGATTTTGCCGGTACTTGCGACGGTCTTGAAAACAGGCGGGGATGTCATGACACTCATTAAACCGCAATTTGAAGCTGGAAAAGAACGAGTAGGAAAAAAAGGGATCGTGCGTGACCCGAAGACGCATTTGGATGTCGTACAGGATATTTTGCATTTTGCTGAAACAGAAGGCTATCACGTGCAGGGGTTAGATTTTTCACCGATCACAGGTGGAGAAGGAAATATCGAGTTCATCGCCCATCTGAAATGGAGCGGCAGTCGAGCAGAAGCAGCTGAAACTGTTTTTCCTGTCTGGCAGATGGAGCAAGTGGTTCAGGAAGCGCACAAACAGCTGGATAAATAATTATGTAAGCCGGGAATGAAAAATTTCCCGGTTTTTTGCGCTTTTTGGACAAAAGTTTAAAAATATCACTGCATAAAGAAGGGAGAAGTTCATTTTTACCAAATAAGACGGTTCATTCGTGACTTTATGCGTTTTTTCCGTTAAGATGGTAGTAGTAAAAATAACGTGAGGTGAAATAATCATGAATAAAGGTCATCGCCATATCATCATTCGCGAAATCATCACGGCAAATGAAATCGAAACACAGGAAGATCTTGTTGCAAAATTGCTGGAACGTGAAGTAAAAGTCACGCAAGCGACCATTTCACGCGACATCAAAGAACTTCACTTAGTCAAAGTACCCACACAAAACGGCACCTATAAGTATAGCTTACCGGCAGATAACAAGTTTAACCCGCTGCAGAAGCTAAAACGTGCCCTTGTAGACTGCTTTATCAGTATCGATCGTGTGCAGTTTATGCTGATCATTAAGGTTATGCCCGGAAATGGGAATTCGATTGGTGTGTTGCTGGATAATTTGAACTGGCCGGAAAAAGCCGGTACACTTTGCGGTGATGACACTTGTTTGATTATTTGCCGCAGTGAAAAAGATGCAGAGATGATGTCAGAACGAATCGTCGAAATGCTGTAACGTGCACGGAGGTGAAAAAGTTGCTCCAAGAACTTACCATCAAAAATTTTGCCATTATCGAGTCGTTGTCGCTTTCATTTGAAGAAGGCATGACAGTTATGACAGGGGAAACGGGTGCCGGGAAATCGATTATTATTGATGCTCTCGGGCTGATTGTTGGCGGCCGCGGCTCCAGTCAACTGATTCGACATGGTGCAGATAAATTGTCGCTTGAAGCGCTGTTTTATTTAGAGGATCATATGGAAGCCGTACAGGGACTGCTGGAAGAAAACGGCATTGATGCAACAGATCGAATGCTGGTTTTGGAACGGGTTTTATTTAGGAGCGGCAAAAATACCTGTCGGGTAAATGGCAAACTCGTCACCACAGTCTTCTTGCGGGAACTGGGCAGTAAATTGATTGATATTCATAGCCAGCATGAATCACAGGAATTGATGCATGATGAATATCATTTAGGCCTCTTAGATCGGTTTGATCAAAAGACGCTTGCTGGGCCACTTGCTGCTTATAGTCGAGCATTTGAGGCTTATCAGGAAGCGGATAAAAAGTGGCGCAACTGGACGAAGAATGAACAAGAGATGGCACGCCGTCTGGATATGCTTCGTTTTCAAAATCAAGAAATTGAAGCAAGCGGTTTAAAAGAGGGCGAAGAAGAAGAGCTACTCGAGCAAAAAAATATTCTCGCCAATTTTGAAAAATTAAATGAAAATCTGGCCGGTGCCTATGAAGCGCTACAAGGAGAGCCGGGTGGGATGGCCTTCGTTTCGCAAGCGATGAGTCAACTTGAGTCGATCCAAAATGTGTCGGAGGAATACCGGGAACTGAGCGAAAGTGTTTCATCGAGCTATTATATGTTGGAAGATGCACTGCGGCAGATCGGTCAGGCACTCGATCATATGGAGTTTCAACCGGAAGAATTGAATCAGATTGAAGCGCGACTTGCCGAAATGAACCAGCTCAAACGTAAATATGGTAAAACGATTCATGATATTATTCAGTACAATGAGGAAATCATGCAGGAAATCACCGCACTTAGTGAAAGTGAATCCAGTATCGATCAGCTGGCCGAAAAGCGGTTGGACGATCTTGAAAAAGTGCGTACACAGGCAGCCAAACTGACGGCACTTCGCAAAAAAGCAGCGCTTCGTTTGGAAAAGCAGATTGGCGACGAGCTCAAACAGCTGTATATGGAAAAAGCGGTCTTTAAAGTCATGTTCAAGGAAGACGTGGCCGACTATACGGCGGATGGGGCTGATCAGATCAGCTTTTATATGTCAACCAATCCCGGTGAACCACCTAAGCCGCTTACAAAAATTGCCTCTGGCGGGGAATTATCTCGCATGATGCTAGCGCTAAAAACGATTTTCTCGAAGCATCAGGGGATTACGTCGATTATTTTTGATGAGGTAGATACAGGGGTCAGCGGACGAGTGGCACAAGCGATTGCTGAAAAAATTTATGCGGTCTCAATCGGCTCGCAAGTCCTCTGCATCACGCATTTGCCGCAGGTTGCAGCAATGGCGGATCATCATTTTTATATTACGAAACAGGTACAGAATAAACGAACGCTTACCAATGTGACGGTTTTAAATGGCGAAGAAAAGACACTTGAAATCAGCCGGATGATTGCTGGGACGGAAGTGACAGATCTTGCCAAACGACATGCGAAAGAAATGCTTGATCAGGCAGCGAAGATCAAGGAGCAAGGCCAATAAAACGAAATTGCTTGCATACGAATCGGTTTTTGTTTAAAATAAAGGGTGAAGAAATTATTACCTGGTCTTAAAAACAACTACTAATTCGCTACGCGGCTTTTTTGTGTGCAGATGGTGAAAGGAGAATGTTTGATGGGATCAGTTAAGTTCTTTGACAAACGACAAACAAACCAAACGCATATCTTTGCAGTAGCAGGTGGAAGTGACGGGGCGGTCACTGAAATGGTGAAACAAGCCATTGAGAAGAAGCTGGGCCGCTTTTTATTATTTGGTGGAGAAAAATCAACCAATATAAAAATGAAAAATGGGCAAGTGACAGGGATTCCCGTGGCAACGGCCTACACGGAGGCGGAACAGGAATGGGTCACCGTGATCCCAGTAGAAAATGCAGAAGATGCAGCAGAGCAGGCTGCCCTAGCTGTGAAAACAGGACAAGCAGATATTTTGGTGAAAGGATTCGTACCGACATCAAGCCTCTTACATCAAGTACTCAAAAAAGAGATGGGACTCCGAGATAGTCGGCTTTTGTCACATCTCGCCGTATTTGAATTCCCAGCCTATCATAAACCGCTGATCGTGACTGATTGTGCAATGAATATTGCCCCGGATTTTGATGCAAAATGCGCCATTACAGAAAATGCGATTGAAGCAGCTCGGAAAATGGGGATCGAACAACCAAAGATTGCGTTTTTAAGTGCGGTTGAAAAAACGTCTGCTAAGATGCCTTCCACAATTGATGCAGCAAAGTTAGTGGAATACTTTCGAGAAAAAGAGCCCACTCTGTTAACACTGGGTCCTGTAGCAATGGATGCGGCGATTTCAAAAGAAGCGGCGCAGCATAAAGGAATTGAGTCAGCAGTAGCCGGAGATCCGGATATTTTAGTTGTGCCTAACATAGAAACAGGCAATGTCCTTTATAAAACATTGGTCTATTTTGCACAGGCCAAAGTTGGCAGTATGGTTGTTGGGTCAAAAGTACCGATCGTGATCTCCTCTCGCAGTGACTCGGCGGATAATAAATTAACCTCCCTCATGCTAACGGCCCGAATGGTCAGAAAATGATATACAAATGTGAATAAAGCGATTTCATAGCGTTGAGAGCAAAGCTTTTTATCCCTTCCAGCCTACGTGTTACAATAGTGCTGAAATGACAGATAATACTTTTTAAATTTCACAAATTGTTTCAGAGTATATAATAACAAGCGCTTGGAGGAGAATGAATGGCTTATACAGTATTAACAATCAACCCTGGATCTACATCAACAAAGCTGGCGGTTTTTGAAGGGGACGAACTGCAATTTGAAGAAGAAATTCGCCACTCGCGAGAAGAACTGAAAGGTTTCAAGACAATTCTTGAGCAATTGCCTTTACGGCGGGAGGTTCTGCTGCGGACGCTTTCCGCACATGATTTTGACTTGAAAAGCCTCGATGCCATTGTGGGACGAGGTGGACTTTTACGTCCAATGGAAGGCGGTACGTATCGTGTGAATGACAAAATGGTCGCTGATTTACGGGCAGGGGTGTCCGGTGAGCATGCTTCCAATCTTGGCGGACTTTTAGCCAAAGAACTTGCGGAAAAATTGAACGGTTTGCCAGCATTCATTGTGGATCCGGTTGTCGTAGATGAACTGGCACCAGTTGCACGCTTTTCAGGTCACAAAAATTATGAGCGCATCAGTATTTTTCATGCGCTAAATCATAAAGCCAGTGCCCGGAAAATTGCTGCCCATCTCGGAACGACCTATGAAGAGGTCAATTTTGTCATTGCTCACCTTGGTGGCGGTATTTCAGTTGCGGCACACCAAAAAGGACGTGCGATTGATGTGAATAATGCACTTGATGGAGAAGGTCCATTCAGCCCGGAACGAAGCGGGAGTCTGCCCATGGCGGCCTTTCTAGAAGCGGCAATGAGCGGGCAGTGGACGAAACAAGAGCTCTATCAGCAGCTGATCGGTCAAGGTGGTGTCATTTCGTATTTAGACACCAATGACATGCGCGTGGTGGAAGAAAAAATCGCACAGCAAGATACATACGCAAAAGAAATATTTGAAGCGATGGCCTATCAAGTCGCAAAAGAGATTGGCCAAATGGCTGTCGTTTTGCAAGGGCAGGTAGAGGCGATCATTTTGACAGGCGGCCTTGCACGCAGTAAAAATTTCACAGAACAAGTTAAACAACAGGTATCCTGGATTGGTCCGGTATTTATTCATCCGGGAGCTGATGAACTAGAAGCACTGAATAGCGGTGCGCAAAGAGTCTTGGCGGGTATGGAAAACGCAAAAGACTATTAAAGGAGGAATAGACAAGTATGGCACAAGAGTATGATGTCGTGGTTCTAGGCGGCGGAACAGGCGGCTATGTAGCGGCGATTGAAGCAAGTAAAAAAGGGCTGAAGGTAGCCGTTGTTGAAAAAAATAAGCTTGGCGGAACATGTTTGCACCGTGGTTGTATCCCAAGTAAAGCTTTGCTTCGTTCAGCAGAAGTTTTGCAAACGGTAAAGAGAGCGGCAGAATTTGGAGTCGCCATTGACGGTGATTATCAGTTGAACTTTTTAAAAGCACAAGAACGGAAACAAGGCATCATCGATCAGCTGGAAAAAGGCATCCATCAGTTGTTCAAACAAGGGAAAATCGATTTGTATGAAGGGACAGGTACGATTCTTGGCCCGTCGATCTTTTCGCCGACTGCCGGTACGATTTCTGTTGAATTGAATGATGGCTCGGAAAATGAGATGCTGATTCCTAAAAATTTGATTATCGCGACAGGTTCGCGTCCACGCAGTCTGCCGGGGCTAACGCTAGACGAAAAAAATGTCTTTTCCTCTGACGGTGCCTTGCAAATGGAAGAATTGCCGAAGTCGATTTTGATTGTTGGCGGCGGCGTGATCGGGATGGAATGGGCTTCCATGCTGCATGATTTTGGTGTAGAAGTGACCGTTTTGGAATATGCAGATCGAATTATTCCAACAGAAGACCGGGAAATTTCCAAAGAGCTGACACGTCTTTTCAAAAAGAAAAAAATCAACCTCGTCACACAAGCAGAAGTTCAGGCAGATACACTTATCAGCCAAGACGGCCAAGTGACCATCGAAGCCATCGTAAAAGGTGAAACCAAAAGCTTCACTGCAGAAAAAATGCTGGTTTCAGTTGGACGTTCTGCGAATATCGAAAATATCGGCCTTGAAAATACAGATATTGTGGTAGAAAAAGGCTTTATCCAAGTAAACGAACGTTACCAAACGAAAGAAAGTCACATGTTTGCGATTGGTGACTGTATTCCGACCATGCAGCTGGCACATGTCGCGATGCACGAAGGAATTATTGCCGCTCGCTATATCGCTGGTGAGGCAGTAGAAACACTCGATTACGACCTTGTACCGCGCTGTATTTATACGTCACCGGAAATTGCCAGTGTAGGAATTTCTGAGGAAAAAGCAAAAGCAGCTGATTTAGAAGTGAAGAAAGGGAAATTTTTCTTCCGCGGCATTGGTAAAGCACTTGTTTTCGGGGAATCTGACGGTTTTATCAAAGTCGTCGCGAATAAACGGACAGATGATCTTCTGGGCGTCTCCATGATTGGACCGCACGTAACAGATATGATTAGCGAAGCGGCACTCGCGCAAGTGCTGGATGCCACCCCTTGGGAAATTGGCGAAACAATCCATCCACATCCTACGCTTTCGGAAGCATTTGCCGAAGCAGCGCTTGCTGTAGATGGCAATCAAATACATGGTTAAGGAAAATGGTTTTTTAGGAGGAATAAAAGCATGGCTTTAAAAGAGACAGGACTTGAAAAAGAAACGCTTCTTCGTATGTACCGGACCACACTTATGGCCCGCAGATTAGATGAACGGATGTGGCTCTTAAACCGCTCCGGTAAGATTCCCTTTACGATTTCCGGTCAAGGACAGGAGATTGCACAGGTAGGGGCAGCATATGCCTTTGATTTAGAGAACGATTATTCATTGCCGTATTACCGCGATTTGGCAGTCGTATTGGCATTCGGCATGACGGCAAAAGAAGTCATGCTGTCAGCGTTTGCGAAAGCAGAAGATCCGAATTCCGGCGGTCGACAAATGCCGGCTCATTTTGGGCATAAAGCGAAACGAATCGTGACGCAAAGCTCGCCAGTGACCACACAATTCCCGCATGCAGCTGGGATCGGCTTGGCGGCCAAGATGGCACATGATCCAGTGGTAGCCTATGTTTCAACAGGGGAAGGCTCTTCTAATCAGGGGGATTTCCATGAAGGCATCAACTTTGCCAGCGTCCACAAATTGCCAGTTGTTTTCGTGATTCATAACAATCAATATGCCATCAGCGTCCCTGCTAAAAAGCAATATGCGGCTGAAAAATTGTCAGATCGGGCACTTGGCTACGGGATTCCGGGAAAACGCGTGGACGGCAATAATTTGACAGAAGTATATCTGGCTTTTAAAGAAGCGCGTGATCGGGCGGCAAATGGGGAAGGACCAACCTTGATTGAAACGGTTTCTTACCGGTTTACTCCGCATTCCTCCGATGATGACGACCGCAGCTATCGTTCCAAAGAAGAAGTTGACCAGGCGAAAGCGAATGATCCACTCCTCCTTTTCCAAAATGAGCTGCTCGAAGAAGGTTATTTAACAGAAGATGACATTGCGATTTTTGAAAAAGAAATTGCAAAAGAAGTCAATGAAGCGACAGAATATGCAGAAAGCGCCCCATATGCGGAACCAGAAGATGCACTGCGCTTCGTTTATGAAGAAAGCGGGGAGGAGAAATAAGATGGCAGTCATTTCCTATATTGATGCAATTACACTAGCGCTGAGAGAAGAAATGGAGCGCGACGAAAAAGTATTCATTCTTGGCGAAGATGTCGGGAAAAAAGGCGGTGTGTTTAAAGCGACTGCCGGACTTTATGACCAATTCGGTGAAGACCGCGTGATCGATACGCCACTTGCTGAGTCTGCGATTGCAGGTGTCGGTGTTGGAGCGGCCATGTATGGTTATCGTCCTGTTGCCGAAATGCAATTTGCCGATTTTATCATGCCGGCTGTCAATCAAATCATCTCAGAGGCTTCGCGGATTCGCTATCGTTCAAATAATGAATGGACATGTCCGATGGTTATTCGGGCGCCATTTGGCGGGGGCGTGCACGGTGCGCTTTATCATTCTCAATCCGTCGAAAAAGTTTTCTTCGGCCAGCCGGGACTGAAAATCGTCATCCCGTCGAATCCCTATGACGCAAAAGGGCTATTAAAAGCGGCCATTCGCGACAATGATCCTGTCCTCTTTTTTGAACATAAACGGGCTTATCGTTTACTAAAAGGAGAAGTGCCGGAAACAGATTATACGGTGCCAATCGGAAAGGCCAATGTCGTGCGGGAAGGCGACGACATTACCGTCATTACTTACGGACTTGCCGTTCAATTTGCTCAACAAGCAGCGGAACAGCTGGCGTCGGACGGGATTGAAGCGCATATTTTAGACCTTCGCACCATCTATCCGCTTGATAAAGAAGCCATCATTGAAGCGGCGAAGAAAACAGGGAAAGTGCTACTAGTAACAGAAGATAATCTGGAAGGCAGTATCATCGGAGAAGTCAGCGCGATTATTGCTGAAAATTGCTTGTTCGATTTAGATGCGCCTATCGCACGTCTAGCGGGTCCTGATACTCCGGCTATGCCATTTTCACCAACAATGGAAAAATTCTTTATGATCAACCCGGATAAAGTGCTGACGGCGATGCGGGAACTTGCGGAATTTTAATTTGAAAGTATGAGGAGTGAAAAAAGTGGCACTAGAAAAAATTACCATGCCGAAACTTGGCGAAAGTGTAACGGAAGGCACGATCAGTTCATGGCTTGTAGAGCCGGGGCAAAAAGTAGAAAAATATGATCCGCTGGCAGAGGTGTTGACGGACAAAGTAACCGCCGAAATTCCCTCTTCTTTTAGCGGTACAATAAAAGAAATCATTGCGGCAGAAGACGAAACGTTAGAAGTGGGCGAGGTCATCTGCACGATTGAAACAGACGGCGATCTTCAAACGGAGGAAACTGCACCGGAAGCAGAGGAAAGTAAGCCAGCTGAAACGGTACAAAAAGCCGAAAAATCTCCCGTAACAAATCAAGCCAAGAAAACGGAAGGCTTGCGTTATTCACCAGCAGTTTTACGTTTGGCGAGTGAAAATCAATTAGATCTTGAACAAATCGAAGGCAGCGGTAAAGGTGGCCGAATCACACGGAAAGATGTCCTGCGCGTGATTGAAGCCGGAGGAACTCAAGACCCAACAGCCGCATCTTCTGCCCAATCACAAATGTCAGCATCAGCTGATACCAATCAATCAGTGCAGACAAACACTTCTGCAAGTAAGGCAGAGGTTGTGACGCAAGCAGGTGACCGGGAAATTCCTATCAGCGGGGTTCGTAAAGCGATTGCCAAGCATATGGTAGCAAGCAAACATGAAATTCCTCATGCTTGGATGATGGTCGAAGCTGATGCGACGAATCTGGTCCGGTACCGGAATACCGTCAAGGATCACTTCAAAAAAGAAGAAGGCTACAGTCTGACTTATTTTGCCTTCTTTGTGAAAGCTGTTGCGCAGGCCTTGAAGGAATTCCCAGCGCTTAACAGTACATGGGCGGGCGACAAGATCATTGAACACAAAGCGATCAATATTTCGATTGCCGTTGCTGCAAATGATTTGCTCTATGTACCAGTCATTAAAAATGCAGATGAAAAGTCTGTCAAAGGAATTGCGCGCGAAATCAGTGAACTGGCAGAAAAGGCGCGGAATAATAAGCTTGCCACCACGGATATGGAAGGCGGCACCTTTACTGTTAACAGCACGGGATCATTTGGTTCTGTTCAGTCAATGGGCATTATCAACCATCCACAGGCGGCGATTCTGCAAATCGAATCTATCGTGAAGCGACCGGTTGTGATTGACGATATGATCGCGATTCGCGAGATGGTCAACATGTGTCTGTCCATTGACCACCGTATTTTGGACGGCTTGCTCGCTGGAAGATTTCTGCAAACCGTCAAACAAAATGTGGAACATATCTCCAAGGAAAATACACCGCTTTACTAAAAGGTTTCATCTGGGAAAGAAGGGGTATAGTTTAGTACATCTAGATCCATACCCCTAAACTCCCTAGATGTTTTTGGGTAGTACTGTTTCAGTACTGCTCTTTTTTTGCTCAAAAGAAAAAGCCGCAGCCTGAAAGACTACCGCTTTTACCAGAACATTAGCACGCCGGTCATGATGCTTGAAAGAATGATCGCCACAAGCATAAGGATAACGACGAAACGAACGAATTTTTTATTTGACATGTAGAAAAGAGAACTCCTCTCGTTAGTAAAATCATATTGGTTCTATTTTAACGATAAATAAAAAAAACTGCAAGCTTTTCCGGCTTGTAAAATAAACCTTTTACCCGTTATACTTAAGAAAATTCCTTGAAAGAAGGAAAAAAAGATGAAAAATGTTGCAGATTATTTTGAAGAGCTTGTGAAAATTCAAGCTCCATCCGGCCAGGAGGAGCAGCTGATCGAGCATCTGGCTGAATTCTGTCAAACAAAAGGGCTATCCATTACATACAAGGGCCGGGCGGGTTTGTTGATCCAGCTGCCTGCAACGGCAGAAGGCTTCCCGCCACTTCTTTTCAATGCCCATCTGGATCATCATACAAATGATTCAATCCCAGAGCCGATTTTTGAAAATGGCTACTATCATTCCATAGGCGGGCAGCTAGGAGCAGATTGCAAAGTAAGTCTAGCCGCCATGCTTCGCTCGATTGACTGCTTGCTGACCGACAATATGCCGCACGGGGTAGTAGAGTGGCTACTCACTACACGTGAAGAGGAAGGCTTGGTCGGGGCAAAGCTGTTTGATAAGCAGCTGATCACCTCAAGTTTTGGCTATACACTTGATGCCCCCGGACGAGTAGGCGGCTATTTGATGAATAGTGAGACACATGTGACCGTCTCAGTCGATTACTTGCAGGAGGTCACAGCAGAAAGCCTCCCATTAACGCGCGTTTTGCGTGCAGCCATCCATCGTATCCGGCATTTGCATTTATCTGACAAGCTGACGTTTATGATTGACCGCTATCAAGTAGAACAGCAGCAGAATGGGTCAGAAGCTTTGCAAGTATGGAGCCATTTGCAGGCAGAAAAAAATGTAGCAGATGTGTTGCAAGAGTTGGAAGAAATCAAACGCTGCTTTTATGAGGCAGGTAGTCAGTACGGAGCACGCGTGGATATACAAGTCCATGTCACCTATCCAGGATTTCAAATCACCAAGGAGCACGCGGCTTTTCGTTTGTTCCAAAAAGCTGCCCGCAATGTCGGCATTGCAACGAAACCGGTAAAAGAAGAAGGCGGCTCAGATGCCAATATTCTCAATGAAGCAGGCATCACTACGATTCTTCTTGCAGCTGGCTACGAGGCCCCCCATAAGCCTGATGAACGGGTCTCTGTAGCCGAACTAGAGCATTTAGTCGAGCTGATCCTTGCCTTGATCACATGTAGCCGCGGCATCAGCATCCCCGCCGTATTTCAAAAATGAAAATCCATGAAAAATTCCGGTTGGAACAATTGCCGAAGCGTCATTTCTTTGGTATAGTTAAGAATGTTGAGAAGTTTGATGATTCAACGTGTCAAATTATGACACGCGCTGCCCAAAAGGTGCAGAGTATCCGAAGAAGGGAAGATTAGAAAATGGCAAAACAAGAAATTGGCGTAATTGGCATGGGTGTTATGGGCCGCAACTTGGCACTTAATATCGAAAGCCGCGGCTATACAGTATCCATTTTTAACCGCTCTAGTGAAAAAACAAAAGCAGTAATGGAAGAAAATGCAGATAAAAAATTAGTTCCAACGTATAGCTTGGAAGAATTTGTTGAATCACTGGAAGTTCCTCGCCGTATTTTGATTATGGTCAAAGCAGGCGATGCAACTGATATGATGATTGAAGCCGTCAAACCTTTCCTAAATGAGGGTGACATTTTGATTGATGGTGGGAATGCCTTTTTCAAAGACACGATCCGTCGTAACAAGGAGCTTAGCGAGGAAGGTTTTAACTTTATCGGGACAGGTGTTTCCGGCGGTGAAGAAGGCGCGCTGAAAGGGCCGTCGATCATGCCAGGCGGTCAACGTAAAGCTTACGACCTAGTAGCACCAATTTTGCGTGAAATCGCAGCAGTTGCAGAAGGAGAGCCTTGTGTGACGTATATTGGTCCAGACGGTGCCGGTCATTACGTAAAAATGGTCCATAATGGAATCGAATATGGGGACATGCAATTAATTGCTGAAGCCTATACGATTCTTAAATATATTGTTGGTTTAAATCAAGACGAGTTGGCGGATGTTTTTGCAGAATGGAATGAAGGCGAACTTGACAGCTATTTGATTGAAATTACGAAAAATATCCTAAAAGTCAAAGATGACGAAACAGGCAAACCGATTGTCGATGTCATTTTGGATAAAGCCGGTCAAAAAGGCACGGGTAAATGGACGAGCCAAAGCGCACTTGATCTAGGTGTACCGCTTTCGCTAATTACAGAATCTGTTTTTGCGCGTTACATTTCAGCGCTGAAAGACGAACGTGTGGAAGCAAGCAAAGTACTCAGCGGTCCAAGCAACTATCACTTTGACGGCGATAAGAAAGCCTTTGTCGAAGCGGTTCGCAAAGCACTTTATTTCAGTAAGATTGCTTCTTACGCGCAAGGCTTTGCCCAAATGAAAGCAGCAAGTGATGAATATGAATGGGACTTGCAATATGGTGAAATTGCGAAAATTTTCCGTGCGGGTTGTATCATTCGTGCACGCTTCCTGCAAAAAATTACAGATGCTTACAATAACAACAAGCATTTAAATAATCTGCTACTTGATCCTTACTTCAAAGACATTGCACATAATTACCAAGGTGCACTGCGTGAAGTCGTAGCAGAAGCAGTGAAAGCTGGTATTCCGGTACCAACATTTACAGCTGCAATCAGCTATTATGACAGCTATCGTTCCGAAGTGCTGCCTGCTAACCTAATTCAGGCTCAGCGCGACTACTTTGGTGCTCATACGTATGAACGTGTTGATAAACCAGGCGTATTCCATACAGAGTGGCCAGAAGTGGAAGAATAATTCCTGATTCTCGAGCGCCCTTTGAAGCGACGGCTTTAAGGGGCGTTTTTTACTGCCTAAAATAAGGATCCCATTAAAATGTGTTTTTTTGAATGATAAATCCATAAAAAATAGCGGAAATTCTTATCATTCGCCTTGTTATTAGTTGTTTTTGGATGAAAGTCGGTTACAATAGAAGTAGATATGTATACAGATGCCTGAAAGAGAGGTTAACAAAATGAGTAAAATTCTAATTGTGGAAGATGAAAAAAATCTGGCCCGGTTCATCGAGCTGGAGCTTCAGCATGAAAGCTATGAAACAACGGTCGCAAGTGATGGCCGTGCAGGACTGGAGCTTGCTCTCAGTGAAGATTGGGATGCGATTTTGCTTGATTTGATGCTCCCACATTTAAACGGTATAGAAGTTTGCAGACGAGTTCGTCAAACGAAGCAAACACCGATCATTATGATCACAGCGCGTGATTCCGTCATCGATCGTGTTTCCGGACTGGATCACGGAGCAGATGATTACATTGTAAAACCATTTGCAATTGAGGAGTTGCTTGCTCGTCTGCGTTCGCTTTTACGTCGCGTGGAAAACAGTGAACAAGCCATCAAGCAAACGACGCTTGAATACCGCGACCTTGTAGTTGAAAAAGAAAGTCGCATCGTTCGTCGTGGAGAAGAAGTCATCGATCTGACGAAAAGGGAATATGAGCTTCTTTTAACCTTGATGGAAAATATCAATATTGTATTAACAAGGGAAGTATTGCTCAATAAAGTTTGGGGTTATGAGACAGAAGTAGAAACAAATGTGGTGGACGTATATGTGCGTTATCTGCGTAATAAAATCGACCACCCGGATGAAGAAAGTTACATTCAAACGGTTCGTGGCACCGGCTATGTGATGCGTACATGACAACTAGCACTTTCTCACTTAAAAGCCGCTCACTCAAATTTAAATGGACATTTGGTGCCAGCGCTGCGATTTTCTTGACTTTCTTTCTATTCTCTTTTGCCATTTATCAGGGGATCGGCCAAATGCTTTTGAACGAAGAGGAGCAGAAGGCGAACTCGCTGCTTGTTGCTACCGCTTCCAGTGATGTCTTAAAATCTGGGAATATTGCCAATGATGATTTGAATAAAAAAGTAATGGACGACACAAAGGCTATCAGTCAGCGGATTCAAGATCAAGTGGTGGCAATTTATGATAAGGATGGCAATCGGATTAATAATTATTATTACCCGCAGTATAGTGAGACGGGCTCGAAAGATTATTCCAAGTATTTCGTTCCCAATAGCGATGAAATGCTGACAAGTAAGCCGACCGTGGATGGTCAGAAAATGATCATCACGCAGTGCCCAATTGTTTCCAGTGCAGATAATTCAACGATTGTGGGCTATGTGCAGGTTATTAACCCACTAACGAGTTACAATAAAATGATGGACAAATTACTTGTCATTATGTTCATTTTAGGAGCGGTGGCACTTTTCATTAGCGGAATGCTCGGCTATCTGCTTGCCCAAAATTTTCTAAACCCACTAACAAAATTGGCGCGCTCTATGAATGACATTCGCCGTGATGGTTTTCAGAAAAAACGAATCGAGCCGATCACACAAACGAAGGATGAGATCGGTGAACTAACGATGGTATTCAATGATATGATGACGCGAATTGAAAACAGTTTTGAACAGCAAAAACAATTCGTCGAGGATGCCTCGCATGAACTGCGTACGCCGGTACAAATTATGGAAGGGCATTTAAAACTGCTTGACCGCTGGGGGAAAGATGATCCGGAAGTATTGGATGAATCATTGAAAGCTTCTCTTACGGAACTGGAACGCATGAAGAAACTCGTACAAGAAATGCTAGATTTGTCTCGTGCAGAACAGGTTTCGCAAACAAAAGAGCTGCAGATTGTGAGTGTGAATGATACGGTCGAGCAGGTTCGACGTAATTTTGAAGTGATGTATGAAGATTTCACATTTACGCTTTCAGAAGAAGCTGAGAATCTCCATGCAATGATCCAACACAATCACCTTGAGCAGCTGCTAATCATTATTATGGACAATGCTGTGAAATATTCAGATGGAGCCAAGCAAGTGGATATGCGCCTTTACCGTGCGGCGGATAAGATCCGTGTTTCGATTCGGGACTATGGTGTGGGGATTTCAAAAGAAGAAGTGGAAAAAGTTTTCAACCGCTTTTACCGCGTGGATAAAGCCCGCAGCCGTGAAAAAGGTGGCAATGGTCTAGGACTTGCGATTGCCAAACAGCTGGTTGAAGGTTATCTGGGGACGATCGAAGCAGAAAGTGACCCGGAAAAAGAACCAGGAACGACCATTACCATTACTTTGCCACTGATTGAAAAAGAGGCTGAAAAAGCATAAAATTTTTAACCATAAAAAAAGCGAGTATCCAGTTGAAAGGATGCTCGCTTTTTCGATTATTTTTTACTTTGTTCTTCCACTGTTTTTTCGAATTCTTTTTCCTGTGCAATCACTTCTTTAACCTCAGGGTGTTTGTTCATGTAAAGTTTCTTGGAAAGAAGCGTCTGTCCGCAAAGGAAAAGTCCGCCGACTGCCCAGTAAAGTGAAAGTGCAGAAGGTGTCGAGAAGGCCATGAATAAAATCATCGCCGGTGACATTAAACCAATGATCCGCATTTGTTTCTTTTGCTCTGGTGTGTAGCCAATCATGGAGACGAAATATTGAAGCAGATAAACCAGTCCGGCAATAATGGCAAGGGCTGCATCTGGTTGACCAAGATTGAACCATAAGAAGCCGTGTGAGGCAATTTCTGATGAGCCGCGAATTGCATAATAGAAGGCCATCAAAATCGGCATTTGGATAATGATTGGCAAACAGCCCATTTGCATCGGATTGATGTCATATTTTTTGTAGACAGTCATCATTTCCTGCTGAATTCTAGCTTGCTCTTCTTTGGTTGCAGCGCGTTTCAGCCGTGCTTGAATTTCATCAATTTCTGGTTTGGCAACAGCCATTTTCGACTGCATGGTCATTTGTGCTTTTGATGTTCGCAAGTTGAGCGGCAGAATGGCAGCACGGATTAAAAGTGTGGTAATAATAATGGCAACCCCGTAGTTATCATTGAAAAAGGATGCCACAAATTTGATAAATGCTGTAAATGGGGCAATCAAGTAAGTATAGAAAAACCCGTCTGTATTTTGGGATGGGTCCATGCTACACCCAGTTAAGAGCGCCAAGCCAAGTAACAGCATGGCAATGAGTAATAAATGTTTTTTCTTCACGATTAATAGTTCCTCCTAGTTTTAAATAGCTCCTGTTACATCTCAAAGCAAGTAAAGGCTGTCTGGTTCATCTGCGAAGGAACTCTTCTTTAATGTGACAACAAGCCACAACAGGATGAAATTGACCAAATGAATCAATTTCGGTTTCACATTTAGAAGCGTAATGCGTGAAAAAAATAAAACATCTGCATGAAACATTGCTGGCTTCAGTGCTTTAATAATCGGCCAGAAGCGAAACAGTGACAGCATCAGCAAAAAAGTCACAGTCATAGCAATATATTCAGGCTCAGCAATCATTTGAAGAAAAAAGTCCACAGCACGCATCCACTCCCTTCCTGCGATTTTTAGTACTCATTAACTATAATTCAAATAGGCAAGGAATTCAAGCCGTTTTCGTCATTAATACAGAATATCAAATGTTTTGCGTTCTTCTACGGGTGCTCCCATATAAATGTACACATGTTCCACACGGGCAGCTCGTGAAGGCCCTTTTTTTACCGCTTCGATAAATTGATCTAATTGTTTTTCTTCACCGAGAGCCGCAATTTCAACCGAGCCGTCATCCAAGTTTTTTACGGTGCCGCTGATATCATATTTGTAGGCAATATGTTTGGTGGTATAGCGGAAACCAACGCCCTGTACCATTCCCGTAACACGTAAAATAGCGGTTTTTTTTGCCAATTCAATCATCCTTTCGCTTCGTCATCTATACCTATAGTGTAGCTTTTTTTTCTGCTGGTTTCAAAAATTTACTTTACGGTTTGTTCTGCGCTATAATGGATGAGTGTAAGAAATGACCTGAGGTGTTGAAGATGGAATATCAAGTACTGATTACAAAAGGTGAGTTTGAGCCATGGTGGTTTTTTGAAGAATGGGAAGAAACGATCACGGAAACTTTTACTTATATAGAAAAGGAAGCGGCTTTTGAGAAATATCAGGAAATCTGCCAAAAGTTTCAAAAAAGCTACCCGGAAATGCAAGTGAAAAAGACAGTGCTGGCGGCTTTTTGGGATGAAGCTGAGATCGAATACTGTGAGGACTGTGAAGATGACATTCAAACTTTTCACGGAGTTCTCTTACTGGCTGATGGCAATGTGTATGAGCCGGATGCTGCTGAAAAAGAGAAATGGTTTACGCTTGTTGGCGAGCCAGAAGGGGGAGAAGCATGACGAAGGAAGAAAATCTCCTGCGACAAAGAAGAAAAGACGAGCATGTGACGCTTGCAGTTAGACAATACGGTGAAAGAAGCCCGGGTGTTTTTGATGAAATCGAGCTGATCGGTCAATCCGTGCCCAATTTGCATGTTGATCAAGTGGATTTGGCTACGCGTGTGGCGGGGCTCAATTTTTCAACGCCCATCTATATTAATGCCATGACTGGTGGAAGTCCACATACGAAAAAAATCAATGCAGAGCTAGCGGAAATTGCACGCACGACGAATGTTGCCATGGCGGTCGGTTCAGAATCTGCCGCTTTAAAAAACCCAGACGTCCGAGATTCTTTTCAGATTGTCCGGGAAGTCAATCCAGAGGGCATTATTTTTGGCAATGTTAGCCCAGAAGTGCCACTTGAAGAAGGATTGAAAGCCATCGAGCTGATTCAGGCAGATGCCCTGCAAATCCATGTGAATCCAGCGCAAGAGCTTGCCATGGCAGAAGGAGATCGCGATTTTTCAAACTGGTTGAATGTGATTGCCGACTATGTCAAACATGCCCCTGTTCCAGTGATTGTCAAGGAAGTTGGTTTTGGCATGAGCCGTGAGACTGCTCTGCGATTAAAAGAGGCAGGCGTTACAGTCATTGATGTCGGCGGAAAAGGTGGTACAAATTTTGCCCAAATAGAAAATGAACGCAGACGGCATCACGAAAAACGGGCTTTTTTGAATGAGTATGGCTTAACGACCCCTCAATCGCTGCTGGATGTACAGACATTCCAAAAACATGGGGAAGTGCTCGCCTCAGGTGGTATCGAGACGGCCGCAGATGTGGTGAAATGTCTGGCACTTGGAGCAAAGGCTTGTGGAATTGCAGCGCCGATTCTGGCACGACTAAAAAATGACGGCAAGGAAGCGGCGATTGCCTATTTACAAACACTCCAACAGGAAATTCGCTTTTTGATGGTGCTGCTTGAAGCGGCAAACGTAGCAGCATTAGCTGAAATACCTCTTTTTATCAAAGGGGATTTGCGCGCCTTTATGGAAACCAGACAAATCAAGCGAAACTAAAGAACGCGTGAAACCCAGTGCCGAAAGTGGCTGGTTTCACGCGTTTTATTTAGACTTTAAAGACTTTCTGAATGAGCTGGCAATGTTTCACCAATCTCTGCAAGTTTCGCCTCAAGCGCCTCTTTTCCAAAGTCCATTTTTTTGATATAGAGATTTGCCGGATGAACGCGGCATTCATGCGAGCAGCTATGCAGATATTTTACTTCATTTTCTTCAGAAGCAAGAATCTGTTTATTGCAGTAAGGGTTGGCACAGTTGATATACCGTTCGCAAGGGGAACCATCAAAATGATCTTTCCCAACCACCGTATGCTCTACACGATTAATCGGTACAGCGATGCGTTCGTCAAACACATACATCATCCCGTCCCAAAGCTCTCCTTTTGTCTGTTCATTTTTGCCATAAGTCGCAATCCCACCATGGAGTTGGCTGACATCTGAAAAACCTTCTTTTTTAAGCCAACCGGAGAATTTTTCGCAGCGAATGCCACCCGTGCAATAGGTGACAATTTTTTTGTCTGCCAGCTGATCGCGATTTTGTTTGATCCAGTCTGGCAATTCGCGGAAATTTTTTATGTCTGGACGAATAGCTCCTCGAAAGTGACCTAAATCATATTCATAATCATTCCGAGCATCAATGGTGACGGTATCGGGATCTAAAAGCGCTTCCCGAAATGCTTCCGGCTCTAAATAGTCACCTGTTAATTCGAGCGGATCAATATCCTCTTCCAAATGAAGGGAGACAATCTCTTTGCGCGGACGGACATGCATTTTTTTGAAAGCATGCCGATCAGCTGCATCCACTTTAAACACCATATCGTGAAAACGAGGATCAGCGTGCATCGTCTCCATATATTGATTTGTTTGTTCCACTGTACCAGAAAGTGTGCCATTTAAGCCCTCTTCCGCCACAAGAATCCGGCCCTTCAAGCCAAGCTCTTTACAAAAAGCGAGATGCTTCTTGGCAAAAGCTTCCGGATCATCAATTGCTGTGTATTTGTAATATAACAACACTTGATAGTCACTCATGTTTTAACCACCCTTATTATTAAATTATGTGAAAAACGTTGCAAACTCTATGTTTCTCCACATTGCGCAGCTATTACTATACTATAAAAAAGAGGGGATTTCCAAGTTTTTGTTTTCTGTCGTTTCCTCAATGCCGTGATTTCATTTGTTAAATCCATATGATATACTATTAAATAGGAAAAAGGAGAGACGGGAAGTGATGTTATTTGCATATTGATTCAAGTATGATTGAAGAACAGGCCTATAAAGAGGTTCGATTAAGCCGTAGAAAAAGAATGAAATGGCTCCTTTATAAATTGATTATGATTACAGTTGGAGCAGTTTTGATGGGAGTTGGCCTGGAACTATTCCTTGTAAACAATCAGATACTCGATGGCGGCGTTGTCGGAATATCAATTATTATTTCCCAACTGACGCCACTTCCGCTAGGGGTACTGACTTTCGTATTAAACATTCCATTTTTTGTGATCGGCTACCGAAAAATCGGCAAGAATTTTGCTGTCTCAACGCTCTACGGGATTGCCGTGATGTCACTCGTCACATTGCTCCTACATGACGTTGAACCGGTAACAGACGATCTGCTTCTTGCCACAGTGTTCGGAGGCGTCACACTTGGACTCGGCGTGGGTCTTGTGATTCGTAATGGCGGCGCACTGGATGGCACAGAAATCGTATCAATCATTGTCAATGGAAAAACACCATTTTCTACCGGACAGATCATCATGGTCATCAATATTTTGATTTTTGCTGTTGCCGGTCTAGTTTTTAACTGGGATCGGGCGATGTACTCACTTATTACATATTTCTTGGCTTACAAAGTGATTGACATTGTGATTCAAGGAATGGATGAATCCAAAAGCGCCTTTATCATCAGTAAATATTATGAAGAAATCGGCGGCGAGATCATTGAACAGTTAGGGAAAGGGGTCACCTATCTAGAGGCGACTGGCGGCTATTCAGGTGATGTGAGAAAAGTGATTTTTGTGATTATTTCTCGTTTTGAAGAAGTAAAATTAAAAGCGATTCTAGATGAAATAGACCCAGATGCTTTTCTGGCCGTGGGTGGCAGTATGTCGGAAGTTCGCGGCGGCAAGACCATGAAAAAGAAAACACCCCATCTATAGAAATTAGCTGAAATTCTTTCGGGCAGAAGGAATCTCAGCTAATTTCTATTTATATGCGTACGTTTGTTTGGGAAATAGGACTTTTAGCGGAGCAAGTGGGATTTATTTTATGATATAATGGGGCAAGATATGTGAGAGAAGTAAGGTGGGGAAAAAATGGCAACAAAAAGGAAAAAACAACCGGCGAGGAAAAGTGGGCGTTCTCAAAGTCGAAATAAAAAGAAGAACGCATACGGTTTTGAAATAACAGGCATTGTTTTGATTGCGGCAGCCCTATTAGGAATGTTTCGCTTGGGATTTATCGGCCAGCTGATTTATGCAATCAGTGAATTTTTTCTAGGTACACTAGGTTACCTGTTTTTAGCCGGGATGATCGTATTAGGGATTTACTTGCTAATTGCACGAAAACGACCGCCATTTTTTCAAAAGCGACTGGTTGGCTGTTATTTGTTAACAATCGGGATGGCGACATTTGTTGAAATGCATTTTGCCACGACTTTTGGTCTGACAGATAATATTTTAATGGAAACCTGGTCACGTGCGACGACCAATCTGATTTATCCGACTGCAGTTGCCAGTGTAGGCGGCGGGATGATCGGAGCGGTAATTTGTGCAGCTTCTTATTTTCTTGTAGCTAAAATCGGCACACAGGTGATTGCGATTTTATTGATGTTGCTAGGTGTTTCTTTCTTATCTGGCATCCCGCTACGAACGGTAGGACATAAAATAGCTGTCGGTTTCCGCTATCTGTTTGGAAAATCAAAGGAAGCAGCTGTAAAAGGGAAGGACAAAGCTGCAGAGCGTCAGCAAAAGCGTGCGTTAAAAGCAGAAAAGAAAGCAGTCGAAAAGCAACCGACTCCATTGGAATCAAAGGAACCTGAGAAAGCCCTTCCTAAAGAAAATCGGCCGCAAGTTGAGCCGCCGATCATTTCAAACTTCCATGCCAAAGCAGCACCTAAAAAAGAAGTGCCGCCTGTCGAGGTAGCAGAGGATGCACCGGAAGAACGCGAAATGATGTTCGAGCAGGAGTCGTTTGAAAACGAAATCTATCAACTCCCAACCGTTGATCTGCTAACACCTGCACCACCAACAGATCAATCAAAAGAGTATGATCAAATCAAGGCCAATGCAGCCAAACTGGAGAGCACATTTGAAAGTTTTGGCGTACAAGCTAAGATTACACAAGTTCATTTGGGACCTGCTGTGACAAAATATGAAGTCCAACCGGCAATCGGGGTGAAAGTCAGCCGTATTGTTTCTTTAAGTGATGATATTGCGTTAGCCCTTGCCGCAAAGGATATTCGTATTGAAGCACCAATCCCGGGCAAGTCGGCGATTGGAATCGAAGTGGCCAACCAACAAGTGGCCATGGTGTCATTGCGGGAAGTGTTGGAAAATAATCCAGACAATCGACCGGAGGACAAGTTGCAAATTGCACTGGGACGGGATATTTCCGGGGAAGCAGTCTTGGCACACTTGAATAAAATGCCCCATTTACTTGTAGCCGGCTCGACAGGGAGCGGGAAATCTGTCTGTATCAATGGTATCATCACAAGTATTTTACTTCGAGCTAAGCCACATGAAGTGAAGATGATGATGATCGATCCCAAAATGGTAGAGCTGAACGTCTATAATGGCATTCCGCATCTTCTAGCACCAGTTGTGACCAATCCTAAAAAAGCCGCCCAAGCATTGCAAAAAGTTGTGTCTGAAATGGAGCGCCGTTATGAACTCTTTTCTCATACGGGAACGCGGAATATGGAAGGCTATAATGAGCATGTGCGCCGTCATAATGAGGAAAATGAAGAGAAACAGCCAGAATTGCCGTTTATTGTCGTCATTGTCGATGAATTGGCCGATCTGATGATGGTCGCTTCAAATGATGTGGAAGATGCAATCACTCGGCTGGCACAAATGGCGCGGGCTGCCGGTATCCATTTAATCATTGCGACACAGCGTCCTTCAGTTGACGTTATTACAGGGGTCATTAAAGCCAACATTCCTTCACGAATTGCCTTTGCCGTATCCAGCGCGACCGATTCACGAACCATTCTTGATATGGGCGGAGCTGAAAAGCTACTTGGGCGTGGAGACATGCTGTTTCTTCCCGTGGGTTCCAGCAAGCCGACCCGTGTGCAGGGAGCCTTTTTAAGCGACAGTGAAGTGGAGAAGATCGTGGATTTTGTCATTGCCCAGCAAAAAGCGCAATATGACGAAGAAATGATCCCAGATGATTTGCCAGATGTCAGCGAAGAAGCAGAAGATGATTTATTTAATGAAGCCGTTGATTTGGTTGTGGAAATGCAGACTGCTTCGGTTTCGATGCTACAACGGAAATTCCGAATTGGCTATAATCGTGCGGCACGCTTGATCGATGAAATGGAACAACGGGGGATTGTCGGTCCACACGAGGGTTCTAAACCGCGACGTGTGAACATAGATCCAGATAATCTGGAAGAGTAAAAAGAGAACGATGCAGAATTTCTGTATCGTTTTTTTGAGGTTTTATAAGGTTGAATTTTCAGAATTAACTTGTTATATTAAAATCGCAAGTTCCTTATTTATTTCTTTGGCGGTTCATGGTATATTAAAATCAGTTAGCGTATACGGTTTCAAAGTCCACTTGCCATTTTGGTAAAAGGGAAACATTACATAATCAATTAAGCAAAATTGTTCGTGGTAAACCGTTAAAGCTAGCGAATATTTTATCTCTTGGGAGGGGTTTGAAGGTGAAAAAGCGTACGTTTGCGTTGGCGCTAACCATGATTCTGGCTTCTGCGGTATTCCTTGGCGCTTGTGGAGGATCTGACAGCAGTAGCGACAAGTCTAGTGGGAAAAAAGATGATGACAAATTCACTGTAGCAATGGTTACGGATACGGGCGGTGTTGATGACCGTTCCTTTAACCAATCAGCATGGGAAGGTTTGCAAAAATTTGGTGAAGCAAATGACATGGAAAAAGGTCAAGATGGTTACAACTATCTTCAATCTTCATCAGAAGCAGACTACAAAACAAACTTGAATACTGCTGTGCGCAGTGGGTATGACTTGATTTTCGGTATTGGTTACAAATTAAAAGATGCCATTGAAGACGTTTCAAAACAAAATCCTGACAGCCAATTTGCGCTTGTAGATGACACAATTACTGACCGTGACAATGTTGCGAGCATCGGCTTTAAAGACAATGACGGTTCTTACTTGGTAGGAGTTGTTGCAGGTCTTACAACAAAATCGAATAAAGTAGGTTTTGTTGGCGGTGTTAAAGGAGAAGTTATCGACCGCTTTGAAGCAGGCTTTACTGCTGGCGTAAAAGCTGTTAACCCTAATGCAGAAATTGATGTACAATATGCGAACGACTTTGCAAAAGCAGATAAAGGTCAACAAATTGCTTCTACCATGTATTCAAATGGCGTAGATGTTATCTTCCACGCTGCTGGTGGTACTGGTAATGGTGTATTTGCTGAAGCGAAAAACTTGAAGAAAAAAGATCCTAGTCGCGACGTTTGGGTAATCGGTGTTGACCGTGACCAATGGGACGAAGGTAAAGTAAAAGCAAACGACGGCAAAGAGTACAATGTAACACTAACTTCTGAAATCAAACGTGTAGATATCGCTGTGGAAGACCTTGCAACTCGTACAAAAGCAGGCGATTTCCCAGGTGGCGAGAAGATCGAATACGGTCTTGATAAAGATGCAGTCGGCCTTTCTGAACACCAAGATAATATCTCAAAAGATGTTCTAAAAACAGTGGACGAATATAAACAAAAAATTGTTGATGGTGAAATCAAAGTTCCAGAAAAACCTTGATCAATCGTCATGTATGAAGGGCTGGCTGCTCAGTCAGCCTTTCAATTCTATTTACTTTGAAAGCGTTTCCTGCATTTAGTAAAACCTTTTACTAAGCGAAACGAATGGATTTTTCATTTTTTTATATAAAATTGATTGCAATAGTGCGGATTAAGAAATAAAATATAATGGTGCAGTTCTACAGATTTAGGGATTAATTGCAAATGAATCAGTCAAAATCTTATAAAGGTTGCATGTATAAGCGGATAAAAAACGCAAGAATCCATACAGTGGAATGATTGCGGAGAGGCGGCATCATCTGTGAAGACGGTGCGAGAGGCTGTTTTTCCGGTTTTATCATTTAATGACAAAGGGAGTGAGAATGTGGACTATGTTATTGAAATGTTAGGAATCAGAAAAGAGTTTTCTGGTTTTGTAGCGAACGATAACATTACCTTACAGTTAAAGCAGGGAGAGATTCATGCTTTACTAGGTGAGAATGGCGCGGGAAAGTCTACCTTGATGAATGTTCTTTTTGGTCTTTACGAACCTGATGGCGGAGAAATCCGTGTTCGTGGTCAGAAAGAAGACATCCATAGTCCGAACAAGGCCAACGATTTAGGCATCGGAATGGTGCATCAGCATTTTATGTTGGTGGACAAATTTACAGTGGCCGAGAATATCATTCTTGGCAAGGAGCCGAGCAAATTCGGCGTCATCGAGAAAAAGAAGGCGATTCAGGAGATTCAGGAAATTTCCGATCGTTATGGATTGCGTGTTGATCCAAATGCACTCATTCGAGATATCTCGATTGGCATGCAGCAGCGTGTAGAGATTCTTAAAACACTTTATCGCGGTGCTGATATTTTGATTTTTGATGAACCTACAGCGGTACTTACTCCACAGGAAATTAAAGAACTCATTCAAATCATGCGCTCCTTGATCAAGGAAGGCAAATCCATTATTTTAATTACGCATAAGTTGAAAGAAATTATGGATGTCTGCGACCGGGTAACCGTTATTCGTCGCGGAAAAGGAATCGGCACAGTCGATGTTTCGGAAACAAATCCGCAAGAATTGGCCAATATGATGGTCGGACGTGAAGTTGTTTTCAAAACAGAAAAAACACCTGCCCATCCTGGTGAAGATGTACTGGTCATCAAAGACCTGATCGTAAAAGAAAGCCGCGGAGTAGAAAGTGTTCGTGGGCTTAACCTAAGTGTTCGTGCGGGAGAAATCGTGGGCATTGCCGGAGTTGACGGAAACGGACAAAGTGAATTGATTCAAGCGATCAGTGGCCTCACCAAAGTGACAAACGGAACGATTACGTTAAATGGTCAGCGGATTGAGAATAAAAAACCACGTAAGATTACAGAATCGGGTTTGGGACATATTCCAGAAGATCGGCATAAACATGGCTTAGTGCTGGAAATGACAATCGGTGAAAATATCGCCTTGCAAACCTACTACAAAAAACCAATCTCCAACAAAGGCTTCTTAAACCATAAAGAAATGTATCAATTCGCCCGCAATTTAATTGAGGAATTTGACGTGCGGACAAGCAGTGAATATGTATCGGCCAAGTCTCTATCTGGTGGGAATCAGCAGAAAGCAATTATCGCGCGGGAACTTAGTCGAGATCCGGACTTCCTGATTGCGGCTCAGCCGACACGGGGACTTGACGTCGGGGCAATTGAATTTATACATCGCCGCTTGATTGAACAACGCGATAAAGGGAAAGCGGTTCTTCTGATGAGTTTTGAACTAGATGAGATTATGAACGTCAGCGACCGGATTGCCGTTATCTATGAAGGAAAAATCGTAGCAATTGTCAAACCGGAAGAAACCACGGAACAAGAGCTTGGGCTGCTTATGGCAGGTAGTAAAAAAGCAGAAACGGGGGAAGCGATCCATGGCTAAAGTCAAATCATCTTTAAACGCATTGATCATTCCGATTACAGCCGTTATTCTGGGGCTTTTGTGTGGCGCTGTGATCATGCTTGCTTTTGGTTATGATCCGATTGCCGGCTATACGGCACTTGTGGAAGGGGTTGTCAGTCAGCCTTACTACATCGGTGAAACCATCCGTCAATCAACGCCTTACATATTGGTCGGCCTTTCTGTAGCAGTGGCCTTCAAAGCAGGACTTTTCAATATCGGGGCAGAGGGGCAAATGTTGATGGGCTGGCTCGGCTCTGTGATTGTCGGCCTTCATTTTGAAAACCTGCCTACTTGGATCCACTTGCCGTTTGCCGTTATTGTGGGTGCCTTGTTTGGGGCATTCTGGGCGTTCATTCCGGGTATTTTAAAAGCTACACTTCGAGTTAATGAAGTTATCGTCACAATCATGTTGAACTATACAGCACTTTATGTATTCAATTATGTTGTTCAAAATATCTTGACGGATGGCTTGGATAAAACGGAAAATGTGGCGGCTTCGGCTTCACTACAGTCGGCCTTCTTGCAGGAAATCACCCAATATTCAACACTTCACTGGGGGATTCTTATTGCTCTCGGCTTTGTTATTATCATTTGGCTAATGTTGAAGAAAACAACTTTTGGTTATGAAATCGAATCAGTTGGTTTTAATGAAAATGCGTCCCAATATGCTGGGATGAGCGTGAAGAAAACCATCGTGCTTGCCATGGTACTTGCTGGTGCGCTCAGCGGCCTTGGTGGTGTGATGGAAGGTTTAGGTACATATGGAAATGCTTATGTCCTAAGTGCATCTCCGGGTATCGGCTTTGATGGGATTGCAGTAGCTCTACTTGGTGGAAGCTCGCCAATCGGCATCGTGTTCTCGGCACTTCTATTTGGTTCACTTAAGATTGGGGCATTGAACATGCCAGCTGTTGCAGGTGTTCCGAATGAGCTGGTTGATGTCATCATTGCACTGATCATCTTCTTCGTAGCATCCAGCTATATCATTCGTTGGGCGCTGGCGAAATTCAAGAAAGGGGCGAGAGCGGAATGACAACCTATATTGCAACGATTGTATCGAGTACTTTGCTAATGGCTGGCCCGCTGATTTTTACTGCACTTGGCGGTGTATTTTCAGAACGTGGCGGTGTCGTCAATATTGGATTAGAAGGCATGATGGTGATGGGCGCCTTCTCAGCGATCGTCTTTAACTTGACTTTTCAAGATGTTTTTGGAGCCTGGACGCCGTGGATATCACTGATCGCCGCAATGGTTGTCGGTGGACTGTTCTCACTGGTGCATGCTGTAGCGACCATTAATTTCCGCGCAGATCATGTCATCAGTGGTGTGGCCATCAACTTCTTGGCGACGGGGCTTTCCTTATTTTTAGTCAAGGCAATCTATGACAAGGGACAAACAGATCAAATTACTTATTATTTTGGTAAACCAGATATTCCATTTTTGAAAGATATTCCAGTGATTGGTGACATTTTCTTCACGAATGTGCCGGTTATGAGCTATGTAGCGATTGCTTTTGCGATTATTTCGTACTTCGTGATTTATAAGACACGCTTTGGTCTTCGTCTTCGCTCGGTAGGTGAGCATCCGCTTGCTGCTGATACGATGGGGATTAAAGTTCGCTGGATGAGATATCAAGGTGTTATCATCTCTGGTATTCTTGGCGGCTTGGGTGGCGCTGTGTATGCCCAAAGCTTTACGCTTGATTTCGGTCATGCGACGATTTCCGGACAGGGCTATATGGCACTGGCTGCGATGATCTTTGGTAAATGGAATCCGCTTGGGGCAATGGGGGCCGCGATTTTCTTCGGCTTTGCACAATGTCTGGCTATTACAGGAGGATCCTTACCATTCTTTAAAGACATTCCAGATATCTATTTGCAAATCGCGCCTTATGTATTGACGATTTTGGCACTCGTTGGCTTTATCGGCAAAGCAGAAGCACCAAAAGCAGATGGTATCAACTATATCAAAGGAAAATAATTCAACAGGCCTTGCTTCTTTATCAATTGGAGCAAGGCCTTTTTGTGTAAACATTCTTCAAAATTGTCTATCAGCCCCGTTTGCGCTACAATGGAAGATAGATGTTTAACCGGGAAGGAGCATACATATGCAGCTTTATCAGGAAAAAATTGGACCAGTGCAATTGGCGCTACTGGAAACAGATAAATTTAAGTCAACACGAATCGTTTTTAAATTTCGTGCGCCTTTAGATGAAAAAACAGTAACAAAGCGGGCGCTACTTGCCATGCTTTTTGAAACGAGCAATCAAACCTATCCGAATCAGACAGACTTTAGGAAGAAGCTTGCCTACCTCTATGGTGCAAATTTTTATACGACGGTAGAAAAAAAGGGGAATGAGCATATTATCAGTGCAGTCTTTGACATGGTAGATGCAGACTTAGTACCTGATGGGGAAAATCTGCTAGCAGAGGCATTTGCTTTTATTGAGCAAGTGTTTTTCAATCCGCTGGTTAAAAATCAGGCTTTCGATGAGGAAACCGTAGAACGGGAAAAAACCAATCTGCAAAGTCGGCTTGAGGGCATTTATGATGACAAAGCACGTTATGCTAATCGACGCTTGCAGGAGGAAATGTTTGCAGAAGATGTCTTTCGAGTTCCAGCATCTGGTCTTGTAGAAGAAATTCGTCAAATAGATGCGACTAATCTGTTTACCTATTACCAAGAGTGGCTTAAAACAGATGCCATCGATGTCTATGTATGCGGACGTATATCACGAAATACACTGATTCCGTATTTGGAAAAACTAGTGTTTCCTAATCGGAAGAATCAGATGGCTCAGTTTACGACGAATACAGCAAGAAAAGAAGCACAATATGTGTATGACGTGCAGCCAATCAATCAAGGAAAACTTGCCATAGGGTATCAAACGAACACTTTGTTTGGCGATGCGGATTTTGTAGCTTTACAGTTGGGCAATGGGCTTCTAGGCGGTTATGCCAATTCAAAGATCTTTGTAAATGTGCGCGAAAAAGAAAGCCTGGCCTACTCTGCTTCTAGTCGAGTAGATAGTTTTAAAGGCTATTTATTGATTTCAGCAGGGATCGATGAAGCAAATTATGAGAAAGCACTTGCAATTATTCTGGAGCAGGTGGCAGCGATGAAAGCCGGCGATTTTACAGAAGAAGAGCTTGCGCAAACCAAGGAAATGTATATCAATCAATTACTTGAAACGACCGATCAGGCGCAGGGGATGATCGAAATCAGTTATAATAACCAGTTAAGAGCAAGTGATTTAGATCCGGAAAACTGGATCCGTAAGATTGAACAGACGACAAAAGAAGAAGTGCTGGCAGCGATTCGAAAAATCGAACTGGACACGGTGTATTTCTTGAGCAGAGGAGTGACAGAGCATGCGTAAAATCGATTTTCCAGAGGTCAATGAAACGGTATACGAAAAAACGCTTGCGAACGGTTTGCGGGTGTTCTTACTGCCTAAAAAAGGTTTCAGCAAAACATTTGCTATTTTTACAACGAATTATGGATCCATTGATAATGATTTTGTTCCAATTGGTGGGAAGGAGTTTGTTCATGTACCGGATGGGATTGCCCATTTTTTAGAGCACAAACTGTTTGAAAAAGAAGAAGGAGATGTGTTCTTTAAATTTGGCGAAAAAGGTGCCTTTACGAATGCGTTCACTTCATTTACTCGGACGGCCTATCTTTTTTCCAGCACATCGCATGTCCATGAGAACTTGGAAACCTTATTGGATTTTGTGCAGGAGCCCTATTTTACAGAAAGTACGGTTGAAAAAGAGAAAGGCATCATTGCGCAAGAGATTCGTATGTATGATGATGATCCGGATTTTCGTGTTTATTTTGGTGCGATTGAAAACATGTATCACACGCATCCAGTTAAGATTGATATCGCCGGAACAGTAGAGTCGATTGGAGATATTACCAAAGACCTGCTGTATCTATGCTATGAAACGTTTTATCATCCAAGCAATATGGTTCTTTTTGTAGTGGGTAATTTGGAGCCGGATGAAATGATGCATTTGATTGAAGAAAATCAAGCGGCGAAAGATTTTCAACAAGTGGCCCCAATCAAGCGAGCTTTTCCAGATGAACCACAGGAAGTGGCTATCAAAGACCGCAGTATCACATTTCCTGTTCAGCGCGCCAAACTGCTGGTTGGTGTCAAGGAAGATATTGGCAAGTTGCGCGGAAAAGAAGCTGTCAAGCATGAAATGATCGCTGATGTGGCGCTCGAACTTCTTTTCGGAACGACTTCTGATAATTATTTAAGGCTCTATAACGAGGGAATCATTGACGATACTTTTGGCTTTGATTACACACTTCAGGATAGTTTCTCTTTTGTTTTGATTGGTGGGGATGCGAAAGACCCGGATAAACAGAAAGCAGCTATTTTTGAGGCGCTTAAACAGGCGGCAAGTGAAGGCGTGTCAGCGGATAATCTTGAATTGATCAAGCGTAAAAAAGTGGGGCAATTCCTGCGTGCACTTAATTCACCGGAATTTATTGCCAATCAGTTTAGCCAGTATGTGTTAGAGGATGCTTCTCTCTTTGATCTTCAGCCGGCGATTGAACAAATCACAGTGGCCGAAGTCAATGCCTTTCTTAAAACCCTGGCAGAGCCGAAACGGCAAACAACTTTCCAAATTCTGCCGGAAACAGCCGAATGATTCAGCCGCTAGTCGGAGTTTCTTTTCGGTTTCCAGAAGCATTTTTAGGAAATCGATAGTTTTTTTTAGAAATCTTCATGAAAAAATGGTTTTTTTGGCTTAGTCATGCTATCATGAAATAAATGGAGTTAGGGGTTTTGCACATTGAGGTTGAAAGATCGATACGCATTTGTCACTGGAGCAAGCGGGGGGATTGGCAGAGAAATTGCTAAGCAGCTTGCGGCGGATGGTTTTCATCTTTATTTACAGTATTTTCAGGGTGAAAAAGAAATCCGGCAATTGATAGATGAGCTTGCGGATCTTCATGTTGATTTGATCCCCATACAGGCGGATTTTTGTGATCCGGCCAGTTTAGAAAAAATGATGGCGAATATTTTTCAATTAGATGTATTTGTTCATGCAGCAGGGCAGTCCAGATACGGCTTGTTGGAAGAGACAAGCGATCAGGATATGACCATGCTTTGGGATACCCATCTTAGAATGCCGATGCGTCTGCTTCGTCATTTATTGCCGAAGTTGCGTACATCTGAGTGTGGAAGGATTATTTTTATTAGCTCGATTTGGGGTGAGATCGGTGCGGCAATGGAAGTGGCCTATTCAGCTGTAAAAGGCGGACAGATTGCTTTTTGTCGTGCGCTCAGCAAAGAAGTAGCTGATCAGAAAATTACGGTTAATTGCATCACACCCGGTGCAGTTGACACGCAGATGATGCAAGGATTTTCGCGGGAGGATATTCGACAGTTAGAGGCGGATATTCCATTTGGAAGACTCGCAAAGTCAGAGGAGATTGCAAAAGTTGTTTCGTTTTTAGTTAGTGAAAAAGCAGGATATATCACAGGCCAGACAGTGGGCGTTAATGGTGGTTGGCATATGTAGCGAATTATTTTGGCTATCTTCGTGAAATATTGATTTAAAAATGGCAGGTGTTAAATTTGACTGAATTAGGTGACAAACTGAAAGCCGCTCGTCGTGAAAAAGGACTCAGTTTAGATGATTTACAGCAACTAACGAAAATTCAAAAAAGATATTTGGTAGCAATCGAGGAAGGTAATTATTCGGTGATGCCGGGTAAATTCTATGTTCGAGCATTTATCAAACAATATGCAGAAGCGGTTGATCTAGATAGTGCAACATTATTTGATGAGTTTGAAAGTGAGGTGCCTGAATCACAGCAGGAAGTTGTGAAGCAGGAACAAAGCCGAGCGCAGAAAAAATCTGCTCCACTTACCACGCAGTCAGTTGGTGGTACAGGCGGTCCGAACCGTAATCGTTTTTTTGATATTCTACCAAAAGTACTGATTGCTTTGTTTATTGTATTTATCCTCTTTATCATTTGGTATTTTGTTTTTGCAAATAACAATAATGATGATACAGTAAATAATTCAAGCAGTGACAGCAGTATCAAAATAGAAGATGGAACCAATTCATCGACAACGAAAAAATCAAGTGATTCTTCCTCTTCCAAAGACTCTACTTCAAGCGATGATTCTGCGAAAAAAGCAGAAGAACAAAAAGCTACTGAGCAGAAGAAAGAAGAAGAGAAGAAAGTAGAAGTTACAAAAGGTGAAACAAGTGGGAACGCTACAACCTATACCGTGAAAAATGCTGATAAAATTTCGCTTGAGATTAGTGCGAGCGGTGGCGATTCATGGATTGGGGTTTCTGCTGCATCTGGTAGTAGTATTTATAATAAAACGCTGGCGGATGGTGAAAGCTCAGGAACAATTGATGGTGGTAGCGAAACCACGATTTCCGTTGTTATTGGAAATGCGCCAGTAACAACTGTCAAAGTGAATGGTGTCCAAATTGAATTGGCGCCAACGCTTGTCAAACAAGTGCTGACAATCAACTTGGATACAAGTAGTGACAGCAGTTCGTCTGATAGTAGTGCTCAATAATTTGAATGAAGTATAAGCAAAAAACGCTTATACTTCATTCTTTGTCATTTAATCAAAAAGGAGAGAAATTGATGAATCTACCTAATAAACTGACAGTTGCTAGAATCTGTCTAATTCCAGTTTTTGTGATATTATGCGTTGTGCCGTTTCCGTTTGGGGAAGTAGAGTGGCTTGGTTCAACCATTCCAGTTGCCAATTTGATTGCTACTGCTATTTTCATTATTGCGGCGTTGACGGATTGGTTTGATGGTCATCTTGCCAGAAAACATCATCTTATTACGAATTTTGGGAAATTTGCCGATCCGATGGCAGATAAATTGCTCGTTACAGCTGCCTTTATTATTTTAGTGGAAATGAATATTGCGCCAGCATGGCTGATTATTTTGATTATCAGTCGTGAGCTTGCTGTAACAGGCTTGCGTTTGTTGCTTGTCGAAGGCGGGGAAGTTATGGCAGCCGGGCAACTTGGGAAAATTAAAACTTTTACCCAAATGATTGCTATTCCATTGCTCTTTTTGGATAATTTCCCGTTTGCTTGGACTGGCATTCGTGTTGATCTTATTTTTCTTTATGTGTGTGCCTTCTTTGCCGTTTGGTCGGGAATCGACTATTTTTACAAAAACCGCGGTATTTTCAAGGGTTCTATGTAATTAAATATATTTAATAATGCTTAGGAAGTCGTGAAAGTGAGCATCGATAATATTTTCTTGATATTGTTGATATATAGCCACTTTTACGGCTTTTTTTATTGTGATTGAAAAAACAGTTGACAGTCAATAAATAGATAATGTATTATTTAAGTATGATAAATAATAATTAAATATATTTAATAACAGGAGTGAAGCATTTGGTTATTCAAAATCGACAGTTTATTCAATCCAGTAGAGAAAGAATTTTTCAAAAAACGGGCAATGAGAAGCTGGCTCACATGTATGAGAAATGTATGACAAATACATTGGATACGACAATCAAGTATCGCGAAGACGGAGCAACCTTTATTGTGACAGGGGATATTCCGGCGATGTGGTTGCGAGATTCAGTCTGTCAGATTCGTCCATTCCTCTATTTTGCCAAAGAAAATGAGGAAATTCAGCAAATGCTGATCGGCTTATTAAGAGAACAGGAGCGGATGATTGCCATTGATCCATATGCAAACGCTTTTAATGAGACGGCTAGCGGTGCTGGGCATCAGAATGATTTAACGGAGATGCTTCCTGAAATTTGGGAACGAAAATATGAAATTGATTCGTTATGTTATCCCTTGCAACTTGCTTACTTTATTTGGAAATTTGCTGATCAGACGGCTCAATTTGATAACGCTTACTTAAAGATGATTCATTGCGTATTGGATGTTTGGCAGACGGAGCTTCGCCATGAAACAGACTCGCCTTATAGATTTGAGCGACTTGATTGTGCAACAACTGACACGCTCCCTCGTTCTGGAAAGGGAAATGAAACCGCTTATACAGGTCTCCTTTGGTCGGGCTTCCGTCCAAGTGATGACGCATGCGAGTATGGCTATCTGATTCCTTCCAACCTATTTGCCATTCGTGTTCTTGCTTATACAGAAGAAATTTTAGCGACATTTTTTGCAGAGGAAATAGAGCTACTTGCGGAGGTTACGACACTTCGACAAACGATTGAAGCGGCGATTGAACAGCATGCGATTTATAATCATGCAGAGTTTGGTGAGATTTACGCCTATGAGGTAGATGGTTTAGGCAATCAATTGCTGATGGATGATGCCAATGTGCCGAGTCTCTTGGCCCTGCCATTTTTAGGAATTGCTGATGCAGATTCAGCGCGTTACAAGCAAACACGTCGCTTTCTGCTTAGTCAGGAAAATCCTTTCTATCAAGAAGGCGAATATGCGGCTGGGATCGGTAGTCCTCATACACCACTCGGATATATTTGGCCGATTGCCCTTAGTATTCAGGGACTGACGGCGACTGAACAAACGGAAAAAGAACAGATGATGCGTTATTTACTCGCAACTGATGCCGGGACGGAAATGATCCATGAATCTTTTGACCCCAATCAGCCGGAAAATTTCACACGTGAATGGTTCTCATGGGCAAATATGATGTTTTGTGAATTGGCGCTTGATTTGGGCGGCTACAAACTAGACCTTGGCCAGCCTGTTTATCGCTAATTTGAAAGGAGTTGTTGATATGAAAAGACTAAGAGCGCATTCTGTAGAAGCGCACCAGCAACGAATGGCCTATCTATTTATTGCGATTCCGGTTTTGCTGCTACTTGTATTTTTAATTTTGCCAATTGGCATGGCGCTAGTCGTTAGTTTCACTGACTATGATGTGGTAAACGCGCCGAATTTTCTTGGATTTGATAATTACGTCAAGATGTTTCAAGACCAGTATTTCCTGATTGCCTTGCGCAACACAGTGGTGTACGTCTTGCTGTACGTGCCGCTGGGCTTGATTGTTTCACTTGGAACAGCCTCTTTGATCAATATGAATAAAAAAGGCGCGGCGATGTTTCGAACATTCTTCTATGTGCCCGTTCTTTGTTCAACCGTTGCAACAGCGACCATCTGGTATTGGTTGCTAAATCCGCAATATGGTTTGATCAACATCGTGCTTGGCTGGTTTGGAATTAATGGTCCCGCCTGGTTGTATGACTCACATTGGGCAATGATTGCCATTGTACTGATGAGTGTTTGGATGACTTTTGGAACAAATATGATGATATTTATTGCTGGACTTCAAGGTATTCCGCAAAATCTCTATGAAGCCGCTAGAATGGAAGGCGCAAACAAGTGGAAAACGTTTCGCTATGTTACATGGCCTTCGCTTTCAAAGACGACTTTCTTGGTGACAACAATGCTCATCATCAATGCCTTTCAGGTGTTTGACCAGGCCTACATTTTAACAAAGGGCGGACCTGGGAATTCTACGATGACACTGGTTTATTACATTTATAATGAAGGCTTTGGCGGGCTCGAAATGGGCTATGCTTCAGCGATGAGTTTTGTTTTGTTCCTGATTATTCTTGTTTTTGCGATCATCAATACACGACTCAATAAAACGGATAATACGATTTAAGGAGGGAGCACATGAATACTTACCAAGCAAGAAAATGGAGTAAAAATATTTTGTGGTACATCGGGGCGATCATTATCAGTTTGATTACTGTCGTACCACTGATCTGGACACTTTCAACAAGTTTTAAATCAGACGGGGAGATTCTTAGCAACACGTTAAGTTTCATTCCGCAGGATTTTACGCTCGATCATTATAAAGAGGTATTTCAAACCACCCCGTTTGCGCGCTATTTGTTTAACTCGATGGTGCTAGCGGTTGGCGGTGTGATTACTAACCTGTTTTTCGGTTCGCTTGCAGGTTATGCTTTTGCTAAATTGCCATTCAAAGGGAAAAAAGCCACTTTTATGGTTTTTCTAGGCAGTATGATGATCCCCTCAGTGGTCACTATGATTCCCTCTTTTCTCGTACTGAAAAATTTTCCGCTCGTGGGTGGAAATGATATTTTTGGACACGGCGGGATTGGTTTGATCAATACATACTGGGCGATTTTACTGCCGGGTGCTGCGGGGGCTTTTTCAATCTTCTTTATGAAGCAATTTTTTGAGTCGCTTCCTTCTGAACTGGCTGAAGCCGCGCGTATGGATGGCTGTTCGGAGTTTAAGATTTTTTGGCGCATCTACATGCCGCTTGCAAAAACGGCGCTGGCAACACTTGGAATCATGACGTTCCAGTCGGGCTGGAATCAATTCATGTGGCCGCTCATCGTACTCAATTCACAGGAAATGATGACGGTTCAAGTTGGGCTGGCTGCCTTTCAATACAACGAAAGTGCCAATTATGGAGCGCTGATGGCAGGGACGGTTCTGGCAACATTGCCAGTTCTGATCGTTTTCATTTTTGCACAGAAGTATTTTGTTCAAGGTATCGCCCACGAAGGTGGTAAATAATAAATAAAGGAGTTTAAGAGACAATGAAAAAATGGTTACTTGCATTGTTAAGTGTCGGACTAGTTTTGGGGCTTTCTGCATGTGGAGGAGGCAGTGATAGCTCGTCTTCAGAAAGTAGCGGAAAAAATAAAAATGGTAAAGAAGAAATTGTCATGTGGGGCTCTTGGTCAGGGGATCAGATCGATCAGTTGAATAAGCAAATTGATACGTATAACAAATCACAGGACAAATATGAAGTTAAATACGTCATGCAGGAAAATGTGGAAGAAAAATTGCTGACAAGTATTGCTGGTGGGGAAGTGCCGGATCTGATTATGTGGGATCGGTATCAAACACCACTATATGCATCAAAAGGTGTCTTACAGCCAATTGATGAATTGGTGAAAAAAGATGGCATCAATTTAGATGATTTCTATGAACAGTCTGTCAATGAAATGGAATATGACGGCAAGCTTTATGGACTGCCACTTCTTAATGACTGTCGGGTGCTTTTCTACAATAAGGACCTGATGGCAGAAGCGGGAATTGAAACGCCGCCAACCACATGGGACGAGCTTGCAACAGATGCACAAAAAATGACAAAATGGGATGGCGATAAACTGACACAAGCGGGTATGAATATACAGGATGTAGGCTTGTTTAATCTGTACCTTCTTCAAGCGGGCGGCACATTGCTGAATGAAGATGGCACTAAAACGGCTTTTAATTCAGAACAAGGCTTAGAAGTACTCAATTACTGGGATAAGTTGCAAAATGATTTGAAAGTCTACAAACGCGGTTTTGATGATGGAACAGACCAATTTGCTGCTGGTAATGAAGCGATGATGTACAACGGTCCGTGGGCACTGGCTGATTATGATAAAGTAGATGGACTTAATTACGGCTTGGCACAACCGCCAACTGGCCCAAGTGGTGATAAAGGTGCAATCATGGGTGGATTCGGTCTTGTTATGCCAAAAGATGCGAAACATCAAGATGGTGCTTGGGACTTCATGAAGTGGTGGACAACGCAACCGGAAAACGGGGTTGAATTTGCAAAAATCAGTGGCTGGTTGCCAGCAAATAAAGTAGCAGCAAATGATGAATACTTTACAGAAGATCCACGTTACTCTGTTTTTGTTGATACGATGAATTATGCGGAAACTCGTCCGACTGCACTGGGTTATTCAGATGTGGAAAATCTAGCGCTTACACCGCAGCTGGAGAAATTTATGAATGGTGATATTACGGCAGAAAAAGCACTTTCAAATGCCGAAAAAGAAGGAAATAAAATTCTAAAGGAAGCACAAGAGGGGAAATAGATGAACTGGACTGACTATGCAAATCTGGCACAGAAAAGTTTAACATACTTTTTTGCTGCAGATGATCAACAATTTTTAAATAATTTTTACCCAACAGACTCACCTGAGGATAATCAAGTATTTAATTACTGGTGGCTTGCCCATACGGTAGATGTACGGCTGGATGCGTTTTTACGGACAAAGGATGATGCGTATTTGGCATTAGCGGAAGCAACCTATGCTTACAATAAAAATCGAAACGGCGGCACACTTCGTCACGATTTTTATGATGATATGCTTTGGAATGCGCTTTGTGCTTTTCGATTGTATAAGGTGACAGGAAAAACCGTTTATTTAGAGGATGCCATTTTTGTGTGGCAAGATCTGGTGGATACAGCTTGGAATGATATTATGGGGGGCGGATTTGCTTGGAAACGTCCGCAAATGGATTATAAAAACACCCCTGTGAATGTGCCGTTTATCATTCTGTCCACTTGGCTATATCAAGAGCTTGAGGAGCAGAAATATTTAGACTGGGCGCTGAAAACATATGATTGGCAGCGGAAAGTACTCGTTCGTGCGGATGGCTTTGTGGAAGATGGCATCAATCGCATGGGGGATAGTAAAATTGACACTAATTGGACTTTCACCTACAATCAAGGTGTCTACATTGGCGCCAATCTAGGACTTTACCGCATTACGGGTGAGGCGTGCTATTTGGAACGGGCGAAGCAAACAGCTGATATCAGCTTGGAGCTGCTGGTTTCGGAGGGTGTCTTTAAAGATGAGGGTGAAGGAGGCGATGAAGGGCTATTCAAAGGCATCTTCTATCGCTACCTGGAAGATCTTTATCAGCTGACGAAAGAACCGCGCTACATGACTTTTATGAAGGAAAGTTGTGAGATTCTAGTGGCGCATGCGGAAAAAGAAGGACATTTGCTTATGGGAATGGACTGGCTGAAACCGGCTGATTCCAAAGTTCCTTTTTCGGCTGAGCTCAGCGGGATGATGGCGCTTGAAATGGTGGCAAAATCCGAAAAATAGAAAAGAGTGATGGAGATGAAGAAATGGCTGTCAGGAGCACTGCTTGCATCGGTTCTTGTACCGTTTGCACCGATTGATACAGAAGCTTTTACGGCGGAACAACGGGATCAAGCCTATGAAGATTTTACAAAGATGTATTGGGATAGCAGTGAAGCGTATTTTTATACCTACAGCGACCATGAGATTCACAGTGAACATGCAGTTGGTCCGGATAACGGGCTTTACACGGACTACTGGTGGGAAGCACAATTATTTGAAATGGAACTCGATCGTTACGCGCGAACAGGAAGTGCTGATTCGCGCGCAATGATCGATCAGATTTATGACGGTTTTTATGCGGCCTATCCTGACTTCCTTGAGAATGACTGGAATGATGATATTGGCTGGTGGGCAAGAGGACTGATTCGTGCCTATGAAATGACAGGCGAGGAGCGCTTCCTCACGACTTCCAAGGAAATGTTCGACTATATCTATCAATTTCAGGACGAGACTTATGGCGGCGGGATCTGGTGGAAAAATGTCGATGTGGGTGATGGCGACAAAAATGAAAAAAATGTGGCGACGAACGCAACGGCTGTTTACACCGCTATGCATTTATATGCGGCAACAGGAGATGCGTCTTATTTAGACAAAGCAGAGTCTCTTTTTGCCTGGTTGGAAGATCGTTTTTATAATGATGGCCATATTTTAGATCATATTTCTGGCGATGATGTGATTTATAGCTGGGATTGGACCTATAATAGTGGAACTTATGCAACAGCTGCACTGGAGCTCTATCTGGAGACTGGGGATGTGAAGTATCTAAATGAAGCCAATACAGCAGTCAATTGGGCGATTCAAAATATGACGTCTTCGGAAACACTGCTCTATGAGGGACAGGACGATACGGGCGGATTTAAAGCCATTTTGACGCGTAGTCTGCGTGATTTGGCGGACAGAGCTGGTCAAACGCAATATGAAGAATTTTTGACGGATAATGCCACGCAAGCAGTGAATCATTTGAATCAAAATGGGATTGGTGCGTACGACTGGACGGCGCCTACATCTAATACGGATGCCATTCAGAGTCTTTCTGCAGCCGCATCTGTAGCTGTTTTAATGCAGGCTAAGCCAGATGATTATACAGGTATCATAGAAGGAAATGGTGTCTATGAAGCAGAAAATGCCGAACAAAACGGAATTAGTTCAGAAAGTTCACAGGCAGGTTTCAGTGGACGCGGCTATTTGGCGGGCTGGATTAATTCGGGGACGAGTGTGACGTTTCATGTCAATGTCAAAGAAACGAGTGATTATACACTTTCCTTCCGTTACAGTGCGGCAAATGGCGAGGCGATTCGTTCGCTTGAAGTAGAAGGACATGAGCCGCAAAACCTGACGTTTTCAGGGACCAGTGACTGGGGAGACTGGCAAACGAGAGAAGTTACTGTGCCGCTTTCTGCTGGCTCAAATGCGATTACGCTTGATTTAGACGATACGACGGGAAGTGCAAATTATCTTAACCTTGACCAATTAACGATTGAACTTCATGACTGATAGGAAGAAAATAAAAAACGGGCAGAGTGGCTTAAAGCGGCCAACTGCTCGTTTTTGTTTGCTAAGGATTAGCTTCGTTTATGCACGGAGTCCCCTTCAATAATGACGGGATCAAATATGTGTTTTTGAATTTTTTCTGGATGAATAATTTGCTCCAATAGAGAAGTGATTGCTTTCTTGCCCATTTTGTATTGGGGCTGTTTGATGTGGGTAAATCGAAAGCTTTGTCGATCAAAATATTGATCTGGGTGGTCAAAACAAACAATTGACAAATCATCGGGGACTCTTTTGCCTAGTTTTTCGCAAGCCTGTCGCAGCATTAAAGCAATATTATATTCTGCCGCAACCACTGCGGTCATTTCAGGACGTGCTTGCAAAAATTCGACAATATGAGTGATATCTGTATCTACGGCTACATTAGAATTAGGAATAACAGACTCGATTTTACGATAAATATAGTCTTCCTGATATGTCGAGTGAAATGAAGCATGGGCGCGTATAAAGCCATCAATCCGATTTTCAAGTGTAGAGACTTCACTTTTTGATGTGATCATCCCGATATTCTGATGGCCATTTTCAAAAAGAAGCGCCGTGATCATTTTAGCCGCAGCAATATTATCGGTACTAATCGAAGAAATCGGCAGCCCTTCAAGCGAACGGTCCAAAACAATCAGTGGGAACTTCTGAGTGGCCAGTTCAAGTAAAGCAGGGCTGACAAATTTGGAGCTGGCCGGAAGCATAATGAGTCCGGCTACGTTCATTTCAATAAATTCCTGCACGATTTTTTCTTCTAACTCAAGATCACCATGTGACTTTTTGAGAAGTAAATGTGCCCTTCCTTCTTCCTCGTCAAGCATACCAGAAAGTACCTTTGTACCAAAAGTGTCGTCAAAATCTGTCATGACACAACCAATCAAAGGTCGATCAAAGGTGCGCGTTTCAGAATGTTCAGCGGCAGGCCGGTCGCTGATGACGTGAGAACCGACACGCGGCCTTCTGGAAATATACCCCTCAGTCTTTAATAATTCAAGCGCCTTTTTAAGCGTGATGCTGCTGACGCCAAATTCTTCCATCAGCTGAATTTCAGAAGGAAGTTTTTCGCCAACGGGCAGCTGGCCGTTTTGGATTTTTGTGGCAAGTTTTTCGTAAACTTGCTGATATAATAGTCTTTTTTTCATTTTATCACCTAAATAAACATATTTATATGATTAATTATATTTTTTTTACGGACAAAAGTAAACAAAAACCTTGAGAGAAGATACTTGAAGCAAAACGTGAACGATTGGTATAGTATTGAAGTAGAGAGGATGTGTCGTTTGGTGAAACGAGCAGAAATTATTGCAGTGGGTACAGAATTATTATTAGGTCAGATTACAAATACCAATGCGTCGTTCTTGTCGCGGGAACTGGCAGAACTTGGCGTATACGTGTATTATCATACTGTTGTAGGGGATAATCCCACTCGGTTAAGAGAAGCGATTGAAATTGCGGAGAGCAGAAGCGATCTATTGATTTTCTCAGGCGGTTTAGGGCCAACTGAGGATGATTTAACCAAACAAATTCTGGCTGAACATCTAGGAAAAACACTTGCCATGGATGAATTTCATTTAAGGAAAATTACCGACTATTTTGAAAGTCGTGCTGTGCAAATGACTGAAAATAATAAGCGGCAGGCGCTCTATATTGATGGGGCGGAAGTGTTGAAAAATGATTTTGGCTTTGCTTGTGGGATGACTTTGACGGAGGGAGCGCATACTTATTTTCTCCTTCCCGGACCGCCTTCTGAGATGGAGCCGATGTTCTTGAAATATGCGAAGCCGCTGATTTCGGCCTCGATGAATGGGGATTCGACGCATCTAGAGTCGTTGATCATGCATTTTTATGGGATTGGCGAATCAAAACTGGCAGCGGACTTAGCTGATTTGATTGATAAGCAGACGAATCCTACCATTGCCACTTATGCTTCTGATAATGAAGTCGAGGTTCGGATCACAGCAAGCGCAACTACAAAGGAAGAAGCGCAGCAACTTCTTAAACAGACCGAGCAGGAGATTTTGGCGATTGATGGCGAATTTTTATATGGTTATGGGGACGTGACACTGGCTAAACTTATAACAGATCAGCTGCTTGATGAGAGCATCACCATTTCAGCGGCGGAAAGTTTGACAGCTGGCTTGTTTCAGGCGGAACTGGGGGCAACAACAGGTATTTCACAGGTATTTAAAGGTGGAGTCGTCACCTATCAAACAGAAACCAAAGAGAAGATCCTGCATGTCTCTTTTGAAACGATCGAAAATCATGGTGTAGTCAGTGCGGCTTGTGCAAAGGAAATGGCTGAGAATGTACGACAACTTTATCAAACAGATGTTGGGATTAGCTTTACAGGAGCAGCGGGACCGGGAAGTCTTGAAGGACAAGCTCCGGGAACGGTATGGATTGGCCTTAGCGTTAGCGGCTATGAAACGGAAACCTACTTATTTTCATTTGGTCGTGACCGTAATCATAATCGGCGACGTGCAGTTAAACAAGGTTTTCAAATCATTCGTGCATTTTTAGCGGCACATCCTGATTTTTCTGCTAACAGAAAAAGCCATGAATGAGCGGAAAATGCTGTAAAGCGCGCTAAAAAAGTATTGGACGGCAAGGCTTTTGACCCGTTATAATGGGGATAAGCAGGTCGTCCTTTTCTTATTCAAAATGAGCAAAAATAAAAAAAGCGAACATTTATTCGCTTTTTGCTTGCGCCGGAAAATGAAATAAGGTATAGTATGTGTAGAAGTTTTAATTGTATAGAGAATGAAGAAGAAAAGAGATACATGTAAAAGGATAGACAAGAGGAGGAAAAAACGTGAACGATCGTCAAGCGGCTTTAGATCAAGCACTCAAAGCTATTGAAAAACAATTTGGTAAAGGCTCTATTATGAAATTAGGAGAGCAGACCGATCAAAATATTTCCACTGTATCGAGTGGTTCGTTGGCACTGGATATTGCCCTAGGTGTAGGTGGCTATCCACGAGGCAGAATCATTGAGATTTATGGACCTGAGAGCTCTGGTAAAACAACAGTGGCGCTTCATGCGATTGCTGAGGTACAGGCGCAAGGCGGAACGGCTGCTTTTATTGATGCGGAACATGCCCTTGATCCGGCTTATGCAAAGAATCTAGGCGTGAATATTGATGAATTGCTTCTTTCGCAACCCGATACTGGAGAACAGGCATTAGAAATTGCTGAAGCACTTGTGCGCAGCGGAGCAGTTGACATTCTGATTATCGATTCCGTGGCAGCACTTGTTCCACGTGCTGAAATTGAAGGCGAGATGGGTGATGCCCATGTTGGCTTGCAAGCACGTTTGATGAGTCAGGCACTGCGGAAACTATCCGGTGTCATTAATAAATCGAAAACGATCGCCGTTTTCATTAACCAAATCCGTGAAAAAGTAGGGGTAATGTTCGGAAATCCAGAAGTAACACCAGGTGGCCGGGCGTTGAAATTTTATTCATCCGTTCGTTTGGAGGTTCGGCGAGCAGAGCAGCTGAAACAAGGAACAGACGTTATCGGGAATAAAACCAAGATTAAAGTAGTGAAAAATAAAGTGGCACCACCATTTAAAGTAGCTGAAGTGGATATTATGTATGGACAAGGGATTTCTCGTGAAGGCGAGCTTGTTGACATGGCGGCTGAAGTGGATGTCATCAATAAGAGCGGTTCATGGTATTCTTATAAAGAGGAACGCATTGGTCAAGGACGTGAAAATGCGAAACAATTCTTGAAGGAAAACCCAGAAATTCGTGATGAGATTTCTGCACGTGTTCGGCAAGAGTATGAGATTGATGGTGCGACAACCCCTGAACCTGCTGAAAAGGAAGAGTTTAATTTACTAGAAGACGAATAAATAAAAGCGCTGATTTCTTTTGGAAATGGAGGGTGTGAATGAATTATTCACCTGATTTTATTTCTGTTGAGAGAAATCAGCGCTCTTTTTTAAACAGGTATTTTTTATGTTTAGAAAGAGTTGATTTTTATTTTCAGAAGCTTTGATCGTTTCCTTGACATTAAGCTTATTCACCTATAAAATTAAATTGTATATTTGACATTGCTCGTGGTTTGTTCAAGCTTTATTGGACAGAGCTCAAGCAACAGAATTAAACGGGCATCATCCGCCTGTTTGATGATGATGGAAAATACACTTTGTGTCGAATATTTATTCGACCACCGACATAATGATAACGTAAATTGAATAGCAAAGGAGGTGTAAGGATGAGCACTTTAATCACAATCATCTCCAGCTTGCTTTTCTTGATCGTCGGTTTAGTTGTTGGCTCACTTATCAATAAATCGAGTACACAAAAAAAACTCATTGCGGCGCGCGGTACAGCGGAATTGATCGTTGAAGATGCAAAGAAGGAAGCGGAAACAACGAAAAAAGAAGCACTGATTGAAGCAAAGGAAGAGAGTCATAAGTTACGTACTGAAATCGAAAATGAACTTCGTGGGCGAAGAGGAGAATTGCAAAAATCTGAGAATCGCTTATTGCAAAGGGAGGAAAACCTCGACCGTAAAGATACTTCTTTAAGTAAACGAGAAGCGGCACTTGAAAGAAAAGAGGAGAGTATCAGTAAACGACAACAACATATTGAAGAAAAGGAAAGCAAAATCGCTGAGATGATGCAAAAAGAGCAAGCAGAATTAGAAAGAATCTCTGGGCTCTCAAAAGATGAAGCGAAGCAAATCATCCTTAACCAGGTAGAAGAAGAATTATCTCATGACACTGCAATTATGGTGAAAGAGACTGAAAACCGGGCGAAGGAAGAGGCGGATAAAAAGGCAAAAGATATTTTATCTCTCGCGATTCAGCGTTGTGCGGCGGACCATGTGTCAGAAACGACCGTATCCGTTGTAACGCTTCCAAATGACGAAATGAAGGGGCGGATTATTGGGCGTGAAGGCCGTAATATCCGGACGCTTGAAACCTTGACGGGAATCGATCTGATTATTGACGATACACCGGAAGCAGTGATTTTATCTGGTTTTGATCCGATCCGACGCGAAATTGCGCGGATTGCTCTTGAAAAACTCGTACAAGACGGCCGAATTCATCCAGCTCGTATTGAAGAGATGGTGGATAAAGCTAGAAAAGAAGTGGACGAGCATATTCGTGAAGTTGGCGAGCAAGCTACTTTTGAAGTTGGCATTCATTCAATTCATCCTGACCTTATCAAAATTTTGGGTCGCTTGCGTTACCGTACTAGTTACGGACAAAATGTTCTTAACCATTCTCTCGAAGTGGCAAAACTTGCAGGGATTTTGGCTAGTGAACTTGGGGAAGATGTGACAATGGCGAAACGGGCCGGTCTCCTTCATGATATTGGAAAAGCAATTGATCATGAAATTGAAGGCAGCCATGTTGAAATCGGCGTCGAACTTGCGACGAAGTATAAAGAGAATGAAGTGGTTATCAACAGTATTGCGTCCCACCACGGAGATACAGAGCCAACCTCTGTGATCGCTGTCTTAGTGGCTGCAGCAGATGCACTTTCTGCCGCAAGACCAGGTGCCCGCAGTGAGACACTCGAAAACTACATTCGTCGTCTTGAAAAACTGGAAGAAATTTCAGAGTCTTATGAAGGCGTTGAAAAATCCTATGCGATTCAGGCAGGTCGTGAAGTTCGGATTCTTGTTGAACCGGAAGCGATCGACGATTTGTCGGCATATCGATTAGCGCGAGATATTCGCAAACGCATTGAAGACGAACTTGATTACCCGGGTCACATTAAAGTGACGGTTATTCGGGAAACACGGGCAGTTGAATACGCAAAATAAGCAAATAAAGAGCATGGCTGATTTATATCTGTGCTTTTAGACAGTAAAACCCAACTTTTCAAAACGAAAAGTTGGGTTTTTTACTATCTAGATGAATCGTGACATGTGCAATAGTTTTAACGATATTGTTACTTCCCAAAAGTGCTCCTTGTATTTAAATTTAATGCGTTATCAGTTGTTAATTACATCTTGCTGATGAACAAGTATCATGAAGAAGTAAGATCTGATTGTTGTCTAGACAAACAACTAATAAAAGGAGCATATGAAAATGAACAATTTAAAATGTGGATGTGTTTTTAAGAAAAAATGGGTTTTAACAATGTTGTTGATGGTTGCAGTACTATGTTTAACATGCCCATCTACTGGTAGCGCCATGTACGAGGAAGCGGGAGAGGACACCTATCAATATGATGAAAAGGGGCAATTAATTGCAGCGCCATTTGATGCCATCTTTCCTGATATAAGAATGGCCATAGCAGTAGCGAAGACTCTCGGGATGGGACCATATGATAGCGTGTCATTGGATCTTCTTAAGGGTATAGAGGACTTAGATTTAGAAAATTGTCATATTAAATCATTAGAGGGGATTGAAAATTTAACAGGGTTAAAAAAGTTAAACTGTTGTAGAAATGATTTAATAAATATAGATATTTCGAAAAATAAAGAACTGGTTGAATTAGATTGTAGCAGAAGTAAACTGCAACATTTAGATGTTTCCGAAAATAAAAAACTGGTTGAATTAGATTGTAGTGCAAATAAATTAGAAAAATTGCAATTGGATCTTCCTAATTTAAAAATTCTAGATGTAGCAGGCACCATGATAACTGAATTGGATACAAGTAATCTGCCACTTCTAACGCACCTAGATGTTGGATTTTGTAGTAAGATAAAAACACTTAATCTGATAAAAAATCCAATGTTAGAAAAGCTATCTTTCATGGCAAATATGCATCTTGAAGGGGCAATTTTACATAAATATGCGACAGAAAGAGGGGTCAAATTTGTGTGTTTTACTAGTTGACAGGAAATTTTATGATGTGGTGCATTTTTCGTATTCAGGGTTAATATAAAGTATGATAAACTGGTGCATTTTCCCTCATATATTTTTGGCTGTGAAGGATGTTCCTGAGTCATTACCTTTCATTTACGAAGCTCAAATTCTACTACAGAGACTAGAATATAAATCTAGTCTCTGTTTTTTGCTTGAAGAAAAGCTGCCATATTGTTTTTATACACATTCTAAGCGGATGAATGATATTTGCTCATGTCCGTTTCTTATCAGCTGGAACATTGCAGTTTTTGGTTAGATCATGTAAAATTTAGAGTGAAACATACTTTAAAGGAGCGATCAGATCATGTCAGGACATTCAAAATGGAATAATATCCAAGGTCGGAAAAACGCGCAAGACTCAAAACGTGCAAAAATCTTTCAAAAGCTTGCAAAAGAAATTTTTGTTGCAGCCAAACATGGTCCTGACCCGAGTATGAACCCCGCTCTAAGACTTGTTGTAGATAAAGCAAAAGCGGCTAATATGCCGAATGATAATATTAAACGGGCCATTGATAAGGCAAGTGGAAATGCCAATACGGAACACTATGATGAAATATCTTATGAAGGTTATGGTCCGGGTGGTGTGGCGATTTTAGTGCATACACTGACGGATAATAAAAATCGGACGTCTACCAATGTGCGTGTAGCCTTTAATAAAAACGGCGGCAGTCTGGGTGAAACGGGCAGCGTCAGCTATATGTTCGATCGGAAGGGATACTTAGCCATCCCACGTGAAGATCTCACGGTATCTGAAGATGATTTTCTGCTCGAGGCGATTGAGGCAGGGGCAGAAGATGTGACGGTGAGTGATGAGGTTTTTGAAGTGTATACGGATCCTGCTGATTTTCCGGCAGTGAAGGAAGCATTGGCGGCGGCAGAGTATCCATTTGCTACGGCTGAGCTGACGATGATTCCGCAGACCCAAAATGAAGTACCGGACGATAAGAAAGTACAATTTGAAAAGATGCTCGACATTCTTTCTGACGACGATGATGTGCAGGAAGTTTATACAAATGCAACAGGTTATTAATACAGAAGCACCTAAATCAGTCATTGAATGGTTTAGGTGCTTCTCTTAACATGGAGGAGATCACATGGAAAACTGGGTAACGTGGCAGCGGCAATTTTTTCAAACGGGACAGACTTTGTCGTTTGATTTGCGGAAACAATTCTTGCTTGAGCTAAAAATGCGTTTGAAGCAAAATGAAGCCCGTTTTTTAGCTGCGCTTGAGCAGGATTTAGGAAAGAGTTCACATGAAGCTTATATGACGGAGATTGGTATTATTTATGAAGAAATTGACTTTACAGTGAAACATTTGCGTAAGTGGATGAAGCCGGAGCATGTGCCCACACCAATGACGCATATTGGGGCCAAGAGTTTGATTTATCGGGAACCATACGGGGTTGTTCTGGTGATTGCTCCTTGGAATTATCCTTATCAGCTGACCCTTTCTCCGCTGATTGGGGCGATTGCAGCTGGCAATACGGCGATTGTGAAACCTTCTGAATGGGCGCCTGCTACTGAACGGGTGCTGAAAGAGGTGCTGCAGGCTTTTCCTACTGAATACTTGGTTGTGGCTTGTGGTGGGCCGGAAGTGACTCAAAACTTGATTGAGCAAGGACCGGATTATCTCTTTTTCACAGGTTCTACACAAGTTGGCAAAATCATCATGAAACAGGCTAGTGAACAGTTGATCCCGCTTACCCTTGAACTCGGCGGCAAGAGTCCCGTTATTATTGCGAAAGACTGCGATCTTAAGCTTTCTGCCAGAAGGGTGGCTTTTGGCAAATGGACGAATGCGGGTCAAACCTGTATTGCGCCAGACTATGCGTTAATTGACCGGGCTGTGTATGCCCCGTTTATGCGCGAACTGGAACGGGCGGTGGCAGAATTTTATGGTGAAAAGCCGCTGGAATCACCTCATTATGGCAAGATTATTTCCTTGAAGCATTTTAAGCGGTTAAAAAGTTACAGCAATGCGCTCGATGTGGATGAAAGTCGGTTGAAAATAGCCCCTTTGATTATGGAGGAGCCTGATTTAGACAGTCCGGTGATGCAAGAAGAAATTTTTGGTCCGATACTGCCCGTTATTCCCTATACGACGCTAGACGCGGCGCTTACTTTCGTGTGTGAACGTCCTAAGCCGCTAGCCTTGTACCTATTTACGAATGACCGCAGGACTGAGCGGGAAGTTTTGAAGAGAACCTCATCGGGCGGTGTTTGCGTGAATGATACCCTGATGCACATTGCGACGCCCTATCTGCCATTTGGCGGCGTGGGAGCGAGCGGGATGGGGAGATATCATGGCAAGGCAAGTTTCGACACTTTTTCCCATCAAAAGAGCATTTTAAAGCAGACAACGCTCTTCGATTTGCCGTTTCGGTATCCAGGAAGCAACAGCGGTGAAAAATGGCTGCGGCGCTTTTTAAAATAAAAAAAGTCTTGCTGCCAGAACCACTGGAAGGGTAAAATAGAGCGTATGATAGAAAGGATGATTAGAAAAATGAAACCACGGAAAGTGATGATTATTGGTGCAGGGAATGTTGGTTCGGCGGCGGCCCATGCGTTTGTTAATCAAAAATTTATTGAAGAGCTCATCTTGGTTGATTTAAATAAAGATCGTGTGAATGGACATCGGAAAGATCTTGCGGATGCGGCCGCTTTTATGCCGGGCAAGATGGATATTTCGGTTCGTGAGGCGAGGGACTGTGCGGATGTAGATATTGCGGTCATTACGGTCACAGCGGGTCCGCTAAAAGAAGGGCAGACGCGTCTGGATGAATTAAAATCGACTTCGCGTATTGTCGGAAGTATTATTCCAGAAATGATGTCGGGCGGTTTTAATGGGATTTTTCTGATTGCAACAAATCCTTGCGACATTATTACCTATCAAGTTTGGAAATTGTCGGGCTTGCCACGTGAACGAGTGCTGGGGACGGGCGTTTGGTTGGATACGACGCGGTTACGACGGATCTTGGCTGAAAAATTAGATATTGCGGCGCAAAGTATTGATGCCTTTATTATGGGGGAACATGGTGATTCGCAGTTTCCAGTTTGGTCTCATTCGTCGGTGTACGGAAAACCGATCAATGAATATAGTGCGGAAAAACTTGGGACACCAATCGATCTGAAAAAGACAGGCGAAGAGGCACGCGATATGGGCTTTGAGATTTATCATCAAAAAGGCTGCACGGAATATGGCATCGGTGGTACGATCGTTGAAATTTGCCGGCATATTTTCAGTGGGAGTCAACGGGCACTTACGGTTTCTTGCGTGTTAGATGGCGAGTATGGTGAAACGGGAATGGCTACGGGTGTTCCAGCGGTTCTCAGTCAAAATGGTGTGAAAGAGATTATTGAGCTGCAGCTTAGTCAAGAGGAGCAGGAAGCTTTTGCGCATTCGGCACGAGTCATTAAGGAATCGATTGCTGCTTTGTGAGTTGACGATAATTTTGTTATGTAAACAAGGAGTGTTTATTTTTGAATAGATGCTTCTTTTTTACTTCATATTCAACGGATTTTAATGGTACAAATGTTCGTTTTTATGCTATGATTGACAGTATGGGAATTTATAGGAGAGGGCGAGCAGGATGTACGATTATATGATTGGCGAAGTGACGGCGGTTACGCCTGAAAATATTGTTTTAGAAGTGGGACAGATTGGTTACCAGATTTTGACGGGCAATCCATTCTCATTTCAAATGGACAACAAGCAAATAAAGGTCTATCTTTACCAGCATGTACGGGAGGATAATATCAGCTTGTTTGGTTTTAAGACAACAGAGGAGCGCTTTTTGTTTAAGAAGTTGCTCAGCGTTTCTGGGATTGGTCCGAAAAGTGCGCTGGCGATTTTGGCGACAGGAGATGCCGTTCAGTTGATTTCTGCCATTGAAGCAGAAGATGATGCTTATCTAACGAAGTTCCCGAGTGTAGGGAAAAAGACGGCGCGGCAGATTATTTTGGATTTAAAAGGAAAAGTGGGCGATGTGGCGCTGGATCAGCTGACAATTACAGCTCCGAAGAAGGATTTGACAGATGGTTTGCCCCCGCAGCTGGAAGAGGCGATTTTGGCGCTCGAAGCACTTGGGTACAGCCAGCGTGAGTTGAAAAAAATATTGCCGAAGCTTGAAAATGAATTGATGACGAGTGATGCATATATCAAGTTGGCACTCAAGCTAATGACGAAATAAGATAGGAGGAAAGCGGAATGGATGAACGTATTGTCTCAGGCGAGAATGTGGATCAGGAAGAAGTCTTTTTTGAGACGAGTATCCGACCACAGCTGCTTTCTGAATATATTGGGCAAGAAAAGGTCAAGCACAATCTGCAAATTTTTATTGAAGCAGCAAAAATGCGGGAAGAATCGCTTGACCATGTGCTGCTTTATGGACCGCCGGGGCTGGGGAAAACAACGCTGGCGATGGTGATTGCTAATGAAATGGGCACGAATATCCGCACGACAAGTGGGCCAGCGATTGAACGACCGGGGGATTTGGCGACCATTTTAACGGCACTTGAACCGGGCGACGTTTTGTTCATTGACGAAATCCACCGCTTGTCGAAAGCCATTGAGGAGATTCTCTATCCAGCGATGGAGGACTATTGTTTGGATATTGTGATCGGGGCCGGACCAACAGCCAGATCGGTTCGGCTCGACTTGCCGCCATTTACGCTGATTGGTGCGACAACTCGGGCTGGTCAGCTATCGGCACCGCTTCGGGACCGGTTTGGTGTGGTTGATCATTTGGAATTCTATCAAGAACGGGAATTGCAGGAGATCGTCACGCGGACGGCTGGGATTTTGACGACCGAAATTGACGAGCTGGGTGCACTGGAAATCGCCCGCCGTTCTCGTGGGACCCCGCGGATTGCCAATCGTTTGCTTAAACGAGTGCGGGATTTTGCCCAAGTAAAGGGGAATGGGCTTGTGTCGCAGGAAATTGCCGAGGAAGCTCTTACGCTTTTACGGGTGGATCCACGCGGTCTAGATACAATTGATCAAAAATTAGTGAAAACCATTATTCAGTCTTTCCGTGGCGGACCTGTTGGACTGGATACGATTGCAGCAAGTATTGGCGAGGAACGTGAAACGATTGAAGATATGCATGAGCCGTATTTGCTCCAGATCGGTTTCTTACAGCGTACGCCTAGGGGCAGACTGGCAACGGATATTGCTTATAACCATTTTGGTATTTTAAATGAAAAAGGTGTTCATAAATGAGAGTAGAAGATTTTGATTTTGATTTGCCGGAGGAATTAATTGCCCAGACGCCGCTTTTGGATCGTTCCAGCAGTCGGCTGATGGTTGTAGATAAAAATACAGGGGACCTTGCTGACCGGACTTTTACGGATATTTTAAGTTATTTGAATCCGGGTGATGCACTTGTATTAAATGATACGCGGGTGCTGCCTGCAAGACTTCATGGCATCAAGGAAGAAACGGGCGCTCATATTGAGGTGCTGCTTCTGAAGCAAATGGAAGGCAATCGCTGGGAGACACTAGTGAAACCGGCAAAACGGATTCGCTGCGGGGCTAAGATTCATTTTGGCGACGGTAAGCTTACGGCGACTTGTATAGAAGAGCTGGAGCATGGCGGACGAATTTTGGAATTTGCGTATGAAGGTATTTTTTATGAGGTGCTGGAAGAGCTTGGTGAAATGCCACTGCCGCCATACATTAAGGAACAACTGGCAGATCAGGATCGCTATCAAACGGTTTATGCGCGAGAAAATGGTTCTGCTGCTGCACCGACTGCGGGTCTGCATTTTACGGAAGAATTGCTTGATCAGATTCGGGCGAAAGGTGTCAAGGTGGCGTTTGTAACTCTGCACGTTGGTCTGGGCACATTCCGACCAGTTGATGTGGAAGACACCGAAAATCATAAAATGCATGCTGAATTTTATCGTCTAACAGAACCAACAGCGGATTTGCTGAATCAAGTCAAAGCAGATGGCGGCAAAATCGTTGCAGTTGGAACGACATCGATTCGCACGCTTGAAACGATTGCCACTAAATTTGATGGGAAGCTGGTCGCTGATTCGGGATGGACGGATATTTTTATTTCACCGGGCTATACATTTAAGGCGGTGGATGCACTAATTACGAATTTCCATTTACCTAAATCAACGTTGATCATGCTGGTCTCAGCACTCAGCTCCCGTGAACTTATCTTAAATGCCTATCAGCATGCGGTAGATGAAAAATATCGCTTCTTCAGCTTTGGAGATGCCATGTTCATTCATTAAAAAACGCTTTCTTTTTATGGAAAACACTTGTGTTATACGCGTATTTTCGTTATGCTATTTGGTAGAGTAATTGAGAAAGAGGGTACACATGACAGCCATTCGATATGAATTAATTAAAACGGATAAAAAGACGGGAGCACGTCTCGGCAAGCTACACACACCGCACGGCACATTTGATACACCGATGTTTATGCCGGTAGGGACGCTTGCAACCGTTAAAACAATGTCCCCAGAAGAATTGAAACAAATGGGGGCGGGTGTAATTTTAAGCAATACTTACCACTTGTGGCTGCGGCCTGGCGAGGATTTGATCCGGGAAGCAGGCGGTCTTCATAAATTTATGAACTGGGATCAGCCGATTTTGACGGATTCCGGTGGCTTCCAAGTGTTTAGTTTAAGCGATATGCGCGATATCAAAGAAGAAGGCGTGCATTTTCGCAATCATTTAAACGGGGATAAACTCTTTTTGTCTCCTGAAAAGGCAATCCAGATTCAAAATGCGCTAGGTTCTGATATCATGATGAGCTTTGATGAATGTCCGCCGTATCCTGCAACACATGAGTATATGCTGCGGTCGGTCGATCGGACGACACGCTGGGCGGAACGCGGACTAAAAGCCCACATGCGCCCAGATGAGCAGGGACTATTTGGCATTGTGCAGGGCGGGGCGTTTCGTGATCTTCGGGAACGGAGTGCGAAAGATCTTGTGTCGCTTGATTTTCCGGGCTATTCGATCGGCGGTCTGTCGGTTGGAGAACCGAAAGATGTGATGAATGAAGTCTTGGAATATACGACACCACTTCTGCCGAGCAACAAACCACGTTATCTGATGGGCGTTGGCTCACCTGATTCATTGATTGATGGTGTGATTCGCGGTGTGGACATGTTTGACTGTGTGTTGCCAACACGGATTGCCCGCAATGGGACTTGCATGACCTCACATGGTCGGTTGGTCATTAAAAATGCCAAATTTGCACGCGATTTCGGACCGCTTGATGAAAACTGCGACTGCTATACATGCCGCAATTATTCCAGAGCTTATATCCGTCATTTGATCCGCTGTGATGAAACATTTGGCATCCGTTTGACAACCTATCATAATCTGCATTTCCTGCTTAATTTGATGAAGCAGGTACGTACGGCGATTTCAGAGGATCGCTTGCTTGACTTTAGGGAAGAATTTTTTGAGCAATATGGATTCAATGGTCCTAATGCGAAAAATTTCTAAATAAATATTTTTACTTGAGTGAAAGGAGCTGAAATAGTTGCAAGGATTAGCAGCTTTTATTCCGATTATTTTAATGATCGTGTTGTTCTACTTCTTGTTGATTCGTCCTCAACAAAAACGTCAAAAAGAAGTAACGAATATGCAAAGCGGCCTTCAAAAAGGTGATAAAATTATCACAATTGGCGGTTTGCATGGTGTAATCGAAGCGATTGAAGACAATACGGTTATTTTGAAATGCGGTAATGCCAAATTAACTTTTGACCGTAATGCCATTCGTTCTGTGCTTGAAAAAGCCGGTGCACAACCAGTTGTTGCCCCAGTTGAACCAAAAGCAGAAGAACCAGTAGCAGAAAGCACTGAAGTAACAGAAGAACAGAAATAATAAATGAGCCGCTCGGACAATGGGCGGTTCTTTATTTATTTCGCAGAGTCCTTTTTTTAGGTAAATAAGGCTATTTTGTGTCATTTCGTGCTAAATACGAGATTATGCTTTCCATTTTTCCTAGAATTCGATAAAATGGGAATAGCTGATTGTTAATGGGAGGGGAAATAATGTCAGAACAATTTGCTGACTGGTATGATGAGCTTGAACCTGCAATTTTAATTAAAGTAGAAGATTTTCATATTCTCGGGTACCGGGAAATTACGGCTCATCATATTTGGTCATTTCTTACGGAAGTGATTTGGAAAAATAGTTCCCCGGCACTGCATACGCGAATCAATGATGTGATGCAGATGAACATTGGACAGTTAATGCAAGCCGTTACGGGAAGCGTTCAGAACGAGCCGACTTCTGTGATGGATGAGGCACTTATTGCGGAAGTACTAGACGAGCCTACGGAAGAATAAGCGTTTCTAGAGTTATGAATGAGGGAGGAAAGTAGAAAGCATGATCAAAAAAAGTAAATTGATTACTTTTTTTCTTGTCATCATGATTATTTTCGGAGCAGTGGCTTCGACAACGAAATGGGTCCTAGACAATATTAATTTAGGGTTGGATCTTCAGGGCGGCTTTGAAGTTTTATACAAAGTGGAGCCTGCGGATGGCAAAGGAAAAGTATCAAAACAGACACTTACTGATACGGTAAGTGCCCTCGACCGACGGATCAATACACTTGGTGTTGCTGAGCCGAGTATCACGATTGAAGGTGATGACCGTATCCGTGTGCAACTTGCTGGTGTAACTGATCAGGACGAAGCACGGGAAATGCTCTCCACAACAGCACAACTATCGTTCCGTGATGCGAATGATAAGCTGATGATGGATGGCTCAGATTTGGTTCCAGGCGGTGCCAAACAGGAGTTTGATCAAAATAACAAACCGATTGTGACGCTAAAACTTAAAAGCGCAGACAAGTTTGCCAAAGTCACGCAAACGATTTTAGATGAAGCGCCGAATAACCAACTTGTCATCTGGCTCGACTGGCAAGAAGGACAAAAATATGAAGAAGAAAAAACGAAGAAGAATCCGGCTTACCTATCCGCACCGAATGTCAACGAAGTGCTGGATACCAATAAAGTCGAGATTTCAGGCAACTTTACGGTAGATGAAGCGAAAGATCTTGCCAATCTGCTTAATTCAGGTGCTTTGCCTGTAAAAATGACCGAAATTTATTCAACCTCAGTAGGGGCACAATTTGGTCAGGATGCACTGAGTGAAACAGTTCTTGCCGGACTTGTAGGGATTCTTGCAATCTTTATTTTCATGATTGCTGTTTACCGCATCCCAGGTATTATTGCTTCTGTAACACTCGTTGCCTATACCTATCTAGTCCTCTTGGTGCTAAGCTTGCTTCACGCAACACTGACACTTCCGGGGATTGCCGGGCTGATACTCGGGATAGGGATGGCCGTCGACGCGAATGTCATCACTTACGAGCGAATAAAGGAAGAGCTGAAAGTCGGGCGATCGACGAAAGCTGCATTTGAAACCGGCAGCAAAGAGGCCTTCCGAGCGATATTTGATGGGAATATTACAACGCTGATTGTCGCGGTCGTCTTGTTCTACTTTGGAACCAGCTCGATCAAAGGTTTTGCGACGGTGCTGATTATCAGTATTCTGATGAGTTTCTTGACAGCTGTATGGGGTTCAAGACTTCTGCTTGGTCTACTTGTGAAAAGTAATGCCTTGGATAACAAACCAGGACTGTTTGCTGTTAAGCGGAAGGATATTCATAATCTTCATGAAGGCGTCAGCACTTATGATTTGAAAACACGCTTTGACCGTTTTGATTTTGTCAAACATCATCGCTTGTTCCTCACTATTTTCAGTTCGATTGCCATTTTAGGGATTATTATTCTGGCCGTTTTCAAACTGAATTTGGGGATTGACTTTGCTAGTGGAACACGTGCAGAGGTGACGGCTGATCATACACTGACAACAACGGAAATCCAAAAAGATTTGAAAGAACTGGGAATGCCGTCAGATGATATCACTTTCCAAGGAAAAGATTCAAAAACGGCAGTTATTTCTTACAAAGGTGCCTTCACACAAAAAGAAGATGCCAACTTTAAATCTTACTTTAAGGATAAATATGGTAAAGAGCCAAGCATCAGTACAGTTACGCCGACAGTCGGAAAAGAATTGGCGAAAAATGGTTTCTATGCACTCGTTATTGCATCCATTTTCATCGTCCTTTATATTGCGATTCGATTTGAATTCTATATGGGCGTTGCAGCCATTCTGTCGCTACTCTTTGATGCATTTGTGATCTTTATTTTCTTCAGCGTCTTCCAGCTTGAGGTGGATCTGACGTTCATTGCCGCCGTTCTGACCGTCATTGGTTATTCCATCAATGATACGATTGTAACGGCTGACCGGATTAGAGATATCGGGAAGAAAATGAAACGCTATAAAACGGAAGAGGATGTGGCGTTTGCTGTCAATCATGGTTTGCGTCAAACCTTTACACGTTCGATCAATACGATTGTGACTGTACTCTTGACTGTTTTAGCGCTTGTTATTTTCGGTAATGATTCGATTCTGAACTTCTCGATCGCGCTTCTTGTCGGACTTATTTCCAGTGTGTTCTCGTCCATCTTCATGGCGATGCAACTCTGGTATGTCTTTAAATCACGCCAGGTTCGTAAAAAAGGACCGATCAATACAGTGAAGAAAAAGAAAAAACGTAATCCGGGTCAACCGGTTGTCTAAGCAAAAAGCCGCTCATTAATGTGAGCGGCTTTTTGATGTGCAGTGCGAGTTGGTTGCGAGACTATTCCTGTAAGGGGCGGGGGAAGTCTTGAAAATTATTTTTAAGGATTAATTTATCTGAGAAAGGGTAAATAAAAGCAGCGGAAAAGGAGAGAATAGATATGAAAATACAATGGCAAGTTGTGGCGGGCATTGCTTTAGCACTCTTAATTGCAATTTTTGCAGTGGGCAATACGGAGTCTGTAGCGGTTAATTTTCTTGTAGCAGATGCGAGCTGGCCGTTAATCTTGATTATTTTAGGCTGTGTGTTGATCGGCTGCTTGATCATGTTCTGCTTGAATATCGCAAAAGTGAGAGGGACGAAAAAGGAAATTCAGTCTCTTCAAGTGAAAATCACCGAGTTAGAACGTAAATTAGCTGCGGAAAAACAAGCGCGCGAACGTGAAACACTTGTTCAAGAACCACTAGAGCAATCGGAGCCGGTGATTGAACCAGTTACAAAGGTAAATGAAGAGGAAAAAAGCTAAGATTCATTGGGTTTTAGCTTTTTTAATAGAAAAGTAGTTGGTTTTTTTAATTTTTTCAGCTATAATAGGAAGGTTGAAAGGTGGGGAAAACGTGATACGTTCCAAATACACCTGGAAGATCGATCCAGTTAATGAAGAAAAGACCGCAGAGGTGGCAAGGGAATTAGATGTGGCACCAAGTCTTGCCCGAATGCTTGTCAAGCGGAAAGTCACGACGAGCGGTCAGTTAGATAAATTTTTACATCCAACGAAATATGAAGGCTATGATCCGTTTTTACTCGCTGAAATGGATCAAGCGGTAGCACGTATCAAACAGGCTATTGAACAGGGTGAACGCATTCTCATTTACGGGGACTATGATGCTGATGGCGTCACGAGTATCGCTGTTTTGACAACGGCTCTCCGTAAATTAGGTGCGGAACCTGACTTTTATATTCCTAATCGATTTACGGAAGGATACGGGCCCAATCAGACGGCCTTCCAAATGGCGAAGGATGAAGGCTTTGACTTGATTATCACAGTGGATAATGGCATTGCCGCGCTTGAGGTAATGACTTTTGCGAAAGAGATTGGCTTGGATGTAATTGTGACAGACCATCATGAAGCAAGAGAAGTGATGCCGGAAGCCGTTGCGGTGATCCATCCGAAACATCCAGATTCCAATTATCCTTTCACTGATTTGGCTGGCGTTGGGGTGAGTTATAAGCTTGCACACGCCCTCCTTGGTGTAGAGCCGGTGGAGTTGCTGGATTTAGTGGCGGTTGGGACTGTAGCCGATTTGGTTTCACTAAATGATGAGAATCGTCTCTTTGTCCAAAAGGGCTTGATGCAGCTGCGTGAAAAACCTAATCTCGGATTGCAGGCGCTTGCCAAAAAAGCCAGTGTCAAATTAGCTGAGGCGACAGAAGAAACGATTGGTTTTGCTTTGGCGCCTCGACTCAATGCTGTTGGGCGATTGGGGGCTGCTGATCCGGCGGCTGACTTGTTATTAAGTGAGGATCCGGAAGAGGCAGGCTATTTGGCCGAAGAAATTGATCAGGCAAATAAGGAGCGGCGGGAAATCGTAAAAAACATTACGGAAGAAGCTGTGCAGATGATTGAAGAACTGCCGGAAGTACCGCGCATTTTGGTTTTAGCAAAAGAAGGCTGGAATCCAGGGGTGCTGGGTATTGTTGCTTCAAGAGTGGTGGAGAAGTATGGTCGCCCGACAATTTGTTTATCGATCGATCAGGAAACTGGACTTGTCAAGGGATCAGGCCGAAGCATTGCTGCTTTTCATCTGTATCAAGAACTTGACCAGAATCGTTCCTTGCTGACCGCGTTTGGTGGTCATCCGATGGCCGCAGGTTTAACGCTTGAAAAGAGTCATTTGGAGACTTTGACGGCTAATTTGAACCAGCAGGCGGAGAAGCTTTCGCTGGAGGATTTTCGTTCATCACAGGAAGTGGAGGCAGAACTAGCACTTGCAGAAGTGACGCTGCCATTCATTCAAATGATCGAACAGATGGCACCGTTCGGCTTTGGCAATCCTAAACCAGTTTTTCTGTTCAAGGCTGTCAAACCGCAGGATCCAAAACGGATTGGCGCGGATAAGACGCATCTGAAGACGGTGTTTGCTGCGCAAGAAACCCAAATAGATGCAATTGGCTTTGGTTTGGGCTTTTTAGCGGAAAAATTATCGCCAACTGCCCAAGTGGATGTGATTGGCGAATTGTCCATCAATGAATGGAACAATATGCGAAAAGCGCAAATCCGAATTTTAGATTTGGCTGTGGCGCATTGGCAATTGTTTGACGTACGTAATCGGACGGAATGGAGCAAAATCATTCAGGAACAAGCACCGAATCGTTTTTATGTTTGTTATCATGAGGAGACCATCCAAAAAATTCCGGCAGATGATACACAGATTTTAACGCCGCAGGAGGCTGCAGATTTGGCTAGTCAGGCTGTCGAGGAATTGGTTTTTGCAGATATGCCGACAGATACCCAGTCAGTAGAAACGCTGGTCGAAAAGGTACAGCCAGATCGACTTTATTTCCACTTTGGAGCGACTGAAAATATAGATCTTGAGGTGCTTCCCGATCGGAAAGAATTTGCGGCTTTATATAAATTGATCAAACAGTATGAGCCATTTTCATTGGCCAAATACGGTCCTGGATTGACGCAAAAATTTGGCTGGAAAAAAGAACAGATTGATTTTATGTCAAACGTGTTTTTTGAGCTGGAATTTGCTACAATAGACAGTGGCGTGATTAAAATAAATCCGACTGAAGCAAAACGCAGCCTGGATGAATCGGCGAGCTATCAAGAGCGAGCACGTCAAATTGCAACAAGACAAAAACTGCTTTATTCCAACTACTTCGATCTTTATGACTGGATGAAGCGGATCATGGAGACGTAATGTCTGCAAACTTGGAGGAAAAAACATGGATTTAAATGAATTGAAAAAATATGTCGCGATCGTGAATGACTATCCAAAGGAAGGGATCGTTTTCAAGGATATTACTCCGCTAATGAATGACGGGGAAGCTTACAAATATGCAACGGATCAAATTGTTGCCTATGCACGTGAACGCGATGCTGAACTGGTTGTCGGTCCGGAAGCACGGGGATTTATTATTGGCTGCCCGGTTGCTTATGCACTTGGAGTCGGCTTTGCACCTGTTCGTAAGCCGAATAAATTGCCACGCGAAACGATCGAAATGGAATATGATCTAGAATACGGAACCAATACGCTGACCATGCATAAAGATGCGATTAGACCTGGACAACGCGTGCTGATCACAGATGATCTTTTGGCTACCGGCGGAACGATTGAAGCCACGATTAAGCTTGTCGAAAAGCTTGGCGGCATTGTTGTGGGCTGCGCTTTTCTGATTGAACTTACAGAACTTGAAGGACATAAAAAACTAAATGGATATGATCGTCTGATTTTGATGGACTTCTGATCCGCTTGACAAAAGCTGTTTTCTTTTGAGAGAAAATGGCTTTTTCTTTGCGCAAAATGGAGGAATCGGCGAGAAAACTACTTTATAAAGCAGAAACTCTCATGTATAATGAAAACTAAGAATCACTTTGAAGAGGAGAGCTGGTACTTTCAGGCGAACGCGTTTGAGAGTCTTTTTCCATCAAAAAAAGTAGAAAAGGGTAAACTAGGGGTGAAAAAGATGGCAAAAGAACAAAACCTAACAGCAGAGGAAGTCATTCAAATGGCTTCTCACTACATGAATGATGAGCATCTTGCGGTCGTTAAGAAGGCCTATGAGTATGCGCGTGACGCCCATCGCGAACAGTTCCGTAAGTCTGGGGAACCTTATATTATCCATCCTATTCAGGTGGCTGGTATCTTAGTTGAGCTGAGAATGGATCCATCGACTGTTGCGGCTGGTTTTCTTCATGATGTCGTCGAGGATACAGAAGTGACCCTGAAGGACATGGAGGAAGCCTTTGGTAGTGAGGTTGCGATGCTAGTTGATGGGGTGACGAAGCTTGGGAAGATCAAGTATAAGTCACATGAGGAGCAGCAGGCTGAGAATCATCGTAAAATGTTTATTGCAATGGCGCAGGACATTCGGGTTATTTTGATTAAATTAGCGGATCGACTGCACAATATGCGGACGTTGAAACATCTTCCTGTTGAAAAGCAGCGCCGAATTGCGACTGAAACCTTAGAAATTTTTGCACCGCTTGCTCATCGTCTCGGGATTAGTCGCGTGAAATGGGAACTAGAGGATACGGCTTTGCGTTATTTGAATCCGCAGCAGTATTACCGGATTGTCCATTTGATGAAACAAAAACGAGTAGAGCGGGAACGCTACTTAAATGATGTGATCGATGGTGTGACAGAGAATTTGGATGAATTAGGGATTGAGGCAGATATTTCCGGCCGGCCTAAGCATATCTACTCTATCTATCGGAAAATGAGCGAGCAGCACAAACAATTCAACGAGATTTATGATTTGTTAGCCGTTCGGATTATCGTGGATAGTATTAAAGATTGTTATGCGGTTTTGGGGATTATCCATACACGCTGGAAGCCTATGCCGGGTCGATTTAAAGATTATATCGCGATGCCGAAATCTAATATGTATCAATCGCTGCATACGACGGTGATTGGGCCGCAGGGTGAACCGCTTGAAGTGCAGATCCGCACGCTTGAGATGCACCAGATTGCTGAATATGGGGTGGCGGCGCACTGGGCGTATAAGGAAGGCAAAATCGTTAATTCTAAAACTTCATTTGATAACAAAATGACTTGGTTTAGAGAAATTTTAGAATATCAAAATGAAGCGGATAATGCGGAAGAATTCATGGAATCACTTAAGCTCGATTTGTTTTCCGATGTCGTCTATGTCTTTACGCCAAAAGGGGACGTCTATGAGCTGCCAAGTGGCTCTGTACCGCTTGACTTTGCCTATCGTGTCCACACGGAAATCGGTAATAAAACAATCGGGGCCAAAGTGAATGGCAAAATTGTCACTCTGGACTATCAATTAAAAACAGGTGACATTATTGAAATTCTGACATCCAAGCATTCTTACGGGCCGAGTCGCGACTGGCTCAAACTTGTTCAGACTTCGCAAGCGCGCAATAAGATCAAGCAATTTTTCAAACGGCAGGCGAAAGAGGAAAATGTTGAAAAAGGCCGCGATCTTGTAGAAAAAGAACTACGGCAACTTGATTTTGAGCCGAAGAAAATCATGACAAATGAAAACATGAATAAGCTCGTGGATAAACTCAATTTTTCGCATGAAGATGATTTATTTGCAGCGGTCGGCTATAATGGCATTACGGCGCTTCAGGTGGCCAATCGTCTAACGGAAAAGCTGCGCAAAGAGCGGGAAAAAGAAGCGCAAACGGAAAAACTGCTGAATCAAACAGAGCAGAAAACGGACAGCACGGATGCCAATAATGAAAAACTAAAAATCAAGCATAATGCCGGAGTGGTCGTCCAAGGCGTGGGCAATTTGTTGATCCGTCTTTCGCGATGCTGTAATCCGGTTCCGGGTGATCAGATTGTTGGCTATATTACAAAGGGCCGCGGCATCTCGATTCACCGGAAGGATTGTCCCAATGTCCAGCTGACCGAAAAAGACCGTCTCATCGAAGTGGAATGGGAAGACGCGGACTTGCAGGCGAAGACAGATTATAATGTCGACATCGAGGTGTACGGCTATAATCGAAGCGGTCTGCTCAATGATATTCTGCAGGTTGTCGGCAGTCTCACGTCGAATATCAATGGTGTCAATGCCAAAGTGGATCACAATAAGATGGCGACGCTTGTTTTGACACTTCAAATCCATAATATCAATCATTTGCAACGTGTGGTCGACAAAATCAAGCAAATTCCAGATGTCTATACAGTCAGACGTCTCATGAATTGAGGAGGAAAAAACATGCGTGTCCTTTTACAACGTTGCCGGACTGCCAATGTGACAATTGATGATGAAGTCATTGCAGAGATTCCGGCTGGACTATGTCTGCTGGTGGGTTTTACACATGGTGACAGTGAAAAAGAAGTGGTGGCTTTGGCGAATAAAATTGTCGGCTTACGGATTTTTGAGGATTCAGAGGGCAAGATGAACCTCTCCATTCAAGAAGTGGGCGGTCAGATTCTTAGCGTTTCTCAGTTTACGCTATATGCAGATGCCAGAAAGGGTCGCCGCCCAAGTTTTACCGACTCTCTGGCTAGTGACAAGGCGGAAGGGCTCTATCGGCTTTTTAATCAAAAATTGGAAGAGTTGGGACTTGAAGTGGAAACCGGTGTTTTTGGTGCTGATATGGATATTTCACTGGTCAATCAAGGTCCCGTCACCTTTATGCTCGATTCAAATGAGTTAGTAAAATAAGGAAAGCCTTAAACGCGTGGCGCTGGGAAGAAAACCCGTTGCCGTCCGTTTAAGGCTTTTTTTGTTTGCAGTAAAAAAGAGCGCATCCGACTAATTTTTCTTGTCAGATACGCACCCTTTTTCAATTCATGATTTAGTTGGCAAAATAGTCCGCTAAGCCGTCGTAAATGCCTTGAGCAACTTGATTTCGATAGCTGCTAGAATTAATTCTTGCTTCATCTTCTGGTGAGCTTAGGTAACCCAGTTCAAGAAGTAGAGCCGGCTGATCGTTTTCACGAAGCACATAGTAGTCGCCCACCTGATAACCGCGATTCGTAATATCGACATCCTTTTCCAGACCCTCATTCACATCTTTGGCAAGGCCCTTGTCATTCTTGCTGTAGTAATAGGTGGTTTGCCCGCTGACGGAAGAATCCTTATCTTCCAAGCTGTCAAAATGCAAACTGATGAAGACATCCGCGTTATATTTTTCAGCAATCTTAGTCCGGTCGCTGAGTGAAACATATTCATCCGAGTCACGCGTCAAAATGACTTTAGCCCCGCTTTGACGGAGTTTGTCCGCAACGACATTCGCCATCTTCAGAGTCGCTTTTTTCTCAAGTGTGCCATTTGTTCCTTCAGCCCCCGGGTCATTGCCGCCGTGTCCTGGATCCAGAACAATCGTTGCTTCCGACAGGCTGGTTGTTTTGGATTTTTCTTTTGGTGTAGATTCACCTTGCGTGGTAATGTCTACCACCCAGTTGGCGATGTAGCCTTCAGCGCCGGATTTCGTTTGAACCTTGTACCAGTCGCCTTGAACTCCTTGAATGGCATAAGTATCACCGGAGCTGGCCTTTTCAATGACGGAGCTATTTAAATCCGGCTTGCTGCGAATATTGGTATTATCTTCTCGAACAGTCACTTTTTGGAGACTGCTTTCGTCCATCTTGGTTGTGGACTCACGAATCGTAATATAAGAAGCATCCACCCAAGCGTTTTGACCTTGATATTTGATCTGCGCCCAGCCGTTCTGTTCACTGATCACATTAATCTGATCACCATTGTTTAATGTGCCCAAGATTTCACTACTTGTAGAGGGCTCTTTGCGAACATTTAAATTCCCATCAGAGGAAACGACCGCTAAACTGTTACTGGCCGCGCTGACGCTTGTATTCTCGACAAGCCAGCTAGCCACATAGCCCGTATTCCCGTCTTCAAGCCGAACCTGATACCAGTCATTTTCTTCGCCAATCACTTTTAGATTGGTTCCTTTACGAACTTGACTTGTCACATCATAAGCAAGACCGGGACCGCTTCTGACATTCAAAACATCCGCTTGAACACTGACTGTATCAGCATTTGCCATGGCGATCGTTGTCATAATTCCTGCTGCAATTAGTAAAAAAGAAACGATCGATATAAATAAAAGATTTCTTTTTGCTTTTTTCACTTAGTCTTAACACCACCCAAACTTCTCACTTTAACAGTATGTATCATAAAAAGGTTACCATAAAATCGTGATTCAGGAAACTAGAATGGCGTTTTTTTTTCGAAAAATCTTTCAAAAGATTGACTTTCATGATTCTTTCTAGTAATCTAGTAATAATTCAGAAAAACCAGTGACAGAGAAAAGTACAAAAATCACTCCATAACAGAGAGAATTTCGGCAGGCTGAGAGAAATTCAATGGTATATTTTTGGAAAGACACTCTGGAGGGTTTGGTCCAACGATTTTTCTAGTAGACCAAAACGTTTTCCGGCGTTAACGGAATAAGCGGGGGCAGGCTTCATTTTGTCCCAATTAGGGTGGTACCACGGGAATTCAACTCTCGTCCCTTGTTTTTTCGGAAACAAGGGGCGGGAGTTTTTATTTACTTAGAATTAAAGGAGGAGCAGAATGTCATGGAGGAACAAATGATTCTACCACGCGGAACGCACGATATTTTACCGAAAGAAGCTGAAAAATGGCATGTGATCGAAGACGCCTTTATGAAATTGTGTCACACATATCAATATGGCGAGATTCGGACGCCTATTTTTGAGCATACAGAATTATTTGAACGCGGTGTAGGGGATACGACGGATATTGTCACAAAAGAGATGTATACATTTGCCGATAAAGCTGGCAGAAGTATCACTTTGCGCCCAGAAGGCACGGCTTCGGTCGTTCGGGCTTATGTCGAACATAAGTTATTCGGTCAGGTCAACCAACCGGTCAAACTTTATTATAAGGGACCGATGTTTCGTTATGAGCGCCCACAAGGCGGCAGACAGCGGCAGTTCAATCAGATGGGTGTTGAGGCGATCGGCAGCTCTGATCCGGCTATTGATGCAGAAGTCATCTCGCTTGCGATGAACTTTTTCCAAACGCTTGGGCTGCAGAATATCGAGCTGGTCATTAACAGTTTGGGAGATAAGGGAAGCAGACAGAAGCACCGTGAGGCACTGATTGCTCATTTTGAACCTAGCATTGATGAATTTTGCGCGGATTGTCATGAGCGGCTTTATAAAAATCCGCTGCGCATTCTTGACTGTAAGAAAGATCACGATCACCCGCTCATTCAGTCGGCACCTTCCATTTTAGACTTTTTAAATGAAGAATCGACGGCTTATTTTGAAAAGGTGAAGGCCTATTTAGATGTGGTAGGGATTTCTTATCGCGTGGATCCTACGCTTGTCCGAGGGTTGGATTACTACAACCACACTTGTTTTGAGATTATGAGTGCGGAAAAAGAATTCGGCGCGCAAATGACTCTTTGCGGTGGCGGGCGTTATCACGGTCTGGTAGAGGAATTTGGTGGACCTGAAACACCTGGGATCGGCTTTGGTATTGGGGTAGAACGTATTTTGATCGTGCTTGAAAAAGCGGGAATCACACTTCCAGCTGAGCCGGGACTTGACTGCTACTTAATCACTGCACAGCCAGAAGCTGAGGCGAAAGCAGTGGAGTTGATGGCGCGTCTAAGAAAACAGCAGATCGTGGCTGAGAAAGACTATATGGGACGTAAAATGAAGGCGCAGCTGAAAGACGCCAACCGAAAAAATGCCCGTTTTACCATTATTATTGGTGAAACAGAAATTGATCAGAAAGCTTACCAGCTGAAAGATATGGCGACAGGCGAGCAAGTAGAAGTGGCTGAAGAGAAATTGGCAGCAGAATTGATCAGATTGCTTGAAGGGGAGGAACATAACGAATGAAAAAGCGGACGATTTATTGTGGAAAAGTGACAGAAGAGTGGATTGGTCAGGAAGTTGTCTTGCATGGTTGGGTTCAAAAGAGACGCGATTTGGGCGGGCTGATTTTTATTGATCTCAGAGATCGTGAAGGTATGGTGCAGGTCGTTTTCAATCCTGAGTTATCACAGGAGGCCTTGGCAGTTGCAGAAACGATTCGCAGTGAATATGTGATTACTATCAAGGGGAAAGTGGCAGCACGCGACGCAGCAGTTGTCAACGAGAAGATTGCGACAGGAAAAGTGGAAGTTTTGGCAGAAGAAGTGACGGTTTTAAATGGCTCCAAAACGCCGCCTTTCTATATTGAAGATGGTGTCAATGTTTCCGACGAGCTTCGTTTGAAATATCGCTATTTGGATTTACGTCGTCCTGAGATGCAGCAGATTTTTAAAATGCGTCATCTGGTCACACAGACGTTCCGCGAAACATTGAACCGATTGGGCTTCTATGATATTGAAACGCCTTATTTGACAAAAAGTACCCCAGAAGGAGCGCGCGATTATTTGGTGCCAAGCCGGGTATATCCGGGCAGCTTCTATGCTTTGCCGCAGTCTCCGCAAATTTTGAAACAGCTTCTGATGGCTTCTGGTTTTGATAAATATTATCAAATCGTCCGCTGCTTCCGTGATGAAGACTTGCGTGGTGACAGACAGCCGGAATTTACGCAGATCGACTTGGAAACGAGCTTCCTCAGCAAGGAAGAAATTCAAGAAATGACAGAGGAGATGCTTGTGGCGGTTGTCAAGGCGGTCAAAGGGGTCGAACTGAAACGACCGTTTGCACGAATGCGTTATGATGAAGCAATGGACCGGTTTGGTAGTGACAAGCCGGATGTGCGTTTTGGACTAGAACTTAAAGATGTGTCGGATATTGTGGCAGAGCTTGAATTTAAAGTCTTTTCTGGCGCGGTTGCATCTGGTGGCAAGGTCAAAGCGATCAATGCCAAACAAGCGGCTGATAAGTATTCGCGTAAGGAAATCGACGCATTGGGTGCCTTTACGGCCAACTACGGAGCCAAAGGGCTGGCATGGCTGAAAGTGGAAGACGGCGCGTTGAAAGGCCCGATTGCTAAATTTTTCGATGAGGATGCCGCTGCTCTTTTGATGGCAAAACTGGAAGCAGAAACAGGCGACTTGCTGCTTTTCGTTGCTGATAAGGAAGCCGTTGTCGCGGCTTCACTTGGCGCTTTGCGGAATAAACTCGGCAAGGAGCTTGAACTGATCGATGAGTCGGCTTTGGCTTTCTTGTGGGTGACAGACTGGCCGCTGTTTGAATATGATGAGGAAGCAGAACGCTATGTGGCGGCGCATCATCCGTTTACTTTGCCGCGCGAGGAGGACATTGCGCGACTTAGTACAGAGCCGGAAAAAGCAATGGCTGAGGCCTATGACATTGTCTTGAATGGCTATGAAATCGGTGGCGGCTCACTGCGGATTTACAAAAAAGAGGTGCAGCAGCAAATGTTCCGTGCCCTTGGCTTTACAGATGAAGAAGCAAACGAACAATTTGGCTTTTTACTGGAAGCATTGGAATATGGTACGCCTCCTCATGGCGGGATTGCACTAGGGCTTGACCGGATCGTGATGATTCTGGCTGGCCGGACGAATTTGCGCGACACGATTGCCTTCCCTAAAACAGGCAGTGCAGTCGATCTGTTGACAAATGCGCCAAGTGAGGTAGCAAGCGCACAATTAGCTGAGTTAAAAATTCAACCGATACAAAAACAGACGCAAGAATAAAAAATTTTTTTCGCATACAAAAACAGGTAAGAAAACGCATTTACTGGTTTTCTTGCCTGTTTGTTTTTTTGTAAGATTATAATAAGAAAAATAGTGTAACGATTGTTAGGATAGTTGCATGAAACGGCGTCAACAGATCGATGATTGTGTGGACATAGACGTATTGCGCTCTTTTTCCTTTTTGCAAATAGGTAATGTCCTCACTGAGTGCGCCTGGTTTTGCTTGAAATTGCTGAATAAGTTTAAAAAAATCTCCATGTCTATAAAACTACAGTCAATTTCCGTCAAAGCATGCTTATCGTGAAAAATCAGTACCATCGTGGCCGAACGTTTTCCACTTGGGTGAGAGTATTTATAATGGATGATCCCGACTTTTTTAAGAACAATGGTTGTCGTTTTAAATAACGTATGGCAGACCAAATGCTTGCGATCTATGCATATCCATTTTAAAGGGATAGATAAAAGCTGCCATGCCAAACTGAGAAGAATCAGCCCAATAAATAGGATGAAAAATTTGATTTCGCCCGTATCATTTGTGGTAATCTGAACGATAAGTGTCAGAGCGACTATCCAAGCTAACGAAAGATGCGTGCATATCGTTCCTGTGATTTTGTATTTTCCTGTATAAAATTTCATCGTTGCACCTTTTTGATCGATTAAAAATAAAATCCCTCAAACAATACTGCTGAGGGATTCAAATAAAATATTCGACTGTTCAATCGTGTAGATTCTATGCTTGTGTGTTCTTCACGCGGCGTGCTTGGATTTTATGCCAGACATCACGCCATTTACCGGTTGCTAGATATGCTGCGATAAAGAGAATCGGCCAAAGCGGAATGGGGAAGAAGCCTAAGAAAAGAAGGGCTACAACCATTGGGTTATCTAGAATAACGGCGCTGGCACTAGCTGCAATCACGGCCACGATAAAAATCGGATCAACCGGAATGAAAGAAGCAAAAGCAAATCCGAGCGCGACACTACTGAACATGGCAGGGAAAATGTGTCCGCCTAGCCAGCCAGTTTTCAAACAAAGTTTTGTAACCGCCAGTTTGACAAAAGCAATTATAAAGAGCATTAGTGTTGTATAAATGCTATATTCGGCGGCTAGCTCTTTAAAGCCATGTTCGCCGGAAAATAAGCTGTAGGGAACAAAAATGCCGGCAAGGCCAAGCAGAATCCCCCCAATAATCGCTAACAACACGGTTGCATTTTTCACTTTTTGCAAGCAGAAATCGAAAAACTTACCGAACCATTCATAAACCTTGCCAAAATATTTGCCAATAAAAAGTAGTGGAACAAAGAGTAACAGATCCCACCATGAAAAAGCTGTTTTCCCAAGCATGCCGACAAATGGCTCGTTTCCTTGCAATGCAATTAAAAGAAGGAAAGTGCCGCTTCCGGCAAAAATCGACAATAGATAAACAATGACTTTCTTTTTATGAAAAGCGGGTTGATCTTTCGGGGCATTTTCTACAGTTGTCGCAAGCCCAGCGAACGGTGAAACGAAAATCGTGGAAATCATAACACCGATTGAAAACTCCGTAAAGTCTTCGCGTTCCTGAAAAGTAAAACGCATTTTGTCGCCGACCCATGTAATAAGTGCCGCACAAATACTTGTTAACGCTGCTTCTGGTCCTAGACTTGCACCGAACATTAAAATAATCAGCGCAGCTAAAAAGTGCTTCCACATATCACTGTAGCCAACTCGTTTTGTCTTTTTAAACTCACCAAAAACCTGAAAAATCTGGTGTGGATACGGTCCGATGTATTTTTGTACCAGCCCGACCACGACACCACCAAATGTACAGACAACAAGTGGCCAGTACCACGGGTTTCCAGCTAAATCCGGCAAGAATGTCCACCAGAAATCAATGAGCTGATTCATTAAGAAGACAAAGATGAAGGCAATCAAACCAACTACTGCCCCTAAAATAACGCCGTAAACTGCTAAAAAAGACTGAAGTTTTATTCTCACGTAGCTTATCACTCCTTTACATCAATAATTACCATTATACTAAAAAAACAGCTTTTCGACTAGTATTCCAATTAAAAAAGCTTCCAAAACGGTGAAATAATCGTCTTGAAAGCTTTTAAGTCTTAATAATCGAGTGCTTCGATTTGTTCGATATCTACATCATTGACTAAAAGTCCTTGGTTGGCCTCGTTCGACCAGAAGGGCCCGTCCAGTTTTTGTTTCTGTTTATCCGACAGTTTATTTTTATCATAAAAGACTGCCTTGATATTATAATGTTGGCCGGTTTTGACCGCGTTCCAATCATCTTTGGAAAGTGAAAGTGTGACGATCGTATCGCCAGCGCCGTCAATGCGGCCCTTCACCTGATAATCATCTGTTTTTTTATCTACTATATAATTAAAAGAAACCTCTACTTTGGATTTTTCATGATTATAGTAAAGGTAACCTGCGCCAAGTAATAAGGCAGCAATAATGGTGAAAATGGGGATTTTACGCATTACAGCCATCGCGCCTCCAATCTAAAAATACATTCCTTTCCCATTATAAGCGGTTTAGGTCCGTTGGGGAAGTCGAAAACATGATTTCTCATTGTATTTTTAGAAAATGTGCAGGATTATTCACGATTTTGCCATTTTATTTGGTGGGAGAATCTTGTAGCGCGGCCATACCCGTTTCGCCCGTGCTGATTTTTACGACCTCTGCAAGCGGATAGATGAACACTTTGCCGTCGCCAGGTTCGCCTGTACGAAGGGTTTCTTTGACGACACGAAGCACATCTTCAACCGGAACGGTACTGACAACGATTTCGATTTTCATGCGTTCATGCACATTACTTTCTTTTTTTGTGCCGCGATACAGCTCGATTAGCCCTTTTTCAAGCCCGGTTCCGAGCGCTTTCGTCACGGTTAGACCACTGACACCGATTTTTGCTAGTTCTTTTTGGAAAATTTCAAAGCGGTTTGGACGTGTGATAATTTCGATCTTTGTTAATGTGCTCATTTTTTTGACCCCCTTTAGTCCTGATAGGCTTTTTCGCCGTGAAGCGTTAAATCCAGCCCTTTAAATTCTTGGTCTTCATTGACGCGAATTGGAACGAAAAGTTTGATAATCATGACGATGAGTGCTGTCATGATGGCCACAAAGACAATTGTTATGCCAATGGCTGCCAGTTGTTTGAAAAGCAGGGAAGCCCCGCCGTAGAAGAGTCCATCAGCGCCTGCCGGATTGATTTTTGTTGTGGCGAAAAGTCCAGTGGCGATACCGCCCCAGATTCCACCAATCCCGTGCAGCCCAAACGCATCTAGTGCATCATCATATTTGACCTTGCCTTTCAGCCAGAAGACGCCCCAGAAGCAAATCGCCCCGCCAAGAAAGCCAATCAGCATGGCACTTGGAACCGTCACGAAACCAGCTGCCGGCGTGATCGACACTAGCCCTGCGATCGCCCCAGAAATGGTCCCAAGCATTGTCGGGCGCTTATTGATTAGCCATTCAACCGCACACCAGCCAATAATCCCAGCCGCTGCCGCAGTGTTCGTATTGACGAAAGCTGCCATCGCCACATTGTCGATCGTCAGTGCGCTGCCAACATTGAAGCCATACCAGCCGAACCAGACGAGGATGCCACCAATCAAAGCAAGCGGCAGATTGTGCGGAGAGGCAGTATCGGCCTCTTTTCGGCGTCCAATCATGATTGCCAGAACGAGCCCGGTCACCCCTGAACTGATATGCACGACATTTCCGCCAGCAAAGTCGAGTGCCCCCATTTCACGAAGGAAACCGCCATCGCCCCAAACCCAGTGTGCAACAGGTGTGTAGACAAGCAGTGACCACAGGATGATAAATAACAGGTAAGCAACAAAATTCATCCGCTCGGCAAATGCGCCGGAGATAATAGCGACGGTCAAAATGGCAAATGTCATTTGGAACATCATAAACAGAATATGCGGAATGGCGTCACTATACAAATCGTTTGGAGCGAAGCCGACCTGTTGCAGCATGCTCCATTCAAAGCCGCCAATGAAGCCGTTTCCTGGAGAAAAAGCTAACGAATAGCCAATTGTGACCCACAAGATGGAAATGATGGCCATAGAGCTAAAGCTGTACATTGCTGTGCTCAGTACATTTTTTCGCCGAACCATTCCTCCGTAAAATAGGGCAATCCCTGGTGTCATAAGCCAAACAAGCAATGTACAAAAGAACATAAAGACAGATTCCATATCCAACTCTCCTTTTATGTTAGATAAACTAACATTAAATATTTTATTTATGGACCTATCATACCGGATAATTTTTAAATTGCAAGACTTTTTGATTTATTTTGTAAATTTTGTTAGATAATCTAACAGAAAACGCTTTCGAGTGAACTGTGGTCTAGACAGGTTTTGCATAAAAATGGGGAATTGATGGGAGCTTAAACAGAAAAAAGTAGATGAGCGGTTATGGATAAAAAGGACTTGCTTAATAATGGCACGTAGCGATATGATACAGTTGTAGAGAACAAGTTTAAAACCAGCTGGAGGATGTGACAGAGGAAAATGATTCAAATTCAATATTTTTACTCCCCAGAAAATGAGTCTGAAGTAAATCTTGAAGTATGGCGCTTTTTGGAGAATCGTAGTGAAGAGTTGCGGCAGATTTATTATGAACACACGGGAAACCAATTTGAGGTGCAATTAACAAAAGTGACAGAAGACGATCGAAAAGAGCTTCCCGAGCAAGTTAGGGAGCTAATAACGAAGGATCGGGAGGCTTTACCGATCTTAGTGGTAGACGGAAAAATTTACAAATATGGGATATTTTCTATAACGGAGGCTGTGGAAGATATTCTGGCTATTGCCGTATCGATCCAAATAGAGGAAGATTAGGACAAAGATATTTTGAAAAATAAAAAAACCTGAGATCAAGTAGTAAAGCCATTTTTATAATGGGCTGTTACATGATTTCAGGTTCTTTCTATCTGCGCTTTTTTCACTTAAATGTAAAACATATAGCCATCTGTTTGATCCTGGTCATTTTCATGCGCGAGCAAATCTTCCAGCGTTGTGTTATCCAGTACATTTTTCACAGCATCACGCATCAGTGTCCAAAGTTCGCGCTGAGCCCGTTCCTCGTCCTCCATTGTTTCCACAAGGACAATCGGCCCTTCCAGCGTGCGGATCACATCGCCCGTCGTGATGTCAGCAGGATCCCCGTTTAAAATGTAACCTCCATGAGCGCCACGGATGCTTTTGACGATGCCGGCATTGCGAAGCGGTCCAACAAGCTGTTCTAAATAATGCTCAGACAGGTTTTTGGATTCAGCAATGCTGCGGAGCGAAATCGGGCCATCGCCGATCTTACGTGCCAGCTCCAGTGTGATGGTCAACCCGTAGCGGCCTTTTGTCGTGATTTTCATTTAATTTCTAACCTCCAACTAAACATATCCAGTAACACGGATTTCTTCGACTATTATAACCAACTTGCAGGAAGCATGCAATGAAAGAGTGCTTCCAACTGTGGTATAATGAAGCATGGAAGTATGTGAAAAGGAGCGGTATTATGGCAATTCAACCTTTGGCCTACCGGATGCGTCCGCGCTCGATCGATGAGGTCGTTGGACAAAGTCATTTAGTGGGAAAAGATAAAATTATCTATCGAATGGTAAAAGCTAGACAGCTTTCCTCGATGATCCTTTACGGGCCGCCGGGGATTGGCAAAACGTCGATTGCATCTGCTATTGCTGGCAGTACAAAATATGCTTTTCGAACTTTAAATGCGGTCACAAATAATAAAAAAGATATGGAAATCGTTGCAGCTGAGGCCAAGATGAGCGGGACGGTGATTCTCCTGCTGGATGAAGTGCACCGGCTCGACAAGGCCAAGCAGGACTTTTTACTGCCGCATTTGGAGAGTGGAGCGATCATTTTGATTGGTGCGACGACGAGCAATCCTTATATTGCAATCAACCCGGCGATTCGCAGTCGAACGCAAATTTTTGAACTAAAGCCGCTCAGCGTGGACGACATCATTTTGACGCTCGATCGGGCACTTTCAGATAAGGAACGTGGGCTTGGGGAATACCAGGTGGCCATCGAGAAGGCGGCCAAAACGCATTTTGCCACAGCAAGTAACGGGGATGTCCGCAGTGCACTGAATGCGCTCGAACTGGCGGTCATTTCGACAGAGCCGGACGCGGATGGGCAGATTCAGGTGACGCTTGAAATTGCGGAAGAGTGTCTGCAAAAGAAAAGTCTGGCGCATGATAAGGATGGGGACGCGCATTATGATGTGCTCAGCGCCTTTCAGAAGTCCGTTCGCGGCAGTGATGTGAATGCGGCGCTTCACTATATGGGACGCTTGATTGAGGCGGGCGACCTTGTGAGCATTTCGCGGCGGCTACTCGTGATGGCCTATGAGGATGTGGGGCTGGCGAGTCCTCAGGCAGGGGCCAGAACACTTGCGGCGGTTCAAACGGCTGAGAAGGTCGGCTTTCCTGAGGCGAGGATTCCGCTTGCCAATGCGGTGATTGAACTTTGCTTGTCACCGAAGTCGAATTCGGCGATTACCGCGATCGATGCGGCTTTAGGAGATATTCGGCAGGGGCTAAGCGGCGAAGTGCCAGATCATCTTAGAGACGGTCACTACAGTGGCGCCAAAAAACTCGGTCGGGCAGAAGGTTACCAGTATCCCCATAATTTTGAAAATGCTTGGGTGGATCAGCAGTATTTACCGGATCGGCTGTTAGGGAAGGAATATTACACGCCGAAAACAACCGGGAAGTTTGAGCAGGCGCTAGCAACTGTCTATGAAAATATTGCAGAAAACAAGCGAAAAAAATGACGTCAAAAAGTTGTCACAAATTGTATTTTTTCTCTAAATATGCTATCCTTAATTAAGTAAAGAAACCCTAATGTATTCGTTATAGTACCTATATATTTTGAACCGAACAATTATTTTTACCTTGGGAGCTCGGGGTTCTGGCGCAGCGCACATGCCTTTACACGAGGACTTGCAAACCGCGAGACAGGGCACCCACCTGCTTGAGTGCGGGTTCAAAGGAAGGGAAACCTAGACGGTACGATTGGGGTTTCTTTTTCTATGGGCAAAACTAAATAGGAATGATTCAGATTGTAGCTTTGCTTTCGGCGTTAATTCCTGTTACAATAGGGTACGAATTTGAAGCAACCGTAAAAAAGGAAGCGATTATGTTGGAAAATACGATTTATTTAGATCATGCAGCGACCAGCCCGACGCATCCTGAAGTGATTCAGGCAATGCTAGGCTGTTTTACTCATCATTATGGCAATCCGTCAAGCATTCATTTTGCCGGGCGGGATGCACGTCTAGTGCTCGATCAGGCGAGAAGTGCCATTGCGGCTGAAATCGGCGCACAGGAAAAAGAAATCATTTTTACAAGCGGCGGTACAGAAGGAGACAACACGGCTGTCATCGGCGGTGCGCTGGCGAAACAGGCGGCAGGCAATCACATTATCACGACGGCTATCGAGCATCATGCTGTGCTCCATAGCGCGGAATATTTGGAGAAGCTGGGTTTTGATGTGACCTATTTGCCGGTTGATGAAAATGGCCTGATTCGATTGGAAGATGTAGAAGCCGCACTGCGCCCAGATACGATTTTGGTTTCAGTGATGTATGGGAATAATGAGATTGGTTCGATTCAGCCGATCGCGGAGATTGGGGCGCTTTTAAAGGATCATCCTGCTTTGTTCCATACAGATGCGGTACAGGCTTTCGGTCTCGTTCCGCTTGATGTGAGGGAATTAGGGGTGGACCTCTTGACCACTTCAGCCCATAAAATCAATGGACCACGCGGCGTGGGCTTTTTATATGTGAAAAATGGAACGACACTGATTTATCCATTTCATGGCGGTGAGCAGGAACGAAAACGCAGAGCGGGAACGGAAAATCTTCCAGGGATTGCTGGGTTTGCGGAGGCTGTGACACTGATGGTGCAAGATCGGGAGAAAAAAGTAAGCGACTATCTGGAATTTAAACAGGAGCTAGTACGGATTTTTACAGAGGCGGGGCTGACGTTTGCAGTGAATGGCGATGCTTCTAAAACGCTGCCACATCTTTTTAGCGTGCGTTTTCCGGGCGTTTCGATCGAGCAGCTCTTGATGAATCTTGATATGGAAGGCATTGCAGTTTCAAGCGGTTCGGCTTGTACGGCGGGCACAGTAGATCCGTCGCATGTGTTAGTGGCGCTTTTCGGGGAGGAGCATCCGGCTATTCAGGAGACCGTCCGGATCAGTTTTGGCCTAGGAAATACTTTTGAAGAAATTGAACAAGCGGGCGAAAAAATAGTGGAAATCGTCACGCGTTTAAAGAAGTGAAAGGAGCAGCATCGTGACAAAAGATAACAGCAAAACTCGTGTAGTCGTTGGAATGAGCGGTGGGGTCGATTCGTCTGTAACGGCCTATCTTCTCAAAAAGCAAGGCTATGATGTAATCGGCATTTTTATGAAAAACTGGGATGATACGGATGAATTCGGGGTCTGTACGGCAACGGAAGATTACGAAGATGTGATCCGAGTAGCTGGGCAGATTGGCATTTCTTATTATGCCGTTAATTTTGAAAAACAATACTGGGATAAAGTTTTCACGTATTTCCTAGATGAATATAAGCTGGGTCGTACGCCTAATCCAGATGTCATGTGCAATAAAGAAATTAAATTCAAGGCTTTTTTAGAGCATGCAGAAAGTCTGGGGGCGGATTATGTAGCGACAGGCCATTATGCGCGTGTTTGTGAAATGGACGGGGAAGTAAAACTCCTGCGTGGCATTGATCAAAACAAGGATCAAACCTACTTTTTGAATCAGCTTTCACAAGAACAGTTGAGTAAAGTGATGTTTCCGCTTGGTGGCATGGAAAAAAGTGAGGTGCGAAAGATTGCGCTAGATGCCGGTCTTGCTACAGCGACCAAAAAGGACAGCACCGGTATTTGTTTTATCGGGGAAAGAAATTTCAAAAGCTTTTTGAGTGAATATCTACCCGCACAGCCGGGAGAAATGCAGACGCTTGACGGAAAACGGATGGGTAAGCATGATGGACTGATGTATTATACAATCGGGCAACGTCATGGCCTTGGTATCGGCGGCGATGGGGATCCGTGGTTCGTAGCAGGGAAGGATCTGGAAAAAAATGTTCTCTTTGTTGCGCAAGGCTTCCATCATGACAGCCTTTATTCGGATAGTTTGATTGCGACGGATATTTCTTTTACATCGAACAAGCCGAAAGAAAAGGAATTTCATGTGACGGCCAAATTCCGCTATCGTCAAAAGGATACAGGCGTAACTGTTCAGCTCAATGAAGATGGGACGGCGAATGTATTATTTGATGAACCGGTTCGTGCCATCACGCCAGGGCAAGCGGTCGTTTTTTATGACGGAGAGATTTGTCTAGGCGGCGGAACGATCGATACAGTCATTAAAAATAAACAAAAGCTTACTTATGTGGGCTAATGAAACCAAGCCGGATCATCTATTTCAGGTGATCTGGCTTTTTTTATGGCAAAAATAGATTTTCAATGGGCTTCCTTGATTTTTATGGTAAAATATTAAACGAATAAGAGAAAAGAGGTCTTTTATGAAGAAAATTGCATTTTGGGGCGGTATACTTGCACTGATTTTAATTTTGACTTGGGGTTATTTTTACTTTGATTCGACACCTAGCGAAACGGCGGAAAAGGCAGCAGATTCAACCAGCAAGGTGGATGTTTTTGAGGCGGATAATGCGCTGATTTTTGAACCGAAAGAAAGTGCGGAATCAGAAAGTATTATTTTATATCCGGGAGCCTTTATAGACGCGCTGAGTTATGCACCTCTTGCAAAAGAGTTGGCCAATGCCGGCTACAAAACCTATGTCGTGGAAATGCCGTTTAATTTGGCGGTATTTGGCAAAGACCGTGCAGAACCGATTATTAAGGAAAATAGCGATGAACATTTTGTCATTGGCGGACATTCGCTGGGCGGTGTGATGGCGGCGCGATTTGCAAACGAGCATCAGAACGAAATAGATGGGGTATTTTTCTTGGCGAGCTATCCGGATAAAAAAGGCGATCTGAAATCAGCAGGGATGCCAGTCCTATCAATCACTGCGACAAATGACCAGGTGCTCAATCAGGATAAATATCAGGAGAGTAAAAAATATCTGCCTGCAAATGATACGACTTATGTGTCCATAAAAGGCGGCAACCATGCGGGCTTCGGCTCCTACGGGAAACAAAATGGCGACGGAGAACGGACAATCTCGGCCAGCAGTCAGACAGATCAAACGGCGAACAGTATGATCTCTTGGCTTCAAACAAGTGTCCAGAATGAAAAGTGAGGCGAATCAAAGATGAATAAAAATGAACAGGGAATCCAGTTGATGCAGGAAGGAAAATTGGAACAGGCGGTGGCTCTTTTTACGGAAGTCATTGAAGAAAACCCCACAGATCCGGTTGGCTACATCAATTTTGGCAATGTGCTACTTTCGATGGACGATTTTACGCGTGCAGAAATCTTTTTTAAACGGGCAGTTGAACTGGAAAAAGAAGTTCCGGCCGCTCATTATAGTTTAGGAAATCTCTATTATGAACTAGAACGTTATCCGGAAGCGCGGGATGAATTTGATCTGGCGGTTAAACAAGGCATGGAAAATGGCGATGTCTTCTTTATGCTTGGAATGAGCTTCGTGCAGCTGGAACAAAACACGCTGGCATTGCCATTTTTGCTTCGGAGCGTAGAACTGGCGCCGAATGATGCAGAAAACACATTCCAGTACGGGATTGCACTTGCAAAAGAAGGCGTATATGAAGAGGCTATCGTGATGCTCGAAAAGACGCTTGCGCTAAAAGAAGAAGATGCCGATGCGCTTTATAACTTGGGAGCCGTTTATCTTGCTTGGCAGGGCGATCTTGTCATTGCAAAAGAATTTTTTGAGCGGGCACTGCAGTCGGATGCCCATCACAGCCTGGCAGAAAATGGTTTAGCGGCCATTTTAGCCTATGAAGAACAAGAAAATTGATTTTTAGGTAAAGGAGGAAAGCCATATGGAAGATCAGACTTCGCTTCATTTGTTTGAAAAAGAAGTAGCAGGTGGAGAAAAATTTATCAAAGGCACCGTGATGTCGACGATTTTCCATAATGCGGATAATCTTTTTTCCGTGGTGCGAATCCTTGTAAAAGAAACCAATACAGATTGGGACGAGCGGGATATTGTCGTAACGGGCTTTTTCCCGCAGCTTCAAGAACAGGAAGTCTATCAATTCTACGGTGTGATGCAGGAGCATGCCAAGTTCGGGCAGCAGTTCAAGGTGGAGAAATTCCGCAAAGAAATGCCGAAATCGCGAGACGGGGTGATCCAGTACCTTTCTGGTGAAATTTTTAAAGGTGTTGGGAAAAAAACGGCTGAGGCAATTGTCGATACACTCGGCGAGGAAGCAATCAGTCGGATTTTGAACGATCCAGATCTGCTGGCCGAGGTTCCAAAGCTCCCGAAAAAAACAGCGGACCAGCTTGTCGAAACGCTTCGAGAAAATCAGGGGTTGGAACATGTCATGGTCGGTTTGAATCAGTACGGCTTTGGTCCCCAGCTTTCCATGCGTATATTTCAAGTCTATAAGCAGCACGCGCTGGAGATTCTTGAAAAAAACCCCTATAAACTGATTGAAGATGTCAAAGGAATTGGCTTTCAACGCGCGGATGAACTAGGCAAAAAACTAGGACTCGGCGGTCGACATCCAGAACGAATTCGGGCAGCACTGCTTTTCGTACTTGATAATGAGTCGCTGAAACAAGGGAATGTCTATTTGGAAGAAGAGGAATTGCTGCATGCAACGAAGAGCTTGCTTGAACAGCATGATCCGGAAAGAATCGCTTTGGAGGATATTTCTCGAGAGATTGACTACTTGAAGGATGCAGAAAAACTGATTGCTGAAAATACGCGGCTATACATGCCATCGCTCTATTTTGCTGAGACAGGTCTGACGCACCATATCAAACGCATGATGAAGCAAACGGAATATGCGGACCAGTTTCCTGAGTCTGAATTTTTGCTTGCTTTGGGGGAACTGGAAGAGCGAATTCAGGTCTCATACGGGGAATCACAACGGGAGGCGCTCAAAACAGCTTTGATGTCGCCGATGATGGTACTTACTGGTGGACCCGGGACAGGGAAAACGACGGTCATCAAAGGCATTGTAGAGTTGTATAGTGAACTGAATGGTGTCAGCCTTGACCCGCATGCCTACAAAGATGGGCAGTCGTTTCCGGTTTTACTGGCGGCGCCCACTGGTCGAGCGGCTAAACGGATGAGCGAATCGACGGGACTTCCAGCTATGACGATCCACCGGTTGCTCGGGATGAACGGGCAGGAGGGGTTGGATGATGAGGCAGAAAGAACGATTGACGGACGGCTTTTGATTGTGGACGAAATGTCGATGGTGGATGTTTGGCTGGCCAACCAATTGTTCCGCGCTTTGCCCGCCCACATGCAAGTGATACTGGTGGGGGATCAGGATCAGCTGCCATCAGTCGGTCCCGGGCAAGTCTTGAAGGACATTCTGCACGCCAAAACGATTCCAACTGTTGCGCTAACGGATATTTATCGGCAAAAGGACGGGTCGACTATTATCGAGATGGCGCATGCAATCAAAGAAGGCCATCTGCCAGCCGATTTCACCAAAAATCAAGCGGACCGTTCGTTTTTCCATTGCCATGTCAACCAGATTGCTGATGTCGTGGAGCAGGTCGTGTTAAACGCCAAAGCAAAAGGATTTCGGGCAAAAGATATCCAAGTGCTGGCACCGATGTACCGGGGACCGGCGGGGATTGATGTGCTGAATAAAAACCTGCAAGAGATTTTCAATCCGAATGAATCGGGCAAGCGAAAAGAACTCACTTTTGGTGATATGAAATACCGTGTGCATGATAAAGTGCTGCAGTTGGTCAATCAGCCGGAAAAGAATGTCTTCAATGGGGACATTGGCGAAATCGTCTCCCTGATGTACGCCAAAGAGAATACAGAAAAGCAGGATATGATCGTGGTGGCTTTTGACCAAACCGAAGTGACCTATTATCGCCAAGAATTCAATCAGCTAACCCATGCTTACTGCTGCTCCATTCATAAAGCGCAGGGGAGTGAATTTCCGATTGTGATCATGCCGATCGTTCGCAGTTACTACCGCATGCTACGACGGGATTTACTTTATACGGGCGTCACGCGAAGCCAACAGTTTTTGATTCTTTGCGGGGAAGAAGAGGCTTTTCGAATGGGTGTGGAGCGTGTCGATGAAACTACACGACAGACAACACTCTACGAACGGTTGATTTCTGAGGAAGAGGTTCTGGCCGGCAGCAGTCGAAAAATCCTAACGATGGAAAATATCGAAACCATCGACCCTATGATCGGGATGGAGGGCATTACGCCGTATCGCTATATGGCCTAAGCCTAACAGTCAAAATAGAAAAACCAGAAATTGCGTAGCGAAGCCGTCGTGCAAAATGGGCTACTACGCAATTTCTGGTTTTTATTTGATTTATATTACTGCTCTTCTTCGTTATCGCTAAAAAGCGGCAGATAAAGTGTAAAAGTTGTACCTTTTTCCGGTTCGCTTTCCACTTCGATTTTGCCCGCATGATATTCAATCAATTGCTTCACGATGGAAAGGCCGATACCCGATTCGCCGAAAGCTGTGCTTGTACGTGACATGTCGGCTTTATAGAAGCGATCCCAGATTTGTTCGAGCTCGCCCGTATTCATGCCGATGCCGTTATCTTTGATGGCAATAATCGTTTCTTTGTAATCCGTTCGACCGCTGATTTCAATCTGTCCATTCTTGGTAAACTGGATACTATTTTTCACAATATTGATCAAAACCTGCGTCAGTCGGTCGTAATCGGCAAATACCTCTAAATTGGCTGGTGCCGTCACGATAATTTGATTGCCTTTTTCTTCTGCCAAATAGTCGAGCTGCTCCTTAATGACTTCCAGAAAGGCCTTCGCTTGGAAACGCGTCTTATAAAGCTGGATTTTATTCGACCGGATGCGTTCATAATCAAGGTTTTCATTGACCAGTTTTGCCAGCCTTTTCGCTTCCGTATCAATCAACGCAATACAGCGATCCGTTTCGCTTTTCGGGATGATGTCATTGACGAGCCCTTCTGTCAGGCCGCTGATCGTTGTAAGCGGAGTTCGCATTTCATGAGAGACGTCGGCAATAAACTGCCTGCGTCTTTTTTCCTGTCGTTTGATTTCTGCTTGCGATTCGCTGAGAGTTTCCGTCATATGGTTGAAATCATGCGCCAATTCACCAATTTCGTCAAATTGATTGGCTTTGAGACGGGTATCATAATTACCGCGAATCACTTCCCGTGTGGCTTTTTTCATCTTATTGATTCGATTGACTTGAATGCGTGAGAAAATCAAGCTGAGAACGAGTGCCATAGCAATTGAGAGCAGGATCGTATAGAACATGTATTGGTTGATCGTGCCGACCACTTGTTCAGTTCCGCTAATAGGAGCATTTAACACGATGGACCCCGTATATTCCTGATTCATATTGAGAATAGGCACATAGACGACGGACATCACTTGATTAAACCGATTATCTTCTTTATTGACCACCACTTTGCCATTTTCCAGCTGTTTCAGATCACTATCTGAAATGGTGAAGTCTGGTGGAAGCGGGCGGTCATTGTTGGGATAAACGACCGTGTTATCTTGATCCAAAATCGAGAAATGAATTTTTTTCACTTCTAAAATCCGTTGATAGGAGTTCAACACCTGATTGGTTTGATCGCCAGGTGAGTGTTCCAAATCACGCGAAATCGTCACTCCATAAGCCGTCAGATCATTCACCATGGAATCAAATAGATAATCTTTCAAAAAATGACTGACAAGCAGACCAATCATCAAACAGGCCATGAGGACAATGATAAATTGTGTAAAGAAAAATTGATAGCTTAGTTTAAATTTCACTCGACTCATTCCGTTTCATCAAATTTATACCCGACACCCCAGACGGTATGGAGAAATGGATGTTCCGGCGTGGCGATTTTTTGGCGCAGGCGCTTGATGTGCACATCGACCGTCCGCTCATCACCGTAAAATTGGTAGCCCCAAACCTGCTCTAACAACTGTTCCCGAGAAAATACTTGGCGCGGATGCTCCATTAAAAAGTATAATAAATCAAATTCTTTAGGTGTCAAGGCATCGAGCAGCGTCCCTTGATAAAAGATTTCCCGTGTTGTTTTGCTGATTTTAAAGAATTGCGTTTCAAGGACTTCATCATTTCCAGCGGTCGCTTGTTTGCTTGTTGTGTTTTTGCGCCGCGCCACCGCTTTGATGCGTGCCATCAATGTCAGCGGACTAAATGGTTTCGTCACATAATCATCTGCCCCCATTTCGAGCCCCAATACCTGATCAGATTCTGATTCTTTGGCTGTTAGAATGATGATTGGTACGTCGCTCGTTTCGCGAATTTTATGGCAAATCGTCATGCCGTCCATACTTGGCAGCATCAAATCGATGATGATCATATCAAAGTCATCTTTTAAAAATGTTTCATAACCTTCTTTTCCATCATGAATAAAGGTTGCATCCATTTTTTCTTTCATAAAGAACATATTAATCATGGTACAAACACTTTCGTTGTCTTCTATCATTAGTAGTTTCATTCTGGTTCAACTCCTTCATATATTAAAAGTAGCCCAAAAAAGACCGCCGCGCAAGTACAATCAATTTTTTTCGGAAAAGTTTAAAGAACCGCTCATACTTTGTTCATATTTTCGTCATATCCGCAAGATAAGCTAGATTTACAAGTTGAAAGCATGAATGGAGGAAAACAGATGAATTTTATGAAAAGGGCGCTTTTAAGTATGAAAGCGAGAAAAGGACGTACGATTTTACAATTAATTATTTTTACCGTTGTTTCTGTCTTGATTTTATCCGGCTTTACGATTCAGTCGGCTGCTAATAAATCTGCTGAACTAGCACGACAAGAACTAGGCGGCACAGTGACACTTTCTGTAGACAGGGAAAAACAAATGCAACAGCAGCAGGAAGAGGCGAGCTCCTCATCTGATTCAGATGATTCCAGCACCTCAAAAGAACCACCAAAATTTGAAAGTTCACCAATCGACATCTCCAGTGCAGATGATCTGGCTGATCTCGACCATGTGAAAAGTTATAATTACTATTCTTCCACACAGGCACTAGCCGATAGCTTCGATCCAATCGAGTCTTCCGGTGACAGCTCTTCCTCGGATTCTTCGTCCAGCAGTAATGGCGAGGGGATGCAAATGCCGGATGGCGGCGGTCAAATGACCAATGCCGATCTTACCATCAGCGGATTGTTAGACTCTGCAACAAGCACGGACTTTGACGGCGGCACAAGCGAGCTAGTTGAAGGAAAAGCAATTACGTCCGACAATGCAGATGACAATGTTGTCTTGATTGAACAAACACTGGCAGAAGAAAATGATTTGTCCGTTGGTGACAAGATTACCATCAAATCCAGCGATGAATCTACAAGTGTCGAACTGAAAATTATCGGCATCTATGAAACAAATAGTTCTGGCGATGACATGGCTGCAAACTTCTCATTCCTAAATCCATACAATGAACTTTATGTACCGGTCGCAGTTGCCAATACACTAAAAGGTGATGACTATACTGACACAGTGGATTCTGCGGTTTATACCATGGATGATGCTGCCAATATCGATGCTTTTGAAAAAGAAGCGAAGAAAGTATCTTCCGTTGACTGGGATACATTCAAACTAGATGCCAACGATACACTTTATCAACAAATGGTTGGGCCGATTGAAAATGTCGCGTCATTCTCTCAAAATGTCGTGTATATTGTGAGTATTGCCGGAGCGCTTATTCTCGCACTTCTCGTCATGATGCAAGTTCGGGAACGCAAATATGAAATGGGCGTGCTGCTTGCCATTGGTGAAAAACGCAGCAAACTGATCGCGCAGTTCTTTACAGAAATTCTGGTGGTTGCGCTCATCTCCTTCGTATTAGCAGGATTCAGCAGTCACTTTGTCGCTCAAGTTGCCGGCAATCAACTGCTCGCACAACAAACCGAAAGCACACAAACGACAACGACTACGCAGCAGGCTGGCGGTCCGGGAGGTAGCACTCAAGGTGGCCCAGGCGGAAGCGGCGGTCCTGGCGGGGATACAAGCGGTTTTTCAAGCTTGACGAGCAATCAGGAAGAAGTAAAAGAACTGGATATCCAAGTAACGCTTGAAGATATGCTGAAAATGGGCGGCATTGGTATCGGAATTGCCTTTATCGCAGTCGCACTTCCAGCCGCAACGATCTTGCGTATGAATCCAAAAACGATTTTGACTAAACAGGAGTAGGTGAACAGGATGGCAAAAATTTTAGAATTTGAAAATATTCATTACTGGTATAAATCTAAAGACGAACCAATCTTAAACAACATTAATTATACATTTGAAACAGGCTACTTTTACACAGTAGTTGGAAGCTCCGGTTCAGGGAAGACGACATTTCTTTCCCTGACTGGGGGGCTCGATAATCAAAAAGAAGGCGACATTTATTTTAAAGGAAAGTCGCTTCGTGAAATCGGTTTGCAAAACTACCGAAACCAATGCGTATCGATCGTTTTCCAAAGCTATAACCTGCTTCCTTATATGACAGCCCTTCAAAATGTGACAACAGCGATGGAAATCACGAAGAATAAGAAGACGGATAATAAAGCTTATGCCCTTGAAATGTTGAAGAAAGTAGGCATTGATGAAAAAATGGCCAAGCAAAAAGTCCTGACACTTAGTGGTGGACAGCAACAGCGGGTATCAATTGCGCGGGCACTTTGCTGTGAGACTGATTTAATCGTGGCGGATGAACCAACAGGCAACCTTGACGAACGTACAAGTAAAGAAGTGGTCAACTTGATCAAGGATTTGGCGCATAAGGAAGATAAATGTGTCATCATGGTCACACACGATCCGGAAATCGCTAGCGTCTCAGATATCAAGTTGACTCTTAAAAATGGCAACTTTATTTCAAAGGAAAAAGCGAAAATCTATAGTTGACATTTCCTGTCTGCTTCCATATAATTTAACTATCCGTAAATAAGAATGATTTACGCGGAAATATGGTCTTGCTAGACACTTCACGAGAGAGTTCTCCCATTTGGCTGGAAGGAGAATGTTGATTGCTTGCAAGATTGCTCTTTCGCACTTGTTAAATCCGTTTATCTGCGTTAAAGATTTTAAGAGGTAATGATAAGTCCTATGTCATTGCAATCAGGGTGGTACCGCGATTATTCGTCCCTGAAAGCACTGACGTAGGGCTTTTTTGTATCCAATAAGGAGGAAAAGGAAATGAAACAATTATCGAGCAGTGATGTCAGACAGATGTTTTTAGACTTTTTTAAAGAAAAAGGCCATTCAATCGAACCTAGTGCGCCGCTTGTACCGAACAACGATCCAACATTACTCTGGATCAACAGCGGCGTAGCCACAATGAAGAAATATTTCGATGGTTCGGTGATCCCGGAAAATCCGCGGATGGCGAATGCGCAAAAATCAATCCGTACGAACGATATTGAAAATGTTGGGAAGACCGCTCGTCACCATACTTTCTTTGAGATGCTGGGCAACTTTTCGATCGGTGATTATTTTAAAGAAGGGGCGATCGAATGGGCATGGGAATTCCTAACCAGCCCTAAATGGATTGGCTTTGATCCTGACAAACTATACGTAACCGTCTATCCGGAAGATGAAGAAGCGAAACAAATTTGGCGCGAGAAAGTCGGCCTAAGCGAAGAGCATATTGTTGAAATTGAAGATAATTTCTGGGATATCGGTGTGGGTCCAAGTGGTCCGGATAGCGAAATCTTTTATGATCGTGGACCTGCTTTTGGTGATGATGCCAATGATCCCGAGCTTTATCCGGGCGGCGAAAATGAGCGCTACTTAGAGATTTGGAATCTGGTGTTCTCGCAGTTTAATCACAATCCTGATGGCACCTATACACCGCTACCAAAACAAAATATTGATACCGGGATGGGACTTGAACGGATGGTGTCGATCATCCAGGATGCACCGACCAATTTTGAAACAGATCTTTTCATGCCGATCATCCGTGAAACGGAACAAGTTTCAGGCGAAAAATACGGCGTATCAGCAGAAAAGGATGTCGCTTTCAAAGTGATTGCCGACCATATCCGAACAGTTGCATTTGCCATTGGGGATGGGGCACTTCCTTCCAACGAGGGGCGCGGCTATGTGCTTCGCCGTTTGCTACGTCGTGCTGTACGTTACGCAAAAATTTTGGGCATTGATGAACCTTTTATGTATAAACTGGTCCCTGTTGTAGGAAAAATTATGAACAGTTTCTATCCAGAAGTTGAAAAGCAAACGGACTTTATTCAAAAAGTAATTCGTAACGAAGAAGAACGCTTCCATGAAACATTAAATGAAGGCCTAGCAATTTTGGAAGAAATTTTGAAAGATGCAAAAGCAAGTGGTGTCGTACAAGGAAAAGACATCTTCAAACTGTATGATACTTACGGCTTCCCAGTTGAGCTGACCGAAGAATATGCACTCGATCATGCGCTGGAAGTGGACCATGCCGGCTTTGAAGCGGAAATGGAAAAACAACGCGACCGGGCGAGAAAAGCACGTGCGGATGTTAAATCGATGAATGTGCAGGGCGATCTATTAGGCGATCTGACGGAGCCGAGTGTTTTTGTCGGCTATGAAACGATGCATGCGGCTTCTGAAATCCTTTACCTAATCCAAAATGATCAACTGGTCGAAGAGGTACGTGCCGGAGAAGAAGCACAAGCCATTTTCAAAGAAACGCCATTTTATGCAGAAAGCGGCGGACAAGTGGCCGATCACGGCACCGTTCAATCAGAAACAGGTCTGGCATTTGTCGAAGATGTCCAAAAAGCGCCGAATAAACAAAATCTGCACCGCATCAAAGTGACAGAAGGCGTTCTCAAGCTTTCCGATACTGTAAAATTGACCGTTGATCGGACAAAACGCTTATCCACGGTTAAAAATCATACAGCCACACATTTGCTGCACCGCGCTTTGAAAGACACACTGGGCGAGCATGTCAATCAGGCGGGATCCCTTGTTGCCCCTGACCGGCTACGTTTTGACTTCTCCCATTTTGGCCAAATTACCAAAGAAGAGCTAGCTCAAATGGAAGAAATCGTAAACCAAAAAATCTGGGCGGAACTAGCAGTTGACATCAACGAAATGCCAATCGATGAAGCGAAAGCACTTGGCGCAATGGCATTATTTGGCGAAAAATACGGCGACATTGTTCGCGTAGTCAAAGTGGGCGATTACAGTATCGAGCTTTGCGGCGGCGTGCATGTGAAGAACACGGCTGAAATCGGTCTCTTCAAGATTCAATCAGAAGGCGGAATCGGAGCAGGCACACGTCGAATTGAAGCGCTGACTGGCGAAGCTGCCTACCGGTTTATGAACGAACAGCAGGCACTACTGCAAGAAACGGGCGATCTTTTGAAAGTGAAGCAGACAAAAGAAACACCTGCAAAAGTAGAAAGTCTACAACAGGAATTGAAAGAGCTAAAACGTGAAAATGAATCGTTAGAAGCAAAACTGGCAAGTGCAGCAAGTGAAGATATTTTTAAAGATCCTGAAACGGTAAACGGTCTGCCAGTGATTGCCAAGAAAATCACAGCCAAAGATATGAACCAACTGCGTAAATTTGCCGATACATGGAAAGCGAAGCAAATTGGCGGCATTCTCGTCCTCGGTGCTCCTCAAGGCGAGAAAGTCAACTTGCTGGCAGCAGTTTCTGATGAAGCGCAAGCACAAGGCTATCATGCTGGGAAAATCGTCAAAGAAGTTGCAATGCGTTGTGGCGGAAATGGCGGCGGTAAGCCAGATATGGCACAAGCTGGCGGCAAAAATCCTGCTGAGCTGGGTTCTGCTTTAAAAGCTGTACCAGAAATCATTCAAACCCTAAGCTAATACGTCTTGTCGGCCTGGCCAAATGACTGCAGGCCGATAGGATTTGTGAAAGAAAAATTCCTTTGCCCGATTCCTTTGTAAAAACATCGCGGTTAGTGTAAAATAGGTGAAGAGGTTCGTTAACGAGGAGAAGGAATGAGGTGTTAGCACATGGGTTCAAAAGATCAAACAATGTTTTATAACTTTGGTGACGATTCCATTGAAGAAGATGTTAAGGTCTTAATGAAAAAGGTTTATGAGGCACTGCAGGAGAAAGGATATAATCCAGTCAACCAGATTGTCGGCTATCTGCTTTCAGGTGACCCAGCTTATATTCCACGCCACAATGATGCGCGTAATTTGATTCGCCGTCTGGAACGCGATGAAATCATTGAAGAATTGGTACGTGCCTACTTAAAAAACAACGAAATTGGTGACAAATGAGAATAATGGGTTTAGATGTGGGCTCGAGGACGGTCGGTGTAGCCATCAGTGATGAACTGGGCTGGACGGCACAGGGAATCGAGACCATTCAAATAAACGAGGATGCGAAACAGTTTGGTTATAATCGTGTGACAGAGCTTGTTAAGATGTACGATGTGACAAAAATCGTCGTCGGCTTGCCTAAGAACATGAATAACACACTAGGTCCGCGTGCTGAAAGCTCCAAAAAATATGCGGAAATTCTTGTAAAACGCTTGGAACTCCCTGTTGTGCTTTGGGATGAGAGACTTACAACCGCAGCGGCCGAGCGCACCCTGCTTGAAGCGGATGTCAGCCGCAAAAAACGGAAGCAAGTCATTGATAAACTTGCAGCTGTGATGATTTTACAGTCCTACTTGGACGCCAATAAATAAACGAGGTGATACGGATGACAGAAAAACACGAACACCAGCATGATCATGGTGAACATAAAGAAAATATTATTTTGATTCAAAACGAAAACGGCGTAGAAGAAGAGTTCGAGATTTTATTCGACTTTGATTCAGAAGCTTTCGAGAAATCCTACGTTCTTTACTTCCCAGCGGGGGCTTCAGAGGACGAAGAAATCGAAATCATGGCATCTTCTTATATCCAAGATGAAGAAGGTAAACAAGGCCGCCTTGAACCAGTTGAAACAGATGAAGAATGGGACATGATTGAAGAAATCCTCGCGACATTCTTAGCTGAAGAAGACGAAGAATAAGTGGAAAACTGTTGATGGCAAAAGCTGTCAGCAGTTTTTTTGTATGCAGGAGGAGAAAACGTGATTTTATTTGAAAATGATTATGCAGAAGGTGCAGCACCAGAAATCATCGTCCGATTAGCTACTACCAATTTGGAACAAACGCCTGGTTACGGATTGGACCCGTATTCAAAAAGCGCGGCAGAAAAAATCCGACAAGCGACGCATGCCGGGCAGGCAGATGTACACTTTCTAGTCGGCGGCACACAAACCAACCGAACCGTAATCAGCGCCATGCTGCGGCCATTCCAAGGTGTCGTTGCGGCGGAAACGGCCCATATCGCCACCCATGAGACTGGCGCAATTGAAGCAAGCGGTCATAAAGTATTGACGTTACCCACGCGTGATGGCAAAATTACCGCATCAGCAATTGACAAATTGGTTCATGCACACCAACTGGATGTAGCACGCGAGCACACCGTTCAACCGAAAATGGTGTACATATCGCAGCCGACAGAAACAGGCCTGCTATACACGAAACAAGAGCTAATGGATATTCAGGCCGTCTGTCAAAAATTTGATCTGCTGTTTTATTTGGATGGAGCCCGACTGGGTTATGGGCTTGCTGCACCGGAAAATGATGTCAGCCTACCTGATATCGCGGCCTTAACAGATGCGTTTTATTTTGGCGGGACGAAAGTCGGTGCCCTATTTGGCGAGGCGCTCATCATCACAAACCCCGCTTGTCAAAATGATTTTCGCTATGCGATTAAGCAAAATGGTGCCATGCTGGCGAAAGGGCGACTGCTAGGTCTACAATTTGATACGCTATTTGATCAGACGCTCTATCTAACCATCTGCGGTCATGCTGTTCGTGAAGCGCTACGCATCAAGCAGGCCTTTGCCGAACAGGGAATCCGTTTTCATTATGATTCACCGACCAATCAGCAGTTCCCCATTTTAACAAGTCAAGAGATCAGTCAACTGCAAGCATCTTTTGGCTTTACCTATTGGGAAAAGCTGTCTGATGACCGTCATGCCGTCCGCTTTTGCACGAGCTGGGCGACAAAACGGGAAAATGTCGATCGGTTGATTGAAGCGACTAGACATTTACGCCCATAAAAAAAGCTCCTCCCTCTTGCAGTATCTGAATTCATTCACTGCAAGGAGAAGGGGCTTTATTATTTAGATGATTCATCCGGCTTGGATGTTTCTTTCCGGGCCTTCTTATTCCAAATTTTATAGGCCAGCCAAATGACGAAGACAACACATAGGGCTAAAATAGCATAGCTGATGGGACGTGTATATTCTTCTACAATTCCCCAATTGGCACCAAGTGTGTATCCCAGCCATGCGAGGAAGATATTCCAAGGGATACAGCCAAGGATGGTATAAATGATGAATTTTGGCAGGTTCATTTTGGCAATCCCAGCTGGAAGTGAGATGAAGGTCCGAATAACCGGCAGGACGCGGCCGAAGAACACAGCAGATGCGCCGTAACGATTGAACCATAATTCTGCCTTATCCAAATGCTTGACATTCAGGAAGATATATTTGCCAAATTTTAAAACGAGCGTGCGCCCGCCTTTTTTTCCGATGTAATAAGCAAGTAGGGAACCAACGAGATTCCCGGCAATCCCGGCAATGATGACCATCCAAAAATTCAACACGCCCGATTCAGCCATGAAGCCGCCAAACAACATGATGACTTCACTAGGCAAGGGGATGCAGACACTTTCGATGAGCATTGCGAGAAAGATGCCCCAGCTTCCCATCGTGTCGATCAGAAACATGACAAAATCCTGCAAGCTTTGAATGATAGAATGCAGCATAAAAAAACTCCTTTGATAGAAAATAAGATCTAAGTCAAAAATACTTTACCATTATAGCATAGTTCAGAGAATCACGTATACGATTACCTTGTATGAACGCGTTTACTTAAAAAAATAGCCGTATTCACTGGAAAAACGCAGAATATTTGCTATAATTAAGAAGATTAAGTATAGAAAGAAGGCTAAATCTTCATGCAAAAATTTATTGTAACGGTTCACATGATCAGCGGTAATACGTATCAAAAAACAGTCGAAAGTGACGGGCAAAAAAAGGCGATTTCAGATGCACTCGTTCCAACGGGAGAAGGCACCTTTTTGTTTGATGATGACAAAGGACGTTCCGTTCGTCTCTATAAACGCAATATTGAATCCGTAGAGTCTGTCGAAGCCTAAAAAGAGAAAATTCTGAACACGTTCTTCATGAGGTGTTCAGAATTTTTTTGCTTATGCTGAGAAGAATTTTATTCAAAACATGGCATTTCTCTGCAAATATCGGTATAATAAACGAAGAAATTCTTTAAAAGTTATAGAAGTGAGGGTTTTTATGAAGAAGAAAGGCAAGATGATAACACTCATTATAGCGGCAGTTGTGCTGGTTCTTGTCGTATTAACATTTTCCGGCTATTTTTATGTCAAAAGTCAACTAGATGCAAAAGATCCTTCCAGCAAGGAGAAAATCATTGTAGACATTCCAAGCGGATCGAATATCACCAAAATCGGTCAAATTTTGGAAGATGATGGTGTTGTGAGTCATGGCAAAATTTTCTCATTTTATGTCAAATACTCGGGGGATACCAATCTGCAGGCCGGCAAATATGAACTGAGCCCCTCCATGGACACACAAAAAATCGTGGATACCTTGCAAAAAGGCAAAACAGTCGCACCGGATAAATTAGTGATTCCGGAAGGCTATACACTGGATCAGATTGCCGATAAAATTGTGGAATATAATCCAAAACTAAAGAAAAAAGAAGTTTTAAGCGTGATGGATGATCCGGATTTTGTGAATCAAATGATTGCTAAATATCCAGATACTGTCACAAAAGATGTTTTGAATGATCAAATTAAGCATCCGCTTGAAGGGTATCTTTATCCAGCGACCTATACATTCAAAGAATCGAATCCGTCAGCTGAGGAAATCATTGAAGAAATGATTAAAGCGACTGATTTAAATCTGGCTCCTTATCGTGACGAAATGAAAAAACAAAATAAATCGGTTCATGAAGTGCTGACCATGTCTTCACTGATTGAAAAAGAGGCAACGGAGAACGTTGATCGCAAAAAAATTGCCAGTGTCTTTTATAATCGATTGGCACAAGATATGCCGCTTCAAACAGATCCGACCGTTTTATATGCACTTGGTGAACATAAATCGCGTGTGACATATAAAGACTTGGAAGTAGATTCACCTTATAATACGTATCAAAATAAAGGCTTACCGCCAGGCCCTATTTCCAATAGCGGAACCAGTTCGATCGAGGCAGCCTTGTATCCGGAACAAACAGATTATCTGTATTTCTTAGCGGATCCTGATACTGGAAAAGTGTATTTTTCCAAAACCCTTGACGAACATAATGAACTCAAAGAAAAATACATCACAAATAAAAAATCTTCGTAACGAACTGTGCGCTGCAAACGAAGGCTACAGCTAAACGAATTTTGAAGAGGGATAAGAAGTGAAAGAGCGAATACATGATTATTTACTTGCGCAGGTACCGCCGCGCAGTCCATTTTTTACCGAGCTAGAATCAGTTGCTAAGCGCGATCAGGTGCCGATAATGGAGCCTGATTCGCTTGCTGTAATGTTGCAGGTGATGGCGATTGCCAAAACAAAACGGATTTTGGAAATCGGGTCAGCCATCGGTTATTCAGCCTTACGAATGTGTGAGGCACTGCCGGATGCTACCATCGTGACCATTGAGCGAGATGAGGCGCGCTTCCTGGCAGCACAGGCCAATATCGCGCGCTACGGAGCAGATGACCGTGTGGAAATCCTATTGGGGGATGCACTGCTCGATGCGGAGAAATTATGTCAAAAAGGTCCGTTCGATGCGATCTTTATTGATGCAGCCAAAGGGCAGTACGAAAAATTCTTTCAATTATTTGCGCCCGTGTTGACAGATGGTGGTATCATCTATACGGATAACGTTTTGTTTAAAGGTTTGGCGCTGGAAGAATCCGAGGAAGTACAGAAAAAAGCCCGAATCGCTCGGAAAATGCGGGAATTTAATGTGTTTTTAAATCAACAATCTGCCTATACGACCGTGACGATCCCGCTTGGTGATGGTTTGGCAATAACAAGACGAAAACAGTTTGGAGTGGCTGAGCATGAATAAAAAGCCTGTAGTTGTCGGAGTAACAGGTGGTTCCGGCTCAGGTAAAACCAGTGTTTGTAAGAAAATTTTTGATCATTTTGATGGGCATTCGATTTTAATGATCGAGCAGGATTACTATTATAAAGATCAATCGCATCTATCTTTTGAAGAGCGGCTCCAAACCAACTATGATCATCCGCTTGCTTTTGATACAGATCTTCTGATTGAACATGTTAAAGAGCTGCTGCAATACCGGGCAATTGATAAACCGGTTTATGATTATAAAGAGCATACCCGCTCCAGCGAGATCGTCCATCAGGAACCAAGAGATGTGATCATTTTAGAAGGCATTCTGATACTGGAAGATCCGCGGCTGCGCGACTTGATGGATATCAAAGTGTATGTAGACACAGATGATGACATCCGAATTATTCGCCGCTTGTTGCGTGACTTAAAGGAGCGTGGACGGTCGCTTGACTCTGTAATTGATCAGTATTTGACTGTTGTCAAGCCCATGCATCAGGAATTTATCGAACCGACGAAAAAATATGCCGATATTATTATTCCAGAAGGTGGTCAAAATCATGTGGCGATTGATTTAATGACGACAAAAATCGCTGCTGTCTTGCAGAAGAATCTGTGAATAGGGCTCATTAGACTTGTCAAATCAAGGAATTTACGGTAAAATCTTCCTAGTAAATATCGTTATTTACTTGCTTACATTCAAAAAATTCAGGCAAATAAATAGTCGAAAAAGGTACGGAGAGCTGCTCCGTGCTTTTCTATACAAAGATGAGAGTAAAAGGAGAGAATCAACTTGGCTACAGAAAAAGTATTTCCAATGACCTTAGATGGTAAATTAAAATTAGAACAAGAACTACACGAATTAAAAACAGTCAAACGGAAAGAAGTTGTTGAGAGAATCAAGATTGCCCGTGGTTTTGGCGACCTGTCCGAAAACTCGGAGTATGATTCGGCAAAAGATGAACAAGCCTTTGTCGAAGGCCGCATCACAACCATTGAAAATATGATTCGCAATGCGCAGATCATTGATAATGAAGAAACGGATAATGATACGGTGACATTGGGTAAAACGGTTACTTTTACCGAACAGCCTGATGGGGATGAAGAAGCTTACACTATCGTGGGTAGTGCAGAAGCAGATCCATTTGAAGGTCGTATCTCTAATGATTCTCCAATCGCAAAAGGATTGCTTGGTCATACAATTGGGGAAGTAGTGACAATCCAAACACCCGGCGGGGACATGGAAGTAAAAATTGTTAAAATCGAAGCATAATTTAAAAAGGGCAGCGTTGCTTTTTCGTCTGCCCTTTCTTTTTGTAAGGTGGTGAAGCAAGATGGCTAGACAGAAAAAAACCGAACATAGCAGGCGCGTTGAACAAAATAACATTGAAGCAACGCGAGCCAAACAAAACTCACAGCGGAAGCGAACGAATTTAATTTTAAATATCTTGATTATCGTTGTATCGCTCTTAATTGTTGCTTCGCTTTATGTGGTATTTATTGCAACGGATCCAGGTCCAGATCAAAATGACACGCAAACGGCATCTTCTACGCAAAAAAAAGAGGATGCCGCTAAAAGCGATCAATCGGCAAAAGAGGATAAGGAGCAAGCAACGGAAAAAGATTCAGCGACCACTGAAGAGCAGGAGAGCAGTGACCCCAATGTCTCAAAAGTTATTTCAAAAGACTGGAAGGCAGTGGGAACCAAGCAATCCGGCGATCATGTCAACTCTTATGAAATGAACAGTACAGATTGGAACGAAAAAATCCAAGCCTTTTCAGAGGCGACAGATATTTCAGCGGACGATATGACCATCTGGTATGTAGGCCGCGGCGCCGATCCTGCCACACAGTCAGTCGGAACTGTCTCAGCTAAAAGCACGCCGGATCAGGCTTACCGCGTCTATATTACTTGGCGCGACGGTGAGGGCTGGCAACCAACAAAAGTAGAAGTATTGAAATCAAATGATAAACGTTAAAGCGCGAGACTTGCATATCAAAAAGGCTCGCGTTTTTATGATGGAGGATGAAAAAGGATGAAAGTTGCGATTATTGGAGCCATGGCAGAAGAAGTGGCGATTTTAAAGGAAGCGATGGGAGACTATGCGGAAACTTCAATCGCAGGGGCTAAATTCTATACGGGGACACTTAGCGGGAAAGAGGTTATTTTGCTTGAGTCAGGAATTGGCAAAGTGAATGCAGCCTTAGGAACGACCTTGCTTTGTGATCATTTTAAACCAGATGTACTGATCAATACAGGAAGTGCTGGCGGCATTGGTGAGGAGCTTCAAATCGGTGACGTCATCATTTCTGACCGCTTGGCCTATGGGGACGTCGATGCGACGGTTTTCGGCTATGCATATGGGCAGGTTCCACAAATGCCAGCAGTTTATCAAGGGGATACGGCACTGGCTGAAAAAGCTGCCGCCATTTATCGCGCCAAACTGGCAGAGACCGCCAATCATGTAGCGTTTGGCCTTGTGATCACCAATGATTCTTTTGTTTCAACAGAGGCGCAGCGGGAACAGATCAAAACCTTTTTCCCAGAAGTGAAGGCCGTTGAAATGGAAGGGACTGCGATTGCACAAGTGGCCCATCAATTTGAAATCCCATTCGTGATGATTCGGGCGCTATCGGATGTTGCCGATAAAGAAGCAGCAGGAGATTTCGATACATTTTTACAGAAAGCCTCCGAAATGTCCTCTGCCTGCATTCTCGCGCTTCTAGCAGAAATCTAAAAAGAACAGAAGATCCGACAACGAGTTTCGCCGGATCTTCTGTTCTTTTATTTTTTAGATAAGCTCTTCTGTTAATTGTAAAAATTCATCTACGTCAGCTGCAGCCAGTTTGACGGCATCTTCCCAGAAAGTCGGTTTGGTTAAGTCAACATGAAGATGTTTTTGCGCCAGTTCTTCCGTTGACATGGCACCGGTATCCTTCAGAAGGGCAATATAGTCGTCTTCATAGCTTTTGCCCGCTTCAAGTGCTTTATGGTAAATTCCAAGCGAGAAGAGGTACCCGAACGTATAAGGGAAATTGTAGAACGGTACATCGGCAATATAAAAATGCAGCTTAGAAGCCCAGAATTGCGGATGGTACTCATCAAGAGCATCCAGATAAGCCTCGCGCTGTGCTTCTTCCATCAGTCGATTCAGGCTGTCTACAGAAAGCAGACCATTCTTGCGTTCTTGGTAAAAACGCGTTTCAAATAAGAAACGAGCATGAATGTTCATAAAGAAGGCGATACTGCGACCAATTTTATCTTCCAAAAGGGTAATTTTTTCCTCTTTTGAGGTGGCGGCTTTTACGGAAGCATCTGCAATAATCATTTCCGCAAATGTCGAAGCCGTTTCAGCCACGTTCATCGCATAATCCGTATTTTCATAAGGCTCATTGCGGATAACATGTGAATGGAAAGCATGACCAAGCTCGTGTGCCAGCGTGGCAACCGTTCCCGGAGCCCCGTCATACGTCATAAAAATCCGACTTTCTTTCACAAGTGGGAAATCTGTACAAAAACCACCTGGCCGCTTATTATCACGGTTTTCGGCTTCAATCCACCGTTTTTCAAAAGCATGTTTAGCGAAGCGAGCCATTTTTGGACTAAATTTCTCAAACTGTTCCAGAATAAAGGCGGCCCCTTCGTCATAGCTATATTTTTTCGGCTGTTCAGTCAAGACGAGTGGCGCTTCCACATCATAGAAACTCAATTTTTTGAGCCCCAGCAGTTGCGCTTTTCTCTCTAGGAATGTCACGAATGTCGCTTTATGCTCTTCAATGACTTTCCACATCGTATCCAGCGTCTTTTTGTCGAGCCGGTTTAAGGAAAGCGGTTCTTTTAAGAAATCTTCCTCACCACGAATATCGTAGGTTTTTAGACGGAAGCCTGCCAAGTGGTTAAGTGTGTCAGCAAATAAGCGACCGTTCGACTGCCAGGCCTCTGTATAAGCGCGGAAAACTTCCTGGCGAACCTGATGATCGGGATCATTCAGCATATTGAGCGCCTGTCCAGCAGAAAGGGTCTGCTTTTGCCCGTCTAATTCAATCTCGATCCGAAGCTTGCCAACAATCGTATCATAGTGATCCGACCAGCCGCGATAACCATCAACGGATAGTGCATTAATGACCGCTTCCTGTTCCTTGGATCCTTTTTGTTTCCGATTTTCGCGCGCTTCATTTAAAACATAAGCGATCTGGGAAAGGCCGCTTTGTTGAAGCAATTCAGACCAAATTTGGTCATCTGTTTCTGCAAATTTTTCGTACCAGTCATCGAGTGCTGTTGCATGTTCCGCAGCATAACTGTAGACAAGGCCACTAAGCTCGACTGCTCGCTCATCATTAACATCAGCAGAAGCCAGACATTCTAAAAAAGAGCCAGCATTCATCAGCCCTTTTGAAATTTCCGCATTTTGGTTGATGAGCAAAAGGAATTCCACGCTGTCCTCCGTACTTTCAGGCACGGCCCAATCTTCCACATTTTGGACAAAGCTCTGAATATCCTGTTTTAAATTATGTAAAGACTCCTGCAGTTCTGGCGATGTGCTGCCGCCTTGATAAATAGCATCTAAATCCCAGACCTGTGCATAGCTTTTTGTCATCTGATTTCCTCCTTTTTCTTCAAACGAAATGTTCTTTTTCATTATAGCATTGATTGAAAATATTTGGAAAACAAGCGGATATCTGCCGCCTGACAAAATTTTTTTGTAAAAATAGAAGAAAGATGATAAAATTTTATAGATTATCTGTTTGTTTCGCGTTATGATAAGGAACAAGTAGAATTTTTTAGACTTTTGAATTGAGGTGCGAAGAATTGTTCGAGCAATTTTCACCAGATAAGATGCTCCAGACACCATTTGGGATTACGGCAGAGCATCTGCGTAAATTAGGAAAAACGACTGTACTGACAGATTTAGACAACACCCTCATCGCGTGGGATCAACTGGATGCAACGGATGAGATCATCAACTGGTTTACGCTATTAGAAGAAGAAGGCATCAAGGTGATGATTCTTTCCAATAATTCCGAGGAACGTGTGGCGCGTGTTGCCAAAGTCACGAATATTCCCTATCTAGCCAAAGCCAGAAAGCCGCTTGCTAAAAATTTTCACAAGGCATTGGAACGGCTGGATTCGACTCCAGAGGAAACCGTGATGATCGGTGACCAGATTATGACAGATATTTTCGGAGGGAATCGGCAGAAACTGATGACGATTTTTGTTCGACCGGTAAAAGAAACGGATGGACTTGCGACGAAATTTAATCGAATGATGGAACGAATCATTTTAAAACAATTGAGCAAGAAAAAGAGTATGAAGTGGGAGGAATCGCTTTGACGGAAGAATTACGATGTATCGGCTGCGGGGCCGTTATTCAAACAGAAGACAAATCAAAACCCGGTTATGCGCCACAATCATCGCTGAAAAATGAGCAGGTCATCTGCATGCGTTGTTTTCGCTTAAAACATTATAATGAAATTCAGGATGTACCGCTAACAGATGACGATTTTTTAGAAATCTTGAATCAACTGGGCACCAAACAGGCACTCATTGTCTATGTGGTGGATATTTTTGACTTTGACGGCAGCTGGCTTCCCGGACTTAACCGCTTTGTCGGCAATAATCCAGTCCTTTTGGTGGGCAATAAAGAAGACTTGCTACCTAAATCAGTCAAACGAGAGCGCATGGCCAGATGGATGCGAACGCGTGCGAAAGAACTTGGCTTGCGGGCACAAGATGTCGCCTTAGTCAGTGCGGAAAAAGGACGCGGATTTGACGAACTGCTTGAAAAAATTGAGGAGCTCCGGGAAGGGCAGGATGTCTATGTGGTCGGCTGTACCAATGTTGGTAAGTCAACCTTGATCAACCGGATCATCAAGCGGGCAACTGGCGAAAGCAATGTGATCACCACTTCACAGTTTCCTGGGACAACACTTGACCGGATTGAAATTCCACTTGAAGGCGGCAGCACGCTTGTTGACACGCCAGGAATTATCAATCATCATCAAATGGCCCATTTCATTGATACCAAAACGCTCAAACTGATTTCTCCCAAAAAAGAAATCAAACCGATCACTTTTCAATTGAATGCCGAACAGACGCTATTTTTCGGGGCGCTGGCACGAATCGATTTTGTTGAGGGGCCGAGACAGCCGTTTGTGGTCTATATGTCGAATCAGTTGGAACCGCACCGCACGAAGCTTGAAAAGGCCGATCAGCTGTATGCTACGCAAAAAGGCCATGTGCTGACACCGCCGGCAGCTGAAAACATTGAAACCTTGCCAGAACTTGTGCCATATACGTTTTCCGTCCGTGAGAAAGCGGATATCGTCTTTTCAGGTCTCGGCTGGGTCTCGCTTCCAAATGGATCCGCTAAAGTCACGGCCTGGGTACCAAAAGGCGTGAGCGTGTCGATTCGGCAAGCACTCATTTAAAATAATAGTGGAGGGGAAAATATGAAACAATACGCCGTAATTGGAAATCCGATTCGTCACTCGTTGTCACCTGCCATGCATAACCGCGCCATCGAAGCATTAGGAATAGATGCCCACTATCGCCGGGTTTACGTCGACGAAGCGCAATTTGACGCAGAAATCGAAGCACTAAAAGCAACGGGTGTATCTGGTTTTAATATTACGACGCCCTTCAAAGAACGCATTATACCGCATTTAGATGAAATTCATGGGCTGGCTAAAGAATGTCGAGCAGTCAATACCGCCGTTTTAAAAGATGGCAAGTGGCACGGCTATAATACAGACGGTCAAGGCTATCTCGAGGGTTTAGAAGAAATCAGGCCGCTCGATAAGTCAGACCGAATTTTAATGATCGGCGCGGGAGGTGCCAGTAAAGGCATCTATCTGACCATCAAGCAGCAGGTTGGTTGTCCGATCGATCTGACTAACCGGACACTAGCCCGAGCAGAAGAAATGCTGAGCTTTCCAGAAGACCAGGCCATTTCTTTACAGGAAGCGGAAAGGCAGCTAGCCGAGTATGATATCATCATCCAAACCACGTCCATCGGGCTGCCGAATTCCAGTCAGGATGTACCACTTTCGCTTGCGAATTTGGCAGCAGGGACGATCGTTTCGGATATTATCTATAATCCTTATGAAACAACTTTTTTAAAACAAGCCAAGCAAAAAGGCGCTATCACACAGAACGGTCTCCCCATGTTTGTCGGGCAAGGAGCACTTGCTTTTACCCATTGGACAAATATCGAGCCGGACCGCCATTTAATGAAAGAGGCTGTGCTTGAGGCGCTTGATTTGAAGTAGGAGGACACGAATGTTAACAGGAAAACAAAAGCGTTATCTGAGAAAAGAGGCGCATCATTTACAACCTATTTTTCAAGTAGGGAAAGGCGGCATTACGCCAAATATGGTCAAGCAGATTCAGGCGGCGTTAGAAGCGCGCGAGCTGATTAAAGTTTCGATTTTGCAAAATGTGGAGGAATCGCATCAGGAAGTAGCGGAAACCCTTAGCGCCCGTACAGGGGCAGAACTCGTACAGCTGATTGGTCGAACAATTATTTTATACAAGGAATCAAAAAATAAAAAAGAGATTGAACTCCCTTGATGAGAGGCGAATAAAATGAAAAAAAAGATCGGGATTCTGGGTGGCACGTTTGATCCGCCGCACTTGACGCACCTATCGATTGTAGAGGCCGTTCAAAAGAAGCTTCATTTGGATCAGGTTATTTTCTTGCCCAACGCGATTCCACCGCACAAAGAAGCAAGCGGACTTGTAAGTGATGCCGATCGTCTGCAAATGCTACAGCTTTCAACGGCTGATAAACCTTCCTTTACGATCGACCAGCGAGAGCTTCTGAGACAAGGGAAAAGCTACACATATGAGACCATGAAAGAAATGACCAGTGAGCATCCAGAAATCGATTATTATTTTATTATCGGCGGGGATATGGTTGAATATCTGCCAAAGTGGTATCAGATCGATCAGCTGCTCAAACTCGTTCATTTTGTCGGTGTTAATCGCCCAAACTATCCGCTTTCAACGCCTTATCCAATTATCTGGGTCGAAGTATCGGAATCGGATCTTTCTTCAACCGCCATTCGTGAGCGGCTGCAGCAAGGTCAGCCTATCGATACACTCGTTCCAAAATCAGTAGCAGCCTATATAAAGGAGCATCAACTTTATGAAACGAACTGAAATTCTCCAAAAAGTAAAGCTAGCTATGCCGGAAAAACGGTATATCCATACGCTCGGTGTTGAAAAGCAGGCGATTCGTTTGGCAGAGCATTATGGAGAAAATGTCGAGAAGGCAAGTCTGGCGGCTCTACTTCATGATTATGCCAAATATACAGACACCAAAACGCAGAAAGACATTATCGTCCAGGAAAAAATGGATCCGAGATTACTTTCCTATCATCCGTCTTTATGGCATGCACCAGTGGGCAGTTTTTTTGCAAAAACGGAATTTGATGTAGAAGACCCGGATATTTTAGAAGCAATTCGTGTCCATACCACCGGAAAAATTGGAATGAACACGCTGGATAAAATCCTCTATTTAGCCGACTATACAGAAGAAAATCGTGACTTTCCAGGTGTGGAAAAAGCGCGAGAATTAGTCTTTCAGTCGCTTGATCAGGCCATGCTTTACGCGCTGGGCAGAACGATTATCTTTCTTGCAAGTAAAAACAGCCCCATTTTCCCTGATACATTTGAGGCGTATAATGATTTTTCAAGTAAAACAATTAAAGGAGATGTCAATTAATTTGATGAATAGTCACGAAACTTTAATGCTCGTTGCAAAAGCAGCGGACGACAAACGCGCAGAGGATATTTTAGCGCTTAATATGAAAGAAATCTCAAGTTTTGCCGATTACGTGGTGATTTGTCACGGGAATTCGGATAAACAAGTACAAGCCATTGCGCGGGAAATTAAGGAAAAAGCACAAGAAAATGATATTCCTGTTAACCGCTTGGAAGGCTTTGATGCGGCGAAATGGGTATTAATTGATCTAGAAGACGTCATCGTGCACGTATTCCACCGTGACGAACGCAGTTATTATAATTTGGAGAAACTTTGGGGAGATGCGCCGCTTGAAGATGTCAGCACGGCGTTTACACCCTTATAAGAAAGCGAACCGGTGGGGAAGCCCATCGGTTTTTTAGGAGGCAGACGAACTTTGAGTTATGAATATTTTCCTTCTTTTTATGATGAATTGATGGAAGAGGAGCTCTATGAAGAATGGCTGGCATTTACCCTATCTCTGCTAAAAAAATCAACGGGTAAAATGTTGGATTTGGGCTGTGGCACAGGGGAATTTTTACTACGAATGACGCTTTCCGGTTTTGAGACGACAGGGATCGATCTTTCAAAAGAAATGATCCAAGTGGCAGAACGAAAATTTCGGCAAATTGATCTTGAAATCCCATTATATGAACAAAATATGGCTTCATTCCAACTGTCGGAAAAGTTTGATCTCATTACCTGCTTTTGTGATTCACTCAATTATTTAGAAGAAACAGAAGATGTCGAGCATACTTTTCAGCGGGCTTATAGCCATTTAGCTACTGGTGGGCAATTCCTTTTTGACGTGCATTCCGTTTATAAAATCGATACACTTTTTCATGAATATCAATACACAGATGCTGATCCGGCGATTTCAACAATCTGGCAAAGCTATAAAGGAGAGGCACCTCATTCAGTCGAGCATGAGCTGAGCTTTTTTGTGCAGGATGATGATGGCCGCTACACGCGAAAAGATGAGCTGCATAAAGAACGAACCTACCCAGTGGAGGCCTATCTAGCCATGCTGAATCAAGCTGGTTTTTCAAAGATTCAAGTCTATGCAGATTTTGAAAAAGTAGCCCCAGTGTCAACGAGTGAACGGATTTTCTTTGTGTGCGAAAAATAAATTTTTATGAAGTAAACAATCTTTTTCAAGCTTATAAATAAGGATAAAATCAAAAAAGAAGCAGATTAGGTAATTTTGTGATCTGCTTCTTTTTTTGTGCGAAAAGGAAATCGGCCCAGTATGGCGAATATAATAAATAAAAGGATAGGTGGTCTCAGATGTTCGAAAAAATAAAACCTCATTGGAAATACGGTCTTGCAGCTCTTGCCGTGCTTTTACTTGTAATTGGCTATACGCTCATGACTAAACAGGAAGAACTAAGCCAACCCGCTGCCTCTGCAAGTTCAATCGAGACAGCAGAGGAGACGAATAAAACGGTTGAAGCGGACAAAAAGAATACTGAAACACCTTCACGCTACTACATTGATGTGAAAGGTGCTGTCCAAAAGCCAGGCGTCTATCAAGTGCCAAAGGATGGGCGTATTCAGGATGTCATCCAAATGGCAGGCGGATTTTCCGAGGAAGCGGATGTCACGGCTATCAATCTAGCCGCTAAGCTCCAAGATGAAATGCTGTTAATTGTGCCCAAAATAGGTGAAGTGTCCGCATCGACTCCTAGTGCGGGTGTCACCCAGCAGGCAGAAACAGACTCAGACAAAGTCGATTTGAACAGCGCAACAGCAGCAGACCTGCAAGAGGTTCCCGGAATTGGTGAAGCCAAAGCCACAGCAATCATTACTTATCGCGAAGAAGAAGGGCTCTTTCAATCCGTTGATGATTTGACAAACGTTAGTGGGATAGGTGAAAAGACGGTGGAAAAATTGGCCGAGTACGTTTTTGTGAGCGAGTATTGACGTTTTCCAATAAGAAGCACTATACTTAAGGAAAAACGCATAAAGGAGTTTTTACTTTGCAACGAATCGAATGGGATCAATTTTTCATGGCGCAAAGCCATTTAATTTCAACGCGCAGTACATGTACACGATTGATGGTAGGAGCAACGATTGTTCGGGATAAGCGAATCATTGCAGGCGGATATAACGGTTCCATCGCAGGTGGGGACCACTGTGCAGAACATGGCTGTCTGGTAGTAGAAGGACATTGCATTCGGACCATTCATGCGGAGATGAACGCGATTTTGCAATGTGCCAAGTTTGGTGCCTCTACAGATCAGGCAGAACTATATGTGACACATTTCCCTTGTGTTGCCTGCTGCAAATCAATCATTCAGGCAGGTATTAAAACCGTCTATTATGCGAAAGACTACAAAAATCATCCTTATGCAATCGAGCTTTTCGAGCAAGCCGGCGTACTGGTGAAAAAAGTGCCTTTTGAGCATGAAATTCTAAATCTAGAAGGTATAAATGGCCAAGATCGAACATTGGAAGCGATAAAAGAGGCAATTCGAGAAGAAACACTTTCGCCAGAGATTTCTGCGCGTCTTCTTCAGAACATCGAGAACAAGCTATCCTAGAAAGAGGTTCTTTATCGAACAAAAACTTTTTCTAGCTACGGTCTTCCTTTTTAGCGGGGCCGTACTCTATGACTATCATCCTTTTTTGCTGCTTGTGTGCATCGCCATGATAGGTGGAGGCTTTCTTTTAAACCACCATAAGAAAAGCTGGCTGCTGATTCTCTGTGCCCTTTTGATTGGATCAGGATATAAAATGATCGATCAGTTTTTACATATGACACAGGTGGCAGCCGGGGACTTTGATAGGGAAGTCATTATTGCCAAAAAGCAACAAGTAGATGGGGATCGTTATAAGGCCATTGTGACAGCGAATGGGGAATCATTTGCTCTTGGCTATACCATCCAAACGGAACAAGAGCAGAGGGCTTTTAAAGAGCTTCAATATGGGGACGTTCTTCATGTCAAAGGCGCACTGACGAAACCAGAGAATAATCGGAATCCTGATCAATTCAATTATCGTACTTATCTGGAAAGGCAGAGAATCTTCTGGGAACTTGAAGCAACGCAAATAACTAAGACGAATCAACATGCGACAAAGCTTAGCTATCTGTTTCAAAATACACGGCAAACGATATTAAACCAATTAGAACAGGGCTTTTCTAAACGGACATCCAGTTACATGCAGGCGCTTTTACTGGGGGATAAGACGGGGCTCTCGCAAGAAGTCTACCAAGAATATCAGCAATTAGGCGTGGTGCATCTTTTAGCGATTTCAGGGCTTCATATCAATTTGTTTAGCGGGCTTGTTTACTTTATATTCATTCGATTGGGCATAACACGAGAACGGGCTGCTTTTATTTTATGTCTATTTTTACCACTGTATGCAGTCCTAGCCGGGGCTAATCCGCCTGTTTTACGAGCAGCCATCATGGGCATGCTGACATTTATGGGCGTGATGTGGTCAAAAAAATGGTCCGGCCTGATTTGTCTGTGCATAGCTGGGCTGCTATTTTTCTTCTGGCGACCGAATGTCCTTTATGAAGCAGGCTTTCAACTCTCGTTCGCCGTTTCCTTTGCGATCATTCTTTCTAGTCGAATCTGGCTGGGGCGTTATCAACATTTTTTCACTAAGAGCTTGGCGATATCCTTTGTTTCAACTTTCGCAGCAGCACCGATTATGATGTTCCATTTTTATGAATTTTCAATGATAGGCCTGCTTTTTAATCTGTTTTACGTTCCTTTATTTTCTGTGCTCATTTTACCGTTATGTCTGATAAATATGCTTGTTTGGCCACTTCAGCCGCTACATTTCTTATGCGCCAGCATACTAGATCAATTGCTCATTTGGACCGAAAAGTTGACAAGTTTTTTCAGTCACTTCCCTCTGCAAACCATTGTGACCGGTCGCCCTGATTTTTGGCAAATGCTGCTTTTCTTAGGGATAACATGGCTTATTTTCTACATGTTTGAAAAGCGGCGTTCTGTTAAGCTCTTGCTGGTCGTCTACTTGCTGCTTCTTGTTGCTGTACGAATGCCACTACATGGACAAATTCTTTTTATCGATGTGGGTCAAGGCGATAGCATTTTGATACGATTACCACTAGGCCAAGGTGATTATTTAATCGATACGGGCGGTCAAGTAGTTTTTGAAAAAGAGGCATGGGCCAAGCGAAAAGATCCCTTTACGATTGGGAAAGATGTGCTAGTGCCAACACTTAAAGCAGCTGGAATTAGTAAACTGGACAAGATTTTTTTGACACATAGTGATGCAGATCATATTGGTGCGTATCAAGACTTGATCAAAGAAATAGATATCGACACATTGTATAAAACGAGTGGTTCAGAAAATAAAACGTTGATGGCGGAAGCTTTGGCTGCAAATCCAACAATCAAAGTCGTGAACGTGGTGCAAGGGATGGAGTTTGAAGCAGCGGGACAATATTTCCAAATTCTAGCACCGAAAAGTGAGGGCGGAAATGGTGGCAATGATGATTCTATTGTGATTTCTGCCATATTGGATCAAAAACGGTGGCTTTTTACAGGCGACTTGGAAGCGGCAGGCGAACAGGCCTTGCTTGAACAGGGAATTATTCAAGATACTGACATATTAAAAGTAGGCCATCACGGGAGTAAAACTTCAACTACAAGTACTTGGTTAAAAGTAGCAGATCCTGAAGTGGCTGTTATTTCATGCGGCTTAGAAAACCGCTTTGGCCACCCACATCAGGAAACGCTGCAGGCCCTAGAAAAAAATAATACGATCATTTATCGGACAGATGAGCAGGGAGCTATCCAGTATCAGTTTGGCAAAGGGTTCATCACGACTTTAGTTCCGTGACTTGCATTCGGAAAAAATTTCGATTACGATGAGAACAGAAAAGAAGAAATGGGGCATGAAAATGCTGGCAGAATGGAAAAAAATGGAATCAGGACAGCTATCATCTGTTTACCTCATCATTGGAACAGAGGATTATATTATCAACGAAAGTAAAAAGCGAATTTTAGCAGCAGGACTCAGTGAAGAGGAACAGTCTTTTAACTATGCGCATTTTGATTTGGAAGAGACACCTATCGAACTAGTCATGGAAGAAGCAGAAACACTGCCTTTTTTTGGGGATCGCCGAATCGTTCTTGCGAGTCATCCAGTGTTTTTAACCACAGAAAAAACAAAAAGCAAAGTTGAACACCATACGGATAAATTTGCCAGATATTTGGAATCTCCGGCTGATTATACGATTCTCATCATAGTAGCACGGGTCGAAAAGTTGGACGAGCGTAAAAAACTGACCAAACAATTAAAAAAAGTTGCGACAATCATTGAAGCGAAAAAACCAGATGAAAAAGAATTCTTAAATTGGCTGAAAAAAGCAGCTGAGAAAAATGGCTATCAGATGGAGCAGCAGGCAGTCGAGCGGCTTTACGAGCTCACAAGTGGGAATTTAACTGCCGCAATGAATGAACTGGACAAACTACTCTTGTATAAATTTGAAACGAAGGAAATCGGACGTCAAGATGTCGAGCAACTTGTCGTGCGCTCGCTTGAACAGAATATCTTTCTTTTATTAGATAAAATGATTGCCATGGATACAAGCGGGGCTCTGCGCATCTATTATGATCTGCTCAAACAAAAAGAAGAGCCGATTAAAATTATTGCACTGATTGCCAGTCAATTTAGACTGCTTAATCAAATTAAGATTTTAGAAAAACAAGGCTACAGCAGCCAACAAATCGCAAGTAAACTTAAGGTGCATCCGTTTCGGGTGAAAATTGCGACAAAACAAGCGCGCAACTTTTCGGCTGAGGAATTGCAAGTGGCTTTACTTCATCTAGCTGAAATAGATTTGGAGCTTAAAACAGGGTATGGGAATCGTGAACAAAAACTGGAATGGTTTTTATTTGAGTTAGAAGATAGACGAAAAGCTTCTCTAGAGCGTTAAAAAAACTGTGAGGAAAAGGGGAGACCCTCAATCCTCACAGTTTTTCTGCAAAATAAAAACACCACACGCGTGTGTGATGTTTATGCATTATTTAGCTAGTTTAGCAGCTAGACGAGATTTGTCGCGTGCAGCTTTGTTTTTATGAATCAAGCCTTTGCTTGCAGCCATGTCGATTTTTTTCGAAGCGGCAACGTAAAGATCTTGTGTGTTTTCAGCACCGTTAGCAGCTGCTTCTTCAACTTTTTTGATGGCTGTACGCATTGCAGAACGTTGAGCAACGTTACGGCTGTTGCGCGAATCCGTCGTTTTTACACGTTTAATAGCAGATTTAATATTTGGCATTCCATTCACCTCCGTCCAAACTAATGAGGTAATTCTGATTGTTAACCACCTGTAAAAACAAGTGTTTCATTCGATCATATACCCTTTAATTACACATGAACAAATGTTATTATACCGAAAAGCCTATAAGAATGCAATAATACTTTCTAACTTTCTTTAATTTTATTCGGAAATCTGTCAAGAAGCCATTGAATAATCGGTTATGTATTGATATAATCAAATTTAGCTTGCCATCCTTATAAAGATGAGTTCGAATCAGGAGCTGGGAGAATGAACAAAGAAGAAATGCTTGCTCGTCAAGAAAAAATAAGAAATTTTTCAATCATTGCACATATCGATCACGGGAAGTCAACTTTGGCTGACCGGATTTTAGAAAAAACACATGCGCTATCACATCGGGAAATGAAAGACCAACTGCTTGATTCCATGGATTTGGAACGGGAACGCGGGATTACGATCAAGTTAAATGCCGTTCAACTGGCTTACCAAGCGAAAGATGGCGAAACTTATACATTTCATTTGATTGATACACCAGGCCATGTCGATTTTACCTATGAAGTATCAAGAAGTCTTGCTGCCTGCGAAGGAGCAATCCTCGTTGTTGATGCCGCACAAGGGATCGAGGCTCAAACGCTTGCAAATGTGTATTTGGCTTTGGATAATGATCTCGAAATTTTACCGGTCATCAACAAAATTGATTTGCCGGCAGCTGATCCGGAACGTGTTCGGACAGAAATTGAAGATGTGATCGGACTTGATGCGAGTGAAGCCGTCCTTGCATCGGCGAAAAGCGGGATTGGCATTGAAGATATTCTGGAACAGATTGTTGAAAAAGTACCAAAACCAACCGGAGACATCGATCGGCCACTAAAAGCGCTTATTTTTGACTCTGTCTATGATGCTTACCGTGGAGTCATTGCGAATATCCGAATTGTAGACGGCGTTGTTCGTCCAGGCGACACGATTCGCATGATGGCAAACGGAAAAGAATTTGAAGTGACAGAAGTAGGGGTTTTTAAACCAAAAGCCACGCCTCAAGATTGTTTAATGGTGGGGGATGTGGGTTATTTAACAGCCTCCATCAAAAATGTCAGTGACACACGTGTTGGGGATACCATTACGCTGGCGAACAATCCGGCAGAAGAACCGCTACCAGGTTATAGGAAACTCAATCCGATGGTTTATTGTGGGCTTTATCCGATTGATTCTTCCAAATATAATGATTTGCGTGATGCCCTTGAAAAACTTGAACTCAATGATTCAGCCTTGCAATTTGAAGCTGAGACATCACAGGCACTCGGTTTCGGTTTCCGTTGCGGCTTTTTAGGTCTCCTCCATATGGAAATTATTCAAGAGCGGATTGAGCGTGAATTTAAAATTGATTTGATTACAACAGCGCCAAGTGTTATCTATCATGTAAACTTGACAGACGGATCTGAAATCATCGTGGATAATCCTGCTGAAATGCCTGAACCAGGTGTGATTGAGTCCGTGGAAGAACCCTATGTGAAAGCGACTGTTATGGTACCTAATGATTATGTTGGTGCCGTCATGGAGCTGGCTCAGAATAAACGTGGGACCTTCATTACGATGGAGTATTTGGATGATATTCGAGTGAGTATTATTTATGAAATTCCACTTTCAGAGATTGTTTATGACTTCTTTGATCAGCTGAAATCGAGTACAAAAGGCTATGCGTCGTTCGATTATGAATTAATTGGCTATAAAGAGTCCAAACTTGTGAAGATGGATATTCTGTTAAACAGTGAAAAAGTTGATGCGCTGAGTTTTATTGTTCATCGTGATTTTGCTTATGAACGTGGGAAGATCATTGTAGAGAAACTGCGTGAACTTATTCCGCGTCAACAGTTTGAAGTCCCTATCCAAGCGGCAATCGGTACGAAAATCGTTTCACGCTCTACAATCAAAGCACTTCGTAAAAATGTGCTGGCTAAATGCTATGGCGGTGACGTTTCCCGAAAACGCAAACTGCTTGAGAAGCAAAAAGAAGGTAAGAAACGCATGAAACAAATCGGCTCAGTGGAAGTTCCACAAGAAGCCTTCATGGCCATTTTGAAAATGGACGACCAAAAATAATAACGTGGTTTGAGCTGCTGTGAAATAATCGGCAGCTCATTTTAGAAGGAAGGGAAAGCTTTGACAGCTGTTTATATTCACATTCCTTTTTGTGAGCATATCTGCTACTACTGTGATTTTAATAAAGTGTTTTTGGAAGGGCAGCCGGTCGATCAGTATGTCAATTTATTGATTCGTGAAATGGAGCTGACAGCAAAAACGCGGGAATTTACGCCGACTGAAACAGTTTTTGTTGGTGGCGGCACGCCGACGACATTAAATGAACAGCAACTTGTGAGGCTTTGTGAGGCGGTTCATCGCTTGTTTCCACTAACGGACGACGTGGAATTCACTTTTGAAGCGAATCCTGGTGATCTTTCGCTGGAAAAGATTCGGACACTAAAATCCATGGGGGTCAATCGGATCAGCATGGGGGTTCAAAGTTTTAATAATGAACTATTAAAGCAGATCGGGCGGATTCACACGACGGAAGATGTCTACCAATCCATTCGAAACTTGGAAAAAGTCGGGTTTGAAAATGTCAGCATTGATTTGATTTTTAGTCTGCCCAATCAGACAGAAGTGGATTTCAAGGATACCTTGCAAAAGGCTTTAGCGCTAGATCTTCCGCATTATTCAGCCTATTCCTTGATTATTGAGCCAAAAACGATTTTTTATAATTTGATGCAAAAAGGGCAGTTGATTTTGCCCGGTCAAGATGCAGAAGCGAATATGTATGATTATTTGATGACAGAAATGGAACGTGCAGGTAAATCTCAATATGAAATTAGTAATTTTGCTGCAAAAGGCTATCAAAGCCGTCATAATCTGGTCTACTGGAGTAATGAGCATTATTTCGGTTTTGGGGCTGGGGCGCATGGCTATTTGGAAGACACGCGTTACAGCAACTATGGACCAATCAAAATGTATATGGAGCCGCTTGAAAAAAATCAGCTGCCCATTTTCCAGACCAAGCCGCTAACGTTGAAAGAAGAAATGGAAGAAGAGATTTTTCTAGGACTCCGCAAAGTAGCAGGAGTTTCAAAGGCCCGTTTCTTAGAAAAATTCGGTCGACCGATGGAACAGGTTTTCAAAGAAGCGATTGCGTATACCGCAGAACAGGGCTGGCTTTTGAATCAGGATGAATCTATCGCACTTACAAGAGAGGGACGTTTTTTGGGAAATCATGTTTTTCGAGAATTTCTCTAAAAACCGCACCATTGACCAATTTTGACCAAACATCTCCAACTTTAGGCTGAAATCGAGTGTTTTCAGTTGACGAAGGGGGACATGTTTGGTAAATTTATAATTGTATTTAGCACTTAAAGTCATCGAGTGCTAAAAAGAGGTGATAGATATGTTAACAGAAAGGCAGCTCCAGATTTTTAGAGCGATTATCGATCATTTCACTTGGACCGTTCAGCCAGTCGGCTCCAAAAACTTGTTGAAGGAAAGCGATCTCCCTTTTAGCTCGGCGACGATTCGCAACGAGATGAGTGTGCTGGAAGATTATGGCTTCATTGAAAAAACACATTCCTCTTCTGGTCGGGTTCCGTCTGAAAAAGGCTATCGTTATTACGTTGACTATCTTTTGCGTCCTCAGGCATTGCCGCAGGAAGACTTGCAAGTGATTGAAGGTCTTTTTTCAAGGCAATACTTTGAAATGGAGCAGCTGATTCAAAATTCTGCTTCGATTCTTTCGGATTTGACGAATTACACGTCGATCGTGCTTGGACCGGAGTCAGGAACCAATAAGCTCAGCGGTTTCAGGTTTGTGCCGATTAGTCAGGATCAGGCTATGCTGATACTGATTACAGATCAGGGACATGTGGATAATCATTTGGTCACACTGCCGGAAGGTGTCACACTCGCTGGTATGGAACGAATGATCAATATTTTGAACGATCGACTTGTGGGTGTTTCACTCAATGAGCTCAAACGGCAAATTCCGATTGAGGTCAGCGAATTGATCGAACAGAATATTGAAAAGAGCAGTCTTTATCAGTCAATCTTGCAGAATGCTTTTCGTCAAGCGGCGCATGAGAAAATTTATTTTGGCGGCAAAAACAATTTGCTTCATCAGCCGGAATTCCATGATGTGGACAAGATTCGTCACTATCTCGACCTGATGGAAGAAGAGCAGAATCTTTATAACCTGTTTCGTGATATTCCAGATGGCCTGCAAGTGAAGATCGGACGGGAGTTGGATCAGGCGTTTTTAGATAATATCAGCGTGATTACAGCTACTTACCGAATTGCAGATGAGCGAGTTGGCGGGATCATTTTGCTCGGTCCCACAAGGATGGAATACAGTCGGATGATCGGCCTTGTAGATGTTTTCAGCCGAGATTTGACAACGATTCTAACCAAGCTTTATAAAAAGGATTAACAAAATAAGAAAGGACTGAAAGAACAGTCGTTTTTTCAGGAGGTGACTTTTGTGGCCGAAAATAAAGATAAGAAAGACAAATTAGAAGAAGAAATTGAAAAAGAGGCAAATGAAGAGCTGGAAGAGGTGCTTGAAGAAGCAGAAGCTGCGGCTGAACAAACCCCCGAACAGCAGCAGATTGCTAAGCTAGAAGAGAAGCTTGCTGAAACGGAGAATCGCCTGTTGCGCCTTCAAGCGGATTTTGAAAATGTCAAAAAACGACATATTGCAGACCGTGAAGCGACCATCAAGTACCGGGCGCAAAGTTTAGCTGAGGATTTACTTCCAGCACTTGATAGTTTTGAAAAGGCGCTTGCAACTGAAAGTGATCATGAGGAAGTCAAAGCAATTTTGACAGGAATGGAAATGGTTTACAAACAGCTGCAAACAGCCCTTGAAAAAGAAGGAATCGAGCCGATCGCGGCACTTGGCGAACAGTTTGATCCGAATTTTCATCAAGCAGTCATGCAAGACAGTGACGCGGATAAAGCATCCAACGAAATTACCGCTGAACTGCAAAAAGGTTATAAAATCAAAGACCGGGTACTTCGCCCGTCAATGGTAAAAGTAAATCAATAAATTGACTAACACTGGAGGAAATGAACAATGAGTAAAATTATCGGTATTGACTTAGGAACAACCAATTCAGCCGTTGCGGTATTAGAAGGCGGCGAAGCAAAAATCATCCCTAATCCAGAAGGTGCTCGTACAACACCATCTGTTGTCGGCTTTAAAAATGGCGAACGTCAAGTAGGGGAAGTCGCAAAACGTGCGGCAATCACCAACCCAAATACAGTTATTTCAATCAAACGCCATATGGGTACTGATTATAAGGAATCCATTGAAGGGAAAGATTATTCTCCACAAGAAATCAGTGCGATCATCTTGCAATATTTGAAAGGATACGCAGAAGATTATTTGGGAGAAAAAGTAGATAAAGCGGTTATTACTGTACCGGCTTATTTCAATGATGCCCAACGTCAAGCAACCAAAGATGCTGGTAAAATTGCCGGCTTGGAAGTAGAACGGATCATCAATGAACCAACAGCAGCAGCTTTAGCATATGGTCTTGATAAAACAGATACAGACCAAACTGTTCTTGTTTTCGACCTTGGTGGCGGTACTTTTGACGTATCGATTTTGGAACTTGGCGACGGTGTATTTGAAGTACATTCGACTGCCGGTGACAACTTGCTTGGCGGCGACGACTTTGACCAAAAAATCATCGACTATCTGGTCGCAGAATTCAAAAAAGAAAACGGTATTGATCTTTCAAAAGATAAAATGGCGTTACAACGTTTGAAAGATGCTGCTGAAAAAGCGAAGAAAGATCTTTCAGGCGTGATGAGCACACAAATCAGCTTGCCGTTTATCACAGCTGGCGAAAGTGGCCCACTTCACTTGGAAGTAAACTTAACACGTGCTAAATTTGACGAATTGACTCATGATCTTGTAGAAAGAACCATTGGCCCAACTCGCCAAGCGCTGAAAGATGCGAACCTTTCTGCAAGCGAAATTGATCAAGTCATCCTAGTCGGCGGTTCCACACGTATTCCTGCCGTTCAAGAAGCTATTACAAAAGAACTTGGCAAAGAACCACATCGCGGCGTAAACCCTGATGAAGTAGTAGCCATGGGTGCGGCGATCCAAGGTGGCGTGATTTCCGGTGACGTGAAAGATGTAGTATTGCTAGATGTAACACCACTTTCTCTTGGTATTGAAACAATGGGTGGCGTTATGACAACACTGATTGATCGCAATACAACCATCCCAACTTCAAAATCACAAGTCTTCTCGACTGCGGCAGATAATCAACCAGCTGTTGATATCCATGTGCTTCAAGGTGAACGTCCAATGGCGAAAGATAACAAAACTTTGGGTCGTTTCCAATTGGCAGATATTCCAGCTGCACCACGCGGTATTCCGCAAATCGAAGTTTCTTTTGATATTGACAAAAATGGTATTGTAACTGTTCGTGCCAAAGACTTGGGTACAGGAAAAGAACAAAACATTGTTATCAAATCGTCTTCAGGTCTAACAGATGAAGAAATTGATCGGATGGTTAAAGATGCAGAAGCAAATGCAGAAGACGATAAGAAAATGAAAGAAAATGCAGAGCTTCGCAATCAAGCCGACCAACTTGTTTTCACTGTTGATAAAACATTGAAGGAACTAGAAGGAAAAGTGGAAGAAGAAGAAGTGAAGAAAGCAGAAGCAGCGCGTGATGAACTTCAAGAAGCCCTTAAAGGGGAAGACTTTGAAGTCATTAAAGAAAAAACGGATGCACTGAACGAAATCGTCCAAAATCTTTCTGTTAAACTTTATGAACAAGCAGCGGCAGCTCAAGCGGCGGCGGGAGAAAATCCAGAAGCAGAAGCGGCAACTGGTGCTGACGATGTGGTTGATGCAGAATTTGAAGAAATTCATGATGACGACAAAGAAAATAAATAAAAAATAGGCATACAATCCAACAGATGAAGAGTCAAAGCTTACTGGCTTTGACTTTTTATCTGAAAACAGCTTTTTAACGAAGCGGCTTTGTGATACAATACCTAAGAAATGAAATCTAACGGACAGGAGTGATTCGGATGGCGAAACGCGATTATTATGAAGTACTTGGCGTGGAGAAGAGCGCCACAGCAGACGAAATCAAAAAAGCATACCGGAAGCTGTCCAAGAAGTACCATCCCGATATCAATAAAGAAGCAGGAGCCGATGAGAAATTCAAAGAAATCTCAGAAGCTTATGAAGTGCTAAGTGATGACCAGAAACGTGCTCAATATGATCAGTATGGTCACGTGGACCCTAATCAGGGCTTTGGTGGCGGTGCAGGCGGCTTTTCTGGTGGGTTCTCGGGCGGCGGTTTTTCCGGGTTTGAAGATATATTTGACACCTTTTTCGGAGGTGGCGGCAGTAGCAGACGGGATCCGAATGCACCGCGGCAGGGGAATGATTTGCAATATACCATGCGTTTGAAATTCAAGGAAGCTGTTTTTGGTAAAGAGGCTGAGATCGAAATTCCTCGGGAAGAAAATTGTGATACTTGTCATGGTAGTGGTGCAAAGCCAGGCACCCAACCTGAAAAATGTAGCCATTGTGGTGGTAAAGGGACGATCAATGTGGAGCAAAATACGCCATTTGGTCGAATTGTCAATAAGCAAACGTGCCAGTACTGCCATGGAACAGGTAAGGAAATCAAAGAAAAATGTACCACTTGTAACGGTTCTGGCCGTGTAACCAAGAAAAAACGGATCAAATTGAAAGTTCCTGCTGGCGTCAATGATGGTCAACAAATGCGCGTCGCTGGCGAAGGGGAAGCGGGTGTCAATGGCGGACCGAACGGAGACCTGTATGTCGTCTTTGCGGTTATTCCAGATGATTTCTTCGAGCGTGAAGGAGATGACATCTTTGTAGAAGTACCGCTGACATTCGTTCAAGCAGCATTAGGGGACGAAATTGACGTGCCAACTGTTCATGGGAAGGTACGGCTAAAAATCCCTGCCGGCACACAAACGGGAACGACTTTCCGTCTGCGCGGCAAAGGTGTTCCGCATTTGCGCGGCAATGGAACAGGCGATCAGCATGTAGATGTCAAAGTGATCGTACCGAAAAAATTGGATGATGCACAGAAAGATTTGTTGCGTGAGTTCGCTAAAACCACGGGCGACCATGTGGACGAACAAACATCCGGCTTTTTCGATAAAATGAAAAAAGCATTTAAAGGCGAATAAGGAACGGCCGAATGGTGCGGAGGAAATGCTCACTTACCATTCGGCTTTTTTCGCTATAAAGTTAGAGGAGGCAAGTAGATGGAATGGTCAGAAGTGGAAATTCATACATTGAATGATGCAGTAGAACCGATCAGCTATCAGTTGAATGAATTTGGAGCAAGTGGTGTTTCTGTGAGTGATGCCGCTGATTTTTATCGGGAGAGAGGGGATCAATTTGGTGAAATTTATGCACTGGAACGGAGCGATTATCCGGAAAACGGTGTGATTATCAAGGCTTATTTTTTAAAAACAGAAGAATTTTTGGCGAGTATTCCAAAATTGGAAGAAACATTGCGCAATTTGACAGAATTCGATATTCCGTTGGGCGATTTCCGCTTTTTTGTGCAGGATGTGGATGACAACGATTGGGCGACGGCTTGGAAGAAATATTATCATCCCGTTCAAATCACAGAAAAAATTACCGTTGTGCCTACTTGGGAAACGTATAGCGGCAAAGAGGGTGAACTGATCATTGAGCTAGATCCTGGTATGGCTTTTGGAACAGGGACACATCCGACTACTCAGCTTTGCATGCGTGCACTGGAAAAGTATGTGACACCGAATGATTTCCTCATTGACGTGGGAACAGGTAGCGGGGTTTTAAGTATCACAAGTATTCAATTAGGTGCAAAGAAGGTCTTGGCGCTAGATTTAGATGAAGTGGCAGTACGTGCAGCTAAAGAGAATATTGAACAGAATCGGGTAGCGGAACATATCGAAGTTAGGCAAAATAATCTTTTGGAAGGAATCGAAGCACAAGCAGATGTCATTGTGGCAAATATTCTAGCAGAGGTCATCTTGCTCTTCCCGCAGGACGTCTACAAGAATTTACGCCCAGGTAGCTTGTTTATCGCCTCAGGAATTATTGAGCAAAAAGCAGAAGTTGTTCGTGAAGCCTTGATTGAAGCAGGGCTGACAGTTCTGGAAACAGAACAGCAGGGCGACTGGGTGGCGATTATTGCCCAAAAAGGAGCCGAGGCCTGATGCAGCGCTATTTTGTGGATGAGCCGTTTCAACAAGCTGGCCATGTCTCCATCACAGGAGATGACTATCATCATATTGTTCGGGTCATGCGGATGGAAAAAGGGGACCAGTTGATTCTTGCTTTTCAGAAAACCGCGGCTCGGGCGGAAATTGAGCAGGTGACAGAACTGGCGGTTGAATGCCGGGTGTTAAAGCTACTTGAGACAGATCCGGAGCTGCCCGTATCTATTACGATTGCTTCCGGGTTGCCTAAAGGGGACAAGCTTGAATGGATCGTTCAAAAAGGGACGGAGCTAGGTGCTGCGCAGTTTCTTGTGTTTGCAGCAGATCGATCGGTGGCAAAATGGGAGGGAAAAAAAGTACCCAAAAAGCTGGAGCGGTTGCAAAAAATTGCCAAAGAAGCCGCTGAACAGTCCCACCGCACGCATTTACCTGAGGTTGACTATGTGCCGAGCCTATGTGCTTTTCTCCAAAAAGAAGCGGCTACATATGATGCGGTTTTTTGTGCATATGAAGAAAGTGCTCGATCAGGTGAGAGACAGACGCTAGCAGATATTTTGGAACAGGCGGCACCGGGCGCACGGATACTAGGTATTTTTGGTCCTGAAGGCGGTATTAGTGAAAAGGAACGAAAATTCTTGCAGGAAATGGGCGTTCGATTTGCAGGCCTAGGACCGCGGATTTTACGAACAGAGACGGCGCCACTCTATGTTCTTTCGGCCGCTTCGTATCATTTTGACCTAGCGCAATAAGCCTTAAAAAAAGATGGTAAGAAATGTTGTGAAAGTTAACGATTTCATATTGACGCTAGAGGCGGTTTCATATATAATTTAATGTGAGTGAATGCTTACCCAGAAGTTCAGGATGCTTTTCCGGTATCTCCTGAGTTGTATGAGGACTTTCACTAGTCCATGTAAGTGTCGGAGGGAGGGAAAGAGAGATGTCAAAAACAGTAGTTCGTAAAAACGAATCGCTTGAAGATGCTCTTCGTCGCTTTAAACGTACTGTTTCCAAAAGCGGAACTTTGCAAGAATCCAGAAAGCGCGAATTCTATGAAAAACCAAGCGTAAAACGGAAGAAAAAATCCGAAGCAGCAAGAAAACGTAAATTCTAATCGAAGAATAAAGGTGATGATTTCGTTGACACTGCTTGACAAGTTAAATGAAGATATGAAGCAAGCCATGCGGAATAAGGAGAAGGATAAACTGACCGTCATCCGCATGTTAAAAGCTGCCTTGCAAAATGAAGCGATCAATCAGGGTGGAGAGCTTTCTTCTGATGATGAAATAACTGTTCTTGCGCGCGAAATGAAACAGCGCCGGGACTCACTTTCTGAGTTTGAAAAAGCAGGTCGGGAAGATCTTGCTGAGAAGGTTCGTGCTGAAATCGCAATCGTAGAAGATTATTCACCGAAGCAATTATCAGCTGATGAGCTTGAACAAATTGTTAAAACGACAATTGAAGAAGTAGGTGCTACCACGAAAGCCGATTTCGGTAAAGTAATGGGAGCGATCATGCCGAAAGTAAAAGGCAGAGCCGATGGAAATGCTGTTAATCAATTTGTCAAACAATATCTTTCATAAACCCAAAAGAACCAGCTAAACGGCTGGTTCTTTTTTTGGCGAGACATGAGTTGTTGCAGAAGATACCGTTTTCCAAGCAGCTCTTTTTCGTGTATAATGAAACCATATCGAAAGTTTAAAGAGTTAAAGGGGCTATAGAATGCAAAATGAGGTTTATCAAGAGACCATTGAACTAAATGATGCGGTTGAAGCAGTCGAACTTTTTGGAAACGGCGATGCTAATCTTGCCATTTTAGAGGAATTACTTCGTGTTAAAATCGTGACACGCGGTGAAAGCGTGACGGTGTCAGGTGAAGAGGCCGATGTGATGCAAACCAAAGCGGTCATAGGGGCGTTGATTGATGTCTTGAAGCAAGGCATTCATATTGATGGTCGAGATGTGACGCAGGCTGTGAAAATGGCGCAAAACGGGACACTGATTTATTTCCAAACACTTTTTGAAGATGAAATCACCAAAAATGCCAACGGGAAACCGATTCGTCCGAAAACATTTGGACAGCGGAAATATATCCAGATGGTCAAAAAATATGATATTGTTTTTGGCGTGGGGCCTGCCGGTACTGGGAAAACGTATCTAGCCGTTGTGATGGCGGTGGATGCTTGGAAAAAAGGCAAGGTTAGTAAGATTATTCTAACACGCCCGGCAGTTGAAGCAGGCGAAAGTTTGGGCTTTTTACCTGGAGATTTGAAAGAGAAAGTAGATCCTTATTTAAGACCGGTGTATGATGCGCTTTATGATATTTTTGGTGTGGAGCATACGACGCGGCTGATGGATCGCGGTGTCATTGAGATTGCGCCGCTTGCCTATATGCGCGGTCGGACCCTGGATCATGCTTTTGTTATTTTAGATGAAGCACAAAATACCACAATTGCGCAGATGAAGATGTTTTTAACACGGCTTGGCTATGATTCGAAAATGATCGTCAATGGCGACATGACCCAAATCGATTTGCCAAAAGGTGCAATGAGCGGTTTAGTCAATGCTGAACAAGTCTTGCAATCGGTCAAAAATATCGGCTTTTGTTACTTTGAACACCATGATGTCGTTCGTCACCCGCTTGTTGCTGAAATCATCAAGGCTTATGAAGGAAAGTAGCATCAGAAAGGAAGGGACGTCTTGCAAAAAAGACATGTAACAGAGTGGTGGCAGTCCGCTAAAAAGAAACGCTTGTATGTGTCGCTTCTGTTTATTGCAATCATCGTACTCTCATATTTTCTGTTGATTCAGCTCACCAAGCCGGAATCCTACAATGTTCAGCTGTTTTCGGTTGCTGAAAAAACAATTCGCTCTCCACAAACCGTGGAGGATACGAAAAAGACGGAAGAGGAACAGCAAAAAGCCATGGATGCCGTTCCAGATGTCTATACACATAATCGAGAAACCGGACAGAATCGCGTTGCTTTGGTAGAATCTTTATTCGACTATGTAAATGAGGTCAACAAAGAAGCGAGTGAGCAGGATAAAGAAAATGCAGAGAAGGCGGAAAAAGAAAATAAGGCGGCTCCTGCTGCAACGACCATTGATGAAAAAGTAAAAATGCTGAAAAGCAAGCTCTCAGATAATGTATCGGAAAAAATGACGACTGGCCTATCTGACAATGTTTTCCGCACGCTTTTAGAAGCCAGTAGCGAGGATCTGAACACTGTTGAAAAAGGCATTGTGGATGAACTAACTAAAATCATGGATGAAAGTATTCGCGATGATAATTTGAATAGTGTCAAAGTAGAGGCGCGTGATGACATCGAATTGTCCAGCATTCCCTCTGCTTATAAGGATGTTGCGAAATCCATCATTTCCTATGCGATCATTCCCAATGAAACTTATAATAAAGAACAGACAGAAGAACGGAAAAAAGAGGCCGCACAAGCAGTTTCTCCGGTCAAAATTCTTCAAGGACAGGTTATCGTGCAGGAAGGGCAAATTGTTGACCGCGAGAGCTATCGGCAGTTGAAATTGCTACATTTACTTGACCAAAAAATGCCAGTCAAACAGTATCTAGGCTACGGGCTGTTTGTTTTAGCGCTTGCCGGATTGCTCTACTTTTTCACGAAGAAACAAAATTATCCGAAGAAGAAAGCTCAGCAAAGAGTTCTGATATTCAGTTCGATTTATGTAATTATGTTACTGGTGCTTTGGGTGATTCGCATATTGGAAGCAGCAGATCTGAATAATATTGCTTTCTTGTTCCCTGCTGCACTCGCGCCAATGATGGCCAAAATTCTGCTCAATGAAAAATATGCTTTTCTCAGCTTGATTTATGTGACCGTCACGAGTCTGTTTGTTTTTCAAAGCGATTCGACTAGTGCGATTAACTTACTAGTTTCGGTATTTATTCTGCTTAGCGGGCTGGCCAGTATTTCCATGCTGAAAGATTATAGCAAACGTTCGGCAATTTTGCAGTCCGGGTTGTGGGTAGGACTTTTCAATATGTTATTTATTACCTTCCTACTCATGATCAATAATTCCACCATTCTCAGCTCGACCTACTTGCTGTCGATTCTATACGGATTTGTGGGGGGATTTGGCTCATTTGTGATCGGGATTGGTTTGATTCCTTTATTTGAAACGGTATTTGGCGTACTGACGACCAGTCGTTTAGTGGAGCTGGCAAGCCCGAACCATCCGCTTCTTAAAAAGATTCTGATGAAAGCGCCGGGAACCTATCATCACAGCATGATGGTGGCGAATTTAGCTGAAGCCTGTGCGGATCAAATTGGTGCCAATAGTCTTTTGGTGCGTGTCGGCTGTTTCTATCATGATATTGGGAAGACCCTTCGACCGCCTTACTTTGTGGAGAACCAGTTGCAAGGCATTAATCCCCATGACCGGTTAACTCCGAAGCAAAGTCGGGACATCATTTTAGCGCATACAACAGATGGCGCAGAGATACTAAAAGAAAATCATATGCCGCAGCCGATTATTGACATTGCGGCTCAACACCATGGGACCACCTTGCTAAAATATTTTTACTATAAAGAAAAAGAAACGAATCCAGAAGTTACAGAAGCTGAATTTCGTTATCCTGGGCCTAAACCGCAAACGACAGAAGTGGCGATTATCAATATTGCAGATAGTGTGGAAGCGGCTGTTAGAGCGTGCGCAGAACCGACAAAAGAAAAAATTCAGGCAATCGTTGACGGAATCATTCAGGATCGTTTACTGGATCGACAATTCAGCGAGTGTGAAATTACACTGGCGGAAATCGAAGTGATTCGAAAAACGCTGAATACGACACTAAATGGTATTTATCATCAGCGGATCCAATATCCGGATGATCAGAAAGGGGATCAAAAAAATGAAGCTGCTCGAAATTGATTTGATCGATGAGACAGAAGAACTTGCCACTGAAAAAATTCAGCTTGTAGAAGATATTTTACAATTTGCTGCGGATTATTTAAAATTACCACCGGATACAGAGCTGTCAGTGACGTTTACGGACAATGAAAATATTCGCGTGATCAATCGGGATTACCGAGATAAGGATCAGGCGACCGATGTGATTTCTTTTGCGCTGGAAGAAATCGGCGAAGGAGAAACGGAAATCCATTATGAGACAGAAGATGGTGTGCCGCGCATTCTAGGAGATATTATCATATCAACGGAACGAGCAGCCGAACAAGCAGCTGATTACGGCCATTCGCTTGACCGAGAACTAGGTTTCTTAGCTGTTCATGGACTGCTTCATCTACTTGGCTACGATCATATGCAGCCGGAAGAAGAAAAAGTGATGTTCGGACTTCAAAAAGAAGTGTTGGATGCTTATGGCTTACAAAGATAGAAAATATCAGCGTAGCAGAACTTATTTGGAATCTTTCAAACATGCCTTTTCGGGCTTGAAAACGGCTTTTATTGAAGAGCGGAATCTCAGGTTCCATTTTGTAGCTGCAATCCTATTGCTTTTTTGCGGCGTCTTTTTTCACATTACAAAGGACGAATGGCTTGTGCTTCTTGTCTGCATTTTGATTGTGATCGCACTGGAGCTTGTCAATACGGCAATCGAACGAGCGGTGGATGCGGCAACGGATCAGTTTATGGTGGAAGCAAAAAAAGCAAAAGATGTAGCAGCTGGGGCGGTTTTGCTCGGCGCGGTTATCAGTTCGATTATCGGATTAGTGATTTTTCTGCCCTATATTTGGCAATGGTTGAACTAGAAAAGATGGGAGTTTATAGCGATGAAAACAAATGATTTTATCTCACTGGCCAAAAAAGCACGTGAGTATGCGTATGTACCGTATTCAAAATTTCCGGTGGGTGCGGCGCTTGTAACGAAACAAGATGAAGTTATACTGGGTTGCAATATTGAAAATGCCTCTTTTGGGCTCAGTAATTGTGCCGAGCGAACTGCCATTTTCAAGGCCGTTTCGGAAGGTAAGACGGATTTCAAGAAACTCGTTGTTGTGGCGGATACAGATGGACCGGTTTCGCCTTGCGGGGCATGTCGGCAAGTTATCAGCGAATTCTGCAGTCCGGATATGCCAGTAGTATTAACAAATTTAAAAGGGGAACAGGTTGAGGTGACCGTCAAGGAGCTTTTACCGGGTGCCTTTAAAGCGGAGGATATGGTTGAATGACAGAACAGTTTAAATCAGGATTTGTGGCAATTGTGGGGCGTCCGAACGTAGGGAAATCCACTTTATTAAACCAAATTATTGGGCAGAAGATTGCCATTATGAGTGACAAAGCACAGACAACACGTAATAAGGTACAGGGCGTTTATACGACAGACGAGGCGCAGGTCGTGTTTATCGATACGCCTGGTATCCATAAGCCGAAACACAAATTAGGCGATTTCATGGTCAAAATCGCATTGAATACCTTTCGCGAGGTTGATTTAATTTACTTTGTCATTGATGCAGTGACAGGACTTGGACGCGGTGATGAATTTATCATTGAAAAACTAAAAAGTGTTGATACACCAGTCTTCCTTTTAGTTAATAAAATTGATCAGGTTTCTCCAGAAGAATTGTTTACATTGATTGAGAAATATCAAAGCCTCTATCCGTTCACAGAAATTATTCCGATTTCCGCGCTTCAAGGGAATAATGTTCCAACGCTTTTAGAGCAGACAACCGCCCATCTCGAAGAAGGACCGATGTATTATCCAAAAGATCAAATTACGGATCACCCTGAACGATTTATCATTTCCGAACTGATTCGGGAGCAAGTCCTGCATTTGACGCGGGAAGAAGTTCCTCATTCGGTGGCCGTCGTGATCGAAGGCATCGAAAAAAATCCTAAAACAGAAAAGTTGACGATCATGGCAACCATCATTGTCGAACGCAGCACTCAAAAAGGCATTATTATTGGGAAGCAAGGACAGATGCTGAAACAGATTGGCATGCGTGCGCGTAAAGAGATCGAGCTTTTGCTAGGTTCAAAAGTGTTTCTTGAAGTTTGGGTAAAGGTACAAAAAAATTGGCGGGACAAAGAACATTATTTACATGACTATGGTTTCGACAAAGACGAGTATTAAAAAAATCCTGTCAAGCTTGCGTGTGCTTGACAGGATTTCTTCAACTCCAGATTAAATCGGCATATTCGACTTCAAGTTCCGCATCGTCGTCCACATAATCAAAGTAGACAGAAAAATTGGCGGATTTTCCAGGTTCAATTTTTTCATGGAAATAATCTTTATCGATGACATCCGGATACATGTCCGTTGTATAATCATATAAATAAAAGTCATCTGCTGAAACATAGAGATTCTCATCTGAATTATTGGTGATGGCAACGTCGATTTTGTAATATTTGTCTAGGCCGCGTTCATCGAGATTACCGGTGGAAGGTTTGGAAACTGTGACGACAATTTGATTGCTTGTGGTCATCGTACTGCCAAATGCGCCCTCCGTATAATCATCAAAGTAGTCATCGGAATAGTCATCACTGCCATTTCCGTAATCAGGATCAAGTGCTTCAGCTGCATTTTCTTCTGTCGCAGTTTTTTCATAGCCCTGATAGATGGAAAAAAATAGATGCCCGATAAAATAGCAACTAAGGAACAGAAAAACAACGCCTGAAACAGATAGTAATGTAATACCGAGCGGTTTTTTCTTGCGTAGTACAAGAATCAAAATACCACCAATCAGACCGATCAATGATAAGATAAATAGTATAAAGAGTACAAGTTGAACAATTGAGCTCATAGTGGTCTCCTTTTTAATTTTGTCATTGTCTATTTTACCATGTTTTCTTTTGATTGAACAAGCGATATTGAAAAAACTGCGAAGAGCACAGCACAAAGGAGGGATGTCTTATCGAAAAATGTGAAGCGATTATTATTCGACAAACGAGTTACCGGGAATCAGATAAAATCGTGGTTCTCTATACAAGGGAGTACGGCAAAATTGGCATGGTGGCACGCGGTGCAAAAAAAACGAAGAGCCGTCTAGCCGCCTGCACGCAACTGTTCACACATGGCATTTACACGTTTTTTGGCGGGGGAAAGGGCCTTGTAACGATGCAGCAGGGGGATGTCATGGATACATTTTCTTCGATTCAGCGGGATATCTTTTTGACGGCCTATGCGACCTATGCTTGTGAGCTTTTGGATAAGGGCACAGAAGAACGGCAAAAAAATCCATTTTTATTCGAGTTATTCTTCCAAGTTTTGCGTGATATTGATGAAGGCTATGATCCGGCCATTCTGATCAATATTTTTGAAATGAAAATGTTGAATGTCATGGGGCATTATCCGGTGATGGACCGCTGTGCGATTTGCGGGGCAACAGAAGGGCACTTTGATTTTTCGACTAGCAGCAATGGGATTGTGTGTCACCGCTGCTTTGAAAAGGATCCGTACCGTCTGCATCTGCCTGAAAATGTCGTCAAGCTCCTGCGTTTATTTTATATTTTTCAGCTGGATCGGCTGGGAAATATCAATGTCAAACCTGAGACCAAGGCACTGCTGCAAAAGGCGATCGATACGTATTATGATGAACATACCGGGCTTTATTTAAAAAGTCGCAAATTTTTACGATCAATGGATAGCTGGGGAAGCTTGCTAAAGGAAAAAGATCAGGATTGACAAAATGCGCAAAATGCAGTATCTTTTTAAGTAATACGAATAGGTACGTTGAAGGAAAAGAGTAGCTGATCTCACTGACTTACAGCGAATCCGGGATAGTGGAAGCCGGACGGTCAAAGATTGTGTGAAGGCATTCTGGAGTACATCGGAATCAAGGTGGGAGATTGCTGCACAGGCAAATTCCAAATAGGGTGGAACCGCGAGACAAAATCTCGTCCCTATATGTTTACGCATATAGAGACGAGATTTTTTTCGTCTCTAAATCCTATGGAGGTGTTGAAAAATGAATCTGCAAACCATGATTCGTACATTGCAAGATTATTGGTCTGAACAAGGCTGCATCATGCTGCAATCCTATGATGTTGAAAAAGGAGCGGGAACAATGAGCCCGTACACATTCTTAAAGGCGATTGGACCTGAGCCTTGGAAAGCCGGCTATGTGGAACCATCTAGAAGACCGGCTGATGGACGCTATGGCGAGAATCCAAATCGGTTGTTCCAGCATCACCAGTTTCAAGTTGTGATGAAACCCTCACCGGACAACATTCAAGAGCTATATCTCGCTTCTTTGGAGCGCATCGGCGTAAACCCGCTCGAACATGACATTCGTTTTGTTGAAGACAACTGGGAAAATCCGTCACTTGGTTGCGCGGGTCTTGGCTGGGAAGTATGGCTTGATGGAATGGAAATTACTCAATTTACCTATTTCCAACAAGTGGGCGGCTTGGAATGTTCACCGGTGACATCAGAAATCACTTATGGTGTGGAACGTCTGGCAAGCTATATTCAAGATAAGGAAAATGTTTTTGATCTGGAATGGACAGATGGTATTACCTATCGGGATATCTTTTTCCAAGCAGAATATGAAAACTCTAAATATGCCTTTGAAACATCCAATACAGATATGCTGTTGACACTTTTTGACACATATGAACGAGAAGCGGCTCACCAAATGGCAAACGGTTTGGTTTTTCCAGCGTATGATTATGTCTTGAAATGCTCGCATACCTTTAATCTATTAGATGCAAGAGGGGTCGTTTCGGTGACGGAACGGGCACAGTATATTGGCCGGATTCGTAACCTGGCACGACGCATTGCCAAAACATTTTACGAGGAGCGGGAAAAACTCGGCTTCCCACTTTTAAAAGAAACGGAGGCGGCAGATCATGAGTAAAGATTTTTTACTTGAAATTGGTTTAGAAGAAATGCCGGCACAATATGTATCAGCATCAGTCGAACAGCTCAAAAAGCGGCTGGAAGACTGGTTGAATGAAGAACGAATCAGCTACGGGGCTATCAAATGCTTTTCGACGCCGCGCCGATTAGCCGTTCTCGTTCAAGAGGTGGCTCTTCGTCAGGCGGATCGCGTGGAAGAAGCAAAAGGTCCAGCAAAAAAAATCGCCCAAACAGAAGACGGCGAATGGTCCAAAGCGGCATTAGGATTTGCCCGCAGTCAAGGTGTCTCACCAGAGGATTTCACTTTTCGAGATGTAAATGGCACAGAATATCTTTACATTAAAAAGGAAATCACAGGGGCTGCAACCAGTGAACGGCTTAAAGAGCTAGATAAAGTCGTCACCAGCATGACATTCCCAGTCAGCATGCACTGGGCGGCCAACAACTTGCGCTACATTCGGCCGATTAAATGGCTGGTTGCTTTGTTTGGCGAAGAAGTGATTCCATTTAAGGTAACGAATGTGTCCACGGATCGCTCTAGTCGCGGCCATCGTTTCTTAGGTGCAGAAGCAGTTATCGATCTGCCAAGCCACTATGAAGAAAAACTTTTAGAGCAATTTGTTGTGGCGGACAGTGAAGCACGAAAAGCAGCGATTCGCGAGCAAATTGAAGAAATTGCCACCGTAAATAATTGGCAAGTGCCACTAGATGAGGACTTACTTGAAGAGGTCAATAATCTAGTAGAATATCCAACCGTATTAGACGGTCGTTTTGAAGAAAACTATCTGGAATTGCCAGAAGAGATCCTCATCACGTCCATGAAAGAGCACCAGCGTTATTTCCCTGTATTTGATCAAAATGACAAGTTGCTGGCTCACTTTATTACCGTCCGAAATGGGAATCATGAGCATTTGGATACAGTGGTTCGCGGAAATGAAAAAGTACTTCGGGCGCGCCTATCAGATGCCGATTTCTTCTATCAGGAAGATCTCAAGATGACCATCTCGGACGCTACGAAAAAATTATCTTCAATTGTTTTCCATGAAAAATTAGGCACGCTGACGGAAAAAATGAAACGTGTCCAAAAAGTAGCGCTACTCTTAGCTGACTATCTGAACTGGTCGGAAGCGGACAAAGAGGATATCAAACGCGTGACCGATATTTATAAATTTGACCTTGTGACGAATACAGTGGGAGAATTTCCCGAACTTCAAGGCATTATGGGTGAAAAATATGCGCTTCTGCAAGGTGAAAAACCAGCTATAGCGCAGGCCATTCGGGAGCACTATATGCCTATTTCGGCTGATGGGGCGCTACCGGAATCCGATCTTGGCTGCTTATTAGCCATTTCAGACAAACTAGAAACAGTCATCAGCTTTTTCTGCGTCAATATCGTACCAACCGGCTCAGCTGATCCATTCGGCTTGCGGCGCAGCACTTTCGGTGTGATGCGCATCATTCAAGCAAATAAATGGAACCTGCCGCTCATGGAGATTCTTTCTGACATTGTTGATTTTGAACGGAAAGAAGGCTTTAATGAACTGCCAAGCAAAGAAGTATTTGCAGAAGCACGGATGTTTATTCAAAATCGTCTGCGTGTCATTTTACAAGATCATGAAATTCGTCCAGATATTATCGATGCAGTCATCGGCGGCAATCCTAATATGCTACCGCAAATCATTGATCGCGCTAAGCTGCTTGATAAGCATGCTGACGATGATTGGTTCCGTCCAACGATTGAAGCATTGACACGCGTGGTGAACATTTCGAAAAAATATCAAGATCATGCGGAAATCGACCCGGATCTATTTGAAAATGAATATGAACACCAGTTGTTTGATGCCCTGGAAAAAATGCGGGCAGAGTATCCGACGATGAAAATTATCGACCGCTTGCGTGCCTTTACGAAGCTGCGTCCGATTATTGATGCTTACTTCGATAATACGCTTGTGATGAGTGATAATGAGGAGCTGCGCAATAATCGTTTGGCCCTTCTATTTGAACTTTCAACGTTTATTAAAGAATTTGCTCAAATGGATGAAATTAATGTAAAATAAAAGAGGAAGAATCCTCTGAAAAAGAAGTCGGAATCTTCTCCGGCTTCTTTTTTGACTAAAGATTATCTAGCAAAGGAGAATACATTGTGACTCAACCTGCTGTTTATGTTGTATCCGACTCAACGGGAGAAACGGCTGAGCTGGTAACACGCGCCGCCTTGAGCCAGTTTGGTCAGACACCCAAATTTATCCACCGTTTCCATCATATTGATTCACCAGAAATGATCGAAGAAATTGTCGATCTTGTTGCCGTCAATAATGGCATCATTGTGCATACAATCGTCCTGGAAGAAGTGCGCGATAGTTTGAATCAAACGGCTCAAGCTTTTGGTGTGCCGATTATCGACTTGTTCGGGCCGCTTTTAGCACAATTGGAGCAAACTTATAAGATCAAGCCATTATCCGAGCCTGGCCGGGTGCGTTCTCTTGATGAAGCGTATTTTAATAAAGTTGCTGCAATCGAATTTGCCGTTGAAAATGATGACGGACGTAATCCACGAGGTATTTTGCAGGCTGATTATGTGCTGATTGGTATTTCACGCACCTCCAAAACGCCCCTTTCACAATATCTGGCTTTGAAAGGTCTCAAAATTGCCAACGTGCCAATCGTGCCAGAAGCAACCGTACCAGACGAACTTTTTGAAATTGATCCGCGCAAAATCATCGGCCTTAAGATTAACAAGGGCAAGCTCAACCAAATTCGATCTGAACGGCTGATTTCGATCGGCTTAAGTGGCGGTGGCACCTATGCCAGTGGAGCCAGAATTGATGAAGAGCTCGTTTTCTTTAAAAAATTAACGGATAAGCTGGGCTGTCACGTGCTTGATGTGACCAATAAAGCCATTGAAGAAACGGCAAATGAGATTTTGATCCATATTGGTGAAATTGTGGATGAAAATTTGGAATTATAGAAGGAGTTTTTGATTTTTCGGCGAATATATATATTATGACGATGAAATAGGCTTGAAAATTTAGTTTTCATCGCGTATAATGCAATTTTGCAAGTCATTTTTGCATTGATTAAAAAAACGGGTTATGCAACTCGTTTTTTGGTTTGTCTAACGCTGAAAAGGAGGGAAAAGATGCAAGTATTTGTTGATGCTGATGCGTGTCCCGTTAAAGAAGAGATACTCAGGCTCCGCGATCTTTTTCAGTTAGATGTCTGCTTTGTCGCTTCCTATAATCATTTTATGATGGATACAAATGGCGAAAATTGGCTGTTTGTAGACACACAAAAGGAAGCAGTCGATATGCGTATCTTAACCTTGACGCACTCGGGAGATATTATTATTACACAGGATATCGGACTTAGCAGCATGCTTTTAAATAAAGGCTGTATGGTTTTTTCAAATCGCGGTGAGGAGTATCGCGAGCAGGATATGGCCTATCTTTTGGAAATTCGTCATCTTCATGCAAAAGAACGACGAGGCGGTCACTATGCAAAAGGACCGAAAAAATTATTGCCGGAAGATAAAGCGCGATTTTTTGAAACCCTCAAGAATCATTTTGAAAATAAGCTAACAGGAGTTGACGATGATCATGCGGCGAATTCCTGAAGAAACAATTGATGCCATTCGCAGTCAGGCTGATATTGTGGATGTCATCAGCAATTATGTTCAGCTCAAAAAACAAGGCAGGAATTACATCGGCCTATGCCCCTTCCACGGGGAGAAGACGCCTTCTTTTTCAGTTTCGGCTGAAAAGCAAATTTTCCACTGCTTCGGTTGCGGAAAGGGCGGCAATGTTTTTCGCTTTTTGATGGAGCACGACAATCTGACATTTGTTGAAGCTGTGCAAAAAGTAGCTGAAATGTCGCATATCGATGTGGAGCTTCCAGAGATTCAAACGCAGAATGATGCCCCTGTCACAAAAGAATCCAGCGAAACGCACCAGATGATTGAGATGCATCAGCTGACGGCCAAGTTATATCATTATCTACTCATGGAAACAGAAGAGGGCAGCGCGGCTCTTGCCTATTTGAAGGAACGCGGCATGTCTGAAGAAATGATGACGGCTTTTCAAATCGGCTTTGCGCCCAATCACCATGCGACGATTGCTTCATTTCTCGAAAAGCGGGGGATGGAACTTGAGTTGGCTGTAACAGCAGGTTTATTGACTAAGCGGGAAAGTGGCGAGATTGTCGACCGCTTTCGGGGCCGGATCATGTTTCCCATTACGAATGACCGCGGTCAACTAGTGGGCTTTTCCGGTCGGCTTTATGAACAGCGCGATGGACCGAAGTATTTGAATAGCCCTGAAACCCCTATTTTTAACAAACGAAGGCTGCTTTATCATTTTTCAGAAGGCAGACAGGCGATCCGAAAGAAAGAGGAGATTCTTCTTTTAGAAGGGTTCATGGATGTCATCTCAACCACGGAGGCTGATCTGGAAAATGGGATTGCTTCGATGGGGACCAGTTTGACAGAAGAGCATATTGAGCTGATCCGTCGAGTCACAAATCGTGCCGTGATTTGTTATGACGGGGATAATGCCGGAATTGAGGCGGCTTATAAAGCAGGGACACTGATTCAGGACCGCAGTCGGATGGAAGTTTTTGTTGTGCAGCTTCCCGGTGGAAAAGATCCGGATGAATTTATCAAAGCAAATGGTGCCGATAAATTCCGTGAAATTTACCAACATGAGCGGATGAGCTGGACGGCTTTCATGCTGCAATTTTTACGCAGAGGGAAGAATCTCCAGAATGAAACCGAACAGTTGCAGTATCTGGATGGAGCGCTAGCGGTCATTGCGCGTTTAGGGCAAGCGGTTGAACGGGAGATCTATCTCAAACAACTAGCTGAAGAGTTTTCACTTTCAATGGAAACACTGAAAGAAGAATTGCAATCAGCTGTCCGAAAAGTACAGCATGCCAAAAAAGCACCCGCACGACAACAAGCTCAAAGAAACGAACGGATGGAGCTGGATGAATCCTTTATGGGGATGATCCCTCCAGATGATGCTTTTGCCGGAGCTGAATTCGGCGGGGAGGCACCTATGATGGTTCAGGCGCCGCTTCAATTTCATAAACCCGTCCGAAAACTCGAGGCGCACACATTTTCAGAGCAGCAACTGATGAAGGCGATGCTCGAAAGTCGTGACGCTTTTGCGCAGATTCAGCATCTTTTAGGTGATCTTTCGTTTTATCATGATGATTTTCAGGCACTATTTACCTATTTAATCAGCTTCTATTTGGAAGATCATGATGCCGATATTCAGCGCTTTATGGATTTTCTGCCGGATGAGCAGACGAATCTCAAAAACCTGGTAGCAAGTCTTGAAATGATTGATGCACCAGATGAGCAAGGCCTTCATGAATATCAAGCGTATATTCTCAGTTTAAAGAAATTTAAACTTGAAAATAGAATTAAACAGCTGGAGCAAGCCCAGCACACACACATTCGTAATCAGGAAAATGAGCAGGCTTTGGAAGTGACAGCAGAGATTCTGTTGCTTCGGAAAAAGCTGGCTAGTCATGACTACGATTTGGAAGAATAAGCGAACGTTTTAAAACCGCCAAAAGATGGTATGGTATCACGTAGTGGCCACACTAGCGGTAATTTGGAAGGAGGAACCAGGCAGTTATGAGTGAGAAACCACAAGAGAAACAAAATGCCGAAAGTATTGATCAAGTGAAAGAGGCCCTTGTTGAAGAGGGAAAGAAAACAGGTCTAATCTCTTACACGAGAGTTACTGCCAGACTAGCTCCTTTTGCAATTGATTCCGATCATATGGATGAATTTTTAGAACATCTGGGTGAAGCCGGTGTTGAAGTGGTATATGCAGAAGATGAGGATGAAGATCCAGATGAAACAGAACTTGTAAAAGAAGAAACCGAAGAATTTGACTTAACAGATATGAGTGTTCCGCCAGGTGTTAAAATCAATGACCCTGTTCGCATGTATCTAAAAGAAATTGGCCGCGTTGATCTTTTAACAGCTGATGAGGAAATCGCCCTGGCAAAACGGATTGAAGCGGGTGATTTGGAAGCGAAAGGGCGCTTGGCTGAAGCCAATTTGCGGCTTGTTGTCAGTATCGCCAAACGTTACGTTGGTCGCGGCATGCTCTTCCTTGACTTGATTCAAGAAGGAAACATGGGACTAATGAAAGCCGTTGAAAAATTCGATTTCAGTAAAGGCTTTAAGTTTAGTACCTATGCGACTTGGTGGATTCGTCAAGCCATCACCCGGGCCATTGCGGATCAGGCGCGGACAATCCGGATTCCAGTGCACATGGTGGAAACCATCAACAAATTGATTCGTGTACAGCGTCAGTTGCTACAGGATCTAGGCCGTGATCCTTCACCAGAAGAAATCGGAGAAGAAATGGATCTGCCGACAGAAAAAGTACGGGAAATCCTCAAAATTGCGCAAGAGCCAGTATCGCTTGAGACTCCAATCGGGGAAGAAGACGATTCTCATTTAGGTGACTTTATCGAGGATCAGGAAGCTACTTCGCCTAGTGACCATGCGGCCTACGAGCTTTTGAAAGAGCAACTGGAAGATGTCCTTGATACACTAACTGATCGGGAAGAAAACGTGCTTCGTCTTCGTTTTGGTCTTGATGATGGTCGAACACGGACGCTTGAAGAAGTGGGGCGTGTCTTTGGTGTTACACGTGAGCGTATCCGTCAAATCGAAGCCAAAGCGCTTCGCAAATTACGTCATCCGAGCAGAAGCAAACAACTGAAAGACTTCCTCGAATAAAAAGAAGGCAGGGGGACAGACACGTCTTCCTGCTTTTTACATAGGAGTTGAAAAAATGAACGAACAACATCTTTCTAAGCGTCTGCAAAAAGTCGTGAGTTACCTTCCAGAAGGCACACGGCTCGCGGATATCGGCAGTGACCACGCATATCTGCCCTGCTATGCGGTTTTAAATGGGCAGGCTTCGTATGCAATTGCAGGTGAAGTGGTAGAGGGGCCTTTTCAGTCCGCGAAGAAGCAAGTGGAAAAATTACAGCTTGCTGAGCAGATCCATGTGCGTAAAGGCGACGGACTTTCTGTCTTAACCGCAGAGGACCAAATTGACACGATCGTGATTGCTGGAATGGGCGGTAGTTTGATTCGCTCCATTCTGGAGAAAGATCCAAGCAAACTAGCTGGTGTGAAACGCTTGGTTCTTCAGCCAAATCTGGCCGCGCATAAGCTGCGCAGTTGGGCCGAAACCAACCAATTCGCACTTATTGCAGAAGCCATTTTGATGGAAGATCAGAAAATCTATGAGATTCTAGTGCTTGAAAAAACCGAGCAGCCAGTTCACTATACAGAAAAAGAATGCTTCTTCGGGCCATTTTTGTTGGCAGAAAAAAATGAGGCTTTTCGAGCAAAGTGGCTGCATGAAAAGGAAAACTGGCAGAAGATCATCCAAACAATTGAAGAAAAAAGTGGCGCTCATGCTGAAAATCAACCAAAACTAAAAGAACTGACACACAAAATTCAATTAGTAGAGGACGTGATTGTATGAAAACGGCAAATGGTTATGAATACGCAGCAATGCTAGAAGAGATTGCCCCACGTAAATATGCAATGGAAGGGGATCCCATCGGTCTCCAGCTGGGAGATTTGAGCAAAAAGGTCCGAAAGATCATGTTTACACTTGATGTGCTGGAAGAGGTCGTAGAAGAAGCGATTGAGGAAAAAGTCGATATGATTATCGCGCACCACCCGTTTCTATTTCGTCCAGTCAAGCAAATCGACATGTCAACTAGTCAAGGTCGAATGATTCGGAAATTGATCAAACACGATATCATTGTTTACGCGGCACACACCAATTTAGACATTGCGCGTGGCGGTGTGAATGACCTTTTAGCGGAAGAGCTGGGGCTACACGATTGCCAGATGATTGTACCTACTTGGCAGGAAAAGTATGTCAAAATTGCCGTCTATGTGCCAGAGCTTGCGCAAGAACAGGTTCGTCAGGCCTTAGTGGAAAATGGGGCGGGTGAAATCGGGACAGATTATTCAGCCTGTACATTTTCTACCAGAGGATTAGGGCGTTTCCAACCAGCAGAAAATGCGCATCCAACAATTGGCAAGCAGGGAGAACTGACGGAGGTAGCTGAAATCAAGTTGGAGGCAGTGGCGCCGAAAAGCAGGCTGAATGAAGTTCTGAGGGCTGTTCGGGTTGCCCATCCTTATGAAGAAGTTGCGATTGATGTGTATCAGCTGGACAATTTGCAGGAACAGGAAGGGCTGGGAAGGATTGGTCGGCTGCCAAAAGAAATGCCGATGGATGCTTTTGTTGATGTGGTAAAAAGTACACTAGCTATTGAAAATGTTCGTTTTATCGGCAAAAATTTGCAACAGCCTGTTCAAAAAGTCGCGATTATTGGTGGAGACGGCAACAAGTTCATCCATGAGGTGAAACGAAGCGGGGCCGATGTCTATATTACAGGAGATATTTATTATCATACCGGGCATGATTTGCTTGCACTTGATCTACCCACGATTGATGCAGGTCATAACATTGAGAAAATCATGAAAACCTATTTGAAACAAACTTTTAAAAAGAAGGCGGCAGAACGTGATTATGAAGTCAGCCTGACGATCTCCGAAAAAAATACAGATCCATTTCAATTTCTATAAAAAACTGGATGCACTTGCTCTATAAAAGAGCCGGGGCATCCAGTTTTTTTAACGGCCGCCGTTTCTTAAATGTTCTAAGCGGGCTTGCCGTTTTTCTGCCATATTTGTTTTACGAGCACGTGGTAAGATGCTAGCTGAGTCCTGGTGATGCACGCGTGCCCAAGTTGTCGAGTCATTGGGATCAAAGGCTTCCAAAAAGAGTAGCACTTCACGAATCACCTGTGTAGGCGTGCTGGCTCCAGCGGTTACTGCCACTTTATCAATGCCTTTCAGCCAGTCGATTTCAATCTCACTGACATCTGCTACACGTTTTGCAGGGACGCCGGCCTTTTCCACTGAGACCTGTGCCAGTCGGTTGGTATTGTTACTGCGCGGATCCCCAACAACGATTGTCAAATCGGCTTCTTTTGCCTGCTCAGCAACCGCCTCCTGCCTGACTTGTGTGGCAAGACAGATCTCTTGATGGTGCTCAGCTTGCGGAAACTTCACCGAAATGAACCCCATCAAATCAAGCACATCCCATTGGCTCATAGTCGTCTGATTGGTTACAAAAATTTTTTGAGTGTTCAGTGTGAGTGCTTCAACATCTGCTTTTGTTTCCACAAGATGGACAATATCAGGCGCTGTGCCATATGCCCCCTCTGGCTCTGGATGCCCCTTTTTGCCAATGTAGATCACTTGATAGCCCTGTTGCTTCTTCTCAAGGATGAGCTCGTAGGTGCGGAGAACATCTGGACAGGTGGCATCAATCGTGGTCAGCCCCTTGGCGATTGCCAGTTCTTTCACTCGCGGAGAGACCCCATGTGCGGTAAAAATGACGGTGCCCTGATCAATTTTCTCTAGAATGGCTTCCCGATTTTCACCATCTACTGTATAAACGCCAATATCTGCAAAAGCCTCCGTCACATGTTGATTATGGACGATCATGCCTAAAATGTGAATTGGCCGGGGAAGCGTGGGATCAAGAGAGGCATTCTTGGCAATGATCATTGCATCCACAACACCATAGCAATAACCACGCGGATTGATTTTGATGACTTCCACTAAAATTCCTCCTCTTGCTTCCAAAGTTCTTTTTTATTATAAGCGAAAAGCTAATTTTTGACAAAAAAGGGTCATTTTCCGCAGCAAGAACGTTTTTTTCATTGTAGGAGGCCGCAACATCCTGTATAATGGCGAATAGGAACAGAACGGAGTGGAAAAATTTAATGACAAAAAAATCAAGGTTCGACCAGTTTGGGTTTCAGCCTTTTATTAATCAAGCAATTCAAAAGTTAGGCTTTTTTGAACCAACAGAAGTGCAACAAAAATTGATTCCCGGCATTATGCGCGGCGAAAGTATTATCGGTCAATCACAAACAGGGACCGGTAAAACCCACACTTTCCTTTTACCGCTGATTCAGCAGATCAACCCGGAAGTAAAGGAAGTTCAAGTCGTCATTACGGCACCAAGTCGTGAATTAGCCAACCAAATTTATCAGGAAAGCCGCAAGATTACGAAATTAAGCGAAAAAGAAATCGTGACGCATCTTTTGATCGGTGGCACGGATAAACAGCGGACAATTGAAAAATTGAAAAATCAGCCGCATATCGTCATTGGAACACCAGGACGGATTAACGACATGATTCGTGAAAAGGCGCTGCATATTTATACAGCACGCACATTGGTGATTGATGAAGCGGATATGACGCTCGATATGGGCTTTTTAAACGATGTCGATACGATTGCAGGAAAGATGCCGCCAAACTTGCAAATGCTTGTTTTCTCGGCGACCATTCCGCAAAAATTAAAACCATTTTTGAAAAAATATATGGAAAACCCGCGTTATGAGCATATTCAGCCCAAAGTAACAGCCTCTGAAAATGTGACGCATGAGATTATTGCGCGTAAAAGCCGTAATAAATTAGACTTGTTAAAAGACACACTGACAACGTTCAGACCCTATTTGGCGATTGTCTTTACCAATACAAAGCAAGCGGCCGATGAGGTGGCGGACGGACTAGTGGAGCGCGGCCTCAAAGTGGCAAAAATTCACGGTGATGTTCCTCCACGGGAACGCAAGCGGACAATGAAGCAGATTGAGAACATGGATTATCAGTACATTGTTGCAACCGATCTTGCTGCGCGTGGAATTGATATTACAGGAATCAGTCATGTGATTAACTATGAGTTGCCAAATGACTTGGATTTTTATATCCACCGGACAGGACGGACAGGTCGTGCAGGTCATACTGGTTTGGCACTCACCATTTATGAACCGGCCGATGAAGATAAATTGAACCAGCTGGAAAAGATGGGCATCACTTTGAAGCATGTCGACTTGAAACGCGGCGAATTTGTTGAAGTGCTCGATCGAAATCGTCGTGCCAAACGTGAAGCGACACGTGAAGCGGCGGATCCACGGGAAATCGGGATGCGTAAGAAAGCTAAACAAAAGCGCAAACCAAATTACAAGAAAAAAATTAATCGTAAAATGGCAGAAATCAAGCGACGCGAAAATCGTAAAAGAAAATAAAGGGGGACAAGATATATGCTAAGAATTGGTTCACACGTCTCCATGAGCGGGCAAAAGATGCTACTTGGTTCCAGTGAAGAAGCAGCTTCTTACGGTGCCAATACATTTATGATCTATACGGGCGCTCCGCAAAATACACGTCGTAAACCCATTGAAGAATTAAATATTGAAGCAGGACTTGCTCATATGGCAGCGAATGATCAGGCGGATATTGTGGTTCATGCACCTTATATTATCAATATTGGCAACGCGGTCAAGCCGGAAACTTTCGAGCTTGGTGTGAATTTTCTGCGTTCTGAAATTGAACGAACAGCTGCGATTGGAGCCAAACAAATTGTCCTACATCCAGGTGCCCATGTGGGGGAAGGGGTCGACAAAGGGATTGCTCAGATCATCAAAGGGCTGAACGAAGCGCTCGATCCGACTCATGATGTGCAGATTGCACTGGAAACCATGGCGGGCAAAGGGACCGAAATTGGTCGCAGTTTTGAAGAGCTGGCTCGAATTATGGATGGAGTGACGCACAATGAGCTGCTTTCTGTCACATTTGATACTTGTCACACCCATGATGCCGGCTACAATATTGTGGAGGACTTTGACGGTGTGCTGGATGAATTTGACCGAATCATCGGGATTGATCGATTAAAAGTGCTGCATATCAATGATAGTAAAAATGTACGAGGCGCTGGAAAAGACCGCCATGCTAATATTGGCTTTGGTCATATCGGGTTTGATGCGTTGAATTATATTGTGCATCATCCGCAGCTAGCCGACCGACCACGAATTTTGGAAACGCCATATGTGGGAGAGGACAAAAAGAATAAGCGTCCGCCGTACAAATTTGAAATTGAGATGTTGCGTAGCCAAACTTTTGATCCTCAAGTTTTAGAAAAAATTATGGCTGAATAGGCTTTACGGAAAAGCATCTTTTTTGCTAAGATAAAAGATACAGAAGAGGAAAAGGAGAGAACGTCATGGAAAAAGTACTTGTTTTCGGGCATAAAAACCCAGATACAGATGCCATTTGTTCGGCGATTGCTTTTAGTGAATTAAAAAAAGCGGAAGGCTGGGAAATTGAGCCGGTTCGTCTTGGTGAACTGAATACAGAAACGGAATTCGTTTTGAAACATTTTGGTCAGGCGGTACCGCGTCTGGTTACGACTGTGGCGAATGAAGTGGCGACAGTTTGCTTGGTGGATCATAACGAAAGCCAGCAAAGTGCAGATGATATTAAAGATGTAACGGTACATACGGTTGTTGACCACCACCGGATTGCTAATTTTGAAACGGCAGATCCACTTTACTACCGAGCTGAACCAGTTGGCTGTACGGCGACCATTTTAACCAAGCTGTATGCCGAAAAAGGTGTGGAAATTCCTAAAACTGTGGCAGGTCTGATGCTGTCTGCGATTGTTTCAGATACATTGCTTTTTAAATCACCAACATGCACGGCAGAAGATGTGGCGGCTGCTGAAAAATTAGCAGAAATAGCTGCGGTCGACCTTGAAACATACGGAATGGACATGCTTCGCGCAGGGGCAGATGTCAGCAAGAAAACAGTTGCTGAACTACTTCTTGATGCCAAAGAATTCGATATGAACGGCAAAAAAGTAGAAATTGCGCAAATTAATGTCGTGGATGAAGCCGATGTGCTTAGCCGTCGTCAAGAAGTGGATGCAGTAATTGGGCAGACAATCCAAGATAAAGGACTTGATCTTTATTTGTTTGTCATCACTAATATCCTGACAAACGATTCAGTTGGACTTGCTTTCGGTCAAGAAACAGGTGCAGTAGAACGCGCTTATCAAGTACAGCTTGAAAATGGGCAAGCACCACTGGCCGGCGTCGTTTCTCGTAAAAAACAAGTTGTACCAGTTTTAACAGAGATTTTTAATTAAAAAAGAGTGGCTGTCTTCTGTTGTGAAACAGTGATGACGGCATCGAAATAGCGTGTAGAAGGGGATTCTTTTCAGAGAATCCTTTTTCTATACCCATATTTTTGTACGAAGAAAATGGATGAATGAAATGTGGTGAGAGAATTGTTTGAAAATAGCTTTCCTGCAAGCATTTGGGAGAGCGTATTAAAAGTGGAGGCCAGAGCTTGCCGGAGAAAACGACGAAACATTGTTCGGCAGTCTCTGCTAATGGGACGACGTATCGACTAAATGGGGAAGATATTTTCATTCCCGATCGCATTTATTTGATAGAGCCTAGTGAGACCGTGGTGGCTCATTTGACGTCTGTCGAGTAAATGATCTTGCATGCTATTTTTTCGCGAAGTTATGATGGCTTTGTCAGGCAAAAACATCTGCATGTCCTGACAACGACTGATTTTCCAGAGTGGGCCAGGGCCATCCCGTATATCGTCAAGATTTGTGATGAATATGTGGTGGAGATTCTACAAATGGTCTATCAGGATTGGGCGAGGCGGGATACGACGCTTCTAAAAAAATTCTGCGCCACTAGTCAAAGCGTTTGTTACAGAAGCTACCAGCGAATGGTCAGTTATTGGAATGAGTACTATAGAAATGATTGCTTTAAATTTCAGAAGTATGTAGGACGAAAATTATTTATGGAATACTTTGGAATGACACACAAAGGTTAGAGTAAGTAAAAAAGAAGCAACAGTCAGTTGGAAAGGTTGACTGTTGCTTCTTTTATGCTCTTTTACGCAAGCGAAACCAGTTGAGAAGAAAAAGTAGAATGGCTAAAACAAGTGCGGTTACAGCCACGCTTTCGCTCATTTTTTGATCACGTACGAAGATCCCGACAAATGCCCAGACAATTACCAGTGGATAAAGAAGATCGTTTTTCTGATAACGAATGAAAAGTCCCAAGCAGAAGCCGAAAAATAGAAATAAAATCGCCCAACTCACTTCACTGATGCCAAGAAAATCCGGCTTTCCAATTGCGTGGAAGAAGTAGCTGATATTAGCTAAAAGTGCTACCGTGATCCAACCAATGTAAAGCGACAGCGGGGCAAGCCATATGTAAGAACCTTGTGCCATTCGTCGCTCTGCCCGGTAAAAAAGTGCCAGCATGATGAGCAGTAATAACATGACCAAAATAGATGTTCCCACCCATTCAAAATGCCAAACAATGATCCATAAACTGTTGAGCAGGTTGGTTGCAATAAAGCAACTGGCAATCGGCCGTGTCAAACGCCTGTGCTGAATCGTGATCGCAATCAACCAAATCAGTAAAGCCAGATAAATAAGACTCCAAATCGTGAACACGTAGCCGCTTGGTGTAAACAGTACCGGAAACTGATTGCTAATTTCACCTGTTGTCATTCCGTTGAGTGGTAAAATGTTGGCAAAAGCATTGATGGCGATCATTAGAAAGTACGTTAAGTACATCCATAAAATACGCATTTCAAGTTACACCTCCTAAACGGTCCATTGCCTATTGTACAAAAAAATAATCGAATACGCAAAAACCATCCGATCTTCTTTCTAGTTTTCCACCTGTCACAAGCTTCAAACCTTTTTTAACGAATAAGATTCATTCCGATTTACAAGTGACGCTTTTTTTACTATACTAGAAGGAGTGAAAAAGTGGCAGTAGCTGCTTTGGAGGAGAATGCGTATGGCAGAATTAATCTCAGTAAATAATCTCTCTTTTCATTACGACAAAGAGGAAGTTTTAAAAAATATTCATTTATCAGTTGAAAAAGGTAGCTTTACAGGACTGATCGGGCCAAATGGTTCCGGAAAATCCACCTTGCTAAAATTGATTCTTGGGCTGTTAAAAATGCAGCAAGGGGAAATCACGATTTTTGGTCAGTCAAGTGATAAATTTAAGGAGTGGGAGCGGATTGGCTTTGTCTCCCAAAAGGCCAATGCGTTTAATTCCGCGTTCCCTGCTAGTGTGAAAGAAGTGGTTGCAAGTGGGCTGACAAAGAAAAAGGGGCTCTTCAAAATGTTAAATAAAGAAGATGAAGCCGTTATTCGTGAGACGCTTGCGATTGTTGGGATGGAGCGATTCTTAAAACGGAATATTGGCGAACTTTCAGGCGGACAGCAGCAGCGGGTCTTTATTGCACGCAGTCTCGTCAGTAGTCCCGATATGCTGATTTTAGATGAACCGACTGTCGGTGTGGATATTGAAAATGTGCGCTCATTTTATGAACTATTGCAGAAGCTTCATCAGGAGCGAGGCTTGACCTTGCTACTTGTGACACATGATCAGATTGCCATTAACCAATATATCGATCAGATCATCAGTATCAACCAGCGGATTTTGTTTGAAGGCTCCCGCCGCGACTACCAGCTATATCTAGAGGAACGTGAAATCGAAGCGCGGGTCAAAGATAATGAAATGGGGGGCCAGCATTGTGATTGCCACACTGTTTCATTATGATTTTATTCGCAATACGTTTATTGTCGGCTTTGTGATCGGTATCGTTGCACCACTACTGGGTAGCTTTATTGTCGTGCGCAAGCTATCCCTGATGGCCGATGCACTTAGCCATGTGACGCTGGGCGGAATTGCGGTCAGTCTCTTTTTGAGTAAGGTTTATCCGCCACTTGCCGCTTTAAATCCGCTTTATCTGGGTTTTGGCTTTGCGACGATTGGCTCCGTTTTGATGGAAAAATTGCGTTCTGTCTATAAACATTTTGAAGAATTAGCGATTCCGATCATTATGTCGGCGGGGATGGGGTTCTCTGTAATCTTTATCTCGCTTGCCAATGGCTTTAATACGGACTTGTTTAGTTACCTGTTTGGGAGTGTCAGTGCCGTCAGCCGTGCCGATATGATTACCATTGTTATTGTGGCACTCGTGGTATTTCTGGTTATTTTACTTTTATACAAGGAACTCTTTTTATTATCGTTCGACGAAGAGTATGCGCATGTTTCAGGACTTCGAGCAAAAACTTTTGATCTGATTTTTATGATTCTTGTTGCGCTTGTTATTGCTAGTTCGATGCGGATCGTAGGGATTTTGCTCGTTTCCAGCCTGATGACTTTACCAGTGGCAGCAGCGATCCGGATTGCCAAAGGCTTTAAGCAGACGATTATTATTTCGATTATTTTTGGCGAGATTGCGGTTATGGGCGGTCTTGTGAGTGCCTATTATTTAAATTTAGCACCCGGCGGCACAATTGTTTTAATTTCTGTTTTGATTTTGGTGATGACCATTGTCTATCAAAAAATGGCATTAAAACGGGTGATTCGAAATCGAGGTGAAGAAAATGACACTATCAGCGAGTGAAGCATTGCTCCAGATGAAAAAGAAAGGCTACAAATTTACGAATAAGCGGGAATTTCTAATCAATCTATTTGCACAAAAAAATTGCTATTTAACAGCTAAAGATGTCCTTGAAAATATGAAAGATGATTTTCCCGGGATTAGTTTTGACACGATTTATCGTAACTTGTCACTATTTGTAGAATTGGGGATTTTTGAGGAGACGGAACTTTCCGGTGAGAAAAATTTCCGCATGAGTTGTTCCCATGAGCATCATCACCATCACTTTATTTGCCTCAAGTGTGGTAAAACGAAGGAAATCATGATGTGCCCGATGGATTTTCTAAGTGAATCACTGCCGGGTTATGAGATTGATGGGCATAAATTTGAGGTTTACGGTACCTGCCCGGATTGTTTGGCAGAAAGAGTCAGTTAAATGAAGATGCATCTTCCCGGGTGCATCTTTTTTCATAGAGGAGGAAAATAAAATGAGAAAACCCGTTTTACATATTGAAGAGGAACGAATTGGAGAAACACTGGCTGCAAATGCTATTGAACCAGAAACAGCCTATAAAAACTGCCACTTTGAAGGACGCTATGATCTGCCTAAAATGCGGGAGGTTCGTTTCCAAAGCTGCACATTTGATGGGCTTCATTGGAAAGGGCTGGAACTTTTAGACATTGAATTTTCAGGGATCGATTTTTCAGGTGTGGAGTTTGAAGAGGTGGTCAGTTATCGAACGGAATTTAATAATTGTAAACTAACGGGGGCGAATTTTATCCAGAGCTTGCTGGTTGATACAGCTTTTATTGAGACGCGGCTTGAAAGTAGCAATTTTTCTTTATGTAAAATCAGAGATAGTTTATTTCAGCGTTCCAACTTAAAAGAAATCTTTTTTCAGGAGGTGGCTTTTAAAAAGACCGAATTTGATACGGTGGAACTGGATGGGGCTGATTTTTCGGATACCAATTTGGCACAGCTGGATCTTACAAAGGCAGAATTTGATTGGCTGATTTTTAGTCCGAAGTTATTAAAAGGACTTAAAATTCGTCCTGATCAGGCGGCGGGGATTGTCATTCAATTTGGTGTCAAAATCAGTGAATCTTAAAACTTTCTCGGTTTGTTCATAGTTCGTTCACAAACTCTTCTCACTATCGCCAAATCTTTTCTTTATGATTAATCTTGTAGACGAGAGAAGGAGAGGACAAGAACGAATGAACTTTAAAAAAACCATCGCGGCCGGAGCAATTGGCCTAACCTTAGTACTAGCAGGATGCGGCTCTTCCGCCGTAGTGAAAACCGATGCAGGAAATGTAACCGAAAATGAACTGTACGAAGCCATGAAAGCTGATTACGGGGAAAGCACGGTGCAGCAGCTGACAATCGAAAAAGTGTTGAGTGATAAATATGAGGTAACAAATAAAGAAGTCAATGCCGAATACAAGAAATACGAGGAACAATACGGTGATAGTTTTGAAAGCGTCCTAGCCTCGAGCAATTTGACGGAGGATAGTTTTAAAGACAATATTCGTTATAACCTGCTGATTCAAAAGGCCACAGAAGCGAATATGGATGTCAGCGAGAAGAAATTGAAGAAATACTATAAGAACACATGGGAACCGGATATCACAGTCCGCCATATTCTGGTCGACGATGAAGATACAGCAAAAGAAGTCCAAGAAAAGCTAAATAATGGTGAAAAATTCACTGATTTAGCAGAAGAATACTCGACGGATACAACGTCTGCCTCAAACGGTGGCTTGCTTGATCCATTTGGCCCTGGTGAAATGGATGAGGCATTTGAAGAAGCTGCCTATGCACTTGAAAATGAAGGCGATGTTAGTGATATCGTGCAAAGCTCATATGGTTATCACCTTATCCAGTTAGTAGATAAGCCTGAGAAGAAAAGTTATAACAAAGTGAAGGATGAAGTGAAACAGTCGTACATTGATTCCAAAATGACAACTGAAAATATGACAGCTGCTATTACAAAAGAACTAAAAGCTGCCAATGTTGAAATTAAAGACAGTGACCTGCAAGATGCTTTATCCAGCTATCTTGGTACAACTTCTACAAGCTCAAGCGATTCCACAACTGAATAAGTTTTTGATAAAAAGAAAAGACGAGACCCGGAATAATCTCCTAAACACACACACGCTCCTGGGTTTCGTCTTTTCTTTCTTTATTTTACAGAAATAGTTGAACAATAGCTATGAAAAACACACCAAAATTTTTGGCACAAAAAGAGCGCAGTTTTTTGATTCTGCGCTCTTTTCTAATGGGATTAGTCCACTAAGCCAGCTTCTTGTTTGGCAAAATAAGCTTCTGCCAGTAAATCGATTTCTTTCTTTAATTCGTCCACCATGATGGCTTCCGGTACTTTTCGGACAATTTTGCCATCACGGAAAAGTAAGCCTTCACCATTTGCACCGGCAATGCCAATGTCTGCTTCTCTGGCTTCCCCAGGTCCGTTTACCGCGCAGCCTAAGACAGCCACTTTAATGGGCGCCTTGATGGATGAAATATACGCCTCCACTTCATTGGCAATGCTGATCAAATCGATCTCAATCCGGCCGCATGTGGGGCAGGAGATCAGGGTGGCCGCATTGGAAGCCAGTCCGAATGACTTCAGAAGTTCCCGCGCTACTTTGATTTCCTCGACAGGATCGGCACTTAATGAAACACGTAGCGTATTGCCGATTCCCAGACTCAAAATAGCGCCAAGGCCTGCTGCACTTTTAATGCCGCCTGCAAACTGTGTACCCGATTCCGTAATTCCAAGATGAAGCGGGTAGTCAAAGGCACGACTGGCTTTGTCATAGGCTTCGATGGCAAGGTTCACGTCGGAAGCTTTCAGCGAAACAATAATATCATGAAAATCCAGTTCTTCTAAAATTTGTATATGATGCAAGGCACTTTCAACCATTCCATCAGCTGTTGGATAGCCATATTTTTGAATGATTTTTTTCTCCAAGCTGCCGGCATTGACGCCGATTCGAATAGGGATTCCTTTAGCTTTGGCCGCACTCACGACCTTTTCCACACGCTCTTTCCGGCCAATATTTCCGGGATTAATTCGGATTTTATCAACCCCAGCTTCAATGGCTTTTAGTGCCAGACGATAATCAAAATGAATATCTGCCACAAGAGGAATATGAATCTGCCGTTTGATATCTGCCAGTGCATTCGCTGCACGTTCGTCAGGGCAGGCCACTCGGACGATCTGACATCCGGCTTCCTCTAACCGTAAAATTTCGGCAACAGTCGCTTCAACGTCGTGCGTTTTGGTTGTGGTCATGCTTTGAATGAAAAGTTCATTACTTCCACCAATTGTTAAATTTCCTACTTTAATAGGGCGGGTTTTTGTTCGTTGCGTTCGTTCCTTCAAGGAAATCACTCCTTTAAGTTCATCTAGTATCTAAATTATCATATCACTAAACATGCATGAAAGCACGGCTTCTCTTGATTAGAAATTGCTTAGAAAAAACCGCTACCTGAGAAAGTAGCGGTCAAGATGCAGCCTGTTTCGGCGGTTGGATCGTGCGAATCGCCAAGAATAGGACGATCATGCTAACGACCATATTGATCTCCATGCCAAATGGTACAGCGACTTGCAGCCATTCCATAATCATTGTAAATGTAACAGCCAAAGTAATACTGTAAGTGGCCATCATCCAGTTTTCTCTGTAAGAAACGCCGCCACGACCGAAGCCAGTTAAGATGTAACCGAACAGGCCGTAAATAGCAATGCGGAAGAAGGCAGCACCTAATGTAAATAAGAACAGCACGAATAAAATCAGTGGAATAAAGTAACGCGACAAGTCCTCAATTGTCTGATAAGTGGACACGAGGTCTGCCTTGCTTGAAATGCCAGCCGTCTGATAGGAAACAGTTTGCGAATAGCCGCCAGCTGTAATATAAATGCTGTCTGAAAGAAGCGCGACGGCCCCATCATAAGGACCAATTTTGTTATCGACATCATCGGCATCAAGCGTACCAGAAGGATCAAAAAATAAATGCAGACTGCCTTCATCGATTGTCACCGGCAGATCATCTTTTTTATTTGTTGCCTCAAGTTTACCGTTTTTTACAGTAAAGTCAGGAATTTCCTTTTCAATGGTCTCTTTGCCGACTTTTAAAGCATCATTAGATGACACTGTTGTAAAATAAGCAAGCGGCAAAAAGGCAACGAAACTCAGAACGATGATGTAAACAATGCTCTGACTGATTTTACCTTTGCGAAACTTGGCGATATCGGGAGGAGAATAAAGGCTCTTCCAGAAACGCTTAAAAATATTCATTCTTCGTCATGCACCTCACAATTATGGTTTAAAAATATTGAGAACGGGAAAAAGAATACGGATGCCGCATTCATGACATTCACTTTTTTATCATAGCTTGAAATGCTGTTAAAAGCAATGGAGACTACCTGTATAAGCAGAAAATTTGAAACGTGATTTGTTCCGTGGTAGTCTAAAAGAAGTAAGAGATGAACGAGTTGTAGGCCTCGCTTCTAGTACAATAGTTGCGGTATGCGCGTGCTTCTTGGCGGTTTCTTTTACAGCAATCATTTTCAAAAAACAAGGAGGAATTTTTAATGACTTACGAATTACCAAAATTAGCTTATACGTACGATGCCTTGGAACCAAACTTTGACAAAGAAACGATGGAAATCCACTATACAAAGCACCATAATACTTATGTGACAAAATTAAACGATGCGCTAAAAGGTCACGATGATTTAGCAAGTAAACCGGTAGAAGAATTGATCAGTGACTTGAACCAAGTGCCGGAGGATATCCGCACAGCTGTTCGTAACAATGGCGGCGGTCATGCCAACCACACATTATTCTGGTCAATCTTGAGTCCAAATGGTGGCGGGGAACCAACTGGCGCTCTAAAAGAAGCAATCGACAGTACTTTTGGAAGCTTTGATGCTTTCAAAGAAAAATTTGCTGCAGCAGCGGCAGCTCGTTTTGGCTCTGGCTGGGCATGGCTGATCTTAAAAGATGGCAAGCTTGAAATCATTAGCACACCAAACCAAGATTCACCGCTTTCAGATGGTGCTTTCCCAGTTCTAGGTCTAGATGTTTGGGAACATGCCTACTATTTGAAATTCCAAAATCGTCGTCCAGAATACATTGATACTTTCTGGAATGTGATTGATTGGGATACAGTTGGTAAACGTTACGACGAAGCCAAATAATCGAACAAGCAAGAAGTCTGTCTTTCACTTTGGAGGCAGGCTTTTTTTAATTCTTTAGTATATCTTAAACTTCTAGTGAAATTTCTTCCCTTTAAACGGTGGAAATACAGGCGGTTTTCGGCTACAATAAAAAGGAGCAAACTAAAGAAAGGGTTCGTTGTGTGTGAAATTAAATTTTAGAAAGAAAAAAAGAGAGAACAAGAAAAAGAAACAAGCAGTTATTCCGCTTCGCCTCAACGTGCTTTTCTTCGTCATCTTCATTTTATTCTCCATTTTGATTTTGCGGCTGGGCGTTGTTCAGATCGTGCAAGGAGATACCTACAAACGCCAGCTCGAGGAGACGGATAATGTAGAAGTAACGAAAAATATGCCGCGTGGCGTTATTTATGATCGGAATTATAATTTACTCGTCGGGAATACGGCGGTCAATTCGATCACTTATACAAGAAGTCAGCAAACCCCAACATCTGAAACATTGCAAGTTGCCCAAAAACTCAATAACTTGATCACGGTTGAACCGGAAAAATTAACGGAACGTGATTTACAGGATTATTGGATTTTAACGCATGAACAGGAATCACTCAGCCGACTTTCCACAAAGGAACAACAGCTGGATGCTTCTGATGCGTATAAAAAGCAAGTTGAAAAAGTAACAGATGCAGATCTTCAAACATTAAATGATACGGATATGAAAGTAGCCACGATTTTCAAAAAAATGACGACGGGCTATGCCATGACTGAATCTACCGTTAAAAATAAAGACGTGACAGATGAAGAAATCGCGCGCGTCAGTGAAAATATGGAGGAGCTTCCAGGGGTGGATACGACCACTGACTGGAATCGTTTCTACACATATGATCAAACGCTTCGTTCAGTGCTAGGCTCTGTTTCATCAGCTAAGGAAGGTCTTCCAAAAGAAAAAGCGGACTATTATTTGTCACAAGGCTACAGCCGAAATGACCGCGTAGGGAAAAGCTATTTGGAAGAACAGTATGAAAGCGTGCTTGCCGGGCAGAAATCCAAGTCTGAAAGTGTTCTTGATCAGCAAGGCAACATTATTGAAACTGTTCAAAAATATGAAGGTTCTAAAGGCAAGGATTTAGTTTTATCGATTGATGTTGAATTCCAGCAAGCAGTCGATGAAATCATTAAAAATAATATCAAAAAAGGCAAAGGCTATAGCGGTTCCGATCTTTTGGACCGGGCGTTTGTTGTAGCGATGGATCCTTATAGCGGTCAGGTATTGGCTCTTTCCGGCCAGCAGCTGAACGATGAAGGCGGCTTTGATGATTTTGCCCTTGGGAACTTTACGACCGCTTATAATATGGGATCTGCTGTAAAAGGGGCGACGGTTCTTGGCGGCATGATGAGTGGTGCAATCTCAGATGATCAAGTATTTGTCGACCAGCCAATCTACTTGAAGGGCACACCAACCAAAAGTTCGTGGTTTAACCGGACGGGGGCAGGGAATCGCGCGCTTGATACTGTGGGCGCATTAGAGATTTCTTCCAACTCCTACATGTACCAAACGGCGATGAAAATGGGCGGTGCGAATTACGTGCCGCATGGTCCACTCAATGCACCGCTTGATACCTTTGATAAAATGCGTTATTACTATAATCAGTTTGGCCTAGGGGTCAAGACGGGCATCGATTTACCGGGCGAACGAGGCGCTTATCCAAGTACAGATGATACGATCGGTAAGATTCTCGACTTTGCCATTGGTCAATATGATCCTTATACAACACTGCAAATGGCGCAATATGTGTCAACCGTTGCCAATGGTGGTTCTCGGATTGCTCCAACAATGGTCAAAGAGATCCGTAATCCTAGCAATGTTGGAGACACAGTCGGTACGATAGCTACAAGCTCCAAGCCAAAAGTCTTAAATAAAGTCGGAGCAACAGATAGCGAGATTGATCTTGTCAAAAAAGGCTTCTATCAAGTGACCCACGGATCGGATGGTACCGCACGAACTGTCTTTACAACAGAAGGCTATGATGTGGCTGGTAAAACCGGTACAGCACAGGGCTTCTATGACGGTCCGAAAGAAAGCAGTAAAATGGCGCCGGTTTGGAATACCACCTTTGTAGGTTATGCACCAACAGATAAACCGGAAATTGCTATTGCAGTCGTCGTCCCTTGGGAATATCGCGATGGAGACGGCTATACAGATAGTAAGATTAACATGAGTATTTCCAAAGAAGTCTTTGATAAGTACTTTGAACTTAAACAAAATCGGGCAAAGGAAAACAAAGACACATCAAATGTAAACCAACCGATCAACAATAAGGACAAAGTAACCGAAGCACAAGCAAAAGCGAAAGCAGAAAATAAATGAACAAACGGCAGCCTCGTAGAAGAACGAAGCTGCCGTTTTCTATTTAGCAGAAAAATGAACTAAGATTTCGACTTTTTCACAAAAATTCTAACCAAACGACTGCGAATACAAGTATTTTGTGGTATGATAAAGGCAGTGTAAATTTCTTAAATGAGAAAGAAATCCAAGAAGGAGGAGTAACAATGACGAAAAGCTATCATGTCGCGGTTGTTGGTGCCACTGGTGCAGTCGGTACGCAAATGATTCAACTACTTGAAAAGGCGGCAATTGAAATAAAGCAAGTAACCTTTCTTTCTTCTGCTCGGTCTGCGGGTAAGAAGCTTACTTTCAAAGGAAAAGAAATCACGGTACAAGAAGCCAAGCCAGAAAGCTTCGATGATATCGACATTGCTTTATTCAGTGCAGGTGGCTCCGTTTCTAAACAGCTTGCTCCTCAAGCGGCTGAAAGAGGTGCCGTGGTCATTGATAATACAAGTGCCTTTCGCATGGCGGAAGATGTACCACTTGTTGTACCAGAAGTCAATGAACATGCGTTAAAAGCACATCACGGCATTATCGCCAATCCAAACTGTTCGACCATTCAGATGGTGGCAGCACTTGAGCCGATCCGCCAAGCATTCGGCCTAAAACGGGTCATCGTTTCTACCTATCAAGCGGTCTCCGGTTCTGGCGTTAGTGCAATCAATGAGTTAAAAGAGCAGTCTCAAGCGATTTTAAATGATGAACCCTTCAGTCCACAAGTCATGCCAGTGAAAGGCGACAAGAAGCATTATCAAATCGCATTCAATGCGCTTCCTCAAATTGATGTCTTTACAGAAAATGATTATACATATGAAGAAATGAAGATGATCAATGAGACGAAGAAAATTATGGAGGATGATGCAATTCAAGTAGCTGCAACCTGTGTCCGTATCCCTGTAGTCAGCGGTCATTCCGAATCGGTCTATATTGAAATTGATAAAAGCGGCGTTACGGCGGATCAAATCCGTGCGGCACTTAAAGATGCTCCCGGCGTTGTATTGCAGGATGATCCTGCGAACCAAGTCTATCCGCAAGCAAGCGAGGCGGCTGGAAAGAAAGAGGTCTTTGTCGGCCGGATTCGTGCAGATCTAGACCAGCCAAAAGGTTTCCATCTCTGGATTGTCTCAGATAACCTCTTAAAAGGGGCTGCCTGGAATTCTATCCAAATTGCTGAAAGCCTGATCAAACAAGGAATCATTTAAGAAATATTTGAGGTGTAATCATGAAATTAATCGTCCAAAAATTCGGCGGAACTTCCGTACAAAATGAAGAGACGAGACAAATGGCATTTGGTCATATTCAAAAATCATTAGAAGAAGGCTATAAAGTGGTCGTGGTCGTGTCGGCTATCGGACGCTTTGGTGATCCCTATGCAACAGACACCCTTTTACAGCTAATTGGCGCAAAAGAAACCAGACTAAACGCTCGTGAACAGGATATGCTTGTTTCAGTTGGAGAGACCATTTCTGCTGCAGTATTCACCAATATGTTATTGGAATCCGGCATTCAGGCAACCTCGATTTCCGGCGCGCAAGCAGGCATCGAGACGACCAATGATCATTTGAATGCCAAGATCACAGAAGTCGACCCGAGCCGCTTGATTCAGCTGTTTGGCGAATATGATGTTGTTGTGGTAGCAGGCTTCCAAGGTGCTGCACCGAATGGCGATACGACAACGCTTGGTCGAGGAGGCAGCGATACAACAGCCGCCGCACTGGGCGTAGCCGTTCAAGCAGAGTATATCGATATTTTTACAGATGTAGACGGGATGATGACTGCTGATCCGCGAATCGTGGAGCACGCGCGCAGTTTGCCAAGAGTCAGCTATAATGAAGTCAGCAATATGGCTTATCAAGGGGCGAAAGTCATTCATCCGCGTGCCGTTGAAATTGCGATGAAAGCCAAGATCCCTTTGCGGATTCGTTCCACCTATTTAGATGGTGAAGGAACACTTGTGTCCGCGATGACAGATGAACGCAGTCATTTTGATGTGCATGAACGACTGGTAACTGGGATTGCCCATGTGACACGTTTGTCGCAGATTCATGTGTCTGCTGCGAATGCCAAAATGCAGGAACAGGCTTTTGCCGCTTTAGCAGATGCTGGAATCAGCCTTGATTTTATCAATATTACCACCAGCAGTATTGTTTTTACCGTGCCGGAAGAAAAGAAAGAATTCGTATTGGCACTGCTGGCAGAAAAGCAATTTGACGTGACATATCAGGATCATTGTGCGAAGGTGGCCATCGTTGGGGCAGGAATCACAGGCGTTCCTGGTGTGACAGCTAAAATTGTCACTGCGCTTTCGCAGGAAGAAATTCCCATCTTACAGTCCGCAGACAGCCATACGACAATCTGGGTCCTTGTACTGGAAGAAGATTTAAAAAAAGCAGTGAATGCGCTGCATGATACATTTTGTTTAGCAACAGACTGAAGGAGGAAAAAACATGGATTTTGGGCATGTCATTACAGCAATGGTCACCCCGTTTCATCCCGAAAAAAATTGTGTTTGTAAAAAAAGCGTGTATAAATTAGTCAACCATTTGATTGAAAATGGTTCAGATGCGCTTGTTGTTGCGGGAACAACCGGTGAGTCGCCTACACTGTCACACGATGAAAAAATGAAGTTATTTCGTTTAGTAGTGGAAGCGAATCAAGGGCGCGCTAAAATTATTGCTGGAACAGGCTCCAATAATACGGCTGATACGATTTCTTTTACCAAAGAAGTTGGGGAGATGGCAGGGATCGATGCGGTACTAATCGTGACTCCTTATTACAATAAGCCGAGCCAAGCTGGCATTCAAGCGCATTTTGAAGCCGTTGCAAAAGAATCAGCGCTGCCAGTAATTATTTATAATATTCCAGGTCGGACAGGGGTCAATATTGCACCTGAAACCATCATTGCATTAGCTGAGAATGAAAATATTATTGGTGTCAAAGAATCCAGCGGCAATTTAGAAAATATCACGAAAATTATCCGCGAAACACCGGACGACTTCCTTGTTTACAGTGGTGACGACAGCTTGACACTTCCGATTTTGGCAGTTGGTGGACAGGGTGTTATCTCTGTGACAAGCCATGTTGCTGGAAATGAGATGCAGGAGATGATCCAAGCATTTTCTAACGGCGATGTTAAAAAAGCAGCGCGCATCCATCAAGAATTGCTCCCACTGATGCAAGAACTCTTTGCTGTACCAAATCCTGCACCTACGAAATATCTGCTCAATCAGCAGGGGATTGATGTCGGACCTGTCCGTCTACCGCTCGTTGATTTGAACGAAGAGCAGGGCCAAAAATTAGAAGCGGTTTATAAAAATCGCTAAAGGAGGTTTCTGCTTTGACTGTAAAAAAAGCAAAACAAATTAAAATTATCTCGCTAGGCGGGGTTGATGAAAGCGGCAAGAATATGTATCTTGTCGAAGTGGATGATGATATCTACATTATGGATGCCGGACTCATGTTCCCGGAAGATGAACTATTGGGGATTGATGTGGTCATTCCAGACTTTAAGTATTTGGAAGAAAATAAAGAGCGGGTTCGGGCCATCTTCTTGTCGCATGGTCATGAAGATGCGATCGGTGCGCTACCATATCTGCTTCAAAAAGTAAAAGCACCCGTCTATGGAACCGAACTAACGATTGCCCTTGCACGAGCAGCTGTTCGTGAACAGCGCAAATTACGTTTCAAAAATTTCCATGTGGTGGATGAGGATACTGTTCTTTCTTTCCGCAAAATTGATGTCCGTTTTTTCCAAACGACGCATACCATTCCAGATTCAGTGGGGATTGTTTTGGAAACGAGTGAGGGCGCGATTGTCTACACAGGGGACTTTAAATTTGATCAGTCGGCTAGTGCCAGTTATCAAACGGATCTTAGCGCGATTTCTGAAATTGGTGAACGCGGAGTTTTAGCGCTGCTTTCTGACAGCTCGGAAGCAGAACATCCTGGTGCGACATCCAGTGATCGCTTGATTGCAGAAGAAATTCGTCATGCTTTCCGTTCGGCAAATGGACGTATTATTGTTGCATGTGTCGCGTCCAATTTGATTCGTGTTCAGCAAGTACTGGACGCATCCGCACGAGCAGGCCGTAAAGTGGTCATTGTCGGCAAAGAACTAGAGCGTGTGGTAGACATTGCACGTGATTTGGATAAATTAGAAATGGAAGAAGACCTGATTATTCCGTTTAAAGAAATGAAAAAATATGACGACGATGAAATCACAATCATTGAAACAGGTCATTTAGGCGAACCCATCCAGTCCCTTCAACAAATGGCGAAAGGTGGCCATCCGCAAATCAATATTAAAACCGGCGACACGGTTTATATCACGACAACGCCAAGTCCTTCTCTTGAAACGATGATGGCCAAAACAATTGACATGCTCTACCGGGCTGGTGCAAAGGTGCTTACCATGAGTCGCAACTTGTTTATTTCTGGACATGCCAGCCAAGATGATCTGAAATTGATGATGAACTTGCTGCGGCCAACTTACTTTATTCCTGTTCATGGTGAATACCGGATGTTGATCAGTCATGCAAAACTGGCCAATGAAGTCGGTATTCCTAAATCAAATGTTTTTGTAATCAGCAAAGGGGATGTCGTTGAATATAAAAACGGCAAAATGACAGCAGGCAATCGGGTCTATTCCGGCAATACGCTGATTGATGGTTTAGGTGTTGGCGATGTTGGGAATATCGTCTTGCGCGACCGGAAATTACTATCTGAGGACGGTATTTTTATCGTGGTTGTCACGCTTGATCGCAAACGCAAAAAAATCATCTCCGGACCGGAAATGATTTCGCGAGGTTTTATTTATGTGCGTGAATCGGAGCACTTGATTGAAGAATCGGCCAAAGTCGTCACGAAAATTGTCGAAAAAAATCTGGAAGACAGCGAATTTGAATGGTCAAAATTGAAACAGGATATTCGCGATCAATTGAATCGCTATTTATTCGAACAAACAAAACGCCGTCCAATGATTTTGCCGATCATTATGGAAATCTAGTAGGTCAAAATCCTCTCCTGACTTGGAGAGGATTTTTTTAGCAAATTTGCACTCCATGGTCAGATAGATTTTGAATTGCTTGCTGATGAATATCTTCGGAAAGGCTAGTACAAGCGGATTCAATCACTTTCACCTGATAGCCATTTTTTAATGCCGCTAGACTGGTTTCGGTCACGCACCAATCTGTCTTCATCCCACAAATCGTTAAAGATTGGATGTGCCGCTTCTCTAAAATATTGGCAAGATCCGTATCAATAAAACTATTTCGTTGCGATTTTGTCAGATAAATGGTTGTTCCCTTTTTCGCAGCAACCGCCTCAATATGAGGATGATTAGCTGCACCAAGTGAACCTAGACGGAAGAAGGGACCGCCTACAGTATGAATGTGTTGAATAATGATAACCGTTTCATTCTTTTTTAGTGCGCGATCAATTTCTAACAAGCTATGGGAAAGTGCCTTTTCAGTATTTACAAGTGAATGTCTGCCTCCTGGAAAATAATCATTTTGAATATCAATAACAAGTAATGCATGATTCGTCATTTGCTCAAACTCCTTTCGTTGATAATAATAGTATAGAAAAGAACGAACAGAAAAACCATGCCATATTGTATGGAAAATCCCTCTAAAAGTTACAACTTGAAAGGAAGGAATAATGATTGGATATTAATCGTCAAATAATGGCCGAGCTTACCAAAGATGCCCGACAATCATTTCAAGAAATTGGGAAAAAATTACATTTATCCGGCCAAGCCGTTTCTGCCCGCGTTAAAAAATTGGAAGAGGAAAAGCAAATTATTGGCTACACAATCAAACGAAATGATCTAGAAACGGCCTATATCACAGTTTTTATGCAAAGCACCGCCTACACAGCGTTTGAAGAAGAACTCAGTCGGCAGGAATCGGTGGAACAATTGGCAAAAATTACTGGTGAAGGCTGTTACCTGATTATCTACCGCTATGAATCAGTCAATCAATTGGAAGACTTCTTACAGACGTTGCTTCGCTATGGTCGATATCGAATAAATACAGCCGTTCGGAAAATCAAATAAACAATAAACGCCTCTGAAAAGGGGCTTTTTTGTTTGGAAGAAACTAGAAAGGGAAGGAGACATGTATCAAAGTAAAAGGAGCGAGACGAATGGAGTTACAATTCGATTGTATTGTCGTGGGCAGTGGTGTCAGTGGAACACAGGTCGCTTTTTCATTACGCGAAGTCGGTCAAAATGTGGCGATCATTGAAGAACGGGAAATTGGCGGGACATGTGTGCTTCGTGGCTGTGATCCTAAAAAAGTGTTGGCGGGTGCGATGGAAGCTTATCAACTGACAAAACGACTGACACATAAGGGAATCAAGCAAGCTGCTCAGATTGATTGGGAGGAGCTGATGGCCTTTAAAGAAACTTTCGTGAAAAATGTGCCGCATGACAGGGAAAAACAATTTGCCCAAGCTGGAATTGAAGTTTTTAAAGGGACGGCTTCCTTTAGTGGATCTGATAGCTTGACCGTCGGGGAAAACCAACTTTCGGCAAAAACGATTATTTTAGCAACTGGCGCGCGACCTGCAGTCCTGTCAATCGAGGGCAAAGAATTTCTCCAAACGAGTGATGACTTTTTAGAATTGCCGCATCTGCCCAAGCGGATGGCTTTTATTGGTGGCGGCTATATTGCCTTTGAATTTGCAGCGATAGCCCGTGCCGCTGGAAGTGAAGTGGCGATCGTCCATCATAATCAGCAACCGCTGAAAGGATTTGATCCAGATCATGTAGCACTGCTTGTCGAAAAGTTGCAAGAAGAAGGAGTCACTTTCCATTTCGATACAGAGGTAACAAAAATCACGCAAGAATCAACATGCTACAAATTACAGGCTGAAAACTGGCGGCTTGAAGTGGATCAGGTTTTCTGTACGGCAGGTCGAATCCCGAATATTGAAAAATTACAACTTGAAAAAGCGAACATTCAAACTGGAAAACGAGGGATAAAAGTGGATGATAATCTGCTGGCAGCTCCGGGAATTTATGCATGCGGCGATGTAGCAGATACAAAAGGTGCCCCGTTGACACCAGTGGACAGTTTTGAAGCCGCTCGTGTGGTCGATCATATTTTAGGTAGAAAGAGTCCTAGCTATCCACCTACTCCAAGCGCGGTTTTTTCGAGTCCCAAACTAGCGCGCATTGGTATTCGTGCATTTGAAGCCAAAAAAGCCCCTGCTAGATTCCATGTGAATGAAGTAGACCTGCGCAACTGGTATACATATCGACGAACAAATGAACAGATTGCATTCGCCAAAATTATCACGGAGCGGGCAACCGGACAAGTGGCAGGTGTTGAGCTGATTTCCGAGGAAGCAGACGTGTTGATCAATTATTTTGCCTTGATCATGGCAGGAAAACTGACGGCTGAGCATGTGGAGAATCTTCTATTTGCTTATCCATCACCAGCATCTGATTTAACTTCTTTGCTCACAAAAATGAGTGTGTTATGATAGAGCTAACCTGCATTTTAAAAGGAGTTTTAGTATGGTTACATGGATTTTAATTGCAACAATCGCCTTTATCGTGTTTCTAGGCGGACTGATCACACTTTTTTTCCAATCAAAACGAAAAATTGGGGCCATCCTCGTAACGATTGGCATGCTCCTGCTCGTTGTATCAATCATTGGGGTGTTTAGTTCATTCGGCAAATTGCAGGCAGTGAACAATGAAATGATTCATTATTCTGCACAAAAACAGGCAAGTAATAAAGATTCTGGCGAGACAAAAAGCTATCAGGTGGCATACGAGAATGATGCGGACCAGCTGACGAAAAAAATCACACAAATTGATGTATCTACACAGCCGGTCTATTCAACCCTCGATGGGAAAGAAGTGCCCGGAAGTGTAACGATTCATTTGGAAATCACCAATCATACAAAACAAACGGTCACAACATATCCCGGTCAGGGGCAGTTGACCACAGATCTTGGGACTGTCAATGGTGGAGACGCGGTACTTTCCAATTTTGACAGCTCGAAAGTAGAGCCGGAAAAAACCATTAGCGGCACGCTCGTGTTCCCGCTTAAAAAAATCAAATCCATCGACGATATTTCCAAAGTATCTTTGTCATGGCTCAGTTACGAGGGAGACGAGACGGAACCCATTACGACAGATACTGGACAGATTACCTTAAAATAATTAAAAAACAAGCCGGACAGCTCTTTTTAAAAGGACTGTCCGGCTTGTTTTTGATTGTTAGTTGATCACGTGATAGAGAAAACAACGGCGTTTTCATTAACTGTTGTTTTTTGAAAAATTTTTAGGGCAGTGAGTAATGTTTGGCATTGTAGTAGGATCCATAGCAAGAAGAGCTTTACTATCCTCATCATCTGCTTTAAGAAGGATTACTCAATGACTATATCATGACCAACTAGGCTCTATAAAGATTCTCACCTGCCACCGTTAATTTTCAACATTCATGGTTTCTTGCAGATATTCATCATAACCGATTTGTTTATTGTAGAAAGCATCCTGATCCAGATTGATCACACGCGTGGCCAAACTTTGTAGCAATTGATGGTCATGAGAAGAAATAATCATGGCACCTTTAAAGCCAAGCAGACCATTATTGAGCGCTGTGATCGATTCGAGATCCAAGTGGTTGGTTGGCTCGTCAAGAAGCAGGACATTGGCGCCTGAAAGCATCATCTTAGAAAGCATGCAGCGGACTTTTTCGCCTCCGGAAAGAACGCGCACCTTTTTCAGGACCTCGTCACCGCTAAAGAGCATACGGCCAAGGAAGCCACGTAGAAAGGCTTCACTATCTTCCTCAGGGGAATATTGGCGCAACCATTCGACAAGGTTCAAATTATTTTCTTCAAAGAAGCGGGAGTTGTCTTTCGGGAAATAGCTTTGACTGGTAGTGACACCCCAGCGATAAGTTCCGGAATCTGGCTCAAGCTCACCAGCTAGAATCTGGAAGAGCGTTGTTTTGGCTACTTCATTATTGCCGGCTAATGCCACTTTATCGTCACGATTGATGGTAAAGCTGACATCATCCAAAACTTTCACACCGTCGATCGTTTTTGTTAGATTTTCGACCGTCAAAAGGTCATTGCCGACTTCACGATCCGGCTTGAATTGGATAAATGGATACTTCCGGCTCGATGGTTGGATGTCTTCCAGTGTAATCTTATCGAGCATTTTCTTCCGACTGGTTGCCTGTTTACTTTTAGAAGCATTGGCACTGAAACGAGCGATAAAGTCCTGCAACTCTTTCATTTTTTCTTCTTTTTTCTTATTGCGGTCGGACATCATTTGTTGGGCTAGTTGACTGGACTCATACCAGAAGTCATAGTTGCCGACATACAGTTGAATTTTGCTGAAATCAAGATCCGCAATATGAGTACAAATTTTATTCAAGAAGTGGCGATCATGGGATACCACGATAACTGTGTTCTCAAAGTTAATCAAAAATTCTTCCAGCCAGTGAATTGCACGAATATCCAAGTGGTTGGTCGGTTCATCAAGAAGCAGAATGTCCGGCTTGCCAAATAGTGCCTGAGCAAGTAAGACTTTCACTTTCTCACTACCGGTCAGTTCTTTCATCAATTTATGATGAAGCGCGGATTCAATGCCAAGACCATTCAGTAAAACGGCCGCATCTGATTCAGCTTCCCAGCCATTCAGCTCAGCAAAGTCGCCTTCAAGCTCAGCTGCCCGAATGCCATCCTCATCACTGAAATCCTCTTTCATGTAAATCGCATTTTTTTCTGTCATGATTTTATACAGGCGCTCGTGGCCCATAATTACGGTATTCAGGACTTCTTCTTCATCGTACTGGAAGTGATCCTGCTTTAAGACGGCAAGCCGCTCGCCTGGCGTAATATGCACATTGCCGGACTGAGAATCCAGCTCACCTGAAAGAACCTTAAGAAATGTCGACTTACCGGCGCCATTTGCTCCGATTAGGCCGTAACAATTCCCAGGTGTAAATTTAATTGAAACATCTTCAAACAGCTTTTTATCTGCAAAACGAAGACTTACATTACTGACTGTTAACATTTTCTTCCTCCAATTCCATATAAGCACAAGTATCTCTATTTTACCATGAGCCGAGACTGAAAGAAAGCTTTTCTGTTATACTAGTAAGAAAAGGGGGGAGCCCACATGACTCTTGATATAGAAATACTCCAACACGTTGCCTTAGCTGGGAAATTTCCGGGTGTTGAAGAGACTTTTCCGTTCGGGAAGGAATTTCATGTCATGCGGATTGGCGATAAAATGTTTGCGCTGATTCATCGCTACCACGGGAAACTGTATGTCAGTGTCAAATGTCAGCCAGAACGGATTGAACTTTTGCGGACGGAATATCAATCAATCATTCCTGGCTATCATTTAAATAAAAAACACTGGTTGACGATGGTTTTTGATGAAAAGACCGATATTGAACAGGAAATGGAAGAAAAACTGCTTCAAAATAGTTACCAACTGATTTACGATAAATTACCACGCAAAAAACAAAACACCATTCGCTTTTCGGAGCCGGATTAATTAAGGGGTTTACAAATTCAGCCAAGATGATATAATGAAGCTGTTCAACTTCATAAACGTTACCACAGGGGGAGCTTAATAAGCTGAGACTGAACCCAGGCTGATCATATGGCTTGCGTTCTAACCCTTTGAACCTGTTCGTTAGTACGAGCGTAGGGATTGTGGCGATGGCATTTTCTATTCAACTTGAGGAAACTGCTTTCTTCTGCGGTGCGTTTTTGACCAATTCAAAGAAGAAGGGAGTTTATTTTTTATGGCAAACAAACGACTTACAATTTTACTCGAATGTGCTATTTTTGCTTCAGTGGCAATGGTTTTAAGCTTTATTCCATTTGATATCGGCTCAAGCTTTTCCGTTTCACTTGGGATGATCGCGATGTATGTCATTGCAATCAGACGCGGCTTTTGGGCTGCAGGCTTTTCAGGATTACTATGGGGGTTGCTTCACTTTATTACGTCCAAAGCATATATTTTGACGCCCACCCAGGCATTTCTGGAATATATTGTTGCGTTTTTATTCATCGCATTTGCAGGTGTTTTTGCTAAGCAGGTTCGGGCGGCATTAAAAGAAGATCACTTTTCTAAAGCGCTTGGATATGCTTGGCTAACCATGTTGATTGGCGGCGTGGCACGCTATTTCTGGCATTATGTGGCAGGCGTCATCTTTTGGGGAGAATATGCGTTTAAAGGCTGGAGCGCTCAGCTATTTTCCGTTGTAATGAATGGGATCAGCTGCTTGGCGACCGTAATCGTTTGCGGGATCGTAGTTTCAATTATGATGAAAACGGCCCCTAAATTATTTTTACCTAAAAGCAAATAAATAGCTTGTTAAAAGAGCACCTCATATCGGGGTGCTTTTTTTTGCGTATTCATTGGAGGAGAAAGGATTTCAGCTTTAACAGGCAGCGATAAAAATGGCACCGCTAATTCTGCTATTGTCCTCCTATTTTGTGATAAGAAAAACTTTTTGCTGTAAAAAACGTTTTGTACCAGTCGAAGTAGGGAATTATAAGAAAGGCTTTTGCTTCACAAAGCGTCTTGAAGTAAAGGCGAAAGAGAAAAAGTGGAGGTGTATGGTTTGTTAAGATTCGAACACGTTTCGAAAACGTACAAAGGTGGCAAAAAAGCAGTCAATGACCTCAACCTAAACATTGAGCAGGGAGAATTTATTTGTTTCATCGGTCCGAGTGGCTGCGGCAAAACAACCACGATGAAAATGATTAATCGGTTGATCGAACCCACAGAAGGGAAAATTCTTATTAATGATAAGGATATCATGCAGGAGGATCCGGTGAAGCTGAGGAGATCAATTGGTTATGTGATTCAGCAGATTGGCCTGATGCCGCATATGACCATTCGAGATAATATTGTTTTGGTACCCAAACTTTTAAAATGGCCAGAAGAACGAAAAAATGAACGGGCAAAAGAATTAATCAAATTAGTTGATTTGCCAGAAGAGTATCTGGATCGTTATCCCTATGAGCTCAGTGGCGGCCAGCAACAGCGGATTGGCGTTTTACGTGCGCTTGCTGCTGAACAAAATTTGATATTGATGGATGAACCGTTTGGCGCACTGGATCCAATCACTAGAGACTCACTTCAAGAGGAATTCAAAAATTTGCAGCAGGAATTAGGAAAAACCATCATTTTTGTCACACATGATATGGATGAAGCAATCAAACTGGCGGATCGGATCGTTATTATGCGTGCGGGAGAAGTGGTGCAATTTGATACCCCGGATGAAATCCTACGGAACCCGGCTGACGCATTTGTAGAAGACTTTATTGGAAAGGACCGCCTGATCCAAGCACAGCCAAACGTGACACAAGTTGAACAGATTATGAACCGGGCCCCAGTGTCTATTACAGCGGATAAATCTCTTCAAGCGGCCATTCAGGTTATGAAAGAGAAGCGCGTGGATACACTTTTAGTAGTGGACGAACAAAATATCTTGAAAGGTTTCATCGACGTTGAACAAATTGATAAGAATCGACGCACCGCAACGAGTGTCGTGGATATCTTAGAGCGAAATGTTTTTTATGTACAAAAAGATACACTGCTGCGTGATACCGTTCAGCGGATCTTGAAGCGCGGTTATAAATATGTACCAGTCGTAGATGAAGGAAAGCATCTTGTCGGCATTGTGACAAGAGCAAGCCTTGTAGATATGGTTTATGACTCAATCTGGGGCGAAGAAGAGGAAGCGGCTGTCGAAGCAAGCAGCACGAAGCAGGAGGTCGAGCATACACCGCATCATGAAGCCGAAAATAGTCAGGAGGGGAACTAGGTGGAGGCAATCAATCAATTTTTTCAAGAGAATGGGCATAATCTGCTCGTTCAAACTTGGCAACATCTCTACATATCCCTTGCAGCTGTTGTGCTTGGCATCATAGTCGCTGTACCATTAGGCATTCTACTAACCCGCTCGCCTAAAATTGCTAATTTTGTGATTGGCGTTGTCAGCGTTTTACAAACTGTTCCTTCACTGGCCATTTTGGCTTTTATCATTCCCATCATGGGCGTTGGAACGGGTCCAGCCATTGTGGCGCTATTCATTTACGCGCTTCTGCCGATTTTACGAAATACATTTATTGGTGTACGAAGCGTGGATAAAAATTTGATTGAATCCGGTCGCGGCATGGGCATGACCAATTGGCAGCTGATTGTCAATGTGGAGATTCCCAATTCTATTTCCGTCATTATGGCAGGAATCAGGCTATCAGCGGTTTATATCATCGCTTGGGCCACACTCGCCTCTTATATTGGAGCAGGCGGACTAGGTGATTTTATTTTTAACGGATTGAACTTATATCGTCCAGACTTGATTCTAGGTGGCGCGATTCCTGTTACCATGCTTGCCTTGCTGGTGGAATTTTTCCTTGGAAAGCTGGAAGTTTATTTGACACCAAAAGCCATACGTGAATCTAGGAATAATGGATAAGGGGGCACACAGAAGATGAAAAAAAGAGTTGCATACATGCTCGCTGCCTGTCTTGTCCTTTTAACGGCACTTACTGGTTGTTCGCTTCCAGGGCTTGGCGGCGGTTCAGATGATACGATTCGAGTAGGCTCAATGTCGACCACAGAATCACAGATCATGGCGAATATTGTCAAAGAAATGATTGAACACGATACGGATTTACAAGTAGAATTGGTCAATAATTTGGGCTCCTCGGTTGTCCAGCATCAAGCAATGGTTAATGGTGACGTGGATATTACAGCGACACGCTATACGGGGACAGATCTTGTTGGACCACTTGGAGAAGACCCAATTAAGGATCCAGAAAAAGCATTAAAAGCAGTTCAGGAAGGCTTTGAGAAGGAATATCAGCAAACCTGGTTTGATTCATATGGATTTGCGAATACCTATGCCTTTATGGTACGGCAGGATACAGCAGAAAAATATCACTTAGAAACCATTAGCGACATGAAGCCAGTACAGGATCAATTAGAAGCCGGGGTGGATAATTCTTGGATGGAACGTGAAGGAGATGGCTATAAAGCTTTTTCAAAAGAATATGGTATTGAATTCAAGAAAATTTTCCCGATGCAGATCGGACTGATTTATACCGCTTTGAAAAATAATCAAATGGATGTGGCGCTAGGCTACTCGACAGATGGCCGAATCCCGACGTATGATTTGAAGGTGTTGAAAGACGATAAACAATTTTTCCCGCCCTATGATTGTTCGCCTGTTGCTACAGATGCGATTTTGAAAGAACATCCGGAGCTGAAGACGACGTTAAACAAGTTGGTCGGCAAGATTTCCACGGAGGAAATGCAAAAGTTGAACTACCAAGCAGATGGCGAGCTGAAAGAACCCTCCATAGTGGCAAAGGATTTTCTTGAAAAGCACAATTATTTTGAGGATGAAACAGGAGGTGGCAAGTAACGATGGAAACTCTTTCGCAATTAGTTGACTATTACGCGACAAATGGCGCCTATGTCATGGAAGAATTCTGGCGACACTTTTTGATGAGTCTGTACGGTGTCGTATTCGCCAGCATCGTGGCCATCCCACTTGGTGTCTATATTGCACGTAAGAAGCGGCTGGCAGGCTGGGTCATACAAATTGCCAATATCATTCAAACGATTCCGGCGCTTGCCATGTTGGCCGTGTTAATGCTGATTATGGGACTGGGAACGAATACGGTGGTGCTCTCTCTTTTCCTCTACTCTTTATTGCCAATTTTAAAGAACACCTATACAGGGATTCGCAATGTAGATGGGGCGCTTTTAGAATCTGGTAAAGCAATGGGCATGACCAAGTGGCAAGTTCTGCGCTTGATTGAACTGCCGCTTGCCCTTTCTGTCATTATGGCGGGGATTCGCAATGCGCTTGTTATTGCCATTGGTGTGGCGGCAATCGGAACATTTGTAGGAGCTGGTGGGCTGGGTGATATTATCGTCCGCGGAACCAATGCAACGAATGGAACGGCCATCATCCTTGCGGGCGCGCTTCCTACGGCCTTGATGGCAATCTTAGCAGATCTTTTGCTTGGCTGGGTCGAACGGTCGCTTAACCCGGTGAAAAATAAGAAGAAAAGCTTCACGCAAGCCTTATGATAGACAAAGAACTGCTCTTATCCAAATCTAGGATGGGCAGTTCTTTTATAAATAAGGTAATTTTCATGCATTTTCATAAATTTTTCAGTAAAAATAGTCTAGTAGAGAACAATCTCATAAAGATGAAAAAATCCTTACTTCTTTCCCTCGAAATTTTTACCTTTATCCTTTATAATAGAGTTATCAGTAGATCGGTTAGCAAAGGTGATGATGACTTATGACGAATAAATATGCAAAACAATATCGGCGCTTACTTGAACAAGAGCACACGCTTCCATATAAATTACTTTTAAATGGACAGGAATTTGCCAGTACACTTTACACGAAACTGGGTAAGATTACGGGGATTGTTGTTTGGAATCAAGCAGATGATCCCGCTACGAAAGAAGAGGCCCAGCAAATCGTATCCATGCTACAGAAATACACGTTTTATTTTGACTACTTAGGGAAACGGGATAAGGTTTTACGGGAACGCGATAGTCTGGTTGCAGAAAAAATCGAACAGACGCAACTGATTCTAAATAACAATCAAATCTATGGTGAAAAAATGCAGCCCGTTGTGGATGAGCTGAGTCTAACACTTGAAGTTTATAAGCAGCAGCAAAGAAAGCTGGATATTTACCAAGAAGATATCGCGCTTTTAAATGAAAAAATCAAAGAACAGGGCAAAATTTTAGAAGAGGATTGGGAATCGGCTGAAGACCTTTCCGTCGCTTTTATGATTGCCAGCTACGCCCAAAGCATCTATTTAGAAGCGACCCGCGAGCATCGCCGGAAGTTGGTGAAGTGGTACCACGAGAATCAGCGTGAACTGAATTCAGAAGATCGAAAAGCCCTTTCAAAGCTAGTGAACTTGTTGAGCGACACCAATGCTGGTCTTGTTTTCGATCAAATTATCTCGTTGATTCCACTTTTAGAGAATGGCTTGCTGCTAGATCATGATGAATCACTTACAAAACGTGCACAAGAATTTAACAAGGAATACGAAGCACACTGCCATTTCTATAAACCAAATGCAGAAAAATTCAATGCTTTAATCCGAAATTAAAAAAAGAGTCCCAGTGAACCAAAATTCACTGAGACTCTTTTTAGTTTTGCAGTAAGCCTTCTTTCACTAAGAATGAATGAGCGACATCTTCAGCAGATTTGCCTTCCACATTGACTTGGTAATTCATTTTCCGCATTTCATCATCCGTAATTTTTCCGGCAAGTTTGTTCAGCGGTTTCTCTAACTCAGGATATTTTTCCAGTGTTTCTTTCGTGAGGAGAGGTGCACCCTGATAAGGCGGGAAGAGGTTTTTGTCATCTTCCAGGACTTTCAACTTGTATTGCGCGAGCTCGCTATCCGTCGAATAGGCATCAATCAAATTAATATCGCCTGCTTCGAGTGCAGTGTAGCGCAACTTCGGTTCCATGGTTTTTAGTGAATCGAACGTTAACCCATATGTCTTTTGGATTCCTTTATACCCATCATTCCGGTCTTTGAATTCCAGCGTGAAGCCGGCTTTGATTTGATCCGTTACTTTGGATAAGTCTGAGATTGTCTCCAAACCATTCTGCTTAGCAAAATCATCCGGAACGGCCAGTGCATAAGTGTTGTTATATTTCATCGGCTTCAGATAAGCCATCTGATATTTTTCACTTAAACCATCACGGGCCTGTTCATAGACTTGCTCAGGATCATGTGTTTTGGCCTCTTCCTTTAGAAAAGTTTCAAGTACAGTACCGGTAAATTCAGGATAAATATCAATGTTTCCAGATTGAAGGGCGTTAAACAGGAAACTAGTCTTGCCCATATTGGGTTTTAGGTTTACTTTCAAATCTGTTTCATCTTCAATGACCTGTTTGTACATATTAATCAATATCTCTGGTTCAGATCCTAGCTTACCGGCGATCGTAATCTCATTCTTTTCGCTAGCAAAGTAAGGGACGATAATCAGCGCGGCAGTGAGTAAAAGTCCAGCAGAAATCGTGATCACTGTACTGCGGAATGAAGCTTTTTCAAGGAAACGAAGTAGAAGATCGAATAGAATGGCAAGGAGGGCAGCTGGAATAGCGCCAAGCAAAATCAAACTGTTATCATTCCGATCAATCCCCAGCAAGATCAAATCCCCTAAACCGCCAGCCCCAATCAGCGCGGCTAGTGTAGCGGTTCCGATGATTAATACCATGGCCGTTCGAATTCCGGCCATAATCACCGGCATGGCAAGCGGCAATTGCACTTTATAAAGCTGCTTAAATCGATTCATCCCCATTGCAAGAGAAGCTTCCATCAAGGCCGGATCCACTTCTTTGATTCCCGTATATGTATTGCGTAAAATCGGCAAAAGGGCATAAATTACGAGTGCAATAATTGCCGGAACAGTCCCAATACCGACTAATGGGATTAGAAGACCAAGGAGGGCGAGTGAGGGAATCGTTTGGAAAATCGCAGCAATCTGAATAATCGGTTCGGCGAGACGTTTATGCCGTGTTAAATAGATGCCAAGCGGCAGAGCAATTAAAACAGCAATAAAAAGAGAAACAAAAGAAATTTGGATATGCTGCAGAAGTGCCGTCCAAAGTTCATCTTTCCGCTCGCTAAATGTATTTAGCAAGGTATTCATGAGCGTCCGCCTCCTTCCTCAAGCCTGGCTGCCAGGAAGCGCATAACATGTTGCCCAGAAACGGTGGCAACTTTTTCTCCTTGCTGATTTTCAACAGGAACCGTATGTTCATAAGCCAAACGCTTTACGAGTACTTCAAGAGGGGCGTGAACAGAAATGGCTGTCTCACCGTCGCCCTCCCGATAAGGCAAATACAACTCCTCATCTAATAGTTCTTGAACCGTATGATCAGATGTCAGTACGGGATTTGTCTGCAGATTGCCAGATTCCACAAAATTACGCACAAATTCATTAGCTGGATGTTGCAGAATATTTTCCGGTGTATCACACTGAACAATCTGCCCGTCTTGCATCAGACAAATCCGGTCTCCAAGCGCCACAGCTTCCTGCATATCGTGCGTAACAAAAACAATCGTTTTCTTGATTTTTTTCTGTAATGTATGAATATCCTGCTGTAATTTTTGGCGCGAAATCGGGTCGAGTGCACTGAAAGGCTCGTCCATTAGGATAATACTTGGATCAGCCGCCAAAGCCCGAACAACACCAACACGCTGCTGTTCACCGCCAGATAGCTCTTTAGGTTTACGATGCCGATAGACTTCTGGATCTAGACCAACCATCTCCAAAAGCTCCGTCACACGCGCATGGATTTTGTCCTTATCCCATTTTTTAAGTTCTGGCACAATCGCAATATTTTCCTCAATGGTCATATGCGGAAACAAGGCGATTTGTTGTAATACGTAACCAATATCCCAGCGAAGTTCATGGATATCGTAGTCACTGATCCTTTTTTCATTTATGTAAATCGTTCCAGTAGTAAGCGGAATTAGACGATTGATCATTTTGAGCGTTGTCGTTTTCCCGCAACCGCTTGGACCAATGAAAACAAAGAATTCCCCATCTTCAATATTCAATGAGATCTGATTCACAGCGGTTTTATCTGTGGTATAGTTTTTTGTCACATTTTCAAAGCGAATCATAATAGCCTCCTTTTGATCATGATAGAACATTTGTTCGCATTTGTCAAAAGATTTCCCTTGAGACAATGACTGCGCATTCTATTATGCAACTCTTTACCCCTAAAAAAAGAGAAATAATCATGAAACCTTCATAAGGGATGCTTTTTTAATTAGGAAACTCATGTTAGAATAGAAAGAGTGAGGTTTTTTACAATCATGGATGAGGTAGGTTAAGAAAAAATGAACGTAATGAATAAAATTATAGAAGAATATCCGAATTTATTAATAAAACAAAATGAACCTTTATCAAATTATACATATACAAAAACGGGTGGAGTGGCAGATTTTTTTGTTATGCCGCGTACAGTTTTGGAAGCTCAAGCAGTAGTGACTTTTGCGAATGAAGAAGCAATTCCACTCACAATTCTTGGCAACGGTTCAAACCTAATCGTAAAAGACGGTGGAATCCGCGGAATTGTTCTGCATTTAGATTTGCTTCACAATATTCAGCGTCAGGACACACACGTAATTGCAGGCAGCGGAGCAAAACTTATTGAAGTGTCTCGTTTCGCACTTTCAGAAAGCTTAAGTGGCCTAGAGTTTGCTTGTGGAATTCCAGGATCTATCGGCGGAGCTCTTTATATGAACGCTGGTGCATATGGTGGTGAAATTAGTGACGTGCTGGCCGCTGCCACTGTATTGACCCGAAAAGGCGAGCTGCTCCATCTAAAACGTGACCAACTAGCGGCCAAATATCGCCACAGTACGATTAGTGAAAAAGACCTGATCGTTTTGGAAGCCGAGTTTGAGCTAAAACTAACAGAACGCCAACCGATCGAAGCGAAAATGGCCGAATTGACAGAAGCACGTGAATCCAAGCAACCACTTGAATATCCATCATGTGGTAGTGTTTTCAAACGGCCACCTGGTCATTTTGCAGGAAAGCTGATACAAGACAGCGGCCTTCAAGGAAAGCAAATTGGCGGGGCACAGGTTTCACTGAAACACGCAGGTTTTATGGTCAATGTGGGTGGTGCGACTGCGACTGATTATCTTGAATTAATTGAATTTGTCAAGCAGACTGTCAAAGAAAAATTTGATGTAGAGCTGGAAACTGAAGTGAAAATTATCGGGGAAGATGCTTAAAGGGGGATAGATATTTGGTGAATGAAATTGCTGCTTTTTTTCAGCACCGCGGTGTTAGACGCGTATTCGTTTTCTTGATGCTGGCATTTGTTTTATATTTACTTCGCAGCATGATTGACATTATTTTACTCACATTTATTTTCTCCTTTTTGATTACACGCTTGGAAAACTTTATTTTAAAAAGGATCAAGGTTTATCGGCAGATCATCGTTTTGTTGCTTTACACGCTGATCGCACTCGGTTTGACCTTTATTGCCGTCAAATATGTACCGGCTCTGACTGAGCAGATCAGTCAATTATTTAAATTTCTCAACACATTTTTTAGTACCGAAAGTAATAATGACTTTATCAATTATTTGGTTCAAATGGCCAATGAAATCGATATTATGAAGTATACGGAGCAAGGGGTTCAGATGGCCGTTACCTATCTAACCAACATTGGTGTCGTCTTAATCAATGTCTTTATCGCGCTTATTCTGAGCCTGTTTTTCTCACTGGGACGCGATCATTTGATTCGTTTTACCAAGCAATTCAGTACAAGCAAGGTTGCCTTTGTTTATGATGAAATGAAATACTTTGGAACCAAATTTTCTGCAACTTTTGGAAAAGTCATTGAAGCTCAGTTTTTAATTGCGCTCGTGAACTGCGTGCTCACAACCATTGCTCTTTGGGTGCTTGGCTTTCCGCAATTATTCGCGTTGTCAGTCATGGTCTTTCTGCTAGGGCTGATTCCAGTTGCAGGCGTGATTATTTCAATGGTGCCGCTGACAATTATTGCCTATACGATTGGTGGGTTTCAATATGTCTTTTATATTGCTTTGGTAGTAGTGATTATTCATGCACTGGAATCCTATGTGCTAAATCCAAAGCTGATGTCTGCAAAAACCGATCTACCAGTTTTTTACACGTTTATCATATTAATATTTGGCGAACACTTCTTTGGTGTATGGGGACTGATCGTGGGAATCCCGGTTGTGATGTTCTTTTTAGATGTACTTGGTGTGACCGATCAGGCGGAGCATTTGCTCGAACGAAAAAAACAAGCTTGAGCCGTGCGCATTGCGCGGCTTTTTTCTTTGGTTATGCTACAATAGATTTCAGAAAGAAGGGGTGTTGATGAGCCGTTACTTGGTTGTTCTATCACTAGATGCCTTAGGGGCAGAAGATTTAGAAGATTTAAGCGAATTGGATGCGCTGGCTGAATTAATGGAAAAAGGGGTGCATATTAAGCAGGTGGAGTCCATTTACCCCTCACTGACTTATCCAGCACATACTTCGATTATTACAGGGCACTATCCAAAGACACATGGCATCGTGAATAACACGAAGATCGAGCCTGGCAAAGCGTCGCCGGATTGGTTCTGGTTCAAGAAAAGTATTCGTGTGCCGACACTTTATGATAAGGCGAAAGAAGCAGGATTAAAAACAGCTGCTTTTCTTTGGCCTGTCGCAGCTAAAAGTGGGATTGATCATAATATTGCGGAAATTTTTCCCAATCGATTTTGGCTCAATCAGGTGATGGTCTCGTTATGGGGGAGCTCGCCGCGTTTTCTACTTGAAATGAATAAAAAATACGGGCATTTACGTAAAGGCATCCATCAGCCGGAATTGGATCATTTTTTGACGGAAGCTGTGATTGATACGATTCTACATAAACAACCCGAATTGCTTTTGGCTCATTTTGTCGATATGGATAGTATGCGTCATGCATATGGCGTGCGTAGTAAAGAAGCAAAAGCAGCACTCAAAAGGCATAATACGCGTGTGCGGCGCATTGTTGAAGCGACAAAAGAAGCCGGGATTTATCAGGATACAACTTTTGTGATTTTAGGGGATCATTATCAAATCGATGTCGATACAGCCATTCGTCTAAATGTCCGTTTACAGGAATTGGGCTACATTAAAACCAATCAAAACGGAGAGGTCGTTTCCTGGCAAGCGTATGCGAAAAGTGCCGATGGTTCCAGCTATATCTACTGTGAAGATACGGCCATTCGTCAAATTTTGCAACAAGAATTGAGGAAGGTGGAGGGCGTTGAGCGGATTTTGATACAGCCGGAAATTGCAGAAAAAGGGGCAGATCCAGCGGCATGTTTGATGGTTGAAGGGAAGCCCGGCTACTTTTTCATGGAGCAACTGAACGGCCCGCTTGTTGAAAAGGTATCGCCGGAAAAGGTGGGGGAGCCGGATTACTATAAAGCGGTCCACGGTTATGATCCTAAAAAAGAAAATTATCAAACGACATTGGTCATTGCAGGACCGGAAATCAAACAACAGACTGTTTTTGAAAAAGCGCGATTGATCGACGAGGGGCCAACTTTTGCCCGCATTCTCGGATTAGAACTACCAGAAACGGAAGGCCGTGTTCTAGAAGAAATTTTTATTACTCAATAAAGGGGAAACATGGATGAAAATGACCAAACAGGAAAAAAGCTGGATCATGCAAGACTGGGCGAATTCTGCTTATTCAATTATGATCACCACAGCGATTTTGCCGATTTATTTTAAAGGGATCGCACATAATGCTGGACTTAGCGACCAGATGTCAACAGCCTATCTAGGTTACGCCAATTCCATCGGCACTTTGTTGATTTCACTTTTAGCACCGATTTTAGGAACCATTGCAGACTATCGCTTTTTTAAGAAACGCTTCTTCAGTCTGTTTACATGGCTCGGTATTCTCACAACGATCAGTTTTGCCTTTGTCCCATCAGATGGTTGGCTGCTACTTTTGATTTTATATGCTTGTTCTTTGATCGGATTTGCCGGAGCGAACATTTTTTATGATGCTTTTCTCATTGATATCACCACAAATGCACGAATGGATATGATTTCATCAGCAGGGTATGCTTTTGGCTATTTGGGCAGTTCGATTCCATTTATTTTATTTATCATCTTGCAGGCGACGGGGATTTTGCCTGTTAGTCAGGTCACGCTTGTGAATATTGGCTTTTTGATGACGGCACTTTGGTGGATGCTGTTTACCTTACCGTTTTGGAAAAATGTTCAGCAGATTCACTATATTGAGCCGGAACCACGCCCTGTCCGCACAAGCTTTAAACGTCTTTTCCATACGATTCGCCATATTGGTGCACACAAAAATATCATTCTTTTTTTAATTGCGTATTTTTTCTATATTGATGGAGTAGATACGATTTTCCGAATGGCCACTAGCTATGGGATTGATTTAGGGATTTCGGAAACTACGTTGATTGTGATTTTACTCGTAACGCAGTTGATTGCTTTCCCGTCCACCATTCTTTACGGACGTTTAGCGCAACGATTTCAAACAAAACCACTCATTTTGGTGGCCATTTGTACCTACATTATTATTTGTATCTATGCCGTTTTCATGAAATCAACACTCGATTTTTGGTTATTAGCTGTGCTTGTCGGAACGAGCCAAGGTGGCATTCAAGCACTTAGTCGTTCATATTTTGGTAAAATTATCCCCAAAAAGCGTGCGAATGAATTCTACGGTTTTTATAATATTTTCGGGAAATTCTCAGCTATCATGGGTCCGGCACTGCTTGGTATTATCACGCAAATTACTGGTAAGACGCAGTTAGGGGTCGCAAGTCTGATTGTGCTTTTCATTGTTGGTGGTATTTTATTCCTATTTGTGAAAGAGGAGAAAGATTTAAACTTTCTTTAAGTCCTTTTAACAATGATTTTATCTTTTACTGGTAAGATAGAATCAAAGTTAGGAGGGAAACAATATGAAAAAAATTCTTGATTATATCGCGTTACCACTTGTTTCCATCAGTTTTGCTATTTTTCTCTACGTGCATTTTATTAGCGGCTGGATGTGGTTCTATCTAAAAAATATTATGGAAACTTATTCCTACATGGATATTATGACAATACTTGCAGGAGCCGCATTGATATATTTGATTTTGGTGCAGCTCGTCCGACTGAAAATTGATCATAAACGCTTGATTATTGCCTATATGATTTATTTTATTATCTTAGGCGTGCTGCTTTTTGGGAAAGCATCCGATGTGCAAGGGGTTTCTTTTGATACATTTAGTTTTGTAAATAGCTTTGCAGCAGGCAATCTCCGGGTGATCACACTGGGCAATATCCTGATGTTTATGCCCATTGGATTTCTGCTAGTTAAACGCTCATTCTGGCAAACAGGCTTAATTGCTATTGGCTTGGTTACTGGGATTGAAATTACACAATATATTTTAAAAGTAGGATTTTTCGACACTGGAGATATTTTCTTAAACACAACTGGCATTTTACTAGGTTTCTTATTGCTTCGTGTGAGCGCTCATCTGGTAAATCGGCCGATAAAAAAATAAAGACTTCGACATGAAGAGCGAGGAAGGCAAAGTGGAAAAAATTAAAATCGAACAAATTATGGAACGAGTTGTTGCTCGTTATGAAAATAATCTGGAGCAAGCTTTATCAGGTTTTGTCACACCATATTTAAAAGAAAAGGGGGAAGAAGGGAGTCGAAATCGCTTTATCATCGGTTTCTGTCTCTTATTTACCCGAAAGTTCAAGTATGATTTAAGAAGAGAGGGTTTGCTCAAATTATTACTGGAGGAAGAGAAGGGCTACGCAGAGCCTGATAAATGGATTATAGAAGTTTTTCAGTTTTTATATGCACCCAATACAACCTTATCCACGTTCTCAACACAGCTAAGCGATTATTCGATAGAAGATTATCTTTTCTTTGTTGAAAGAACAGGCGATTCGGTGATTGCAGAAAAAATTTGTTCGTGGCAAAATAAGGAGACCTGTTAAAAAGGTCTCCTTATTTTTGTGTAAATGAGAGAAACTTGACAAGAAGACAGTGTCATGATAAATTGTAAATCGTAATAATTACGATTTAAACAAGGAGGAATTTTATAATGGCAGAAAAAATGGACCTTTCTAGTGCTTATCGTCGAATGCGTAGTCGAAATGCAAAAACTCGAAAACGTGCGCTTAAGATTATCCAGGCACAAAAGCGAAAGAAAACACGCATTGACTCCGCTTCTAGTGTTAATTGGGGATAATCAAGTCATCATCAGAATCAGGTGTTTCAGACTCCAGTGTAATAAGTAGCCGGTGCGGCAGGCAAACAATTTGCTCGCCGGCTTTCTTTTTCCAGCCCATATGTACACCGATTTGATCAGGGCTGTTGTCTTCTTTGATGCAGATTTGATGGTTCTGGATTTGAATTACATTATACTTGGCGCCTTTTCTAATGGTAAAAGTCTGATCTTTAGCATGAGTTAGATCGATTTTCCTCAAAGTTTTACCATCTTGTTGAATAACCGCATAGATGACATCCGATTCATTATTCGGAGATGCTTGTGTTGAAAACAAATATATGGGCAAGAACGAAAAAAGAAATAAAAGGCCTACAATCACAATATCGAACGGTTTAATCATTTTTTTGAACATAATGTGCATTCCTTTGTTATTCGTTATTTTTTATAGCTTAACAAAAGATGACTTAGTCTTAAAATAATCTATTTTAGGAGGATATGCAAGTTGAATAAGTAGGGAATTACATAATCTCTTTTCTAGTTTACATAATATATATTATAGGAAGTAATGTGTGTTACGCAGGTACCTTATAACTGTTTGATTTTTGAACTCAATCTGCATTAAAGATAGTCCTCGTTGGCTATGATTATAGAACAAAGGCTCTCGCTGAGGGATATACCTGTTGGGCTTATAGGATTAATAACATCGGGATATCCTTTTTGCCAACTGTAAACTTCGGGATTATCTACTCTCATATCCTCTTTTTTTATAGCCCATTCTGAATCTTTGTTCCAGGCAACACCAAATTTCAGGTAAACTGTCTGATTATTAGTAACTGGATGATTAGGCACATCATGTTGAGTAAAAAACATAAGTTCTTGCGGGGAAAGGATGACATGAAACGCTTGGTTGATTTCACATGTGCCATATTTAAGATAAAATTCATGTAACGCTTTAGGTAGTTTCCCAATTTTGGTTTCTGTTATCAAAATTTCGCTTTCAGGAATGCCGTGACAAGATAATGTGTCAATATAGTCTTCTAAATCCGAAAAGTAGTTCACAACGCTTTATCTGCTCCTTCAATTAAAATAAATTATTGACGAATTGGTCGAATTTCTTTCAAACAAAGTAAAATCTCTTAAAAAGCAAATGGCCAATCAAATGCTCCTATATCTCAAAAAACATATTCATATCAGTCCAATCATGTAATAAGATATGGCGTGTTTTCCTATAAAAAAGCTATATCCATCCGATAAATTTTACCACTAATTCTTGTGAGAGTAAACTTGGAAAGGTTAATCTGACTATACAGTTTACATAATAGTATTATGTAAATAAAAAATAAGCCTCATCTTTCTGAGACCTATTTTTTATGGCTATTAGTTAGATTCTTCAACTTGTGTAGGTGCTGCTTTCAAATAATTTTCAAACGGCTGCAGTTTCAAAAATAATAAGCCCATGCCGGCGAAACATAAAACAGCTGCGACAATAAATGGCCAGCTCATGCCAAAATGCTCCGAAATAAGCCCTGAAACAATCGGTGCAAATGCTGCACCAAGCCAGCGGACAAAATTATATGCCCCACTGGTTACGCTTCTTTCGTACGGAGAATGCTCCATTACGGTTGTTGTGAAAAGCGCGTTGTTAATCCCCAGCACAAGCCCAGAAATCACGATTAACACAATCCGAACTGGCACAGAATCGAATATGCCCATTAAAATTAAAATGACTGCACAGGCAAACAAAGTCCCCTTCAAGACTTGCTTGGAATCAAAGCGCGCCTCCAAGCCGTGGGCGATTTTTGCAGACCCGAGCGCTAGGCAAAGTCCCCATGCAAAGAAAACAAAACCAATTTGAATAGCAGACAAGCCTAGTACAAGCGGTGAAAATGCTAAAATTGTAAAGAAACAATAATAATAAAACATGCCGCTAAGCGTGATTTGCAAAAATGGTTTAAAGGTAAATAGATGAAGCATCTGTTTAATTGGCCGCTCCGTCTTGGCTTTATCAGGTACCACCGCTTTTTTCGGTTCTTTTACTTTTAAAAGAATCAACAGTCCTGCTAGAAAAATAAGACAAGCTGTTGCATAAAACGGATAGCGCCAGGAAAAGTTGCCTAGAATTCCGCCTACGAGTGGACCGAATGCCATCCCAAGACCCATAGCTGACTCATACAAGCCAATCGCATGGCCAGGTGTACTGGATAAGCCAATCAGCATAGTCATGGCAGTAGCCAAAAACATGGAGTTACCAAAGCCCCAGCCAGCTCTGAAAATGGAAAGTGCTCCGATACTGTTTGAAAATCCGCAAAGCAGTGCAAAGACTGTCACAACAAACAAACCCGTCACAATTAGCCGTTTATCCCCTACTTTACTTGCAACAATCCCAATCGGAATCATCATCACAGCCATTGTAAAAATGTAAGACGTAAATAACATTTCCACCTGCGAATGAGTTGCACCTATACTTTCCGCGATGGATGGCAATAATGGATCGACAATACCTATCCCCATAAATGCTAAAAGTGAGGCTAAAACCGTCACCCATTTTCCAAAGTTTTTTTCTTTTTCCGTTAACATATTTTCGACACTTCTTTCACCTTTTTTATACATTCTCTAGTGTAAGGTAATTTGAAACATATGTCAATATTTACATATGTAATTTATGACATATGTTTGATTTGTCTTATCTGATGAAATCCTTTACAATAGAACTAAGATAACTATCAGAAGGTGAAAAAAATGCCCAATCTATTAGGAATTACTTTATTAGAAATGATTGCCCGGAAGGCTTCTAGCGGTTATGATCTGGCTTATCAGTTGAAAATTATGCAAAACACGCATCATAGTCAAATTTATCCTACTTTAGCAAAACTTGAGGAAGCTGGTTTGCTTCATGTTGAAAAACAAGTCCAAGATGGAAAGCCCAATAAAAAAATCTATACCATTACGGAAGCTGGCTTAAAGACGCTTTACGAGTGGTCCGAAAAGCCAGCTAAGATTCCTGTTACACGAGATGAATTTACAATCAAACTCCAACTTGACTGGCTAAATCCAGATCGAACAAGTCAACTTTTGAATGAACGGAAAAATTATTTAAATGAGCAATGTGAACTGATTAATGCTACCCTAACACATTTTGAAAATGAGCTTGGATTAGTATCAGAAACAGATAAAAAAAGGAATATGTCCTACCAAATTTATCTGCGAAAAAAACAACTAGTTCGTGCAGAAATTGATTGGTGTAATGATTTGTTAGAAAAAAATGAAAAACCCAGTTCTTAGGCGCACTACAAGCATGCGCTAAGAACTGGGTTTAGTTTTATTTTTTACGAAGGTAGAGAGCGCCATAGCCAACAAGCGCCAATCCTAGCAAAAGCATGGAGCTACCAACCGCTTGATCCCCCGTTTGAGGTAAAGTTTGGTTGGTTTCTTGCGGTGTAACGACTGTATCTGCAGTAGCTGGTGGGAGTATTTGAGGTGTTTGATTATTGTTGTTATCGTCGTCGTTATCTGACGGAATTACATTTGGTGAATCAGCTATGACTTTAACAGCCATGGTAGACTCTGTTTTGGCACCAACTGAGTCGGTCACACTATAAGTTACCGTATAATCACCTGCTAATGCCGTGTCAACTGTATTATTCTCAACGACTAATTTGTCTGTTAAATTGCCATCCTCGTAGTCCTTCGCAGTGGCATAGTCGAGCGGATTAAATGTATCACCTACATGAAGGGTGACGCTGCTCGGATTATTTATAACGGGAGAGTCGTTGATGACATGAATGGTAACGTTTTTGGTAGTCGTTTGTCCTTGTGCATCCGCCACCGAATAAGTGATGGGATAGTCTCCTGGTTTTGTGTTGTCAACCGTTCCCGTATAGGTAATCTGGTTGGTTAGGTCTCCGTCTTCCGTATCCGTAGCTGTGACATTTTTTAGCACATCGACTTTATCGCCAACATGGATTGTTTGGTCAGTAGCAAAAATAGCTGGCGGATCATTGATGACAGTCACATTTACCGTTATAGTAGCCGTGCCTCCTTGGCTGTCTGTTACTGAATAAGTGATGGGATAGACGCCGACCGTTTGATTGTCGACAGAACCTGTAATAACGATTTGGTTTGTCAAATCGCCGTCTTCTTCATCCGTAGCTGTGACATTTGCTCGTAAATCAGGATTCTGCTCAACGTGAATGGTTTTATCACTTGCTGCGATGATCGGCTGCACATTGTAAATCCAGTCGAGCGGTTGAAGAACCGTTCCGCTGAAATAAAAAGCCTCTTCCCCTTCAAACTCTGTATAGTTGAATGTGTAGCTGGTATTTTCAGTGCCAGCAGGGATATCGGTCCATGAAATTTCATTGGAAACTGAATCATATGTGCCATCATTAGAAATATTAACTGGCTCAATATAGTTATTAATCCCTCTAATCTTATTCGGGACAGTTAGATCCACTTTTCCTTCAGTGACAGTTTGGATGGGCATGGTGATGCTTTGTTGTTCCACATAAATTGTCCCAACTGTTTTACCAGCTACAGCCGAGACATCATAAACATGATTATTTTCTAGATAAACAGCATGAATGGCGTCTAAATCTGTTAGAACGGTAATATCTTCAATATTATTATTGATCAAGTCTAAGTTTGTGAGCTGTTGCATGTTTTGAACTGGCGAAATATCTTGAATCTGATTATTAGTCAATTCGAGTTCCTGAAGCGTTGTCAACGATGCCAATTGTGAAATATCCGTGATGTTGTCGTTATCAAGATAGAGATGGGTTATTTTAGGCAACTGAGCGATCGGTGATAAATCCTGTAAATCAGAGTTATTGATCGATAAATTGTCTAAATTGGTTGAGTATTGGAGCCCTTCTAGCGAATGAACCTGACCAAAAGCATTTCCATCATAGCTTAAAACCGTCAAGCCTTCCAACTCAGCTTGTGTAGGGTCATGCGCTTGAATGTCATCCCCCGTGTATCCTAATGCTTCATTGATTGCATAACGTAATGCTTGGTCTGGTACTAATGAATCTGCTGCTATAGCTGAACTGGCCCAAGCAGGTACGGTGATAAAGAGAACTAGCATTGTTGCAAACACCATACGAATAATTTTTTTCATTTTCATAATGATTCCCCCTTCTTTTTACAAAACATCCTAATGGATCTATACTCCTCCCTTTCCTTCCGGTGTTAGCACTATACCCTTATTTACCATGTTCGCAAACCTCAAAACGTTAAAAATACAACAAAAAAACTGGGAATCATATAAAAATAATGATTCCCAGTTTTTATTAGCTTACAGTTGCATCAGGATAGGATTTGGTATCTAAAATCCGATTGGCCATGGCCACCGTCTCTTTATCAGGTGTTTCAATTCCTTCAAGCGGATAACGAATGCCCAGCTTTTCCCATTTGAAAACGCCCATTGTGTGATATGGCAGGACTTCCACTTTTCGAACATTCTTAAGCTGGCTAATAAATTCATGTAGCTTAGTCAAGTCGGCTGGATCATCTGTTTTAGTTGGTACCAGTACATGCCGGAGCCAGATAGGTTGATCACGATCACTTAGATATTTTGCAAAATCAAGAATAGGGGCATTGGGACGCGTGGTCAATTTAATGTGCTTGGCCGGGTCGATCTGTTTGATATCTAGCAGTACGAGATCCGTTAAATCCATGAGCCGATCCAATTTCTCGATAAATTCTGGGTCGCGTGAAAAACATCCACCACAAGTATCTACTGCTGTTCTAACGCCTGCTTTCTTATAGAGAGTGAATAGTTCAATCAAAAAATCAATCTGTAGAAGTGGTTCGCCGCCACTTACTGTTACACCACCGCCAGTACCATCCCAAAATGCCTTGTAACTAATGGACTGATCAAAAATTTCTTGTGCAGTAACTTCTTTACCTGTACCAATTTTCCATGTATCAGGATTATGGCAGTACTGACAACGAAGCAGACAGCCCTGCATAAAAATAATAAAACGAACACCAGGACCATCAACGGAACCCATCGTCTCTGTTGAATGAATTCTTCCAATTACCTCAGTCATGATTCTCTTCTTCCTTTCGTGACGCACATCTATTTTAAAACTCTTTGTATAATAATGAACAATAATTGTTTACACTGTAATCATAACACATTTTAGAAAAAATACTACAGTTTTCATAAAAAAAGTTTGACATTTTTTTGTCTTTTTTCGAAAGAAGCTGTTGAATATAGCAATTTAAAGCGGTTTCCAGTAATTGCAGTCGGAATTTCAATTTCACCCTGTATTAATGAATCGAGATATTCTGTTTTATAACAGATGACTACTTCATATAGTGCTATTGAACACAAAAAAACATGTGAACAATTGTTATTCACATGTTTTTCCACGCGGCCATAAATGTTGATCGGATGTAGTGACCGCGATGGCCCCTGCTTTTTGGACTGCCTGTATTTGTTCTTGATTTTCAATTAATCCGCCTGCAATTATCGGGATATCGAGTCGGTGAAAAGTCTTTTCGATTTGCCCGGGCAGAATACCTGGCAGGAGCTCCACTGCATCTGGTTTTACTTTTTGAATGAGTGCCAATCCTTTTTCGTAGGCACTGGAATCAATCATAAATAAACGTTGAATAGCCAAAACGTGATGTTGCTTAGCTTTCAGAACGACATTGCCTCGTGTTGAAATAATCCCATGCGGTCGTACTTCCTGACATAAAAATTCGACTGCATAATCATCATTTTTCAGGCCATTTATAAGATCCGCATGAAGTAAAACTTTTTTGCCATTCGTCGTAGCAAAATGAACAAGCGGCTTCAGCTGTGCGATATGTGTTTCAAGCATTACCATGTATGCGCCTGTTGCTTGCTCGACAATTTTTTCCACATCTTTTTGATGACGTGCAGCAGGAATGATGAGCTGCTCTCCAAATAATCTCTTCATACTAACTCCCTCTACATAACCCGCTTGAACATTTTTTCAAGCTCATAGGTCGTGTATTCAATGATAACAGGTCGACCATGCGGACAAGTAAATGGATCTTCTGCTTGTCGCAAAGTTTCCAGCAGTGTCTCCATATCGATCATCGTTAAATAGTGATTAGCTTTGATCGATTTCTTACAACTCATCATAATCGCCGTATCTTCTCTTAATTTATGAATACTGATACTTGGTGCATGCAGCGCCTCGTCAATAATGGCGCGCAAGGTCTCCTCCTCTTCTCCTTTTGGAAACCATGTAGGATGAGCGCGAATAATAAAGCTGCCGGTGCCAAAGTTCTCAAGAAAGACACCCACTTCTTCCAATTTTTCTTTTTGTTCTTGCAGTCGAATAAATTCATCGTTGGAAAACTCCAAAACAATCGGCACTAACAGTTCTTGCAATTCGCGTGAAACTTCACCAATTTTTTCGCGGAAGAATTCATATTTGATTCGCTCTTGAGCCGCATGCTGATCAATAATATACAGCCCCTTCTCATTTTGAGCTAAAATATAGGTCGCATGCATTTGCCCAATTGGATACATCTTGGGGATACGCGGCTCTTTTTCAGGCGCTACTTCCTCGGCCCGCGTTTCAGGTGGTTCTGCCGCATAAAGTGCTTCTTGTTCGCGTACCCCGCTTGCATCACTCTCAGGCGGTACATATGCTGGAATATCTGGCTGACTGAAAAGTGGGCGCGGTTCTCCTTGAGACTTCTCCTCTGCCTCTTCAAAGAATGCCGGCTTTTCTTCAGCCGTTTCCTGTTCTTTTTCTTCTTTAGGAGCGGCTTTTAGCGGATTTAAATCCATCTGAAGCTGCTCGGAAGCAAGTTTTTGTTTTTTGGAGATTTCGCCACTAGGAATAAGTTGCAACTGATGGAAAGCCTTTTTCAACATTTCGGCGATCAGCTGCCCTAACTCTTTCTCCTTACTAAGCCGTACCTCAAGTTTAGCTGGATGAACATTCACATCCACAATAATTGGATCCATATCGATTTGAAGGACGATGATGGGAAATCGGCCAATCGGCAAAAGCGTATGGTACCCTTCCTGAATCGCTTTCACCAGTGCAAAATTCTTGATAAATCGCCCATTGATGATGGTTGAGATATAGTTTCGGTTGGAACGATTGACTTCTGGCAAGACAGCATAGCCGCTAATTTTGAAATCCAAGGACTCAGCAGAAACGGGGACTGTTTTTTTGGCAATCGAGACGCCGTAAATTGCTGCCATGACCTGTCTGAGATCCCCATTGCCGTTTGTTTCTAAAAGTGACTTGCCATTATGTGAAAGGCGGAAACTAATCGTTGGATGTGCCAAAGCCAGGCGGTTAATAATATCCGTAATGTTGCCAAGTTCAGTGGGCAGGCTTTTTAAATATTTCAGGCGAGCCGGTGTATTATAAAATAACTGGCTCACTTCAATTTGCGTGCCTTTGCGTGATTGACTGCTGGTTTTCTCTAATACTTTGCCACCTTCAAGAATAATTTTAGTGCCGGGGCCATTACCAGTAGATGTGGTCATTTCGACATGTGCAACAGAAGCAATACTCGGAAGTGCCTCGCCGCGAAAGCCTAATGTATGAACTCGAAATAAGTCATTTTCATTTTTGATCTTGCTGGTTGCATGCCGTAAAAAAGCCACGGGAACATCTTCCGGGTCGATTCCGTCGCCATTATCGATGACCGTCATCTTATTCAAACCTGCTTCCTCGATCAGAATATCGATGACTGTGCTTCCGGCATCAATCGCATTTTCAACGAGTTCCTTTATCACCGAAGCCGGACGTTCAACCACTTCTCCAGCGGCAATCTTATTGGATAAGGCGTCACTTAATTCAACAATTTTTGTAGACATCTTACATTCCCGCCTTTACTTTAATTTCTTTTGCAATTCATAAAGTTTATTCATGGCGTCCATTGGTGTCATCTGCATGAGATTGATGCCTCGCACTTCTTTGATGAACTCACTTTCTTTTTTGGCCTGTTTTGGTGCTTCATCAATTGGAAACATTGAAAGCTGAACCTCTTCATGGATTTCCATACCAAGATCAGCCAGCTCAGCAGCTTTTACTTTTGTTTCTGGTAATTTTGATGGCAGTGTTTGGGAATTCTTACTTTCTTTTTCAAGCTCCGTTAAAATATCACTGGCACGTGCAATCAATTTTTCAGGAAGTCGGGCAAGCTGTGCGACATGGATTCCGTAACTCTTGTCGGCTGGTCCTTCCTTAATTTTATGAAGGAAGACGACTTTCCCGTTCTCTTCAATCGCACTGACATGAATATTGACTAAACTTTCCAGTGAATCTTGAAGAATTGTGAGTTCATGATAGTGCGTAGAAAACAGTGTTTTGGCATGCACTTCTTCATGGATATATTCAATAATCGCTTGCGCTAGTGCCATACCATCATAAGTTGCAGTTCCACGACCAATTTCATCAAATAAAATCAAACTGTCTTTGGTTGCATGGACAATTGCATTTCTAGCTTCTAACATTTCGACCATAAATGTACTTTGGCCCGCAATTAAATCATCTGCTGCGCCAATACGTGTAAAAACTTGATCGAAAATCGGTAAAACAGCTTCTTCTGCTGGTACGAAGCAGCCGATTTGTGCACAAATCGCCGTCAGGGCAATCTGCCGCATATAGGTGCTTTTACCTGACATATTGGGCCCAGTAATTAGTAAGATTTCACGTGAATCATTTAGCTCACAGTCATTCGCTACATAAGTCTGAGCGCCCATGACTTTCTCAACAACAGGATGTCGACCGCCTTTTACTGAAAGTGTACCGTTTTCGCTAAGTGTTGGCCGGATAAAATGATTTTTTTCACTGATTTCAGCAAAGCTCTGCAGGCAATCAATCATACTAATCTTTTTAGCCAGTTCTTGCAGGCGTTCGATATATGTTTTAACCATTTCACGAATTTCCGAGAAAAGACGGTATTCCAAATCAACACTTTTTTCCTCTGCCTCTAGGATGAGCTTTTCCTTCTCTTTCAATTCAGGTGTGATATAGCGCTCCGCATTGGTCAATGTTTGTTTGCGTTCATAGCGTCCTTCCGGCAAAAGATGTGTGTTGGCACGTGTCACTTCAATATAGTAACCGAACACACGATTAAATCCAACTTTTAGAGACTTAATGCCTGTCAGCTGTCGTTCTTTTGCTTCAAGTTCAGCAATCCAGCTTTTTCCATTGCGGCTTGCATCTCGGTATGTATCCAGTTCCGCGTTATAGCCATCCTTGATGATGCCGCCCTCACGAATCGAAAGCGGTGGCGACTCAATAACGGCCTGTTCTAAAATCTCAGTTAGCTCCTCACAAGGATCGAGCTCCGCCGCTAGTTTGGCCAAATTGGTTGCTCCAGCCATACTCGTAATGGTAGCTTTGATTTTCGGAATCTGATAAAGTGAGTTGCGAAGTTGAATTAAATCACGGGCATTGACATTCCCGTAAGCAACTCGTCCAGCAAGGCGTTCTAAATCATAGACGTTTTTCAGATTTTCAATCAATTCCACGCGCTCAAAGAAGTGGGCTTTTAATTCAGCCACATCATCCTGCCGCTCCAAAATCATGGCACGGTCAATTAATGGACGATCAATCCATTGCTTTAAAAGTCGCCCCCCCATTGCCGTTTTTGTCTGGTCAAGAAGCCAAAGCAGTGTTCCTTGCCGTCCCTTGCCACGAATGGATTCAGAAAGCTCCAGATTACGTTTTGAATAATAGTCCATTTTCATATAATGGCTAGTTTCATAATGAATTGCTTTTTGCAAATGCCCCAGATCCCGCTTTTGCGTATCAGAAAGGTAATTGAGTAAAATAGCAATGGCTTTTTTTTCGGTAGGTGTTGTACTGCGATCAACTAGGGATTCAAAGGAGGCACTCAGCGTAGTGTTTTCATGAAGCGAAAGAGTTAGTCCAAGCTGATCTTTTATATTGTCAGGGAGAAGGGCTTGATCCTTTTCGCTTATGACAAGCTCACGAGTTGAAAGCGTTGAGAGTTCATTTAAAAGACGCTCCGTTTCCGCAGTGAGCAAGGTCGACTTCAATTCTCCAGTGGAAAGATCACAATAAGCAAAACCACATTCTCGGTCTTCAAAACGATAAAGCGCTGAAATAAAGTTATTCTCTTTTTCCTTAAGCCCTTTTTCGTCCATGACCGTTCCTGGGGAGATGAGCTGAACCACTTCCCTTTTGACCATGCCTTTAGTTGTTTTAGGATCCTCTACTTGTTCACAAATCGCCACTTTATAGCCTTTTTCAATCAATGTATCAATATAGCCGCTTGCCGAATGATAGGGAACTCCGCACATGGGAATCTTCTCTTCGCCTCCGCCTTCACGACCTGTTAAAGTAATCTCAAGAATTTGTGAAGCTTTTAATGCATCATCAAAAAACATTTCATAAAAATCGCCTAGTCGGAAAAATAAAAATGCATCCTGATACCCGGCCTTTATTGCCAAATATTGCTGCATCATTGGTGTATATTCTGCCATTTTCTTCATCATCCCTTACTTATTATGCGTGTATTGTCTATTTTTTATTATAACATAAAGAATAACTGCTTTCATCGCATGAAAAGCAGTTATTCTTCGGTATCTAAATGACGGGAAACACGTTCTTCTATCTCTTTTGTGAGCGCTTGGAGCAGATCATTTGCTTCTGTTTGTGTACGTCTGAATTCCGCCACAACTGGTAAAGTCTCCAGCTCGTTTTGCAGGCGATCTATCTCTTGTTCCGTCTGTTTTAATGCTTGGTATTTTCCGTAATGTTCTAGATTTACTGCTTGTTTTTGCAAAGCCTTAATTTGATTTACTTTTTGAGCAATTTTTTTGTTTTGATTAATCCGTTCTTCGGCTGCTTGATAGGCTTTTATCTCATCTGTTTGACGCAGCGTCTGACGGATTTTTTTTGCTTCTTGAATCAGTTCATCACGCTGATACGCCATTCGTTTCTCCCCCTTGATTAAGAATAGAAAGGATTATCTTCGTTGATTAGAATCCGTTCGATCCGGCTTGCTTTGCCTGAATCCTCGTTTAGTGTAATTAGACAAGCAGAAAGTACCGCACGTCCTTTTTTAGGAACTTCAAAGCGTGTTGGGAGGCTTGTCTTGAATCGACGTAAAACAGCTTCCTTTTCCATGCCAAGAATCGCGTCATAAGGGCCAGTCATGCCAGTATCCGTTAAATAGGCTGTTCCTTCTGGTAAAATTCGATTATCTGAAGTCTGAACATGCGTGTGCGTTCCGACAACGGCAGATACTCGTCCATCTAAATACCAACCCATCGCTTCCTTTTCGCTAGTCGTTTCTGCATGGAAATCTACAAAAATGATATTGGTGCGTTTTTTAGCTTCGGCAACAAGCTCATCTATTTTACGGAACGGATCATCCAAATCAGCCATAAAAGTCCGTCCTTGTAAATTAATAACGGCTACTTCATGCTGATTGCTTTTTACAAAAACCATACCAGTTCCAGGTGTTGTATCTTCAGGATAGTTGGCTGGTCGAACAAGATATTTTGCTTCATCAATAAATTCAAAAATATCTCGGTTATCAAAACTATGATTACCAAGCGTCACAGCACTGGCACCTAGTTCAAGAAATTGTTTATAAATTTTTTCAGTGATCCCGCGGCCGCTTGCAGCATTTTCACCATTCATAATCGTGATGGTTGGTTTGTACTTTGCTTTTAGTTTTGGCAAATATTCACTGACCGCATCACGACCAATCGAGCCAACGATATCTCCGATGAATAAAATTTTCATTTTGTCATTCCTACTTTCATTAAACTCCAGTCAAGTATAACATATTTTTTTGCTTCGTCGCTCCATGAGGGCTACATCTCGAAAAACGCCATCCATTTCACCTAGCTTTTCGTGGATACAAAGTGTCTGAAAGTCAAATTTCTCATGCAAATGGATACTAGCTCTATTTTCTGGGAATATTAGGGATTGAAGTGTCCATATTCCCGCTTCTTCGCTTGCTGTAATCATCGCATCCATCAGCGCTGACCCCATTCCTTTGCCCTTTGCCTGAGAGGACACATAGATGCTTAGTTCAGCAACACCGCGGTAACTAGGCATGCTGGAAAAAGGAAGTAAAGCCGCAAAGCCAACAACATGCTCTTTTTGAACGGCAACAAGACGACAGATGGGCAGATATTTACGATCCCATTCCTCGTAACTTAAAGCGTTTGTTTGAAACGTAGCATTTTTTGTGGCGATACCTTCTTCGTAAATCGCACTCATTTCTGGATAGTCCTGCTTCTTCATCTGTCTAATCAACATCTAGCGCGCCTCCTTATTCACTGCTTAAGCGATACACGTGATAGGTTCCAAAAATATTGGTTTGACCACCTAACAATTTAATCTCTTCTAATGCATTTTGAATCAAACCATGCTGATCTTTTGAAAGTAGATCGATTAGAAAGAAATATTCGCCTAATGCTGTTTTTAAAGGACGTGACTCAATTTTGCTCAGATCAATATTTCGCCAGGCAAAAGTTGAAAGGATCTTATGTAAGGCACCTGGAAGGTTATTGGGTAAAAGAACGCTGACCGTCGTTTTTTCTTCTTCCGGTGTTAATGAAATATTGATACTTTTCCGACTTAGAACAAAAAAACGCGTCTGATTCAGCTCTAAATCCTGTGCATTATCAGCTACAATATCTAATCCATACTCTAATGCGGCCATCTTGGGTGCAATTGCAGCAGAAAGTTCTTCTGGATGTTCACTCACCCATTTTGCCGCATAAGCTGTTGAGGGGGTCGCTTCTCTTTCCACACCGTAAAGTTCCGTTTGGAGAAATTTTTCACACTGCGCAAGCCCTTGCGGATGACTAAGGATTTTTTGAACAGATCGCCAAGAGGTGTGATTACTCGGATGAACCATTACATGTTGCGCGATAGGCAAAACGAGTTCTGCCACAACGGGAACATTGGAAAAATGAAACAGATAATCAAGCGTTATATTGACGCTTCCTTCAATCGTATTTTCAATGGGCACGATACTTACATCAACTTCATGATTTTCGAGTGCCATGATGCAGTCAGGAATGGTATTTTGCGGTAATAATTCGTCACTTGGAAAAGCTTGTTTTGCAACCGCGTGGGAAAATGAGGCGGTAGGTCCCAGAAAAGCTACTCTCATGTCGATCGCTCCCTTTTATCGTTAATTGGTCAAAAAGAGCAGAGAGCATTAGCCTCTCTGCCCCACTTATTATTCCATGAATTCAAATTCGTAATCTAGCAGCCTTACTGTGTCACCGTCTTGTGCTCCGCGAACGCGAAGGGCATCATCTACACCCATAGCGCGAAGCTGGCGGGCAAAGCGATTGATTGATGCATCCCGTTCAAAATTCGTCATTGTAAAGAGACGCTCAATTTTTTCGCCATTCAATACAAATGCGCCATCATCATCACGTGTGATGGTAAAATCAGGCTCTTCAGCTTCATATTTATAAAGAACCGTGTCTTCTTCTTCTTTTTCAAGCAGTTCGTCTAGCGGGAACTCCGGTGTAGTTTCGAGCTTGTCTGCTACTGACAACAATAATTCGCGCAAGCCGGTTTTTGTTAGGGCTGAGATAGGGAAAATTGGCGTATCATCATCACCCAGCTGCTCTTTAAACTTCGCTAACTGTTCTTCCGCCTCAGGCATATCCATTTTATTTGCCACGATAACTTGTGGACGCTCCATTAAGCGTAAATTATATGCTTCCAATTCCTTATTAATCGCTAGGTAGTCTTCATATGGCTCGCGTCCTTCTGAACCAGACATATCAATCACATGGACAATGACGCGTGTTCGCTCGATATGCCGTAAAAATTGATGACCTAGTCCAACACCTTGACTGGCACCTTCAATTAGTCCTGGAAGGTCAGCCATGACAAAACTTCGGCCATCCCCAGTGTCTACCATACCAAGATTCGGAACAATCGTTGTAAAATGATAGGCCGCGATTTTTGGTCGTGCTGCTGAAACAACTGACAATAGTGTGGACTTTCCGACACTTGGAAAACCGACAAGTCCCACATCAGCTAAAACCTTCAGTTCTAGTTGGATATTACGCTCTTGCCCGGGCTCCCCGTTTTCCGATAACTCAGGTGCTGGATTCGCCGGTGTAGCGAAGCGTTTGTTGCCTCGACCACCTCGGCCAGCCTTAGCAATAACCGCTTGTTGATTGTGTGCCACTAAATCAGCCACAACCTCGCCTGTATCGACGTCTTTTACTAACGTGCCTGGTGGAACCATAATGACTAAATCATCAGCTCCGCGCCCATGCATGCTTTTACTCATGCCATTTTCCCCATTAGGAGCCTTGAATTTGCGTTTATAACGAAAATCAACAAGTGTACGCAACCCCTCATCTACTTGAAAGACTACATCTCCACCCTTGCCGCCGTCTCCACCAGCAGGTCCGCCATTAGGAACAAATTTTTCGCGACGGAAAGCCACCATGCCATTACCGCCATTACCGGCCTTTACATATATCTTAACCTGATCTACAAACATTTTTAGTATTCTCCGTTCTCTCAAATTCTTATCCCTTCATTATATCAAGAAAACTGCTAATCGCCAACCCGTAATTATCTGCTTTTGTTTCTCTTTATTTATATCATACTTTTCGCCTGTATAGTGAAAAAGCAGTAAAATGAATTTTTTGGTTACTTTATGACTGTAAAAATCGATTGATGGACTTAAAATTCGCTAGGCGTGCCAGCTTTATAAGTCCATTAAGTGCTTATACACACTTTTATGCATGATGAGAGAAAATCTGTCACAAAGTCTTCTTGCTTGATCATTACACTTAAAATTATTCTTTATTTATTTCACGAAAAACAAATAAAACGCGAACTCGTGTTGCATAAAAAAACAGCTCCTTAAGAATCAAGGAGCTGCGAATGACCTAATTATTTAAAAGCTTGTGCAGCATTTACCGCTTTATGCCAACCGTCATAAAGTTGTTCACGTGTTTCCTCTTTCATTTCAACTTCAAAACGTTTATTTAGTTTCCAATTTTTGATAATTTCTTTCTTATCTTCCCACACACCAACAGCTAGACCTGCCAAGTATGCAGCGCCCAAAACAGTCGTTTCCAGATTCTCTGGACGTTCGACAGGAACATCTAAGATATCAGCTTGGAACTGCATTAAGAAGTTGTTCGCCGAAGCCCCACCATCAACTCGGAGTGCTTTCAGCTTGATTTTTGAATCCTGCTCCATCGCATGCAGCACATCACGGGTCTGATAGGCAAGGGATTCTAATGTAGCGCGAATGAAGTGTTCTTTTTCTGTCCCACGGGTGATGCCAAACACAGCACCACGAACATCTGAGTCCCAATAAGGAGCACCTAAACCAACAAATGCTGGGACGACATAGACACCATCAGAGCTTTCAATTCGTTCAGCATAATTTTCCGAATCGCTTGATTGTCGGACCATTCTAAGACCGTCACGGAGCCACTGAATGGCGGATCCTGCAACAAAAATACTTCCTTCAAGCGCATATTCGACCTTTCCATCAAGTCCCCATGCAAGCGTCGTTAACAGACCGTTTTCAGAGCGAACGGCTTTATCGCCTGTATTCATAAGCAGGAAGCAACCTGTTCCATAGGTGTTTTTTGCCATTCCTTTTTCAAAGCAGCCCTGACCAAATAGCGCGGACTGTTGGTCGCCGGCAATTCCGCATACAGGAACCTCCTCACCAAAGAAATGATAAGGGACAGTTTTTGCGTAGATTTCGGAGGATTCTCTCACTTCTGGCAGCATGGCTTTCGGTACATTAAGCATCTCAAGAAGTTCGTCATCCCACTTTAGATCGAAAATATTGTAAAGTAGTGTCCTGGAAGCATTCGAATAGTCTGTGACATGGGCACGGCCGCCAGTCAATTTCCAGACAAGCCAACTGTCAATCGTTCCGAAAAGCAGCTCGCCTTTTTCAGCACGTTCCTGTGCTCCATCAACGTTATCCAAAATCCAGCGTACTTTTGTTCCAGCGAAGTATGCATCAATCAGTAACCCAGTTTTTTCACGTACCATTTCTTCACGACCATCTGCGCGCAACTTTTTGCAGATATCATCTGTTTGCCGAGACTGCCAAACAATCGCGTTATAGATAGGATTGCCACTTTCCTTGTCCCAAACAACCGTCGTTTCACGCTGATTGGTGATCCCGATACCAGCAATTTGTTTAGACGAAATATTGGTTTTCAAAAGAACACCCGCAATGACAGCAAGAATGGAAGCCCAAATTTCATTTGCATTATGTTCAACCCAACCTGGTTTTGGGAAAATTTGTTCAAACTCTTCCTGTTCTACCCCGATTACTTCCCCATCACTATCAATAATCATTGCACGCGAACTAGTGGTTCCTTGGTCGAGTGCTAAAATATATTTCTTTTCCATTGTTGAAAATCCTCCTTTAAGTATCTTTGCAAACTTCGTCTTATGTTAAAGATTACGTTAAATCATTTTTCTTGTCGAGTGTCATTGCGAGAACTAGGACGAGTATAAATAATGCGCCAAACGCCCATAGCCACATGCTAACGTCTCCATTAATAATTGCATTGTAGGAGAGTGCCCCAAGCGCCCCTCCAAGAAGTGGTCCAATTACTGGCACCCAAGAATAGGACCAGTCAGATCCGCCTTTACCGGCAATTGGCCAAACAAAGTGCGCAATTCTTGGCCCTAGGTCACGAGCTGGATTGATTGCATAACCGGTTGTGCCCCCTAGACTCATCCCAATAACAACAATAAGTGCGCCCACTACTAGTGGATTTAAGCCCTCTGAAAATGTATTTGCACCAAGTGATAATAAACCAAATACTAAAATAAAGGTACCCAGTGCTTCACCAAAAACGTTTGATGTATAATGACGGATGGCAGGTGCAGTTGAAAACACACCCAGTTTCGTCGGTTTATCCTCTGTTTTTTTCCAATGAGGATAGTAGTGCAGCCAAACAAGTGTGGCGCCTATAAAGGCTCCGATAAATTGAGCGCCAATATAAGGAAGCACATAATCCCAAGGAAAAGCTCCAGCAAGCGCCATTCCGAGTGTTACAGCTGGATTGAGATGCGCCATGCTCATATACCCAGAGACATATACACCCATTGTTACAGCAAGCCCCCAAGCAAGTGTGACAACCACCCAGCCGCCACTTTCTGCTTTTGACCATTTTAGTGAAACCCCCGCGACAACTCCACCGCCAAAAAGAACAAGTACAGCTGTGCCAATCAACTCCCCTAGAAACTGCGTCCCTAAACTTGTGTCGATCATTTTTTCCAACTCCTTTTGATTAGTTTTTTAGTCCTGCTTGCAAACACTTTGCCCCTTGTTTAGCTGCTGAACTATTTATTTCAAAAGAAAAATGACAATCAAAACAAGGGTATTTTGTGATCCAATACCGTTTTGATTGTCATCTCTTCTCCTGACAAAATCATTAACTTGGTTTTATTTAACCATAGGAAGAAAGCGCTGTCAATCAAACGACTTGCGTGTGAATTCACAAGTGATCACGGCTACTACTTTACTCATTTACCCGCGTTCCAATGCACTCTAACCTAAAAGAATGAAAAATTTCTGTAAAATATTTATAGCACACAAAAAAAACACACGCTGCGCGAAGCAAACGTGTGCGAATCTTAAAATATTAAGCTTCTTGTGCTACTGGATAAACACTAACTTTTTTCTTGTCACGGCCCATACGTTCAAAACGAACGATGCCGTCAGTTTTAGCGAAAAGTGTATCATCGCCGCCACGACCTACGTTAGTTCCAGGATAGATTTTTGTACCACGTTGACGATAAAGAATTGAACCGCCAGTCACGAATTGACCGTCAGCACGTTTCGCGCCAAGACGTTTGGATTCTGAATCACGACCATTGGAAGTGGAACCACCGCCTTTTTTGTGGGCAAAATGTTGAATATCAAATTTTAACATACTAGACACCTCCTATTTGGAGTTTATTTTTATATGATCAGGATAGCTGTACGCTAGTGATCGTAATTGATTCACCATGCCCGTTAAAAGCGTTTGGATAACTTGATCATTTCTAAATGCAGCCGGAAGTTCATAATAGAGATAGCCTTCATCTTGTGCAAGCGTTGGATCAAAACCCTCTGGCATAACTTCTGCAATCGCATTAATCATCCCGAAAGCAATTGACGATGCACCAGCACATACGAGATCACTCCCGTGTTCAGCAAAATCTGCATGACCATCCATTGTAAAAGAAATAATTTGATTATTTTTCCGCTCTACTCGTACATGAATCATCAGGTTCGTCCTTTCAATTAAGCGTTAATCGCATCAATTGTCAGTTTTGTGTAAGGTTGACGATGACCTTGTTTTTTGTGGTAGTTCTTTTTAGGTTTATATTTATAAACCGTTAATTTCTTAGCACGACCTTGTTTTTCAATCTTCGCTGTAACAGTTGCGCCTTCCACGAATGGAACACCTACTTTTGCAGCATCGCCAGAAACGAAAAGAACTTTATCAAAAGTCACCACATCACCAATTTCACCTGTTAGTTTTTCAACATAGATTTCTTGGCCTGCTTCTACTTTGATTTGTTTCCCACCAGTTTCAATAATTGCGTACATACTTGCACCTCCTCATATACTAAGACTCGCCAGCAATGGAGGTTTCGAATAAATCGACACACTTAAATCCATTTTTGTGCGGTTGTAGCGTGGTGCGCTACAAACATAACATTAAAATCATAGCATAGCTGGCCCCTGGTGTCAACAGGCTTCATTCAACTTGCAGGATTTGATAAAATGGCACAGCTTCTTCTGCAATTTCCCATTCAATAGGTGCGTCAGAAAAACTTCCTAAATCCAGAAAAGCGGATAGAACATCTTCTGTCGCAACAACTAACACGATGTTTAGTTCCGGTCTATAAAGGCCGCTTAGCTCTCGTTCAAGCTGATAGGCAAAGGTTAGTGCACTTGCCACATGTCCTGTCCCCTTACATACAGGGCAAAGCTGATGCGTCTCTTCTAGCCAAGATTTTTTTCGTTTGCGACGAGTTAATTGCATAAGACCCGATTTTGAATAGTTGGCAATTTGTGTTGTAATCGTCTCTTTTGCAGCATAGGTTTCTACTTTTTCAGTCAATTCGAGGTCATCTGTAGGATCTAGATGATTGATAAAGTCAATGACAATCAGACCACTCATATTGCGAAGGCGAATTTGACGAAAAATTTCTGGTACAGCTTCTTGATTAATTCTTGCTACAGCTTCTTGTTTGGAGAAATTTCCTCTAAACTGAGCAGAATTAACATCAATTACCCACATTGCTTCAGTTTTTTCAATAAAAATAGTCGTTCCATTCGGCAAAAGGACTTCCTGCTGCGTTAGCTTATTAATTGCCGCTTCGATGGCAAAATCATCAAAAATATTTCTGCTTGATTGAAACTGGGCCTGCTTTAAAAAGTTCAGTTTCGTATCTGTGTAGATATGATCAGGCTGGTAGGTTTGCTGCATTCTTTGTACCGCATCCTCTAAACGCCCCGTGCCAGTCGATAAGGGCCCTGTTTTCTTAGAACGCGTGATTTGTGCCTGAAGCTGTTGAAATTGCATCTGCAGCATCTCCCACTCTGCTAGAAGCGCTTCTTTTGATGCAGATCCAGCTTTTGAACGAAATAGAATGCCATCCTCTTCCTGTAAAATATCCTCCAACCAGTCTGTTAATTGCTTTCTAGCCGCTTGGTCTAGCCGTTTTGAAAATGCTTGATATCCTTTATAAGGCATAAACACAAGCAACTCTCCACTAAATTCTAACCAGCCAGTTGCAAGCGGTAATTTATGCTGATTACCTTCTCGAACAATCATAACTGGGAAACGAGCGCCCTGCGTAACCGTTTTCCCATTTGGAATATCTTTCAGATGCAGAAAAGCCTTTTCCTTCCCTAAATTAAGAAAGCAAGCCGCTGTTTTTCGATCTATTTTTTCTACTTGCGCATAATAGAGATCTCCCGGAAGCGCTTGGTCTGTTGGACGAATTAATTCCAATGCTTGTAATTTTCCATCTTCTAAAAAAGCTATTCTTTTTTCGGATAAAGCTGCCTGAACGACTAGTTGACGCATAAAAAAGCTCCTTTCAAAAAAAACAGGTCAACCCCTAAGTGTTTAAAAGTTGACCTGCATTTCTTTATTTTCCTGAAAATAATTGTTTTAGACGGGCAAAAAATCCTGGTTTTTGTGTTTCAATTGACATTAAAGGAATGGACTCACCCAGAATGCGGCGTGCTATATTGCGGTACCCTTGGGAAGCACGATTATTCGGTAACATCGCTACCGGATCACCGCTATTAGAAGAACGAATAACTTCATCGTCATCTATGATAATGCCTAAAAGTTCAATTGACAAATGGGTGGTGATTTCATCAATATCCATCACATCTCCATTTTGCATCATTTGTGTTCGGATTCGATTAATAATCAGTTTTGGCGGTTCAATCTCTTCTTTTTCAAGCAAACCAATAATTCGATCCGCATCTCGAACGGCAGAAATCTCCGGTGTCGTAACGACAATTGCTTTATCAGCCCCTGCCACTGCATTTTTATATCCAGTCTCAATTCCTGCTGGACAATCTATTAGAATATAATCAAAATCTGGTTTTAATTCGCCAATAAGCGCAATCATCTGTTCAGCTGTAACTGCAGATTTATCCGTCGTTTGAGCTGCTGGAAGCAAAAATAGTAAATCATCAAAACGCTTATCTTTAATCATCGCTTGATGCATTTTACATCTGCCTTCAACAACATCTACCAAATCATAAATAATTCGATTTTCAAGGCCCAAAACAACATCGAGATTGCGGAGGCCGATATCCATGTCAATCAGACAAACTTTCTTGCCTTGAAGTGCAAGAGCTGTCCCGATATTAGCGGTAGAGGTCGTTTTTCCGACGCCGCCTTTCCCAGAAGTAATAACAATCGCTTCACCCATGTTTAATAACCTCCCTCAAAATTAGAAATTTCAGGTCTAACTTTTCTGATTTTATGTATTTCATCAATGACAACCTCTTCTTTTTCGTTCACATAAGCTGAAGATAATGTGGTATCTTCTACTTCTTTGTAAGCTTCATCATCAAAACGATAATACTTTTCTGCAATTCTTACTTGTGACGGATAAAGGAATTTACCAGCGACGACCGTTTGCTGATCCCCAGAAAACCCTGCATGTACAATACCTTTAATCTTACCAAGTATGTAGATACTACCATCTGCTCGAATCTGTCCACCTGGATTAATATCTCCAATTAAAAGGAAATCTCCAGGAACATGAATAATTTGTCCTGAACGAATGATTGTTGCCATGCGATAAACTTGATCTTCTTCTTTCCATCTTTTGGCAGCTTCTTTCGTCATAACATTACTATAAAAAGATTTAATATCCATTTGACTGTTTTCTTTGATAATCTTAGCAATACGTTGCTCCTCTTCTTCTGAAAAAAGCCGATTTCCAATGCTCACTTGAACAGGCAATTTTTCACCGCCATAGGGTGCTTGCTTTTGCTCACGCAATAAAACGAGCAATTCTTCTTCCAGCTCAGATACGCCGGCTTGGTCATTCAAAAAGATTTGAATGCCATCTTTTGTCCCTTTGATTTGCACATTTTTTTTCATTTGGTTGTTCACCCCACAACTAAGATTTTCCTTCTATTAAAAGTCTGTCAAAATCCATTATACAAAAAAATCAGGAAGAAAGATAGATATAGTGTCAAAAAGCAGCTTGAATGTTGCAGACGACAATACCCATAAAGGGAAAAGGTGTCAGCGCTTCAAGCTGCTTCTTTCATTTTTGTTCAAATTTCTTCATTTTTTGAAGAAAGTGTCGAAACGGAAAATAGACAATTAAGAAAAACGCCAAATTGAACAAAATAGTTGTCCAAAGCCTAACATCTACAAAAGTAGCAATATCCATTGTTGTCGAGCCAATTAAATAATAAAACGCATAAACGAGACTTTCACATAAAATCACGTTAAAAACTGTTACAAGCCCCACCAATACAATATTATCCTGCAACACTTTCATAAATTTATCCGTTAGATATACAGTAAAAGGGAAAATGGCAAAATAGATACCCATGATACTCGTATAATAAATATCAAAGACAATTCCCAATATAAATGCATAAATAAGCGTTGTATTCCGATTATAATAAACGGTCATCAAAATCAGCATGATCAAGATGAAATGCGGGATAAAAAGATGACTTTCACCAAACAATTGTTTAGCGAAAAGAAGGCTGATAATCCCTTCAAGGATGAATGTGCCAATCATAATGGCTGGTAACCAAATGTTTTTTCTCACATTCATCGTTAATTTCCTCCAGACGTTTGCGTACTACTATCTGTTGTTGAGGAAGTTTCATCATCTCCGCTGTCAGTAGTTTCTGCTGTTCGCTTCAAAACAATGACTTGATCAAGATGGTAAAGATCCGCACCTGGTTTGACATAGGCTGTTTGTGAAAGCCCCATCTTATCTGTCTCGGCCTTTTCAATCGTTCCGATATAAATACCTGCTGGGAATTTACCGCCCATTCCGGACGTCACAACTTTTTGTCCTTTTTCAAATTTCATATCATACGGGAGCTGCTTGAGCTCTAGTAATTGAGAATCTGAATCATAACCATTGATAATCCCGAATGCATCACTGTCTCCCTGCACTTTAGCAGATACCCTGTTTCTTGTATCTGAAGAAGAAATTAGTTCCACAGTAGAAGATTTTGCACCGGTTGATGTTACTTTACCAATGAGACCACCTGGCGTCATTACAGCCATATCTGGTTTGATACCATCTTTTGATCCTTTGTCAATCTCAACTTGTTCATTCCAATTGGTTGGATTTCGAGAGATAACAGTCGCATTGATTGGATCATAATCACGAATACTGTCTTGGATACCCAAAGACTCTTTAAGTTCTGCATTTTCTTTTTCTAAATCCGCTACTTCACTTTCAAGTTGCGCCACTTCTTCTAAACGTTTTTTTAAGCGTTTGTTTTCTTCGTAAGTATTTTTAAGATCAGATGCATCATCGATCACACCTGAAACAAATGAAGCTGGTTTGGAAATAATATTCTCACCGAATCCGGCTACATCTTTAACAAATTGTTCTGGCCAAGATGCATTTTCGCGGTCACGCAGCGAAAACCCAACTAGTGCTACTAAAACAATAATTGAGACTAAGAGAACAATCAAACGTTTATTGAGAAAAAATTGCGGCATCACGAACACCTCATTTCGCTAATCCTCTTTTTTCATTTGCAGTCAACAAGCTTGTCAGTCAAAATAAATGAGCATGTTCTCTTAATTCATTTTTTTCTTTTTATATAGATCCATGTTTTCAAGAGACTTCCCTGTACCAATTGCCACACAATCAAGCGGCTCATCCGCAATAATCACCGGCATTTTAGTTTCTTCAGAGATAACCGAATCTAAGTTGCGAAGTAATGCTCCACCACCTGTAAGAACAATTCCTTTGTCCATAATATCAGCAGAAAGCTCAGGTGGAGTGTTTTCTAGCGTGCTCTTCACTGCATCAATAATAGCAGCCACTGTATCCGCCAGTGCTTCACTTACCTCTTCTTTTGTCACTTCAATAGTTTTAGGTAGACCTGTTACAAGATCACGACCGCGAATACTAAACGGTGCTAATTCTAAATTAGCAGCATCAGCAGAGCCAATTTCCATTTTAATTGTTTCAGCTGTACGATCTCCAATTAATAAGTTATATTTTTTGCGAATATAATTAATAATAGCGTCATCCATATCATCACCAGCTGTGCGAACTGAACGACTTGTTACAATTCCTCCAAGAGAAATAACCGCCACTTCAGTTGTACCGCCGCCAATATCAACGACCATACTTCCTGTTGGATCCCATACTGGAAGTCCAGCTCCAATTGCTGCTGCAAAAGGTTCTTCGATTGTGTAAGCTTCTTTTGCACCCGCTTGACGAGTTGCGTCAGTGACAGCACGTTTTTCAACACCTGTAATACCAGAAGGAACACAGATCATAACACGTGGTTTGCTCGTACTAACGCCTTTTCCTGCTTTTTGGATATAATATTTCATCATTGCAGCTGTTGTATCATAATCCGCAATTACGCCGTCTTTCATTGGACGAATAGCTACAATATTACCTGGTGTACGACCAATCATATTCTTAGCCTCGCTACCAACTGCAACGATCTCCTGTGTATCTTTTTTCATTGCAACAACGGATGGTTCTCTTAAGACGATATCCTTCCCTTTCATATAGACAAGTGTATTTGCCGTTCCGAGGTCAATACCAATATCTTTGTTTCCAAATCCAAACATCTGTATTCTCCTTTTCTTTCAAAATAATCTTTTTATGTTTTACAGGGGATCTTTTACAGTGTAAAGGTTAGGTTTACCCTAATATCCCTTTGTGTTATGTTTCTATATACTCCAACACATAAACAACCACTATATTATAACATAAGAAGAGAAATCAGACATTAATTTTTCATGAGAAGGATGAAATTTTAATTTTTCTTTAAATGAAACCCTTTTCTTTTAAACTCAAGTATTGGTTTTTTCCAATAATGATATGATCAAGGAGTGGAATTCCTACCACATTACCTGCTTCAATCAAGCGTTCAGTAACCTGAATATCCTCATTTGATGGTGTGGGATCTCCAGAAGGATGGTTATGAAAGCATAAAATGGATGCGGCCGAATGGCGTAATGCAAGGCGGAATACCTCTCGTGGATGAACAATGCTGACATTTAAGCCCCCTACAAAAACAGTCTCTCTATGGATAACCTGATTTTTACTATTGAGAAAAAGACAATGAAAATGTTCCTGATAAAGAAATTTTAGTTCAGGCATCACAATTTTCACTGCATCTTCAGGGTGTACAATACGAAGATTCGAGAGTTCTGAAACAAAATGAATTCTTTTTCCAAGTTCAATAGCAGCAATAATCTTGGCAGCTTTTGCTACACCAATGCCATTAATTTCCTTTAACTCTTCTAATGTGGCAAATTGCATTTCTGTAAGTTGTCGAAACTTCATTACTAACCGCTCTGCTACTTCTCTTACACTCTCATTTCGCGTGCCAGTTTCCAGTAGTAATGCAATTAACTCTGAATCTTGTAATGCTTCTGGGCCAAGATATTGAAGTTTTTCTCGTGGTTGTTTGGGAATGGGGTAGACCATTTTTTAAAGGCCTCCTTTATTGAAAAGTCATGTAGCAAATAAAGCTAAAATAGATGAACGGAACAAATGGAAAATACGTTGTGTGGTTTACTTTTTTTACTAGAAACAATATACCGATGACAAGGGCTGCTGTCATTGTGGCTAGACAAAAAATATAGTAACTTCCTAAAAAACCCACAGCAGTACCTAAAATAATCAATAATTTGATGTCTCCTAAGCCGATCCCCCGCTTGAAAAAGAAATATAAGATTCCAAAAAAAAAGACCGCTCCCGATAAAATCTTGTAGTATAGGGAAAAATTCAAACTCTGTAAAGTATCTGAAAAGACAAACTGAGAGAAGAAAAAAATAAACGGCGACATTTGGAATATGCAAATAGTAACAATCAGTTAAAGTAAAAAAGGTCAACCACATAAAAAGCATGGAAGCCAAAAGAAACTGTGTTCCTTCCAGCTCTGAAAAAAAGCAGCAAATTGTAATAGGACAAAGTAATTCAAAAACCAAGTAACTTATTTGTATACGAGAGCCACAGCATTTTGCACGCCCTTTATTCCAGCAATAGGAAACAATTGGGATGATTTCTGTCATTCCTAGCGGCTGATGACAGACATCGCATTCTGAAAAACGAAACAAAAAAGATTGCTTTTGGGGAATCGCTTTTGCCGCCACGTGGATAAAAGAAAAGATAATGGATGAATAGACAAACAAATAAATATAAATCATGATGATCACCTCGAAGATTTACTTGCAGTCTAGCATGAATTAATAAATACTGCATCTTGGTAATTTTGAATTTTGCTTAGGTTCCGCTACGCAAAAAAAGCATTTTCTCTTTAGGACGAAAATGCTTTTTACACCTTAAAAAATTAATTTTTACTATTTGATTATTTAAAACAAGTTTTTTATACTAAGTCTACTTTAACGCAACTTTTTAAATAGCTTCGGACCTCTGAAATAAAATAAAGCGACCCTGTAATTATTAGCAACTCTTGCGAATGCGGTTCTGTCAAATACTTTTCTAACCATAACTGCCAATCAGGCGCAGCAGTAACCTTTAATTGCTGAGACGCTATTTGGAGCATACTTTCAGTCATAGCTCTCGGGTAGTTGAATGTAGTAAGTGTGACGGATGATTCTGGAACAGCTTGCAATTGCTTGATCATAGCCGAATAGTCCTTGTCACTCAAAATACTTGTAAGAAAATAGATGGTTTGATGTTTTTGCTTGGCTGTGTGAACTAATGTTTCTATACCTTCTGGATTGTGCGCACCGTCTAAAATAATCGCTGGTTGTTGACTAAGCTTCTCGAATCTTCCTGGCCAGACAGCTTTGGCTAATCCTGAGCGAATGGCGGTTTCGGATATGTTTTCATCTAGCATTAGCACAGTTTGAATGGCGAGAGATGCATTTCTTAACTGGTGATCGCCTTCAAGCCCAATTGTAAGATTAGAAATTCTTTCAGTTGTCCTGTTAAACAGCATCTTACTTGGGGCAATTTTTTCAATAAAAAAATCTTGGCCCAGCTGATAAATTTTAGTCTGCTTCCCTTCAGCAATATTTTGAAGTACTTTTTTTGCACCAGACTGCTCGACACCAGACACAACAGGCACGCCCATTTTTATAATTCCACCCTTTTCTCCTGCAATAGCCTCAATCGTTTCACCTAAAAATTCAGTGTGATCTAGGCCGATTGTTGTAATAACGCAGATTAAAGGGATTAAAACGTTGGTAGAATCCAATCTTCCACCAAGTCCAACTTCAATGATCCCATAATCAATCGTATCAAAATCAGCAAAATATACGAACATCATTGCCGTGATAATTTCAAATTCAGATGGAGCTCCATATTCAGTTTTAGCTACTTCGCTTGCCACTGGGCGGATACGTTCAGTCAAAGCAACAATTGCTTCGTCACTAATAGGTTGCCCGTTTACACTGATACGCTCATTGAATGTTTCGATATAAGGGGAGGTAAAGGTGCCTACTTTGAATCCGCTATTTTCAAGAATCTTTCGAATAAAGGTCACTGTTGATCCTTTACCATTTGTGCCTGCAACATGAATCCACTTATTTTTTTGTTCAGGATGCCCTAACTTTTCAAGCATAAGCTCCATTCTTTTTAATCCCGGCTTGATACCTAATCGAAGCGTTCCGTGAATCCAAGCAAGTGCTTCCTCATATTTGGCGTTGTCCATCTTCTTGACTCCTTTTGGAAAACAGACCTCAAGAAATTGTTTCACTCGAGGTCTGCCATTTATATTATAGATTTTTCAAATTTGCTATCCGTTCTGTCACGGATGCTTGTTTTGAAAGATAGTCTTTCTCTTTTGCGCGCTCTTCTGCTACTACTTGTTCAGGTGCTTTTGAAATAAAGCGCTCATTAGCTAGTTTTCCCTGGACACGTGAAACCTCTTTTTGCCATTTCTCTAATTCTTTTTCTAAACGTTTGATCTCTTCTTCGATATTGATCAACCCTTTTAGTGGCAAATAAATTTCCACACCCGATACTACTGCTGTCATAGCGGTGCTTGAAGGCTGAATATCCTGGGAAATTGTCAATTTATCAGGATTACAGAAACGCTCAATATAAGAGATGTTCGCTTCGATAATTTCTTGATAGGCTGGATTAGCGGGTTTTAATTCTAAATCAATTTTCTTGCTAAGTGGGGTTTGTACTTCTGCTCGAATGTTTCTAACGGCACGAATAATCTCCACTAATACTTTCATTGCCTCGCTAGCCTTGTGATCCATTTGTTCTTTTTTCACTTCCGGCCATGGAGCAACTGTAATCGAGTTGCCTTGGTGAGGTAGGTTTTGCCAAATTTCTTCTGTCACAAATGGCATAAACGGATGAAGAAGTTTCATCGTATTCTCAAGTACGTAGGCTAGTACAGAACGAGTAGTTTGCTTGACCTCTTCATCGTCACCATACAGTGATATTTTAGCAATTTCAATGTACCAATCACAAAAGTCGTCCCAAATAAAGTTGTAAAGTGTCCGACCTACTTCACCAAACTCATATTTTTCGACTAGAGATGTAACATTTTCGATTGTTTCATTTAAGCGAGTCAATATCCACTTGTCGCTCACTTCTTTGACATTGGTCAGATTGATTTCATCATAACTTAATCCATTCATGTTCATCAAAGCAAAACGTGAAGCGTTCCAAATTTTGTTAATAAAATTCCAAGTAGCTTCCACTTTTTCGAAGCTGAATTTCAAATCTTGGCCTGGAGCGGTTCCTGTAGACAGTGTATAGCGAAGAGAATCCGCACCATAACGGTCAATCACATCAATTGGATCAACACCATTACCAAGCGATTTAGACATCTTGCGTCCCTCAGCATCACGAACGAGCCCATGAATAAGTGTATCTTTAAATGGTCTTTCTCCAGTAAATTCGATTGATTGGAAAATCATTCTTGATACCCAAAAATAAATAATGTCATAACCGGTTACTAGTGTATTAGTTGGGAAGAAATGCTGAAAATCTTCATTAGCAGTATCCGGCCAACCCATTGTTGAAAACGGCCAAAGAGCTGAACTAAACCAAGTATCAAGCACATCTTCATCCTGTTCCCAGTTTTCAATATCCGCTGGAGGTTGTTCGCCAACGTAGATTTCACCTGTTTCCTTATGATACCAGGCAGGAATGCGATGCCCCCACCATAGCTGCCTAGAAATACACCAATCATGAATGTTTTCCATCCAGGTCGTATAAGTTTTTTCAAAACGATTAGGTACAAAATGCACTTTGTTTTCAGTGCTTTGGAGATCGATTGCCTCTTTTGCTAGTGGCTTCATCTTAACGAACCATTGTAACGATAAATAAGGCTCGACAACTGCTCCAGTTCTTTCTGAATGTCCAACAGCATGCAGATGAGGCTCCTGCTTAATAAATAGACCGAGCTCTTTAAAATCTTCTATGATTGCTTTTCGAGCTTCAAAGCGGTCTAGTCCAACATATTTACCTGCCGCTTCATTCATTGAACCATCTTCATTCATCACGATAAGGCGTGGAAGATCATGGCGATTACCAACCTCAAAGTCGTTTGGATCATGTGCAGGAGTGATTTTTACAGCACCAGACCCAAACTCACGATCCACATACTCATCTGCTACGATAGGAATTTCGCGATTCATCACAGGGAGCATAATTGTCTTCCCAATCAGATGTTGATAGCGTTCGTCTTTTGGATGGACAGCAACTGCCGTATCACCAGGGATGGTTTCTGGACGTGTTGTAGCCACTTCTAAATATCCTGAGCCATCTGTAAGTGGGTATTTCAGATGATAAAAACTACCTTCAATATCTTTATGAATGACTTCAATATCTGAGAGGGCTGTCCGAGCTACTGGATCCCAGTTAATAATATATTGACCACGATAGATTAGCCCTTTTTCATAAAGTGTAACGAAAACTTTTTTTACCGCATCTGACAAACCATCATCTAGTGTAAAGCGTTCACGAGAATAATCTAATCCTAATCCAAGTTTTTCCCATTGCTCGCGAATGAAGCCAGCATACTCTTCTTTCCAATCCCAAACTTGTTGAACAAATTTTTCGCGACCTAAATCATGGCGAGAAATAGACGATGCTCGGAGCTTTTCTTCCACTTTTGCTTGTGTGGCAATGCCGGCGTGATCCATTCCTGGTAAATAAAGCGTATCAAACCCTTGCATTCTTTTGATACGTGTAATGATATCTTGTAAAGTGGTATCCCAAGCATGGCCTAGATGCAGCTTTCCAGTTACATTTGGTGGCGGAATTACCACACTGAAGGGTTGTTTTTCCTGATTTCCTTCTGCTTTAAAAAATTCATTTTCAATCCACCATTTATAGCGGCCTTCTTCTACTTTCTGAGGCTCGTATTTGGTAGGCATTTTCAATTCTTGATCGCTCATTCTGCATCCTCCTTTTAAAATAAAAAAACTCCTTCCATCCGAAAAGGACGAAAAGAGTTTAGCTTCCGCGGTACCACCTTTATACTCAAAAATTGAGCACTTGAATTGTTAACGGTGTTTAATCCACCGGTTTTTCCTACTTTTAGTTCAGAAAAACAGCTCCCAGGCTACCTTCAATTAGTTCATTCTGAAAGTTCACACCAACCACTTTCTCTCTTGGAAAATGAAACTAATTTACTCTTCCTGTTCTTTGCTATTCATTATAAGAATGATTTCAGTTTAACAAAAGTTTGTGAAATCGTCAATCTTTCAAAACTTTAAAGGTATACTCGATAGCTTCCAAAGTTCGGTCAATTTCTTTTTCTGTATGAGCAGTAGACAAAAAGACGCCTTCAAATTGGGAGGGTGGCAAGAAGATACCTTGATTTAACATTTCCCGATAATAATGACTGAAAAAGGTCAGATCGCTCGATTTTGCTGTTTCAAAATTGATGACCTTCTGTTCGGTGAAAAAGAAGCCGAACATGGAACCTGCCTGATTGACTGCAACTGGAACTTGATATTTTTCACTTAATTGTGTGAGTCCCTCTTCCAATCGTTTGATCAAATCGCGGAACCGGTCATAATGATGCGGTGTCAGCTGTTTTAATGTCTCATAGCCAGCAGTCATGGCAATGGGATTTCCAGAAAGTGTGCCCGCTTGATAAATCGGTCCTGCTGGTGCAATCTGTTCCATAATTTCACGTTTTCCACCGTACGCACCTACAGGCAGTCCACCGCCAATTACTTTTCCTAGGCATGTTAGGTCTGGCGTTACAACAAAATAACCTTGCGCAGAATAGTAATCTACACGGAAGCCGCTCATTACTTCATCGAAAATTAGCAAGCTGCCATACTCAGTGGTTAAATCGCGGAGTCCTTCCAGAAAACCTTCAATTGGTGGGACGACACCCATATTCCCTGCTACAGGTTCGACAATCACACAGGCAATTTCTTCGCCAAAATGTTCAAACGCCGCTTGTGCTCCTTCCAGATCATTATAAGGGACCGTAATGGTGTCTTTCGCGAGGTCTTTTGTAACACCCGGTGAGTCTGGAAGACCGAGTGTAGCAAGGCCCGATCCGGCTTTTATAAGAAGGGAATCGCCGTGTCCGTGATAACTGCCTTCAAATTTTAAAATCTTGTCGCGTTTTGTATAACCACGTGCTAAACGAATCGCACTCATTGTGGCTTCTGTTCCGGATGAGACCATGCGAACAACTTCGATAGATGGGACACGTTCAATAACCAGTTTGGCTAGTTCTGTTTCAATTTCTGTTGGTGTGCCAAAGCTGGTTCCTTTTTGAGCGGCTGCTGTAATGGCACTCGTTACATGGGGATCGGCATGACCTAAAATCAGCGGCCCCCAAGATAAAACATAGTCGATATATTCATTTCCATCAATATCAGTTATGTAAGCTCCTTTTCCATGATCCATAAAAACAGGCGCCGCATCCACCGACTTAAACGCACGTACCGGACTATTTACACCGCCGGGCATAAGTTTTTGTGCTGTATCAAAAGCTTTCTTGGAGTTTGTATAGTTATTCATTCTCCGTGACCTCCTTTTTTAAGATAATTCGCAACATCTTTGGCAAAATAAGAAATAATCAAATCAGCACCTGCACGTTTCATACTGAGGAGCATTTCTAAAACAATTTTCTCTTCATCGATCCAGCCGTTTTGTCCAGCTGCTTTTACCATTGCATACTCACCACTCACGTTATAAGCAACTAGTGGTAAATGGGATGTGTTTTTTATATCACGCAAAATATCCAAATAGGATAGCGCTGGTTTAATTATAAGAAAGTCTGCCCCCTCAGTTTCATCACTAGCTGCTTCACGAAAAGCCTCCATTCGATTTGCAGGATCCATTTGATACGTTTTTCGGTCACCAAATTGTGGAGCGCCGTTTGCTGCATCTCGGAATGGTCCATAAAAAGAGGAAGCATATTTCACTGCATAGGACATAATCGGAATGTCTTGGAAACCAGCTTCATCAAGGCCAACTCGAATTGCCGAGACAAAGCCATCCATCATATTAGAAGGGGCAATAATATCTGCACCGGCTTCCGCTTGGCTAACGGCCGTTTGCACCAAAATCTCCAAAGAAGCATCGTTCAATATTTGGCCGTTTTCTACTAGTCCGCAATGTCCATGATCTGTAAACTCGCATAAACAGGTATCCGCTACGACGAGAAGCTCTGGATAAGCCTCCTTGATTAGACGCGTTGCTTCCTGAATAATCCCGTGCTCATGAAAAGCACCTGTTCCAACTGCATCTTTATGCGCGGGAATGCCAAACAAAATGACTGCCTGAATCCCGCACGCCACAATCTGCTCCAACTCCTCTTTGAGCTCATGCAAAGAAAATTGGAAAATACCTGGCATAGACGGAACCTCTGTTTTAGGCTCTTCGCCTTCTTTAATGAAAAGCGGATAAATAAAGTCATCCATTGTAAGTCTTGTTTCACGCACGAGTTCTCGCATTGCACGAGAAGATCTGAGTCTGCGGTGTCTATCAAATTGGTTCATATTAATTCGTCTCCTCTATAATCTTTCTAAGTAAATCCGTCATCGTATATCGGTCTGGTTCAAAATGAACAGAATAACCGCTTTTTTCAATAGCTTTGGTTGTAACTGGACCAATGGAGCCTATTTGAAAATGAGTCATTTCCGATTGGAATAATGACAAAAAATGTGCCCAAGCAGACGGGCTTGCAAAAGTAATAATGGGATTCTGTTCAACTAGAAGTTTTGCTTTATTTTGTTTTGCATCGTTAGGTGTGATTGTTGTATAGATGGGTTGAACGTCGATTTGATAACCTAAAGCCGTCAGCTGATTTTTTATTTCATCTTTTCCAAGGGCGCTTTGTGGGAAATATATTTTTGAAGGCGCAGGGAAAGCGTTCAACCATTCTTCTAAAAAAATAGATGTTTCAAATTTACTAGGCTGAAAGTGGACAGTCAAACCATTTTTCCTTAGTTCTGCACAAGTTTTTTCACCGATGGCTGCAATTCTCGCGTTAATCCGTCTTGGGGAAATCTTTTCGAAAAAAAAGCGCACAGTTGTGACACTTGTAAAAAAGAACCAATCAGCTTTGAGATTTTCCTCAGTGAAATCGAAATCAAGTGGGATAGTTTGGATGAGCGGAAAATTGATAAATCGAAAGCCACTTTCTTCAATGAGAGACTGATATTGCCGATTTTCTGCCTTTGCACGCGTCAAAACAATCGCTCTAGTCATTTTGTTTCAACTCGCGAATGACTTTTTCAGCACCGGAAGCCAGTAACTCCTCCGCAGCCAAAACGCCAACTTGTTCTGGATCACTGCCAATCTTGATTGTTCGATAAAACGTGCCACTTTCTGGTTCTGCTACCATTCCGCGAAGTCGCACCTGAGTATCATGTTTTTCAGCAAACCCCGCTAATGGTATTTCGCATCCACCGTCAAGTCGCTTCAAGAATGCCCGCTCGGCTCGAACGGTAAATGCGGTTTCTACGTCATGAATGGAGGCTAAAAGTTGACGAATCTCTAAATCAGTTTCTCGGCATTCTACCGCCAAAGCCCCTTGTCCTACTGCTGGCAGACAAATCTCAGCTGGTAAGGAAGCCCATTTTAGCTTGGCGTGATTGAGCCAGCCCATTCGTGCCAAGCCGGCCTCGGCTAACACAATTGCATCAAACGCTTCCTCATGGAGTTTTTTTAAACGCGTATCAATATTCCCTCGAATGGAGCGGATTTGAAAATCTGGTCGAAGCCTCTGAAGCTGGGCGGCTCGTCTTAAACTGCTAGTACCTATAATTGCTCCAGATGGTAGCTGATCCCAATGGTCAACTTGATCAAATACAAGGCAGTCAAACGGTGATTCACGCTTGGGAATGGCGCCAATTGTAAGTTCCGCAGCTAACTGAGCTGGAACATCTTTCATGCTATGTACAGCAAAATCAATTTCACCTGTTTGGAGAGCCGTTTCGACTTCGCTAACAAACAGACCTTTCCCTCCTACTTTGTTCAGTGTGACATCAAGGATTTTATCGCCTTTTGTGATGATTTCATAAATTTGAAATTCTAGTTCCGGCCGCTTCTTTTTAAGCTCTTGAATGACCCAATTTGTCTGTGTAAGTGCGAGCTTACTTTTTCGCGATCCAACGATTATCTTGCGAGACATCGGTTTCCCTCATTTCGATTGACGTTGTGGTTTCATCTGTCAAATTAAAAATTCGTTGAAAAATTTCGATTTCATGGGCTGCATCTTCGCGCGCCGCCATTTCTTTCACTTCTAAGATGGGCTGTTTCAAAAGCTGGTTGACAATACTTTTCATGTGTTTCCTGATGATCACATATTCATGCTCGGTTAAACTAGGCAATTTATGAGTTAAGCTCTCCATGACTTCTTGTTGTACGGTTAAGGCGTTTGTTCTTAGCGAGTGAATCAGCGGAACAACACCCAATTGTTTTTCCCACTCAAAAAACGCCGTTGTGGCTATTTCAATTTTTTGTTCAAGCGCTTCAGTAATCCGTCTTCGTTCGGCTGTATTCGCGGATACGATACCATCTAAATCATCGAGATCATATAAAAAGACATTGGGAATTCGTGCACAAAGCGGGTCAACATTACGTGGTAAAGCAATATCAATGACGAGTAAAGGGGCTGTTCGTTTTTGAATAACCGCTTCTACCATACCCTGCGTCAATAAATAGGAATCAGCGCCACTCGAAACTAACACGATATCCGCTTCTTCTAGCTGATCTTCAAGGGCTGACAGCGGGGCAGCAACCGCTTGAAATTGACTAGCTAACTCTTCTGCTTTTTGGAAAGTTCGATTAATAATCGTTATTTTTTCAGCTGATAGCGGCGCCAAGTTTTTCAGCGCGAGCTCACTCATTTGACCAGCTCCGATCAGTAAAATAGAACGCGAGGTAATATCAGTATACAGTTTTTTAGCTATTTCAACTGCTGCATAGCTGACTGAAGCGGCATGATCATTAATTTTCGTATCATGATGAGCATTTTTGGCAAAGCGAATCGCTTCTTGAAACAATTGATTGAGTAAAGTTCCTGTTGAACCGGCTTCTTGCGCCGTTTTATATGCCTGCTTTACTTGACCTAGAATTTGCGTTTCACCTAATACCAGTGAATCGAGTCCCGTCGTTACTTTGAATAGGTGTCTGACTGCTTCTTCTTCCTCAAAAAAGTAGAGGTAAGGTTCGATTGCCTGCATGTCTTCTTGAAACCATGTGGCTAAAAAACGCTTTAAATAATAACGACCTGTATGAAGCTGATCCACTACAGCAATGATTTCTGTCCGATTGCACGTTGATAAAATGACATTTTCAAGTATGCTTTTTTCCTGTTGCAAGGTTGTTAAGGCTAGCAACTCTTCGGTTTCTTTAAATGCGAATTTTTCGCGGATTTTAATGGGCGCAGTTTTGTGATTGAGCCCAATGGAGAGAATATACATCTCTAATCCCCCTTATATCAATTAGCTTTATTCTATCATTTTCAAATCTGACTTCCAAATAAGCCGTTTGTGAAAATAAAAAAGCGCTTCTCAGGAAATGATTACCTAAAAAACACTTTTTTTATTATTGATCCATTTTAGCGCTGATCGCGTGCCAAGCTTCGTCTCTACCCATTCCTGTCTCAGAGGAGAACATGACAAAATCGTCGGTTGGATCAAAATCTAATGTTTCCCGCACTACCTTCGCATTTTTTTGCCATTTACTTCGTGGAATTTTGTCAGCCTTTGTGGCTACTAAAATAACCGGAATCTGGTAGTATTTCAAAAATTCGTACATCATTACATCATCATTTGTTGGTTTGTGCCGTAAATCGACAATTTGGACCACTGCCCGCAGCTGTTCGCGTGACGTAATGTAGGTTTCAATCATTTCTCCCCATTTTTCGCGTTCTTTTTTGGAGACTTTGGCAAAACCATATCCTGGAACATCGACAAAGAACAACTGATTTTCAATTCGATAAAAATTGAGTGTCTGGGTCTTACCAGGCTTTTGTGAAATTCGTGCTAAGCTTTTTCGCTGGATCATCTTATTAATGAACGATGATTTTCCAACATTCGAGCGGCCGGCCAGTGCAAATTCCGGCAGTTGTTCATCTGGGTATTGTTCTACCCATACGGCACTGATAACTAGTTCAACTTGATTTACTTTCATCCGTTTTGTCCATCCTTCATTTCAAATTCTCTTTTCAGTATAACGGAAGAACTGTGAAAAAGCACGAAGAAAAAGCCGCTTTGACCAAAAATAGTGGCCGAGGCGGCTTTCAACGAATTAAAATTTTGTTACTTCAGCAATAATTTCTTGAATGAATTCTTGGATGCCCACTGTACGGGATTCTTTTTCTCCGTATTTACGAACATTTACTGCATCCGATGAAGCTTCCTGATCACCCAATACAAGTGCATAAGGGATTTTATGTGTTTGTGCTTCACGGATCTTATAGCCCAACTTTTCATTGCGTTCATCAATTTCTACACGGAAGCCAGCACGTTGCAGCTTATCTTGAACACTTTTAGCATACTCAAGATGAACATCTGCATTGACCGGAATGATTTCCATTTGTACGGGAGCAAGCCAAGTTGGGAAGGCCCCTTTATATTCTTCAATCAGATAGGCCACAAACCGTTCCATAGTTGAAACAACACCACGATGGATAACAACTGGGCGATGTTTGTCGCCGTCTTCCCCAATGTAAGTCAGATCAAAGCGTTCAGGAAGTAAGAAATCAAGCTGTACAGTGGAAAGCGTTTCTTCTTTGCCAATCGCTGTTTTTACTTGAACATCCAGTTTAGGCCCATAAAACGCTGCTTCACCTTCTGCTTCAAAGTAATCCATACCCATTTCATCCATCGCTTCTTTTAGCATGGTTTGGGCTTTTTCCCACATGGCATCATCGTCAAAATATTTTTCGGTATTCTCTGGATCCCGGTAGCTTAAGCGGAAATTGTAATCTGTAATATTGAAATCTTTGTAAACCTCTAAAATAAGTTCAAGTACACGTTTGAACTCATCTTTGATTTGATCTGGACGAACAAACACATGCGCATCGTTAAGCGTCATGCCGCGAACACGTTGCAGACCTGAAAGCGCCCCGCTCATTTCATAACGATGCATTAAGCCAAGCTCGGCAATTCGAATTGGTAATTCTCGGTAGCTGTGAATATCATTTTTATAAATCATCATATGATGCGGGCAGTTCATTGGGCGAAGAACTAATTCTTCATTTTCCATTTTCATCGTTGGGAACATATCTTCATGATAGTGGTCCCAGTGGCCACTTGTTTTGTAAAGTTCAACGTTCGCCATAATCGGTGTATAGACGTGATTGTAGCCAAGGCGTTCTTCTTTATCGACAATATAACGCTCGATTACGCGGCGAATCGTTGCACCCTTTGGTAGCCAAAGCGGCAATCCTTGTCCAACTTCTGGTGAATTGGCAAATAAATCGAGTTCTTTCCCTAATTTACGATGGTCACGTTCTTTAGCTTCTTCTTGCATTTTCAGAAACTCTTTTAATTGTTTTTTATCAAAGAAGGCCGTCCCATAAATCCGCTGTAGCATTTTATTATTGCTGTCCCCACGCCAGTATGCCCCTGCAACACTTAATAATTTAAAGACTTGCAATTTACCCGTTGAAGGTACATGCACACCACGGCAAAGATCGAAAAATTCACCTTGTGTGTAAATCGTGACTGTTTCATCTTCTGGAATGGCTTCAATTAGTTCTAACTTATAAGGATCGCCTAATTTTCCAAATCGCTCTACAGCTTCTGCACGGGAAACCACTTCACGTGTTATAGGCAAATTTTCACGTACAATCGCCTGCATTTCTTTTTCAATGGCTGGGAATGCTTCCTCACTGATGGCTGTTTCTGTATCGATATCATAATAAAAACCAGTATCAATCGCTGGACCTACGCCGAGTTTTACATCCGGATAGAGCCGTTTCAACGCTTGTGCCATCAAATGTGCTGTACTGTGCCGCAAAATTTCCAGCGCATCTGGATGATCAGGTGTTACGATTTCAATTTCTCCGTCTTCTTCAATGGGTGTTACCAAATCTACCAGTACGTGATTAATTTTGCCGGCCAAAGCTTTTTTCTTTAGGCTGGGGCTAATAGATTCCGCAATATCTGCTGTTGAAACGCCGCTTTCAAATTCTTTTACAGCGCCATCAGGAAATGTGATTTTCATATGATCTTCTCCTTTTATTCTAAACTTTAGCAAAAAGTGGATAAAAATAAAAAAACTCGCCCCTAAAACTAGGGACGAGTATTAAATACACGCGGTTCCACCCAAGATTTGATACACAAATTAGTGCATCCTCTTGTCACCGATAACGTAGGTGAGTCGTCTGTCATTACTAGTCCAAACGTTCCTGACAGAAGTTCAAAGGTGGTCCAAATCAAATTCAATGTGTGGAGGTTTCCAGCTACCCCTCCTTCTCTGTTCACTTGAGCTTTGAATGGTTGTCCTTATCATCACTGATTGCTTATTACTTGCATTATAAGCCCTAATATTTCATTTGGCAAGGACTTTTTCTGAAAATCAGTTTAGTCGGCGATTTTTACCCTCTAATTCAACTTCCTTAGCCAGATAGCGGATTCGTTCCATCAACCGTCTCGCTTTTAATTGTTCCTCCATACCGTTTTGCGAAAACGTGAGATGTGTTTCGAGCTGTGCCATATTGTAATTGGAGGAGAAGAAAGTCGGCAGCTGTTCCTGCATGCGGTATTGAAGGATTGCACCTAAAACTTCATCTCGCGTCCAAGCCGTCATTGATTCAGCTCCGATATCATCAAGCATTAAAATTTCCGTCTCTTTGGCAAATTGAATTTTTTCTCCCACGGTGTTGTCGGAAATGGCCTGTTTGACTTCACGCATGAACTCCGGCAGGTAAACAAGTGTGGTCGTGACGCCGCGCAAAGCCATTTCTCTGGCAATTGCACCTAGCAGATAAGACTTCCCTGTTCCAAAACTGCCATGAATGAAGAGGCCTTGCACCATTTTTTCATGTGTGGGATCATATTGCTGCATAAATTCACTTGCTGCAACCATGGCTAAAAGGCGCGGCTGCTCATCTGTGTAAAATTCATCAAGTGACGCCTCGACAACCTGTTTCGGCATATAAAGTGACTGAATGCGTCGTTCGATCGCACGTCTTCTATCTGATTCAATTTTCTCTGGCGTTGGATAATAGGTGACGGTCATGAACTCACCATTTAACACCAGTTTTGGGGCGTAACCAGGCATCAGAGTCACTTCATTTTCAGTGAATTTTTGATGTTGCGTCATGAATTCATACAAATTAGAAATATTTTGATTGATCAGCTGATCGGTTATTTCTGCTTCATTTTCCTTGAGAAATTGTTGAATTGGCGGATAAGCGAGGACTTTTTCTTTTAAAGTCTGATACTCTTTTTCAAAATTACGGCCTTCAAAAAGCTGTCCCAGCGTGCGTTCGATATTATCCATCTCGTTCACCTACCTTTCTTTAGATTTTGCTTGATTTTCCGAACCTGTTCTTCCAAGGCACGTTCTTCCTCTTCTGTGATGTCGAGCTTTTTCGTTTCAATTGTTTGTTCTTGTGTTGCGCCATTTTTAAACCAGTCTGGTAATACTTCTTTGCGCCCTTTTGCAGCTTTATGATAGCCTCGTCTTGCTTTGGGTTCAGTTGTTTCCTTTTCTTTTAAAGCCTTGTAGCGTTCGTGTTCGCTAACAGCAAGTTCCATTGCTTCTTTGGCCGTTTGGATTTTTTTACGTTTCCACTGGGAAGCGATTTTTTCCATATAATTTTTATAGAGTTTGCCATCTAATTGGTTCAGCACATAATCGACTAAGACCGTCATGACAGGTTCAGGCAATTTTTGCGAAGCCATGACTTCATCAATAATCTGTAGGTCAGCCTCTGAAGCCGATCCTTCCCCAAGATCAATCAGTCGCTGCTGTGGAGAAATTTTTTCAAAATAAGCCAGCAATGGATCTGTTGATGTTTCTGCTGAAAGTGAATCCGATGTTATTTCGTTTTGCGTCACGGTTTTGGACACTAATTGAGGATAATGCTTGTTGGCCAAACGATGACTATCACGCACGATCTTGCGCAACTGGTCAATATCGATGGTTCCGTCGTTTCTGGCGGCACGATATAAAAAGCGCACCATTTCTTTTTCCGTTGTCCCGTAAATATGATGCAGCTTGCGCATGGCCTTGATGACATCTGCTGTCACTTCTTTTCGCGCAAGCATATTAGGCGATAAAAGATCAAGTACAAGCGAAAGATCAAAGTCCTGCCCGTCTAATTCGATTGGAGCTGGTTCGCTGCCTGAAATCGGCTGTTCATCTGTTTCTTCAATCAGTACTTCCTGATTAGGTCGATAAGGGGCAAAAACGTCTTGGAAGGAACGGGTTACTTCTTGATAATGCTCCAGCTCTATCACCTTATCAGAAAATGATTCGCGCAATCGCTGGTAAGATTTGGCGCCAATTTGGCTATATAGATAAATATTTAAAAGGCCGTCTTGAAAAAATTGTGCAGGAGATAAAGGGGGCAATACTTCATAAAGATACTGCCGTTCATCGCCTGTTATTTTTTGATAGGATTTCAGAAGGCCCAGACCTTCAAGTTTTATGCGGGCGTCAAAAAAATCTTTGATGCCCATGTTGAGCAGGCCTAGAAGCTGCATGTGACTTTTAGGCTGGCTGCAAATCCGGTTATCTTCCACTTCTGCTACTAGCGTTGTGTAGAGCGCCAGGCAATCCGGTCCCATGAGTGGCTGATAAAGAAGCGTGACGATCCGCCGATCATAACTGGAAATAATGCCGCTTGTTTGAATCTGATACGAATCAACCGGCTTTAATTCCATCCAAAAGTCCGTCAATTGCCTCACCTTTCTTTACACTTTTTTATTTTTTTCCATTAGTTCTTTTAATTCATCGACAAATACATTGATATCTTTAAACTGGCGATACACGGAGGCAAAACGAACATAGGCCACTTCGTCCAAACCGGCAAGTTTGTCCATGACTTTCTCGCCAATCAAATCGGACGGCACTTCACTGTCGCCAATATTTCGCAGCTCACGTTCTACTTCTGTTACGATTTCTTCTAATTGCTCAATACTGACGGGACGCTTTTCACAAGCGCGAATCAGACCACGCCGTACTTTTTCCCGAGCAAATTCTTCTCTGGCACCATCTTTTTTCACTACAATCAGCGGGCTTTCCTCGACTTTTTCAAAGGTTGTAAACCGATAGCCGCATTCTTCACATTCACGGCGCCGACGAATAGAATTCCCGTCATCTGCTGGGCGCGAGTCGACAACACGTGTGCCGTTATATTTACAAGATGGACATTTCATCTCTTTCACTCCTGTCACTGAGAGGCTTTTTTCCTATTATACCACGGCGAAAAAGGCCTGGCTATTGGAAGTTTTTGAACTGTTGGATCAAGTGATCGACCTGTTTTTTCGTTTTTTCTAAAGAGCCATCATTGTCAATGACAAAATCCGCACGCTGCTCCTTTTCTTCAATCGGCATTTGCGTATCGATTTTTTGAATTGCAGCTTCTGCTTGTATCCCGTCCCTTGCCATAAGCCGCTTGATTTCTGTTTCACGGCTTGTCCGCACCACCACAATTTGATCAACGAGGGCTTCTAAATGGCTTTCGTACAAGAGCGGAATATCAAAAATGACAATCGTTTCTCCTGCTTCAAAAAGGGCTTCTCGTTCTTTTAACATGTAGGCTTTTACTTTTGGATGGACTATTTGGTTAAGGAGCGTTCGTTTTTCAGCATCCTCAAAGATGATTTTCCCGAGCTTGCCTCGATTTAATTCCCCTTCTTTTGTTAAAACCGTTTCGCCAAAATGTTGACGGATTTCTTCCAATCCGGCTGTTCCTTTTTCCACCACTTTCCGTGCGGCAATATCTGCATCTACAACTGCAAAGCCAGCTTCTTTCAGCCACTGACTAACGGTGGATTTTCCAGTAGCAATCGAACCGGTCAGCCCAATCGTTCGCTTCATTCGTCTTCACCTACTCTACTTCTGGCAGTTCGGGCAAAAATGTGTGCCTCTGCCATTTAATTTGATTTTTTCGATGGTGGTTCCACAGATCGGACAAGGCTCGCCTGCGTGGCCGTAAACTAACAGCTTCTCTTGGAATTGCCCAAGCTTCCCTTGCGAGTTCACATAGGTGCGAATCGTTGAGCCGCCAAGTGCAACAGCCTCGCGGAGAACATTTTTAGTTTCCTTGTAAATGCGTGTGATTTCAGAATCGGAGAGCGTGGATCCTGCCCGTTCTGGCCGAACTTTGGCACGAAAAAGAATTTCATCTGCATAAATATTTCCGATACCTGCAACCAGTCGCTGATCCAGCAGAGCGGTTTTCACAGCACGGCTCGTTCGTTTCAATTTTTCTGCAAAGGGTGGCAGTGTGAAGAGCTCGCTTAGGGGTTCTGGTCCAAGCTTTTGAATCGATTTTGTTTCTTCTTCGCCTTTTTTATGCGTGATTTCCATTGTGCCAAACTTGCGGACATCTAGAAATCTTAGTTCGGTGTGATCGGTAAAATGAAAGATGATATGTGTGTGTTTGCTCACTTCATCCTGCTCATTTAGCAACCGAAACTTTCCTTCCATTCGTAAATGAGCAAGGAGTGTGCAATGTGTGAGATCGAGTAGCAGAAATTTACCGCGGCGGCGAACTTCCTCAATCGTTTGACCGATCAGGGTGTGCACAAATTCATCCGGTTCCATTCCATGAATCATTTTTGGTACTTGAACGATTACTTGATCGATGGTTTTTCCGGGAACCAGCTCTTCCAATGTTTGACGGACATTTTCTACTTCTGGCAATTCTGGCATGCGACTTCTTCCTTTCTCTATTTCGCTTCGTACCAAGTATTACCATAAGCACTGTCTACTTTAAGCGGTACAGAAAGCTGAACAGCATTTTCCATCACTTCTGGTACGATTTTTTCTAATTGGGCAATTTCTTCTTCTGGTGCCTCAAAGATCAATTCATCATGTACTTGTAAAAGTAAGTGCGCCTGAAGGTTTTCTGATTTTAAGCGCTCGTTCATGAGGATCATTGCTTTTTTAATGATGTCAGCAGCACTCCCTTGAATCGGTGTGTTCATGGCCGTCCGTTCTGCAAAACTGCGCACATTAAAGTTGCGGCTGGTGATTTCTGGAATGTAGCGTCTCCGGTGTAGAATGGTTTCTACATAGCCTTTTTCTTTGGCAAAGCGGACAATATCTGCCATATATTCTTTGACGGCTGGATAGCTCTTAAAATAACGCTCGATAAAATCTTTGGCTTCTTTTCGAGTAATGCCTAGATTTTGCGATAAGCCATAGTCTGAAATACCATATACGATGCCAAAATTGACGGCTTTGGCTTGGCGACGCATCAGTGAATCTACTTGCTCTTTTTCAACATGGAAAACGTCCATCGCAGTTTTCGTATGGATGTCATAATCATGCTGGAACGCGTAGATCAAGTTCTCATCTTCGGAAATATGGGCCAGAACACGTAGTTCTACTTGCGAATAATCGGCGGAGAAAATCTTCCAGCCGGGTTCACTTGGAATAAAGACTTCACGAATCTTTCTGCCTTCTTCTAGTCGAATCGGGATATTTTGCAGGTTGGGATCCACTGAACTAAGCCGTCCTGTCTGCGTCAATGTTTGGTTAAAGCGGGTATGGACTTTTTTCTCAATCGGATCTGTTACTTTTAACAAGCCTTCAATATAGGTCGACTGAATTTTGCCCAGTTGTCTGTAAATCAAGATCTCATCAATAATCGGATGTTGGCCGGAAAGCGCTTCTAAGACATCGGCAGCAGTCGAGTAGCCCGTTTTCGTTTTTTTGATAACCGGGAGGCCTAAATTTTCAAATAAAACGATCCCTAACTGTTTGGGTGAATTAATATTAAACGCTCCGCCAGCAAGGCCGTGAATCGACGTTTCCAGATTGGCCAAACGATTGGCGAGCTCTCCTTTCATTTCTTCGAGGCGATCCGTATCTACACTCACGCCATATTTTTCCATTTTAGCCAGCACAAATGTAAGCGGAAGTTCGATATCTTCCATCAATTCGAGCTGCTCATTAGCCTCTAGTTCTTGAGTTAGAATTTTTTCTAGGTTTGCTGTTGCCACAGCTTTTCGTGCTAAATGTTCCCCGATTGCCGCTTCGTCTGGCAGCTTTCGTTTAGCGCCTTTGCCGTAAACCGCTTCATCCGACTGGACATCTGTTTCCCCATGTCGTTCTGCCACGCTGTAAAAGTCATCGATCGTTTCAGAAGGGTTCAGCAAATAGGAAGCCAGCATGTCGTCAAAAACAATCCCTGCTGATCGAACGCCAAAACGTTGACTGACGACCGCTACTTTCTTGGCATCATACGTTACCTTTTCCGCGTCACTACCAAGCCATGCTGTAAACTCTGGGCTATTTTTTGCCGTTTCTTCGTTAAAATAGTAGGTTCCTTTGTCTGAATGAAGGGCAAAACCGATAATGGGTGCCGTATGATAATTGTCACCGTCCATTTCGATATAGAGAGCCGTTTTTTTACCAAAATGTTCCTTTTTTACCACTGCTAACGTTTCAAAAGAAATTTCTTTCAGTTCCTCGGTTTGTGCTGCGTCGCCTTGTTCAAGATTCTTCAAGATCTGCTTGAACTCAAGCTCTTTTAAAAATGGGATCACTTTTTCAGGTTGATAGCCTTGATAGGCCGTTTCTTTTAGGTGTGTTTCAATTGGCGCTGAGGTATTAATTGTCGCCAGTTCCTTACTTAAAAGGGCCATTTCTTTATTTTCAATCACTTTTTCTTTCAATTTCTTGCCGCTGATTTCCTCTGCATGTTCTAGGACAGATTCCACCGTGCCATCGAATTGATGTAACAGCTTGAGAGCCGTTTTTTCACCTACACTTGGAATGCCGGGGATGTTATCAGAAGAATCGCCCATAAGTCCTTTTAGGTCAATAATTTGCGCTGGTGTCAGTCCGTATTTTTCTTGGAGTGTTTCCGGCGTATTGATTTCCATATCTGTAATCCCTTTTTTTGTGATAAAGACAGTGGTTTTATCTGTGGCAAGCTGCGTCAAATCACGGTCGCCGGTGATGATAACCGTTTCAAATCCCTCTTGCTCTGCCTCCTTTGCCAAGGTACCGATAATGTCATCTGCTTCATAATCAGCCAGCTCATAGCGCGGAATATCATACGCATCTAGCAATTGGCGAATCAGTGGAAATTGCTCAGAAAGTTCACTAGGTGTTTTCTGACGACCTCCTTTATATTCTTGATACGTCTTATGTCTAAAAGTTGTTTTCCCAGCATCAAATGCAACGAGCACATGGTCCGGTTTTTCTTTATCTAAAACATTATTCAGCATCATTGTAAAGCCAAGAACTGCATTCGTATAAATCCCTTTCTGGCTGGATAAAAGCGGTAACGCATAAAAGGCGCGACTAGCAATACTGTTACCATCTATCAAAATTAATTTACTCACGGAAAGTGGCCTCCTCATTCAAAATCAGATATATCTATTTTACCATAAGTGCCTGAGCCAAGGAACTTTGGCGCATATTTGGTTTCTTTAACAAAAAAGATGGTCTCCCGATATGGAAACCATCTAAAAGCGAACATTAATTATATAAGGCTAAAATTCAACCCAGAAAAAACATACATTTTCAAAATTTATCAATCAATCGATCTGCAAATTCCGAACATTTCACTTCTGTCGCTTGATCCATTAATCGAGCGAAATCATACGTCACTGTTTTAGCAGCAATCGTCTGCTCCATCGCCTCTGTGATCAGCTGAGCCGCCTCATGCCACCCAATATGTTCCAGCATCAAGGTTCCAGAAAGAATCACCGAAGAAGGATTTACTTTGTCGAGGCCAGCATATTTTGGCGCTGTTCCATGCGTTGCTTCAAAAATGGCGTGTCCCGTCAAGTAATTGATGTTGGCACCAGGCGCAATCCCGATTCCGCCAACTTGAGCCGCTAGTGCATCTGAAATATAGTCGCCATTTAAGTTCATCGTCGCAACCACGTCGAATTCAGCCGGACGTGTTAAAATTTGCTGCAAGAAAATATCTGCAATCGCATCTTTCACTAACAATTTGCCCGCTGCCAGCGCTTCGGATTGCTTCTTGTCCGCAGCCTCTGCTCCTTCTTGTTCTTTGATACGGTCATATTCATTCCAAGTAAAGACGCGATCACCAAATTCACGTTCAGCAAGTGCATAGCCCCAATTTTTAAATGCACCTTCTGTAAATTTCATGATATTGCCTTTATGAACGAGTGTTAATGATTTGCGGCCTTCACTTAGTGCATATTCAATCGCGGCACGCACCAAGCGTTCAGTGCCTTCCTTAGAAACAGGCTTCACACCAATTCCCGATGTTTCAGGGAAGCGTATTTTATTGACACCGAATTCAGTTTCCAAAAAGTCGATTAGTTTTTTGGCTTCTTGACTACCTTCTTGAAATTCAATGCCGGCATAAATATCTTCTGTATTTTCACGAAAAATTACCATATCTGTGTCTTCTGGCCGTTTCACAGGGGAAGGAACTCCTTTGAAATAACGAACTGGGCGTAAGCAGACATATAAATCCAACTCTTGACGAAGCGCAACATTCAATGAACGGATGCCACCACCGATTGGCGTTGTTAGTGGGCCTTTAATTGCAATTAGATATTCACGAATAGTATCAAGCGTTTCTTGCGGCAGCCACTCGCCTGTTTGATGAAAGGCTTTTTCGCCAGCTAATACTTCTTTCCAGCTGATGGAACGTTCCCCATTATAAGCTTTTTGAACAGCTGCATCCAGTACGCGCTTTGCTGCCCGCCAAATATCTGGTCCTGTTCCATCTCCTTCAATAAACGGAATGATCGGATGTGCCGGTGTTTGTAATACACCATTCTTTACTTGGATTTTTTCACCTTGTGTCATTATTTGAAAAGCCTCCTTATATTCTTTCTTCAATCGGGATAAATGGACGATCTTCCGGCCCTACATAAATAGCGCGTGGACGAATCAATCGGTTATCACGATATTGCTCAAAAATGTGTGCGAGCCAGCCGGAAACACGACTGACGGAGAATACGAGCGTAAACAGGTCGACATCAATTCCTAACGCGTGATACACGGAAGCCGAGTAGAAATCGACATTCGGGCGAAGGTGTTTCAATTCCCATACGGCCTGTTCCACTTCAACGGAAAGCTGGTACCATTTTTCCTCTTGTTTTTGTTTCGTAAGACGCTCGCTCATTACACGTAAATGTTTGGCACGGGGGTCACCATTACGATAGACACGGTGGCCAAAGCCCATGATTTTCTGCTTATTATCAATTTTATATTGAATATAATCGCGGACATTTGAACTTTGGGCATCAATTTCTTCCAGCATGTCAAACACGCGCTCATTGGCACCGCCATGCAAAGGGCCTTTTAATGCACCAATCGCCGCTGTTACACCTGAATAGACGTCGGATAAAGTGGCTACACAGACGCGCGCAGTGAATGTGGAAGCATTAAACTCATGATCTGCATGAAGAACAAGCGCTTTATTCATGGCCTCGACGGATAGCGCGTCAGCTTCTTCGCCAGTTAGCATATAGAGGAAATTGGCAGCTACACTGAGTTCCTTTTTAGGCGGAATAGGATCTAGGCCGCGCCGGATGCGTGAAAACGCGGCAACAATTGTCGGCATTTTCGCTTGCAGACGGATCCCTTTTCGATAAACGGATTCCCCGTCATCCAACTCGGCTTCTGTATCAAAGACGCCTAACATGGAAACCGTTGTCCGAAGTACGCTCATTGGATGCAGTTTTTGGTGATGCTGCATCCGAAGACTGGTAATAATCGTTTCTGATACGGCCATGTTTTCACTAAGTTCTTCATTGAATTTTTTTAATTCGGCTTTATTTGGCAAGCGTAGATGCCATAATAAATAAACAACTTCCTCAAACGAAACCTGATGCTCGATTAAATCATTGATGTCATACCCTACATATTTCAATGTGCTGTCAATGATCGAGCTGATCGACGTTTCTGCGACATAAACATTTTCCAAACCCTTTGAAACTGTCATAATTATCCTCCTTCTTCCCCTTCATTCTGTTACCGATTAAAAAGCGGAATCTGCATGATCATGTAAGCAATCCCTGAAGCAATAACTGGACCAGCTGCTAGACCGCGGAACAATACCACGGCTAAAATTGTACCAAAAACAAGTGAAACGGTAATTTGCGGATCAACGGCCATATAGTCGACACCTTTACGCGAAAGAATCGAAACGAGTATCCCCGCGCCCAGTCCCACCCAACCAGCTGCCGAACGGAACGATTCAAAGAGGTCCTTAAAACCAATCTGACCTGTGGCAATCGGGATAAGAATGGCGATCGTGATGATTGTTACACCCCAATTGATCCCTTTTGCTCCAATCGTTTCCATAATTTTTGCATCTGCATGGAATAGTTTTAATAAGATGACGACAGCAACGGCAATCACCAACGAATTGTTTTTGGCAATCAAACCTAAAATTAAAAATAGCAATAAAAATAACATACTTTCTGTAAACATAACATGCAACCTTTCCCGCACTGACCCCTTTTGTCAGATAAGAATTATTATAGCACAAATTTCATGTGTAGTATAACACAAACCTATTGAATATTTGATTTGCGATAAGAAAAGACGATCACTTCTTTTCAAGATGGAATAAAACGGGCCATCCGATTGAAAGCCCGTTTTACATGTCAAAAAAGTAAAAATGTGTATGCTTGCCTGTTTTTTGATCAAGCCATTTGGCAAGTTTCGGCTTTAAACGATTGCGAATAAAAGGAATGAACAATAATAAGCCGCAGAGTGTCGTCACAATCCCAGGAATTGTCAGGAAAAAAGCGGCGATGGCAAAACAGATACTGTCGAGTAAATAAGGTGCGACTGTTCTCCCGTCACGCAATTGGAACAAAAAACTTCCGCCTAGTTTTTTAAACATATAAATCCCAAAAACACTCGAAGCAACTTGAATCAGGATTAGTGGCAATAAGCCGATCCATTCAAAGAGCCAAATGTAAACAATCAGTTCAATCAATCCATATGCTGCCCAATATAAAATAAATCGTTTCATTATTCTCACTCCAAACGTTTGCTTGTTTTATATTATAACGTATTTTAGAGAAAGCGCGAAATGGAAAGCAATAAAAAAAGCCCAAGTCCCGAAAGACTTGAGCTTATTCATATAAATTTTAGTGTGTAGCTGTTGTACCGTTGTAGACATTGCCTTGACGTGCGTCTACTGTGATTACTTCGCCATCTTTCACTTTATCCGTCGCACCAGCAGCGCCAACGATCACTGGGATACCCAGGTTGATGCCAACTACAGCTGCATGACTTGTTAAGCCGCCTTCTTCAACCACAACGGCTGCACTCTTTTCAAATGCTGGAAGAATTTCTTTGTCAGTTGTTTTTACAACTAAAATGCCGCCTTCTTCTGCTTTTGCAAGTGCTTCTGCATTGTTTTTAGCAACAATTGCTTTACCGCTGACAGATTCACGGCCAATGCCATGACCTTTGACAACTTTTTCGCCAATTAATTGGATCTTCATAACGTTTGTTGTGCCACTTTCTGCAACTGGCACACCAGCAGTAATGATAATTAGATCGCCATTTTGAGCAAGACCGGATGAAACGGCTTCTTTTACTGCCAAATCAAACATATCGTCTGTGCTTTCTACTGGAGAAGCAAGTTGTGCATAAACGCCCCATGAAAGTGCAAGTGAGCGACAAACGTGTTCATTGAAGGTAACCGCCAAAATATGAGATTTTGGACGATATTTAGAAATCATACGTGCAGTGTGACCGCTTTGAGTAGCAGCAACGATCGTCTGAACATCCAGATTACGTGCAGTATGGCCAACCGCTTGACCGATTGCTTCCGTCATATCTGTATTTGCATGCATTTTAAGCGCAAATTTGTCTTGTGTGATCAATGCTTCTTCTGTACGAAGCGCAATTTTTGCCATCATTTGAACAGATTCTACTGGATAGTCTCCGGCAGCAGTTTCACCAGAAAGCATGATTGCATCTGTACCATCGAAAATCGCATTGGCAACGTCAGAAGCTTCCGCACGTGTTGGACGCGGGTTGCGTTGCATGGAATCAAGCATTTGTGTAGCTGTTACAACTGGTTTTCCTAATTTATTACATTTTCTGATCAATTCTTTTTGAACGATTGGTACTTCTTCAGCTGGAATTTCAACGCCAAGGTCCCCACGAGCAACCATCAAGCCTTGAGAAACTTGCAAGATTTCATCGATGTTATCAACGCCTTCTTGGTTTTCGATTTTAGGGATGATTTGAACGTGTGTCGCATTGTTTTCTTCCAAAATCTTTGTGATTTCAAGAACGTCAGAAGCACGACGAACGAAAGATGCTGCGATAAAGTCAATACCTTGACCTAAACCAAAACGAATGTCATTGGCATCTTTTTCAGTAATCCCTGGAAGATTGATGGAAACGTTTGGTACGTTTACACCTTTTTTATTTTTAAGAACGCCAGGATTTTGAACTTTTGTTACAAGTTCACGGTTGGCTGCATCTTTTTCAGTGACTTCTAAACCGATCAAGCCATCATCAAGCAAGATAACAGAACCGATTTCTACATCATCAAATAATTGATCGTAAGTAACGGAGAATTTTTCTTTCGTTCCTTCTACTTGTTTCATTGCCACACGAACAACGTCGCCTTTAGCAAATTCAACTTTTCCGCCTACCATGTCATGTGTGCGGATTTCTGGTCCTTTTGTATCTAGTAAAAGCGCAACAGGTTTTCCTGTTTTACGTGCGGCTTCGCGGATATTTTCAATACGAGCACCATGTTCTTCGTAATCGCCGTGTGAAAAGTTCAAGCGCGCTACATTCATGCCGGATTCGATCAATTTGACTAATGTGTCAACTGACTCACTAGCAGGTCCGATTGTACAAACAATTTTCGTTTTTTTCATGTTTTTTTACTCCTCCTAGAACTACCTATTCATTCATACTTCATTATAAACACATCTACTACATTTTACCAGCATCATCCTTGTGATACAAGCGGTTTGTGAAAGTTCTTCCAAAGTAAAAACTTTGATAGCGGTCGTGCCCTTCCCCTAATCCATTCTAAAGAGGAGCATGTAACGCTTCCATAAATTTTACTAAAACTTTTTTGTGTTTTCATAATTATTTTCATAAGAAAGCTGAAAACCCTATTTTCACAAACTTTTTCAAAAAAGTCACTATCTCCTAACCTGGAAATAGTGACTTCTGGTTCCGTTAGATTGAAAGGATGGATGCTAGATTGAACATATTGTCATCTAAATGATGTTTTTCTTTCAAAATTTCTGTGATGTTGTTTTCGACAATTTTGTTTTCACGAATACCAACAGCTAGACCGCCGCGGTTTTCGATCAATAGTTCAACAGCACGTGCGCCTAAACGGCTGGCAAGTACACGGTCGAAAGCGGTTGGGCTGCCTCCACGTTGTACGTGACCTAATACTGTTACACGAGCATGGTAGTCCCCATACTCAGCTAGTTTTTCAGCAAATGCATTTCCGCTCATAACGCCTTCTGCTACAACAATAATGCTGTGTTTTTTACCGCGTTCGCGTCCTTTATTCAAGCGTTCTACGACATCATCCATGTTGAATGTTTCTTCAGGCACGATAATGGCTTCCGCGCCACCAGCAAGACCAGACCAAAGCGCGATATCACCTGCATCACGACCCATAACTTCAATGATGAAAGTACGTTCATGGCTTGTTGCTGTATCCCGGATTTTATCGAGTGCATCCAAAACAGTGTTAAGTGCTGTATCAAAACCAATTGTAAAATCAGTTCCAGAAATGTCATTATCAATCGTTCCTGGAATGCCAATTGTTGGGAAACCGCGTTTTGTCAGTGCTTCCGCTCCGTGATAAGAGCCGTCGCCACCAATGACAACAAGTCCGTCGATTTGATGTTTTTTCAGCTGCTCAATCCCTTTAAGTTGGCCTTCTTCTGTTGCAAACTCAGGATAACGAGCGGAATATAAGAAAGTTCCGCCACGGTGTAGAAGATCTCCTACTGAGCCTAATTCCAATTTATGAATATTTCCGTTTACAAGACCTAAGAAGCCATAATCAATTCCATAAACTTCCAGTCCTTCATAAATACCTTTACGCACGACTGCGCGGGCAGCGGCGTTCATGCCAGGTGCATCTCCGCCACTGGTCAATACTGCTATACGTTTCATTTTACTACCACCTCAGACAATGATATTTTATCACACGCCTTATTTTACATGAAAAAACTGGAAATGGAAAGCGCCAATCCTAGCTGTTTTTGCCTGTTTTTCAGAAAAAATGACCGTTTCATCTAAATGGTATAAGCAAAAAACCTTTCAAAAAGGCTTTTTAATGGCTTTATGGATTTATTGGTATATACATTTAAGTTTTTCAAGAAATTCGGCTGTTTTTCTTGATGAGGTATAGACCAATTAAAAAACGACCCCAAAAGAGGTCGCTTTGTTAAATGGTGTCGTACACACCGATCTGTTTATATTTGTTGTAGCGCTGCTCGACAAGTTGCTCTTCTGAAAGTGCTGTGAGTCGATGCAGAGATTTATTGATGGTTTTTTCGATGGCCTTGGCTTGTGTCGCAAGGTCATGATGGGCACCGCCTTTTACTTCCGGCACAATGCCATCTGTGATTCCCAGTTCAAACAGATCCGCTGCTGTGATGCGCATAGATTCAGCCGCTTTCTTGGCTTTCGAAGCATCTTTCCACAGGATGGCGGCTGCTCCTTCTGGGGATATAACGGAGAAAACAGCATTTTCCAGCATGTAAATCTCATTGCCCACGCCAAGTGCAAGCGCGCCGCCACTTCCGCCTTCCCCAATGACGATACAAATAATGGGTACTTTCATATCGCTCATCTCATAAAGGTTACGGGCAATGGCCTCGCTTTGGCCGCGTTCTTCAGCTGCTCGACCGGGATAGGCACCTTTTGTATCAATAAAGCAGATGATCGGTCGGCCGAATTTGTTGGCCTGCTGCATTAAACGAAGGGCTTTGCGGAAGCCTTCTGGATGAGGCATACCAAAATTGCGGTACAGATTGTCTTTGGTATCTTTGCCGCGCTGATGACCGATAACTGTGACCGGCTGCCCTTTAAACGTAGCTATACCGCCGACGATTGCCGGGTCATCTCCAAATGTTCGATCTCCGTGAAGCTCCATAAAATCTTCAAATAACAGGGGAATGTAGTCAAGCGTTGTCGGACGATCTGGATGCCGAGCTACTTGGAATTTATCCCAGGCGGTCATATTACTGTAGATTTCCTCTTCTAATTTAGCGAGACGATGCTCCAGTTTTTCAATTTCATTGGTCAAATCAACATCGGCTTTTTCGTTATATTCTTTTAAGTCGATGATTTTCTGCCGCAATTCAAGAATCGGCTTTTCAAATTCCATTTCACCTGCCATCTGTTGATTCAACCTCCTCTGTTTCTGGGCGAACATGTACGCGCAAAATAAAACCTAATTTATCGCGAAGTTCCAGTCGGGATACCACTTTGTCCAACTGACCGTGCTTCATGAGAAACTCAGCTGTCTGGAAGTCTTCCGGCAATTCTTCACGAACGGTTTGCTCGATTACGCGACGTCCGGCGAACCCGATTAACGCCCCAGGTTCAGCAAGATTAAAGTCACCTAAGGAAGCAAAACTAGCCGAAACGCCACCTGTTGTCGGGTGGGTCATTACGGTTATTGCCAGTCCGCCATGGCTACTGAATCGTTTGAATGCAGCGGATGTTTTGGTCATTTGCATCAGTGAGAGCATCCCTTCTTGCATCCGGGCGCCGCCTGACGCAGTAAAAATAAGGAATGGCACCTTAGAGCGATCCGCTTCTTCAACGGCACGCAGAATCTTTTCTCCTACAACAGAGCCCATACTGGCCATGCGGAAACGAGAATCCATGACAGCAATCACAAACGGCAGGCCATCTATTTTTGCATGACCGGTTAGGATGGCTTCATTTAGTTCTGTTTTGGCCTTATCTGTTTCGATGCGTTCCATGTAATTTTCAAAACCAAGTGGATTGGCTGTTGTCAACTCGCCGTCCAGCTCGCGGAAAGAACCTTCATCCACAAGAAACTGTACGCGTTTTTGTGCGCCGATCGGATGGTGAAAGCCACAATGACTGCACACCATTAGGTTTTTCTCAAGTTCCTTCGTGTACATGATCTTTTTGCATTTCGGACATTTCGTCATGATCCCTTCCGGCACGTCATGTTTTGAGCCATCTGTCGGGATTGTCGCATATTTTTTCTTCTTTGGCTTAGTAAATAATTCTCCTAACAAAGATGAAACCTCCCTACTTACGCTTTCTACGACCGACTCATTTCAGGGTGAAAATAATAATAAAATAATAGCTGCTTAACCCTTTTTTCTTTCATAAGTCGGGAAAATGCCATTGTTCTTTGACAAAGAAAGATCAGTCTGCCAATCTAACTCGCTTGGCAGACTGTAAATGAACGTTTTCCACTCTACACTATATCATACTTTTGTTTCTTTTAGGAAATGAAATTATTTTCGGATGACATTTTCGCTGCCTAAAAGCTGACTTAAGTCTTGGCCAAGCTTCTCTGTATAGCGGATCGAAAAGCGGCTTTGAAGCGCAATCGTTTTCTTAGTTGATGGAAAATGGACGATGACGGCTTCTTTTCCTGGTGCGCTTAGTAAAATCTGCTTGACGGCTTCCAGTTGCGCTTCACTAGCAAGTCTTATATAGAGCCGTTTAGGGGGCTCCACATCTTTTAAAAGACTGGCTTCATTTAGCACAAGTTGCAGCTCGCCATTTCGCTCATCTGCTTTTACTTTGGCATAAATGAGCGCCCCTTTTTGCAGAATGGATGCTGCTTTCCGGTAGGTATCAGGGAATACGACAGCACTACGTTCGGCTGTGTCATCACTGATGGTTAAAAAGGCCATCAATTCCCCTTTTTTAGTGCGAATCGTGCGGATTTCATGCACATAGAAACCGACTGCATAAAACTTCCCTTTTTCGACCGACATGAGAGTTGCTGCTTGAAGCTGGCGCAATTTGGCCTGATAAGAAAGAACTGGATGCGAAGAAACATATTGACCGGTAAATTCTTTTTCTTTCTCAAGTTTAATATCCGCGGGCATGGGTTCTACTTCTCTGTAACGCGGTCGTTTACTTGCTTCATCGGCAAAAAGATTCAGTCCCAGTTCATTGTTGCCAAATAGCGCGATATAATCCAGCGCCCCGTCAATGGAGGCAATTAGGACAGCCCGGTCAAGTCCAAATTCATCAAAACAGCCGGCATAGATTAGGCTTTCAAGGATGGGCTGAGTGAGTTGTTTGCTTGGAATTCGTTCACAAAAATCATAGAAGTCTTTGAATGGGCCGCCATTTTTGCGTTCTTCCAGCAGGGCTAAAATAAATTTATTCGGCAACTTGCGAATCACGCGAAAACTGTAGCGAATCGTATCGGTGCCCTCCACAACAAAACCATATTGGCTTTTATTGATGCTTGGGGCCGCCATTTTTAATTGATACTTCTTCGTTTCGGCAATATATTGGCTCATTTTGGTGTCATTGCCGAAGACAGATCCTAGTAAGGCCGCCATAAATTCGGCGGGGAAATGGGCTTTCATGTACGCCAGCTGAAAGGCAATCTTAGAATAGGCGGCCGCGTGACTGCGGTTAAAGCCATAGTTGGCAAATTGGACGATCAGATCATATACTTCATTGGCGTTCTCATCGGAATAACCTTTTTGATGGGCACCGGACACAAAGGCGGCCCGCTGCTCATTTAACACTTCTCGTTTCTTTTTGCTGACCGCTCGTCGCAGTAGATCGGCTTCTCCTAGCGAAAAACCGGCCATTTGACTGGCGACCTGCATGATTTGCTCCTGATAGACGATGACGCCATATGTGACTTCGAGAATCGGCTTCAGGTCTGGATGCGGATAATGTGTGGCTTCTTTCCCATGTTTTCGGGCAATAAAAGTATCAATTTGCTCCATTGGGCCGGGTCGATAGAGGGCGTCTACAGCGACAATATCTTCAAAACTTGTCGGCCCCAGTTTGCGCAAAACGCGTCTAATCCCATCAGATTCAAATTGGAATACGCCCGTTGTGTCGCCTTTTCGGAACAGCTCAAGTGTCAAAGCATCGTTTAATGGGATATCCTGTGGCGTAAGTTGCAGATGACGATGAAAATTAACCGAACGAATCACGCGATCAAGCAGGCTTAAATTTCGGAGTCCTAGAAAGTCCATTTTCAGCAAGCCAATCTGCTCTAGTTCGCCCATGGCAAATTGCGTCAAATTGGCAGAGCCGCTTCCGGTTTGCAAAGGGACCTGCTCGACAAGTGGCCGGTCACTGATGATCACCCCTGCTGCATGGGTGGAAATATGCCGTGGCAGGCCTTCAATCGCTGTGGCAATCTCCCAGATTAATTCGTGCTGCTTATTTTTTTCAATGTGAGCCTGCAAATGCCCATTTTGTTGATAGGCTTTCTGAAGTGTGATCCCCAGCTGGTTGGGAATCTGCTTGGACCACTCGGATAATTGGATCGTATTTAGGCCAAATGTGCGGGCCGTATCCCGAATGGCCGCTTTGGCTGCCAGTGTCCCGAACGTCCCAATCTGCGCAACGTGAGACGGGCCATATTTTTCGACCACATATTGGATTACTTCATCACGGCGGTTATCTGGAAAATCTAAATCGATATCGGGCATGGTGACACGCTCAGGATTTAAAAACCGCTCAAATAAAAGATTATACAGAATCGGATCGACATCTGTGATCTGCAGGACGTAGGCCACAAGGGAACCGGCTGCAGAACCCCGTCCTGGTCCGGTCAAGATGCTAGCTTTACGCGCATAACGCATCACGTCCCACACGATGAGAAAATAGTCGGCAAAGCCCATTTTGGCAATCACGTCCAGCTCATAATCGAGCCGTTCGATATATTCGCGCTGATCAAGGCCGCGTAATTTTAGCCCTTCATAGGCGGTTTGTTTGAGCACTTGGACAGCCGCCTCCTCTGGCGGTAACGGATAACGTGGCAGCAGATGCTGATGCAAGGCGATCTCCGCTTGACAACGTGCTGCAATCCGGCCGTTTTCAGCTAGGGCCTCCTTTTCAAAAGGAGATTGAAAAAGTTCTTCTACTTCTTCCGGGGAAGCAAAGTAAGCCGGGCCGCTCGTTTCCAGATTGGTCCAGTCGATCGTCTCATTATCGCGAATTGCCGTTAAAACACGGTAAGCTTTAACATCTGTTGGCTTTAAGTAGCGCACATTTTTGCTGGCAATAGCTGGATAACCATTTGCTTCTGCGAACGTCGTGATCATTTCACTGTACCGCGTATTGCGTTTTTCCAGCGACAAATAAAAGGCGGTGCCGCCGAACATTTTTTGAAATGTCTCTGCTACTTGGCGGGCGCCGTCTTGATTTTCTTCATGTAAAAGTCTTTCAATTTCTCCTGTGATTCCGGGTGAGATCGCAATCAAGCCTTCTTTATACGAATTCAGCCATTTGAGCGGCAACTCTTCCTTTTCCGCGTGCGTTTTGATGCTGCTGGCGATTTTAAGGAGGTTTTGATAGCCGGATGTTGTCTCGGCAAGTAGCATGAGCTCAAAAGATCGATCACTTAGATAGATGCCGGGAATCTCCACTGTCATGCCGATGATTGGCTTGATCCCCGCCTGCTTGCATTTTGTATAGAACTCACATGCTCCGTATAAAGCATTTTTGTCTGTGATCGCTAGAGCCGGATAATGGTATTCTTTTGCTTTTTGAATCAGCCCGTCGATCGAGGCAGTGCTTGATAAGAGATCATAAGCACTTGCAACCTGTAAATGAACAAACGCCATTATCCTCTCTCCTTTCTTTTCCTCTTTTATTATACCGATTCTTATGCAAAAAAGAAAGTTTGTTCGTATAAAAAAACAGCCTGCAAAAAATCAGGCTGTTTCAAGACAGATGGCAATCAGTTTACGTTTCATCTCATCCATTTCTGCTTGGGTATGAATAGTCGCACCGGATGCAAGCGGATGACCGCCACCGCCGTATTCTTTTGCGAGTTCATTGATTACCGGGCCTTTTGAGCGAAGGCGCGCCCGAATCACATCACCTTCTTGGATAAACATGATCCACGCTTTTAGGCCGACTGCACTGTCGATCACGTTGACCAGTCCGGAAGCTTCGCGCGGGTCCACTTCAAAACGTTTCAGCAACTCTTCGGAAAGAAAAACAGTGGCAGCACCGCTTTCTTCCATTTGGAAATGCTCCAGAATGTAGCCGGCAAGACGTGTCATCGGTAAGGATTGCTCATACAAATGCCGATAAAGTGACGGGCGATCAAATGGAAAATGTACCAGTTTTGCCGTCAAACGGAAAGTCTCGCTAGTGGTGCTTGGATACATAAAACGACCTGTATCTCCTACAATTCCAGCATAGAGAAGGCGCGCCGCTTCTTCGTTTAGTGAAAGCTCCTCTGCAAAAGTCTCATAAAAAGAAACGATCATTTCACTGCAGGATGATGCGCTAGTATCCACCCAGAGTAGGTCTCCATATGGTTCATCATTTGGATGGTGATCGATCTTAATGAGCATCTTCCCTTCTGTATAGCGCCGATCGGAAACGCGCGCCGTATTGGCTGTGTCACAAACAATCACAAGTGCCTGCTGATAAACATCGTCCGCAATTTCGTCCACTTGTCCTAGAAAACGAAGTGACAATTCATCATTTCCAACTGAAAAAACCTGTTTTTCAGGAAAGCTTGCGCGAATGATGGCTGCAAGGCCCATTTGTGAACCGTACGCATCGGGGTCTGGCCGCACATGGCGGTGTAAAATTATCGTATCATGCGCCTTAATGGCTGCTAAGATTTCTTCTTTCATTTTTTCGCCTCAATCTTCTTTTTTATCGTTCCATCATTTGGCAGGCCACGATGGCTTTTCCGGCTAAAATCCCTTCCAGATAAAGCTCAACATCCAGCTTGCCTGCCTTACGCCCCATTTCAAGGACGCGCGGCTTAATGGTCATCGAGGCGTCCATCTGTACCGGTTTCAAATAATACATCGTCACATTTTCAATGACGACATTTCGCTTTTTCATGCTGAATAGTTTTTGTTGCACAACATCACAAACGATTTGCGTGAAAACGCCATATGAAAGCGTTCCGAGTGAGCTTGTCATCTGCGGTGTTACTTTGAATTCATAAACGGCTTCCTCGCCATTTTGGCCGCTGCGTTCCTCTAGTTGCGCCGTGATGGTATCATCAATTGTTTCGCCCACCTGCGGCTGCTTTTGGATCATCTGCATGGATTTTAGAATGTCCTGCCGGCTGACGATGCCGATTAGTGTCAGATCATCTTTTACAACGGGGATCACTTCGATGCTTTCCCAGACCATCATATGTGCGACGGAAGCGACACTCATCTTAGGTCCGACAGTTAGGGGGTTTTTGGTCATAACCCGCTCGATCGAGATGGACGGATTTTTTTCCAAAATATCTTTGCTGGTGATCATTCCGGTTAAACGGAGGCTTTTATTGACGACGGGAAAACGGCTGTGGGAAGTGGCTTCTTGCAGTTTATGCCAATCCTCAACTTTCTGCGTCGTTTCTAAATAGGCCGTTTTATCAAGCGGTGTCAAAATATCTTCTACTAGTACGACTTCTTTTTTAATCAGTTGATCGTAAATGGCCCGATTGATCATGGTTGCAACCGTAAAGGTATCATAGGATGTGGATAAAATCGGCAGTTCCTTTTGATCAGCCAGTCTTTTCACTTCATCGCTCGTATCAAAACCACCTGTAATCAGAACAGCCGCGCCGCGTTGGAGTGCCAGTTCATGCGCTGAGACACGGTTTCCGACAATCAGTAGGTTGCCCGCTTCCGTGTAACGTTCCATCGCTTCGACGGTCATCGCCCCAATCACAAATTTATTGAGCGATTTATAGAGCCCTTCACGACCGCCCAGCACCTGTCCGTCAATCATATTCACGATTTCAGCAAATGTCAGCTTCTCAATGCTGTCTTTTTGTTTGCGTTCAATCCGGAGCGTTCCGACACGCTTAATGGTCGACACGAAACCGATAATCTCTGCATCCTTGATGGCGCGATAAGCTGTCCCTTCACTGACGGAAAGATTTTTGGCGATTTTACGGACGGAAATTTTTTCGCCAACTGCGAGATTTTCAATGTATTTCAGTATTTGCTCATGTTTTGTCGCCACATTTTTCACCTATCCTGTTCCTAAAGTTCGATTTCATCACCGATCTCCATGACTTTCCCCTGAATGCCTTCTGAAAGTGAGTCGGCAAATTTGTACGGATCCTGCTCAATCAGCGGGAATGTGTTGTAATGCATAGGAACGACGATTTTCGCTTGAAGAAAATCAGCTGCGATTTTGGCATCTTCAGGTCCCATCGTGAAGTTATCCCCAATCGGCAAGAAGGCAAGTGCAAGCGGATGAAGCTCGCCAATCAGTTTCATATCAGAAAATAATCCGGTGTCACCGGCATGGTAAATGTTTTGTCCTTCCAGATGAAGAATGATTCCGGTCGGTAGGCCTAAATTGATCAACTGCCCATCCACAATCGTGGCCGATCCGTGGAAGGCCTGTGTTAATTTAATCCAGCCGAAATCAAAAGTACGTTTGCCGCCAATATGCATAGGGGCGATGTTTTCAAGTCCCTGCAAGCTTAAATATAGGGCCAATTCGTTATTGCAAATAATCGTAGCGCCAGATTGCTTGGCTAGTTGAACTGTATCACCAACATGATCATCATGTCCATGAGACAGGATGATATAATCCGGCATTTCCTCGGCCACACGAAGGTCACATTTTTCATTTCCGGAAATAAAAGGATCAATCAAAATCGTTTTGTCCTTTGTGACTATTTTGATGCAAGACTGCCCGTGAAATGAGATGTTCATTTTCCTCGACTTCCTTCCTTAAATAAAAATCTGTATTTGTCGTTTTCTGTTCTATTATAGCACAGAGCAAAATGAAGATACAGTTTCCCTTCTCTCGCACCTGATGATTCCCCACTTTTGTGAAGCCTGCCATTTCAAAGAATTCGTGGTATGATAAGAAGGAGATTATTTGTGAAAGAAGGATGACTTATGGAAAAGAATATCGATGTACTGCAAGAATGGTTGCAGGGACAGGACGCAGAAGCAGCATTTATCACAAACCCGGAGAATGTAGCTTATTTTGCCGGTTATCACAGCGAACCTCATGAACGTGTTTTGGGACTAGCTGTTTTTCCAGATGCGGAACCATTTCTTTTTGTTCCGGGACTCGAAATGGAAGATGCCAGTGGAAGTGATTTTCATCATGAAGTTTACGGTTACAGCGATACAGAGGATCCTTGGCGTATCATTGCAGAACAAATCAAAAAACGGGCACCGCATGCAAAGAAAATCGCAATTGAAAAGTCACATATGAGTGTAGATCGTTTCGAGGCGTTATCCGGTCATTTCCCTCATACAATCTTTATTCCAATTGAAGAAAAAATCCAAATGATCCGTGTTATCAAAACGCCTGAGGAAATCAAGATTATGAAGGAAGCAGCTTTACTGGCTGATGAAGCGGTAAAAATCGGGATTGCTGAAATTGCGGTAGGACGTACGGAAGCAGAAATCGTAGCAAAAATCGATTATGAAATGAAGAAAAAAGGTGTCAGCGGCATGAGTTTTGAAACGATGGTACTGACGGGTAAAAATGGGGCACTTCCGCATGGGACGCCTGGTCAGACAAAAATTCAAAAAGGCGATTTGGTCCTCTTTGATTTAGGTGTCGTTCACAAGGGTTACTGCTCAGATACTACAAGAACGGTTGCTTTTGGCGAGGTTTCAGATGAACAGAAAAAAATCTACGAAACTGTTCTAAAAGCACAACTGGCAGCCATTGAAAAAGTCAAAGCCGGTGCTCTTGCAAAAGAAATCGATCTGACGGCCCGCAATATTATTCGTGAAGCTGGTTATGGTGACTACTTCCCTCACCGTTTGGGACATGGTCTAGGAGCGAGTGTCCATGAATTCCCTTCGATTACGGAAACCAATGAATTGCCACTTCAAGAAAATATGGTCTTCACGATCGAACCCGGTATCTATGTGCCAGGTGTTGCTGGTGTCAGAATTGAGGATGACATTGTTGTAACGGCAAACGGTTGCGAAATCCTAACCGAATTTACGAAAGAACTTTACTATGTATAAATAATTTTTTGCCTAAATAATAAAAGAAGCAAGTTGGAGAACAGCCGTTTAAGGCATCTCCTTCTTGCTTCTTTTTTGATATCAGTCGTTTTGAAGTAGTGGAGCCAGTTCATGATAGTCATAGCCTAAACTGTCTGCCACGGCTTTATAAGTAATAAAGCCGTCAAATGTATTCACACCGCGATAAAGATGGGGGTCTTCTTTGGCTGCCTGAACAATCCCCTTTTTCGCTAGTTTCAAGCCAAACTGTAAGGTGGCATTTGTGAGCGCAATCGTGGAGGTTCTTGGGACAGCTCCCGGCATATTTGCCACCGCGTAATGAACGACTCCATGCTTGATGTAGGTTGGCTGGTCATGGGTGGTCACTCGGTCGCTCGTTTCAAAAATGCCGCCTTGGTCAATGGCAATATCCACCAGAACGGCGCCCGGCTTCATTTGCTTCACCATCTCTTCTTTCACAAGTTTTGGCGCTTTGGCCCCCGGAATCAAAACGGCCCCGATCACGAGGTCAGATGCTTTGACAGATTGCTCAATATTAAAATCATTACTCATCAACGTGGTAATATCATGACCAAAAATATCATCTAATTCGCGCAGTCGCTGCAGATTCAAATCGAGAATGGTCACTTTGGCCCCCAACCCGATCGCGATTTTCGCCGCATTCGTTCCTACCATGCCCCCGCCGATAATCGTTACCTGACTGCGGTCAACACCAGGAACGCCACCAAGCAGAACCCCCATGCCGCCATGTATTTTTTGCAAAAACTGTGCGCCAATCTGAGTGGCCATTCGCCCCGCCACTTCGCTCATTGGACTTAGAAGCGGTAAAGAGTGATCCTCCAGCTCCACCGTTTCATAAGCAACAGCTCGTACTTTTTTATCAAGCAAGGCCTTTGTCAGTGCCGGCTCATTGGCCAAATGAAGATACGTGAAAAGCAGGAGTCCTTCACGGAAATAGTCATATTCAGATGCAATCGGCTCTTTGACTTTGACGACCATTTCAGCCTCCCATGCTTCTTTGGCTGTCTCGACAAGCGTGGCACCTGCTTGTTCATAATCACTATCGTGGAAATTCGACCCTTCGCCCGCCCCTTTTTCAATTTTGACCGTGTGTCCTGCATTCACATAAGAAAGAACACTTGCCGGCGTCATTGCCACGCGATTTTCATTATTTTTAATTTCTTTCGGTACCCCAATGATCATCGTCATTCTCTCCTTCATAGGTATAAAAACCCACAGTTAATCGCTTACATTTGTATACTAACACATTGGTCCTAAATTGCACAAATACAAGGGACTATTTTGGGGGAGATTTTATTTCAGTAAATCAGCACTTCCTTTTTTTGACATTTTTTTAAATTTCTTCTTTTTTTAATGGTTGTTTCTGAGAAAAAAGGGTAAAATAAGGAGAGAACAAAAATAGATAATTTCCTTTGGGAGGGATTGTAAATGTTACAACAATACAAAAGAGTACTCGTAGCAGTGGATGGATCGAAGGAAGCTGAAAGAGCCTTTCAAAAAGCGATTCAAGTAGCCAAAAGAAATGACGCCACTTTAGGTTTGGTGCATGTCATCGATACACGTGCTTTCTCTTCTGTTGCGAACTATGACACGAGCATGGCTGATAAGGCAACTGAATATGCGGATGAACTTTTAAGCGGTTATAAAGAAGATGCTTCTAAAGCTGGCGTTGCTAGTATCGAAACCTATATTGAATATGGTTCGCCAAAAACTGCCATTACAAAAGAAGCCGCAAAAGCATTCCAAGCTGACTTGATCATGTGTGGTGCGACAGGTCTTAATGCCGTTGAACGTTTACTCATCGGTAGTGTATCTGAATACATTATCCGCCATTCCCCATGTGATGTTCTAGTCGTTCGTAATGATATTCCTGAATATGAAGCTGAATAAGCAAATCGTAAGTTTGGCCCGTAACCGCTAGTTGGTTGCGGGTTTTTTATTTAGGGGCATCAAATGCGCGGCCGGACCAGTCGACATAAGAAGGAAGGCCACACTCATTTCATACAAAAAAACCGGAAATGGAACCCGCCTTTTGTTCAAAGGAAGATTCGATTTCCGGTTTCTATTTATAATGACTTATGCACGTTCTGCTTTGATTTTTTCAACGTCACGAGCAATCATTAATTCTTCATTTGTTGGAATAACAATCACTTTGACTGGTGAATGCGGGAAGTTAAGGAAGGCTTCTTCACCATGCACTTGGTTCAAAGCTTTATCCCAGTAAACACCCATGAATTCTAAGCCATGAAGAACTTTTTCACGAATGAATGCACTGTTTTCACCGATACCAGCTGTGAAAATGATGGCATCAACACCGTTCATACGAGCAGCATAAGAACCGATATATTTGTGGATACGATCAACAAACACTTCTAATGCCAAATCAGCACGTTCGTTTCCTTCAGAAGCTGCTTTTTCAAGGTCGCGAAGATCCGATGAAATACCAGATACACCTAGCATACCGGATTCTTTATTCAGCACGTCCAGCACTTGTTCAGCTGTTTTACCTGTTTTTTCCATGATAAATGGAATCAAGGCTGGGTCAATGTTCCCGGAACGAGTTCCCATTGAAACCCCTGCAAGCGGTGTGAAGCCCATGGAAGTATCCATTGATTTGCCGCCTTCGATTGCCGCAATACTTGCACCGTTACCTAAGTGACAAGTTAAAAGACGAAGCTCTTCTACAGGACGGCCTAAAAGTTCAGCGGCGCGTTCGGAAACGTATTTATGACTTGTACCGTGGAAGCCGTATTTACGAATGCCGTAATCTTCATAGTAGCTGTAAGGCAAGCTGTAAAGGTAGCTTTCCGGTGGCATCGTTTGGTGGAAAGCAGTATCAAAAACGGCTACCGAAACGATGTCCGGAAGAACTTTTTTGAATGCTTTAATGCCTGTTGCATTCGCTGGATTATGAAGAGGTGCCAGTTCAGACAACGCTTCAATATCGCGAATAACTTGGTCGTCAATATAAACAGATTCAGGGAATTTTTCGCCGCCGTGTACAACACGATGTCCCACACCTGTAATTTCGTCAAAGCTTTTGATGATGTTATGAGAAATCAGTTTGTTAAGTAGCATTTGTACAGCTACTTCGTGATCGGGAATATCCACGACTTCTGTCACTTTTTCGCCATCAACAGTGATGGTAAAAATCGAATCTTTCAAACCGATTCGTTCAACGATTCCTTTTGTGATGACCTCTTCAGAAGGCATGTCGTAAAGTTGAAATTTCAAAGAAGAACTACCAGCGTTAATTGCAATTGTTTTTTCCATTGTGTTTATTCAATTCCCTTCATGTGTATTATCTTCCAACCAACTATCAATCTGCTTTAAAATCGGCGCAAGTTCATGCGGATTCGTCAAGCTTGGAATATTGGCAAGAAGAACCTCTTTCGGTGCTTTGATGTCAGCACCTTTCTTTTGTAAAATCAGAATATTTTTCCGCGCTTGCTCAGTTTTGAACAGTGTATCCGGCAGCTTTAAAATGCCGAGCGTATGACCATATTTTTTAATGACACGGTCAAGCTTTGCGAAATCAGCTGTTTCAAACATGCGTTCCGGAACTAGGAAAAATAAGTAGCCACCTGGTTTTGTATAACGAAGCCCCTGCTCAATCAATAAAAAATGAGCAAAAGAGTGGCCCTCTTCGTGTGCTGCTTCAAAATCAGCTGCACGTGCATCATCTGGATAATACCCGATTGGCAAATCACTTGCGACGACGTCCACCGGGTCGACAAGTAAATTGGCAAGGCCATCCTGATGCAGGAATGTTGTCTCCAAACCTTGCAGGTCAGAGCCTACTAGCGCAAGCGAAATCAGCAGATCGTCCACCTCGACACCTGTTGCATGCACATCTTTTTTACCGTCCATTTTCAATTGATTGACAATTGTGGATAGCAAATTGGCTGTGCCACATGCAGGATCTAAAAGAGCGATTTTCTGCGTTTTCCGCATGACCTTTTCGACCAAATAAGCAATGATAAAGCCGATCGAGTCAGGCGTCATTTGATGATTGGTTTGGATACCGTGTTTCATGCCTTTTAAGAGCGCTAGTTGGAAACTTTTACGGATTTCTTCTGGCGCATATTCTTTTAAGTCAATCTCACGATAGCGTTCCGCAAGTTTGGCCGCTTCTTTTTCAGAAAGCTCTTCAGTTTGAAGGACTTCTTGCTGGAACAAATTCTCGCTTGTTTCATAAACCGCTTCCAAGTAGCTCATTTCAAGTGCATTTTGCAAAATGATGGCTGTATCATCCAAGACCTGAAACAGTTCTTCTGGAGTTCCGCTATTCGCCAAAAGTAACACCTCTATTATTCTTCATTACTAACACCAAAAATCATTATACCGCATTTACTGTGAACTTAAAAGCATTTATCGAAAAAACTACTATAATACAGTTTGTTTTTCACAAGTAATACAGATTAATACAGATTTCATCAAAAAAGAAACTAAAATCAAGTGATCACCATTTCCATAAATGGCGCTAATCCTTGACTTTAGCTTCTCCTATTTTTCAATTATCTACCAGCTGCCTCGACTTGTCGCCATATTTTCAGGCGTTTTTCGCTGCTTCGATGGCTTTTTCATAATCTGGGTGATTGGTTCCTTCAGATACATATTCAGCGTAAATAATTGTGTCATCCGCATCGACTACAAACACTGATCGTGCTAAGAGACGCAATTCTTTCATCACGACACCATAAGCGGTGCCAAACGACAAATCACGATGATCAGATAGGGTGACAACATTTGGTAGCCCTTCAGCGGCACACCATTTCTTTTGCGCGAACGGTAAATCGACGGAAACTGTCAAAACAACTGTATTGGATAGATCACCTGCTTCTTCGTTAAAACGGCGCGTCTGCTTGGAACAAACGCTAGTATCAATCGATGGTACGACACTGATAATTTTCACCTTTCCAGCAAAATCTTTCAGTGTGACAGGTGCCGAGTCCTGATCCAACACGGTAAAATCAGGTGCTTGATCACCCGCTTGACGTTCTTCGCCAATCAGCGTCATTTTATTGCCTTTAAATGTCACATTTGCCATATCCGTTACCCCCTTGAGAAATCTTTCATCTTCTATTTTAAAGAAATTCTGGTCGGGTGACGAGTCATCTGCTTACTGGGTGTTTAAAGAGCTTCTTCCCAGTCTTGATTTTTCTGTAAAAATGATTCATGAACGACGGTTGTCTGCTCAAATAAATCATGAATTCCTTGTTTTTTAGGCGTAAAAGCGACCACAAGATACAAGGGCCAGACTATTTTTTGAATAAAACGCCAGATCCCCTCGCGAAAGAATACATTCCCCCATGTGAGTGGCTTTTTATCAGCGCGAATCACTTTCAGCCCGAAAAGCATTTTGCCGAGGGTTTGATTGAATCGCTTGGTCATCAGAATAAAATAAGCGATAAACAGCAAGGCCGTCAAAGCTCCATAGAGTGAAAAAATACCGCCGTTTACCGGGTGATGTAGCAAACGAAAAATCGGTCGGATCAAAATTCCTGTCAGGGCTGAGGCCGTTAATAGATCCACTAAATAGGCTAAAAAACGCAACCAAAAGCCGGCACAGTAAACTTTGTCCAACGATTCAAACGGGGCCTGCTTCTTTTCATAGTGATAGACTGGGCGATTTTTTTCGATAGATTGTTCCACCTGTCCTCACCTCAATTCCCATACAGGTACATCATGCGCGGCGCTTCCATGGTACCCATCTGTTTCATTAGTGTGACGATATCTGCATTTTCTGATTGGGAAAGTCCAGCTGCTGCCGTTTGGAATAATGATTCGAGACCGCCCGTTCCATTTTCATACTCCATCACTGTAGCATTTGTCAGGTTTTGTTCCTTTTTGAGCGACTGCAAGGCATCTTCCTTGTAACCAAACTCATCCACAAGCCCATTTTCCTGCGCTTGTTTTCCGTCATAAATTCGACCGTCTGCAATTTCACGCACCTGTTCTTCAGTCATATCGCGTCCCTCTGCGACAACCTTAACAAATTCGTTATAAGAGTCATCGATCATCGACTGCATGATCGCTTTTTCTTCTTCTGTCATCGGCCGGGAGCTGCTCATAATATCTTTATGTGCCCCACTTTTAATCGTGTTATCGGAAATGCCGACTTTTTTCATTAGTTCGCTATAGTCATAGCCTTGCATGATCACACCGATCGATCCGGTCATGGTTTCTTTTGCAGCGAAAATTTTATCTGCAGGTGCGGAAATATAATATCCACCTGATGCCGCCATACTTCCCATGGACACATATACAGGGATTTTTCTTTCTTTTTTAATTTCCAGAATTTTATCGCGAATCTGCGCCGATTCCATGACACCTCCGCCTGGCGAATTCACATAGAGCAGAATCCCTTTTACACTTGGATCATGTTTGATCGTTTCAAGCTGCTCCATGAAAAAAGAATGATTATACCCGGATGAACTGAATAAGGAAGTGGTCTCCCCTGTATCCTGAATCGTCCCTTCCACTGATAGGACAGCAATTTTATCGTGACTTCCCTCTTCAATCACTTTTTCCGTTAGTTCATTGGTAGATAAAATACTGCTGAGCGCGCTTGTGGTGGTTTCCTTTTCTTCCGTTGCCAGAAGGGTGGAAGTTACTTTTGTGATGCCTGCCACAACAAGCAAAACAGCCAGTATTCCCAGCGCGATCCATCTTTTTGCACTCATCTTTTTCTCCCCTTTTCCTTTGAATTACCTTCAGTTTAGCAGTTCTAGTATCAAATCACAAACAGCTTCTGAACAATTGATCAAATTTGGCATCCCATTTTATTCAAAAAGGAAATGGACAGCAAGTCATGTTATAATAAACACAAACCTACACTGGAGGGATTTTTGTGACGAAAACCACTTTTTACTTTTCCTACCGAAAAACAGAAGAATTACATGCGAAGGCAAAAGAATTAAAAAAGTTTACCTTGGATTACGGCTTTGCACTGACAGATGACTATCGTAAGGCAGATGTGATTATCAGTATTGGTGGAGATGGCGCATTCTTAAAATCCGTGCGTGAAACACAATTCCGTCAAGATTGCCTCTATGCTGGAATTGCGCTTACTGAACAACTTGGTCAGTACTGCGACTTTCATATCAATGAGCTGGAGGAAATTATCAAGGCAACTGCTGAAAAACGCTGGCTGGTGCGGCGCTATCCGACCATTTACGGAACGGTCAACAATACCAAGGCTTTCTATGTATTAAATGAATTCAATATTCGTTCATCAATTATTCGGACTTTGACAATGGATCTCTATATTAATGACAGTCATTTTGAAACATTCCGTGGGGATGGCATGGTGATTTCAACTCCTACCGGCAGTACGGCTTACAATAAATCGTCTGGCGGCTCGATTGTGGATCCACTATTACCGTCTATGCAGGTGAGCGAGCTGGCTTCCCTGAATAATAATAAATTCCGCACACTGGGATCCTCTTTTATCTTAAGTCCAAAACGGAAGCTAAAACTGAAGATTGGTTCGGAAGGCAATAATGAATTCCCGCTGATTGGCATGGACAGTGAGGCGCTTAGCATTCAGCATGTTCATGAAATCAACTTGGAGGTAGGCGACCGCTTCATTAATATCATTAAGCTTCCCGATAATTCTTTCTGGGATAAAGTGAAACGAAACTTCTTATAAAAAATGGCAGCTGGCCTTGATTCTTTTCAAAGCGAGCTGCCATTTTTAATTTTCCAATGTTAGGGCTAAAAGGGCTTTTTGGGCATGCAGTCGATTGGCCGCCTGTTCGTAAACCAGTGAATGCGGGCCATCAATTACAGCTTCTGTAACCTCTTCGCCGCGATGTGCTGGCAAGCAGTGCAAAAAGCCATAATCTGTCTTGGCACCGGCTGCCAGTTCTTCATTAATTTGATACTTTTCAGCAAAGGCTTGAAAACGCGACTGATTTTCCTTTTCCTGTCCCATACTTGTCCAGACGTCTGTATAGATAAAATCTACTTCTTGAACGGCTTCTACTGGATCATTGGTCAGCTGAATAACCGACTTGCTTTCTTTGGCTAATTTTTGGGCCTGATCCAGGATTTTTTGGTCAATTTCATAGCCGACAGGTGTGGCGATACGTATATTGACGCCCACTAGAGTAGCAGCCAGAAGCAGAGAATGACAGACGTTGTTCCCATCTCCCACATAAGCAAGTTCCACGCCCTGAAAATGATCTTTTATTTCATAAATCGTCAGGAGATCTGCCAAAGCCTGACACGGGTGATGCAGATCGGTTAAACCATTGATGATTGGAATGGCGGCGTGTTCGGCTAGTTCTTCTACTTCCTGATGACTGAATGTCCGAATCATAATGGCGTCGATATAGCGGCTCATGACATTCGCGGTATCTTTGATCGGTTCCCCACGTCCAATTTGCAGCTCTTTGCCGTTCATAACGATCGCTTGTCCGCCAAGCTGAAGCATGCCCGCTTCAAAAGAAACTCTCGTTCGTGTGGAAGGCTTATCAAAAATCATCCCAAGAATTTTTCCGCTAAGCACGTGCCGGTAGTGACTCGGATTTGTTTTCATTGCCAGGGCCAATTTGATCAAATGAATGATCTCGTCTTTGTCCCATTCGAGTAAGGTCAGCATATCTTTTCCGTACATTTCTTTTTCTTCCACCAACATATCATCACTCTCCTATTTTCACCGATAATAAAGTATCCTCTAAAATTGCCACCGCTTGATCCAGTTCGTCATAGCTGACCGTAAGTGGAGGTAAAATACGCAGCACTTGGCGATCTTTGCCGGCTGTCAAAACGAGTAGGCCCTGGCTTTGCAGCGTCTCAATCTGTGCTTGCAAAGGGGCTTTCATCACAATTCCAAGCATGAGTCCTTCCCCTCTAATCGCTTCGACATATGGGCTTTTGGCGATATTCTGCTCAAGGGACGTGCGGAAATAGTCTCCTTTTGCTTGGACTTCTTCTAGAAATCCCGGTTCATGCAGCAGGTCTAATACGACAGTAGCGGCCGATAGCGCTACAGGATTTCCGCCAAAAGTCGAGCCGTGACTGCCATATCCGAAGGCTTCAGCTAGTGTCTGTTTGCCAATCATGGCACCAATCGGCAGCCCGTTGCCGAGAGCTTTGGCGACTGTGATTATGTCCGGTTCAAGTCCGCTGTACTGATAGGCAAATTTTTTACCGGTTCGACCAATGCCCGTTTGAATTTCATCTATGATGAGTAAAGCACCGACTTGTTTGGCTTGCTGGGCCACTGCGAGTAGCCAGGCAGTTTCAGCAGGTTGAACGCCGCCCTCTCCTTGGATGATTTCCAGCATGACGGCAGCTGTTTCAGCGGTAATCAACTCGGCCAGTCCATGCCCATCATTATAAATGCCATATGTGAAATGCGGTAGCAAGGTGCCAAAGCCGTCCTGAATTTTCGGCTGACCGGTTGCTGTCATGGCGCCGAATGTCCGACCATGAAAGGAGTTTTGAAAGCTTACGATGCCATCACGTCCAGTTGCTTTACGTGCCAGCTTTAAGGCTGCCTCATTGGCTTCTGCACCACTATTGGCAAAGTAAACCGCATAGCTGGCATCTGGAATCAGCTTTTTCGCGACTTCTTCCTGCAAAGAGCTTTCAAAAAGATTGGAGGTATGCCAGATTTTTGAGAGCTGCTCTTCAATGGCCTTTTTAATTCGCACAGTTCCATGACCAAAGCTTGTGACTCCAATGCCGCTTGTAAAATCCAAGTATTCTTTCCCCGTTTGATCGATCACATGTGTGCCTTCCCCTTTTACAAGTTCCAGTGGAAAGCGCTGATAGGTTGGAAATAAAAAACTCATAAACTATGCACCTCACTTTTTATCCTCGTGCCTGAATGATGGAGATCGTCGGTGATATAGACAGCTTGCACATTTTGCTGTAAGGCGGTACTGGCACTTTTCAGTTTGGGCTCCATGCCGCCAGTTACGATGCCCTGTTTGATCAATGTGGCGATCCGTTTGGTAGAAAGTTGCGCCGCTACCTGTCCCTCTATTTTTACACCCGGGACATCGGTTAAAAGGTAAAGTCGTTCAGCATGTAAGGCGCCAGCAATGGCACAGGCGGCCATATCTGCGTTTACATTCAGCCAATTCCCACCTGCATCCATCCCTAGTGGAGCAATGACCGTCATCAAGTCGGATTCGAGTAAATTTTCGAGCAGTTCCGTTTTCACCCGCGTGATTTCTCCGACTAGACCAATCGCTGGTTCTGTGATTGGCACGGCTGTCAGCAATCCGTCATCTGCTGCACTCAGGCCAATTGCTTTGAACCCATTTCTTTTAAGCTTTGTCATAATAGTGGGCTGAACCTGGCCGATCAGCACCATACGCGTTACTTCCAGCGCCTTTTTATTTGTAACACGCAAGCCTTGATGCGTGGCGATTGGGAGATTTAATTTTTGCATCATCGTCGAAATATAATGCCCGCCGCCATGAACAAGGACGATTTTTTTTCCATTTTCTTGCCAGAGACGGATTTTCTCGAAAAAATTTTCTGTCAGCGCGTCGCTTGCGGCACCACCGATTTTGATCACAATCACATCTTCCATTTTTTCCTCCCCCTATGTTCTGTAACAGGCGTTAATTTTGACATAGTCGTAGCTTAAATCACATCCCCATGCCAAGCCTTTTTCTAGTCCTTTATGCAAGTCGACTTGAATATGCAGCGCGTCATTTTCTTCTAGATAAGTCGTCAAGGCTTCTTTATCATAAATTGTTGCCACGCTTTTATCCAAAATACAGTGCGGGCCAATTGAAATTGTAATATAATCCGGTTCAAAACGCCCACCCGAATAGCCAATCGCACAAATGATTCTCCCCCAATTCGCATCCCCGCCGAACATTGCGGTTTTAACCAAGCTGGAAGATACGATTTGCTTGGCGATCATGCGTGCATCTTCTTCCGTCGTCGCCCCGCTCACTTCTACTTCAATCAGCTTAGTGGCACCTTCTCCGTCTCTGGCAATACTTTTGGCCAAATGTTCCGCAATTACTTGAAACATTCTGCTGAATTTTGCAAAATCGGCATGCGTCTCTACAAGCTGTTCATTCTGAGCGAGTCCATTGGCCATCACGATCACCATATCATTGGTGGAAGTGTCGCCGTCAACGGTAATTTGATTAAACGTCTGGTGAACAGTCCCTTTGAGTAAGCGCGTCAATGTATCCGCTTCAATCGCAGCATCGGTTGTGATGAAACCGAGCATTGTAGCCATATTGGGATGAATCATGCCGGAGCCTTTTGCCACGCCGCTCATCGTCACCAGCTTGCCGCCGATCCATTCCGTGATTGTCAGTTCTTTTTCAGTCGTATCGGTTGTCAGAATCGCTTCATGGAATCCTTTTGGCGAGCCGTTCAGTAAATGCAGCCTCTCCATCCCCGCTGTCACTGTATCAATATCCAGATATTCGCCAATCACCCCTGTGGACGCTACGGCAATCTCGCTTTCTGGAACACCCATCTTTTGCGACGCTTTTCGCTGCATTGTTTTCGCCGCCTGATAGCCTTGCTCACCTGTACAGGCATTCGCATTCCCGCTGTTAACGATGATGCCTGACAAGGTGTGGCTTTTTGCAAAAGCTTCTTTGGTTACAGCAATGGGGGCCGCTTGTACTTGATTCGTCGTATAGACAGCTGCCGCTTGGGCCGGTACCTCTGAATAAATCCAGCCTAAATCCTTTCTTTTACGTTTCAACCCCACATGCTTCCCGTCTGCATGAAAACCTACTGGTGAAGCAATTGTACCTTGGATAATCTCCATTTTCCCATCCCCTTTTATGGATAAAGTGGGACAAAATCAAGTCCCGCCTGTTCATCAAAATGAAAGTAACGATTCATATTTTGGATTGCTTGACCAGCTGCTCCTTTCACCAGATTATCAATCACAGACACAATCGTCAGCCAACCAGTTCGTTCATTATAGACCAACCCGATATCGCAAAAATTGGAGCCGATGACCTGCTTTAATTCTGGCAGTGTTCCTTCTGGTTGAACGCGAACAAATGGCGCTTGCTGATAGTGCTGCTGATAGTATGAATAAAAAGTTTTAAAAGAAAAATCCAGTCCCATTTTTATGTAAAGTGTCGCAAAGATCCCTCGTGTAACAGGAATCAAGGATGTCTGGAATTGAATCGCCGGAAAGCCTCGTCGCCATTTTTGCAGCTGCTGTTCAATTTCCGGGATGTGCTGGTGTGCATCAGGCTTATAGAGCTGCATATTTCCATTCATTCGCGAAAAATGACTGGTTGCGGTCGGATTTTTGCCTGCTCCCGAAAGCCCTGATTTTGCGTCTATAATCACCGTTTCATTCACGCTATACTGACTTTCAGCGAGTGGTTTCAAGGCGAGTAGAGCAGCGGTCGCATAACAACCCGGATTACTGATAAAAGTAGCGCCGCTTCCTCCGCCATTTTCAGCCAGCCCGTAGTGCGCTTTTTCGAGATGCTCCGGTTCGGCTGCCGGCTTGTGATACCAAGCTTCGTAGACTGCTTTTGGTAAACGAAAATCACCTGATAGATCGATTACGGGAAAATCTGCTTCGATAAATGGCGCTGCATGCTGACTGGTCACCCCGGATGGTGTCGCAAAAAAGAGCAGATCGGCCTCTGCCATGATGGCTTCCGGATCAAATGGCTGAAATAAATCCGTGTATATGTGAGCCAAATGTGGATATAGCTCACTTAATGGTGCATCTCCCTGTTGCATTCGATGAAGAGAATGAATCTTCACCTGCGGATGTTGATGAAGCAAGCGTATAAGCTCCAGTCCGCTATAACCTGTCGCACCTGCAATGGCAACTTTCATGCTAACACCTCCTGTATGTTTTTCGAATATTAATACATATTATAAAACTGTATATTTATAATGTAAAATGATTTTTTATTTATTTTTAAAGCTATTTATGCACTTTTCGTGAATATAATATTCATTTCAAACAAAAAAACTGACAAGTTGTAAAGACTTGTCAGTTCGTTTTTTATAATAGATCCGCAAATTCATCAGTTACTTTTTCTTCGTCGGCTACTTGGACGGAAAACGTCTCGACATGGGCAAGTGCCGTTTCAATCATCGCATCAAAATCAATAAAACTTTCGTAATACTCGACTTTTTCCAGTTTTGGCTTTGTTTTAGGCGCGGCTGGTGTGAAAATCGTACAGCAATCTTCAAATGGCTGAATGGAAAGTTCAAATGTGTCGATTTTTTTAGCAATCTCAATAATTTCATTCTTGTCCATCGATACAACTGGACGGATAATCGGTGTAGCAGTAACGGCATTGATCGCAATCATGCTTTCTAGCGTCTGACTGGCCACCTGACCAAGACTCTCACCATTGACGATTGCCAACCCATTACGGCGGCGACGAAGTTCATCGGTTATACGCATCATCAGGCGGCGCGTCACGGTCATAATATAGCTTTCGGGAACCTGCTTCTTAATGGTTTCCTGAATTTCTGTAAACGGGACAACATGCATTTGAACCTGACCTGCATAGCGAGCAATTTTCTCCGCCAAATCTACCGCTTTTTGACGCGCTTTTTCACTCGTATAGGGTGGACTATGGAAATGCACAGCTTCCACTTCCACACCGCGCTTCATGGCCAAATAGCCGGCGACAGGACTGTCGATCCCGCCGGAAAGCATCAGCATGGCTCTTCCCGATGAACCAACTGGCAAGCCGCCTGCCCCTTGAACCGTTTGACAGGAAAGGAATACTCCATCCAGTCGAACTTCCACATTTAGTTTAATCGTTGGTTTTTTAACATTCACAGTGAGCCCTGGAACCGTCTGCAAAACATGGGCACCGATTTCCTGATTTAGCTCATTGGAGTCCAGTTCAAATTGATGATTGCTACGACGGGCAGCCACTTTAAACGTCGCTCCCGGAACGAACAGATCACTGACAAGCTTTGTTGCAGCTTCCTTAATCGCCTCTACATCGAGCGCCGTTTTCACAACCGGACTGAAAGATTGAATCCCGAAGACTAAGCGTAAACGTTCCATGACAACATCTGGATCCGCCCCATTTAAAAAGAGCTGCATGCGATCGCGTTCCCCATGAACTTTCACATTTGGCATATCTCGTACCACTTTTTTTACATTACTGGCCAGCCGTGCAACAAATTGCTTCCGATTCTTGCCTTTTGTTGAAAGCTCACCATATCGAATTAATATACGTTCAAATTCCACTCAATTCACCACTTCATTTAATTTTTTTAAAACTTCTTGAAAAGTATCAACAAATATTTCAGCTTCCGCCAGCTGATTTTGATAACCCAGACTGATTCGAATCGCAGAAACCGCTTCTTTTTCCGGCACTTTCATCGCATGGAGCGTACTGCTTTCTAGCTTACTGCGCGAGGAACAGGCACTTGTAGTCGACACATAAATATCCGCTTCTTCAAGCGCATGAACCAATACTTCCCCGCGACCGCCCGAAGCGGCTGACAGACAAAGAATATGCGGAGCGGCACCATTTTCGGGCGTATGAACGATTACTCCTGGCAAATTTTGCAGTTTTGTCCGCAAAAAACTCTGGATTTCCTGCATCTTCGCTTTTTTCTCATTCATTTCAGCAATCTCCAGCCGCAGTGCTTTTGCAAAGGCTACAATTCCAGCCGTGTTTTCCGTTCCGCTACGCCAATTTTGCTCCTGTCCGCCTCCTGAAAAAAGTGGGGCGAGCTGCCAGTTCTTCTTTTTATAGAGCAGTCCTGTGCCGCGGAGGCCGTGAAGCTTATGACCCGAAACGGATAGCAGATCGACATGACGCAAATCGAGCGACTCCTTCCCGATTCCCTGAACGGCGTCCACATGAAAGGCAATCTGCGGAAAGTCCGCTAAATAGTCTGCAATTTCAGCGATTGGCTGAATCGTGCCCACTTCATTATTGACGTGCATGAGCGAAACTAAAATCGTCTCTTTCAGGATGGCTTGTTTTAAATCTGTTAAAGAAACACGCCCCTCCGCATCCACTGGCAAATAGGTCACCGAAAATCCTTCTGCCTCAAGCTGCTTCATGGCTTCTCGAACCGAGGGATGTTCCACAGCCGACGTGATGCAGTGCCGACCGCGATTTTGATATTGATAAGCAATCCCTTTGATCGCCAAATTGTTACTTTCTGTCCCGCCAGAAGTGAAAATCAGCTCTTCTGGTAGCGCCCCCATGAGCTGAGCCGTTTGTTTGCGTGCCTGTTCCTGCAAATCGTGGGCTTTTTGTCCGAAACGATGCAAAGACGAGGGATTGGCAAAAAACAGGCTGGCCGCTTTCTGATAGCTTTCTAGTACCGCATCAGCCGGCTTTGTCGTGGCGCTATTATCAAAATAGATCATTTTGTTTCCCCCTTCATACCTTTAATATTTTAACATATCTGTCAACCCTCGAAAAAACTCTTTCTGCACAGTTGGCAGAAAGAGTTTTGATTAATCTTCTGAATGGGAAGCGGCATATTGCTTCTCAATTTTTTTGAATGCCCCGGTTTCAATCCGTTCGAGTGCTGTGACAGCAATCTCAAGCGCCTTTTTATACTGATAATCCTGATAGAAATGATTTTCAGCTTCACGCAGCTCTGTAGCCAGTTCTGGATTTTTCAAGCGGTAACGATTGGCATATTGAATGACCTGCTCAACCAGTTCCGCATTTTCGATCATTTCATCCGTCTTATCCGTCAGATGGGCAAGATCTTCTTTCGCGACCCGCCAATCTTGCGAGACAGCTTTCATATTCAGCGGCTTTTCATTCAAACGATCTTCCAGCTTCCGAATGGAGTCTTCCATGTGTAGAGCGAGCTCACGATACTCTTCTGGAACCCCTGGAAGACGCGCACGATCAATTTTGCGGGAGAGATTCACCACTTGGCGATGCATTCTTTCCGCATCCTCACGGGCTTCCAGTTCGTCTTTTCTAAGAGAACGCAGCTCTTCACTGATGGCATCTTGTTCTTCCGCAGCATGGTTCAGCTTCGATTCAATCTCTTTTAGTGTATCCTGTGCAGCTGAGTAGGCTACCTTTGCTTCTGAAAGCAGTTCGGTCACTTTAGCCAAATCCTGCGCCTGTTCAGAAATGGCGGAGGATGTCTTCAAATAATGCGCCAGCTCCTCTTCGCCGATATGATAAGTTTGTTTAACTTCCGTGATTTGTTCCGCCAGCTGTTCTGAAATCTCTTCACGTGCGCGCAGTTTTTCTTCCACGACACTTCGATTTTCCTTGACAAAGCTGCGGGCGGACACTTCTTGCTCAAGCGTTTCGTAGAAGTGTTCAATTTCCGTATGGAGCTCAGTCTGCCCCAGCTCAGCCGCGTCCAGCTCTCGCAATTTGATATTGGTAAGAATTTTGTTAATTTGGTCGCCCATTCTTTCAAACTCTTTATCAAATTCAAGCTGTTCCAAAAAATAGCCTTTATGTACCATTTCTTCATAACCATTACGTAAATTTTTAATTTCATCTGGTAAAACCGTTTCTGTTTCATGAAGCAAACTCGGGATGCGTTCCACTTCCTTGGCGGTTTTTTCAAGGTTTCGTTTCACAGCCACAATGATTTCGCGTGCCTCAAGATGATCCCCTTTATCTGTCAAATCATCATAGGCGACAATTTGTTCACCATAACCGTCCAGCTCTTTTTCGATAATTGGTAGCACCTCGCCCAATCTATAACCACGAGCTAAAATTTCCCGACGAAGTTCCGTATATTTTTCTTTTGTCGAGCGGCTTTCTTTGGCATTTTTTTCCTCACTTGTCAAAAGTTCTTTCAGACCGCCAAGAATTTGATTCATTTGCTGATCGATCGTCACGAGCATTTGTTCCAGATCGTTTTCAGCATGGGTCGCAGCACTGAACCGGTACCTGTCCGTACACATCTCTGCCTCTAGCATCACTTCTTCAATATCCGGGAAAAGCTTGGTTTCAATCTCATCCCAAGAAGCGCGCCAGGATTCAAACAACTCTTCTGTCTGCCCTGTCAGCTTTAGTTTTTTCACCTTCGATAATTCATCAATGACCGGCCGTTCCCTTAACATAATTTTCTTTTCTTCTAGTTCATTGATTCTGTTATAATGTTTTTTCTTCAGCAAATAGCCTGCGCCAATCACAAGGATGACGATGACAATAAAACCGATCAATAGATAAAGCATCCAAAATCCTCCCATCAAACTTCCAACTGGTCGATTCCTAACCAGTATAAATATTCATTATTTGTATACGCAATGACTCCCCTTCGTCATTTCATCACCTTGATAAAACAATAGGAGCCTACACATTTTCTATTTTAACAGAAATACGCCTGTTATTCATCATTTTTACCAAAAAATTAGGCACATTCTTTTTTCCATGCAAACGGCTATGGTATAATTTGGCTAATTGAGTAGAAATGTGGTGAATAAATTGATTGAAATCCCTAAATTTAACGGCACTAAAGAAGCGAATTATCAGCTTTGTCTAAAACAAGTGGAAGCAATGACAAAAGATGAACCCAACTTGATTGCCAATCTCAGCAACGTCTCAGCACTACTGAATCAGGCTTTGACAAATATCAATTGGGTCGGCTTTTATTTATATGAAGAAACAAGCAAGCAGCTCGTTCTTGGACCGTTCCAGGGACTGCCTGCCTGTATTCGCATTCCACTTGGAAAAGGCGTATGCGGAACGGCGGCTCTTTCGAATGCAATTCAGCGGATCGATGACGTCCATGCTTTTCCCGGGCATATTGCATGTGACGCTGCCAGCAAATCAGAAATCGTCTTGCCCCTTTCAAAAAATGGCCAGTTGATTGGTGTCCTTGATATCGATAGCCCCCATCTTGCCCGCTTTGATGAAACAGATCAGCTCTGGCTTGAAAAAATCGTTCAAGCATTGCTTCTTGAAATCTCTGTCTGAACATTGACAAGAAGTAAATAAGTACGGTATACTAGAAGGCGTGTAAAATGCAGCTTGTATGTACTCGTTTAAAGATCGTTGTTTACCCCCAGTCTAACTGTGGTATATTGTGTAACCCTGCGGCTGCAAAGGTGAAGATATATAAAGGTAAACTGCCCTCTAAGCGACACGTGCTCGTTTGTTTTTATGCCAAAAACAAATTAAAGGAGGAGTCTCTTAATGGCTCGTTACACTGGTCCAAGCTGGAAGGTATCTCGTCGTCTTGGCATTTCCCTATCCGGCACTGGTAAAGAATTAGAGCGTCGTCCGTACGCTCCAGGACAACATGGTCCTAATCAACGCAAAAAAATGTCTGAATATGGTTTGCAACAAGCTGAAAAGCAAAAATTGCGTCATATGTATGGACTAACTGAACGTCAATTCAAAAACACGTTCAACAAAGCTGGCAAACTTCAAGGTAAACATGGTGAAAACTTCATGATCCTTCTTGAACAACGCCTTGACAATTTGGTTTATCGCATGGGTCTTGCTCGCACTCGTCGTGCAGCTCGTCAACTTGTAAACCATGGTCACATCCTAGTAGACGGCAAACGTGTAGATATCCCTTCTTACCAAGTTTCTGTTGGTCAAGTGATTTCTGTTCGTGAAAAATCTGCTAAAAACTCTGCAATTATTGAAAGCTTGGACGTATCAAGTTTTGTACCTGAATACGTTACTTTCGACGCTGATAAACTGGAAGGTTCTTTAAACCGCCTGCCAGAACGCGCTGAACTTGCTGCTGAAATCAACGAAGCATTCATCGTTGAATTCTACAGCCGTTAATCGTTTTGCAGTGATGAAATACCCGCTCTTTTGGAGTGGGTATTTTTTTATGACAAAATTGTAAGTTTAATAGTGTGCTTTGTCATCTCTTTCGAGGGAACCTTTATTGATCCTTTGATAAACTGATAGTATCAATGAAAGAGAGGGTTCCATATGAAAAAAGCATTTTTTATAACGATTAGTGTTATTTTAGCGCTTGGCATCCTTGCAGTCCTGGCCTTACGCTTTATTAATTTTAATCAAATCGGCGCTGATCAGTACTATGTGCAAATTACTCAAAACGGTGATAAACAAACCGAATATGCGGATGATGGCGAAGATATCTCTCGCTACAATTATGAGCTGACGGGGTACGACGAAAATGGAAAGGCTAAAAAGTTGTCTTTCGATGCTGAAAAAAATTTACGTCTCAACGCATATCTGCGTGTTTACTATAAAAATGATGTCGTTTCTAGTTACGAAGAAGTGCAAAAACAAGATATTCCCCAAAAAGCCCAGACACAACTTGCTACACAATAAAACAGGAAAATCCAAATGTGCCACTTTCGCACATTGGACTTTCCTGTTTTTTTATCCGTTATAGGAAATCAAAAAGTATTTTTTCTTGCCGCGTCTAATCAGCGTATAACGATCTTCAATCCGATCTTCCTCTGTCAGTACTTTTTCCAGATCCTGTGTTCGTTCCCCGTTGATATAAATCGCCCCATTGGTCACATCTTCACGCGCTTGACGTTTGGATGGTTCAATACCGATTTCCACCAGCCAATCAATAAGCGGATGTGGCTCTTTCGTTGTCTGGAATGTCGGAACATCCTTAAAGCCTGTTTCAATCTCGTCTGCAGTAAGTGCCGCGATATTCCCGCTGAAAAGCGCTTCTGAAATTCTGATCGCCTGCTCAAGCGCCTCCTCACTGTGTACAAATTTTGTCATTTCAGCAGCTAGTGTTTTCTGTGCTTTTCGCAAATGCGGCTCGTTTTTAACCTGCTCCTCTAATGCACTAATTTCTTCTTCCGTTAAGAAAGTAAAGTACTTAAGGTAGCGAACGACATCACGATCATCCGTATTGATCCAAAATTGGTAGAATTCATACGGTGTCGTTTTTTCTGGATCTAGCCAGATAGCGCCACCTTCTGTTTTTCCAAATTTTGTTCCGTCTGCTTTTGTAAGAAGTGGGATGGTAAGCCCAAACGCTTTGGCATCCTCCCCTTGTTTTTTACGGATCAAATCTAAACCGGCTGTGATATTGCCCCACTGGTCGCTACCACCGATTTGGAGCTTGCAATCATGGAATTCATAAAGATGGTTGAAATCCATCGCCTGCAAAATCTGATAAGCAAATTCGGTAAAGGAAATCCCCACTTCCAAACGACTTGCCACGATATCTTTCGCAAGCATTGTATTGACATTAAAGTTTTTGCCGTAGTCACGCAGGAAGTCTAGGATGGTCACATCTTTGGTCCAGTCATAGTTGTTGGCCATCGTTGCTGCTGCTTCCCCGTCGAAATCAAAAAAGCGTTCAAGTTGAGCCCGTAATCGCTGAACATTTTTTTCGATCTGCTCCACCGATTGGAGTTGGCGTTCTTCTTTTTTACCACTAGGATCGCCAATCGTCCCTGTTGCCCCACCAACCACAATGATCGGTTTATGTCCGGCATTTTGGAATCGTTTTAGAATCATAAACGGAATCAAGTGGCCGATGTGCATCGAATCACCTGTTGGATCTATCCCGCAATAAAGGGAGATTTTTTCTTTTTCCGTCAATTCTTTCAAGCCGGCTTCATCTGTTTGCTGATAGATTGCGCCCCGCCAAGTCAGTTCATCAATAATATTCATGTTTAATTCCTCCTTTTAAACTCCTATACAAGTAAAGACTGTCCACGCTGGGAATAGACACTCTCCTTATATGCTCCACCTAATAAGCACCAATAAAAAAAGCCCTTCGCAAAAATATGCGAAGGGACGTATGTGACAACGTGGTACCACCCAACTTGAGACTTCATTTCATAACGGCTTTGACACCGGCCGTACCATTTCCTGTACAGCGTGACTCCTGGATGTAATTCGGTCTACTCCATATATATCGGTTCACAGCACCACCGACTCTCTTAAATAGGGATGGATGACCTACTTCGTCCAATCATTGTCATTTACATTCTTTAATTGATATTATTCTTTATATCATGCTAGTCAAACACTTGTCAAGCTGCCTTTGATTCTTACTGCTTAGTCGAACCGCGCAATTTCTCACTATGTGGTAAAATAACGGTTCTTTCATCTACTTCTTCGTTCGTCATCAGTTTTGTCAAAAGACGCATGGCCACAGCACCGATATCATAAAGAGGCTGTACGATGGTCGATAATTGCGGACGGCTCATCAGTGTCAGCTTGGTATTGTTGCTTGTCATTACTTCAAGCTCTTCCGGCACATTCACACCTTCATCTAGCGCAGCATTTAAAATGCCGATTGCCAGTTCATCTTCAGAAGCAATCACTGCATCCGGTTTTTGAGCAAGTTTTGAAAGCTCTTGCCACGCTTTGACTCCCGCATCATAATTATAATCAGATTCTACAATCAAGGACTCATCAAATGAAAGGCCTGCTTCTTTGAGCGCTTGTTTGTAGCCTTCTAATTTTAATTCACGATTGACAGGCTCTTCCAGTGATCCACTGACAAAGGCGATGCGTTTCCGACCGTTATCAGCAAAACGTTTCACAGCAGATTTTGTTGCTTCCAGATAATCAATATTAACAGAAGCCAGTTTGTTTTCCAAGTCAACTGCCCCAGCAAGTACAACTGGTGCCGGCGAACGGTCAAACTCTTCTTGCAACTGGTCCGTAATTTTTTCACCCATGTAGATAATTCCGTCTACTTGTTTGCCAAGCAACGTATTAAGCACTTGAAGTTCTTTGTCTTCATTCTCATCTGAACTACTCAAAATGATATTGTACTTATACATAGTCGCAATATCTTCAATTCCTCGTGCAAGCTCTGCATAGAAGACATTGGAAATATCCGGAATAATGACTCCTACTGTCGTTGTCCGCTTGCTGGCAAGACCACGCGCTACCGCATTCGGACGATAACCCAATTGATTGATGACATCCAACACCTTTTTACGTGTTACAGGTTTCACGTTCGGATTGCCATTAACGACACGCGATACTGTTGCCATTGACACGTTTGCTTCACGTGCAACATCATAAATCGTTACATTCATCTTTCTCACACTCCAACATTCAATTATTTTAACGGCGTTTATGTACCATTTGTAAACGTAAACATTATTGCCTTCTCTTTATAATACGATAACTTTTCGAGAGATGCAATTGTTTTCACTTCTTATTTTCATTTATTTTCATAGAAAAACAGCATGATTTAAAGAAATACGATCTCAAAATTAGATATATCGAGTTTTATTCCCAAAAATGCGTAACGTAGAAAAAGGCTCGAACCGTCTACCACAAGTTCGAGCCTTGAAAAAGTTAAATATTTTGTTTCATAAGGTTGGAAGAAAGAATTTCGTTCCAAAATGCGTCAAATTCTGGTAAATTCATCTGTTGTGCTGCGTCAGAAAGGGCCACGGCAGGATCTGGATGCACTTCTGCCATAACGCCATCTGCATCGATAGCCAGAGCCGCTTTCGCACATGGGAGGAGCAGATCTTTGCGGCCAGTTGAATGCGTTACATCCACCATTACCGGCAGATGGGTTTCTTTTTTCAAAATCGGTACAGCCGAAATGTCTAAGGTGTTCCGAGTCGCCTTCTCATAAGTCCGAATACCACGTTCACACAGGATGATTTGACCGTTTCCTTGTGACATAATATACTCGGCCGCTCCAATAAATTCTTCTATCGTTGCCGAAAGCCCCCGTTTTAACAAGATCGGTTTGTTGACACGACCTGCCTCTTTTAATAGTTCAAAATTCTGCATATTCCGCGCGCCGATTTGAATCACATCCACATAGTCTAGTGCTGTTTCAATATCAGCAGGTGTCACAATCTCACTGATCACACGCAGATCATATTCATTCCGAATGCGTTTCAAAATTTCAAGTCCTGGTACACCGAGTCCTTGGAAGTCATATGGGCTTGTCCGTGGTTTGAATGCCCCGCCACGAATAAATTTCAGTCCCTTTTCTTGAATTGCTGCTGCAACTTGCGCGACTTGATCATACGATTCCACCGAGCATGGACCGAAAACGAAGATCTGTTCACCATCTCCAATTTTCACACCATCAACATCGACAATCGTATCCGCTTGCTTGCTTTTTCTAGAGACAAGCAGTGCTTTTGAATGATCCTCTTCTTGAAGTTCAAGACCCGCTTTGAAAATTTCTTTGAATAAATGCTCAATGGTCGAATCATCAAATGGACCAGCATTTTGTGCAACAAGCTGATTCAACATTTCACGCTCGCGAACTGGATCAAAGCGAAGTGATCCCTGCGCTCCTTTAATCTTGCCGATTTCTTGTACGAGATTCGCTCGCTCGCTTATTTTCTTTAGAAGCTCGATGTTTAGTGTGTCAACTTGATTTCTCAGCTCCTCTAAATGTGTATTGCCCATTTTCCTTCCACCCTTCTGCTTCAAAACCGCTAAGTTTACCAATCATTATAACGGACATTTTCGCTTTTGTCACGATTACTTCTCTCACTTAATCGCTTTTAAGTGTTAAAGTAAATATGTATGAATTATCTTATCATCCTTCCAAAAAGAATGCAACCTTTTATTTTTCATTTTTTAAAGCCACAAAAAAAGAGACGCAGTCACCCGCATCTCTTTTTGTCAGAAAAAGCTTCACTTATTTTTTCACAATTTTTTCTGCTGCATCTTTACCTTCTGCTGCAGTTTTTTGTACATCTTTTTTAGCAGAGTCTGCTGCTTTTTCTACATCACTTGCAGCAGATTTTGCTTCGTCTTTCACTTTGTCAGCCGCTTTTTCAATGGCTTCTTTATCTTCGTCCGCATTTTTTTTGATTGTTTCTTTCACTGTTTTGCCTTGTTTGCTGACGGTATCAGCCACTTTGCCTGTCTTATCTTTTACAACACCGACAAAACCGCTTGCAGTACCGACTAATTGTTCTTTTTTGTCTTTGGCGACATTGCCGATTTCGATTCCTTTTTCATAAGCAACATCTTTCCATTCGTTGCCTTTTTCTTTTAGTGTACCCACTTGGTCATTTAAATCACCACGTAGTTCTTTACCAGATTTCGGTGCTAAAAGTAGCGCTGTGACTGAACCTACGATACCACCAATTAATCCACCAATTAGAAAATCTTTTACATTGATACCTTCTTTATCTGCCATCAGTAATCCCTCCAAAATTTTTTAGAATGTTTCTTCATGTGCCTCTTTTGCTGCTTGCTTTGCTGATTTATTCGCTTTGAACTTGTCACGGAATGCCAGTATCGAGTTGCTGATTGAAACAGCCTGAGCCAGCCGCGCCTCGTTCTCACCTACTTTATTCGTTGCAAGTGTTGCCAGTTGTCTGACCGACTGACTTAAGCCGAGTAAAGAAGTCCCGATATCGCCAACAGCGTCAAATACAGGATCAACCTTGCCGACTTTACCATTGACATCTTCTAGCAGATCATTGGTCTTGTCCAGCAGTTTCTCGGTTTGATCGGTAATTCCCTGTACTTCAACCGTTATTTTTTCAATAGACTTACTGACTTCCTCCATCGTCTGAGCAGTCGATTTCAACGTCTTACTTACAGAAATCGCAATCACTAGTAGTGCAATCCCCGCGATCAGTACCCCGATATATAAGATAACGATCATGTCCACACCTCCATATTCCTCGTTCACTTTACCCTTTTCAAGCATATGTAAACGACGAGTAGTTCCTAAGTCGCGTAAAATCGTCCGCGGAAACCATCGTTAGCCTTATTTTAGCATGGAAACTAAAAAAAATAAACTAATAAGGAGCCGTCTCTATGAATTTGATTCTTTTCATGTAAAATAGAAAGTGAACTTATTTTTAAAGGAGGAACATATTTTGAGAGATCCACGCATTCAAACACTCGCACATAACCTGATTAATTACTCAGTAAAGCTTAAGAAAGGCGAAAAAGTACTCATTGAAAACTTTGGCTTGCAAACAGAATTTGTTGAAGCGCTGGTAGAAGAAGCTTATCAAGCCGGCGGATATCCTTTCGTCTCATTGAAAGAACCCAAAATCGATCGAGCACTACTTTTAGGCGCCTCAGAAGAGCAGTACCAACAAGTCGCTCATTTTGAAGCCAATGTGATGAAAGAAATGGACGCATATATCGGCCTCAGAGCAGGAAATAACATCAACGAACTATCGGATGTTCCAGCTGATAAAATGAAAATCAACGGTGCAACAGTTGGCAAAATGCATACAGATATCCGCGTGAAGAAAACCAAATGGGTCGTGCTAAGATATCCATCCTCTTCCATGGCACAACTATCTGGCATGAGTACGCGCGGCTTTGAAGATTTTTATTTCCAAGTTTGCAACCTTGACTACAGTAAAATGAGTCACGCCATGGACGCACTTGTCGAGCTGATGAACCAAACCTATCAGGTGCGTTTAGTCGGACCGGGCACTGATCTGCGTTTTTCCATCCAAGATATTCCGGCTATCAAATGTGCAGGTGAATTAAATATTCCAGACGGCGAAGTTTATACAGCCCCTGTTCGCGATTCGATCAACGGAACATTATCTTATAACACGCCTTCCCCTTACCAAGGCTTCGTATTTGAAAATGTCTCCTTCACATTTAAAGATGGGCAAATTGTCGAGGCAACCGCCAATGATACCGAACGCATTAATCGCGTGCTAGATACAGATGCAGGAGCCCGTTTTATCGGCGAATTCGCCATCGGTGTCAATCCTTTCATTCACGAACCCATGCAGGACATTCTATTTGATGAAAAAATTGAAGGCAGCTTCCACTTTACGCCTGGTCAGTGCTACGATGATGCATATAACGGCAATCATTCTTCCATTCACTGGGATCTCGTCAATATTCAGCGTCCGGAATACGGCGGCGGCGAAATCTATTTTGACGATCGGTTGATTCGCAAGGACGGTCGTTTCGTGATTCCTGAACTTGCCTGCTTAAACCCTGAAAATCTCCTATAAAAAAACGTGAAGCTGTTTAAGCCGAGATTCTATCATCAGATCTCGTGCAAAAATAGCTTCACGTTTTTCTTTTAAGAAAGCGTTTGTTCGCCTGGCTGCCAATCAATCGGGCAGAGACCGCCTGTTTGAAGAGCTTGCAAGACGCGTAGCACTTCGTCTACTTCCCGTCCCACATTATTATGATGCACCACTTCGTATTGAATCTCGCCTTCCGGGTTAATGATGAACAGGCCACGCAGTGCTACGCCTTCCTCTTCAATCAACACCCCATAGTCGCTAGTTGTCTGGTGATTCATGTCGCTTGCCAGCGGGAACTTAAGCTGACCAATTCCACCTTCTTCAAGACGCATATTTGTCCAAATCAGATGGGAATGGATTGAGTCCGTTGAAACACCGATAATTTGCGTTTCCAGCCGCTCAAACTCCTCCGCTCTGGCCGACAAGGCAACAATTTCAGTTGGACAAACAAACGTAAAATCCATTGGATAGAAAAACAAGACTGTCCATTTCCCATCTGCCAGTTGATCCTCTAGTTTGATTTTTCCAAATGTACGATCTGGCATCACTGCATCCAGTTCAAAACGCGGTGCCGGCATGCCAACTAATCGTTCTGCCATCACTAGATCCCTCCAAGTTAGTAAAATATCTCACAAAAATCATTGTAATACAACGGCTCAGCTCTTGTAAAGCCGCTTTTAAAAACCGCCTCAACCCGTAATGGACTGAAGCGGTGATGATAAGCTTTTAAACGATTAATTGATGGCCCGTTGATCGGCCTCTGTACGAATCTCTGTATGATCAAGAATTTTTTCATAAGCGGCCTGGAATTTTTGCACATCGCCTGCACCCATGAAAAGAATCACTGCATCATGATAGGGAAGCAGCTCTTCGGTATGATTTTCTTTGATTACATGGTGGCCTTTTGTCAGCTGTGCCAAATCTAGTATGGATAGATTCCCCGCTTTTTCACGTGCCGATCCAAAAATATCACAGAGATACACTTCATCCGCCATATTCAAACTATCTGCAAAGCCTTGTAAAAATGCTTGCGTACGTGTAAATGTATGGGGTTGGAAAACCGCCACTACCTGCCGATCTGGATATTTCTGCCGTGCTGCGTTGACAGTTGCACGAATTTCAGACGGGTGGTGGGCATAATCATCTACTAAAATTTGATATTTTTTCTCTGTGATGCTGAAACGCCGTTTGACGCCAGCGAAAGACAGAAGCTCATTTTTGACTTCTTTGACTGACAGATTTTCATACACACAAAGCGCAATGACGCTCAGTGCATTCAATACGTTATGATCACCATATGTAGGAATCTCAAAAGTATCAATAAATTCACCTTGATGATACACGTCAAAAATCGTCCCAGTCGTTTGCTTGATTACATTTTTAGCTTGAAATTCATTTTCCGCGCCAAAGCCAAAATAAATAATCGGCACTTCCAATTCCAAGCGTCGCAATTGAAGATCGTCTCCTAGTGCAAAAACGGCTTTTTTCACTTGCTTGCCCAGTGTTTCAAACGCATTGAAAACATCGTCTACACTCTTGAAATAATCTGGATGATCCCAGTCAATATTAGTCATGATGGCATAGGTCGGCTTATAGGCAAGAAAATGGCGCTGATATTCACATGCCTCAAGCGCAAAATAACCATCTTCCTTGGAGCCCCTACCAGTACCATCCCCGATCAGATAACTGGTGGGCGAAAGCGACTCAAGCACATGCGAAAGAAGCCCGGTTGTGGATGTTTTCCCGTGCGAACCAGTCACCGCAATACTTGTATAGTCTTCAATCAGCTGCCCTAAAAACTTATGATAACGAATCACAGGTAGATCCATTTGAATCGCCCGTTCAATTTCTTCGTGCGTGTCAGGAAAAGCATTGCCGGCAATAATCGTCAGGCCTTCATGAATGTTTTCTGCTGAAAATGGTAAAATTTTGATGCCTTTATCTTCTAAAGCTTTTTGCGTAAAGAAATATTTTTCAACATCAGATCCTTGAATCTGATAACCTTTGTCATACATAATTTGAGCTAGGGCACTCATCCCTGCTCCTTTGATTCCAACAAAATGATACACTGTCATAATAATCGAACCCCCACTATTTACTTGGAAGAGGGTGTCTAGTAGATTGCTTTTTCAAGCAGTTAAACGTGATGTATTCTTCCCGTTTTTCTTAGACATCTTCTTACTTTTTCAGTTCATACTTCTACATTACCCAAATTTCATTTTTTCACAATTTTATATGAATCACCTGTACATTATAGCACTTTCCCTATGAATAGAAAAATCTTTCATCAAATTTGTGAAAAATGGCTTAGTTTTATCCTCGCGTTCCATTTTTCATTCACAGAGAAAGCATGCAGATAGTACTAGAAACTGTTATTTATTGGCATTTCCCGTTTTTCACGAAGTTTCTGCAATTGTTCATGCGTGATAATGACGTCGCGCGGTTTTGAACCATTCGTACCAGAAACAACACTGTTTTCTTCTAAAGCGTCCATCAGTCTGGCGGCGCGATTATAGCCAATTCGGAAATGACGTTGCAAGAGTGATGTCGAAGCAGCATTTTGTTTCAACACAAAGTCGCATGCGTCGTCAAACAGCTCATCCTCCGCCTCCCGTGTGCTTTCTTTTGCCAAAAGCTCTTTTTCTTCAAATAAGTAATTCGGTTCTCCCTGCTTACGGGCGCACATGACAACCGCATCGATCTCTTCATCACTGACAAAAGTGCCCTGCAGACGGACAGGCTTATTCGTACCGTTTGGCAAAAATAGCATGTCCCCTTTTCCAAGCAGTTTTTCTGCCCCCGTCGCATCTAAAATCGTGCGCGAGTCGATCGAACTTGAAACCGAAAACGAAATTCTGGTTGGAATATTCGCCTTGATCAAACCGGTAATGACATCGACAGAAGGCCGCTGTGTCGCAACGATCATATGAATTCCACAAGCACGAGCTTTTTGGGCAATCCGGCTGATCGATTCCTCTACATCATTTGGGGCAACCATCATCAAATCGGCTAATTCGTCAATGACAATCAAAATATATGGCAGCTTCTCGCCGGAATGTTCCGGATGGCTGGCATATTCATTATATTTTTCCATATTCCGCACGCCTGTATGAGAAAACAGCTGATAACGGCGTTCCATTTCTTCCACTGCCCATTTCAAGGCTGCAGTAGCTGCTTTGGCATCCGTAATAACAGGACTCACAAGATGCGGAATGCGGTTATAAGGGGCCAGTTCGACCATTTTAGGGTCAATCAGTAAAAGCTTCAACTGATCTGGGCGCGCTTTGTAGAGCAGGCTGACTAAAAGAGAGTTGATACAGACGCTTTTTCCCGACCCTGTCGCACCGGCAATTAAACCGTGCGGCATTTTTTGCAGATCGGTTGCAATTGGATTGCCTGAGATATCCAAACCAAGTGCAGCAGTCAGCGGTGACGGATTCTCTTGGAACACTTCTGCTTTCATAATTTCAGAAATCATTACCGGCCGAGAGTGCTGATTCGGAATCTCGATCCCAACAGTGCTTTTCCCTGGAATGGGCGCTTCGATTCGGATGTCTTTTGCCGCCAAGCTTAACTTGATATCGTCGGACAAATTGGTAATTCGGCTCACCTTGACGCCTTTTTCCGGCTGAACTTCAAAACGTGTTACAGCTGGTCCCTGTGTCCGATTAACAACATGCGCCTGAACATTAAAGTTCAGCAGTGTTTCGTTTAGCAATTCTTCTTGTTGATCCAGCCAGACATCATTATGTTCGACAAAAACTGGTGGATTTAAAAGCGCAAGTGATGGAAAACGATAATCACCCGTTGAACTACTCGTTAGCGTCTCCGTTTTAGGCGTTTCAGGAACAGCTTCCGTCGAAAGAGGTGTTTTTTCAACTACCGCGACTTCCGGCTGCGTATGTAGATCGGTCTGTTCAGCTGGCGGCTTCTGGCGTCCCTTCGCTCGATCCTGATTGACCATCATCACATTAAAAGGAATACGCGTCCTGCTTAAGCGCTCAACCCGCTTGGAGATACTCTCCGCTTCGCTTACAGGTGGCGTTTTTTCTGTCATTTCAGGCTCGACTACTTCACCAGAGGTTTCTGCCACTGGCTCTGCTTCTTCCTGCAATCGTTCAATCACTGGCTCACTAATCTCATCAACCGGTTCAACAGCTATTTCTTCAACAGAAACAGCGGCAACTTCTGGCACCGCTTCTTCTTCCTGTTGGATGATCGCTGAGAAATCATTTGGCGTCGTTTCGATCGTCTCGCTTAAATGGTTCCGCTCTTCTTGAATGACTGGTGTCGAATTTTCTACTTCAACAGCCGCATCTTTTATTAAAACAATTGGCTCCTGTACTTCGGCTGATTCCTTTTTTCCAAGCGAAAATTCAAAATTGCTTGGCCGTTTTTGAAAAGCAAAGACTGGAGATGGTACTTCGGTTGCTTGAAAAGGCTTTTTCTTTACAACAGTTTCTTCTTTTTGGGCAACAGGAATCGGTTTTTCCGCCTGAAAAGAAACAGGTCTTTGTGTAGATTGGCTTTTTACAGGCTCGTTTTGCATCGCTTGATCTGGAATGACTGGAAAACGAAATTCACCTTTTGGATATTGATAAACCATTTTCGTTTTAACTGACCGTTTTTTAGCGCCAGTTTGTTGTCGATTCACACTTTTTGCAGCGGGTCTCAAATAGGTCTCTGGTTCCTTCTTTTGCGCCTTAACCGATTGAATAGGCACTGTCTGCAACTTTTTTTTCTCTCGTTTTTTTGGTTGTTCTTGTACAGCTTTACTTGGCTGTACAGGTTCTACTGCTGTTTCTTCAAAATCTCCAAAGAAAAAGTCTTTAAACCATCCCATAAATCATCACACCTAAAAATTTATTTCTTGTTTGATTCTAACAAAATATAATTTTGATTGCTATCGAAAGTTAATTTTACAGGAGAAGTTGACTATTTGTAAAGCATTAATCGTTGATAATAAGCGATTTTCATAGCAATAAGAAATAATTATCACACGCCTCCAAAACGTTCGTTATACAATTCCGCGCTTTTTTGTACACTAAATATAAAAACGCCACAAACCGTGTGTTTTGTGCAAACAAAAAGTCGAGACTCCTTGATAAGTCTCGACTTCATTTTCTATTCATTAAAAAGTGGTGGCAAATACTGATCCCGTTTCCGTTTCACCACCTAACACGAGGATCCCCTTTTCTTGCGGTGCATCGGGAATCGCTAGCTCACGTGCTGCACATAGCATGCCGAACGAGTCTGTACCACGCAAATTCGACGGCTTGATAACAAGTCCACTCGGCATCACTGCACCCACTTTTGCTACGACAACTTTTTGACCTGCTTCTACATTTGGGGCTCCACAAACAATTTGCAGAACTGCCTCCCCAACATCTACTTGACAAATACTCAGTTTATCCGCATTTGGATGCTTATCCTTCGACTTCACATAACCAACGACGAATTTAGGCGAAAGATCTGCTTCAATTTCTTCTTCAAAACCATTCTCTTTCAAGATGCGGTTAAAAGCAGCAATTTTCTCTTCTGTTAAAGAAACTTTTCCTTTTTCATCAAGTGTTAAATACCGACGAGCATGAAAGACATTATACCCCGCTACCGCCCCTGTATCTTCTTGATAAATTTTCGCCACATCGCCTTTGCGTTCAAAGGTTCTTTTTTCTGCATCGATGTCCCCTACCGTAATGATCAGCGTATCACCGATGCCTTTTTCATTATAAAATGCATTTACTATCACGTCTCGTTCTACTCCTTCGGTTGATTTTTTGCCAAAATAAAGATTGGTTCCAGTTTACCATGCTGATAAACAAATGGTAAAGAGGTAATCGGCACTAACCCTTCCGCAAAAAATTGCAGGTTCATATGTGCCAGTATATCATAGCCCGTGTCATTTCGGATGTCCGCCACGACCAGTACGTCCTGATGAGGCACAGCCACGACCGTTTCCCCCTGAAATTCTTTTGCCAGACTATCCAAAAACGGCCGATTCAAGATTCGACTGGCATCGTAGCCATCATTCGTTCGCACAAAATAAAAATCATTTCCCGCTACACGATCCACCTTAAACGGATTCTCTTTTACCAAAAGATTTTGCTGCGCCAGATGATCCAATTCCGCTAAATCCAATTTTGCCTGCGCAGCCATTTCTTCTGTAAGCAAACGATAGGATGCACCCAGATCATAGGCGTAATAAATGCGCGTCTCAGCCGTATGCTCCTTGCTGATGAATTTTTGTCCCGTTTTAGAAGCCAGTGGAAAAGAGGCCGCCCGAACAATTGGCAAAATCCGCTTGCTAGATCGGGTTAATTCGACGGCAGCCGACTCAGCTTTAAAACCCTCTACCACATAGTAGCAGATTTTCCGAATCGCTTCCTCCCCTTCCTCCTCATAACGCGCAATAATAGAGGGCAGCGAAAGCTTTATTTTCCGGCCATTCTCTTCGATTGTCAATTGATCTTTCTCACGGTCAAACAAAAAGCGACGTCCAGGCGCATTTAAAAGTTGCTCTATTTTCCCTTTCATCGTCCAGGTATCGATTTTCAAAGAGCCCACCGTCCTTTCGTTCTATAATGCAGCTAAAAAGTCATTGATTTCTTCTTTTGTTTTGCGGTCTTTACTTACAAATCGCCCTAGTTCTTCGCCGTCTTCAAAAGCAACGAAACTTGGAATGCCGAAGATTGACAACTCCGCGCATAAATCGATAAAGGCATCGCGATCCACATAATAGAAATGGAAATCATCATTTTCCGCTTCGATTTCTGGTAAAAACGGTTCAATAAATCGGCAATCTCCGCACCAATCTGCACTAAACATAAAAACCGTTTTCCCATTTTCTTTTAGTCGTTCAAAATCTTCTACTGTCTTTAATGCTTCCATGACACAATCTCCCTCATTTCTTTTCTTACATGCTACTGTCTAGCTGTTCATTCGTCCAGAAATCAGCTCAAAAAGAAGGCTTGACGCAGAAAAGCACGCCAAACCCACCACCTAACGAATCCGCTCTTGTTTCTTGCGTTCATATTTATACGCATTGGAAAAAGCGAATCCAAGAATGAGCATCCCTGAAACAAGCGTTGTGATAATCCAGCCCCAACCAGTTTTTTCAAAATAGCCAATCTGAAGAATCGTTCCCGCCGCAAACATCACTCCAGCTGCGAGCATCAAATAACCAACCACAAAAAGCGGCTGTTTCCATTGTTTTTTAAGCATTGTTCTTGATCGATTCAAAAGTCGACTTATCCAGCGTCCGAATCACTGTAAGAAGCATCTCTTTGGCCGCCGCATAATCGTCAACATGTAAAATCGAATTCGTGGAATGGATGTAGCGGGCAGGTACGCCAATGACAGCACTAGGAATTCCGCTTAATGAAGTATGCACTTTTCCAGCATCCGTTCCGCCTGGCGAAACAAAATATTGATATGGAATCTGTTTCGACTCAGCTGTATCAAGCAAAAATTCGCGCATTCCGCGGTGCGTCACCATCGTGCGGTCGAAAATACGCAGCAAGAAACCTTCTCCGATTCGTCCAAACTGATCTTTAGCACCAGCAATATCATTTGCCGGACTGGCATCAAGAGCAAAGAATATGTCTGGCTGAATCATGTGTGTGCTGACACCAGCGCCGCGCAGTCCAACTTCTTCCTGCACATTCGCACCAGCATACAGTGTATTCGGCAACTTTTCTCCATGAATCTCTTTTAAAAGTTCGATTGCCAGGCCAACGCCATAACGATTGTCCCAAGCTTTTGCCATGATTTTTTTCGGATTAGCTAGCGGAGTGAACGCCGCGACTGGCACAATAAACTGCCCCGGACGAATACCAATTTTTTCAGCATCCTCTTTTGAATCCGCGCCGATGTCAATCAACAATTTGCTAGGCGGGGTCGGTTTTGCCTTTTCTTCATCTGAAAGCAGATGCGGCGGCACCGAAGCAATCACACCGACAATCGGTCCATTTTTTGTCATCACTTGCACACGTTGTGCCTGCAAAACCTGTGGATTCCAACCACCAAGCGTCTGGAAGCGCAGTAGCCCTTGCTCTGTAATCTGGGTGACCATAAAACCAACTTCATCCATGTGCGCCGCCACTAAAACACGTGGCCCTTCTGTCGCGCCTTTACGAAGGCCAAAAATCCCGCCGAGTCCATCTTCGACAATTTCATCCGTTACAGGCGCAATTTGTTCCCGAATATAGTTGCGCACGCGCCATTCATCACCAGAAGCGCCCGGAAGCTCTGTCAGGGTTTTAAACATTTCAAGTGTATGCTTTTCCATTATTACCATCCTTTATCTCAAGTCTCTCATTTATTATAACAAAGAAAGCTTTCGTTGTTCGAACATTTACTCACGAATGAAAAAAACTTTCCATTCTCAGAAAGTATAGTATAATAAAAGAGGAAATTTAGAAAATCTTGATATTTTATGAGATACTGGGGAGGAAAAACATGAACTGGAAAGCTTTTTTCGCCGGCACATTGGCAGGAGCTGCAGCAGGTCACTTGGTCTATCATTGCCTTCTTAATGATAAAACCGTGTCTGGGGATGTTATCTTAGAACGTGTTAAAGATGCTTTTAAAAAAGAAGGACCAATTGAAGGCTCATGGATACAACTAAAAAAACAGCATTATAAGAAATATGCGATCGATACTTTGGTTTACCATGGTGGAATCACCGCAATACGCGAAGGCGAGAAAAAACATTTTGAGTTTATCGCCGATGCAGCAACCGGTACGATTATTGATATTTACTTAACTTGATTAAATCTTTACAGAAAACTGAGTCAGCTTGGCTCAGTTTTTTTGTTTGCCCAAAACTCTATATACCCCCTATATGTATATTTAAGAAAATACCCCTCACCCGTATAATACCCATGGCATTGCAAGCAGTTTAAAGCTTAATTAGCACATTTTTAAAAATACCCATAAAAAAAGATGCCGAAAACTCAGCATCTTTTTACTGCTCCCGTAAAATACACGCAAGCATTTCCCCCGATTTATTGTACTTGATCGCCCGGTAATAGGCATCATGATAAAATAAGAACCAACTTTCTGCATTCATCCACTGACTAAAAAAATGCTCCTTCTGAAAAATGGAGGTCATAGGATAATCATCATAGGCCGTTACCCAAAGAACGTTTTGATGCGCATGGGTTGGGAAAATATCTGCCATATGAATCGCCCGCTCGCCGTTTGACTCAATCGTGATGACTGCATGTCCAGCGCTATGACCGCCCGTATGTCGCAAACTAATGCCCGGCGCAATTTCAATGTGCTTTTTATAAGGCGTGATTTGAGCCGCAATTGCTTGAAAATTTTCCGGCCAATAAGTCGCTTGCGAACGAATATTCGGATGTTGCATTTCTTCCCATTCCGTTTCTTCTACGATAATTTGGGCATGCGGAAATAGAGAAACCAGTTGATTTTTACGTGAATCAAATGTGGAAAGACCCACGACATGGTCAAAATGAAGATGCGTCATCAAAATAAAATCAATGTCTTCCGGTCGAACACCCAGCGTTGCCAAATCCTCTATCACGAAGGATTCCTCCGACACACCGTAATTTCGCCGCTGCTTTTCTGTTAATCGACCACGTCCAATGCCTCCATCAATCAAATAATGCTTGCCCTGAAAATAAAAATACATTGGATCCGTGACATTTGGCACCTGATTTTTTTCATTAGCCGGATATTTTTTCTGCCACAGCGCTTTTGGAACCACACCAAACATGGCACCTCCGTCAAAACCTGTTACCCCACCTCGCAGCCAGTGAATCTCTATTTCTCCAATTTGCAGTTTATTCATCATGCCCTCTCCTAGTTTACATAATATGATTATCATCTATTAAAACAGGCTTCCTGTTACAGAAGCCCATTGTCTGATTTTAGCGGAACACAGCTTCCAAACGATAGATTGGATAGCCTTGCTGAGAGAACTTCTCTTCATATTCTGTCATCACATTTCCCTCGAAATCACTTTTGTGAAGATCTAGCGAAACATGATGGAGCACCATTCCATATTCCGACAGCGCATGCAGCGAATATTCAAACAAACCGCGATTATCGGTCTTAAAATGAATCTCCCCATCTTTTGGTAAAAGTGCTTGATAAAGTGTTAAAAACCGCGGATTGGTCAAACGACGCTTGGCATGACGTTTTTTCGGCCACGGATCGGAAAAATTCAAATAAATTCGGCTGATTTCGCTTGGTTCAAAATAGTCCTGCAAACTTGCCCCGTCTACCGCTAAAAGTCTCACATTCGGCACTTCTGCTGCAAGCACCTTATCGAGCGCAATCACAAGTACGCTTTCTACCACTTCAATACCGATATAATTGATGTCTGGGTTCTGTTTAGCCATTCCCGCAACGAATTGCCCTTTACCAGAGCCAATTTCAACATGAATGGGCTGATCATTGCCAAAAATTTCGTTCCAGCGGCCTTTGCAAGATGCCGGATCCTGAATAACAACCGCAGAATGGGCCGCTAATTTTTCTTTTGCCCAAGGTTTATGTTTTACACGCATGAATTTCTTACCTCTCATCCTTCAAAATCATTTGTAACAGTTGATCTAATTTATATTTTTCTTGCTTGGTTCTCTTGATTTGACGCTGATAAAGAGTCTGCACAAGCGCAAACCACTTTAATTTATGCAAATAGGACGGCGTCAGTGCCAGATTATTCGCGCTCAACCAATCGCCCCAGTCCTTAAAATCAATATACTGGTATAAAAACATACTGATATCCGTTGCCCGGTCGGCAAGCATCGCCTCATCCCAGTCAACTAAAAACAGCTCATTCTCTTCTGAAATAATCCAATTGTTATGATTGATGTCGCCGTGACAAACAACATGCGTTTCCTCTTCAAATGAGTCAAAGCGCAATTCCAGTTGGTCCAGCGCCTGTGTTTCAAGCTCATTAAGGCCGTTTGGCAGGTATTGTTTGGTTCTCTCTAAAAGCTTGCGTGCAGAAAAATCACGATCTTCTATTTTGGCGAGCATTTCCTTCAGCGGTTTAGAGTGGTGGATCCTCCGAAGCAATTCGCTCACACGCATGTCCGTCATTTCTGCCGCGGATAGCACATGGCAATTGATCCACTTTTGGGCTGTAATCACATCGCCAGTTTCCACGCGTCGTGTCCAAATCAGTTTCGGCACGATATTTTCTACAGAAAGCGCAGCTAAAAAAGGCGAAGAATTCCGTTTTAAAAAGAATTTTTCGTCTTCATGAATTGCGATAAATGCTTGACCGGTCTCCCCTCCAGCCGGACTGATTTCATACTCTATCCCAAAAAATTGATCCTTCATACCAAACACACCTTTTCTTCTTGAAAGGTTCTCAAAAAATTTCTCACCAGTATCACTAAAATTGATTTTACTTCTCTTCCTGATGCACGTCAAGTCAACATATGTTCGTAAAGAAGAAAGTGATTTTTTAAAACAGCTTCAGAAACAAATACAACCCGCAATAGGCCTTATTTATTCGCATATTCTTACAAAAAAAGAAACAGTTGTGAAAAATTATCACCCTGTTTCTTTTTATTTTATGATTGTGCTTCCTTGTGAACGACGGGTTCCAAACCACTTGGATTTTTGCGGATGAAAAGCGTCAATATACACGCAATAACAGAAAGAATCGATGCAGCTAAAAAGGCCGTTTCAATCCCGTGAATCAAAATGTGATCCGCAATCTGCTGCTGTGTTTTCCCGGCAACCTCTGCACCTGTCAACTGCTTTCCAAAACTTGCGGCGCTTTTTGACATGACTGTGATTAGCGCGGCAGTCCCAATCGAGCCGGCAACCTGCCGGATTGTATTAAACATTGCCGAACCATGTGCAGCAAGTGAAAGAGGCAAAGAATTTAGCGCGGCCGTTTGAAGCGGCATCATGACCATGGCCATCCCACTTGCCCGAATGGTTTGGACGATAACAATGTAAAGTAGTGTTGTTTGCTCATCCAGATTTGTAAATAAGAAGGTGGTCGAAGCCATAATGAGGAGCCCGATTAGCGACAAATACTTGGCGCCAAAACGGTCGAACAGCATCCCTGTTACCGGTGAGAGAACCGCAGTCATGAGTGCACCCGGAAGCAGGACCAGCCCCGAATCGAGCGGTGAAAAGCCGCGCACATTTTGTAAGAAAATCGGCAAAAGTAGCATCCCGCCATATAGCCCCATCATGACGAAAAAGCTGATCGTAGTGGTTAATGTGAAAGTTGGATTTTTAAAGACGTTGAAGTTTAACAGAGGTGTGCGGCTACGGCTCTGATACCAAATAAATAGGCATAAGACGACCAGGCCTAGGAGGATAAAACCAAGTACTTTCATAGTGAGCCAGTCGTGATCGCCGGCATTACTGAAACCGAGCAGGAGACTGCCAAAGCCGACAGTTGACATAAGGAGCCCCAAAATATCCAGTTTCGGAAAAGTTCGTTTCCCGACATTGCGCAGTAGAAAAATGGCTACCACAATATCAAGTAGTGCAAACGGAATAATAATGAAAAATAAATCGCGCCATGCGAATTCCTGCACGATCCAGCCGGAAAGTGTCGGTCCGATCGCAGGGGCAAAGTTCATGGCAAGCCCAATCAGCCCCATTGCCCTGCCGCGACGTTCTATTGGAAATAAGTTCAAAACAACTACTGTGAGAAGCGGCATCACGACCCCTGCTCCAACAGCCTGAATCATTCGACCGGCAATCAGCATGCCATAATTTGCGGCAAAGCCACCTACTGCTGTCCCAATCGCAAACGTAATCATTGCAAACAGATAGAGTTGTCTTGTTGTAAATCTTTCAATTAAAAACGCAGTCGTTGGGATCATTACGCCATTTACAAGCATAAAACCAGTCGAAAGCCATTGTCCTTGACTTGCGGTAATGGAAAAATCCCGCATAATACTCGGAAGCGCCACATTCATCAATGTCTGATTGAGAATGGTTACAAAGGCACCCATCAGCATAACGATCAGGATGCCGTTTCGCTTGACGCTTGTTACATTTGCTTTCATATTCATGTATCCTTAGATCCCTCTCTTTCTAAAATCGCCAAAATTGCACGGTGCGTCTCTAAGAGTTCATGGAGGGGCTCAGACCCTGCTTCTAAAATCGGTTCCAGTCGTTTGAAAAACAGTTCATATGTTTCGCTCGCTTTTTCTTCGCCAGCTTTTGTTAGGACTAAATTAAGCGTACGTCGATTTTCTGCGTTTCGGGCACGTGTTAAAAAACCCGCTTTGACAAGTCGGTCGACAATTCCAGAGGCAGTACTTTTACTTAATTTCATTCGTTCGGAAAGCTCACCGAGTGTTAAATGTGGCTCTTTGCGAATCAAGCTGAGTGCCAACAGCTGCATCACCGTAATCCCATGCCGAGCCGCTTCATCCGCCAGAAAATGATTGATCTTTTTATGCACATCTCGAAATGACAGCACGACTTCACGAACCAGATTTTCATCCATGTTTCTCTTAACCCCCCCGTAGTTTCGCATGCGAATAATTCGTATGCGAACAATTAGCAATCATAACTTTACGCCTGATTTTCTTCCTTGTCAACGATTCGTTTTCCACCGCATTTTTATGCAAACGATCCCAATCGCACCACATCAACTTATAATAGAATTGAAAAAAATTACAAAAAAAGAATGTCGATAGCAAAACCGACATTCCCTTCCTTATACGCCCTCTTATTTAGCCGTAATAAGTGCACCTTCTCCGCAGCGCCGTTCAATTTCTTTTTCAAATAGTTCATGAATACGTGCTGTCACTGGGCCACGTTTCCCATCTCCTACTGTTTGACCATTCAAATTGATGATCGGTGTAACCTCAAGCGTCGTACTAGAAATGAAAATTTCATCGGCTGTTTCAAGATCCTGAACAGTAAAATCTGCTTCATGGACAGTGATGCCAGCCTCACTTGCCACTTGATTAATCACTTGACGCGTAATACCATTTAAAATTAAATTATCTGCACCATGAGTCCATAGCTCGCCATTTTTAATGATCGATACATTTGAAGCAGAACATTCTGTCACCAAGTCTCCGCGATGCAGGATGGCTTCTAACGCGCCTGCTTGATGCGCTTTATTTTTTGCCAAAATATTTCCTAATAAACTGATACTTTTAATGTCACAGCGCAGCCAGCGAACATCTTCTAGTGTGATCGCTTTGCCGCCCGCCACAAATTGCCCCTCATTGCGCGGCACATTTGAAGCAGAAGCCGTTAAGATACCTTCAAGTGGAAACGCATCTGGAATGACGTGATTGCGCGGCATTTGGATTCCGCGTGATACTTGCAGGTATACATTGCCAGTTTGAATGTTATTCTCTTTCACCAAACTTTCTAACAACTCACGCAATTTATCTTTTGAATAAGGAATTGTAAGTTCGATTTTGGCGGCGCTGGCATACAAGCGGTCAATATGTTCTTCATATGTAAAAAATTGACCGTTATAAAGACGAACCACTTCATACACACCATCGCCAAACTGATAACCGCGGTCTTCGATGTCTACTTTCGCTTCGTCACGTTCCACCAATTGATCATTTACTAAAACTTTCATTTCTTTCACTCCTTATTTTTTCTACTTGAAAGCTTTTAAAAAATAAGAGCCGCATGCAAACTCTGAGGCCTGCACACGGCTAGAATTTTTTCAATTATACCCTTTATTTTGCCAGTTTGTAAAGGGCTTCTGCATAAATAGCAGTAGCTTTTAGTAAATCATCAAAGTAGCTGAATTCATCTTTTTGGTGCATCGTGTCTTCACGTCCTGGGAACAAGGCGCCAAATGCTACCCCTGTTTCAAGATGACGCGCGTATGTACCGCCGCCAATTGAAAGCAGTGTTGCTTCTTCGCCAGTATGTTTCGTGTAGACTTCTTGCAAAATTTGAATAAGCGGATGATCCTGTGGCACAAATAGTGGTTTGGAATCATTGTAATGCGAGTACTCGGCATTATATTCCAACACGACTGTTTCTGCTTTATTTTTCAGTTTATCCATGTCAGCTGTTACTGGGTAGCGGAAGTTTAAGCCATAACGGCCGCCTTCGCTTACGCTATAGCGGATTACGCCAACATTCATTGTAAGCTCGCCGCTTTCTTTATCTTCATAGTTGATACCTAGTTTGACTGCACGTGAATCGCCAAATAGATAGTCACGACCAAATGCAACAAAATCTTTAGCCGCACCTGTCAGTTCAAAACCGCCAAGGAAAGCCACTAAATGAAGACCGGCATTGATCCCATTGTTCGGTTCCATCGCATGGGCAGATTTTCCGACAACAGAAATAGTAGCCTGTGTGCCTTCTGTTTCAATTTCGCCTGTTACATCATGATTTTGCAAGAAATCCGCAAAAGCTTTTTCAAGTTTGTCCACATCTTTTACGTCTTCCAAAACAACGCGTGCATGATCTGGCACCATATTGTAGCGTTCGCCAGATTCAAAGCTGATCAAACGGAAATCAGCTGCTCCGTCTTTTTCGCCACCTTTAAAGGAAACGTCCAGTTCGGAAATCCCTTTTTCCGCGTGAATGATTGGGAATTCTGCATCTGGAACAAAAGCAACAGTTGGTTGTTCTTCTGTTTCAAAATAGCGTTCTACACAGCTCATTCCACTTTCTTCATCAGAACCGACGATAATTCGAATTCTGCGTGAAATTGGCAGACCAAGCTCCTTGATAATTTTCAGTGCATAATAGCCAGCAATCGTTGGGCCTTTATCGTCCGCAACTCCGCGTGCATATAATTTGCCATCTTTTAGAATGGGATCGAATGGATCGTGGCTCCAGCCGTCACCAACCGGTACAACATCCACGTGACCAAGCACGCCGACAAGCTCTTCACCCGCACCATATTCTAAATGGCCGGCTACGTTCCCAACTTCTTTTGTTGTAAATCCGTCTTTTGCACCTAGTTCGATCATATAATCAAGTGCACGTTTTACATCAGGGCCAAATGGCGCATCTTCTGTACTCTTGCTATCGTCCCGCACGCTCGGAATGCGAAGCAACCCTTCTAGATCTTTTAGAAAATCGTCTCGGCGACTTTCCACTTCTTTTTGCCAATCGATTGTACTCATTCGCTTTTCAGTCCTTCCACTTATTACTTACGTCTACTATTGTAAACCCTTTTTCCCTACTAGGAAAGCCGTAACTTAAAAAAAAGAAAATTTCACTTATCTTGCGCCCATAAAACCCTTGATTGCCTCAAAATCCCAACGCGCCATTCGGTCGGCAAACACAATATCCATTTGTGCAAGTGAGGCTTTTTCAAGCGGCAAAAATTGATAAGCAACATGTTCTTCTGATAAACGAATCGTTCCGTTTTCCGGCATTTCGACCAAGTAGAAAACACCTGTAATCTGATAATCAGGTTGAAAATTTTCCCACGTGTCATAAAGAATAAACGGCTGTACTTCAAGGCCTGTTTCTTCGTAGACTTCACGGAAAAGGCATTCGCCATGCGTCTCGCCAAAATTCATTTTTCCGCCAGGCAGTTCATAAACATCTCCCGCTTGGCCTTTCTTTTTTAAAGCAAGAAACGTATCCCCTTTGACGATCACTGCTTTTACAGCAGGAATAACAGGTTTCATTTTACAAATCCCCCTTTCTTCCGATATGATGAGATGGATGATCCGCCCTCTATTTTAGCGCGATTGCTGAAAGAAATTCAAGTAGAAATCGAAAGGAAGTCAAATCATGAAAAAAATTACACCCAAGCACGTCTGCCATGTTATTCATGAACGAGATGAGGAGGGCTATAAAAATCAATATGGGAAAGTATTGATTGTAGCAGGAAATGACATGTATGGCGGTGCAGGTATCATGGCCGCTGAAGGAGCAGTCTATAGCGGCGCAGGCCTCGTTACCCTCGCCTCACATCCCGTCAATCGAAGCGCCCTTCATGCCCGTTTGCCTGAATGTATGTTTCTCGACTATACGGATAGCAAGCGCTTGAAAGAACTTTTGCCAAATTTTGATACCCTTTTGATTGGGCCGGGGCTTGGGCTAGACGAGACTGCCCATGAACTGCTGTCTCTGATTCTTGCGGAAAGTTTGGCAGAGCAGCAGCTAATTATTGATGGTGACGGGATTACACTTTTTGCTAGAAATCAGTTACCAAAGCCAAAAGCCCAACTGATTTTCACTCCGCATCAAGGGGAATGGGAGCGTCTGAAAAATCTGCTTCCAAAAACGGATGATCCGGCAGAATTTGCCGAACAGCTGCCCGCTACCCTCGTTTTAAAAGGACACCGGACACGGGTTTATACATCCGCTGATATTTGGCAAAATGTTTATGGGTCTCCCGCCATGGCGACTGGTGGAATGGGTGATACGCTTGCTGGTATTATCGCAGGGCTGCTTCACCAAACGGAGCAACCTATCGACGGATTGCTCGCAGCTGTCTTTTTTCACAGTTATATTGCCGATACTTTAGCGAAAAAATGTTTTGTGGTTCGTCCAACCGAAGTGGCTGCCCAACTTCCAGCGTACTTGAAGATTTTTAGTGAAATGACAGAAAGCTGAAAAAGCGCACATCCCCTTTTAATATGAAACGCCTGAACTCACTCACAAGCGTTTTTACATATTAAATAGAAGAGATGTGCGCTTTTTTTAACGAATGCCCAAGCGTTTTCTAAGAGCAGTTCCTCGTGGTCCGAACAATTTATCTGACAAATGCAGTTTGAGCGACAGATAGCCATAAACGATTGCGCCAATCCCACCGCAGATGATCACAAGGAGGAGCGCGCTTAATTTATGATCTGGACTGATAAACGTGGCAAGACCAAAGTAAGCAAGCAAAACTGCGCCTGCCATTGCGGCTGTCAAAAAGAAAAATAGGACGGTTCGCCGAAAAATAAGCGAAAAGGAAAAGCGGACATATTTTTTAATGATATAGAGCATGAAGATGCAGCTGACGGCATAGCCAATTCCTGTAGCAAGAATGGCTCCCTTTGCTTCAAAAAGCATAATCAGCGGCATTTGCAGCACCGTTTTTGCAAGCAGTCCGAGTAACAGCCCGAGGACCGTAAACCGCTGCTCATCAATCCCTTGTAAAACTGCGGCGGCCACGCTGAACAATGAGAACAAAATCGCGATTGGTGCATAAAATTGCAGTAAGTCTACCCCAGTTTCACTCGCTGTAAAGAAAACGGTAAAAAGTGGTCTTGCCAAGAGAGCAATCCCAAAACATGCCGGTATCGTCAAAAACAGCAGAATCTGAAAAACATCATTTAGTTGGCGTTTGACCTGTCCGCGTTCTCCTCGGACATAAGCGGCTGTCACAAGCGGAACCAGCGCCATGGAAAAAGCGATCGCAAGCGTGCCCGGAATCAAAATTAGTTTTTGCACGTCAAAGTTGATGATGGCCACGTAGGAATTCACTTTGTCTGCTGCAACACCAATGTAGCTGAGCACTCGTCCCAGTGTGAACTGATCGACCAGTTGATAAAGGGCATTGGATGAACCCACGATAATGAACGGAATTGCGGACAGAATGATCTGTTTGTAGAGCGTGCCGATCGACACGTGCAATTCACCGCGCGTTTCAAGCAGCAGCCGGTCGAGCCCTGGTTTTCGTTTGAAATAGTACCATAGAAGTAGAAGCAGGCTGGCAAGCGCACCCACAAAGGCCGAAAATGTCGCTAAGCTGATGGCGGTCACCACATTACCATCTAGCACATACATCACGACAAAAGTGCTACCCAGCAAGAAGATAATTCTGACTACTTGTTCAATGACTTGCGAAATGGCTGGCGGTCCCATCGAATTGTACCCTTGGAAAAAGCCGCGGAGTAAGCTCATCACCGGAATGATCAAAAGGGCGAAACTGACGGCGCGAATGACCTGGATGCCATCTTCCAGACTGTACCCGCCTTCTAGCTGCTGCATACTGGCAAGAATCGGTGCTAGGGCGTACATCGCAATAAAGCATAGGATACCGGAGGCAATCATGAGATAGACACCCGTTCGGAAGAGTCTTCGGCCGATTGCATATTCTTCCATCGCATTGTACTTGGCAATATATTTAGCAACTGCAAGCGGAATCCCGGCAGTAGCTACACTGAGAAACAGCTGGTATGGCACATAACCGAAATTATAAAGAAGGGCCGGCTTGTCCCCGCCAATAATGGCATAAAACGGAATGACATATAAAATACCTAACACTTTGGAAATGAGTGTTCCGAGTGTCAGGATAAATGTCCCTCGAAGTAATTTTGATCCCATCGCTTTACTTCCTTATCTAAAAAATAGTAACATTCTTGTCTACTTTACCATTTAATTACTCAAAAAAAAAGAACCTTCCTGCAAAAATTGATTAAGATTACAGAAAGATTCTTTTTAAGTCGTTAGGATATCTCTTTTTTCATTTTTCTGACGCTGAAAAAAGAGAGTGCTGCAAACACGATTAGAGCAAATGGAATGACGAGATTACCAACCTGTGCCGTCTGCTTTACAAACATCATCACAACGGAAAAAATAATGTAGGCGATGTAAACGAGATAGACAAGCCCTGAAATCGGCTCGTCTTTTTTTAATTTAAAAAATGTCAGCAAAAGCCAACCGCCGATTGCTAAAAAAGCCACCGTATTGAGCCCGCTGTTTAGAATCATCTTTTGGAAATCTGCTTCGGATAATTTGGCCACAATCTCACTTCTCATGGAATTCACGGCAACCAGCCCGATAATCGATAATAGCCCTTGCAAAATGGAGATGACGGAAAGTGTCATCGTGACGTAGCGCGTCGTTTTGTGCAGATACGTTTCTTCTGTTTCTTGCATATTTTCGGCCTTCTTTCTATTCGCTTTCTACTAAAACGACTTTACCACGACTGCCTTGGCTTTTCAACTCTCGCTTTCTGCTGCTTGTTGGATAAAAGAAATCAGTTCCTCTTCCCGCTTTTCATGAAACGCTTGGACAACTTTACTGCCGATTATGACTCCATCTGAAAACCTGCTGAAAAAACGGACGTGGTCAAGTGTGGAGACGCCAAACCCTGCCAAAACGGGCACCTCACTGATCCGACGAATAAAGTCAAAATGCTCCTGCAAATGCGGATCGAAAGCTGGGCGTTCTCCTGTTGTCCCATTGACCGTAACGGCATAGACGAGTCCTTCTGCCTGCTCCACAAGCTTTTGCACACGTTCTTTGGGACTCGTCAGGGATACGAGTGGAATCAGGGCGAGATCGGTTTCTTGTAAATAGGGGGTTAGAAAATGGCTTTCCTCGGCAGGTAAATCAGGAATGATCACACCTTTCACTGGCGTCTTTTTAAGCTGCTCGACAAAGCGCTGTGTGCCAAAATGGAAAACCGGATTGAAATAGGTCATGACGATTAGGGGGATTTCCGTTTGAAGCTCTGCCAACTCGTTCAGGACTTTTTCAAGTGTCACACCTGCTTCAAAAGCTCGCAAACCGGCAAGCTGAATCACAGGGCCATCTGCAACCGGATCTGAAAACGGGATGCCGATTTCGATGGCAGCGGCTCCGGCCTCCTCAAGCAGCTGGATGCGCTCAGCTAAATTGTCCAGCCCGCCGTCCCCTGCCATAATATAAGGAATAATCAGTGGCTTTGGATGACTTTTCAATTTTTTAGTCAATGTTTTCATTCGTCTCTTCCTTTCAGTTTCGACCTGACCTGCTCGACATCTTTGTCCCCGCGGCCCGAAAGATTAATGATGATGGCTTTATCTGCTGGCAGCCCCCCTGCTAATTTGACGCCAAAACTGATCGCATGGGCGCTTTCCAAAGCTGGAATGATTCCTTCCATTTGTGCTAATAATTGAAAGGCAGTAAGGGCTTCCTGATCGGTCACTGAGACGTATTCCGCTCGACCAATTTCCTTAAAATGACTATGTTCAGGTCCAATTCCCGGATAGTCAAGGCCAGCTGAGATTGAAAAGGCTTCTAAAATCTGCCCGTCCTCATTTTGCAGAACATCCATCATCGCACCATGCAGAATCCCTTTTTCACCTTTCGCAATGGTCGCCGCATGCTGATCAGTATCAAGGCCAGCCCCTGCTGCTTCCACGCCATACATGTCCACTGTTTTGTCTTCAATGAACGGATAAAACAAGCCCATCGCATTGCTACCACCACCCACGCACGCCACAATCGCTTCCGGCAGTCTTCCCTCAGCCGCTAAAAACTGGCGCCTTGCCTCATCCCCAATGATCCGCTGATAGTCACGGACAATCTCCGGAAATGGGTGCGGTCCTAAAACAGAACCCATGATGTAATGGGTATCCTGCACATTTGCCACCCAGTAACGCAGCGCTTCGTTGACGGCATCTTTTAAAGTACGGCTGCCCGATTTTACGCTGACTACTTTTGCCCCAAGCAGCTCCATTCGGAAAACATTCAGCGCCTGTCTAGCCACATCTTCTTCTCCCATGAAAATGGTGCATTCCATATTAAAGAGGGCGGCCACGGTGGCAGTTGCGACACCATGCTGTCCGGCGCCTGTTTCTGCGACTACTTTTTGCTTGCCCATTTGTCTAGCAAGAAGGGCCTGCCCAATCGTATTATTGATTTTATGGGCGCCCGTATGATTAAGATCTTCTCGTTTCAAATAAATCTTGGCGCCACCTGCATAGGCGGTCAGCTGCTCTGCAAAATAGAGCGGCGTTTCCCTGCCCACATAATTTGCTAAATAATAGGAAAGCTCTTGTTGAAAGTTTGGATCCTTTTTAGAAGCCTTGTATGCATCCTCCAGCTCAAGAATCGCCTGCATCAGTGTCTCAGGAACAAATCGGCCGCCATAGCTGCCAAAAAAGCCATTTTGATCAGGTGCTTTATAGGTCATTTTTTTCTCTCCTTTGCTTGCTTAATAAATTGCTTGATTTTGTACGGATCTTTCTTGCCATTTGTTTCGACGCCGGTGGAAACATCGACTGCAAACGGTGTAAATTTACGAATCGCCGTCCCTACATTGGCACTCGAAAGCCCGCCGGCAATGATCAGTCGTTCCGTTGGCAAGGCTTTTTCATCGAGCTTTTCCCAATCAAACGCGATGCCCCCGCCGCCTTCATATTCTGTGCTGGGCGCATCCAGCAAAATCAGACAATCTGGATAGGCTGTAGGATTGCCTTGGATCGTGCCGTCTTTCACCTTGAATGCCTTGATAACTGGCGCAGAAAGTCTGCTTGCAAAAGCGGGTGTTTCCTTTCCATGAAGCTGGACATAGTCGAGCGGCACCTGCTGAATGGCTTCTTCCACTTCCTCGAAAGTCGGGTCAACGAAAACGCCTACTTTTTGAACGAAATCCGGTAGTTCGGCAGACATTTGGGCCGCTTCTGGAAGGCTCACCTGCCGCTTGCTGGGTGCAAATACAAAGCCGATAAAGTCTGCTCCTTCTAGCGCTGCAAATTGCGCATCTTCTTTTGTTTTTAGTCCGCAAATTTTCACTTTCATCGTTTCACCTTCAATCTTTTCGCTGCTACCACTGGATCTTCTGCCCGCATCAACGCTTCACCGACCAGCACCGCCTGATAGGCCCCTTTGACCCGCTCGACATCTGCCGGCTCGCGAAAGCCCGATTCACTGATATAAAATGGACCTTCTGAAAAGTTTGCCGCCAAACGCTCGCTGACTGCAAGATCCACTTTAAAACTGTGCAGATCGCGATTATTGACGCCAATCAGCTCAGCGCCAGAACGTTTGGCTATCTCAAGTTCGACCGCATCGTGCACTTCGACGAGCGTCTCAAGTCCAATCTGCCGCGCTATTTTCAAAAGTTCCTGCAAACGCTGCTCTCCCAAAGCCGCAACAATCAGCAGTGCCACCGATGCCCCGTGATTGCGCGCTCGAATCAGCTGCTTTTCAGAAATGATAAAATCTTTACAAAGCACGGGAAGCTGAACGACCCTTGCGACTTGCTGAAGATCTTCCATTGAACCTTTAAAATAGGTGGTATCTGTCAAAACGGAAATCATGGCTGCCCCGGCCGCTTGATACTTTTGCGCCTGCAAAACCGGATCCACTGTCAGATGAATGGCCCCTTTTGAAGGAGAGGCACGTTTTACTTCAGCAATCAGTTGCAACGTATCAGCATGTTCTGCCAAATAGTCACTAAAGCCAAAGATGGGCGGTTGATCTTCCCGCAATTTTTCATTCGCCAGGTTGGCTACCTCGATTTCTTTTGCCTGTAAAATTTCTTTTAAAAAAGTCATCCTGCGACAACCTCCTTTTGTTTTTCAATCAGCTCCTGTAATTTTGCGAAAGCTGCGCCAGAGTGGATAATCTCCCGGGAAAGTTCGACTCCTTTTTCAATCGTATCGACACGTCCATAAGCAAATAAACCTAGTCCGGCATTTAAAAGGGTCGTATCCAAATAGGCACTCGGCTCTCCTTTTAACACCTGCTTCAAAATAACCGCATTGGTTTTTGCATCTCCACCGCGAATCGCTTCAAGCGGCATTTGTTTCAGCCCTACATCTTCTGGCGCAAACTGATGCAAGGTGATCTGGTTCTGATTTAAATAGGCGTAATGGTTGACCCCTGCAAGCGTCGCCTCATCCAGTCCCCCGGCACCGTGGACCACCACCGCTCGCTTTCTCCCCAAATTTTTGAGGACATAGGCGATCTGCTCTAAAAGATCTCCCCGATAAATGCCCACCAGTTGCGCTTCAAGCGGTGCCGGATTTGTCAGCGGTCCAATCAGATTAAAAACAGTGGGCGTGGCTAGCTTTTGCCGCACTGGCATGACATACTTCATATTTGGGTGAACTGCCGGCGCAAAGAGAAAGGCAATCCCCACTTCATTCAGCAGGCGCGAAAGTTCGGCTTCCGATTGTGTGATGCCCACGCCAAGTTCGGCAAGTACATCTGCGCTTCCCGATTTACTGGAAATGCTTCGGTTGCCATGCTTGGCTACTGGAATCCCGGCTGCTGCTAAAACAAACGCCGCCGTCGTACTAATATTAAAACTGCCCGACCGGTCCCCACCTGTTCCGCAATTGTCCATCGCCCGAAGTTCACTTACCGGCAGCTTGAGTGCGACTTCTTGCATCGCTTCTGCAATCGCCGTTATTTCTTCAATCGTCTCACCTTTTATTTTAAGTGCGACAAGAAGTGCGCCCAGCTCCGCCTCTGAAAGATTCCCCTGAAAAATTTGATCAGCTACTTGCCGCATCTCCTGCTTGGATAAATTTTGCTGTTCATAGACTTTTTGCACTAAATTTTCCATGTTGCTGTTCCTCCTTCACGATTTCAATAAAATTTTGCAAGATTTTTTGACCAAAAGGACTGCCAATGGATTCGGGGTGAAATTGCACGCCATAAATTTTTTCTGTCCGGTGCCGAATCGCCATGATTTCCCCATCATCCAGGGCTCTCGCTGTCACTTCCAAGCTTTCTGGCAACAAATCTTCTGTCAAAACGAGCGAATGATACCGCATGACTTCCAACTGTTCAGGCAGGTCTCGAAAAAGCGGATCCCCCTTTTTTAGCTGGTCAATCTCAGATACCTTGCCATGTCGAATATGTTGTGCTTGTTTTATTTCACCGCCCAATACTTCTCCAATGGCCTGGTGTCCCAGACAGATCCCGAGCATTGGCTTTTGGCCTATCATTTTCCTAATCAAGCCTTCCATCTGTCCGGCCTCACTTGGAATTCCTGGCCCCGGTGAAAAAACGAGGGCCTCCGCGCGATCCGCTTCCTCCTGCAATTGCGGGGCATCATTCCGCAAGATGACCACCTCGCTATATTCCCCTAAAAGTTGCGCTAAATTATATGTGAAAGAATCATAATTATCGATTAGTAAAATCATTTGCCCACCTCCAGCAATGCTTTAGCCTTTTGCAAGGTTTCTTCATATTCTTTTTCCGGATCCGAATCATAGACAATGCCAGCACCTGCCTGGACATAGGCCGTTTTTCCTTTCAGAATCATCGTCCGCAAGATAAGCGCAAAGTCCATGTTGCCGCGTCTGGTCAAATAGCCTGCCGCACCACCGTAAGGACCGCGTTTGACATTCTCCCATTCGTAGATCCGCTCGATCGCACGGATTTTTGGCGCCCCACTTACTGTTCCGGCCGGAAGGGTTGCCTTTAGCGCTTCAAGCGGTCGAACATCTTCCCGCAGTTCGCCGGACACGACGGACACTAAATGCATTAAAAATCGGTACCGCTCGATCGTCAGGTAGACTGGTACTTGCACGGAGCCAATTCGACTAATTTTCCCAATATCATTCCGCCCTAAGTCGACCAGCATTTTATGTTCTGCCAACTCTTTTTCGTCCGTTTGCAACTCTTTGGCAAGTGCTTGATCCTCTTCTTTGGTTTGCCCTCGCCGCCTCGTTCCGGCAATCGGATTCGTCTTAACAATTCGATTTTTCACGCTAATCAGACTCTCAGGCGATGAACCAATCAATTTTGTTTCGCCAAAATCCATATAAAATAGATACGGGGAAGGATTTAGCAGGCGCAATTTCCGATAATAAACAAAGGGATCCGCATGAAAATCAGCTTTCAGTCGTTGTGACAGGACTACTTGAAAAAAATCTCCTTGTTGAATAAATTGTTTCGCTTTTTGAACCTTCTCCATAAAGTCCGCTTTCGAATAGTTGCTTGTAAATTGCATTTTCCCAACAGATACCTGTGTGGATAGTGGCTGAGCATCATAAAATTTAGCGCGTCGCAATGCAAGTTTTTCTGCCATTTCTTCCTTTGAACGCTTAGAATAGACATTTTCTTCAACTAAAGTCAGCGTTTCCTGCTGATGATCAAAAATGGCATAAGATTCATACAGAAAAAAATGACTATCCGGCAAATCGAGCTCATCCTTTGGCGCTTTCCCCACTTTTTCATAGTATGCCGCCACGTCAAAGCTCACATAGCCAACAGCCCCAGCTTCAAAAGGCAGCTCTTCATCTTCATTTTCTTTCGTCAGCACAATATCCTCGACTGTCGCAAGCGGATCCTCTGTCTCTATCTCCTCCTCATCCAGAAAAAATTGGCCCTCTCGAATGGTTATTTCGTGGACAGGATCATAAACGATAATCGAAAAACGCCCCGCTTCCGTATCTTTCGCAGCACCTTCCAGTAAGCTTTTAAAAGTTCCTTCCAACCGTTCAAATGCCATTATTGCCGTAAATGTATCTGCTTGAAGTAATGTTTGAATTCTTGCCATTTTAGTCACCCCTTTATCAAAATAAAAGCCCTCTACACGCAAATAATCAGCATGCAGAGGGCGAATGTCTCGCGGTACCACCTCTTTTAAAGAGCGTTTCACTCTTTATCTCCAGCTATTAACGGAGCAACCCGGATCCTCCTACTTGTTGAAGCGCTCGTTCAAAGGATCACGCGCAGGGCCCACTTCCGACTTGATTGTCTATCGGCTCCCACCAACCGCCGACTCTCTTTAAGACTTCATCAAATCCTACTCTTCCTGCTTCATGCTTTTTCAATGATTTCTAAATAAAAAAGGGCCCCTCTCCATGTCTAATGAAAGACAAGGACGAGGGACCCGTGGTGCCACCTTGATTAACGAAAAATTCGCTCACTCTCCAGCCAAACTTCTTACATTTGAATGGTTGCCTTGTGTAACGATAAGGCCTAATCGCCGTTCCTACTTGGTTATCCAACCGTTCAAAACAGAGGCTCCAAAGTCCATTCACATCATTTCCGCTACTGCCTCACACCACCCGGCAGCTCTCTTTAAACTTCCATCATGCTACTTACTCTTTATCAACGCCAAAAATATCTTGCATTTACTATAGCAAAACAGCCTGTAGATTGCAAGCTATTTTTATTCATTTCTGAAAAAGGTAGTTTTTGAACAAAAAAATAGTTTGTCTCAGTAAAGAAAATGCTGATTTAAGCAGTGTTTCTCTTTCCCGTGAAACAATTTCAAGTCATTTTCGTTACAGGAACAACTAATATCCGAAAAAACGAATAAAATGATGAAATTTTGATAATAAAAAGCACTTTTATGGTCAACCAAAAGTCTTAGAAAACGCTTTATTTATAAGACGATATGCCCATTTTTATCATCTTGTGAAACTTTTCACGTGAAATACTGGACAAACTTTTTTTTATCGCTTATACTAACGTTGTAATCAAATAAATCCGAAAGACGCGGCAAGTCGACTGCCAAATTTTTTTGGATGATTAGGGACACTATTTGTCTAACAAGGACATTACCCGTCCCACTCTATTACTAGGAGGTTCAAATAATGGCAATTAAAGAAGAAGCAACTCGCGAAGTATTAGAAGTAACAAAAATGATCGACCAATTAGCTGAAAATGGACAAAAGGCGTTAAAGGCTTTTGAGAACTACGACCAAGAGCAAATCGACCATATCGTTCATGAAATGGCCCTAGCAGGACTTGATCAGCATATGCCGCTTGCAAAAATGGCAGTCGAAGAAACAGGCCGCGGACTATATGAAGACAAATGTATCAAAAACATTTTCGCAACAGAATATATCTGGAACAACATTAAAAACAACAAAACAGTCGGCATTATTAACGAAGACAAACAAACGGGCGTCATTGAAATCGCTGAACCGGTTGGCGTGGTTGCTGGGGTTACACCTACTACAAACCCAACTTCTACAACACTTTTCAAATCAATCATTGCGATTAAAACTCGTAACCCAATCATCTTCGCTTTCCACCCAAGTGCACAAAAATGTTCCGCTGAAGCAGCTCGCATTGTGTATGAAGCAGCTGTAAAAGCAGGTGCTCCTGAAAACTGTATCCAATGGATTGAAAAACCATCTATTGAAGCAACTAAACAATTGATGAATCACGAAAAAGTAGCCCTTGTTTTAGCAACTGGTGGTGCCGGCATGGTTAAATCCGCTTATTCAACTGGTAAACCTGCTCTAGGCGTTGGTCCTGGTAACGTACCAGCTTACATCGACAAAACAGCTAAAATCAAACGTGCGGTCAATGACCTAGTTCTTTCAAAATCATTCGACCAAGGGATGATTTGTGCTTCTGAACAAGCAGTTATTGTCGACAAAGAAATTGTAAAAGAAGTAAAAGATGAATTCATCGCCAACAACTGCTACTTTGTAAAAGGTGCCGAATTCAAGAAACTGGAAAGCTTTGTCATCAACCCTGAAAAAGGTACATTAAACCCTGACGTTGTTGGTAAATCCCCTGCTTGGATTGCTGAACATGCTGGCTTTAAAGTTCCTGCTGATACAAAAATCTTGCTTGCAGAAATCAAAGGTGTTGGCGACAAACATCCACTTTCTCATGAAAAACTTAGCCCAGTCTTGGCATTTATTGAAGCAAAAGATCAAGCAGAAGCATTTGATCGTGCAGAAGAAATGTTGGAATACGGCGGTCTAGGTCACTCGGCTGTTATCCATTCGACTGACGTAGAAGCACAAAAACAATTCGGTCTTCGCATGAAAGCTTGCCGGATCATTGTTAACGCACCATCTGCTCAAGGCGGAATCGGCGACATTTACAATGGTTTCATCCCTTCCCTAACACTCGGTTGCGGATCTTACGGTAAAAACTCTGTATCACAAAATGTTAGCGCGACAAACTTACTCAATGTAAAACGTATCGCAGATCGGAGAAATAATATGCAATGGTTCAAATTACCACCAAAAGTCTTCTTTGAAAAATATTCCACGCAGTATCTGCAAAAGATGGAAGGCTTGAATCGCGTATTTATCGTAACAGACCCTGGTATGGTTCAATTCAAATATGTGGATGTTGTAATCGACCACTTGAAACGCCGTTCGAACGATGTTTCTTACCAAGTATTTGCAGACGTTGAACCAGATCCATCCGATGTAACAGTTTATAAAGGCGCTGAACTTATGAAAGACTTCAAACCTGATTGCATCATTGCTCTTGGTGGTGGTTCTGCTATGGATGCTGCAAAAGGTATGTGGCTCTTCTATGAACACCCTGAAGCTTCCTTCTTCGGCCTAAAACAAAAATTCTTGGATATCCGTAAACGTACATTCAAATATCCAAAACTTGGTGAAAAAGCGAAATTCGTTGCGATCCCTACTACAAGTGGTACAGGTTCTGAAGTAACACCATTCGCCGTTATCACTGATAAAGAAAACAATATCAAGTACCCTCTTGCTGATTACGAACTAACACCAGATGTTGCAATTGTCGATGCACAGTACGTTATGACGGTTCCAGCACATATCACTGCTGATACTGGTATGGACGTTCTGACTCACGCAATTGAATCTTATGTATCGGTTATGGCAAGTGACTATACTCGTGGCCTTTCAATCCGCGCTATCGAACTTGTTTTTGAAAGCCTGCGTGATTCCGTACTAAAAGGCGATCCAGATGCACGCGAAAAAATGCACAATGCTTCAGCAATGGCTGGTATGGCATTTGCGAATGCATTCCTAGGTATCAACCACAGCTTGGCACACAAAATCGGCCCTGAATTCCACATTCCACACGGTCGTGCAAATGCCATCTTGATGCCGCATGTTATTCGTTACAATGCACAAAAACCTTACAAACATGCGCTCTTCCCTAAATATGAAAGCTTCACAGCTGATGAAGACTATGCACGTATTGCACGCACTATCGGCCTAAAAGCTTCCACTACAGAAGAAGGCGTACAATCACTTGTTGACGCGATCATCAAACTAGGTAAAGATGTCGGCATTGACATGAGTCTGAAAGGACAAAATGTTGATAAGAAAGCATTTGACGCAGTGGTTGATACACTTGCAGATCGTGCCTTCCTTGACCAATGTACAACAGCTAACCCTAAACAACCACTTGTAAGCGAACTAAAACAAATCTACATCGAAGCTTACAAAGGCGTATAAACCTTACTAACTTGTCCACCTTTTATATAAGTTAGCGTGATACATGCCTATTATTCTTTATTCCCTTGATGGTAATAGGATGTATGCACGAAAAGACTCATCTTGGATATTCTTCCGAGATGGGTCTTTTCTTTTCCTACTTAAGACGGATAACCTCCCCTTCTGCAGTATAATGTTTTTATCATTCAAATGGTATATAATGATTTTATTACTAAAAAAAGGAAGTGAAAATATGAAAGCTACCGTTCTACAGCTTGACCAAGTGTCAAAGAAAATTGGAAAAAAGACTCTGGTCGAAAATATCAGCTTTGATGTAAAGCAAGGGGAAGTTTTTGGCTTGCTTGGTCCAAACGGCGCTGGTAAAACAACCATCATTCGCTCCATCGTAGGACTTATCAATCGCACCACTGGAAAAGTACATATTAATGGAATTGATATTGATCAAGATTTTAAAGGGGCTATCAAAGATATTGGTGCCATCATTGAAAACCCTGAGTTTTACATGTACATGAGCGGCCTAGATAATCTGAAGCAATTTGCTCGAATGAGTCGAAAAACAGTCACCGACGAAGAATTGGCTCGCATTATTGAGCGAGTAAAATTAACACATGCGATTCAACAAAAAGTAAAAACCTATTCACTAGGCATGCGCCAACGTCTAGGTGTCGCTCAAGCACTCCTCCATAGTCCCGCCCTACTTATTTTAGATGAACCAACAAACGGTCTTGATCCGCAAGGGATGGCCGAATTCCGCGATCTGATTCGTGAATTGGCTCACTCTGGCACATCCGTCCTTATCTCTAGTCATTTATTAAGTGAGATCCAACAGATTACAGACCGATTTGCCATTATCAATCAGGGAAAACTAACCCATATTGAAAGCATGTCTGATCTCACTTTAAGTGCGCACCATAAATACCGCCTCGTCGTATCGGACGGTCAAAAAGCCGCTTCTCTCCTTGCCCAACTAGAACCCGAACAATTAATCATTGATGGCAATACGCTTGAGATCGCGCTAGATGCTGAGCTTGTGCCACAAATTGCCAAGCTGTTAGTTCATAGCGAAATCGACTTGCTTGAAATGGCCTTGCATCAAGCCTCTCTTGAAGAACGATTCTTGACCCTAACGAATGGAGGCGATACAAAATGACCGCACTTTTAAAAAATGAATGGCTGAAACTTTTTAAACGGAAATCCAGTTGGATCATGCAAATCATTCTGGTTGTGATTGTTGCACTCATGGCCATTATGATATTTTCAATCACCAAAATCACCAATGATTCCTCTGAACCTACTGCCAAAGACGGTGGAATTACTGCCTATACGAATGAGAATGGGCAGCAGGTCAGCGAGGAAGAGTACTCTCGTTCATTTGACAGGAACGGCAAAACCAATTATCATGCCGTACAGTTGTCCTTGCAAGATTCTGTCAACTCACTCAAAGAACAATTAAAGCAAGCACCGAAAAGTGAAAAAGAACAGATTCAAAATCAAATTGATTATTATCAAGCCTATATTGACGCTGGTGAAAAGCCGCTTGTAATGAATGACTTTTCTAATGCTTCCTTTTTCGGCTCTTTGGGCTCCTCTGCAACGGTTGCCACGATATTAGTTGTAATTGTGGCAAGTACCATTGTGGCTTTTGAGTTTTCCGGCGGAACGATTAAATTGCTGCTTGCTCGGCCGTATTCGCGCTCTCAGATTCTGCTTTCCAAATATTTGATTTGTATCGCATATGCGGTTATTACAAGCATCACCCTATTCGTATCATCGCTCATTTTCTCTTTTATTTTGCCAAAAGTTTCACTGTTTCTACCACTAAGTCCAAGCACAGGTGCCACCACAGCCTTTACACAAGCCATACAGCTATCCGGTTCTAACTTTATCCTGATGTTACTTTTCTTGACCATCGCCTTCTTATTCTCTACAGTCGTTCGTTCTCAGGCGTTGGCAGTTGGCGTGGGTATCGGGATTCTATTTTCGGGAAACATTCTTGCCAGCCTTTTACCACTTGCGATTGCTAAATATGACTGGCTGAAATGGCTGCTTTTCAACTTATTAAATCTCAATCAGGCAGTCATGGGGAATCCTGTAGCAGGCGGGCTCGACATTTGGCAAATCATTGTCGGCATCTTTATTTATATGGCTCTCCTACTTGCTTTGACTTTCACCATTTTCCGCAAACGCGATGTGGCATTAAGCTAGCTAGTGAATAAAAAACCAGAAATCAGTTACGCTGGTCGGATATCGAGCAAGCAGGACGGAGATATTTCCTCCTGCTTGACACCATTCCGATCACCTGATTTCTGGTTTTTTTATAGAGAAGCGCTATGACATGGGCAACTGACTTCATGATCATCAATGATGCCAATCGCTTGTAAAAAGGAGTAGATGATGACTGGGCCAACAAAAGAAAAGCCTCGCTTCTTCAAGTCTTTACTGATTGTCTCGGAAAGCGGACTTTGTGCTGGCATCTCACTGCTATCCGTCCAGTGGTTCACAATCCGTTCCCCTTTGGTAAAATGCCAGAAATAAGCATCTAGTGAGCCGAATTCTGCCATCACCTTCTGAGCGGCCTTGGCATTCTTTCTCACAGCCTGAATCTTAAGACGATTACGGATCACTTCACCGTTTTCGCGAATGTCTGTTAACTCCTCTTCAGATAAAACCGCACAACGATCCACTTCAAAATGATGAAAGGCCTTTTGATAGCCTGCCCGTTTTAATAAAATCGTTCGCCAGGAAAGGCCTGCCTGCGCGCCTTCCAAATTCAGCATTTCAAAAATATAACGGTCATCATGACTGGGAACACACCATTCTTTATCATGATAGTCTTTCATCACTGCATCATTTTCTGCCCAACTACAACGTTTTTCCATTCTTACACCCCTCTGTTATCTTTGCTATGTATGTGTAAAAAAGCCGCACAAACCCGAGCCAACTGCTTTCTAAATTATTCCACTCTAAATAACCAAGCTTTCCTTGTATGCATTTTAAAGGTGGAACTTCTTCTACCTGTAGCAGTAATAAGCTCAAAATCCTCATGGCAGTTTTTTATCCTCTCTCTCATTATAGAACATTTGTTCGTTTCGTGCAATCCTTATGATAAAAAAACTCCCCAACAACTTGATTGGAGAGTTTTTCGTTATTAAGCTTCCAGTTTTTGTCTGAGCACCATCGGAAGGATGCCACCGTTTCGATAGTAATCAATTTCTACCTCAGAATCAAAGCGCACGACTGCTTGGAATTTCTTGGTCGCTCCGTCCTCAGATACGGCAGTCACATCTACCAAATCATGCGGCCGTACCTTTTCATCAACAGCAACAGAAATCGTTTCTTTGCCTGTCAAACCAAGTGTATCTGCACTCTCACCTGGCTGGAATTGCAGCGGCAGAACGCCCATCATGACTAAGTTGGAGCGATGAATGCGCTCGTAGCTCTTAGCAATCACTGTTTTAATTCCGAGCAGGTTCGTCCCTTTGGCAGCCCAGTCTCGAGATGATCCCATACCATAATCATCACCAGCTAAGACAACAAGGCCCGTCCCATCAGCTAAATACTTGCGAGATGCGTCATAAATGGACGTCACTTCACCGGTAGGCCAGTATGTCGTGTAGCCGCCTTCTGTACCCGGTGCAATCTGATTTTTAATCCGAATATTGGCAAATGTCCCGCGCATCATCACGTCATGGTGTCCACGTCTTGAACCGTAGGAATTGAAATCCCGAATAGCCACACCTTCTGCTTGTAAAAATTGACCGGCTGGTGTATCTTTGCCAATTGCACCGGCTGGCGAAATATGGTCCGTCGTAACGGAGTCACCAAATTTACCAATCACCCGCATGGAAGAAAGCGGCTCTACACGACCGGCTTCTTTGGAAAGATGCTCAAAAAATGGCGGATTGGCAATATAGGTGGATGACTCATTCCATTTGTAAAGCGGTTCGTCTGTCGTTTCAATCGCATTCCAAGCTTCATTTTCATCAAAAACACGGGCATATTGTTCGCGGAAAAGTTCTGGCGTTACAGTCTCTTCGACAAGCGCCTTCACTTCCTCAGCACTTGGCCAAATATCATCCAAGTAGATCTCTTTGCCGTGATGACCCCGACCGATCGCTTCTTTTGTCAAGTCAAGATTTGTCGTACCCGCGAGTGCATAAGCCACAACAAGTGGTGGTGAAGCTAGAAAATTCGCCTTGACAAGCGCGTGGATGCGACCTTCAAAGTTCCGGTTGCCACTTAAAACGGCCGACACAAGAAGATCGTTGTCCTGAATAGCCTGCTCGATTTCATCTTTCAAAGGCCCAGAGTTCCCGATACACGTTGTACACCCGTAGCCGACTAAATCGAAGCCCAACTTTTGTAGATAAGGGGTTAAGCCGGCTTTTTCCAAATAGCCCGTCACCACTTTAGACCCCGGAGCAAGGGAGGTCTTGACAAATTTCGGCACTTCCAGACCCGCTTCAACAGCCTTTTTAGCAACTAAGCCCGCTGCCAGCATAACGTAGGGGTTCGATGTATTGGTGCAGCTGGTAATGGCCGCAATCGCCACAGCCCCCGTCTTCATGATCGATTCATCCCCGTTGCCAAATACGACTTTAGCTTCTTTTTCCAGATCACTCTCTTTCAGCCCAAAGCCCTGATTGCCAGCAGGTGCTGTGATCGACTTTTGGAACGTTTCTTTCATTTTGGAAAGTGGAATCAAATCCTGTGGGCGTTTTGGCCCGGAAAGGTTTGGTTCAATTTCATCCAGACGAATTTCTACTGTTTCTGTATACGTTGGTTCCGGTTTGTCTGCTGTAAAAAATAGATCGTTTTCTTCCAGGTACTTCTGTACAAGTGCGATCTGCTCTTCGCTACGCCCTGTTAGACGTAAGTAGGCAAGCGACTCCGCATCCACAGGGAAGAATCCGCATGTTGCACCATATTCAGGCGCCATATTGGCAACTGTCGCCCGGTCAGCAAGTGGTAAAGTCGAAACACCAGGACCATAAAACTCAACAAATTTGCCCACTACTTTTTTCTCGCGCAATACTTGCGTCACTTTTAAAGCAAAGTCTGTGGCTGTGGCTCCATTTGGAAGCGCGCCAGTAAGTTTGACACCCATTACTTCTGGAATTGGGAAATAAGACGGCTGACCCAACATGCCGGCTTCTGCTTCAATCCCGCCAACTCCCCAGCCAAGAACGCCGATCCCGTTAATCATCGTTGTATGACTGTCGGTACCGACCAGACTGTCCGGATAAGCTACCCATTCCCCATTTTCGTCCTTCTTAGCCGTTACTACATCGGCTAGATATTCCAAGTTGACCTGATGGACGATCCCGGTTGCAGGCGGTACTGCACGATAATTATCAAAGGCTTTCTGCGCCCAGTTTAAAAACGTGTAACGTTCCATATTTCGCTCAAATTCGAGCTCCATATTGATTTTCAAAGCTTCTGGATTGGCATAACTATCGACTTGAACCGAGTGGTCGACAACAAGGTCAACAGGGATTTCCGGATTAATTTTTTCCGGATCGCCGCCCATACCTGCCATCGCTTTTCTAAGGGAAGCTAAATCAACCACAGCTGGCACACCCGTAAAATCCTGCAAGATCACTCGCGCCGGTTTAAAAGGAACTTCTCCGCTTGTTCCAGCTTTTGACCATTTTGCCAGTCTTTCAATGTGTGCATCTGTAATCACACGTCCGTCGCGCTGTCTTAGAACAGATTCTAGTAGAACACGGATGGAATACGGCAATTTCTCGATTTTTGTTTCTTGGTTCGCTTCTAACGTATTTAGTTTGTAATAATGGTACGTCTGATCATTTAGTTGAAAAGACGCCTTCGCTTGTTCTTTCCAATTTGTCATGTCTTCGTTTCCTCCTTCGCTTGAAACGCATATCTACCTACCTATTGTACTGAAAATTGATTGATAAGTAAACAAAGATAAACTCGCTCATTTCGATAAGTTTTTGTTATCAACGCATCAAAAAAAGAATGGCTCAATGTGCTTTTTGCCATTCTTTTTGAAATTTATTTTTATAAGCCATGATGTCTCGCACGTATTTCTCGCTATGGTTATATGCAAAAACGGCTTTCTCAACTTGTCCATCTCTGGCGCCATTATCCGCAAGAAAATTAGCTGTACTAAAAACGGCATCCTCTAAATCCCACGGGTCAGCCTTGCCATCGCCATTTGCATCTACGCCATAACCGCCATGCTTTTTAATATAAGCAGGATCGGTCAAGTCTTTTTGCGCAATCTCACCCACACCATTTGTTAGCGGACAACTTTTCTCCTGCCAGCCGACAAAACTGCAAGGCATGAACTGCATCGGCCCGATTGCACCTGCTTTTGAAATCATCGGTTCAGCCGTTGAAAATTTTGTTTCCACACGATGAACGGCTGCTAAAAGAAACCAGCTAATCTGGTACTTTTTGGCCGCTTTTTGGTAAATTGGAATGAAATCTTCTGGAATGCTCGTTTCGTATTTTTGCGTATCCTTTTCCGTGGTTGACTGCATGACGATAATGAGGATGAGGACTGCTGCAACTAAACTCACGAGACTTAGAGCAATCAGAACGGCTCCTCGTTTTTTTAGATTGAGCTTTTTCATATGAAACCTGCTTAGCGTGCTAGAACTAAGATATCCCCTTGATCGAGATGTTCAATAAGTTGATCGATTTCTTCCTTGGTCAAATCAAAATCGCCCAAAAGCCGGCGAACACTTTTGTCATCTGTACGTGAAAACCATTTTGCAAACGGTCCAGCCGCATAAAACGCGCCATTTGGTGTATAGACTTGCGGTAAAACAAGACCGCCACTAAGCGATTGCAGAATACCGGAAATGATGCCGAAAGCTTCTTCGTTGACCGGCCGTTCCACTTCTACTTGCTCTTCTTCAGCCAGATCCTCGATTTCTTTTGGACGCTTGGCAAGGATTGAAATATCTTCCTTTTGATAGCCTGCGAGTTCCAATTCTTTAATTTTTTTCACTGCCTCGTCTTCTGTTGCTGTTGCAAATACTTCCCATTTTGTCATGATGATCCCTTCCTTTCATTTTCCAACATTAGAATTTCTTTCATTTCATCCAGTGTTAATTTGGTCAGCAGTTTTTCACCCGGCTGAATAATTTCATCGACGAGTGCTTGCTTTTTCTGCTGCAAGTCATAAATTTTTTCTTCGATTGTCCCTTTTGTGATCATTCGCATCACTTGGACCACCTTTTTCTGTCCGATTCGGTGCGCGCGTGAGGCCGCTTGTTCTTCTACAGCCGGATTCCACCAAAGATCATATAAGATCACCATGTCCGCACCGATTAAATTCAGCCCCGTCCCGCCAGCTTTTAGCGAGATTAGGAAAATACGCTTCTGTCCTTCATTAAAAGCGGTGACCATATTGAGCCGTTCTTTTACCGGTGTCTGACCATCCATATAATAAAACGCATAGCCTTCTTTTTCCAATTGATCACGAATTAACCCCAGCATGCTGGTAAATTGAGAAAAAATGAGCAGCCGATTGTTGTTTTCTTCCGCCGTCTTTATTGTATCAAATAACTGCTCGAATTTGCCAGAATGACCTTGATATTCCGGTAAGAAAAGGCGTGGATCACAGCAAATTTGCCGCAAACGCGTGAGACCAGCAAGCAGCTTCATCCGTTCTTCCCCGTTCACCAAGTGCGGATCTAGCAAATCCTGTTGAATTTTTTCTAAATACGCCAGATAGAGGGTCTTTTGCTCGTTGGTCAGCTCAGACAGCAGATTTGTTTCGATTTTTTCTGGCAGTTCCTTTGCCACATCCTGTTTTAAGCGGCGCATTAGAAACGGCCGGATCAATTTAGCGATGCTACGCGGTGGAATCTGCTTGAATTTTTGCAGCGTTGGGAAAAAGCCCGGCATCAACGTTTGGAAAATCGTCCACAGTTCATCGATTCGGTTTTCAAGCGGCGTGCCACTTAGCGCGAACCGAGCACTTGCTTTGATGGAACGAACGGCAAGCGAACCTTTCGTCTGATAATTTTTAATCGTTTGCGACTCATCTAAAATCAGACAGGAAAAGCTTTTTTTGCTGAGGGCGATTTCATCTTGACGCACACTTGGATAAGAAATCAGGTACACACAGCCTGGCTGCATCTCGTCTATCATCGTGAGCCGCTGATTTTTATCTCCGTAGATGACCTCTACTGGAACTTCAGGTGAAAAACGCTGCCACTCACTCTGCCAGTTGTAAAGCAGTGAAGCAGGCGTGACGATCAGGATAGGCGCTAGATCCGGCCGCTCTTCTAAAATGCCTGTTAGAAAAGCAATCGTCTGAATCGTTTTACCAAGACCCATGTCATCTGCCAAAACACCACCCAGACGATACTTATAAAGCGATCGTAGCCACTGATAGCCGGTAAGTTGATAATCACGCAGTTCAGCAGTCAGCTTTTTAGGAAGTGGATACTGATCTGGGACAGTTTCTGTAATATCCTCCAGCAGATGCTTGAAGTCACGATTAAAACGATGACTTTCATCGACGCGCTGAATCCCAAGCTCTTCATAAATCTGAACGCCGCGATAAAGTGGAACCTGTAGCTCACTCTGAACATCTTTTTTACGAATATCAAGCAGCTCGAATACTTGCTCCATCTCCTGATAGCTGCGCGCTTCGAGTGACAAAAAACGGCCATTTTTCAAGCGGTGAAAGGCTTGTTTATCACGTAAGGATTCGAGGACCTGCTGAATTTCATCCTCCGCAATTCCCTCAAATTCAAAATTAACAGCCAAGAAATCGCCACTTTTTTCCAAATTCAAGGCGAGAACAGGCTTCACGCGTTCCTCAATCATTTCCTCCAACCCGTCCTCCAAATAAATCTCGACATATTCAGAAAGACGCGGCACTATATGGTAATAAAACTGGTAGAGCTCTTCTTCTTTTTGGGACACATAGATCGAGCCGCTGACAAAATGGAGCGGTGCCTGTTCGATCAAATTCATGATATAGCTTTCTTTTTCAATATCACGAATAATGACTTGCTCCCCGTCTAAATTACTTTCCTCTGTTTGGAAAGGATCAAACACCTGATTTTCATAATGATAGCGCAGCTGAACTTCGTGACGGAGGTCTTTTTGCCGAATCGTCATTTTGGCCTCAAGGGGCGCCTGCATAATTCGCCCAGCAATCGATGAATCAATGGTAACCGTGCCGCTTTTCTTCAAAGTTGGCAGCACATAGGAAATCATCTCGCTTAATTTCTGTTCGCTAAACTGAACAAACTCTGCATTGGTCACTTGATGAAAAGCAATCAGCGGTGCTAGTTCCGGCCAAATTTTATCCAGACCAATATATAAAACACCCTCGCAAAAAATCAACTGGTAGGCTTCCAAAAAGATCGCCTGCTGAAGCATATCAAGCTCCAGTTGATAATCGCCTGCTTCATTTTTTGTCAATGTATAGGCAAAATCCGGTTTTCCTGACGCCAGTCGAATATGCGGGTAGGTAAACGCCGAATTGCCTTTATTATCCAGCACCACAAGTGTAAGCGGCTGCTCGACCAGTTTGTGACACAATTCGACCGCCATACTGGCTGGGAGCATCAGCATCTTATCGTCTGAATAATTCCGCGACCAGTAATCAGCGTCTTGCTCGAACATCTTGGTCATCTCACTGATTTGAATCAGCAGCTTTAAAATCGCCTGATCCTCTGGGCTAAATGTATGTTCTGACGGATCATAACTGAAGGTTTTCGTAAAATTGTAGAGCTGACCTTTTGAAACGGCCCGCAAGAAAGTCCGGATGTTTTTGACAATATAGGTGCGTTTGGGGCCCACTTTCAATTCAAGTACGAGAACATGCTGGTCTTTTTCCTGTTTGATTTTCAGCTGGTAGTGAATGAGCAGTGTTTCCTTGGCACGCAAATCTTCCGGCTGATAATGCTGCGACATACTGGTTTGAAAAAGGCTCAGCAATGTTTCGGCCTCTTGTTCTAAAATGCGTTTTTTAAAATCAGCAGACTTCTTCGCATGTTCCGCATCTCGGCGTAAAAGGGAAGCCGCATAAATATGAGCACAGACTGGTTCTGCACCACTAACATGAGGGGGACAACTGCAGTCAAAATCATTCGCACCTAGATAAACCGCTTCGGCCTGATCGGAAAATAAATAACTTATTTTCTGCCCTTCTTGCTCGGTTTGGATGTCCGTTTCACTGGCAAGCTGTTTACCGGCTTGCTTGATGCGGTACGGAATCATTTGGTTTTCAATATCGACTTTGGTATCCAACACAACTGCCCCTTTCAAATTACCTGTAAAACTTCATTATAACTTATTTCGCAAGCATCGTAAATCCACGCTTAATTTTGGAGAATAAATTGGGTCGTGCTGCCCCGATTACTAGCTGTGACAACCAGTTTGGCCGGAATACGTTCTTTCAGTTCAGGCACATGCGAAATGATCCCCACTAGTCGACCGCTTTCCTGCGTTTCCAGTAAACATTCAATCGCCATTTCAAGCGATTCCGGATCCAGCGTTCCAAAGCCCTCATCAATAAACATAGTCTCAAGCGAAATCCCACCAGCCATTTCCTGTACGACCTCAGCCAGTGCCAAAGCAAGCGCCAAGGATGTTTTAAAACTCTCCCCACCGGAAAGGGTTTTAACGTGGCGCGTTTGGCCGGTATATTCATCAAAGACTTCCAGTTCCAAGCCGCTTTGAACATTGCCTTTTGCCCGCTCCTTTTTTCGTCGAAGCAAGAACCGCCCACCCGTCATTTTAGCAAGCCGAACATTGGCACGCTGAACGATCGTATCTAAGAAGGTGGCCAATACATACCGTTCAAAAGTCAATTTACGGTCATTTTTCCCACGGGCCATATCCGCCAAAAAGCCAATATTCGCATATTCAGCTTCATATTTGGCTAAGCGGACAAGCAGTGCATCCAATCTGTCAGCCAGCTGCTCCTGCTGCCGAATCATTTCAATGATACCAGCTCGACGCTCTGCAAGTTCCGTACGCGCCTCCTTCTGTTCAGAAAAGTGCTGTTCTAGTCTGGTCAAGTCAGGCTGCTCCTTTTGATCGACCTTTTGGCGTAAGGCTGCGACTTTCTCCTTTGTCAGCAAACAATCATGCTGGTAGCGTTCGAGCTCGGCTAGAAGTGTAGTCAACTCGCCCACTCCCTCCAAATAGGCCAAATAGTCTGCTGCATCCTGAAAGCCCTTTTCATCGAGTGCCGTCTGAAAAACAGTGGCTGCCGTATTTGCTGCCTGCTCTGCTTGGAAAAATTGTCCTTCGAGTCCTTTTAACAGAGACCCTGCTTGCACCATCGCAATTTTAGCATCTTCGGCCGCCGCCTTTGCAGAAGTCTCTTGCTTTTCAAAATGCGCCATATTCGCAGAAATTCTTTTTTGGGTGGCATAAAACGTTTCTGGCACGCGCAGCGGCTCAGGAATGGCCTCTTGCAAAAGCGTTTGCTCATGAAGCAGCTTGGTCAACTGCTCCTTATTATGTGTCCGATCTGGCGCCAATTGCAAAAGCTGGGCCTGATACTCTGCTGCTTTTTGTTCCAGCGCCAATTTATCCTGTTGGTTTTGCTGGCGTTGCACCAACTGCTCTTTTAAAAATGACTTTTCCTTTGCCAGCTCATTTTTTTGGCCAATAACCGCTTGATAATGGATTTCATAGCTTTGAAGCGTTTCGCCATTCTCCCGCTCCGCCTGCTCGATTTGCCAAATAAAGTGCTGCCGTTCTTTTTCTAACACCGCAAGCTCTTCGTTAATCTGTGCCAGTTCTTTTTCTGCTTGTTGTTGCTCATCTGAGTGCATCGTTTCCTGATGAACCGCTTTTTGTGGATGATGCGCGGATCCGCAGACTGGACAGGCTTCTCCTTCCACAAGTGTGGCAGCCAGCATGGCCGCTAGTTCCTGCTGTTCAGCGGCTCGTATAGCAACCAGTTTCGTTTCAATCGCTTTTTTTCGAGCAGAGACTTGTTCCCACACTTGTGTTTTTTGCTGTAGCATCTTTTGCCACTCTTGAAGCGACTTTTCACGTGCAATTTCAGCAGCATAGTCTTCAGCTAATCGTGTTAAATCGTCCAATTGTTTTTCTAAATGATAATAACGACGATCCAAATCATTCGTATCATTTAAAAGTGTTTCTTTCAGACTGATCTCTTGCTCCGTCCGCTCTTTTTGCTGTTCAAGCTCCGTATAACGTTTTTCCAGTTGCTCCACCTGTCGGCTCACTTTGTGCAACTCCGACTCAATCGTTTGCAGTCGACTGATCTTATGGGCAATCTCATCAAATTGAATGCTATTTCGCCGCCATTTTTCATATTGCGGGCGTTTCTCCTCTAATTCTGCCAATTCTTGATGGCTTAGTCGTTCTGTTTCCGTCGCGCGAGCCAATTGTCTTTCCATCTCAAGTTTGGCCTTTTCTGCCTCTACTTTCGCTTTACCACTTTGGATTTGTTGTTCATACAGTGGTTTCAAGCGTTCGGCTAGTTGAATCCGATTGATACGTGCAGCCTGCTCTTGAAATTTAGCTTGCTGCGCCTCGAGATTTTCCAATTGTTTTTCCGCTTGTTCTTTTTCAGCCAAATCTGCCAGCAACTGCTTGGCCACCGCGATTTTTTGGAGAGTCTGCTCAATTTCCTGTTCCACTACCTGCAGATTTTGATCCGCTTCATGTTTAGCCGCCCGCTTTTCTTCTAACTGTTTCTCGATCAGCGCACGTTCTTCTGCTGCCGTTAATGCTTCCGGTACATCATCTTGAAAGAGCTGCGCTAAAATCAAAGCTTTTTCCTGCTCGGCCTGCGCCACCTGCTGATACGCCTGCTTTTGTTTTTCAAGAAACGCTTCTTCCATTTTTTGATAAAACTGTGTGTGGGCAAGTCGCTGCAGAATGGCCTCTTTTTCTTTACTTTCCGAGACAAGCAACTCGCGAAATTCGCCCTGCGGAATCATCAAAATCTGCCGAAATTGATGTACATCTAATTGTAAGATTTCCTCCATTTTAGTCGTTACATCGCGCACCGAACTCGCCAAGAGCTTTTCTTCCCCGCCTGTCCGTTCATAGAGTGTCGCCTTTTGATTGAGCGTTCGCATACCGTCACCGCGCTGTTTTTGCACATCCTGAGTAGGCGTTCGTTCGATCAGATAGGTTTTGCCACGCAATTCAAAAGAAAGTGATACACGCGTAATTTCCTGCGGATCTGCAAAATCGCTGCGCATGGAAAAACTTTCTCGATCATAGGTATTGGCTCGTCCAAAAATTGCAAAACTGATTGCGTCAAAAATGGTTGACTTACCGGCACCCGTTTTCCCTGTAATGACAAACATTCTTTCATCGCCCAACTGCTCAAAATCAATCACTTCTGTCCCTGCATAGGCTCCGAATGCCTGCATGGTCAATTGAAGAGGCCTCATTTTTCATCACCTGCTTTCACTTGTCGAATCACATCTTGAACCAGCTTTTTTTGGTGCGCTGTGATTTCAGTGCCACTTACCTCATGAAAAAATTGTTCAAACAGTTCCAAATCATCTTTTTTAACAACCTCTTCAAAGGCTTCGGTTTTTACCGTCTGCTGATTGGCGCGCTTTCGTTCAAGGTGTAAAATATTCGGATAAAATTTACGCAGTTTGCCGATTGGATCAATGAGCGCGCCAGAATCCGTCAATTTAATTTGCAGATAGTCATCTGGTCGAGCGTCAATATGGGTGGTTAGTTCCTCTAGTGATCCTTCGATAATTCTCAAATCATGCTTAGGCGTTAGCAGCCGTTCTCGTACCGTCAGTTGCTCCCCGTTCAGTTCCACAATGCGCACACTTTTATGGTCATTCGCTTCTGAAAAAGAATATTTAAGCGGTGAACCACTATAATGAATCACATCATGTCGAATCGCATGCGGGTGATGCAAATGACCAAGCGCCACATAGTCGAACCCGTCAAATACATCGACCGCTACCCGGTCCACATTTCCAATTGAAAGCTGCCGTTCAGAATCACTCGGAAGGCCCCCGCTGACAAAGGCATGACCCACTAAAATTTGCCGCTTACTGGAATCCTGCTTTTTCCGAATATCCATCGTGATCTGCCGGAAAGCATCATCAAAGCTTTTCACAGCGTCATTTTTAGAAAGCGCACGAAAAGTCGCCGGTTCATGATACGGCACCAGCCAAATTTGCGCATCTTCAAAGGAAATCGGTTCAATCTCAGCCGTTAATTTCCCCGCCATAAAAAACTGTTGCTCACGGTACCAAGCGGCCCCAAAAGCGAGCCGATCTGCACTGTCATGATTCCCGCTGATCGCAAAAACCGGCTTGCCCAGCTTGACATTCCAAGTATAGAGCGTATCATTCAGAAGATTGACCGCTTCGGTTGGCGGCACAGAACGGTCATAGAGATCGCCCGCCAAAAGAATCGCGTCAACCGCTTCTTCTTCAATGATCGTCGTAATTTGTTTTAAAATATAGGCCTGTTCCGCAAGCATGGAAACGCCATTTACTATTTTACCTAAATGAAGATCTGCTGTATGTAAGAGTTTCATGATATCCTCTTTTCTACTATTTTTTTCGTGCAAATTGCCATCTTTTTAAGTATACTATATTTTAGGCATGTTTTAATATAGGGAGTGAAGTAGGTTGTTCTACAAATTTGCCAAAACCGTCGTTCATGTGATTCTCGTCTTACTTGGCGGCCGTATAAAAATTCAAAATAAAGATAAAATCACCCAAACCCCATATGTACTCGTTTCGCCGCATACCTCATGGCTCGAAATTATTTATCTGGCTTTTGCGGTATATCCTACCCAGATTCATTATATGGCGAAGCAGGAACTGTTTAAAGGAAAACTGCTCAACTGGGCAATGACGCATTTCGGTGCCTTTCCAGTCAATCGAGAAAATCCTGGACCCAGCGCCATTAAGTCGCCGATCCGGATTCTCAAACAGGGAAAAGTCGTCGGCATCTTCCCGAGTGGCACGCGCAGTCAAGCAAACCTTCATTTGAAACGGGGAGCAGTAACCATTGCTTTTAAAGGAAAAGTGCCCATTCTGCCTGCCGTTTATGACGGTCCGAAGAATTTCAAAGAGGTGCTAAAACGTAAGCCCGTTTACATCCGTTTTGGTGATTATATTTATTTAGACGATACGGATAAGGAACAAAAGGAAATCTTGGAACATAAATCGAATGAACTGTTAGACACTTTTGCCACACTACAAAACGAAATCAATGCGACGAAAAAGAAAAAATAAAAGCGTTTTGAATCTGCCCTTTTGCGGCGGCTTCAAAACGCTTTTTATTTTACATTGTATCGGTAATAATGTCTGATCCTGCAAGACCGTTGTCTTCCAAGATCTTCGCAATTTCATCAGAAGCTTTTTGCATCGCTTCATCAGCTGCTGTTGTATCCGGTGCATCTGCTTTCAGTGCTTCTGCTTCTTGTTTATAAGCATCACTCAGATCTTTCACCGCTTTTTGGAAGTCTTCTGTTGATTTGCCGATATCGGGTACTTTTTCGGCTGCTAGAGCTTCAGAAACCTTTTCAGCAGAAGTTGAGCCTGCTGCTGCAAGTTGCTTCAACTCATCAGCTGACGGCGCAGGATCTGCACCCGCCTGTGCCACATACGTACTGTAATCGCCATTATCTGCAGTAATTGTATCCACAAGACTCATATAATAGTCCAATACTTTTTCTTGTGATTTAGACTCCGATGTTTTGCTGCTTTCCTCTTTTTTACTGGAATCGCTGTTAGAACTTGAACATGCCGCAAGTGAGAACAGCAAGACAAAGCCTAAAATCCCTACTAGTAATTTTTTCATTTTCTTCCTCCTCTAATTCAGTCACTTTTTGGAGGGTACATTGACAAAAACATTATTTTTCAGATAATTTAAAACTGTAAATCAGAAATTTCACCCTAAATAGAGCTCTCCCTTTTGTCATTTGTGCCCCATTCCCGATACTTCAAAGTGTAAAGCACAGAACCACATTTATTATAGCGTGTTCTATACGGCAAAACAAGGGGAAATAAATACTTTCCCCCAATTTGCCTCTTAAGCAACTTCCCCGTTTCCCGCCAGCTTTTGTGCTACATTTTTATATTGAAAATACATCGCGATTCGCCAGGGAACAATCATTGCAAAGGCCATAATCCAAAACATGCCTGAAAGCTCACCCACTTCAACGCTTCCGCTAATCCAATACTTGACAAACAAGCGAATCAAAAGCAGCCCCATCAAAATAACCGGAAAAGCTTTGGTCCTTTTAATAAAAACAAATTGATGTCTAATTTCAAATTTTGTTGTCCAAATCAAGATGAGTGAAAAAACAAGCCCCATTACAACAGCTTCTAAAATATCAAAACCTGAAACGCGAAAATATGGGACGACAAACATCAATGCCCCCGTTGACATCATGACTGGCGGCAAAATGATCCCCTTGATCGACGCCGGTCGTTTGGATGACTTCATTCGAATCAAAATAATCATTGAGCCAAAAACCAGCGTAACAATAAATGAAAGAATGAGTGACATATGTAATTCCCCCTTATGATTAGCTATTTGCATTATAGCCCTAAAGAAGGGAAAAACAAATTAAAATGCCTGCCAGTTAAGCCATATCCATCCCGCTGTTTTGTAATTGATACATGGACTGATAAATGCCATTTTGCCGCACTAATTCTTCATGTGTGCCTCGCTCGACGATCTTGCCCTTACTTAGAACGAGGATCAAATCGGCATCCTTAATTGTCGAAAGTCGATGCGCAATCGCAATGGTTGTCCGTCCTTCCCGCATTCTCGCAAGCCCCGTTTGAATGAGCGACTCTGTTTCCGTATCAATACTAGCAGTAGCTTCATCCAACACGAGAATCTGCGGATTGGTTACTACCGTTCTGGCAAATGAAATGAGCTGTCGCTGCCCACTTGAAAATGAGGCGCCGCGCTCAATGACCTTATGATGATACGTGTCGTCCAGCGTTTGAATGAAGCGATCCGCCTGGACAAATTCAGCTGCATCTTGAACCGCCCGATCGGAAATCGACTGATCGTAAAGCCGGATATTACTGGCAATGTCGCCATAAAACATAAAGCTGTCTTGTAAAACCAGCCCCATCTTTTGTCGCAACTCTTGAACCGGATATTGCTTGATCGAACGGCCATCTATCAGAATATCCCCTCGTTCAAATTCATAAAAACGCATCATCAGATTGATAACAGAGCTTTTGCCACTGCCGGTATGCCCGACAAGAGCCACCGTTTGCCCAGGAAGAGCCGTAAAGCTGATGTCTTTCAGCACATCATGTTCACCATCATAAGCAAATGACACATGTTGAAACTCGATTTGCCCTTTTTCAATTTTTGCTCCTTCTGCTGGCACTTGAGCGGGCACTTCTTCCGTTTCATCCATAATCCGAAATACCCGTGAAGCAGCTGTAATGGCCTCTTGATACATGGCCAGCCGTTCCATCACATTGTAAATCGCCTCTAAAAAGCGGTCGAAATAACTGATAAACGCATAAACCGTCCCAATTGCAACTGGCCCGATCAAAGATTCTGCCCCAAAGAAGCTCAAGATAATCACCACTGCAATCGCATAAATAAAATCGATCGCCGGTCCCAGAAGCAGTGCATTAAACTTAATGTTCTTCATGCCAACATCATAATAGTCCTTGTTAATCGCTTCAAACTCGGCCGTCAGACGTTTTTCCTGATTGAATTGCTGGATGATGGCCATTCCTGAAATCGATTCGCTGATTTTGGCATTCAGTTGACTCAGTTTTTCCCGGCGCGCCCGATAAAATTTCGAACTATACTTTCGATAAACAATAATGATCAAGACAATCAGCGGAAAGAGAATCAAACTGTAAAAAGCAAGCTGTGTATTCAGCACAAACATCGAAGCATAGATTCCCACCAGCATAAATAAACTCTGGATTGCCGTGGAAAGCACATTGATAAACATATCTTTAATGGCTTCCGTATCATTGGTCACGCGGGATACCAAGCTGCCCGCCGGTGTCTGATCAAAATAACGCATGCCCAGACTATGCAACTTACTAAAAATATCAATACGAATTTGTTTGACAATATTCAGCGCGATTTTCTGGAAAAAGACCAGCTGAAAATACCAAACGATCGCTTTCCCCAGCACTAAGCCAAAATAGCCACAGCCTAAAATGACAAAGGCCTGAATATCGATATTCATGGGTGTCAAATAATCATCCAGGAATTTCCGAATAATCAGCGGGGCATACACATCCGCCAGTGTAACAAGTAGCACGAGCACCATCGTCACGCACAAAAGCGGAATATGATACTTCGTGTAACGCATCAAGCGCAGCAAAACCGCCCGATGCTCACGACCTGTCATCGTTTCCAGTTCCTGATTCGTTTGTGCTTCATTCATTTGCCCCACCTCCTTTTTCAAGCGCTTCCTCCAGCTGCTGCTCCCGGTAGATCTCTGCATACCAGCCGTCTTTTTCCAAGAGTTCCGCATGTGTGCCTCTCTCTTTAATCTGCCCATCTTCCACCACAATGATCAAATCAGCATGTTCCACGGAGCTTAAGCGATGCGCACTGATAATCGTTGTTTTAGCCGTACGTTCTTGCCGCAAGTTAGCCAGAATTTTTTCTTCTGTTTTGGCATCTACCGCCGACAAGGCATCATCCAAAATCAATAATTCAGGATCTAAAATCAGTGCACGCGCAATCGCCAGCCGCTGCTTCTGACCGCCAGAAAGTGAAACGCCACGTTCACCCACAATCGTGCGGTAGCCATCTTTGAACTCTACAATATCATCATGAACTGAAACCAGCTTTGCAACCTCTTCCACTTGCTGATTACTTGCATCTGGATAGCCAAAGCGAATATTATCCGCCACAGTTGTCGAGAATAAAAATTGGTCTTGCGGTACATAACCAATGGCTCTACGCAACACTTTCGTCTGATAAGCCGTAAGCGGTTCCTCGCCAAGATAAATATCGCCTTGATACGAATCATACTCCCGTAAAAGTAGTTTGAGCAGCGTTGTTTTTCCTGAACCCGTCCGTCCAACAATGCCCAGCGTCTCACCTGCACGAATCGAAAAGGCAATATTTTGGAGTACAGGCTCTGTTTCATCTGGATAGGTAAAGCTTTTCAGGTCAAATTGTAAATCACTGCTTGAAATGACCGTTTTAGCATCAGGCTGATCGACAATGTCTTCCTTTTCTTGTAACAACCGATCCACCCTGTCATACGAAGCGCTTCCTCTTTGAAGAATGTTATACAGAAAACCAAATGCCAGCATCGGCCATATCAATAAAAATAAATAATTGACAAATGAAACGAGCTGCCCAATGGAAAGTGAGCCATCCACCATAAACTTAGCGCCCACACCCAGCGTAATTACAAACGACATTCCGACCACGATAGAAATCATCGGATCATAAAGTGCATCAATTTTAGCCACTTTCATATTTCGATCTACCACATCCACCGTCTGATCAGAAAAGTCCGCAATATCTTCTTTCTCCTGACCAAAAGTTCGTGTCACCTTGATCCCGGCAATGCTTTCCTGTACCTTATCATTTAATCTGGAAAATGCAGCCTGTGCCTCATGAAAGCGGTCATGTAGCATTTTCCCCAGCACCGAACTTCCGATAACCATCAGCGGCATTGGTAGCAGAGCAATCAATGTCAAGCGCCAGTCGATACTGATCGCCATCATGGCAATCACCGTTCCCCCTGTCAAAAAGGAATCCGCCAGAGTCAAAATCCCAATCCCTGCCACCTGCTGAATCGCCGTAATATCATTTGTCGCATGCGCCATCAGGTCCCCAGTCCGGTAGCGCTGAAAGAAAAATGGCGACATCTTGGTAAAATGTTCAAATAACCGCAGTCTAAGTTTTCGTTGCAGTTTATTATCCGAACCAAAAATCATCATCCGCCACACATAGCGTCCCAAGTATGTGACAATCGCTACTCCGACTAAAAGCAGCATCCACTCAATCAGCTTCGTTTTCGTGAGTGTATCACTAGAAATCGCATCCACAACTTTCCCGATATAAAGCGGCGGAATAAGTTGCAGTAAGGCAATCAAAAACAAAATCGATACACCAAATAAATAATAGATTTTCTGTTCTTTAAAAAACCAACCAAGTGATCTAAAAATTTTCAATCCGAAATCCCCTCCCTTTTTTAAATTTAGGCAACAAAAAATAATGGTCCCATAACTGGTCCATTATTGCTAACACGTCTATTTGTCACCATTCGATTGCATACAAAACCTTGAACTAAAAGGGAGCTCCGTTAAAAAATGCCAACACCTTTATTCCTGGAGATACATGAAGATGCAAATACATGGACAGAAAGCAATAATGTTATTTGATTATCTTTTTCGCTTCGTACAATGGCTGTTTTCATCATTCATTACCTCCTTTTCTCGTTTTATGCAACGATATCATTTTACCTGATAAGGAAAATTATTACAACTGATAATTAGAAATTAATTAAAATTTTTTAATTTGTTATTTTTCCGACATTTAAGCAGTCCATATAAAAACGCCTTTTCAGCTGGTTTTACCACAACTGAAAAGACGTTATTTATGAATGGAAGCCACTAACTACAGGTTTCCTGAATTTCTTTGAACAACTTTTTAGACTGCCTAGTGAAGCACAATCTTATTTTTTCTTTTTGTTTTTTATTTCTTTTTCTTGTTGTTTACCCATTGCGCTCATCATTTGATTGATTTTTTTCTGAGAAGGCTTCATGCCCATTTGCGCCATCATCATTTGCAACATTTGCTCGTTGATTGGCGGATTATTTTTCAGATAACTCATCATGTAGCGTCTCGCAATGAAAAAACCAGCAGCCAGCCCAGCAACTAAGCAAATCAGACCGACAAGAATGTAAATCCACATATTAACTTTCTCCTCCTTGAACGAATATACCTCTTTTATTGTACTTGATTTAAGTTGAACAAACAATAACTTTTTTCATTTCCCTTTTAAGTCCTTGTTTTTCAAATGACAACCGTTTCATTATAGCATTATTTTTTAATTTTAGCCAAAAGAAAAAGCGGAAGTGAAGACACCTCCGCTCGAAAATTTTAAAGGGATTGAACTGTTTCAACGACATTTTCTACAGTGAAACCATAGTTCTTGATAATCGTCTCACCCGGCGCCGAAGCACCAAAACGATCGATTCCAATAATTTTGCCATCAAGTCCTACATAGCGATCCCAACCAAATGAAGCGGCCATTTCGATTGCCACCCGTTTTCTAACAGCATTTGGCAATACACTTTCTTTATAAGCAGCCGATTGTTTTTCAAATAAATCAAACGAAGGAACACTTACAACGGAAGCATCTGTCCCCGCTTTTTTCAATTCCGTTTGCGCTTGAACGGCCAAATTCACTTCTGAACCGCTAGCAAGAAGAATGACATCTGGCGTTGATTTTTCAGAAGGCGATACCACATAGGCGCCTTTTGCCACACCTTGTTCAGCAAGTTCAGCAGATTTCGGTAATGTCGGTAATCCTTGACGTGTCAATACCAGTGCATGTGGTGTATCAGTAGATGCAATCGCCAATTTCCAAGCAGCCGTTACTTCATTCCCATCTGCTGGTCGAATAACTGACAAACCTGGCATTGCACGCAGAGAAGCCAACTGTTCAACTGGTTCATGCGTCGGACCATCTTCCCCTACCGCGATACTATCGTGAGTTAAGACATATGTGACAGGCAAATGCTGAATCGCCGAAAGTCGAATCGCCGCCCGCAAGTAATCAGAGAAAACAAAGAACGTTCCGCCATAAACTTTTAATCCACCATGAAGAGCCATACCGTTAAGCGCTGCACCCATAGCAAATTCGCGCACACCAAACCAAATATTGCGCTCTGCTGGCGTTTCTTTCGTAAATTCGCCATCTGTTTTGATATTCGTATTATTTGAACCAGCTAAATCTGCCGAACCACCGAATAATTGAGGCAATTTAGCAGCCAGTGCATTGATTGTCTCACCGCTAGACGCTCGACTCGCTAACGCTTGATCATCGCCATAAACTGGCAACTCGTCCGCCCAACCATTCGGCAGCTCATCCGCCAAACTATCCGTTAACTGCTTAGCCAGTTCTGGATACTTCGCTTGGTATTCCTCAAAGAGTTCATTCCAAAGAGCCTCTTTTTTAGCTCCACGAGTTTGAATCGTTTCTTTAAAGCGATCATAAACTTCTTGAGGGACAAAGAACGGCTCCTCATATTCCCAACCGTATGCAGCTTTTGCCGCCTTGATTCCTTCATCACCAAGCGGAGCACCATGAACTTTGCTAGTGCCAGCGTTTGGCGCACCAAAACCAATAACAGTTTTTACTTCAATCATTGTTGGTTGTGAGGTATTTTGTTTTGCTTTTTCGATTGCTGCCAAAATTTCTGCCGTATCATTTCCATCTTTCACTAATAGATGTTCCCATCCGTAACTTTCAAATCGCGCTTTGACATCTTCAGAGAAAGATTTGTCTAAATCACCATCTAGAGAAATATCATTGGAATCATATAAAAGGATCAAACGCCCCAATTGTTGATGTCCAGCCAGGGAAGCTGCTTCAGAAGCAACACCTTCCATCAAATCACCATCGCCACATAGAGCATATGTATAATGGTCCACAATGTTAAAGTCCTCTTTATTGTACATGCCTTCTAAATGACGTTCAGCCATTGCCATCCCAACAGCCATCGCAATCCCTTGCCCAAGAGGCCCTGTTGTTGCATCTACTCCATCAGTATGACGATATTCTGGGTGGCCAGGCGTTTTGCTATCCCATTGTCTGAAATTTTTCAATTCCTCCATACTTAAATCAAAACCACTTAAATGAAGCAAACTATATAGAAGCATTGATCCATGTCCCGCTGATAGAACAAAACGATCACGATTGAACCAATTAGAATGCGCTGGATTGGTATTTAAAACCTTCGACCACAAGGTATAAGCCATTGGAGCAGCCCCCATCGGCAAACCTGGATGACCGGAATTTGCTTTTTGGATTGCATCCATCGATAGTGTCCGAATCGAATTAATTGCTAACTGATCTGTGTTATCAAACAAATGAAACATCCTCTCTTTATTATGATTATTACTACCCTTATCTTAAGCCTTCTGATCAAAATATACAACAAAAAACGCAAAAATGATCATTATTTTTGCGCGTTTGTTCATTTTTGCGCGTTTGGTTATAGAAACTACTATTACCTTCGCTTACTGATGCTTTTTGCGGGCACGTTTAATTTTATCCGGTGTTACATCTCGTCCATTCGGATCCAAAATTGTTGTCCGTTCAATCGTATTTTTCATATGGGAGCGAAATGACTTCAAATATTCTTTACGAAGTTTTTCTTGTTCGATCTTTTCATCAGCACTCAAAGTCCCCGCTTTTTTCTTTCTTGATAATTCATTAATTCGATCAATTTTTTCTTTTTCCAGCATCATCGTTCACCCTTTGTCTAGATTTCTTTATAAAAGAAGAAAGTATCTATCTCGATACTTTCTAATTATACCATTAACTTTGACTGATGACCTCTTCAGCTGGTAAATCTGATGTACAGTGAGGACATTTCGTTGCTTTTTCTGGGACTGAAGATTGACAATACGGACATGTTTTAGTTGGAGCTGCTTTTTGTTCCAAATTAAGGACGTATCGACTGACAAGTTTAACAATTAAAAATATAGCAAAAGCAATAATCAAAAAGCTAATGATGTTATTGATAAAAAGACCATAATTAATGGTTGGTGCCCCTGCATCTTGTGCTGCTTTTAATGTACTATAAGACTTCCCATCCAGACTTAAAAAGAGATTACTGAAATCAACATTCCCAATTAGCATCCCAAGCGGCGGCATAATAATATCATCCACCAGCGAATTCACGATTGTCGTAAATGCACCCCCGATAATAATCCCAATGGCCATGCTCAACGCGTTCCCTTTTGCAATAAACGTTTTAAAATCTTTTAACATTTACATCATCCCTTCTTGAAATAGTTTACCTAATTCAAGAAAGAAAATAAAGCATATTGTTTATTGATCGGCCAACTGCAAATCCGTCTGTTTGTTCACTTGTTTTTCTTTAACAGGAATAATCAAAGAATCTCCTGCTTTTATTTGTCCGTCAGCTAAATGATTCTCTTTCTCCACCCATTGGACAAATTCCTCCTGATTCATATGGCTTTCATCTGAGTAGTCTGCTGCAAGCGCCCAAACTGAGTCCCCTTCACTGACATCAATCTTTGAGTAATTATCCGTATCTGTCCCTGCTAAAAATAACATCAAAATAATTCCCATTGCTACACAACCAACTAATACAATCACCGTTGCATAATGTTTATCCCAAATCGCTTTTAAAGACATCTTTATCCCTCCAAAAGAATGTATGTTCGCTTTTTATTCATTATAGAACACTCGTTCGTTTATGTCAACAAAAAAACGAACTCTTGTTTGCATTTTTATTTACTATTTGATATACTGAATTTATTAAAGAAGTATGATTATTTTTGACGGGGTGAAACCATGAAATTGTCGAAGCGGCAACAAGATATTTATGAATTTATTAAATCAGAAGTGAAAGCAAAAGGATATCCGCCTTCTGTTCGCGAAATTGGAGAAGCAGTCGGACTTGCTTCTAGTTCCACTGTTCATGGACATCTTGCACGCCTTGAAGGAAAAGGACTCATTCGAAGAGACCCGACGAAACCGCGTGCAATTGAAATTTTAGGACTTGAAAATGAACCGCCTACCCCAAGTGTTGTATCAGTGCCGATTATCGGAAAAGTAACGGCTGGCCTGCCTATTGAAGCAATTGAAAACATTGATGACTATTTTCCACTTCCTGAGTATCTCGCTGCTGGCGAAAAAGATATTTTCATGCTGGAAATTGATGGAGAAAGTATGATCAATGCCGGCATCTTAGATGGTGATAAGGTCATTGTTCGTAAACAAAGCAATGCAAACAATGGTGAGATTGTTGTTGCAATGACGGATGACAATGAGGCTACATGCAAGCGTTTCTACAAGGAAAGCGATCATTTCCGGTTACAGCCTGAGAATGATTCGATGGAACCGATCATCTTGAACAATGTTTCTGTTCTTGGAAAAGTGATTGGCCTATTCCGAGATATTCATTAATTTTTAACTCACGACAAAAAACCGAATGCGTCAAACATTCGGTTTTTTTATGTCCTATTAGAAAGGAGCTCCAACAAATGCTAACAACAGAACGACTTTTATTACGCCCTTTTGTTTATCAAGACAAAAAATCCTTCGCCCGATTGAATCAAAACCCTGAAACCATGCGTTACTTTCCAAAACCTCTAACGGAAGTGGAATCAAATCTTTTTTTATCTTCAATTATCGAGGAATATCAAATACTTCCCATAGGCCTTTTAGCCGTCATTCATCAGGAAAGCGGTCATTTTATTGGCTTTATCGGTCTGCATCAAGCTTCCTTTGAGAGCACATTTACCCCCTGCATCGAAATCGCCTGGCGCTTCGACGCTCCGTATTGGCATCAAGGCTACGCGACTGAAGCAGGAGCTGCCATCATTGAATTCGCGCGAGAATCTACTGAGATACAAGAGGTTTTTAGCTTTACCGCAAGAATTAACGAACCCTCCATTCGATTAATGAAACGACTAAATATGCAATTTCAACAAGTTTTTGATCATCCAAAAATTTCGTCAGATTCTCCTTTATGCCAACATGTTTTGTATAAGATAAACACATCCTCCTCTAAAAAAAGCCCTTGAACACTAATCGTTCAAGGGCTTTCTTTTTTTAATAGATTTCCAAATATTGATCGCGTTCCCACGGATGGACCGCTGTTCTGAACATATCACATTCAATCGCTTTCGCTTCCAAGAAATGCTCGAAAATATGCTCTCCTAGGCCATCACGAATCACATCATCTTTTTCAAGCTCGACAAGTGCATGACCAAGGCTTTCCGGCAGATCATAAATACCATGTTCATGGCGCTCCTGTTCATCCATACCATAAATATTGCGGTCAACTGGGGCTGGAGGTGTCAATTCATTTTTGATTCCGTCAAGGCCGGCTTTTAGCAGAACAGCCATTGCCAGATAAGGATTCGCTGATGGATCTACACTACGAAGCTCAAGTCGTGTGCTAAGCCCGCGAGAACTTGGAACACGTACAAGTGGGCTCCGATTTTTACCGCTCCAAGCAATGTAACATGGCGCTTCATATCCAGGAACCAAACGTTTATAGGAGTTGATCGTCGGATTGGTAACCGCTGTATAAGCTCGTGCATGTTTCAGCATCCCAGCAAGGAATTTATATGCCGTATCACTTAATTGCTGTTCCCCTTTTTCATCAAAGAAAGCATTTCCTTCTTCTGTAAATAGGGACATATTAAAGTGCATTCCTGAACCATTTACACCAAATAGCGGTTTCGGCATGAACGTTGCGTGTAGACCATGTTTCCGGGCAATCGTCTTCACAACCAGTTTGAATGTTTGGATATTATCACAAGCTGTAATCGCATCTTCATACTTGAAATCAATTTCATGCTGTCCGGGAGCAACTTCATGGTGACTTGCTTCTATTTCAAAGCCCATTTCTTCCAGCTCAAGCACGATATCACGACGACAGTTTTCGCCTAGGTCTGTTGGTGCGAGGTCAAAATAACCACCAGAATCATTCAATTCTAACGTCGGTTTACGATTTTCATCCAGTTTGAAGAGGAAGAATTCAGGTTCTGGTCCCAAGTTAAAATCCGTAAAGCCAAGCTCTTCCATTTCTTGAAGCACACGTTTTAAATTGGCACGAGGATCCCCTAAAAATGGCGTCATATCAGGATTATAAATATCACAAATCATCCGTGCTACCTTGCCTTTTTCTGCTGTCCAAGGGAAAACTACCCAAGTGTCCAGATCCGGGAATAGGTACATATCAGACTCTTCAATCCGAACAAAACCTTCAATCGAAGAACCGTCAAACATAATTTTGTTATCGAGTGCTTTCTTCAATTGACTGATTGGGATTTCAACATTCTTGATGATCCCCAAAATATCCGTGAATTGCAACCGGATAAATTTCACATTTTGTTCATCTGCGAAGCGAAAAATATCTTCTTTTGTATAATTTGCCATCTTAACTCCTCCTAAATAATGATTATATCAACTTCAAAAAGTAAATACCTTGATTATAGCCGCGGCAACTGTCCTTTTGCGGTGTGGTCTCTTTTCACAAACCTGCCCGCTTGTTCCATTTCACTACGGAGAATCTTGCGCACATCATCATCTGTTAATGGAACCTTTTGTTCTTTTTCTTGCATCTGATACATTTTCTTAATTCCCGCAATATTCAGACCATCATTTAAATAGTCTTTGATTTCAAGCAATGTATCGATGTCCTGCAATGAGTACAAACGATGATTACCTTGATTACGTGCAGGATGGATTAAACCTTGATCTTCATAGTAACGAATTTGTCTTGCTGTCAAATCTGTTAACTTCATAACGGGGCCAATTGGGAAAAGAGGCATCGATCGACGAATTTCTTTTTCACTCACGGCATTTCCCCCTCATCATTTTTTTATGATAGTTGCATTATAATGTACGTAAGTTCTTTTGTCAAATTTATGTAAGATAATCTAACATCACATAAAAACCCTTATATATCAATGCTTTTAGCAACAAAAAAGCGAGTCTCATTGACCCGCCTAAAAAATTTTTTCATTTTTTTCGCAATTCTATGTTAGTGGAAGATTTAATCAATCCTTTTTCAAATAGAGCTTGTAGCGCCTGTGAGATGGCAATCTTCACATGTTCATATGTTAAACCGCCTTGGACATAAAGCTCATACGGCGGACGGATTGGGCCATCTGCAGTCAATTCCAAACTCGCTCCCTGAATAAATGTGCCTGCTGCCATAATGACGTCATCCTCATAGCCCGGCATATAGTTACCGATTGGCAGTACGTGCGCATTTACTGGTGAAGCCGCTTGAATGGCCTGGGCAAAGGCAACCATTTTCTCTTCATCTTCAAACGAAACACTTTGGATCAAATCGGTTCGCACTGCTTGCCAGCTTGGATTGGTTTTTACACCAATTTGTTCCAACATAGCTGCCGTGAATCTTGCCCCCTTTACGGCCTGAGCAACCACATGTGGCGCCAAGAAGAAACCTTGATACATTTCAAGAAGACTATACAAGCTGGCACCGGCTTCAAGACCAATACCCGGTGTAGTCAAACGATATCCGCATTTTTCTACAAGCTCTGCCTTTCCAGCAATATAACCGCCAATTTTAGCCAATCCACCACCTGGATTTTTAATCAGCGAACCAGCAATGATGTCCGCCCCTATTTCAATCGGTTCTTTGCGTTCAACAAATTCCCCGTAACAGTTATCCACAAATACCGTTACATCTGGCCGAATATTCTTTACAAAGCGGATCATTTCTTCTATTTGCTGAATGGTAAATGAATCTCGACTTGCATAGCCTTTTGAACGTTGAATACCAACGACCTTCGTATGCTCGTTTAGTGCTTGCTTTACTTGTTCAAAATCAACGGCTCCATTTTCACAAAGTGGTACAGCTTGATAACCTATTTGGAATTCACGTAGCGATCCATGGCCAGTTCCCCGAATCCCAACAATTTCTTCCAATGTATCATATGGCGCCCCCGTCATGTAGAGCAGCTCATCTCCCGGGCGAAGCAAGCCGAAAAGAACGGTTGATATGGCGTGTGTACCTGAGATGAGTTGCGGGCGAACAATCGCTTTTTCCGCCTTGAAAACAGATGCATAAACCCGTTCTAAATTATCCCGACCTTCATCATCATAGCCATAGCCTGTAGACAGTTGAAAATGAAAATCAGCTACTTTATTTTCTTTAAAAGCCTGCAGAACCTTCGCCTGATTCTCTTCGGCAATTTGATCTGTCTCCGCATTTAACGGGGCGATCCAAGTCTCTGCTTGTTTCCGCATATTTTGTAATTGTTGTGTGATATCCATGAAATATCCTCTCACTTCTATGTTTATTTACAAGGAAAAAGACAGGTTCCCCTGCCTTTTTACGTTTTTATTCTTGATTTAATGTGACATTTTTTTGTGGGGAGAATGTAGAGATCGCATGTTTGAAAACGAGCTGTTGTTTGCCGTCTACATCCAAGAGAACCGTAAAGCTGTCAAAGCTTACTACACGACCTCTAAGCTGAAAACCATTTGTTAAAAAAACGGTAGCGAGAATTTTTTCTTTTCGTAATTGATTTAAATATTGATCTTGTAAAGCTTGTCCACCTTGTTTCATTTTTCCTCTCTCCTATCTCTCTTTCCGTGTTCACTCTTAAAAAATCGGAGTATTCAACTGCAGGAATCATCCGCATGGTTACAAATACCCTCTAATACACGAACTAAAACCGCCAATCCGGATTATCTTCTAAAAAGGCTCGAATCAAATGGTCTGCTTTTTGAAGTAGCGCTTCATCCGCAGCATCCAGCCAGTGAACGGTCATCCTATTGCGAAACCATGTTAATTGGCGTTTCGCAAAATGACGCGAATTTTGCTGAATTGCGGCAATCACTTCTTCTTTCGTCTCATTTCCTTCAAAATAAGGAATCCACTCCTTGTAGCCGATTCCCTTGCTTGCTTGCGACTGTGGGATTCCCTGTTCGTATAGACGAAATGCTTCCTGTTCAAGACCATTTGCGAGCATTTGCTGCACACGGCTGTTGATTCGTTCGTATAGCTGCCCCCGCTCCATATCTAGCGCAATAAAACAAGGTGCATAAGTTGCTTTTAACTGCTTATGTACCTGAAAATCGCTAAACGGCTGCTTGGTTTCATGAATAACTTCAAGCGCTCGGATAACACGCTGTTTATTATTCGCATGGATTTCAGATGCACTTTTTGGATCTTTTTCTTTTAGCATTTGCCAAAGTTCTTCATTCGAATATTCGGCCAGTTTCTGTCGATAAGCTTCGTTCTTACCTGTTTGGCCAAATTCATAATCATAAAAAACTGACTGAATATAAAGACCTGTACCGCCAGCAATAATTGGCAGATGTCCTTTTTGCCAGATTGTCTCAATGGCCTGCTCTGTCAAATGTTTAAAGTCAGCAGCTGTAAATGCCGTATCTGGCGACGCAACATCAATCAGATGATGCGGAACCTCTTCCATTTCTTCTGGAGTGATTTTGGCTGTCCCAATATCAAGCCCCTGGTAAACTTGCATAGAATCGCCGCTGATGACCTCTCCTTGCCACTTTTTAGCCAGTTTGACACTTAGCGCTGTTTTACCAACAGCAGTGGGCCCGAGGATGACAATCACTGGAATTTTACCCAATAAAAAAGCCCTCCTTTTTGCCTACTAATAAGGTATCATAAATGAGCAAGAATGAAAATAGCTATTTAACAATTTTAAAAAAAGTTTAGTGGAATAAAGTCGGATTGGTGTCATTTTCAAAAAAATTCGCCAGACAAAATTTATCTGGCGAATCTATCAAGTCCTTTATTTTCCGTGCCAATCAGCCGGCTCCCGAGCGTCATCAATTTGCGTCTGCAGTTCAGTCTCCATCTGTTCTCTTGTAGCAGGATCCCAGTGGAACAGTCGATCCATCTCGTCTACAACTGCTTTCTGCCATTCGAGCAAATACGGCATATCGAAGAGCAGATAGCCTGTTCTTCTCAGCAGAAAATCAACTGGGTGGATGGCTGATTCATGGTAAACAGCATAATGAAGTTCCGCATACAAACTGCTCGGAAGTTCATGCCCGCCTTTTTCTTTGTGTTCCTGCGCGTAGGTAAACAGTTGATCAATATTGGAGCCGTAGCGTTTAACAATCACTCTCGCTTCTTCTATTGTCCAACCAAATCGATTGACAGCGTCCTTGGTTTTCTTCTCGATAAATGGCGAAAGTTGGGCCGATCCGCCAATGTCCCCACCGGAAATCGGCAAATGTCGCGTTTGAACAGGTTTATATTTTTGCCCTGTTTCCTTGCTAAGTGTTTTGGTGACATCATCCAGTAGCTTTTCTGCCATTTTGCGATAACCTGTTAACTTACCTCCTGCCATGGTGATCAAACCGCTTTCAGAAAACCAGACTTCATCCTTTCGCGATATCTCTGAAGGGTCTTTCCCTTCCTCATAAATAAGCGGCCGAACCCCTGCCCAACTGGATTCAATATCTTTTTCCGTAATATGGACATCTGGGAACATGTAGTTGATTGCTTTAATTACATATTGATGGTCCACTTCCAGCGCTTTCGGATTGATAGGTGATTCCTCATAAAAAGTATCTGTCGTACCAACATAGACCTTTTTATCGCGCGGTATTGCAAAGACCATCCGACCATCTGGCGTATCAAAATAGACTGCCTGCTCCATTGGGAAACGTGATTTATCAATGACTAAATGAATCCCTTTGGTAAGCCGCAAATGTTTATTATTTTGTGTATGATCCAATTTCCGAACTTTATCCACCCATGGACCTGCCGCATTGATGACTCGGCGTCCGCGGATATCGTAGACTTTGTCGGTAATTCGATCCGTCACGGTGACCCCTTCTACTTTTTTAGCCTCTGTATATAGGAAGTTTTCTGCACGCGTATAATTAATCACATCCGCACCTAACTCAACTGCTTTTTTTAGCACTTCAATCGTCAACCGCGCATCATCTGTCCGATATTCCACATAGTAACCGGAACCTTTTAAACCGTCTTTTTTCACAAAAGGATTTTTAGCCAGTGTTTCTTGTGGAGTTAAAATCTTGCGCCGTTCATTTTTTTTGACACCTGCAAGATAATCATACAGACGGATCCCCATGCTAGCTGTAAATTTCCCCATATTGCCACCTTTATGAAACGGCAGCATCATCCATTCCGGTGTTGTGACATGCGGTCCGTTTTCATAAACGATTGCTCGCTCTTTTCCAAGTTCGGCTACTTCCTTTACTTCAAATTGCTGTAAATAACGTAATCCGCCGTGGACAAGCTTCGTGGAACGGCTACTTGTTCCGCTGGCAAAATCGCCCATTTCAACCAGTGCGACCTCTAGTCCCCTTGAAACGGCATCAAGTGCGATTCCTGCACCTGTAATCCCACCACCAATAATAACCAGATCATAGGTGTGTTCCTGCATTTTTTGTTTGATTGTTTCCCGGTCGAATGCTGAAAATAATTGTACCATCTTTCTTTTGCCCCCTTCATTTAACGTCTGATTTCTCTCACACGGCACTTTTCCACTTTTTTAGAAAGTTAAAACGCAGCCACGCAAAAAAAGAGACCCTAAAAAAGCGATTTCTCGCCCATTAGAGTCTCTCCATCTCTCAGACAAATTGATTAACTTACATTCATTATAAAAGAAGCATCTTTCTTTGCCTATTTTTTTGCTTGTTCATTGTTGAATTTTGCCCTGTAAATTATCTCACATTGTATTTTCGACATTTTTACATGTGACCATTGACTCAAATTATCTGTTCGCCCTCTTTCTTAGTTACAGTCAAGCCATTCTGTGATATGATGAGATATATGTTTTAGGGAAATTCTAGAGATACATAGAAAGTTTAGGAGATGTTATTTTGAAACGAACGGCTCGTTACAGCAGAAAGTACGTTCCGAGTATTGATGGACTTAGAGCGCTGGCCGTTTTAGCTGTGATTGCCTATCATTTGAATTATTCATGGGCAAAGGGCGGCTTCATCGGTGTTGATATATTTTTCGTGTTATCAGGTTATTTAATTACAAATATCTTACTTACTCAGTGGGATAAAGAGAATACAATACATTTAAAAGAGTTTTGGCTGAGACGTTTTCGACGGCTCGTTCCAGCCGCATTTGTGATGATTATTGCGGTAGTCATTTTCGCCGTATTATTCAACCGCAGTTTATTGCCGACTCTTCGCGGCGATGCCTTTGCCTCATTCTTCTACATGAGCAATTGGTGGTTTATTTTCCACAATGTTTCTTATTTCGATTCATTTGGAATGCCCTCCCCTTTAAAAAACCTGTGGTCTCTTGCTATTGAAGAACAATTTTACCTGATTTGGCCATTGTTTTTATATCTGTTTTTACGTTATATTAAGAATCCAAAATTACTTCTGCAAATCGTCATTATCGTCGGTGTGTTATCCGCCATTTTGATGGGTGTTTTATATACGCCTGGCGCTGATCCCAGCCGCGTCTACTATGGAACAGATACTCGTTTATTCGATCTTTTGGCAGGCTGTGCACTTGCATTCGTCTGGCCATTTACTCGACTAAGCCCGCAAGTTCCACGAAAAAGCAGGCAGACGCTTAATATTGCAGGAACTTTGAGTGTGGTTACATTTTTTGCACTTGTTTACTTGTTAAATGAATATCAGTCATTTCTTTACCGCGGCGGCCTTCTTTTTGTTGCACTGCTTGGTGTTGTGATGATTGCAACGATTGCCCACCCGTCGTGCTATCTTAGCCGCATCTTCAGCTTCCGGCCGTTACGCTGGATAGGGACTCGCTCCTACGGCATTTATTTGTGGCATTACCCTATCATTACATTAACAACTCCAGTAACGGAAATTGGCCATCCAAGTCTGATTCGGTCTGTTTTGCAAGTAGCCGCAACGTTCATCATTGCCGAACTATCCTATCGCTTCTTGGAAACACCGATTCGCAAAAAAGGATTTATAGCTTTTGTAAAAGGATTCAAGCACCGCACCTACCCTGTCATCAAGAATAAGCCTGTTGGAAAATGGGCGGCAATTAGCGGACTCGCATTGTTACTTCTCATTTTCTCACTGGGTATGAGTGGCATCCTTCCCGTCAAAACAAATGCTGAAAATACAGTAACGCAGGTGAAAAGTGAACCTGATAAACCATCGCAAAAAGAAACGGATCCGCCTAAGCAGGCACCTGACGAACAGCCATCAAGCGATGATCCGCCTCCACAAAACAGTGATGGGAGCAACGATGATCAACAAAGTCAAACGCCTCCAGCAGATGATGCCGGACAGGATCAGATTCTTTATCAGCAGACGCTGGCTATCGGAGACTCTATTATGATTGATATTGAGCCTTACTTAAGAGATGCAGTGCCAAATGTGACGATTGATGGAAAGATCGGCCGCCAATTAGTGGATGCGATCAGCCTAGCTCCTAGCTACCAGCAATTCAACACATCAAGCAGCGCTGTGGTTCTCGAACTCGGAACAAACGGCCCATTCTCTGAACAACAACTCGATACACTTTTGGATGACTTTGATCAGGCACATATCTTCTTAGTCAACACACGTGTCCCGCGCGGTTGGGAATCTGAAGTGAACGAATCGATCAACGAGCAAAGTGATCGCCCGAATGTGACGGTAGTCGATTGGTACTCACTCGCCATCAATCATAGCAACTACTTTGGCAGTGATGGAGTTCATTTAACCAAGACTGGTTCAGAGGCTTACGTCAATTTACTCGTGGATAGCATGAAAAAAAATCCACCGCCAAAATAAAAAAATCCAGCTAACCTACTTTAAAGGGGAGCTGGATTTTTTCTGTTATGAATCGTTTAAGCAAAAATGGTCGACCACTCGGCTCGTTTTGCTAAGAATTCCTCTGCTAGTGCTTGTGCGCCTTCTAAACTATGGCTTGCGGCCCAGCCACACTGCACCTCATTGCATGCTGGCACTTCTGTCGCTATCAGCACATCCTGCAATGTTTGCTCAATAATTTTCAGCACGTCTTCATAATCATCATGATTGATCAGGGATAAATAAAAACCCGTCTGGCATCCCATAGGACTGATGTCTACGATTTTATCTGTATGATTACGCGACAGTTCTGCCATCAAGTGCTCAAGCGAGTGAAGCGCTGGCATTTCCATGTGTGCCTGATTGGGTTGTTTAAATCGGACATCATATTTATAAATTTCATCTCCATGAATCCCGATTTTTTTGCCGGCTAGTCGTACATATGGGGCCTTCACTTTCGTATGATCAAGATTGAAACTTTCTACATTCATTTTTTTCGTCAATCTAATCCCTCCTCTTTCACTGTGTTTTATTGTAACATATCCAAAGAGAAAACAGCTAGTCTGCTCGACTAGCTGCCCCTTTTATTCAGCCTCTGCTGCATCATCAGCATCAGTAATTTTTTTCTCTTCAATCCACATGCTCACTGGGCTGCCTTCCATGCTTTCATCAAGCACAAAGGAACCATTGGAATAGCGGTCCGTTAAATGGAGATTGGCCACTTCCAAGTCAACCAGTTGTTCTTTATTTGTTTGGATCAGTAATTTGTCTTCTTGATGGACAAGTTTTAAATCAACAAAACGATGTGGATTATTTTTTAATTCACGCAACATGATCAAGCCACGTTTTGCTCTTGAAATCGGTTCAAATTCGCTTAGTTTCATCTGCTTAAGCGAACCTCGATGCGTGATAAGGACCATTGTTCGTTTGTCATCTGGTTCAATCACTGCGCCGCCAATCACTTCATCGTCAGCTTTCAAATTGATTGCCTTGACGCCGGCTGCACGTGCTCCGGAATCTGGCACTTCATTCACATGATAACGAAGACCGTAACCTTGCTTCGTCGCTAAAAAGACGTCTTCATTGCCGTCAATCTGAGCCGCGAAAATCAGTTCATCTTCCTCTTTAAGTTTGATCGCCATCATCGCTTTTGAATAGCGTTGCGGTTGATAATGCGTGATTTTGGATGTTTTGATCATTCCCTGACGCGTCATAAACAAGAACATTTTGCTCTCATCAAATTTTTGCACGCCACATACTGCCACAATTTCTTCGCCCGGCTCGATTTCCGTTGCCAAGTGGCTGATATGATCGCCAAGGTTTTTCCAGCGAATATCTGGCAATTCATGCACTGGCCGGTAAATGAAATTCCCCCGGTTTGTAAAAAGTATGACAACATCCATAGTGTTCATCTTTTGGATAAACATTGGATGATCCAATTCTTTCATGGCCAGCTCTTCTCCGCTAGACGCGCTGTACGATCTGACGCTCGTCCGTTTGGCATAGCCTTCTTTTGTCACAGAAACAATCACATCTTCTGAAGCAACGAGCACCTCTGTATCAATTTTGATTTCAGCAATTTCTGCTTGGATTTCTGTTAGGCGGGGTGTTTTATAGGCCTTTTTCACATCATTTAATTCATTCTTAATGACGCGGCGAAGCTCTTTTTCGTCCCCCAATACTTTTTCCAGAAAATCAATTTGTTCATTTAGTTCTGCGGCTTCTTTTTGGAGCTCCGTCACATCGGTATTTGTCAAACGATATAGCTGCAATGAAACGATGGCCTCTGCTTGTTTCTCACTGAAATCATAGGTCGTTTGCAGATTCAGTTTGGCATCACGCTTGTCTTTTGAACTGCGGATCAATTGAATCACTTCATCCAAAATGGACAGAGCCTTCATCAAACCTTCTAAAATATGTTGCCGCGCTTTTGCTTTGCGAATCTCAAATTCGGAACGTTTGGTGACTACTTCAATCTGATGACTGATATACGCATCGAGAAGTGGGAGCAGCCCCATCAGTTCAGGGCGGCGATTGTGGATCGCGACCATATTAAAATTATAGCTGACTTGCAAATCCGTATTTTTGAAAAGATAATTCAATACGCCTGTCGCATTGGCATCTTTTTTCAGTTCAACAGCAATGCGCAGTCCAGTACGATCCGTTTCATCACGTACTTCTGAAATCCCTTCGATTTTCTTTTCAATACGCAGCTCGTCCATGCGCTTGACAAGATTGGCTTTATTGACTTCGTAAGGAATCTCTGTAATCGTAATCTGCTGTCTGCCGCCTCGAATATCTTCAATCTCAGTTTTAGAACGAACCACGACGCGACCTTTGCCCGTTTGATAGGCTTTATGAATGCCATCCGCGCCTTGAATGATACCGCCAGTTGGGAAATCGGGGCCTTTGACGATGGCCATGATATCTTCTAGTGTACAGTCAGGGCGATCAAGCCGTTTAATGGTAGCATCAATGATCTCTGTTAGATTATGGGGCGGAATATCTGTCGCATAACCTGCCGAGATCCCAGTGGAGCCATTAACCAGTAAATTAGGAAATCTGGCCGGAAGGACGGTCGGTTCACTTGCCGTGTCATCAAAGTTTGGCACGAAATCGACCGTTTCTTTTTCAATATCACGTAAAAGTTCTGCACTAATCGCTGAAAGTCTTGCTTCCGTATACCGCATGGCAGCTGGCGGATCACCGTCCACACTCCCATTATTGCCGTGCATTTCGATCAGGTAACTGCGAACCTTCCAGTCCTGACTCATCCGAACCATCGCTTCATATACAGAAGAGTCTCCGTGCGGATGGTAGTTCCCGATTACGTTGCCGACCGTTTTAGCAGACTTACGAAAACCTTTTTCATGTGTATTGCCTTCTTCATTCATGGCAAATAGAATACGACGCTGTACCGGCTTCAAACCGTCGCGTGCATCCGGAAGTGCCCGTTCCTGAATAATATACTTACTGTAACGGCCAAAGCGGTCACCCATTACTTCTTCGAGTGCGAGGTCTTGAATATGTTCATCTTGTGTACTCAATCTTCATTCACCTCAACTGTCATCATGTTTTCATTTTCCAGAATGCTTTGATCCTCTTCCAGTGTAAACTCAACATGGCTCTCAATCCACTTACGTCTAGGTTCTACTTTATCCCCCATCAGTGTAGCCACTCGTCGCTCTGCCCGCGCCACATCATCAATCCGCACACGAATTAGTGTCCGCGTTTCTGGATTCATTGTCGTTTCCCAAAGCTGGTCAGCATTCATTTCACCAAGACCTTTATAGCGCTGGATAATATAGCCGCGTCCTACTTTTTTAATGCAGGCATCCAGCTCATCATCTGTCCATGCGTATTCAATAATTTCTTTTTTGCCCGAGCCTTTACTGACTTTGTAAAGCGGTGGCAGTGCAATAAATACCTTGCCTGCTTCAACGAGTGGCTTCATATAGCGATAGAAAAAGGTCAAAAGCAAGACTTGAATATGCGCGCCATCGGTATCGGCATCGGTCATGATCACGATTTTGTCATAGTTGCAATCCGCTACATCAAATTCAGGTCCTACCCCTGCGCCGACAGTGTGGATAATCGTGCTTATTTCTTCATTTTTAAGGATATCCTGTAATTTTGCTTTTTCAGTATTGATTACTTTACCGCGCAATGGCAAAATCGCCTGGAACTTACGATCACGGCCTTGCTTGGCAGAACCACCTGCTGAATCCCCTTCGACTAAATAGAGTTCATTTTTATTCGGATTGCGTGATTGAGCTGGAGTTAGTTTCCCGGATAGAATGGTTTCGGAGCGTTTCCGTTTCTTTCCGTTACGGGTTTCTTCTCGTGCTTTCCGTGCTGCTTCCCGTGCTTCCCGTGCTTTAATCGCTTTTTTGACAAGGAGAGCGCTAGTATCTGGATTTTCAGCTAAAAAGTAGGCCAAATGCTCCGCAACAACGGCGTCTACTGCCTGTCGTGCTTCGGCTGTTCCGAGTTTTTCTTTGGTCTGTCCTTCAAATTGAAGCAGATTTTCCGGCACTCGGATGGACAAAACAGCTGAAAGGCCTTCGCGAATATCACTGCCTTCCAAATTCTTGTCTTTTTCTTTCAGCATGCCCACACGTTTTGCGTAATCATTAAATACGCGTGTCATGGCTGCTTTCATACCGGACTCATGTGTACCCGCGCCTCGTGTACGAACATTATTAACGAAGCTGAGAATATTTTCGGAATAGCCATCATTGAATTGGAAGGCCATCTCGATTTCAATAGTCCCGCTTTCACCTTCAAAATCAACGACTGGGTGGAGGACGTCTTTTCCTTCATTGATATATTCTACAAAGTTTTTGACACCTTCCTCAAAATGAAAGGCTTCTCCCATACCAACTCGTTCATCAATCAGCTCGATTCGCATTCCTTTAAGTAAAAAGGCTGACTCACGCAGACGTTCAGATAATGTTTCATAATTATAAGAGGTCGTTGGGAAAATTTTCGGATCTGGCTTGAAGCGGATTGTTGTCCCTCTCAATTTACTCTTACCGATTTTCCGAAGTGTGCCGTCTGGTTTGCCGCCATTTACAAAATTCTGCTCATAAATCGCGCCATCACGATGAATCGTCACTTTCAACCATTCGGAGAGTGCATTGACAACGGATGACCCAACGCCATGCAACCCACCACTTGTTTTATAGCCGCCGCTTTGACCAAATTTACCACCGGCATGAAGAACTGTCAGAATAACCTCGACGGTTGGTTTGCCCGTTTTATGCATCCCAACTGGCATGCCACGACCTTTATCTTCTACACTGACACTTCCGTCATCATGAAGCGTCACTTTAATTTCATTTCCGAATCCCGCGAGTGCTTCATCCACGGAATTATCGACAATTTCATATACTAAATGATGCAGTCCGCGTACATCTGTTGAACCAATATACATGGCTGGACGCTTCCGAACTGCCTCTAAACCTTCTAGTACCTGAATGGAATCATCATTATACTCGTTTACCATTCATTTTAATCTCCTTTCATCCCTGAGCCTAGCCCCCTCATTTTAAGAGCTACCACTAAAGAATAGCAAATTGTTGCTAATTTAGCAAAACGAAACTGCAAAACACGAACATACTTTCTTATTATATCAAATAATCAGCCAGAATGTAAGGGCAAGAAGCGGATATGCTCGCTTTTCCTCTCTTCACTGGGACATTCTGTTTCTCGCTGTTTGCGGGAGTGTGGATGCTATGTTACTTTGATCCATATGTATATTGCGCTGAGATTTGCTTTCTGCTCTTAGCTGGTGTAGTTTGTGGATTTGATGCTTGCTTGGATTATCTGCATCTTGGCGCTGTATTTCGTTTTTGTTCGTAATCTGGGCGGCGGCTCTGCGGATTACATGCTTTGCTCGTAACTTGGGCGCGGCCTTGCAGATTACATGCTCGGCTCCACTCGCATGTATATTGGCGCTGTATCTCGCTTTGCTCGTAACCTGGACGCGGCCTTGCGGATTACATGCTCGGCTTCGCTCGCATGTATATTGGCGCTGTATCTCGCTTTGCTCGTAACAGCGCCAACAAAAAACAGGCTCCCATATAGAACCTGTTTCGAAAATTCGAAAACCAGTTAAACCAATTCTTGATAAGCAACTTTGATGCAACGATCCATAATGACTGGATAATTCTTTTCGTTCAAATACTGTGCCGCTTTTTCATTCACAAGTCCAAGCTGCGCCCAAAAGACGTCTGCATCTATTTGAACAAAATCTTCTGCGACTTCTGGCAAAAATTCAGAACGTCTGAACACATTCACAATATCTACGTGTTCCTTGATATCAGTCAGTTGTTTTACTGCCTTTTCACCCAAAATTTCATCGGCATGTGGATTGACGGGAATTATTCGGTAACCCGCTTCCTGCATCACTTTTGCCACTTGATAGCTGGTGCGCTCAGGTTTGTCACTCAGACCCACAACTGCTATCGTTTTTGCGTTCTTTAATATCGCCCGCTGTTCACTTAAGCTAGGATTTTGAAAAGTCATCTTCTCACTCCTTCGTATTTTGCTTCCGTTTGCGAAAAATAAAATACTGCTCTATCAGAATACCAATAACACTGCCAACAATCAAGCCGTTATTTAAAACAGCTAAAATTGCCGCCGGTAAATCACTGAGTGCATTGGCAGGTAGAAACATAATCCCAACGCCTGTAAGGAGCGCTATCCCAATCGTCAAGTAACGTTCATCTTCCAAAACCGTAATTTTTTTCAGCTCCTTCAACGCCATAACCAGCATATTCGCAAACAGCACAAACGTCACCGCATAACCAACAGCAGCCGGAATCGTTGCCATCACCGCCATCACTGGTGGAAAAAAAGCAATCAATGCGGTCAAGGTACAGCCGAATAAAAATGGTCGTCTGCTTTTCTCGCCTGTTTGCGCCACAAAGCCAGCTGCACCGCTAATTGGCACCGGTCCAATCGCACTAAACAAGCCGCCTAACAATTGGTTGATCCCCGAAACAAAGCCGCCCTGCCGGTAACGCTTGGGGTCACTCGGCTGCCCTGGAAACAAAATATTTTCCATCAATCGCACCGAGGCAACGAGATTTGTGATCAGCAAGAATGTAATAAAGAAAGCTGTGGTTAAACTGCCCCAATCAAATGCCGGAATGCCAAATGCAAAAATTTCCGGTAAAGAAAAAATATGTTCCTGCGCAACGGGTGCCGTACTTTTTCCGCAAATGATAAAAAGTCCCCAACCTAAAATCAGTGCAAAAATAACCGAATACTGCCGCAGCCAGAGTACCTTCGTTCGCCCAAAACTAAATGTGAGTACAATCACAGCTAAGCTTAGCAGTGCGACTACTGGATCCATTTTCGGATGCGCTTCTGTAATCCCAAGCATTCCCTTTAAAAATGAGCCGCTCATCTGCAAAACCAGCAACAGCAAATAAATAAACGTCACAGTTGGCGTGAAAAGGCGAGCCAGTTTTTCAATGATTCCAAAAAACGCCAGCAGGATAAATAAAACGCCACTGAAAAGCATTCCAAACGACAAAGCCTCCAGCGCCTCAATATTTGTACTGTATAAGACACCAACAAAACCTGCATACAAGGTGAAAACACTCCACCATAAGCCCGCCGGTCCCTCGTGAATCGGCAATTTATGCCCGATTATTCCTTGTAAAAAGCCGGCAATCCCCAGTACAAAAATCGTTCGCTGCATAAAAAGTGCCGTTTCCGCTGGGCTAAGATGATATAAATCACTAATCGCAATCGGTGCCGCAATCGCAGCAGCAATCATAAAAATCATCCACTGAAAGCCAGCTGTTACTCCCTTCATCTTACTCCCCCTTTTCAACTATACGCTCCAACTATTCATTGTAGTCTCGACTAGCCATTTAGTAAAGCCATTTTGAAAAAAATCCGCCTTTTTGTACAGATTTGTGCTATAATGCTAAAGAATAAGGTTTCGAAAAAAGGGGTATCAAAGCATGTCGATTTCATTTTTATTACTCATCGGGCTCGCCTATTTGATCGGTTCCATCCCATCAGGTTTGTGGGTCGGGAAAATTTTCTATAAGAAGGATATTCGTGATTATGGTAGCGGAAATCTCGGGGCCACTAATTCGTTTCGTGTTCTCGGCATCAAAGCCGGTAGCGTGGTCACCGTTATGGATATTCTCAAAGGAACAGTCTCTACCTTACTGCCCTACTTTTTTGGCTTCGAGCTGGGGCATCATTACTGGTTGCTAACCGGGGTCGCGGCAATCATCGGTCACAGTTTCCCGATTTTCGCCGGATTCAAGGGCGGAAAGGCTGTTGCAACAAGTGCAGGTGTTATCTTGGCCTATGCACCGCTCCTTTTCGTTATTGCCATTCTGGTTTTCCTTTTAACACTGAAAATCAGCAAGTACGTTTCACTCAGTTCAATGGTCGCTGCAGTTGCCGCCTTCATTTGTTCACTCTTTATGAATGACTGGATTCTCGTTCTTCTGATTACTTGCTTAGCCCTCTTTATTATTTGGCGTCATCGCACCAACATCGCACGCATTCGAAACGGGGAAGAGCCTAAAATTAAATGGATGTAAAAAAAAGCTTATGCGAACTGAATTCGCATAAGCTCTTTTTTTATCCCACCGTAATGCTGTACTCAGAATGAAAAATCGCTTCCGGCTCCAACTGTTCAATACCTGCTTTATCTCGCAGTTCGACAGGTGCACCGGCACTATCTGCAATTCCAAACCACGGCTCAATGCATAAAAACGGAGTACCTTCTCCAGCCGTCCAAATTCCAACAAACGGAAATGCTGGAAAACTCACTTTAACAAAATGCGCATGTGCCTCAGAACGAATTGCTACCTCATTTTGGTTTAAGCCCTCAAAAATGAGCGCATCATTGGCAAACAAGTCATAGGTAAGCGGCAACTGTTGCACCTTTTCATCTGCTATTTTTTTAACGGCGCCACTTCTGTAAGGTCCCTCTAATACAAGCGTCTCAAGTGCCTCTTTTGTCCCAAAGTCTAAATAATAGTCTTCAAATCGGGTTCCGTCTACAAGCGGCACGTTAAATGCTGGATGTGCACCAACAGAAAAATAAATGCGTTTATCATCTGTGTTCTCAACATGATATTCCACATGAACCGTATCATCAGCTAGCGTATAGCTGACTTGCAGGCGAAATGAGAATGGATATACTGCCTTTGATTGCTGATCTGCCTGCAGTTCAAATACTACACGCGTCGTTTCCTCTTCCACCACTTGAAAAGTACGATCGCGCGCAAAACCGTGTTGCGGCAAATGGAAGGCTTCCCCGTCCACATAGTAAGTATCCTCCACCAAGCGGCCGACTGTCGGGAATAAAATGGGTGCATGGCGGCCCCAAAATGCTTTATCTGCATGCCATAAATAGTCAAGACCTGTTTTTTTATGATAGATTCTGGTCAATTCCGCCCCTTCTGCTTTCATTTCTACCACTAACTGTTCATTTTCTAGTTTTATCATCCTGGTCTCCTTCTAAGTGAAAACGGTGTAACTGTTCCATTTCCCCTTCTTTTATCAAAATCATTCGCTGGATCTCACCAAAAAGATCATAATGCGGCAATCCCTCGTGATTATAATCAATATAGGCTTCAGGCAAACCGTATTGTTTCCCCCACGCCTTTAGCTTAGCTAGATCGCTGCTGGCAGCCTTCGTCACCGTGTTGGCATCTGGAAAGCGAGCGTCCAACCAGTAATGCGTAATGAGCGCGATCTCTCCCCGCGCAGCTTTTTCTTTAAATGCTTCTAATTCCGCCCTTTTTACCCCAAACGCCATCAGTTTTCCTCATCAGTCAACGCTGATAGATACTTTTGATGCCATTCTTTAAATACACGACGCAAGGCAATCGGTTGAAAAGTCTCTTTCTTCACACAAACATGTTTGGTTGATCCTGTCACAGCAATTTCACCTGTTTCCGCATAGCGAATCTCATAACCATAAGTCACTCGAATGCCGTCATAAGCTTCCAGCCAGGTCTTAACGATCGCCGTCTGCCCATAACGAAGCGGTTTCCCATAATGAATCTGTACATCTAGAACTGGGGACAGATAGCCAGCTGCTTCCATATCGAAATAGCGCAGCCCCAGCGTCTCGATAAAGCGAGTTCGGCCTATTTCCATCCAAACAAGATAATTGGTATGGTAAACGACCCCCATCTGATCTGTTTCCGCATAACGGACTTCGATTTCCGTTTCATTTGTAATCATATCTTCCCCTCCAAATTCAACAAGTTCTTTTCTATTTTAGCAAATATCTGCGAAAAATAGAACCAGGGCGCATAAAAAGACCCCCATACTTTTACAAAGCAGGAGGTCCAAATCTTCTAAAAATCGAACTTAGTTATTTTTCAATTTTTCAAGCTCTACAAGGAATTTATCGTTCAAGACACGGATAAAGGTTCCTTTCATACCAAGCGAACGGGAATCAATGACACCGGCACTTTCAAGTTTACGAAGCGCATTAACGATAACTGAACGCGTAATTCCTACACGGTCTGCAATTTTAGATGCAACAAGCAAGCCTTCTTTACCATTTAGTTCATCAAAAATATGTTCGATTGCTTCAAGTTCACTGTAAGAAAGCGAGCTGATTGCCATTTGTACAACCGCACGGCTTCTTGCTTCTTCTTCAATTTCTTCAGCTTTCTCATGAAGAATTTCCATACCAACAACTGTACTACCATATTCAGCTAGTAATAGATCATCATCATTGAAACGATTTTCTAAACGGGAAAGGATCAGCGTGCCAAGGCGTTCCCCACCACCAACGATTGGGACGATTGTTGTTAAACCTTTTGTAAATAAGTCGCTGTTTTCAATTGGAAAAGCTGTATATTGACTTGATACTTCCAAGTTAGGAGAAGTTTCATTGACATTAAATAAGCTTTGTGTATATTCTTCAGGGAATTGGCATTCTGTCAGCATTTGTTTCATACGTTCGTTTTCAATCGGCAAAATTTCCGAATAGCCCAAAAGTTTTCCTTTACGGCTGACGATATACGTATTGGCTTCAATCACATCACTCAATGTGTCTGCCATTTCTTTGAAGTTCACTGTTTTCCCTGCCGCATTTTGTAGCATGGAATTGATTTTTCTTGTTTTTTCTAATAAGCTCATTATTAGATCCTCCTAAAGTTTATAAAATAAATTGGGTTAAATCTTTATTTTTCATGATTCCTTGCAGTTTTTCATTGACATATCCTTCCGTCACTGTCACTGATTCCAAATTGATGTCCGGTGCCTCAAACAAAAGGTCCTCCAGCAATTTTTCAAGAATCGTATGCAGGCGTCTGGCCCCAATGTTGTCAGAATCCTGATTGACTTGGAACGCAATTTGTGCCAACCGCTCGACCGCTTCCTTCGTGAAAATCAGTTCAATTCCTTCCGTTTGCAGAAGTGCTTTGTACTGTTTAATCAGCGCATTGTCCGGCTCTGTTAGAATCTTGATAAAATCTTCCTCAGAAAGCTTATCCAGTTCGATGCGAATTGGGAAACGGCCTTGAAGTTCAGGAATCAAGTCTGACGGTTTGGAAATATGAAAGGCGCCCGCTGCAATGAATAAAATATACTCTGTACTAACCGAGCCATATTTTGTTGCGACCTGTGAGCCCTCAACAATTGGCAGAATGTCACGCTGCACGCCTTCACGTGATACCTGCGCATTCCCGCCACCTTCCTTACTGGCAATTTTATCGATTTCATCAATAAAAATGATCCCCGTCTGTTCAGCACGTCTGATTCCCTCTGAAGCCACTTCGTCATTATCAATCAATTTCGACGCTTCATCTTCAAAGAGAATTTTTTTCGCTTCTCGAACGGTTACTTTACGCTTTTTCTTACGGGCAGGAAATAGATTGCTAAAAGCATCTTGCATGCCAGCCATTTGATCCATCCCGCTTCCACGCATTAAATCAAACATTTGATTCTGCTGCTCCGTGACTTCGACGGTGACCATTTCCTGATCTAGCTCGCCGTTTTGCAACTGCCATTCGATTTTGCCGCGCTTCGTTTGCAGTTCCTGATCAGCCGGCTCTTCTTCTTCCTGTTGTGCGTTATTCCCACCGCTAAATAGCGCTTCAAATGGGTTTTGACTGGTTTGTTGTTTCTTCTTCTGACTTGGAGCAAGCAACTTTACAAGCCGTTTTTCTGCGTTTTTCTCCGCTTTGACACGTACAAGCTGCATTTTTTCTTCTTTGACAAGTCTGACAGAAACTTCCACTAAGTCACGCACCATTGATTCGACATCACGGCCGACATAGCCCACTTCCGTAAATTTAGTTGCTTCGACTTTAGTAAATGGTGCTTTGACGATTTTGGCGATTCTTCTTGCAATCTCCGTTTTCCCGACACCCGTAGGTCCAATCATCAAGATGTTTTTCGGAATAACTTCGTCTCGAATCGTTTCATCCATCAAAGTCCGGCGGTAACGATTGCGTAATGCCACAGCAACAGACTTCTTCGCGCCGGTTTGACCTACGATGTACTGATCAAGTCTTTCAACAATCTGTCTTGGTGTTAAATTCATCGTTCCGGATCCAGTACTCAATTACAACACTCCTTTTAGAGTTCTTCCACTATGATGTGGTCATTTGTAAATACACAAATTTCTGATGCGATCTCTAAAGCATGTCGAGCAATCTCTTTTGCTTCCATGTGGTCGCCATTATGCCGTTTAAGGGCACGTCCTGCCGCCAGCGCATAATTCCCGCCGGAACCAATCGCAAGAATGCCATCATCCGGCTCGATTACCTCACCAGTCCCCGACACTAGCAGAATGGTTTCACTATCCATAACAATCAACATGGCTTCAAGTTTTCTCAGCACATTATCACTACGCCACTGTTGGGCAAGTTCAACGGCCGCTCTTTCTAAATTCCCATTGTATTCATTCAATTTACCTTCAAATTTTTCAAAAAGGGTGAAAGCATCTGCTACAGAACCGGCAAATCCTGCAATGACCTTATCATGAAACAAACGTCTGACTTTCCGTGCCGTATGCTTCATAATGACCGATTCACCAAGTGTGACCTGTCCATCGCCTGCCATTGCCGCTTTACCGTTATGTTGGACAGCAAAAATCGTTGTTGCATGCATTTCCATTTTATTCCCGCCTCCTACTACTCATTATGCTCGAGGGTGATGCTTCATGTAGGTCGCTTTTAGATGTTCTTTTGTGACATGCGTATAGATCTGTGTAGATGATAAGCTAGCATGCCCCAAAAGCTCCTGCACTGTCCGCATATCAGCCCCATTATTCAATAAATCTGTTGCAAATGTATGTCGCAGCATATGCGGATGAATTTTGCGTGTCAAAGCTGCTTCATCGATAATTTTTGTTAAACAATAGCGGATTCCTCTCGTCGTAAGCGGATCGCCATAATGATTTACAAGCAACACATCGTGCTCTTTGTGATGCGCTGCCATCAGCTTCTTGCGCCCCCCGCCCAAGTAAACTGTGATTGCATCTTCCAAAAATGCACCATAAGGAACATAGCGCTCTTTGTTCCCTTTTCCCCTGATTAAAATCGCTTGATAGGTTTTATCTATATCAGATAGAAGGACACCTGCACACTCTGAAACACGAATCCCCGTCCCATATAGCAATTCCAGCATGACACGATTCCGAAGTGTAAGCGCTTCATCATCCCGATAAACCACCTGAAACAAAGCTTCCATTTCTTCTGAGTAGAAAAATTTCGGAAGCCTTAGCTGATTTTTCGCATGTGAAACGGAAGTAAAAGGATTCGTTGAAACGAGATTTTCACGCAGCATAAACGTATAAAAGCTTCTGAGACTCGACAATTTCCGAGCAACAGATGTTCGTGCATACTTTTCCTTTTTCAGCTCAGTCAGGTATAAACGCACATCCATAAAGGTGACAGCCCGAAAGCCGGCGATTGCCTGTTGATTTAAAAAAGTTTGAAAATCCAGAATATCTTGTTTATAAGCGAGTGCAGTATTTGCAGAATAATTACGTTCATTAATCAAATAATCCATAAACGCTTGCTCTGCTCTTTTATCTTCTTCCAAGATTACACACCTCTCAAACATTATCATGGTACCACAATTAATCCCGAGTTGCAAACAATTTACGCATTTTTCGCAACATTTCCAATTAATCTTGAAAGTCGTTCAATTCACTATATTTAAAGAAAATCAGGCTTTCTTTAAATTAGTCTAGACCAATTGATAGAAAAATCACCAACTGTTCGCACTTTCACGAAGGTTTGCACCGCTCTGCACCATTTCAGTCAAATGTTAAAGAGGCTGAGTCGCAATGCTCAGCCTCACCTATTATAGTAGTTTTATACGTGTTCTGCAAGTATTTTTATAACATTTAATGCTCTTTCAGCTAATTTCTCATTTCTTTCTTGTTTTGCACGAATTCTTTCAGGTAATTCGGGGAAAAGTCCGAAATTAACATTCATCGGTTGAAAGTTTTTTGCTGCAGTACTTGTAATATAACGGGCCATGCTACCAATCGCGCTTTCTTCTGGGAAAACGACTGGCGTTTCACCGTTTATATAACGAGCCGCATTGATTCCAGCAGCAAGCCCGCTAGCCGCAGATTCTACATACCCTTCCACACCTGTCATTTGTCCAGCAAAAAACAGTGCCGGATTTTCTTTCAATTGATAGGTCGATGACATGACTTTCGGTGAATTAATAAAGGTATTGCGATGCATCACGCCATAGCGAACAATCTCAGCATTTTCAAGTCCCGGTATCATTTGAAAAACACGTTTTTGCTCGCCCCATTTGAGATGCGTCTGAAAGCCGACCATATTAAATAGTGTGCCAGCAGCATCATCTTGACGCAATTGCAAGACAGCATACGGTCGTTTGCCAGTTTTAGGATCTTCTAACCCCACCGGTTTAAGCGGACCAAATAACATCGTTTTAATGCCGCGCTTCGCCATGACTTCAATGGGCATGCATCCTTCAAAGAAGATCTCTTTTTCAAAGCTTTTTCGTTCCGCCGTCTCAGCTGTAATCAATGCCTCATAAAAAGCGGTAAATTCTTCCTCTGTCATGGGGCAATTCAGATAAGCCGCTTCTCCTTTGTCATAACGCGATTTCAAGTAAACCTTATCCATATTGATGCTGTCTTTTTCGATAATTGGCGCTGCCGCATCATAGAAATAGAGATGCTCTTCACCCGTTAATTGGCGAATTTCTTCTGCTAAACTTTCACTTGTTAGGGGACCTGTGGCAATGATTGTCGTCCCTTCAGGTATCTTTGTCACTTCTTCCGTATGTACAGTCACTAGTGGATGATTTTTGACTTGCTCCGTCACATATCCAGAGAATTCGTGTCGATCAACTGCAAGTGCTCCACCAGCAGGGACGGAGGCTCGATCTGCCGCCTGAATGATGAGCGAATCGAGTATCCGCATCTCTTCTTTGATGACGCCGACTGCATTGGTTAGGCCATTCGCACGCAAGGAATTGGTACAAACTAGCTCTGCAAATTTATCGGTATGATGCGCAGGAGTTTGCTTTACTGGACGCATTTCATACAGATCAACTTGAATTCCCCGTTTAGCTAATTGCCAAGCAGCTTCTGAGCCTGCAAGTCCGGCACCTATTACATTGACTTTCTTTTCCATTTTCCATTCCCCCAAATCTGATGAAAGGGACATTGGTCGGTTCCCCAATGTCCCCCGAATTCGTTTATTTTTGCGTTTCTTCCTTGTAATCACAACTTGTACACTGAATTTGAATACCTTTTTTAAGTTTTTTCTCCACCAGCGCATGTTTGCCGCATTTTGGACAAGGCCGCTCTACAGGTTTATCCCAAGAAACATAGTCGCACTCAGGATAACGATCGCAACCATAGAATATCCGTTTTTTCTTGCTTTTTCTTTCAATCACATGACCTTTGCCACATTTTGGACAAGTCACCCCAATTTCTTTGACAATTGGTTTTGTGTTACGGCAGTCAGGGAAGCGGCTGCAAGCCAAAAACTTGCCATACTTGCCCATCTTGATAACCATTGGCGCCCCACAAAGATCACAATCAATCCCAGCTGGTTCATCCTTGATCTCAATTTTTTCCATTTCCTCATCTGCCCGTTTGACATTCGGTTCAAACCCTTTATAGAATTCATCAATAACCTGAATCCAGTCCATTTTCCCATGTTCGATCTCGTCCAGTTCCGATTCCATATTCGCTGTGAATTCTACGTTTAGAATTTCAGGGAAATATTCCTCGATTAACTCGTTGACGATTTCTCCCAGCTCAGTAGGTTCAAAACGTTTGTTATTCAGCGATACATAGTTTCGCCGCTGAATGGTATCAAGTGTCGGCGCATAAGTGGATGGTCGTCCTACACCGATTTCTTCGAGCGTTTTAACCAGTCTGGCTTCCGTATAGCGTGGTGGCGGCTGCGTAAAATGTTGACGCTGTTCAAGCGATTCCGATTTAACCTTGTCGCCTTTTTCCAGCTCTGGTAAAATATTTTCTTTTTCTTCTTTATTATCATCGCTGCTTTCAACGTAGACTTTCATAAAACCAGCAAATTTGATTTTCGATCCATTCGCCCGGAAAATTACCCCATTATTGTTCAAATCCACACGCATCGTGTCAAGAACAGCCGGCGTCATTTGACTTGCAATAAATCGTTCCCAAATCAGTTTGTAAAGTCGCAACTGATCACGACTCAAATATTCTTTCATTTCTTGTGGGCTGCGCATCACGCTTGTCGGACGAATCGCTTCATGGGCATCTTGTGCACCCTTTTGATTCTTATCCGTTCTTTTTTTAGTACGCGCAAACTCACTACCATATTGGTCAACAATGTATTGATGCGCTTCTTGCGTGGCGGTATCTGAAATCCGCGTTGAATCTGTACGCATATAGGTAATCAAACCAACCGTACCCTGTCTACCTAGTGTTATCCCTTCATAAAGCTGTTGAGCCAGCATCATGGTTTTTCTTGTACGGAAGTTAAGTTTCCGCGCGGCTTCTTGTTGTAAGCTGGAAGTTGTAAAAGGAGCAGCCGGATTACGGAGACGTTCTTTCTTCGTCACGTTTATGACTTCATAATCCTTCCCTTTTAAACGAGCCATGACTTGTTGAACATCTTCTACAGTGGATAATTTTTGCTTCTTGCCATCATATCCATAAAAAGCAGCCTGAAAAGCTTTCCGTCCTTTTTTAAAGTTTCCATCAATCGTCCAATATTCTTCTGGTTTGAAGGCTTTGATCTCTCTTTCACGATCAATAATCAGACGAAGTGCAACCGATTGAACACGACCAGCACTCAAGCCCTTTTTAACCTTTTTCCACAAGATTGGACTGATGTTATAGCCGACAAGACGGTCTAAAACACGCCGAGCCTGCTGTGCATCAACGAGATCCATATCAATTTTCCGCGGTGACTTAAATGATTCTTTAACGGCATCTTTCGTAATCTCATTAAAGACAACGCGCAAATCATCTGTTTGGTCAAGATCCAAGCTGTGCGCCAAGTGCCAAGCAATCGCTTCCCCTTCACGATCCGGGTCAGCTGCGAGATAAACTTTTTTAGCTTTTTTGGCCGCTTGTTTCAATTCTTTTAAAACAGGGCCTTTCCCACGAATTGTAATATATTTTGGATCATAATTATGTTCAAAATCAATACCCATCTGGCTTTTCGGCAAGTCCCGTACATGCCCCATCGAAGCCTTAACTTTATATTTTTTTCCTAGATATTTTTCAATTGTTTTTGCTTTTGCAGGTGATTCCACAATAACTAAATAGTCTGCCATTCAAAATTTCCTCCCTAATATGGGTCAACTAAACGGGCTAAATAGAACGTGCTACTTTCTGCCTCGTTTTCTCATTTCGCATTAGTAGTAATTCAGTAGTAAATAATAGCCTTTAAAAAAAGGTTTGTCAATCCTGAATATCAAAATTATACGAAATCAATGTTGAGAGTGAAATAGATTCTTTAGCAAACTTATCTTAAAAAATGAGGAATTGCAAGAAAAACCCCTTACACAAAAACAAAAAACATCACTCAACCAATTTCTTCTATTATATGTTCACTATTAAAAATCAGTTTCGCCCCTTCTTGAATCAACCTATGACAGCCTCTTCCTTCTTGATCAAAAATTCGTCCTGGAACGGCAAATACTTCTCGATTTTGTTCAAGTGCACAATAAGCCGTAATTAAAGAACCACTTCGTTCACGCGCCGCTACAACTACCGTCCCTTTTGAAATACCACTGATCAACCGGTTTCGATCTGGAAAGTGCCATTTCCTTGGACGAGTGTGGAAAGTATACTCGCTTAAAACCAATCCTTTTTCCGCAATTTCTTGAAAAAGCGCGCGATTCTCTGTTGGATAGATGTGTCCAAACCCCGCTCCCAAAATAGCAATTGTTGTTAGCCCCGCTTGACTCGCAGCTTGATGAGCACATGTATCAACGCCTTTTGCCAAGCCACTGACAATCGCCCAATTAGTTTGACGAAGACCGCGAATTAAAAAATGTGTCGCTTCCCGTCCGTAATTATTTGCAAATCTCGGTCCCACAAAACTGATTGCTTTTTTCAATAGTGCAGATCGGTCTCCGCGATAAAATAATAGTGGTGGTGCATACGGAATTTCTTTCAGCAGGGCCGGATAGTCATCATCCAAATAAAAAATAAATGCCTGATCCTCATCAGCAGGCTCACTAAATAAATTATCAGTAGCTTGCAGAAAACGTCCTTTAAAAGCATTTTCTGTATAAGAAAAAATTTGTTCTTTACATGCAATCTGCCAAATTTCCGCTCTTTTTCGTGCTGAAAGGTGTAGCAGCTTTCGCCAAGTCTCTTTTTGCTGTAAATCCATACGATCCCCTCCTGAATCCCATTGTAGAACGATTTGAGCCATTCGTAAAATCGCTAAAATTGATTTTTCACCATCAAAAAAAGAAGCTTTCCTGTAGAAAACTTCCTTTTAATCAATTTACAGTGATTATCATCTACTCAAAACGCAACATTGCCTCTTTTACAGGTGAAAAGCTTTTTCGATGAATGGGTGTAATTCCCAATTTTTCCAAGCCTTGTAAATGTTTTTGCGTACCGTAACCCATATTATGTTCAAAATCATACCCAGGGTACTCAGTAGCATATTGCTTCATCATCCGATCTCGCGTCACTTTTGCAATAATTGAAGCGGCAGCAATCGAAATACTCAAACTGTCTCCCTTGATGAGAGACGTTTCATTGTCCATATAGCCGAGCGGCATCGCATCAATCAAAAGATGATCCGGCTCGACCGCTAAATTTTCAATGGCATCCTTCATTGCAAGCTTGGTCGCCTCATAAATATTCACCTGATCAATGATATCATGCGAAATAATGCCTATGCCTACACCAATCGCCGCTTCTGTGATTTCATCAAAAAGTTGGTCTCGTTTCGCTTCACTCAACTGTTTGGAATCATTGACACCTATCAGCTGGGCATCTGGCGGTAAAATAACCGCCGCCGCGACTACAGGTCCAGCTAGTGGCCCTCGTCCTACTTCATCAATCCCCGCAATGTACTGGGCGCCATTTTGATAGGCCGTTCGTTCGTAGCGACACATCAGCTCATACTTTTCCAGCAGCAAAGCTTCCTTTTTCAGTCGTTTGTCCGTCTGTTCAACAAGTTTTTGCACACCTTTACGAGAATCACTGAAAAAGACGGTCAGTTCATCTGGATGGGTTACACGTGCGAGCTCGCGTTTAATCGTCTCGATGGTCTTCGTCATTCGCCTGCTCCTCGATTTCTTCTGGAATATCAAAGCTGATTCTACCCATTTTCTGTTGTCGAATTTCTTTAACCACCGCTTCTGCTGCACGCCCATAATCCGGCTCGTGATAACGGTCCATCAGATGGCGTTTCTCAGCAATAAGACGTAGCAATTCTGTCGTATCATCTAACGACTGCTCTAAACCCAGCCAAGTAGCTAGTTCCCGCGGATAGTGCTGATACAGGAACGCCAACCCGAAAGCCGCAATATCTTCCATTTGCAGAAGATCGTCTTTAATTGCCCCCGTGAGTGCCAGCTTATAGCCAACACTTTGGTCCTCGAATTTCGGCCACAAAATTCCTGGTGTATCCAAAAGTTCCAAGCTTTTCCCAACTTTTATCCATTGCTGAGCCTTTGTTACACCCGGTTTATTCCCCGTTTTCGCAATATTTTTCTTCGCCAATCGATTGATCAACGTGGATTTCCCAACATTGGGAATGCCTAGAATCATCGCTCGAATCGCCCGGGGCTTCATTCCTTTTGCCCGAAGTCTTTCAAATTTTTCTGCCATAACTTCTTGAGCTGCACGTTCAATGGCATGCATATTTTTCCCTTGCCATGAATTAACCGCCACTGCCGGAAGACCTTGCGCACGATAGAATTCAATCCACTTTTTCGTCACCGCTTCATCAGCCATGTCAGCTTTATTCAGAATGATGATTCGTTTTTTCTGATGAATGATCTCCCCTAACATTGGATTTGCGGAAGATTGCGGAATTCGCGCATCTACCAATTCAAAAATCACATCTACTAATTTTAATTTTTCGGTGACTTGTCGGCGAGCTTTCGCCATATGTCCCGGAAACCATTGTATAGTCATACTTTTTACCTCTTACTCAATTATTTTTGCATCACTTAGCGGCCAGTAGCAAATCGACGTTGTTCCTACAATATCCTCTTTTGGAATCGGACCGATGATTCTGCTGTCACGGCTTGCCCGGCGATTATCGCCCATGACAAAGTAAGTGTCAGCTGGAACTTTCCCGCCATCAAGTTGTTCCACTGTGCTGTAATTATCCGTCAAGTTTCCTTCTGTTACCTTTTTCTTATACTCATCTAGATAAGGTTCATCATACTTCTTATCGTTTATATACAGCTCATCATTTTTATACTCGATTTTATCTCCTGGAAGTCCAATCACACGCTTGATATACTCATTTTTTCCATCGCGAAAGACCACCACATCAAAACGATCCACTTGACCGAATTTATTGATAATGACGCGATCACCATCTTGCAGCGTTGGCATCATGGAAACACCGTCAACAATGATTGGCACAAATAAGTAAAAACGAATCACGGTAGCTAATAAAACGGCTACGACTAGCGCCCAAATCCAGGCCCAAAGTCGTTTTAAATTTTTCTCTTTCAACGATTGCACCGCCTATTTTGAAATTCTCCCTATTATTATAACGAAAAAGCGGCCTGAATAATAGAGGAATCCGTGAAAATTCACGGATTCCTGTTAATTGTCATCCGAAAAGCTGATGACCACTCCATCGACATCACTTTCATCAATGAAGCCAAATATTCGACTATCAGTACTGTTTTCTCGATTATCTCCTAAAACAAAAAGTTTTCCTTCCGGCACAGTGACTTGCCCGGTAATATCTTCCAAGGTAAAATCACCATCCCCTGAACCCGGTTGCGAATAAGTCTTCATTCCATCCGCTAAATAAGTTTCGTCATGGCGTTTCCCATTGACATAAAGTTCCCCATTTTTAAAAGCAATTTCATCTCCTGGGAGCCCGATCACACGTTTAATAAAATAACTGCCATCTGTGTTGCCTAGTTCCTCCGGTGCATCAAAAACAATTTTGTCATAACGGTCTGGCTTTGTTACTTTTTCAATGAAAAGTCGCTGTCCGTCATGATAGGTTGGCATCATCGATTCCCCGTCCACTTTCACTGGCGCAAAAATAAATGCTCTTACAAGTAGCGCAATGAGAAGTGCTGAAACGATGACCAAAACCCAGCTGAAAAATTGTTGTTTCTTCGTTTTTGGTTTTTCTTTTTTCTTTGCCATGCCTTACTTCCTCTCATACTGAAAAATTTCAGCGTATTAAAACAAAGAAAGACCCGATCCGAATCGACAGGGTCATTTCTGATAACTAATTTTAGTTTACCACTGATTTTATTTTTGTAAAGAATCACCAAACGAAATCACTTTTCCAAGCACGTTTTCCTCATCAATAAAACCAATATAGCGACTATCTTTACTGATTCGCCGATTATCCCCAAGGACGAATAATTTCCCATCAGGCACTTTGCTGACACCGCCGCATGCCGGCAATTCGCTCAGCGTAAAGTCTTCCGTTAATTGACCGCCAGACAGATTTTCCTTCTCACTATCAAGATAAGGTTCATCATATTTTTTACCATTGATATATAGTTGGTCATCTTTGTATTCAATCGTATCTCCCGGAAGCCCGATCACGCGTTTGATATATTCTGCATTTTCTTCATCAGGTGCTGGAAAAACAATAATGTCAAACCGATCAGGTGATGAGACTTTATTAATAAATAAATGTTCTCCATCATGAAGGGTCGGTTCCATCGAATCTCCGTAGACCGTCACAGGCGAAATAAGAAAATATCGAATTGCAAAAGCAATGACCAGTGCAACGATAATCACTTTTGCCCAGCCCCATACAGCTTTCATCACGGAACCCTTCTTTTCTTCATTGACCATAGCCCAATTCCTCTCTCGCAATTAATAGTTAAAATTATAGCATGAGATGATTCATAAGTCTTACAAAACGTCTCATTTATAGGATCCTTCTAAGGGGGAAATTCCTATCTGTTTTCTTCCCGCTGCAAAGCTTCTGTAAATAGCATCATGAGTTCCGCATCCTTATATCCTTTTAATTTCCCGCTACAAATCACCTCTTGTAAAGCACTGACTAGTTGCTCTTTCCGCTCATTTTTCAATTTCGGTACATCTAGCGCACAAACAAAACTCCCCTTGCCAGCAATCGTTTCAATATACCCCATGAGCGCCAAATCAGCGTAAACTCGTTTGACCGTAATCGTACTAACATCACGCTGTTCAGCCATCGCACGAATAGACGGTAGTTTTTCCCCTTCTCTATAAGCTTGACTTTCGATTTGATGGATTAGCCATTCTTCCATCTGCTCATAGATTGGGCTCTCTTTTTTCAAATCCTTATTCACCCGCCTTGCGTATATGTCGTATATACACAATATACACATGAACATCCTTTTATGCAAGTAAAAAAGCGAAACCGCAGTGGGTTTCGCTTTATAAAATCAGTTATGCAGATGTTTTAATTGGAATAATGGAGCCATCCTGCAATTTCAGTTGCGGCTCATCTTCCCCAGTTACTGCCGCTTTTGTAATGATACATTGCTCAATATCATCACGTGACGGAATTTCAAACATCACATCCAGCATAATACTTTCAATGATGGATCGTAAGCCACGCGCACCCGTTTTACGATGGATTGCTTCCTTCGCAATAGCCGTTAACGCATCTGGCTCAAATTCAAGCGTCACATTGTCCAGCTCCAGCATTTTTTGGTACTGTTTGACTAGCGCGTTTTTCGGTTCTGTTAAAATCGAAACGAGCGCATCTTCATCCAGCTGTTCCAAAGTGGCAATGACAGGTAGACGACCGATAAATTCTGGAATCAAACCGAATTTCAGCAAATCTTCAGGAACTACCTTAGAAAGATAGGTTTCGTCATCATTCAGCGCCGCATTTTCCGCTCCAAAGCCGATGACTTTTTCACCCATTCGATTTTTCACGATTTGTTCGATGCCATCAAAAGCGCCGCCCACAATGAACAAGACATTGCTTGTGTCGATTTGGATGAATTCCTGATGCGGATGTTTCCGACCCCCTTGAGGCGGAACACTTGCCACAGTTCCTTCCAAAATTTTCAGAAGCGCTTGCTGAACCCCTTCGCCTGATACATCTCTTGTAATGGATGGATTTTCAGACTTGCGCGCCACTTTATCGATTTCATCAATGTAGATAATCCCCTTTTCGGCTTTTTCTACATCATAATCTGCCGCTTGGATCAATTTAAGAAGAATGTTTTCTACATCTTCCCCAACATATCCAGCTTCTGTAAGTGAAGTCGCATCGGCAATGGCAAATGGCACATTCAAAATTCGTGCGAGCGTTTGAGCGAGCAACGTTTTACCGCTACCAGTTGGGCCGATTAAACAGATATTACTCTTCGAGAGTTCAACATCCTCTTCGTTTTTCGCTTCGTTAGAATTAATTCGTTTATAGTGATTGTAAACGGCCACCGAAAGCGCCTTTTTCGCACGTTCCTGTCCAATTACATAATCGCTTAAGATGTGACGAATCTCTTGCGGCTTCGGTACATCTTCAAAGTCCACAAATTCAGACACATTCAATTCTTCTTCAATGATTTCATTGCAAAGTTCAATGCACTCGTCGCAAATATAGACGCCAGGGCCCGCTACAAGCTTGCGCACTTGATCTTGCGTTTTCCCGCAAAAGGAGCATTTTAACTGGCCTTTTTCGTCATTAAATTTGAACAAATCCTTTCACCCCTTCGCTTAAGGTACTTAGTATGACACAAAATATCATGTGTGTTTATAATATCACTAGTTTACAGGAAATGAAAGTAAGGCGCTCTTAGCAAGAAAGGACATGAGATTCGCTCATGTCCTTCGCCTCATACATTCATTCCGTTAACTGTTATGCTTATTTTTCAACAGCACTTTCAACAAGCAAGTCAATTGCTTGACGGATTTTAAGATCTGCTTTTAATTCGCTTAAATCGCCTAGGGCTTTGCGAACTGCATCTTTTTCCATTCCGTATTTTTCAGCTAGTTCGGAAACTTCTCCATCAATCGCTTCTTCAGTAGGTTCAATTTTCTCTGCATCTGCAATTGCTTCAAGAACAAGATTCATTTTAACGCGTTTTTCAGCATCTTTTTCAAATTGATCGTGCATACCTTCAGCAGTTTGACCGGTGAATTGATAATATAATTCAGGTGTCAGACCTTGTGCTTGAAGATCTTGTGCAAAATGACTCATCAAATGATCTGCTTCATGATGAATCATTGCGTGTGGAATGTCAACTTCAGCATTCTCAACCGCTTTTTGAATGACTTCATCTTGTTTAGCTTGGCTAGCTGTATCTTCTTTTGCTTCTTTCAAGCGTTTTGTGACTTTTTCTTTTAATTCAGCCACAGTTTCCACTTCAGAATCAATATCTTTTGCTAATTCGTCATCTAGCTCAGGCACTTCTTTTGTTTTGATTTCATGTACATTCACTTTGAAAACAACAGCTTGTCCAGCTAGATCTTCTGCATGATATTCTTCTGGGAAAGTTAATTCTAGTTCTTTTTCTTCGCCAGCTTTTACCCCTTCTAGTTTTTCTTCAAAACCTGGGATAAATTGACCAGAACCTAGTTCAAGTGAATAGTTTTCAGCTTTTCCGCCTTCGAATGGTTCACCATCTTTGAAACCTTCGAAATCAAGTACGACAGTGTCGCCTTTTTCAGCCGCTTCGCCATCTTCTTTGACAACTAAATCAGCTTGACGTTCTTGCATGGATTTTAATTCTGCTTCTACTTCTTCATCTTTTAGTTCTGCGTCTTGCTTCGCTACTTCAAGGCCTTTGTAGTCGCCAAGTTTTACTTCTGGTTTAACAGTTACTTCAGCCGTCAACACCCAGTTTTCACCGGATTCCATTGATTCGATATTAACTTGTGGTGTGTCAACTGGATCAATACCCGCTTCTTCTACTGCTTGCGGATATACTTCTGGAAGTAAAATATCTAGAGCATCTTGATAAAGCGCTTCTTCGCCAAAACGTTGATTGAAGATTTGGCGCGGAACTTTTCCTTTACGGAATCCTGGTACATTTAATGTTTTGCGCACTTTTTTAAAAGCACGATCCATACCTGATTTGATTTGCTCTTGCGTAATTTCAAAGGTAAGGGTTCCGACGTTACCTTCCTGTTTTTCCCATTTTACTGACATGGTTTAATTCCCTCCATTATCTATTAAGTTCAAAATAAAAATGTTCTCATGACAAGTTTCAGCCATACTAACTTATAATACCATAAAGAACGACACATTGAAAACAAGAAATTATCAGATCAAAAACTTTTGCTGATATTTTTCGATCTTTTCAATGAAACGAACACATTCCTCGATTTGTTCATCTACTGGCTGTTCTTCTTGGTAAAAACTCATAGCCCAATCAATATAGGCATTGGCCCAATTTTCCGCAGTATTCTCGGGGTAGCTGAATGGATAAAGTAAAAACAAATGATGCTGAAAAGTGGCCAACAATTGTTCCAACAAACTCGGATTATCACTTTCTAGTTTCTCATGCAACGCTAAGATGACTTCATCCGCATGTTTTTGTTCTTTTTCAAAACAAAGCTGTGCAGGGTTAAAAGTCTTCACATAAGCGCCTTTTTCAACTGACAATTCCTGATCCACCTGCTGTTCTTGAAACAATTCAAAAATAACCGTTTTGACATAAGGCGAAATTTGTTCTTCCATCAAATAACCCTTAAGCGGCTCAAGATAACGCGAAAAATCACCTATACTAATTTGCTGTAAAAATGAAAGTTGTTCGCTCGCCGACCACTCTGGAAAATTTTGAATGTCACGCGCTGGCTGATATTTTCTAGGGAAGAAAACAAGATTGTCAGGTTTTTCTTCCGCCGCTGCTCGGCTGTCATCCTTTGGTTCATTTTCCATAAAATGTTTAACGAGTGTAAAATACGTGTCCATTTCATCCGTTTGCATATAGCTCACGGACAATTCCCCCAAAATTTCCTTGACGTAGCCATTCATCGTCAGAAAGTGATACCCTACATCCTTTGCCTTTTGATAATCTCCCAACTGATTCAAAAACTGCAACAGAATATGGACAATACGTCGATCACAAGGCTCTGTTTCATAAAGATTCATTAGATAATTCATAGCTTCATTTTGTTCAGAAAAAGTCAGCGATGATAGTCCTTCATTCAGAAAGCGCTTGATGATCTCAGGAAAATAACTATCCTTTTCGCTCATAAGATAATACTCCTTTAACAGATAAGTTTTCTGTTTCTTTACCCTTGCTCACCGTCTTTCAATCTTAAAAATGACACTTTTAAAAGTCTGATATATTCTATTTGATTTGATGCTGAATGTCAAGTGGGCTATCCCCTTTTTCCGCTGATGCCTGTAAGCTTTAATTGCAATTGTGATTTTTTTAACAAACGAATTTTACGGACGTAATTTACACCTGTTTTTACCCCGCTTTATTCATAAGGTTCTCTCTCTATCTCGTACAAAATCTTTTACTATATGCGCTATAGTGTATATAATGAAAATAACTAAAAGCTGTTTTTGAACTCCAGATTCGCATATAAAGTTTCACCAGATAACCATTTGCGAAAGGAGTGTCACGATGCACCCTCTGGACCATTATTTAAAAGAAAAAGGGAGTAATCGCAACCGTCTTGCTACACGATGCGGCCTTTCTCCTTCCAATCTTTCAAGTTATATTCGTCGCAATACTAAAGTGGAAAATATTCCAGCAAAAGTTATTTTTGCTTTAGCAAGAGAAACAGGCGAATCGATGGATCATGTTTATATGGCTATGTTGGAATTTCAAAACAGTTATTAAAGAATGTTTTAAAAAAAGAGGAAGTGTCTGACATGCAATTTAAAACACCTCTATTGCCTCACCAAATAAAAGCAGTAGAAAAAATTGGTCCGCTAAGGGTTGGTGGCCTGCTAATGGATATGGGAACTGGGAAAACCCGAACAATTTTTGAAATTTACATGCAAAAACATTTAGCAGGAAAAGTGGATCGAATCCTTTATGTTTGCCCTTTTTCCGTCAAAGAAACGATTGAAAAGGAATTTACCAAGCATTTTAAAAAGGTTCCTCCCCATACGATCATTGGCTATGAAACGATCAGCAACAGCAACGGAGCCTACATGGATCTTTTGGAAGAGCTAGATGAGCGGACCTTTTTTATTTTAGACGAAAGCCACTATATTAAGAATTTTTCTGCCAAGCGAACAACACGGATTATTGAACTTGGTAAAAAAGTTTCCTACCGCTTTATCATGACGGGCACGGCAATCACGAAACATGTGGAAGATTTGTTCGCCCAATTTTTCTTCTTAGATAAGCGAATTCTCGGCTATCAGTCCTTTTATGATTTTGCAGATAATCATTTAGAATACAGTATTTATAATCCAAATGTTGTCGTGAAATCTCTGAATCTTCCCTATCTTACAGCCAAAATCCAACCCTACATATATCAGGTAAAAAAAAGCGACTGTCTTTTACTTCCAGACCAATCAAATCTCCAGTATGAGTACGATTTCACTTCCGAAAGCCAAATGAACTATTTCGAACGAAAAGCAGATTTCTTAGGCAAATTAGAACGCTTCGAAAAAGTCCGCGGCACCGATATTTTCCAAATGTTTACAGAGTTACAGAAAATTGCAGATACCGATCATAATAAATTAATGCTCGTCAAAAAATGCGCTGAGGAGCTGGATGGACTTAAAATCATTTATTTTAAATTTATCGACAGCCTTAATAAATTCAAAGAGCTATCTCTTTTGGATACATTTGAATATAGCGGTCAGGTCAGCTATGAAGACAGACAGTTGAACCTAGCCAAGTGGCAGGTCAGCGCTAATGGAACATTGCTTTTAACCTATCAAAGCGGCTCTCATTCTTTGAATTTGCAAGATGCTAAAAATGTACTTTTTGCCAATAAAACCTTTAACTTTGCCCTGCGCCATCAAGCAGAAGACCGTATTCACCGGATTGGCCAAGACAACGCTTGTCAATATCTCGATTTTACTAACGACCAGGTAATTGAACTTTATATCGATAAATCCATTGCCAAGAAAGAAAATCTAGTTAAAAAATTTACTGAAGAAGTTAAGAAGGTGAAGGAAAATACTAACGCTGATATTCGAGAGGAGCTGCGCAAACTATGGGACAGCCATGTATAACACAAAACGTCTACGAGGCGGCAAACGAACGGCTTGAAGTTGTTTTTTCAGAGTTTGATAATATCATTGTTTCTTTTTCTGGCGGGAAAGATAGCGGTGTGATGCTACACCTCGTACTTGATTTTATGAAAAAGCGCCATATTCAGAAAAAGGTCAGCGTTTACCACCTTGATTATGAAGGCCAGTACACAGCCACAACAGATTATGTGAGCAAAATCTTTCAAGAAAATATTGATTTAATTGAGCCCTATTGGTGTTGTCTGCCAGTTGCGGCTCAATCTGCCGTCTCTATGTATGAAGATCACTGGGTTCCTTGGGAGACCGAAAAAAAAGAGCTCTGGGTGCGTGAGATGCCAGATTTTGATTTTATTATTAATGAAAAGAATGCCCCTTTTGATTTTGATTTTCATGGAATTTGGGACTATGAATTCAATCGTCGTTTTCTACGCTGGCATCATCGCCAAAAACAAGCGTCTAAAACGATTTTGCTTATCGGCATTCGGGAACAAGAATCGCTGAATCGTTATGCGGCTATTCATAAAAAAGAAAGCATGTACGAGAACTATCGCTTTACAACGAAGATTTTTCCTGATATTTATCACGGATACCCCATTCATGACTGGCTGGTTGAAGATGTTTGGACCGCCAACGCCAAATTTTCCTGGCCCTATAACGAAATTTATGATTTATATCATTTAGCCGGCGTTCCCCTTCGCAATATGCGCGTTGCCAGTCCCTTTAATGATTCTGCAACTGAATCCTTAAAACTCTACCGGGTGATTGAACCAGCAATGTGGTCCAAACTTGTCGGCCGTGTCAACGGAGCCAACTTCACTTCGATTTACGGTGGAACCTCCGCAATGGCATGGAAGGATATTAAACTGCCCAAAAATCACACGTGGAAAAGTTATTTGGAGTTTTTGCTGACCACCCTGCCAGCAGAGACACGCAATCGCTATTTAAAAAAATTCAAAACGAGTATTCATTACTGGACAGATCGAGGTGGCGCCTTAAAAGTTTCAACGGTGGAAGAATTGAAAAGGCTCCATTTAGACATTGAATTTCTCGGAAAGCCTAAGAGCAAGCGAAACTATACAAATGAAATGGAGGTCGTTCGTTTTGCTGATTATCCAGATGATCTAACCATCAAGGATTTCGCTAGTGTCCCAACGTATAAACGAATGTGTATTACGATTCTCAAAAATGATTATGCTTGTAAATATATGGGATTTGGTCAAACAAAATTAGAACTCGAAAAGAGAAAACGAGCCTTAGCAAAATACAATGACATATTATGAGGTGATGGAATGAATTACTTAAGCCCGGTCTACAACGTGCAACCCATTCATTATTCAAAAATCCAAGCAAATCACTACAATCCAAATCAGGTGGCACCGCCTGAACTCAAGCTACTGGAAAAATCTATCTGGGAAGATGGCTACACGCAACCAATTGTTTGTTATCAATTGGATGAATCCTCTAAAGAATCTACACTATATGAAATTGTGGATGGTTTTCATCGCTATACAGTTATGAAAAAATCCAAGCGCATTCGTGAACGGGAAAACGGAATGCTGCCAGTCGTAACCTTACAAAAAGACCTTTCCAATCGGATAGCCTCGACAATTCGCCACAATCGTGCTCGCGGTTCGCATGACATTCAACTGATGACAGAAATCGTCGCAGAGTTAACGGATTCGGGGATGAGTGACCAGTGGATCATGAAAAATATTGGCATGGAGCCTGATGAACTTTTACGCCTTAAACAAATCAGTGGACTTGCTTCCCTTTTTACAGAAAATGAATTCAGCGTGGTTAATCAGCGAAATCATTTAACCTGACAAGGCGGAGTATTTTGAAAGCCCCTTTACAAAACAATAAGCGGTTACAAATTTCTTTTGATAGCATATGCGTTTTTTAAACTTTACATAAAAGCTTAGCCTATACAACAAGGTTAAGCTTTTTATTTAGCCTTTAGGGCTCATTACAAGCGTCGCAAATTTCATTCCTTTATCTTAAAAATCAAATGTAAGCAGACTTTTCACTTAAATGAGAGGTTTCCTGCATATTTCAGCTTATTTTCCCGGCTGAAATAATGGTCGCTTTAACACTTATTGGGTAGTATAATAGAACTAGAAGCGTGGATTCTTTGACCTCTTATTGGGTGTCATTCATTTTGAGCCTAAATTAAACAAACCACCCTTTCAACAAAAGGATGGTTTTACATCAAATTATATTTATTTTCTACTTTAATTTTCTTCGTAGAATTCCTTTAAATCACACATTAAGATTTCACTCAATATGACGGCGTTTCGATAAGATAATCTTACCGTTCCTTTTTCAATGTTAGAATAGCCGCTCGTATACTTGTAGCCCATCTTTCTAGCAATAAATGCTTGTGTAATTCCACGTTTTTTTCGAAGTTCACGAATCCTGTCTACATTGATGTTTTTTGTCTTGTCCTGTTCCATCACCGCTCCTCCAAATTACACAAATTGTGTTAGTAGGTATATTATATCAATCGATAAGTAGCCAGCCAATGTAGATAACTGTGGGATTTCAGCTAATTATAGCCGTTTTGTGTAATTTTATGTATAATTAATGTATAATAATAGTTGGGATGAAATTTTTTTATTTTAATATTCGCTCAACCCGCCTTTTTCATACTTTTTTACAGTCATTTCATTCACAAAAATACAAAGGAGAGTAAATATGGTAAAATTTCATGAAAAACTTATTTTTCTTAGAGAAAAACAGGGCTGGACAAAAGTCGAGACTGCTCGTCGTCTTGGTCTTAAAACCTCTTCAACATATGGAAATTGGGAGTATGGGATTCGCGAGCCTGATTTAGAGACCGTCACGCAAATTGCCCACCTTTTTGATGTAACGATCGACTACTTACTTGGTGAAGATCAACCTGCGCCAGAATCCGTTCCGCAAAATGAAGCCACAGATATCAAGTATCAGTTGGAAAAAGTCTGTGAGGATATTCAGTTAATGGAAGATCCCTTGTTTGGCGGCATGGTTTTATCTGATCCTGCAGCACTTTATTTGGTGGACAGTATTCGTTTTACCAGTCAACAAGCGGAGCGTATCAATTTATCTCGAGAAAAGTGAGGATGGAACATGACTAAAATTAATGAACGACTTGAAACTTTACGAAACAGCCGCGGTTGGACAAAAGCAGAAACTGCCCGGCGACTGGAATTAAAGGCCCCTTCTACTTATGGAAACTGGGAATATGGGATTCGTGAACCGGATCTTGTCATGCTGCAAAAACTGGCAGAGCTGTTTGAAGTGAGTGTTGATTTTCTTTTAAATGGTGATGAGGCCCCTCAAAAGCCTGTCAGCTCTCCAGATTTTCAAGCAGATTTGAAATATCGGTTGGAAAAAATTTGTGAAACGATTCAGAATCAGTCAGATGCCAATTTTGGTGGAAATATCCTGACAGATTTTGCTGCAGAGTATTTGGTTGATAATTTACGTTTTGTCAGTCGCCAAGCAGAAAAAATAAATATTAAGCAAAATTATACTAATGAAGAAAAATAATGCGAGATTAGATGATTAACATTTGAAATTCGTTCTTTTTTTAGGTAATCTAGACAATGAAGTTTATCTTTCATTAATGGTGGAATATGAACTTTAATAATAAAATAAAGGGAGGATAACCTTATGTCAAATTGGTTTTATCAAGAGAATAACCAAGAACTAGGGCCTTACACGGATCAAGAGATGGTTGTTCTTTATCGCAAAGGTCGGGTGCATGATCAGACGCTCGTGCAGCTCGAGAAGCATGCGGACTGGATACCTTTTGCCCAAACACCCCTCTATCGTCATGTAAGCCATCATGAGTCGCAATCGCTTCACACGGATCCATTGACGGGAGAAAAAGTGACGAATGAGATTCATGTAAAGGATTTGTTTTCCGGCGTATTTAAAAAGCACCATAAAGAAGAAGGCGATCTTGTTTTCATCGCTGGAACAAAGTGGACTACGCCTAAAGAAGCGGATATTTCTGCGGCATGGCCTCGTCCTTGGGTATTCTCACGTGTCTTCATCGTCCTTGCCATTACTTATTTCTTGTTGCTAGCTTGTACATATATTTTCGGCAACGCCAATACGATTCCTGGTCTTATGGTTATTGGTTCCTTCGCTGTTCCGTTTTCTGTTTTAATCTTTTTCTTTGAGGCGAATGTCCCGCGGAATATTAGTGTATTTGATGTCGTAAAAATGTTTTTCATTGGTGGAGTTGCTGCACTTGTTGCCACATTGATTCTTTATGATATTATTCCAGTTGGTAAGTTAAATTATTTTAATGCTTTCCTAGTTGGGATCATTGAAGAAACAGGAAAAATGGTTATTGTGGCATTGTTTATTAAATCGCTTAATTCAAAATATGTGCTTAACGGACTTTTGATTGGGGCTGCTGTTGGAGCTGGATTCGCCGCTTTTGAATCCCTTGGCTATGCTTTCAACTACAGTGTAGATGCCGCTTTCCTATTTAAAAACACACATATTGCTGGCGATACCATGCTTCAAATCATTTTCAGCCGTGGTTGGCAGTCGATTGGTGGCCATGTGGTCTGGGCAGCGATTTCTGGGGCGGCAATTGTGATCGCTAAAGGAGACGCTAAACTAGGCATGCAACACTTCTTTACAGCGAAATTTTGGCGGTTGTTCATCATTCCTATTCTGCTCCACTTTGTTTGGGATTGCCCGTTCAACCCACTTCCACAAATTGCCTTCAAACAAATCGTTTTGATTGTCATTGTGTGGATCGTGATTATCATGCTGATCAGTACTGGTCTGAGACAAGTTTCACGCATCAGCAAAGAAAAACGCGCACAGGTTTCTTAAACATTTAACACCCGGTAGCTTTTTTACCGGGTGTTTTTCTGTCTTATTTTAACGCAAAAGCCTTTAAAAATTTGAATTTTCGTGTAAAATGGAAGTATTACTATTTGAAGAAGGGACCATCCATTATGCGCAAAGATTTAAAAAACTGTAAACGGATTGTTGTCAAGGTTGGGACAAGCACTTTGATGTACCCGAATGGCAATATTAATCTCCGAACAATTGAAAAGCTGGCTCAAGTACTAGCAGAGCTGCGCAATGAAGGACGGGAAGTCGTTTTGGTTTCTTCTGGTGCTATCGGGGTTGGCTGCCGCAAGCTTCGGATTGACAAACGTCCGACTACTATTCCAGAACAACAGGCCATTGCGGCTGTCGGTCAAAACGAGCTGATGCATATCTACAGCAAATTTTTTGGTGAATACGGCTATCCTGTTGGCCAAGTACTTTTGACGCGTGATGTGATCGATTACCCCACTAGCCGCAAAAATGTAATGAATACGCTGGAGACGCTCATCCAACAAGGTATCATCCCGATTGTAAATGAAAATGATACCGTAGCTGTTGAAGAGATCGAGCATATTACAAAATTCGGGGATAATGATCGATTATCGGCGATTGTTGCTAAATTAGTCGATGCCTCTTTACTGATCATGCTGTCAGATATCAATGGTTTTTATGAAAGCGATCCTAGTATCAATCCGTTAGCCGAGATGTTTGATGAAATTCATGCCATCACGCCTGAAATCGAACAATTAGCTGGTGGAAAGGGCTCAGAATTTGGCACAGGCGGCATGCTGACAAAGCTTGCAGCTGCAGACTACTGCCTTCGTTCAGAACGAATGATGCTTTTGACAAATGGGCAAGATCCGGCAGTTATTTTTGATATATTAAACGGGCAGCGTATTGGCACCCTTTTCGCTGCCGAATTTCAAAAAGAAATGGAGGATATCCGAAATGTCTGAACTTGAACAAAAAGGCAGTGCGGCTAAAGCTGCCAGTAGAGCACTTGCTACGCGTACCGCCCAGGAGAAAAATGCGGCACTTTTATATTTGGCTGATCAACTTGAAGATCATGCTCAACTTCTTCTAGCGGCTAATGAAAAAGATCTTGCTGCTGCAAAAGAAAAAGGGACCGCTGAAACCATGCTCGATCGATTGCGGCTAACTGAAAGTCGAATTATAGAGATAGCAAATGGGACACGCCAAGTTGCGGCACTAAAAGACCCTGTCGGTGAAGTAACCCAAATGTGGCAAAATGAAGACAATTTGACCATTGGTAAAAAACGGGTCCCTCTTGGCGCAATTGGCATCATCTATGAATCACGTCCAAATGTGACGGTTGATGCTGCAGCTCTTTGTTTTAAAGCTGGAAATTCGGTGCTGCTAAGAGGCGGCAGTGAAGCGTTTCATTCAAACCAAGCTTTGGTGAAAGTCATCCAAGCAGCACTTGTCCACCAAGGCTTCCCCGCTTCTGCTGTCCAACTTGTCGAGGATACTTCTCGGGAAACGGCTCGAAAAATGATGAAACTCAATCAGTATCTCGATGTGTTAATTCCACGCGGCGGCGCAAAATTGATTCAAACGGTTGTTCAGGAGGCCACTGTCCCTGTCATTGAAACTGGTACGGGCAACTGCCATATTTACGTAGATGAAGCGGCAGATCTTGAGATGGCTGCTCGCATCCTTGTCAATGCCAAATGTTCCCGCCCTTCGGTTTGCAATGCCGCTGAAACTCTGCTCGTCCATGAGAAAGTGGCCGCTCGTTTCTTGCCGATGGTCGAACAGGCGCTGGCTGATTTTCACGTGGAACTGCGTGCAGAGCCTCAAGCCGCCACAATTTTATCTACCTATGTGGCGGCATCGGAGGAAGATTTCTATACGGAATTCCTTGATTACATCTTGGCGGTGAAAGTTGTGGCTTCGCTTGATGAAGCCACTTCCCACATTAACCAATACGGCACAGGACATTCCGAAGCGATTATTACGAACGATTATTTTGCTTCGCAGCAATTCCAAAATGAAGTGGATGCCGCGGCAGTTTATGTGAACGCTTCGACTCGTTTCACAGATGGCTTTGCGTTTGGCTTTGGCGCTGAGATTGGCATTAGCACACAAAAACTGCATGCTCGCGGACCAATGGGACTAACAGAACTTACTTCAAGCAAATATATTATTCTGGGGCAAGGTCAGATTCGCGAATAACTATTAAAAAACGCTAGAGCAGCATCGTCTTTACGGCGCGTGGTGCTCCAGCGTTTTTTCTTATTTCGTTAGCTGTTGATCAAACCAGTTGATAATATCTTGAAAAACTTCTTGGCGGCAAGTTTCATTAATCAGCTCGTGGCGCCCGCCTTCATAAATTTTATACGTAACATCTTCCACTCCTGCTTCTGCAAGCCTTACTGCAAGTTTAGGCACGTCTTTACCAAAGTGCCCCACCGGATCATCACTGCCCGTAAGTAGTAAAATGGGTAAATCTGCTGGGATTTTTTTCATGTCTTTTTTATTTTGTGCATGTGAGATTGATTCAAATAAATTATCAAAAAATCCTGTAGTTCCAATGATGGGACCGCAAAACGGATCTTTTTCGTAACGCAGATAGGTTTCTGGATCTCTGGATAGCCAACTAAAACGATGCTGATCGGCAAACGAATGGTTGAACCCCCAAAATGCCAGTTTATTCAAATGTTTATTACGGTGGAAGGGATTTTTTCTGACACCTCTTCCGGAAAGTGACTGTCCCACAGCTAGAAGAAGCGCCGGCTGCAAACCGCTTCCAGCAAGAACAATGCCATCAAGCGGATATTTGGTCATGTAGTAACGCATCACAAAACTTCCCATACTGTGTGCAAAAATAAAATGTGGTAGATTAGGGTATTGTGCTTCAATGTAGTCCCATAATTCATGCTGATCTTCAACTAAATCGTGAAAACCTACTTCTGGCTCTAAATGGCCAAGCTCCTCCTCATTTCTGGCAGTTTGTCCAAAACCGCGATGATCGTCGGCTAAAACGACAAAACCTGCCTCATTCAAAGCTTCTGCAAAAGTTTGATATCTTGCTCCATGCTCGGCCATGCCGTGCACAATCTGAACAACTCCTTTTGGGGAAGCCACCTGATCCCAAATATGTACATGTAACGCCAATTCATCTCGCATTTGGATTTTCTTCTGCTTGTACATTCACCCATCCTCCTCTACTGCTTTTATTATACCAAGCGGAAAGTTTGGAATCACGCACTTACTATCGGGACTTTTGATTAGCCAGTTAAAAAAATACAGTCCTATTCTCATATTTTTTAGATCCTTTACGTTTTATATTGTTCAATATATCACAATATGTTAGAATAACCACATAAGGAGATGGTTGACATGAAGCAAAGTTTGGCTCATTTACAAATGTATGATTATTTACTTAAGAAATATCGAAACAAAGATGTCTTTCCTGACACAAAAATGGTCGTTGAAATAGATGGCAAGCTGTGGACAGGCGACTTTCTTCATTTAGACGATTGTCATATTATCGAAATCGACTGGGATGATACAAGCTACACACGCGTTGAACGAACCAAGGATGCCATTAATCCAGAATTTGATCAAAAAGTGCAGGCCTCCAATGTCAATGTCAGTGAAAATCGAATCGACGCAAAAATTAATCGCTTAAAAAATATTGAAATTTTGTATCAAGAGATTCAGCAATTTGTTCATCAGATCGACAGTGAGGAAACTTCTTTAAAAGCCTGTCTTTATGACGCATATTGTTTGGATACTCGTGTTAAATTGCCGTTCCTTGATCTTCAAGGAAAATCATTACGACTCGTTTCTTTGACCGTTTAAGTTATTTTCGCCGATGCTCTCTTCCGAGCGCATCGGCTTTTTTGTACTATAAAAAGCTCTATTCTACTTGTTCGAGCGCTTTAAAAGATGGTTGCTCAGCGCATTGAAGAAGCTCGATTAATTTCTCTTTTAAAATAGCGGGCTCCACTTTGAGTGTTTGCAGGGTTGCATAATCAATCCACTCAAAGTGAAGCGCATGTATATCTTGTTCTTCTTGTGGGTAGTGCTCGATCGTTGTAAAATTCGGCTTTGCATAGAGGTCCTCTCCTTCCATTAAATCAACCTGATAGTAGAACTCAATCGCATCATAGATGGTTTCACCTATGCTAAAATAGTTTTCAATTAAGAATAAAAGATCTCCGATTTTGACGAGTTTCCCTAATTCCTCTTTCATTTCACGTAAAAGAGCTTCCCGTGTGGTTTCTCTTTCAACGCCACCGCCAGGCACTGTGTAGTAGTCATTCTCTTCCGAACGATGAAGAAGAATTTTTCCTTGATATTTAATAATTGCACAAGCTCTTGTATGTTTCATTTTGTTCCTCCTTCAATTTGTGATTTTTTCAGTTTTACCAAGTGGTCTTCCCGCCATTTTACTCATAATTATGTTACACTAGATATATATACGAGGACTTTCAAGGAGGAGATTGCATGTTTCGAGTGCTATTAATTTTAACAGCGATTGTTTTCCCTGCTTTTTTAATCGCCATCATTGTTTATCAGGTTTATAAAAAGAAAACAACTACCTATATGCCATTAAAAAATGAATTTTCCTATTGGATGAAATCATAAACAGAAAGGAGGCAGTCTACATGAAAAAAGCGGAGAGCGAAAAACCACTCGTGATAAAAATCGTTATTGCTGTTTTATTAGGATTATTTTTACTTAATTTAATGCCGTTTCTAGCGATCTTTTCGTGATTTTTTTAACTGATGCATTGCCTTTTTTCTTTTTATATGTTATATTTTCGATAATTCGTATTAATTTTTTATGGTGAGACAGTTGAAGAAAAGAACTTCAATGCTTTTTTATAAAAAAGACTCCAACTTCCTTTTTGGTTGTTGGAATTTTTTTGTCTCAAAATAGGTGAAAGGAGTTTTTGCATGACAAATAAAGAATGGGGATTTAATTTTCTCAAAATTGTTGGAGGAGCATTGATATTCTCGCTTGCAGTGAATGTTTTTGCGATTCCGAATGATCTTGGCGAAGGTGGTGTGACGGGCCTTACCATGCTGCTCTATTATTTATTTGCCTGGTCCCCAGCGCTGACTACACTGTTATTTAATGGTGTGCTGCTGATTATCGGCTATAAATTTTTAGATCGGCTGACGATTATTCTGACCATCGTTGCTGTAAGCTTCACGTCTATCTTCCTCCAGTTGACAAAATCGCTAGCTTTTCATACGGATCAAACCATTATTGCTGCTATCTCTGCTGGCGCTCTTATGGGACTCGGCATGGGACTGATTATGCAAGGCGGCGGCACGACTGCTGGAAGTGCCATTTTAGCTAAAATCGCCAACAAGTATCTGGGATGGAATACAAGCTACGCCCTTCTCTTCTTTGATCTTATCGTGGTGATTCCTTCCGTCGTTGTAATCGGCTTCCAGAATATGCTTTTTACGATTGTATCACTTTATATTTCTACCAAAGTACTTGATTTTATTTTGGAAGGTTATAATCCGAAAAAGTCTGTTACAATCATCTCTGAAAAATATGAAGAAATCGCGCGTGACATTGATCTTTACTTGAGCAGAGGGATTACGCTTCTTCATGGACAAGGTTATTATTTGAAGCAAGACAAGAAAATCCTTTATATCGTCGTTAGCAAACAGCAGCTTCTAACGCTTACTCGGATTGTCAATCAGCACGATAAAAAGGCCTTTTTTATTATCAATGATGTTCAAAGTGTGGTTGGAGAAGGCTTTACAAAACAAATCAGTAGTGAGTAAGACTGCTACTATTCCTTGTTGCTCAAAAGTATGCTACAATTAATCAAGAAATCATGGTAGTATGTGAGGCGTAGCAAATGAAACGACAAAAACCTTCTAATTTACTTCTGCTGTTTGTTGGCTTCTTTTTCCTTATGCTAGCGCTCATCAATATGGGCATCTCCTATTTTTGGGACTTTAGTGATAGTGAAAATCAAGTGGTCGGTATTCTCCTATTGATATTCAGCATTAGTATTTTTACAGCTCGCCACTTTTTTGTAAAAAAGGGAAGTAAATAAACCAATGGATCAAGTAGCAGGTTGCGGATACACTGCTTCGGTTTCCCTTAGTTAAAGAAATACGCCGCTTTATTAGTCTACTTTTCTAATAAAGCGGTGTATTTTTTCGTATCCTTTCTTTTGTCCTCATTCATAGTCACTTTATGAATGGGGATTTTTTCTGCCATTACATCATAATGGTGCTGGTAGTTCACGTGGTACGGACTGTTTTTTATTGATCTGACTCTAAAAAAACCCGTATGCTTTCCACTTGGTTAAGCCCCTTATAAACTTACCTAGTTGAAAAATTCCATTACTTCTTCTAAAGATATTTTCCCTAACGTAAATTGCTCTAATCTCATGTATCTTTTTTCTGCAATGGTATGCTCTTTTTCAAAACATGCCTGTACAGCCTCTGTCTCATTTTCTAATGGCTTGTTCACATTGGCTTTTGTCTGATAGGCCTCAAAATATCTTATTCCGAATCTTCTTTGAGACTCCGCATTGATATGAATGCCGTCTGGATTTGAATACAATTCTTCTCCGGTTACAAAATAACAATTATCATTATCTTCTGCATATCTAAGCAATTCCTGATTGACTAGCTCATGCTCTACACAGCTCAACCCAAAGGCAGCTTTTCCTAAATAATCCCCCAAACCGCCAACAATAAACGGGACTTCAAAAACGCCTAATTCTTTTCTGAATGAATTGACGATTGTATGAAGTTTTTGATAATAATTTTTATATAGTCCGCTATGGCTATCACTTTCTCCTTGATGCCATAAGATTGCGATCAATTCACTATTTTCCATTGCAAATTTCGCCTCACTAACTGCATGACGAAATAAAGCTCCATCAACTTGCCACTCATCAATAGAACTACCGCCTTCTGCACAAGGAATCAATCCAATTGGCTCATTCTTATTTGTCTGGCACCAGGCTTGTGCAAATGATGCTGCTGGACCAACACCAGCAACTGCTCTATCAAAGTGAATCGGTTCGGCCATCATCTGCCATCTGCCATTTCTTAGCATAAAAATATTTTCGTTATAGACGGGGGTAACTTCATGCAAAAAACCACGTCCTGCCATGTTTGATTGTCCTATAAGTAAAACTGATTTCATTGTTAGTCTCCTCAAATGCTAATTTATTCTTTTTTATAGCTCATTATATCACAAGTAGGATACGTCGGCTTTTCTCCACCGCGTTTAAACTAGTGGATTATTGCATCATATAGAAGAATGCATGCTTTTTCAAATGGCCTCTTCTTATATTTTGCGTGTAAAGGTTATTTCTTCCTATCTTTTTGTTTTAGGGAAACTTCTGAATAGCTCACTGCCGATAAAATATGACAGATTCATCCGTGTTTATTTTTTGATTCGATTTTGACTAGTTTCTGCTGTTCATAGTAGCACCTCACATAGATGGGTTCTGCTGATTTTAAAATATGCGTGACTAAGTAGGGGAGATTATCCACGACCCCTGTGTTTGACTGATCCAAAATCCATTTTAATGATTTAAAATCAAGAATCCCTTCTCTTGTTGCAAGCGGAAGACTGTATGTTGGTTTTTGGTGTAATTCCGCTAAAAAAAGATGCAATATGCCTGACTGTTGATTTTCTTCTATCCATTCCATTTTTCCAGACGGGCAAATATCATACGCCGAATCCCGAATTCCTGTTTCTTCCTCGATCTCTCTTATCGCGCACGAAAGAGGGGTCTCCTCATTTTCAAGCTTCCCACCAACACCGTTCCAGTTGCCCATCCACGGTGCTTTATTGCGATTCAATAATAAAATTTCCTGCTGATGTTTAAGAAAACATAATGTGTATTGCATGTTGCCACTCCTTCATCATTGAATAAATAGTACGTATGTCCAGTATAGGCACTCTACAATCGACATGCCTATCGTCAGGAAGCTCATCCATTTTGTCGTACGGACATAGAGACGCAGCTGCTTTGTATGAATGTCCTTGACTGTATACAGCGCCATGATAGCTAATATAAAATGGAATAGCGGGATAAATACGGAAATAAAAGCCATTCCAAGGCCAGCAGTCGCACGTTTTCGTTCACTTTCGCGCATGATGATCCTTCCTTTTCGTCGTATTCTCCCTTTTTCCCCTCACATGACCTGTGAACGGTTCTTTATTATAAACGCTTCACAAGACTCCCTCTTATTGTAACGAAAGACAGAATCGGATTCAATCTTCACCCTCTGTGACCAGCAACAATTTGAGCACGCTGAATGGCTGTCGCTGCTTCTGTATAGCTGACTGCTCGCATAATGGAACTCTTTCCAAAGCGATGGCGAATCTCGTCTACTGTCTGATCCAATCTTTGATGATTTAAAAGCTTGTGCCCGTTTTCAAAAAGGTTCATTTGCATAAATGTATCGGGACGGATTCCACCGATTGAAACGTTCACACTTCGAATGGCCTCCCCTTGATAGTAGCGATCAAATAAAAGCGAAAAGGCGTAAATCAGCTTGCTGGTTACATTGGTGGGCTCGCTGATTTTCATTCTTCTGGAAAAGCCGGTGGAAACTACATGTCGGCTGTTGCCTAATGAAAGATGGATGATATCTCCAATTGCCCGCTGTTCACGCAAACGACCAGCAACATCTTCCACCATTTCCAAAATAATCACCCGTACCTCTTCCTTTTCATGATAGTCTCGAAAAAGAATCTGATTCTTACTGTAGGATTTTTCAAGTGGTGGCGCCGTCTCGCCAATGCGCGTATAATCAATGCCGTTCGCATGGTAGTAGAGCTGCTCACCAAGTATGCCAAATTCTTTTTTTAAAATATCTATATCTGCATGTGCCAGACTTTTAATCGAATAGTAGCCATGCTTCTCAAGTCGTAAAGCTGTACGCCTGCCGATTCCCCAAAAGTCGGTCAGCCGCTGGATTTGCCAGACTGTTTGCGGGACATGCTCGTAATCCCAATACGCAATACCAGTTGGGCTCCTTTTAGCGGCATTATCCATGGCTAATTTGGCCAACAGTGGATTGTCACCAATCCCTATCGAGCAGTGCAACTGGTAGCGTTTCAGGATTGTCCCCTTGATTGTTTGGGCGATTTCGATTGCGTCCCCCATCAAGGCGATACTTCCTGTGATGTCTAAAAAGGATTCGTCGATGGAATAAGGCTGAATGTAACGCGCTTCGGTGTACTGCTCAAATAATTCATTGATCCTTTTATTCATGCTTAAATATAATGACATATGCGGCTCGACAATTTTGACGCTGCCATCACGAGGCACATCAAATAAACGATTGGCTGTTGAGATCCCATATGCTTCTTTAACAGCTGGACTGGCGGCAAGAATAACCCCTCCCGGCCTGTTCAAATCACTTACTACAACGAGTTTAGTGGTTAATGGGTCAAGGCCACGGAGGGCACACTCCACAGAAGCGAAAAAACTCTTGATGTCCACAGCGAGAACTGCTCGTTTTGGTAATTGCGCTAAATCAAACTTTAGCAACGGCATCATAATCGCCTCCTCTTACCCATTATACGAACATAAGTTCTCTTTTTCAAGTGTTTATTTTTGTTTCTTTTTTTGAAGAAAAGCGAGCTGCTCGTTTATATGGCTAAAAGGTATGAAAAAGCCCCTGAAAGAAGGAGAAATTCTCGTCCAGAGACTAAAAAATTAAATTTCATGTTTTCAATTATTTTCAAGAAAGCAAACCAGCTCCGCCTCATTCAGCAGGAAAGTTGTTGGCTCTCTTACATCACTTGTTTGAGCAGCTAGAAAAGGCCCGATTCTTTTAAAAGCGTGAATTTGCGAAAAAAACAACTTTTCTTGTTCGTCATAGATTGGAGGGTAGCCTTTAAAGCACAACTCTCCCTTTACTTCCATTGCCAAAGGATCCAATAAAAAGTAACATTCGCCCATGTTTTGTATAATCGCTAAATCCTTCTTCAAATAAATGACTTCATAATCTGGAATGCAGGCATCGTCTTTATTTTCCTGAAACGACTGCTTGGCGATCAGCTCAAGCTCCGGATATGAAAATGCCGCAAAGGTTCGCTCATCATTTTCAAGTGTCAATAGGTTTTGTCCATCTGGTGTAATGGCTGGCATGATATACGACTGGTTGGGGAATGCTTCTTTTGTATGAATAGTCCCGCATTCAAAACATAGCTCCAGTACACAAATCCCATCCTGTCCCGCGCCAAGCTCCAGCATCATGGCTTCTGAATGTTGAATGTCCATCAGGCTGAGATAACTATCGTAGAGAACATCTTCTATTTCTATGCAGGCGGAAATTTCACCATCCACACTATCAATCACAGCAATCCGCAACCATTCTTTCGATAATTTTGCCACGCCCCAAATGTGCTGACCGTCCTTTGAATAAAAAATCGTCTCAAAGTTTTCCTCCGTTTTCCAAATAAACGATCCTTGTAAATCGCAAACAGCTAGACCGCCTGCGCTTAATAATGTGGCTACCTGATTTTTATTTGGGTGAAAAGAAATTGCCCTGCTATCCAAACGAGATTCTAAATGAAGGACGCCCGTTTTATGCAATTCTAGTGCAGGACCGATCTGTTAAAGTTCCCGTACTTTGTTATATAGAAAGGTTTTACTGGTGGAATTGTTTCTAGAGATATACTGATAGTCGACCAGATATGCTTTTTGAATGTTTAATTGGATCATGTTTGAACAGCTCCTATGGGTAATTCATTAGTATTTTGTCCATCCAGAATGTTTAACTCAGCACCTCTACTTCACTGGATGGATTGATACTTTATTTTCATCCTTTCAAAAAAGGCTCTTCCTCCTCTATTTACCGCTCGACAATTCCATGTGCAAATACTAGATTAAAGGTAGAAGGTGGTGGCCGTATGCTAATGAAAAGGAAGTTCATTTTTGGAATTTGTTATCTGCTAGTTGTGCTTATTTTAAATTTTATTTTTGATCTAGGCGCTTTCATCAATATGCTATTCTTCATTTTCTTTATATGTATCATTTTTCTTTTTGCCTTAAGAAAGACGATCACCAAATAAATACATGGCTGAAATTTATAGTCTATTCTGAAGCAAGTGTGTAATTTTCTTTCTGATTTTTTGATACAAAAAAATACCAAGGCTATTAAAATCCTTGGTATCTCTTGGTTTTCACTAACGTCCTGAGAGGGATTCGAACCCCCGACCGACGGCTTAGAAGGCCGTTGCTCTATCCAGCTGAGCTATCAGGACAGGTAGGCTTGTTTTTCACAGCCAAGTACCATTTTATGTTTATTTACGCGTTTTGTCAATGCTTTTCTGAAAACAATTGGCAATTTTATCCATCAGGCTTTTATAAGCGGGAAGGTTTGGGTTAAATCTGTCAATTCCTCGTCGTTGTCATCCATAAAGCGCACACGAACGCCCTCCTGAACGGTTTCGATCAACGCATATGTTTTGATGCGGATTCGGCCGCGAGGAAGTGAGATGCTGCCTGGATTCAAAATGACTGTATCGTCAATCATATCAGCGCCCAATTCGTGGGAGTGCCCGAAAAAGGCAAAATCAGCGCCCAATTCCCGCGCCCGGTAACGCAAATTCATCAGCGTCATCTTGATGTTGTATAAATGACCATGGGTGACAAAAATCCGATACCCTGCTACATCTAAGACTAAATCATTCGGAAAGTCAGAGCCAAAGTCGCAGTTTCCTCTAACAGTCTGGAAACCTACCATTGCCGGATCATCTTTTTCAAGCTCAGAATCGCCGCAGTGGATCATCGCATCTACTTTTCCTTCATATTTTTCCTTTAAATGAAGCAAACAGTCACTTTCATGATGGCTGTCGCTAACTACTAATAATTTCATTGATAAGTCGTCCTCCCCATGTGCTACTGAGATATATTCTCTCACTTTTCCCCAATTTTTGCCAGTAGTTTTTCGATATTTTTTGCTAACTCTTTTAGTGCATTCGCCCGGTGGCTGATTTTATTCTTTTCTTCTGGTGAAAGATTCGCCATCGTTGTGCCGTATTCTGGCAAATAAAAGAGCGGGTCATAACCAAAACCGTTACTGCCGGACGGGGCTGCTGCAATCACGCCCTTCACTTCCCCTGTATAAAAATCGGTTTGCCCGGTTGGACTGCTGACAGCAAGCGTACAGTGGAACTTCGCCGTGCGTTCCTTTTCTGCAACATTTTGCAGGTCATTTAAGAGCTTTTCATTATTTTTAGCATCATTATGCGCCTCACCTGCATAACGGGCTGAATAGATGCCTGGTGCGCCATCAAGTGCATCCACCATCAAGCCGGAATCATCTGCAATGACGACTTCCCCGATTTGTTTGGCAACAGTTTCTGCTTTTAAAGCAGCGTTTTCGGCAAAAGTCGTGCCGGTTTCTTCAATTTCGCCAATTTCAGGAAAATCAGCTAGCGTTTTGATGGCCACGCCATATGGTGCCAGCATTTCTTCAAATTCTTTTGCTTTGCCGGGATTGGCTGTTGCAATGACTAATTGTTTCATTTTATTTCGCCCCTTTGATTGCTTCAGTGATTGCTTCACCGATTATTTCTTCTTGTATGGCAGTCAGCTGACGGATGCCGATTCGACCAAGGCGCAGCAGTTCTGTCAATTCATCATCGGAAAAAGTCGCCTCTTCCCCGGTTCCTTGTAGCTCGACAAATTGGCCGCTGCCAGTCATGATAATATTCATATCGACATTTGCAGCACTGTCTTCTACATAGTTTAAATCCAAGACTGCCTGTCCGTCTTCTAAAAGGCCAACACTTGTGGCTGCTAAAAAGTCACGGATTGGGAATTTTTTGAAAGGATCTTTTTCGTGGAGTTTCCAAATGGCCAGTGCCATCGCGACAAATGCCCCTGTAATCGAAGCCGTACGCGTTCCGCCATCTGCTTGGATCACGTCACAGTCAAGCCAAATAGTCCGCTCGCCAAGCGCATCTAAATCAACGACCGCACGCAGGGCACGACCAATCAGACGCTGTATTTCCATTGTCCGGCCGGTTACTTTTCCTTTTGAAGATTCTCGGATGTTCCGGCTTTCAGTCGCACGCGGCAGCATGGCATACTCTGCTGAAATCCAGCCTTTTCCTTGTCCACGCATAAATGGCGGGACTTTTTCCTCTACGGTGGCAGCACAGATGACTTTGGTATTTCCAGTTGCAATCAGGACTGAGCCTTCGGGATGCAGTAAATAGTCTTTATCGATTGTAATCTCACGGAGCTGTTCTTCTTTTCGTCCATCAAATCTCATTATTTTCCCTCTCCTAATTCAATATGTTCGATTTCCATTTCTGGCATCGACAGCCAGTCTGCAGCAATACTACGGAAAATCGGTACGGAACCAGTTGTGAAAAAGCGGTGCTGAACGGACTCTTCTGTAGCATCTAGCAGATTATGATAATCAAGCAGCGCACTGACCTCACTGGCCGTTTCCTCACCGGAATTAATAACGGCCACGCCTTCGCCCATAAAGTTTTCAATTAGTGGTTTTAAAAGCGGATAGTGGGTGCAGCCGAGGATTAACGTGTCGATCTTCGTACTTTTAAGCGGCAGCAGTGATTCTGCGACTACTTTTTTGGCAATTGCACTTTTATATTCGCCGGACTCTACGATTGAAACAAATTTGGGGCAGGCTAAGGAATCCACTTCCACATGTCGATTGAGTGTTTTTAGCGCGGCGGGATACGCCATACTTTGCACCGTACCGATCGTACCGAGAATACCAATTTTATTGTTACGGGATGCTTTCAGTGCGGCACGAGAACCTGGCTGAATAACCCCAATAACCGGAATATCCAGTTTCGCACGAATGTCTTTTAGCGCGGCGGCTGTTGCTGTATTGCAGGCAATAACCAGCATTTTAATATTACGTTCCACAAGAAAATTGGTCATTTCCCAAGTAAATTTATGCACTTCTTCTCTATCACGCGGACCATAGGGGCAGCGTGCAGTATCTCCTAAATAATAAATCTGTTCGTGAGGCAGTTGCTTGAGTACTTCCTTAACGACGGTCAAACCACCCACGCCAGAATCAATAAATCCGATTGCTCGTTTCACGTTCTCGCCTCATTTTCTTAAGATAAGCCTTTTTAAACTATACGTTTCCATTTTCTTATTTTTTGCGGGATTTAGCAAGTATTTTTTGTCATTTCCCGTTTTCCTCTAAAATCAAGGAAGATTCTGCTTTTATTTTACAGGGAAAACTGGTTATAATAGAGAAAGGAAAGTGGGGTTACATAGATGACTGAACCAAACCAAGAACAAGAAGAAACAAAGCCTGTAGTGGAGGCAAATTCGGCTTCTTTTAGTAGTTTCGGCTACGGACTTTTACGTGATTATCTGCTGCCGGAAATACTCGGCGATGAGACACCACATATTTTATACTGGGCGGGCAAAGATTTGGCCAGAAAATTCCCGCTTGATACCTATCAAGCCATCGAACAATTCTTTATCCAAGCTTCCTTTGGCGAACTTTCGACGGTGAAAGAAAAGAAAGATGAGCTGAGACTGCTTCTTTCGGGTGAAGAAGTTGCACGTCGTTTTGATGCTCAAGAAACACCTAGTTTCAAGCTTGAAGCGGGCTTTTTGGCGGAGCAGCTGCAAAATCAGCGCCGACTTTATACGGAAGCCTATGATGAGATTAATCAACGTAAAAAAGAAGCCACTTTGATTATCAAATGGGATCGAAAAGAATCGATCGACAATGAGGATAGTTACTAAAAAACAGCGTCTCTTGCGAAAACCAGACTAACTGGGAGTCCGCAAGAGACGCTGTTTTATTTTTCTAATTCAAAGGTATCATGCAGGATTTGTGCCGCCTCGACCATTTTGCGGTCAGGTACAACGGTCGACACTTTAATTTCCGACGTGCTGATCATCTTGATTGGAATATTCTGCTCGGTCAGTGCTTCAAACATGCGTGCGGCAACACCCGGGTTGGAAACCATTCCTGAACCGACAATCGACACTTTCGCAAGTTGCTGTTCAGATTCCAGCTTACTAAAGCCGGTTTCTTCTTTGCTTGCTTCAAGAACAGCCAATGTTTCAAGCAGGTCGCCCGTTTTAATGGTGAATGACAGATTGCCGTGGCCTAGTCCTGTGATGCCTTGAATGATAATATCGACATCAATATTTTTTTCAGCAAGTGCTGTGAAAACTTTGGCCATGCGCATATCTTCTTTTTTCTCCCAATGAATTGTTACGCGGGTCATTTGATCTTCAAAAGCGATTCCTCGCACTACTTTTGTATTCTCCACCGTCATTTCCTCCTCAATCATGGTTCCAATTTCCGTGCCGTGGCTTTCGCGGACTTCCAGCGGGATGCGGAAGTTTTTCGCATATTCAACGGAGCGCGGATGAAGAACACCTGCGCCTAAATGAGCCAGCTCCAGCATTTCATCATAGGTGAGCTGGGTCAACTTGACGGCTTGCGGTACATAACGCGGGTCTGTTGTATAAACGCCGTCAACATCGGTGCAGATGGAACACTTGGTGGCATTCAGTGCCGCTGCAAGGGCTACGGCTGTTGTATCACTTCCGCCACGTCCAAGTGTTGTAATCTCGCCTTCCCCTGTGATTCCCTGAAAGCCTGCCACAATGACAATTTCGTCTTTTTCAAGATGATTTTTGATTCGGTCCGTGTCAATGTCCATAATGCGCGCATTGCTGTGCACCGCTTCTGTCTCAATGCCCGCCTGCCAACCGGTGAATGATGTGGCTGGTACGCCTTGTGCTTTCAGTGCCATGGCTAGAAGAGAAATCGTCACTTGCTCGCCGGTCGACAGCAGCATGTCCATTTCGCGCTTATCAGGCTGGTCTGTGATTTCGCTGGCCATTTGGACGAGTTTATCCGTTGATTTGCCCATTGCTGAGACAACAACAATGACATGATTGCCGGCCGCCTGCTCGCGAATCGCCTGTTCGGCCGTTTTTTGGATTTTTTGGATGGTACTGACGGAGGTGCCGCCAAATTTAAGAACAACTAGCCCCATTTTTATTCCTTGCCTCCCTGTTCCTTGTCTTTCTTTTCTATTTCCTGCACTTTTTGGTAAACTGCTTCGGCCACATTTTGCGGGATGCCGCTATTTTTCAGCTCATCGATACTTGCGGCCTTGATTTTTTTCATCGAGCCAAAATGCTGCAGAATTTTTTTCTTGCGGCCTGGCCCAACGCCGGGAATATCATCCAGAATCGACTGGAAGCCGGTCTTGCTGCGCAGCTGACGGTGAAAAGTGATGGCAAAACGGTGAACCTCATCTTGAATCCGCTGCAGCAGGTAAAATTCCTGGCTATTCCGTTCGAGTGGAACAATTTCGAGCGGGTCCCCGAATAGAAGCTGACTGGTTCGGTGTTTATCGTCCTTGGCGAGTCCTGCTACGGGGATATCAAGACCTAGCTCATTGATCAGCACGTCTTTGGCACTGTCGATCTGGCCTTTCCCACCGTCAATCAAAATCAGATCCGGCAGTGGCAGATTCTCTTTTAGGACACGCCAGTAGCGGCGGCGTACAACCTCGCGCATGGTGGCATAATCATCTGGTCCATCAACGGTTTTGATTTTATATTTGCGATAATCGTTTTTGCTCGGCTTGCCGTCTAAAAAGGTGACCATGGCCGATACGGGATCCGTGCCGTAAATGTTCGAGTTATCAAATGCTTCAATGCGCGTCGGTGTCGGGATGCCCATTTGTTCGCCCAATTTTTCAACGGCTCCGACTGTTCGTTCTTCGTTTCGCTCGAGCAGCATGAATTTTTCATTCAGGGCGATCTTGGCGTTTTTATAGGCCAGCTTGACGAGGTCCTTTTTATTGCCGCGCTTTGGCACGATGATCTTGGTTTCGGGAAGCAGCGCAGAAATCGCCTCCTCGTCAACATCATCTGGCAGAAAAATCTCTTTTGGCGCGATATGGTTTGCTTTTTGGTAAAATTGGCCGATAAAAGTCAAAAAGTCTTCTTCGGCATCATTATAAAATGGAAATTGCGAGACGTCCCGCTCGATGAGTTTGCCTTGACGGATAAAGAAAACCTGGACGCACATCCAGCCTTTGTCGATGGCGTAACCAAAAACGTCGCGGTCGATAAAATCATTCATGGACATCTTTTGTTTTTCCATGGTGGTTTCGATGGCTGTAATTTGGTCGCGAAATTCGGCTGCTTTTTCAAATTCCATCGCTTCGGCTGCTTGCGCCATTTTTTTCGTCAGGTCCTGTTTGACATTTTTATAACCGCCATTCAGGAATTGTACGATTTCATCTGACATTTTACGGTAAACTTCTTGGTCTACTTCAAAAACACAGGGTGCCAAGCATTGCCCGAGATGATAATACAGACAGACCTTGTTGGGTAAAGTGGTACATTTTCGCAGTGGATAAAGGCGGTCCAAGATTTTCTTGACTTCATTCGCCGCGTAGACATTCGGATATGGGCCGAAGTACTTGCCTTTATCTTTTTTGACCTGCCGAGTAATGATCAGGCGCGGGTGACGCTCATTCGTGATTTTGATGAACGGATAGGTTTTGTCGTCTTTCAGGCGAATGTTAAAGCGCGGATCGTGTTTTTTGATGAGATTGATTTCAAGCAGGAGTGCTTCGACATCAGAGGAAGTCACGATATATTCAAAATCGACAATTTCCTGCACAAGGCGCGCTGTTTTAGTATCGTGACTGCCGGTAAAATAAGACCGGACGCGATTTTTAAGTACTTTTGCCTTGCCGACATAGATGATTGTCCCTTGTTTATCTTTCATCAGGTAACAACCCGGTTGATCTGGCAGTAAGGCTAATTTATTTTGAAGATGGCTGGACACCACTTAATCATCAACTCCATTAATCGGAAACTTATGTTCGTTTTTTTATTGAAAGAAAAGACACGTTCTTTGCAGGCCGTGCCGGTAAAAAAAGAACATCACTTCTCAAGCGATGTCCTCATTTTATCATATTTTATACAGGGTTTACATATATTTGTCGATGATTTCATCCAATTCTTCTTTTGGACGGTAGCCAATCACCGTGTCGACTACTTCCCCATCTTTTTTGATTAAAAGTGTCGGGATGCTCATAACGCCGAACTGGCTAGGCACTTGTTGATTTTCATCCACGTCCATTTTGACGATTTTTAATTTATCTCCACGTTCTGCATCAATTTCTTCGAGAACAGGCGCAACCATCCGGCACGGTCCGCACCACGTTGCCCAGAAATCAGTCAAAACGAGTCCTTGATTCGTTTCTTGTTCGAATGTAGCATCGGTAATTTCTTGGATTGCCACTTTCATCAACTCCTTCTTCATGTTACTTTCAGTATAGCACCGCGAACAAAACGGGGCTATTCTTTTGCTCATAGCCGCACTTTACTTGAGTTCTGCGATGGTGATGCCATTGCCGCCTTCTGCTGCTGAGCCAAATCGGTAGCTTTTTACGAGTCGATGGTTTTTCAGATATTCGGTGACGCCTGTCCGAAGCGCCCCAGTTCCTTTGCCGTGAATGATCGCGACTTGCGGATATCCGGCGAGCAAAGCTTCATCGAGATATTTGTCCAATTCGACAAGGGCATCTTCATATCTCACACCGCGCAGATCCAGTTCGGCTTTGACTGGTTCCGTATTGCCGCGAACATTGGTAATAATGCGCTGTTTCTTCGGTTTTTCCGGCTCGATATATGCCAGATCATTCTCTTTGATTTTCATTTTGATAATGCCAATCTGCACATTCCACTCTTTAGCGTTCACACGGTCAAGCAGGTCCCCTTTTTGGCCTAGTGACAGCACGCGAACATGGTCGCCCGGTTCAAAGTTGTGTACTTTTTGTTTGGGTGCCTCGACTTTTTTGCTGAGCGTTTTGGGTTTGGCACGTCCCAGCCGAGTTTTGGCATCGATTAGTTCATGTTCCTTGATTCCGGCTGCACCGTGAAGCTGCATCATTCGGAGTTCATGGATGATCTCTTCGGCTTCTTGTTCCGCTTGCTCGACAATGCCGGCTGCTTTCTGATTGGCTTTTTCAATGAGCTGCTCTTTTTGATGATAGTATTGAATGATTTCTTTTTGTAAATCTTTTAATAATTTTTCTGCTTCACGCGTCGTTTCGGCGGCATCCTGATAAGCTTGTTCTGCCAGATTGCGCTTTTCTTCGAGGCTGGAAATCATGTCGTTCAAATCGGCACTTTCTGTATCTACGAGCGAACGGGCGGAGGCGATAACGGTTTCCTCCAATCCTAGCCGTTTGGAAATCTCAAATGCATTACTGCGACCTGGAATACCGATCAATAGCTTATAGGTGGGGCTCAGCGTTTCTACGTTAAATTCAACGGAGGCATTTGTTACACCGGCACGATTATAGCCGTATGCTTTTAGTTCAGGATAGTGCGTGGTGGCCACTACGGAGGCGTCTTTTGCCAGTGCCGCATCTAATATCGCAATCGCCAGTGCTGCGCCTTCCTGTGGATCTGTTCCGGCTCCCAACTCATCAAATAAAATCAGCGAGCGATTGTTCATTTTCTTCATGATGGCTACGATATTTGTCATGTGAGAAGAGAATGTACTTAGGCTTTGTTCAATCGATTGTTCGTCGCCAATATCGGCAAAAACTTCCTCGAATACGGCCACTTCTGAATCTTCGGCAGCAGGGATTTGCAGGCCGGCTTGAGCCATCAGCGTCAAGAGTCCTAGTGTTTTTAGCGTGATCGTTTTCCCGCCTGTGTTGGGGCCGGTAATGACGATCGCTTGGTAGCCATCGCCGAGTAGGATATCATTTTTGACGACTTTCTGCGCATCTAAAAGCGGATGTCTGGCACCAAAAAGCTTGACCACTCCGGCTTGATTCAAATGCGGTGTGACGGCTTTCATTTGTTGGCCAAATCGCGCTTTTGCCAAAATAAAATCAAAGCGGCCCAAGCAGTAAGTATTATGATGGATTTCCTGGGTGATTTCGGCCAGTTCAGCTGAAAGTTCGGCCAGAATCCGCTCGATTTCCTGGTTTTCTTTTGCTTGGAGTTCACGGCGCTCATTGTTGAGATCCACGACACTTTGCGGCTCAATAAAGAGGGTTTGGCCGGAAGCTGACTGGTCATGAACGATCCCACCATAATGGCCTTTGTACTCCTGCTTGACCGGCAGCACATAACGGTCATTTCGAATCGTGATAACCGTGTCGCTCAGCATGGTGGCGGCATTTCTGTCGCGGAGCAGGCTTTCTAATTTTTCCCGGACGCGCCCTTCCGTTCGACTCAAGGTTTGGCGGATGCCGCGTAATGTGTCGCTGGCTGTATCCAGAACGTAGCCTGCTTCATCCACGGAAAGCGCAATTCGGTCCTCCATGTCGCGCATTACGAGAAGTTCACTGCTTAGTGCATATAGTAGCGGCAACTCTACGCCCTGATCTTCCAAATCTGCCAGAAAATTCTTCATGGCACGGCTGACGCGCAGATTGCTGCCGATTTGGTGGATTTCGAGTCCGTTCAGATTGCCACCAATTTCAAGTCGTTTCAGGTGCGGGGCAACATCGTACAGTCCGGTGATTGGGGCACTGCCGCGCAGACGGATGACTTTGGCACCTTCTTCGGTCTCACGCTGATTTTTTTGAACGAGCGTAAAATCAGCACTTGGGCGAAGCTGCTGAATGGTTTCTCTCCCAAGTACAGATGTGGCAAATTCTTTTAATTGTTGCTTGATTTTATCAAATTCGAGTAGTTGCTCGACGCGTTTTTCCATTTTACATTCCTCATTTATTTAAGATAAATTGACGAAACGCTTCTTTCGTCATCGTATTTAAAATTTGTGGTGGGCTAAGCCATGCTTTTCTGGCTGCCCGGACACCTAAGTTCATAAAGTCAAGATGTTTGGTATCATGTGCATCTGTATTGATGGCGATTTTGACACCTGCTTCTGCGGCCAGCAGTAAATGTTCTCGGTTCAAATCGAGCCGCTGCGGATTGGCATTCAGTTCCAGTGCCGTATTCGTCGCTTTTGCCAGCTTGATGAGCGCTGGCACATTCACACGGTATGGCGGGCGATTGACAATAATTCGGCCTGTCGGATGTGCGATTAGTCGAACATATGGGCTTTCGCAAGCGGTTTTAAGTCGTGCCATGATTTCTGCTTCTGTTTGCCCGAAGCCGGAATGGATCGAGGCGATGACAAAATCCAACTCTTGCAAGAAATCGGCTTCAAAGTCCAAGCGGGCATCTGTCAAAATATCCATTTCTACGCCGGAATAGACATCAATTTCCGGGTATTCCGCACTGATTTTCCGAATCTCCTCTTGTTGATTCCGCAATCGTTTTTCATCTAAGCCATTCGCAACACGCAAAAACTTGCCATGATCGGTGATAACCATATAGTCGTACTGCTTGGCAATGCAGGCTTCGATCATTTCCCGAATCGAATAAGCGCCATCCGACCAGGTGGTGTGCATGTGCAGGTCTCCGCGAATATCTGCTTGCTGTAAAAGCGGTGGTGCAGTTTTAATGCGGTCGATTTCCGTTCCGTCGATTCGGAGTTCTGGCGGGATGAACGGCAGATTATAATGCGCGAAAAAGGCCTCTTCACTGGCAAATGTCTTTCGCTTGCCGGACTCATTTTCCACGCCATATTCACTGATTTTTTCCTTGTTTTCCTTCGCCAGTTGCCGCATCCGAATGTTATGCTCCTTCGAGCCCGTAAAGTGATGCAGCGTTGTTGGAAAACTGGCCGGTTCGACTAGCCGGAAATCCACCGAAATCTGAATATCTAGTGCCAGTTCAAGTGATACTTTTGTGTCGCCAGCACCGATGACTTCTGTTTGAAACGGAATGGCTTCCAATGCCGCGCGTACTTTTTCTGGCTGATCCGTCGAGATGACATAGTCCATGTCCTTGACCGTTTCACTCAGACGTCGCAAACTGCCTGCTTGCTGATATTGCTTGATTTCGGGAATCTGCTCCAAATAGGCCTCCACTTGTCGAGCGGCTTTCAGGACTTCATAAATTGGATAGCCGTCCGGGCGTTCGCCAAGTGACTTGACACCTTCGACGATTTTCTCGCTGGATTTTTTGCCAAATCCTTTGAGTGCTTCAATTTTCCCTGCCTCAGCGGCGGCTAGCAAGGTCGAGCGGTCTGTTACCCCCAGTTCCTGATAGAGACGGGCCAGCTTTTTACCGCCCAGCCCGGGTACTTTGAGGAGCGGGACAAGGCCTGCTGGGACCTCTTCTTTCAAGGCTAGCAGTTCAGGAGAGCTACCAGTTTCAAGAAACGTTTGAATGATCTGCCCGGTTGTTTTACCAATCCCTGAGAGCGCGGTGATATCTCCCATTTCCGTCAGACTGCGCTGATCGGTCTCGATACTTTGTGCCGCTTTTCTGAAGGCTGCTATTTTAAAGGGATTCTCTCCTTTTAATTCCATATAAATCGCAATTTCTTCCAATAATCGGATAATTTCTTTTTTACTTTGAATCATTTTCTCACCCCATACGCAGAAACAGACCAGACGCTTTTCACCTGGCCTGTACGTTTTTTATTTTGGTAAAAACCCGGTCATCCATTCAAAAAACTGCTTGGATAAGATCGGTGTATTCTCTAGTATCCACTGAGCGACACTTGAGCTCTGAATCAGGTCGCGTGTCCAGTCGGCCGGATAAATGGCGCCGATATAAAGAATCAAAAAGATAAATAAGTAGACTTGAATGACACCGAGCGCGCCGCCGATTAGTCCATTGATCTGCCGCAAAATCGGAATCCGTGTGGCACCGCCGATCAAAGAAGCGAGCATGTGAATCACGATGATGGCTACAATGAAAATCAAGAGGAAAGCGAGCGCATTGTAATACGCCTCTTCCGTGCGTAAAAGTTTAAATAGATGGTACATGTCATTCGTTTTATCCACGGTCGGATAAGGAATGAACGTGAGATGTGGCGCGAGCATCTGATAGTATTGCTGCGCGATAAAAAAGGACAGCACGTAGCCGAGCGTGATGATCAGCTGGCGGAGAATGCCGTTTCTATAGCCGCCAAACAGGCCGCAGACAAGTAAAAATATGATGATGACATTTAAAATCATGAATCTCTTCCTTTATACTTTGCTAATTCTTCTTCTAAGTCTTTCATTTTCTGTTCAAGCAGAAGATAATCATGGGTTGCATTGACTGCTGTTAAAACCGCTAATCTTCCACTATCGAGTGCTCTATTTTGTTCACTGATTTCATGCATTTTCTCATCGACCAAACGGGCAACTTTTCGTAAGTGATCAAGAGGCTCCGTCCCTACAATTGTATATTCACGTCCATAAATTGTGGTTGTAATCCGGTTTCTCTGGTTCTCAGTCACAAGCTTACAACTCCTTCCCATGAAAAATGACTGCTCTTGTACCTCATCTTATCACGAAAAGTCAGGAATGGAAAGGGGCAACCCCTCGTCTCTCTAAGAATTCAGTCTAGGGTCGCAGAAAGGTTTCTCAAGGTTTGCTCATTCATGATACAATGGAATCGAGTGAATTTTGAAAGGAAGATGACCTATCGCAAACACGGTGATCAATTCGACTACCAGTGAAATCAATCAAATAAAGGCTCATTATGCGCCGTTCTCCCAGCCAAAACTGCCACCGGGAGCCATTTTCGCAGCCAAGGCCCCCCGTTTTACAGTGACTGCCTATAAGTCCGGTAAAGTGATGTTCCAAGGCGCTGACGGAGAAAAAGAAGCCGCGAAATGGCAAGGAACCGCAACCGCTTTGTCCCCTTCCCGTTCTGCCAAAAAGCCGGTGACGCGTAACCTGCCCGCCGGTTTCAGCGATTGGAATGTGCTTGGTTCGGATGAAGTCGGGACTGGTGACTTTTTTGGCCCTATTACGGTTTGTGCCTCCTATGTGACGCGTGACCAGATGCCTCTTTTAAAGGCGCTCGGCGTTAAGGATTCCAAAGCGATGAAGGATCCTGAAATCTGCGCCATCGCCAAAGAGATCATCCCGATCATCCCGCACAGTGTGCTCATTTGCCCCAATCCCAAGTACAATGAGGTGATCCGGCGTGGCATGAATCAGGGACAGATCAAAGCGCTGCTACATAATCGGGCGTTGGGCAATGTACTCAAACGGATCGCACCGGAAAGACCTCAGGCCATTCTGATCGACCAGTTTGCCGAGAAAAATACGTATTACCGCTATCTCGCCCATGAGACTGAAATTGTTCGCGAGGATGTCTTTTTTGCGACCAAGGCGGAGGGCTTGCATTTGTCTGTTGCGGCCAGTTCGATTATTGCCCGCTATAAATTTGTCGAAGCATTCAGCGCGATGGAGCGGGAACTGGGTCGACCGCTCACCAAAGGAGCCGGTGCCAAGGTTGATCAGACTGCCGCCCAGATTATTCGTGCGTTCGGTCCGGAAAAGCTGGCCCAATACACCAAGCAACATTTTGCCAATACAGAAAAAGCCATGAAACTCGCACAAAAATAAACGAAAAGCCGACAGAAAGGCATGACCGGAAAACCGCCCGATCGATTGGGGCATTTTTCCGCATCCTTCTGTCGGCTTTTTTCATAAATTGCCGGAAATCCAGATTTCTTCTCCTAATTGCAACATGTTTTTAATTCGCTTTTCCACTTCATTTAAGAAAGCCGCGCTTGATGGATTTGTCTTTTTCAAACGCTGCCACTCTCTCAAAACCACTGGCCATTCCTGCTTAGTAACAGGGTTCATTCCAGTCGGATCAAAGGTTTCAAACCCTTCCTCCTGCCGCGGATAAAGTAACTTCAGCCCTTGATAAAGAATGACGAAATCTTCCTCATACACCCACAGGCACGTTGCTGCAGAAGCTTGGATATTTATACCTTCCTGATAGGGCTCAAAAAAGTAGCCGATCGGCCCATCTGCTGCAAAATGAAATTGTTCGATCGTCGTACGGTTTTTCTGCTCAGTGATCCGAAGTGGACTTGCTGGCCGCTTCAAGCATTCTTCCAGCTCACAAACGAGCCGTTCAAATTGACGTTTTCGACGACAATCAGGAAACCGGTCATAAAAGGTAAACAAGATTTCCTCGTCCAGCTCAAAAATAAAAATTTCAGCAAGCTGATTCTGTTGCCACGTCTCAAATACAGCCTGATTTTTAGCCGCAAACCACTGCTGATCTATTTGATAGGAAAAATATTGCCCTCTCCCAAACTGTTTTTTCAAAAAAGTTTCAACAGCCATTTGCTTTTCTAGCGCGGTCAAATTAGGAGGAGATTGTAACTTTATTTGATATTTCATTTTTCGCCTCTGTTCTACAAATTAGGTATTTGCCAATTGATTGTCGGTCTGCCATTTTCCAGTAAAAAGGCATTTGTTCTTGAAAATGGTCGCGAGCCAAGGAAACCGTAATTGGCGGAGTAAGGACTTGGATGGGATGATGTGAACACGGCATGGCGCGAATTTTTTAATAAGGCTTGCTTTTGTTTCGCGTTATTGCCCCATAGCAAAAAGACAATCGGCTCTTCTTTTTGATCGAGCAGCTCGATAATATGGTCAGTCAACTGTTCCCAGCCTTTGCCGCGATGCGAATTGGCTTGTCCGGCACGCACCGTCAGCACAGTGTTGAGCAAAAGAACACCTTGATCTGCCCATGGTTTTAAATAGCCATTATTTGGCATCGTACAGGTTAAGTCCGTGCATAATTCCTGATAGATATTTTGCAGAGACGGTGGAGTTTGAACGCCCGCTTGAACCGAAAAAGACAGACCATGCGCCTGACCCGGTCCATGATAGGGATCCTGCCCGAGAATGACCACTTTTACATCTTGATAAGCCGTGTATTTCAGTGCGTTGAAAATATCATACATATCCGGATAAACACGTTTCGTTCCGTATTCATACTTCAAAAATTCACGCAGTCTCAAATAATAATCCTTTTTGAATTCCTGTTCCAGAAGATCATCCCAATCATTGCCGATTTGTATCATCTGTTAAGCGCCTCCTAAAGCTTCCCGTTGTATTTTTCTTCTATCATAGCACAAAAAATCTGGAAGCGTAAAAGCTTTCCAATTCGCAAGACAAAATAAAAACTCAGCGCCGGCAAAAGCCAGACACTGAGCGATAAAATTATTGATCTTCTTTTTTGCCGTGCGTAATATCCTGCTGATAATCCCCTTTTCGGGTCACAAACGGCCACCAGTTGCCGCGTCCGAATAGTTTGACCATAACTGGTACAAAGAGCGGCAAAATGATAAAGGCGTAAAGCACCAGACCGATTAGCACGACTGTGGCAATTTCTAGCAGTGACAGTACGCCAGCTGGCATCATCGCAGCAAAGGTTCCGCCAAGGATGATAACGGCTGAGAAAATGACGCCGCCCATTTTCTTCATGGAGAGCAGCATGCGTTCTTTCACGCTCATTCCGACGTACTCGTTGAAGCGGCTCATCAGGAAGATCGAATAGTCGATCCCGAGTGCAATCAAGACGACAAATCCGAAGAATGGCGTTGCCCATGTCAGTCCGCTGTAGTCGCCGATTCTTGTAAAGATGATCTCGGCATACCCAAGTGCCGCCAGATAGGTCAGCATTAAGGAAGCGATCAGATAAATTGGCATAACGAGTGAGCGAAGTAGTATGACAAGAGTGATAAAGACGCTCACCAGAACGAATACCACGACTAAATGATAGTCGGCAGTCGACATGTCGCGCGTATCATAGTTCATACTGGTCATGCCGCCAATGCCAATATTGGCATTTTCAAGCTTGGTTCCCTTCAAGCTGGCATCCAGTTGATCATTGATATCATCAATCGCATTCATTGCCTCATTGGAATACGGATTGGCTTTTAGGACAACATTGATCGTTGTCATTTTGCCGTCATCCGAAATATATTGATCGAGGACTTTTTGATAGTCTTCATTTTGTAGCAATTCGTCCGGCACATAGATACCAGAATCACTATATGGCTGCTTGCTCCACGCATCAATCAGATCGGTGGCTGTGCCAAGACCAGATTCAACTTGACCTAGACCATCCGCGCCACTCTTAAGACCGGTTGTTAGTTGCCCGATCTGTCCGCTGAAGCTTTCAAATCCGCTGGCAAGTTCACCCTGTCCGGCCGCAATTTGATCTAGTGCCAGTTCGATCTGTGGCATTTGACTAATCGCCTGATCCTGACCGTCTGCCGCTTGGTTTAGGCCAGTTTCGAGCTGATCCAGACCGGTTTCCAGTTGACCGAGTGCGTCGTTAAATTGGCTGAGGCCGGATGAGATTTGGCTCGACTGATCATTCAGTTGTTTCATAGCTGAAGAAAGCGAGCTGATGCCCGTGTTTAATTGATCAATTTGTGTTTTGGCTGCCTGCATCTGCTGGCCAACCTGCGTTTCAAGCTGTGTTTTCAAATCAGATCCTGCTGTTTGCAGTTTTTGCAGATCGCCCGCCAATTTTTGGAAAGCCGGGTCTTGTTGCATTTCTGGATGTGCCGCCACAAAAGCATTGACGGAGTTTTCGATTTGCGCAATCGTATTTTCAAATGCAGATGTATCGATTGCCGGTGTTTCTTGGTTGCTGAAGGCATCTAGACTATTTGCGATGCTTTCCAAATTCTGTTGAACGGTCACATAGCCACTTTGCAGCTGCGCTTCACCGTCTTGCAGTTTTTGTAGTTCACTTCTTGCAGTTGTGACACCTGCTTTTAGTTCACCGGCTCCGCTTGCACCGCTTTTAATGCCATCTGAAATCTGAGTCAAGCCTTGTTGCAAGGCGGATACACCTTGTTTAGTCTGGTCGGTTCCGCTTTGCAGGGCATCTACGCCTGAAACCGCTTCGCCAAGCATCGGCTCTGCCGCTTCAAGTTGCTGGCCGGCTTCATCAAGCCCGTCTTTCACCTGCGAAATTCCGTCGCCTGCTTCACCCATACCAGCGCCTAATGCGTCGGCTTGTTTTTTGACATAAATATCATCGACCCGTGTGCCAACTGGTCGGCTGGCACTCATGACCATATCCACACTTTTCAGATTGGCCAAATCATCAGAGACTTGCTCGATCAAAGCAATATATTCACTGGTGCGCATATCTTCATCATTTTCAAGATAGATTTGAGTCGGCGCTACCTGTCCAGCACCAAAGCTGTCAGAGACGATCTCAAAGCCTTTTTTCGATGGATATTTGTCGCTGATCTCATCCAGTGAGTTAAAACTTTCCTCACCCGTATGCAAAACAATCGGCGGAATGATCACAATGGCCACAATCAAAAGAGCGACAAATGGACGGGCAAAGGAAAGATTTCCTGCAAAGCCCCATAACTTGTTTTCCTTATGTTCGATCGATTTGCTCATTGGCCAGAACAAATGCCGTCCGAGGATTGACATAAAGAATGGCACGACGGAATAAATCGCAAGGAGCAGCACAACGATTCCGACACCCACTGCCACAGCCGAACGATAAAGATCAAACTGGACGAAATAAAGCGTCGTAAAGGCGACAAGTACGGCAATCCCGCTGTAAATGACGGTTTTTCCGGCCGTTCGGTAGGTAACCGAAACCGCTTCACGTATATCAAGCCCTCGCCCGACTTCTTCTTTAAATCGACTCATGAGCAAGATACAGTAGTCGGTCCCAATCCCGAACATAATCACGACCATAAATATCTGCGTATAGGTCGAAACTGGAAACCCGAGATTGTTCACAAGGAATGCCACAATATCCTGTGCAATGATATATGAAATACCCACTGTCAAAAGTGGAATAAATGGTGCAATCGCTGAACGGAAAACCAAGAATAGGACGACAAGGATAAAGACAACTGTAATCCCTTCAGTTTTGTGTAGACCGTCTTCAGAACCTTGAATTACGTCTTCATTGATCAGCGCATTCCCCGTTAGGTAACTGTCAACACCTTTGATCTGCATTTTTTTATCCAAATCATTACGAATATCGTCGACAGGTGTATCGCCCGCATCTACAGTTAGCGCTGCGATCACGGTTTTCCCATCTTTTGAGATAAATTTATCTTTTAATTCCGGTTGATTAAAACCATCAAGAACTTCTGTTACATGAAGGTCCTCTTTGTCTTTTTCGATGGATGCCAAGCTTTTCTCAATCGCATCCATGTCTTTCGTCGTTAATTTATGATCTGCATTGTAAACGGCTATATATTGTTCACCTTTATTATCAGGATCATGTTCTTTTTGCATTTCTGTTGCGACAGAAGATGGATAACCATCCGGCAATTTGAGTTCGCCGTTTTCTCGAACCAGATCAGCCATATTTGGCGCTGTAAGTGTCAAAACGACTGCTAGCGCTATCCATAGAATGACGATCGGCCATCTGAACCGCATCACTTTTTTCATATTAAGCTTCCCCCCGCTTTTTTGCTACGACCATTTGCGTAATCAATTGATAAAGTCGTAAAAATTCCGTACTTTCTTCTTCACCTAGGATTGCTACCCAGTCCAAAATCAGTTCCTTCATATCCTGCCCACATTTAAGGGTAAAATCCTTCCCTGCCTGCGTAATTTTAATCAAAATTTCTCGTTTGTCAGCTGAGTTTTTTTCACGTGTAATCCATTTTTTCTCTTCCAAACGTTTGATTTTGGTGGTCATAGCACTTTTATTTACGTTCATCATGCAAGCAATATCCGTGGCACTCATTGCATCTTGACGGGTAAGTTCGCGTAAAAGAAAAAACTGCTCAATCGACACTTCACGGTCACGTTTTCGAACACGATCGCTGATTTCCTTGATCGCAAATACATAGGTAGTCTGATAACTGTCAATAAATTCATCGATCCATTTTTCTTCCATTCATTCACCTCCCATACAACATTGTCTATTGTATACCCCCTGTACTAATTTGTAAACCCGAAAAGGACAAAAAACTAAAAAAAGTAAGACGGGCTTTTTCTACGATGCCATCTTACTTCTGTCTGCTATATTGAATGAATGCCTTATCTAAAAGTGGGATTAAAATAGGGGCCAAAATCAGATAAAAAAGAAAATTGCCGCTTGCATGGAGGGTGTCAAACCCCAGTCCGGCCAAATAATAGACCCCAAAATAATCGCCGCCATAAAGCGGTGCCTGCATTACGGCTTGAATAAACCCATAAAGGTAGCCGCAAAATGCTGCATAAAGGGCCATGACGATCAGTGGAATCTGGGCAAAGCGCGGTCGGATCAGCCAGGCGGTGATGCCAACAATGACCGCATAGCCGAGAATCTGACCAATTGTCCAGAAACCAAAGCCGAGTAGCAAATTAGATACCAGCATGACCAGTGTCGCATGGATCAGGCCATATCGTCCTCCGAGAAGCAGCGTCACGATCAGAACGAGGCTCGTAACAGGTTGCACATTGGGAATAAAAGCAAACACCAGTCGTCCCGCAACCGTCAGAGCCACCAGTATAGCCATGAGTGTGATACTCTTGCTAGTTGTAATAGGCACGCGACTGTACTGATTCTTAATTTCCATGCAGGTCCCAACTTATCTGGTCGCCATCTTTTGGCTGTACGTCTTTCGCCCCTTTGGTAGACATCTCGCCGTTAATTTCAAATAGCCAGTATTCGCCGGCACTTGCATTCTGCGAGACCCCGTCAATCGAGGTAATAAAACCCTCTTCATCTTCTATGTCAAAATTTTCCTTCATGATTGTATAAAGGCTCATGCCCTGATCTGCTTTAATTTTTTTAGTGGCAAGTTGCTCCGCTCCCTGATTCTTTGTGATGTCAATCTGAATTTTAACAGGTGTAGATTCAACTTCTTTTTCCTTATCTGGATGACTGCTGCACGCGGCGAGCAGGATGAGTCCAAATAGCCCTATTAGCAAGCTTGCTCTCTGTAATCCCCTTTTCACGCCCAAACTCCTTTCGCTTGTCCTTTCTTTTGTACATGTTCGATGACTTATGTTTAGCGTAACATAGAATCTGTTTTTTGGGCATAAAAAAGCAATCTCCTTTGTTGGTGGGAGATTGCTTTTCTATTATTCTACTGATTTTAATGCCTCGATCATGTCGATCCGTTTTAGTCGCACATGCATGACCAGCATGACGATCGTAGCAAAGACGAATGTCAGAATGGCCGCATACAAGTAGCTGACTGGATAAATACCCGGACTGAACATCATGTTGTCAACTTCTGCTGTCGTGATAACGAATCGGTGCAGGAAGAAGCCGAGGACAAACCCGACTAAAATGCCGAGGAACGTCAAAATGATATTTTCCCGATAGACGTACATCGTGACTTCTTTTGGATAGAAGCCGAGTACCTTGATCGTCGAAAGTTCTCGTATTCGTTCTGACACATTGATGTTGGTCAAATTGTAGAGCACGATAAAGGCCAGAATCGCTGCTGAAATTACTAGTACGAGCATGACAACATTCAAGCTGCTCAGACTCTCATTCAGCATGTCACTGATCGAATTGGAGAATGTGACGGACAGAACGCTGCTATTTTTTGTCAGCTGTTCGGCGAAATGGTCCTGCCACTTGCTCGACGTATTATCAAAATTGAGCAGATCCGTATTATAGGACGGCTTTTCGTGGAAGACTTTTTGATAGTAATCTTTCGACATGAATAGATAGTGCCCGGCATAGTTTTCAGCGATCGCAGAAATTTTGACTTGATAGGTGTCATTACTTGCATCTTTGATCGTGATCGTATCGCCCGGTTTTAGATCGTACAGTTTGGCGAGTTTTTCCGTGACGACTGCGCCATTATCTCCCAGCTGTTCCTTCTCCCCAGTTTTACGATTATGAAGGGAAATGAAATCTGAAAAATGTTTGGTCGATTCAGGAACGGCGACTGATACTTGCTGTGTATTCTCGCCTTCTTTCTTTGTATCGAAGGAAGCAAGCGACATTTGCAAGCGTTCTGTAATGTTCGGATCCTGCATCAATTTTTCATAATCCTGCTTGGGCGATTTTGTTGCGTTCACATCTTTTGCTACCATGGCGTCGTATTTCATGACATTTCCATATTGCAGTTTGGCAATGTCACTGATGGAATCACGCAAGCCAAAACCGGTTAGAATCAGTGCCGTACAGCCAGCCACCCCAAGAACGGTCATGAGCATCCGCTGTTTGTACCGGAAAATATTCCGTGCGGTCACTTTGTAGGTGAAGCTCATTCGTTTCCAGATGAAAGGCATTCTTTCCAGCAAAATCCGTTTCCCGTTTTTCGGTGCTTTTGGACGCATCAATGTGGCCGCATTGGCTCGAAGTTCGGCCCGACACGCAACATAGGCGGTCAAAGTCGTACAAATCAGCGCCACAATTAGCGAAATGATGCTAAAGCTGAGGTAATAAGACACATCGACCGGTGGCAAGCTGTACATCGTGTTGTTATAGGCATTGTAAATGATTTGCGGGAAGAGCAAATGCCCGATAAAAATCCCGCCAATCGTTCCGAGGACACTCGCTGTCGTGCCATATACAAGGAATTTCAGCATGATGTCCCGGTTATCATAGCCAAGCGCTTTCAGTGTCCCAATTTGTGTCCGTTGCTCTTCTACCATCCGCGTCATTGTCGTCAAGCAGACAAGTCCTGCGATCAAAAAGAAGAAAACGGGGAATACGGTGGACATCGAATTCAGCCGATCGGCATTTTCTTTGAATTCCGAGTAGCCCGGATTATTCGACCGGTCCAGCACATAGTATTTCGGTTTCTCAAGTTGGTCAAGCTGTTCCTGCGCTTCCGTAAGCTGTTTCTCACCATCGGCTATTTTTGTTTCACTTTCCGCTTTGGTATCAGCGAATTTAGCGGCATTTTCATCATATGCCTGTTGGCTTTCTTCTAGCTTGGCATAAGCCGTGTCGAGCTCTGCCTGACCGTTTTTTTGAGCAGTCGCCAGTTCTGCTTTCCCTGTTGCAAGTTGAGCCATACCATCCGTATAGGCTTTTTCGCCCGACTGGTATTTCGCTTCCGCTTGTGTCAGTTCGGTTTCTTTTTGCGCAAGCTCGTTACTGGCTGCATCTAGTTCCGCTTTTTTAGCGTTGAATTCATTTTGCGCGGTTTGATATTGCGCATTCAAACTAGCCGCCGTTTGACTTGCTTTTGTCTGCATTTCTGCGAGGCTCGCCTGTGATACCTGTCCTGCGAAAAGAGCATCTAGTGCGGCTGTTCCGCCGCTCGACTGACTGGCTATTTGATACAACTCGGTCTTAAATGCCGGTGAAACATGGATTTCTCCATCTTGATAGCGGAAGTCCTCTGATTGATTCGCATCGACCACGATGGTTGGATAGCTGCTCAACTGGCTGAGAAAATTGGCATAGGTCTGTGCCCCGCTAACGGCTGTTCCAAGGGCCGAAAGTTGTGATTCTGCCTCTGAAAGGGCCGACTCGCCGTCTGCCAGTTGTTGTTTGGCATCATCCAGCTGTGTTCGACCGCTTTCTAGTGCTGGTTTCGCCTGATCAAGCTCAGTTTTGGCGCTGGCAAGCTGCGATTCTGCCTGGTCTAGTTCCGCCTGACCGTCTGCTATTTTTTGATCAAAGGTTTTCTTGCCGCTTTCATAGTCGGCCCAGCCTTGATCCAGCTGACTTTTGGCATCATTCAATTGCTTTTCGCCATCTGCCAGTTGCTTCTTCGCATCATTTAATTTAGCTTCATTTTCCGTGATTTCCTGTTCGCCGTCCTGCTTGATTTCATCCAACCTTTTTTCCGGCTGATCTTTTAGGGCTGCATCAATTGCTTTCTTATCTTCTTTTACTGTATCTTCGTATTCATCGGAATAGCTTTCTAAATCAGATGTATTTTTAAATAGAATATTCGCGACGGTATAGACATCCATATCGAAATCTTTTTCCGGCACGACTGCAATGGCATCCGTCTGTCCTTTTCCGACAGTACTTGTACCGCGCTCTTCCTGCTCGATATACTGCGGACTGGAAACGAATCCGACCACTTTAAATGTGTTATTTTTAAGTGTATCTTCTGGCGCATCACCATTCTTATCGACAAAGCTGACCGTGTCGCCAATTTTGAACTTCTCATGCATCTCTTTTGTGTCATCCAGCGCAATTTCGCCTGATTTTTTCGGCAGACGTCCACTTTTCACCACAAATTGATTGACACGGTTGCCGTCTTTCGTATCGTAGGAATACAGCTTGAAGGCTAGTGGATCACCTTTTAAGAGAAGATCTGCTGTATAGCCCGGCTCCACCGTCTCAACCTGGTCTGCTTGGCGCAGTTCTTCCAGATCACTATCATCAATGCCATAATTTGACTGAACGGTATAGTCAGCCAAGTGGTTAGCCTTGTAATAATGATCCGCTGTTTTAAGCATGTCGGGTCCGGTAGCTTTAATGCCGATAAAAAAGGCGACTCCGAGTAAAATTAGTGCAAAGATCGAGAAAAAGCGACTCTTTGATTTCCAAATTTCCTTGGTAATATCTTTCCACAATGCTTTTTTCTTCAAAATGACGGCCTCCTTACCATTCGATCACATCAATCGAAACAGGATGGTCATTTTCTTTGATGGAACGGACCTTCGCATTATTGATCTCAATCACACGGTCCGCAATGGGCGTGATCGCCGCGTTATGGGTAATGACAATGACGGTGGTGCCGGTATTTCGGCAAGTATCCTGCAACAGTTTTAAAACGGCTTTCCCGGTTTCATAGTCAAGTGCCCCAGTCGGTTCATCACAAAGCAGCAATTTCGGCGCTTTTGCTAGTGCGCGCGCGATGGCGACCCGCTGTTGTTCCCCGCCGGAAAGCTGCGCCGGAAAATTATCCAGCCGATGCCCTAATCCTACTTCCTTTAGTACCTCTTCTGCATCTAGTGCATTTGGTGAAACTTGTGCCGCTAATTCAACATTTTCTTTCGCAGTCAAGTTTGGCACAAGATTGTAAAATTGAAAAACGAAACCGACATCTGTTCGCCGATAACCGGTCAATTGTTTGGCGTTGAATTGCGCGATATCTGCTCCGTCAACGATCACCTTGCCCTCGTCGCAGCTATCCATGCCGCCTAGAATATTGAGCACCGTGGATTTTCCTGCCCCGGAAGGCCCGACAATGACCACGAACTCTCCTTTGCCAATGCTGAAATCGATGCCGTCATTCGCCGTGACAATACTTTCTCCCATCTGATAACGTTTATACACTTTCTTTAACTCTACGTATGCCAATAGCAGCCCTCATTTTCTTGCTTGTAATTTTGTTTTTGACAAAAGCATATGTTCATTATAGCACTAATTATTCAGACATGTCAGCGCAAAAAAACAGCCGGCAAAATTATCTGCCGACTGTTCGTTTTTAACGGATGACCGCACCGAAAGCTTCCTGTAGGGCGTTTGTCACCTGCTCTGTTTGGGCACTAACCTCTTCTTCTACAAGCGTCCGTTCTGGATCTTGATAGGTTAAAGAGTAGGCCATGGATTTTTTATTTTCGCCAAGTGAATCTCCTTGGAAAATATCAAATAATTTCACGTCCTGTAAAAGTTTGCCGCCGTTTTCGCGAATCACTGTTAGAATGGCCTGATGCGCCACGTCTTCCCCAACAACAAACGCAATGTCACGTGTCACTGCTGGATAACGAGGGATCGCCTGATACAAGATCGCTGTTTTTTCCGCTTCAAGCAATGCGGCAAAATTCAGTTCAAAGACATAGGTTTCATGCAGATCATAGGCTTTTTCTGTTGCTGGATGAAGGGCGCCTAAATAGCCGATTTCTTTTTCATCTAGATAAAGGGCTGCCGTGCGTCCCGGATGAAGGTCCGCTTTTTGAGCCGGTTTAAAAGTGACAGGGCTTGTGATGCCGAGCTTTTGAACCAGGCCTTCCACGATGCCTTTCAAGATGAAGAAATCAACGGGTTTAGTCGCTTTTTGCCAGTCCGTTTCGGCCCATTCACCTGTGATCAGTCCTGCTAAATGTTCTTCCTCTTCTGGAAGAGCATCGCCTGTTGTCGCATAGAAAACACTGCCTAGTTCGTAAAGATGAACGTTTTGATTCTTCCGCGCCACATTATACCGCGCTGAATGCAGCAAGCCTGGTACGATGCTTTGACGCAAATGACTGTGTTCCTCGCTCATTGGCATGGCCAGCTTGACTGCACCTGCTTCTTTCAGCGCCAAATGCCCTGCTTCTTTTTCGGAAACGAGTGAATATGTGAGTGCTTGCGTAAGACCGGCCCCTTCTAAATAACGGCGAGTCAGGCGGCGAGCAGTTTGACTAGGTGTCAGTCCTCCTGTTGAAGCAGTGGCTGGCAGGGTTGCCGGAATGTTATCGTACCCATAGATCCGTGCAATTTCTTCCAATAAATCTGCTTCAATCGTAATGTCCCATCTGCGGGAAGGCACTGTAACCGTGAAAACTTCCCCTTCCACTTGCAGCTCAAAGCCTAACCGCGCAAAAATCTGCTCAATATCAGCCACTTCCAAATTGGTCCCCAGCAGGCGATTGATGCGTCCGAGTTCCGTTGAAATCACTTGGCTACCAGTTTCACGATTGTCCGCTTCGACCACACCGCTGATCAGGGTACCGCCGCTCAGTTCAGCAATGAGTGCAGCTCCGTGCGCCAATGCTTTTTCCACTTTGAACGCATCGCTACCTTTGTCATAACGAATGCTGGCTTCTGTCCGCAGTCCCAGTTCACGAGAAGTTTTCCCAATCGATCCAGCGCTGAAAATGGCCCCTTCCAGAAGGACAGCTGTCGTCGCGTCGGTTACTTCCGTTGACGCGCCGCCCATTACACCGGCAATCGCGATCGGCTCTGTGCCATCTGTAATCAAAGCAGCTCCGCTCGGCAGGTCGCGTTTTTGATCATCAAGTGTCGTCAATGTTTCGCCTTCTTTTGCCAAGCGAACGACGATTTCTTTCGATGAAATCTTCTCATAGTCAAACGAATGAAGCGGTTGACCGTAAAGCAAATTGATATAGTTTGTCACGTCGACCACATTGTTATGCGGACGGATGCCAGCTTTCATTAAACGCGTCTGCAGCCAAAGCGGTGATTCCTGAATGGTGATGCCTTCGATTAATTTGACCGCATAGTAAGGGGCAGCTTCTGTTGCCTCAACTTTAACGGCTACGCGTCCTTCAATACTGCCGCTTTCGGGTACATCCGGCTGTTCGACCGGTGCAAAAGTCTGGCCAGTAATCGCTCCGACTTCATGGGCAACACCGATCATGCTGAGCGCATCCGCACGGTTTGGTGTGATCGCCATATCTAAAATGGCATCATAGAGTCCCAGCAGTCGAATCGCATCCGCACCAACTGTTGCTTCTTCCGGCAATACAAAAATCCCGTCTTGATAGGCTTTCGGAACAACTTTTCCTTCAAAGCCTAGTTCCTGAAGTGAACAGATCATCCCTTCGGACACTTCGCCACGCAGCTTGGCCCGTTTAATTTTGAAACCACCAGGAAGCCGCGCCCCCACTTTCGCCACGATGACTTTTTGACCGGCACGAACATTGGGTGCCCCGCAGATGATTTGAATCGGTTCTTCTTCATCTGTTTGAACTGTCGTTTTATTTAATTTATCCGCACTTGGATGTTTTTCACACGTCAAAACTTCCCCTACGACGATTTTTTTCAAAGAAGCATCTAAATGTTCGACGCCTTCGATTTCAATGCCTGTCCGCGTGATTGCTTCTGCTAAATTTTCCGCATCTAAATCGAGTGTTGGGAAAAATTCTTTGACCCAGTCATAAGATACTAACATATTAGCGCCCCTCCGTTTCTTGAGCGGCAAACTGTTCGGCAAACCGCAAGTCATTGGTATAAAGATGGCGAATGTCGTCCACTCCGTATTTCAGCATGGCGATCCGCTCAGGCCCCATCCCAAAAGCAAAACCGCTGTATTTCTTCGAGTCAATGCCACTCATTTCAAGAACATTCGGGTGTACCATGCCGGAACCAAGGATTTCGATCCAGCCAGTTCCTTTGCAGACCCGACAACCACTACCGCCGCATTTGAAGCAGGAAATGTCCATTTCGACAGATGGTTCTGTGAACGGGAAGAAGCTTGGACGCAACCGAATTTCACGATCATCGCCAAACATTTTTTTCGCTAAAACCGTCAGTGTCCCTTTTAGATCGCTAAATGTAATATTTTCGCCCACGACCAGCCCTTCGATTTGTGTGAACTGGTGTGAATGGGTCGCGTCATCATTATCGCGGCGGTAAACTTTCCCCGGACAGATAATTTTGATCGGCCCATTTTTAAAGTCATGCTTCTCCATGGTACGTGCTTGAACCGGTGATGTTTGGGTGCGCAGCAATGTATTTTCTGTAATGTAAAAGCTGTCCTGCATATCCCGTGCTGGATGACCTTTCGGCAAATTGAGTGCCTCAAAGTTATAATAATCCAACTCGACTTCCGGACCTTCTGCGACGCGGTAACCCATTCCGATAAACAAATCCTCGAGTTCCTCAATGACTTGCGTAAGAAGATGCGGCGCCCCAGTGCCCACTTTTGTTCCCGGAAGTGTCACATCGATCGTTTCTTCTTGGAGTTGCGCCACGATTGCCGCTTCCTCAAGGCGAACCTGAGCCGCTTCAATTTGTTCAGCAAGTGCCGTTCTGACCTCATTGGCACGAGCCCCGACAAGCGGTTTTTCCTCGGCAGAAAGCTTGCCCATTTGTTTCATAATTTCCGTCATCGGCCCTTTTTTACCTAAATATTTGACGCGCAGGTCGTTCAAGCTTTTTAAGTCTGTCACTTGCGTTAGCGCCTGCTCGGCTTCTTTTTGCAAAGCATTTAATTGTTCTAACATTTCCTCCACTCCTTTACGATTTTAGACAAAATAAAAAACCTCCATCCACAAAAGGGACGAGGTTAATTCGCGGTACCACCCTTATAAAAGCAGACGAACTGCTTTCACTTCATTCGGATAACGATCAATGGTATTTGACCGATCTGCCTTTTGAAATCATCTCCCGGCAGCGACTCGTGGAGCTGAAATGTTCACAAAATCATCCTGTAAGGCAGCTTCCAGTCCATGACCGCCTCTCCCTAGACTTCAAACTTTGCTACTTGTCTCCGTCATTGTCTTTTACATTTTTAAATTGTCGATTGGTTCCATTATAGTATGGATTTGGGGAGTTTGCAAGCCCATTATGTGATAGAATCAGCCGCTATCCCTATCACCTGACAAGCCGATAAGAACGGTCAATACGCTGCAAATAACCACGAAGCCATTTATAAGCACAAATAAGCTAGTCAAAAGGACAAATTTTCGATTTTTCAAGCTATCCATTCCTTTCGCTCCCAATGAATTCACCTATTCCTCCTTTTTCACCACTTTCACGATGTACTGCCAATCAATTCCTGCCGGCGAGCTTTCTACCATCACATATCTAGGTGTCAAAAAAATCGTCACGTCATCCCCTTTTTTGACTTCTGATGGGGCAAGCTGCTCATTCTCCTCATTAAAAAATACGTCTAGCGTTCGATAAAGATTTACTTTTCCACCCGGATCTGCTGGATTTTTCGTATCTTTGAAATCATTTACCTGAAGATAATTTCCCGGTACAACTTCTTCAATCACACCAGTGAAAACAGCTTCCTCTGCTTTTTCTTTTATTTCATCATTCGCACATCCTGTTAGCAAAATACTCAGCAGCAAAACAAGTATCTTCTTCATTTCTTTAAACTCCATTTCTAAAATTTGTTCCCTAAAAACGCCCTAGAAACCATAAAGCCCACATGCAAATTAAAAAGAGATTTGTAAAGATGGAACCGTAAACAATCGTTAGCGTTCCTTTATAAAAGACGCGCACAAGCGATTCTTTGATTGAATAAATCATGAGACTCATCGAAATAAAAAGCAAACTTCCCGTTAAAAGCATACTTGCCACATAATCCCGATTGGCTAGGGAATCGTAGTAAAATAATAGGGCGAAATTGAGGATATTTAAAAAGACTAGAAAGATATTTATATACCGCTCTCTCATGTTTTTCCACCTACTTTTTCTTTTTCCTCATAAGCATACTATAAAATACCTTCGGAAAACTAAAAAAGTAATGAAATGTCCATTTCCTGTCATAAATAGCCAAAATCGGCACAATTCACCCAATAATTGCATGGTATTTTGATGATTGTTTAGATCATGCAACCCAAAAAAGCTCCTCGCTAAAACGGGAAGCTTCATATACAATACCAGTTCCACATATACCCAAACTGCCTCTATCTTGTGATCATGTCAATCAATGAATGCCACGGCACAAACAAAGCCAAGCGGTAATCGCCTGGCTTTTCTCAAATTCTATACTGCTGTTTCTTCTAATTTTATCCATTTATCTGCCCAGCACTGGACTTGTATCATGACTTCCTGAAGGTCTTTGCCTTTTTCGGTCAGCTCGTATTCGATCCGTACAGGGGTTTCGGGATAAACTTGACGGATGACAATGTCTAGTTCTTCCAGTTCTTTTAAACGTTCCGCTAGCACGCGATCACTCATTTGAGGAATCTCGCTGGCTACTTGCTTAAATCGCTTTGGACCTGTTAGAAGTACATTGATGATTAAACCCGTCCATCTTTTGCCAAGAAGTTGAAATGCAGACTCAAACTTCGGACATACTTTGTGTTCTTCAGCCATATTTCTCACCTCACAAGTATTGTACCACAAACTTTAAGCAAAAGTAACTAATTTATCTTAAATAACTTATAAATTGTAAGTAGGATTTCCATTTGAAAAATCCATTCGGCGGGATTAAAATAGAGATAAAGAAATAAAGGAGTGATTCATCATGCCAAGTTATCGATATGTTGTGAAAAGCTCTGTAGAAGAAACCATGGATATGATCAAATTATCGCAAGCCAAGAGCAATCCGATTTTTGAGGAACTCCGCATCGTGATGGGTGAACATAAGATTGCCACACTGGCTTACGAGAAATACTATATGCGCAACTCGAACCGCGCAGCCTTGTTTGTCACCATCCACGATTTTTATGATCAAGCCGAGGTAACGGTGATTTCGACTGGCAGCTCGGATGGCTTTCTTTTTAACTTCGACTGGGGGGCAGCACATGATTATATTGCTTCGGTCAAAAAAGTCCTTCGCCCCGTTTTAATCAGCGAAACTGAAATCAAATATGAGTAAATGTTCAAAGCCCTGCTAAATGAACCGTCCTCCAATGTTAGACTTTTTAGAACTAACTTTTCGGGATTGGTTCAATCGGCAGGGCTTTTATTTGTTCAAATTTTCTCGTATTTTGCTAAGCCGTACATTAGAATTCCCGCTGCTACGCCTACATTCAGTGATTCACTCGCTCCGTAAATTGGAATATAAACCCCAGCTGTTACTTTGCGGATCAGCTCGGGATCAATGCCTTGCCCTTCATTCCCAACCATCAAGGCAAGCGTGGTTTGTTTTGGCAGCTCTTCAAATGAGCGAGCTTCTTGATCCAAAATGGCCCCGTATACAGGCACATCCTCTTCCTTTAGTTGTTCCACCCATTCGTGCAGATTGCCTGAAAGAACCGGCAAATGAAAATGACTTCCCTGAGCTGAACGGATCACTTTTGGGTTATATAAGTCAGCGGACCCTGCTCCAAGAACGACTGCATCATACCCAGCCGCATCTGCCGTCCGAATCAGCGTCCCAATATTGCCCGGATCCTGCACACGATCGACCAGAAGCAATTTCTTGCCGTTCAGCATCATGATACTCGGCTCCGTCATCTTCACAACGGCAAAGATTCCCTGCTCCGATTTGGTCTCACTGATGAAATGGGCGACTTCGCGTGAAATCCGTGTGATTTTGGTAGCCTGGTCAAATGGCGCTTCTTGTAAATCAATTTCTGGGAGAGCCAATAGTTCTTGCACCAAGCCGTCTTGTTTTAGCGCCTCTTCGACTAGATGAAAGCCTTCGATAAGATAGGTGCCTGTTGCCTCGCGTTCTTTCTTCATTTGTAATTTGCGCAATTGCTTGATCCGCTCGTTTTTGGTTGATTGGATGATTTCCACGGTTTAGTTCCTCACTTTGTAATATTTTTGTAATAAAAATCATTTTTATTTGATTGTTCTTCTCACTAAGTAAAAAGACCTACATTAATTCTCTAAATGTAGCATGAATAGCGGCTTCAAGCTGGGTTCTGGACTGCCTGAAAGAAAAACCGGCATCCGCCTCGATCTGCAGCGCACGTTTTCGCAATTCCAGCCCATGGACAGGATGAATGCCTGCTTCAATGGCTGCTTTTCGGTTCTCCGCAAGTTGAGCAGCCGCCTGTGCGTAAAGCTGATCCTCATCTGCAGCCACTAATTGGAAGTCTAGATTGGCAGCTTGTTTGACTATATTATAGAAGGAATAGGACTCAATAAAGTCATTTGGCAGCGTGACAGCACCTCTTGACGCGCTTTGAAAAACCAGTTCGTTAAAAGCTGCTTGAAAATTTTCAGTTGTCAGTAGACCGATACCACTGGAACTGGCGCCTCCTTGAAAATAATAGACCGTTTCTTTCGCACGCAATCGCGCCACAACTCTTGACCACGGCGAACGGCATTTCCCTTCTGTTGGTCCGATCAAATAAGGCAGCCGCATCACCAACACGTCAAAATCAGATGACTGCTCTGCCATTGTTCGCGCTTCTTGCTGCAGGCTGGCGTAAATGAACGGATGCAGGTCGGCTAAATGCCATTCAGGATACTTTTCGGCAAACGTGTTGAAAAATGAGCTCATGATGACCACTTGCCTGACGCCTGCCTGTTTCGCCAAATGTGTCAAACGTTCAGCGGCAGTGACATTCACGCGGAAAAAGAATTCCTGTGCTGGCTTAGGAGGGGCAACATGCGGACCCGCGCCCATCGCAAACACAAAGATTTCCGTATGGCTGAGCAGTCGGGTGATTTCTGCATCGCTCCATAGACTCAGATCGCCAAAAAGATGCACCTGCTCGTCATATGTCTCCGGCAGTGGCGGCTTGGCAATGACTTGGACACTTTTTCCGGCGGCTTGACAGACTTTAAGCACTTGCTGCCCAATCAGCCCCGCTCCTGCAATCAATACCTCTGCCATATCTTAAAGCCCTCCTTCTGTTCAAAAATGCTCTCCCCATTATTTTAGAGGGATTACAGCCGAAAAGCAAGCCGCCCTATTTTCGTTGCAAGGGCAAAATTAAAAGAGAAGCTAAAAAGCAAGCAAAACCATTTTAAGAAATGGCTCTAAAACTTGACTTTAGCTTCTCATATTTTATTTCTCTCGCTGAAACTTCTTTATGTCCTAGCAGACTTACGCTTATTCGCCTGCTTTGATCTTGGCTACCGTTTCCTTATCTAACCGTTTTACTACTTCTGTAATCAATTGTACGGCATACTCGAAATCGTCCCGGTGAAGAATGGACGAATGCGAATGGATATAACGTGTCGCGATCGTGATTGGCAAAGATGGTACCCCGTCACCAGAAAGGTGCATGGATCCTGCATCTGTACCGCCATTCGGTATGGCCTCGAATTGATAAGGTATGCCTAGCTCATCTGCTACATCTGTGACAAAGTTACGCAGGCCTGGATGGCTGACCATGGAAGCATCATAAATGACGATTTGCGGTCCCTTACCCATTTTGCTTTGCGCTTCTGTAGCTGAAATCCCTGGTGTATCTCCAGCAATGCCAACATCTACAGCAAAACCAATATCCGGATTGACAAAATGAGCCGCTGTCTTAGAACCACGAAGGCCCACTTCTTCCTGCACGGCACCCACCCCGTAAACCGTATTCGGATGGTTTTCTTTTTGAAGGTTTTTCAATACTTCGATAGCGATTGCAAGGCCAATTCGATTATCCCATGCTTTTGCAAGCAGATACTTTTCATTATGCATCACAGTGAAATCAAATGCGGGCACAATCATATCGCCTGGTCGAACGCCTGCCTGTTCTGCTTCTTCTTTGTCTGCCACACCAATATCAATAAACATGTCTTTGATGGCAATTGATTTTTGGCGTTCTGCGGCGGTCATAATATGTGGCGGCTTAGAACCAATCACACCCGTAATCTCATCGCCTTTACGCGTCACAATGGTGACTTTTTGCGAGAGCATCACATGGGGAACCCAGCCTCCAACCGTTTGGAATTTGATAAAGCCTTTGTCATCAATTTGTGAAACCATAAAGCCGACCTCATCAAGATGGCCTGTAATCATCACTTTAGGTCCCTCTGCATCGCCGACTTTTTTCGCAACGGAACTTCCTAGTCCATCTTGTGCGATTTCATCTGCAAACGGTTTGATATACGCATCAAAAGTTTGACGAACTGCTCGTTCATTTCCCGCGATGCCTTTTGCGTCTGTTAAATCTTTTAGCATTTTTAATGTTTCATCCATTCCTTTACTCCTCCTTACATGCTTAAAAACCTCTACATTTAGTAGTATAGCAGAAAAGTCAGAAAAAGCACGAATAGATGCTAAAAACAGAAGACTGCAAAGCAAGCACTTTTCGCAATCTTCTGTCTCATAATCTGAAATCTATTTATAATGATACAATTAAACTGATCGAAATGGGTTTATTCATACGCGCATCTGTCGTGTGATGTTCGCCAATCACATACGGATGCTTGAAGCTGTCCTGTCCCACCGCCATTTGACCTATGGCTGGTTTGGGATTGGTTGCACTCGTTGTTGTTGTGAATGGATGCGTTTCATCGATTTGGTAGAGCTGTTTAACGGCGCTCTTATGCACCCAGCCAGTCAAACCGGTTTCAAGCTGAATCTGATACCATTTTTCTGTTGAACCGCTCACTCCTGCCATAGCCGTGATGGCCAGTTTGTCACCCTTGGCATCTGAAAGTTCAGCCTTTTCATAAGCACCAGTGGTTCCAGCAGGCTCACTCCATATTTGAATGGGCGCATCCTCTATGACTTCCCCAACGGCATGTCGTACAGATTGATGAATTTTTTCATTTTGAGGCATATCAAAACGCGCCAGATCAAAATTATCAATCAGCTCGATCAATTTGGCTGCATAATAAGGGTCGGAGGAATAGCCTGTTTGTCCAAGTGCCTCAGCAGCTTTGTGATAATCTTTTTCGCCAAGAATCCCTGCATAGAGATTTTTATTCCAAGTGGGTCCTTCTATAAATAACTGGGCATGATCGCTGAGGGATTCATACCAGCTGGGATAGGCACGAAAATCAGCAGACGTTTCAAACCAGCCGTCTCCACTATGCTCTCTGGTCGTCATATGAATTGATTGTCCTTGATAATTCCCTTTAATCCCAAAAAGATTATGCCCTTTGGTTGCAAGCTCGCTTTTTCCCCAATCGGATTCTAAAATCGCTTGAGAAATCGTAATGCTGGCAAGAATACCATTTTCCTGCTCTACTTTTTGTGCGTGAGGCGCAATTTCATTAATAAACGATGCTTGTTCTGAAGTTAGGCTGGTTGTTTCAGCTGCTCTTACATTGACAGGAACAAAGATGATGGAGATTGAAAAACCGAATAGCCCCACTTTAATCAAGTGCTTCTTCGCAAGTTGCCACATAATGAGTTTTGCACATCCTTTTACTTTGAGAGTTTCATGTTTTAATCAAAACACGTGTTCTTTCAGCAACCATTTCATTCTATCAAAACTTTCCCGTAATCTATATTACATTTATGTATCGATTGTAACGAAATGTGCGTAAGTATTGGATTTTCTAGGCAAACTCAGGACTGATTTTTTTCTGAAAAAGCATGAAAAAAAGAACGAAACATGTCTTTTTACCTAATAATAAGACAAAGATTTCGTTCTTTTTATGTGCTTATTGGCGGACAATCTGATCACTTTTGACCCAGCCAATGGTTTTTCCATCGACAGCAAATTGATACCAAGTGGCGTCAGTTGTTTTTGCTTCGGCGATTAATTGTAGATCATCGCGCGCATAATAGCTGATTTTTTCCACTTTTTGTGCCCCAACCAATCCATAAGGCTCCGACCAGACGGTTTCATTTGCGCCATCTTTCACTTCTCCATAAGCAGAGATCTTCCTTGTAGAAAGCAGCTTTTCGTCAATTTTATCATAGATGGCCAAATCGTATTGCTCAATCAGATCTATGAGCTTATAGGCATAATCTGGATCCGTGGCATAGCCGGCTGTTACAAGGGCCTGTGCCGCTTCTTCATATCCGGACGCTTCAATGACGGGTTTATACTTATCTTTATCCCAAGAAGTGCCATTGATAAAAAGCTCGGCATGATCATCAAGTGATGCATTCCAGTCATCGTACTTGCGAAAATCAGCCTGTATTTCGATCCATTTGCCGTCTACATATTCTTTTGTTTTCATATTGACTTTCGGCACATCCCCGCTTGCCTTCACGCCAAACAAATTATTCGCTTCTTGTGCAAGATCACTTTCGCCCCAATCTGATTCCAGAATGGCTTGTGCAAGTGTAATACTTGTTAAAATTCCTTCCTCTTGCTGGATCTCCTGTGCATGCTTGGAAAGCTGATTAATAAAATTCTCTTCTTTGGACTTAAAAGCTGGCTCAGGAGCGGTTGCAATTAGATAGGCTTCACGAATAAATGCTGCGATTATTCCAAGCGAAATCAGTAAAACGAGTATGCCTGAAATCGCGAGAATACGCTTTTTCCGCTGCTGTTTCGTCAGTCTTCTCTTTTTTTTCAGTACGGGTCACGCCTTTCTCTCTTTGTTTCCCTTTCAACTAGCATACGTCACTTTAACCGGAAATGCAATCCGTCGCCGCCTTTTTATCCAATTAAAAGAGATGACCCAAATAGCCATCTCCCCAACTATAGAACAAAGTTTGAAAATATTTGGTCTGTCGTTTTTATTGATACGTGAAAAATTATTGACTGACAACGGAAAAACGTGCTCGAATATGTTCTCCTTTTTCAGCTTCATCTATCATCGCGATCGCATAGTCGGCATAGCTGATTTCACTTTGACCGGCAGCATTTACACGTAGTTGATTGCCGCCTGTCTGATAAGTCCCTGTCCGTTCTCCTTCATAGTTAAAGAATGCAGCGGGGCTTAAGTAGGTCCAGTTTAGTTGCTGATTTTGTCGCAATGTGTCGAATGCTTTGCCCATATTAGAGGCGGTTGGAAGAAAGGCTGCTGGAAAATCAGGCGTGTCCATCACACGAATCGTCTCCTCTTGATCAACATACAGACTGCCTGCTCCACCAACGATTAAGAGGCGCACCTCAGGATGACCTTCTAATAGGGTTGTCAAATGAGCGAGTGACGCCACATGCAGTTCTTCTTTTCCAGCGGGTGCGTTAAAGGCATCAATGACGATATCCTGTCCGATTAGATCGCTTTCTTCTAGGTCAAAAAGATCTTTCTCCATCACTTTGGCGGTAGTCTCGCCTAATTTTGCCCGGTTGCGGACAATGGCTGTTACTTCGTGATTTCCACGTGCCAATGCTTCTTCTAAAATTAAATGACCTGCTTTTCCTGTTGCACCTATAATGGCGATTTTCATGGTTTTCCCTCCTTGTTCGTAACAGAATTAGTTACAAATGATTGATTTTTTTACAAGGCACGAAATTCATGCCTTGCTCTTTTTTAGAATGTCTGCTGCAACATCTGCAATGCTGACAGCTGCTAACTCTTCTTCCATCTTGCGTGTGGCTGCTTGGAAAATTTCGTCGAGCGAATCCTGAATGTTGGCTCCGACTAGGCAAGCCGGATTGGGATGCTGGTGCAGATCAAAAAGTGCGGTATCGGCACTGACAGCTCGATAAACTTCCAACAGCGTGATGCTATCTGCTTCTTTAAGCAAGCGTGTCTCTGTGATGCCAGGCGCTGAATAGATTAGTCCCGCTTTTTTTAGCTGACTCATAATCCGCCGAATCACAACCGGATTGGTTCCGACACTGCCGGCGATGAACTCTGAGGTTAGCGGCTTTTCACGATTCATATCAATCAGTACCAGCGTGTGGACAGCGACACTAAAGCGAGTTGAAATGGCCATTTCTTGTCACTCCTTTGTAACCATTATAGTTACATTAGTATTTTTTGTCAACCCAAAAAAAGACAGACTCGACGGGGAGCCTGCCTGAAATCAGTGTAATTTTTTTATCGCCTTGCCGATGAAATAACAGTAGCTGTGCCATTTGAAAGCAAGTTCATTCCTTTGGAGCAGGCTCTGATACATGGCTTGTTTTCTTTTAGATAAAGCATGGATTTCGTCTGCATCCATGGCCGCTTCCATGTAACGGATGACTTCCTGCTGAATTTCTGAGCGATCCGGCTCTTTTGCGGAAAACAGCCACTCGATTAAAGAAAATAAATCGATTTCCAGAAACTTCACTTGCTTGTGTTCCTGTAGACTGCGGCTTGCTGGCACCTCTTGAAAAACCTGGTCGACAAGTCGGAGGGCATGGAGGCGATCGATCGCGAGTTTTGGCCGGTTGCGTTGCTGGGTGATGGATTTGCCGCTTGAACGAGCACGCCAAAGATAGCCAACCTCTGGTAAAACGTGGATTTGTTCGGCTTTGATCAGCGCGGTAAGAGCCACCGGAATATCCTCATAGGTACGGCCTATCTCAAAGTGCAGGTCATTGGCCTCCCAAAATGTGCGTTTGAATAATTTGTTCCAAACGGTCGTGTCATAAAGCAGCTCGGGTGTCTCTTCCAGTGTGGTTCCCCGTTTTTCTTGTTTCATATAACGTTGATGCAGGACGGACGGGTAGCGGCCTTTTGTATTTAAACGGTCGACACCAATGGTGATCACATCGGCTGGGCCGTTTTCAAGTGATGCCATCATGTGCTGATACATGCTGTCCAAAACCACATCGTCACTGTCGAGAAAACCAATATAGTCGCCTGTTGATGCGGCTACACCGCGATTTCTGGCGGCTGATAAACCGGCATTTTCCTGTGTGATCAGTTGGAATGGAAATTTCGTCTCCAACAGCGCCAGTTTTTCAGCGGTTCGATCGGTGGAGCCGTCATTGACAACGATGACTTCTTTTTCCGAATACTTTTCCGCAAAGACGGACTGAATGCACGCCTCGATATATTCCTCTACATTATAAGCAGGGATAATGATACTAATTTTCATTTTTAAAACTCCTTAAAAACCGGTTTTCTTTCTGCGTGCTTCAAATGGCACTTTCCACAGCCAGTCGCCAATCAGTAAATGTCCATTCAAATAGAAGCGAACGGCCCATTTTTTCAGTTTGGCTGTGAGACCCGTCCCGGCCTGATAATCTGCTTGCCGCCAGTTTGGAAACGACTGATCCATCTCCTGTTTGATTTTTTTCAACAGCGCTTTTCGTTCCTTCTTTGATGTTAGGTAAATAATTTTGCGTAAAATCGTCCGGTAGACTAAATGCTCCAAATATAAACGTTCCAATTCTGTTTCATTATTTTTCAAAAGGCCTAATTTCTCAAGCTCGGTTTTCACATTTTCAAGCATGGGAATGACGTCCAAAAAGCGCGCGCCATCCTGTTGGTTGGTTTGGGAATCTTTGCGGTCTACGATATAGAAATAAAGCGCCTCGCTAATTTTGACAGGGCGTGATGCTCTTAGTGCTACGACTGGCACAATGCCCAAATCTTCAAACCAATAACCTGTCGGAAAACGCAGACCTGTCCACAAATCCGCCCGGTAAAATTTATTCCAAGGAACTGTTCCGGCATCTGTTAAAAAATAACCGCTATTCCGCGGAATATATTGCTGATCGCCTTGTTCGTTTAGGTTATAAGAAGTAAAAATAACCAGATCCGCCTGTTCTCGTTCGACGTGCTGCAGACAAGTGGCGACCAGTTCCGGCGCGATATAGTCGTCGCTGTCAACCATGATTACATAGTCGCCGGTCATCAGGTCAAGTCCTTTATTTCGGGCGCTGGCCTGACCGCCATTCGGCTGCTCGATATAGCGAATTCGCGGGTCCGCATAGGCTGCAAGAATTTTTTGCGGATCGCCTGGTGAGCCGTCATTGATGAGCAGGATCTCCAAATGTGGATACGTCTGGTTCAAAATGGAGTCTAGACAGCGTTTTAAATATTTTTCTGTCTGGTAAATGGGGACAATCACACTTACTAACGGGTTCATTTCTTTTTCCTCCGAAGACTTTCTCACTCTCTAGAATACTGGTTTCACACGGGTTTGTCTAGCCATTCCCTTTTTTCAAGCAAAAGAGAGCAGGTGTAAAACCCGCTCCCTCTATCAGCCTTTAAAATTGTAAACGGGACGAATGATCTCTTCAATCGTCATGGTTTCGTGAATTTCTTCCATTAGTAGTTTCGCCGGTTTATAAGCAGCTGGTGCCTCGTCCAGTGTTTTTTTGGATACTGAGGTGGTATAAATCCCCTTCATCGCCCGCTGATAGCCCTCCAAACTGATGGCCTGCTTGGCTTTCGAGCGGCTGAGCAAGCGACCTGCACCATGCGGGGCCGAATAGTTCCATTCTGGATTGCCTTTTCCGACACCAAGGATGCTGCCATCCCGCATATTCAGCGGTACGATCAGCCGTTCACCCTGCTGGGCAGAAGTCGCCCCTTTCCGAACCATGCCTGTATCTAAATCAATAAAATTATGCACACAGTCGAACGTTTCAACCACATTCTTCTCCCATTTCATTGCTTTCAAGATTATAGCCGCCATGGTCGCACGGTTTTGGGCAGCAAATTGCTGAGCCAGTGACATGTCATGCAGATAGGCCTGCAGTGGTTCATTTTCTAAATAGGAGGCCTCATATGGTAGCTTGTTTTCTTCACGGAGCTGTCCGAGTTTAGCGGCCCGCTCCATGTTTCCTTTCTTTCTGGCGGATCGTTCGGCTTCTTTTAGTTCTTTTCGCAGCAGGTCGAGTTTTTCATAAGCGACTTCTTGGTGGAATTCAGCCACGTCTTTGCCCAAAATCCGGCTGCCGCTGTGAATGACCAGATAGAGTGCCTGCTTGCCTTCTGCCACTTCGATAAAATGGTTGCCCGATCCAAGCGTACCAAGGCTTCTTGCTGCCCAGTCGCGGCGAATGTCCGCATAAAAATGCTCCGTGGTCATGGTGGCAATCGGTTTCATAAAGGTGTCATGGCCGCTTGGAATCCGCTCCCTGATGATCCGGTCTAATTTGTCAAATGGGGTTTTCAACTTTGCCTTGCTTAGCTTGGTCACATGGATGCCACAGCCAATATCAACGCCGACAAGGCTTGGGACGACCTTATCTGACTTTGAAATGGTGGTTCCGATTACACAGCCTTTGCCGCTATGCGTGTCTGGCATAATGCGAATCGTGCTGTCCTTTAAAAAGGCATAGTTCGTCAGCGCCATGATTTGCCCGATCGTACTGTCATCCAGCTGGTCGGTAAAAACTTTGGCTTCATTGTATTTTCCTTGAATGGTTAACATGTAATCCCTCTCTTTTCCGTTCTATCCTAGGTGTATTAGAGACAAAAAAACCGCAGCCAAGAACATCTTGACTACGGGCTAACCATTTATCTTTTTCCGTCCAAAAGAAGCGGAAGATGTTGGTTGCAATCAGTTGTCAAAACTTGGCCTATTCGTTTGTTTTGTCTCGTGTCATTTTTTCCCAACATCATTTCCACCTCTTTTCGTTTCAAGTGCTTCTATTTTAGCATACTTATTCCGCGCTGGCAAAGCTTTCTTTTACCTGAACGCGCAAGACTGTTTTCAATTTGTCCAGTGCGGTTTTACGAGGATCGCTCAAATAGATTTCTTTATGATCTTTTGAAAGTCGCACGTAGCCTTCCCGCTCAGCAAAATCTGCCATTTTTTCAAAGCTTGCTGGTTCCGAATCATAGCTGCCGACATGTAGGATTTGGATGACGGCCCCTTCCGTTCGTTCTTCAAGTTTGACCGCCTCAAGCAGGGCAGGCTCTACCTTTTTAGCAGCCAGTCGTTTTGCTTCTTCAAAAACAGCCGACGTTACAAAATCCGGTTGGCGAATCATAATCGTATAGGTGAATTGAGATTTATCAAGTGGCTTTTCATCTCGCTGCTTGGTACTCCACTCGCCTTCAAGCGGATAGACGGTATATTCAAAATAGCCGGGTGGCGTCAGTCCTTTTTTCGGCATCATCCGAATAGCATATGAGAGTGCATAAAGCGCGCCGGTTTTTTCAGTAAACGCCTCGCCGTTTGGATCGCCTTCTCCTTTGATGGTGAGATACTTAAGTGTTGGTACCTCTAAAAATACAGGTTGTTGGCTCGGTAAATACAAATTCTTCTCTTGTTTCCGCCATTCATATTTCACACATATTCCCTCCCTAAATCTTCCGTTCGCTCTTCTTTATATATACGCTGAATCGTCTCCCGCGTCAAATTTTCCCCATAAAAAAACAGCAAGTGGTTACCTGCTGCGCGTTTTACGACCTTTTAACATATGCATACTGACAGCCACACAGAATGTACCTAGCGCCATCGGAATAAGCGGATTCGTGTCTCCCATTGTTGGAAGCTGAATATTAGCCGGAACTGTTTCACTTGCAGGTGTTTCTGCTGCCAGCGTATGTACCGGAATAAAGAAACAGAGACTCGCAATGAAACAAATCAGCAGAACTTTTTTCATGCTGCGCACCTTCTTCAATCTTGATTTTCTTTATTTTAACGCGCGAATCCGAAAAAAAGCTGAGGTTTACATGAGAGCTTGATTAAAATCATTTTGTTTCGATTTTTTGCCGGTTGAACGTTTTACTGAAAAGCTGTTTGACTAAAAGAAAGAGCATGTTTCCAATCGTGATTCCGCAAGCAAGCGCAACGGCAGAGGAGATCACATCGAAAAAACTAGCAGCCGCAGCCACCTTGTCCCCCGTAAAAAGCTCTTTAAAAACTTCATAGAAAGTAATCCCCGGAACGACTGGCACAAGACCGGGAATAAAGAAGACGGTCGATGGATATTTTCGCCAATAACTATAGAAGTAACTGAGCGTGCTTAAAATCAACGAACAGACAAAACTTGTGACAAAAACATTGTAGCCATGCGTACTAAGCAGCCAGTAGCCGATCCATCCGGAAGCCCCGACAATCCCTCCGGCCACCACTGTCTCTTTCGGAATCCGACATAATATCCCAAAAGAAATCGAGGCGAGAAAACTAAAAATAAAATGATAGATTAAATCGAACAGCATCCTCCCGACCTCCTAAACATGGAATAATAAAAAGACTAGTGCCACACCGCACCCGAGCGCCGCTGCAATAAATAAACTTTCAAATAGGCGAATGATCCCAGACAAATAGTGCCGGCTCATGAGATCTCGAATGGCATTGGTCACACCAATTCCCGGCACGAGCGGAATAACTGTCCCGATCATCGTCATATTAATATCCTGACCAATAAAATGAAACAGCACAAAGCCTGCGAAACAGCCGATAAAAGTAGACACAAATTCGAGAATGAACGGATAGTCGGCAATGCTGGATAATTTTTGAAAAAGGTAGTAGGCCAGAACGCCAGCCGTCATGCTACTCGGCAAATCTTCCAGGTGACCGCCAAAAATCAATACGATGGACCCACTGAGAAGTGCGGTAAAGAAAAGCTGTTTCCACATTGGATAGCGCTCTTCTTTTTGGGCGAGCTCCTGTAATTTTGATTCCATTTCCTCAAGCGTCAGCAAGTCGGCCTGATAATCCCGCGAAATTTGATTGACAGCTACGATTTTTTCCAAGTTGTAGCCTCTTGTATCGATACGCAAAAAACTGCTGTCCTCCAGGTTGGTTTTCACAAATACACCCGTAAGTGTCACATAGGTATAATAGCTTTTCCTTTGATCTGTCCCTAAACTTTTACGAATCACCCGTTCCATCGTATCCTCCACACGCGAAATCTCCGCACCGTTTTCCAGCAGCAGCTTGCCTGTAAGTAGGGCCGTTTGGATAATAAAGGCATGATCTTTGCCCGCCATCTTCTTCACCTTCGCCTTTCCTGCATTCTTCTTCATTATACTTCCAGCCTGACAAAATGAAAACCTCTTTTCTGTTCAGACCAATCGCCATAAACAAAAAAGAGGTGAAAAAGTATAAATGGACTTCTCATCCATGTGGACGGTATTCAAATTGCCTCTGCTTCTGACTCTCGCTGATGGACGAGTAACAACTTGACGGTTTGTGCCGTATCATTTCGAATGCCCTTTAAAGAAGCTGCCTCAAAATGGGCGGTGTCACCGGGTGTAAGTAGATAAACCTGATAATCAAGCTCAATATTCGGCGCCCCTGCTAGCACATAAAGGAACACTTCGCCTGTTAATTTTTGCAGAATAACTTGCTCACCGGATTGATGCGGAAAAATTTCTAAAATTCGAGGTATCATCCATTTTTCTCCTTCGTCTGCCGAAAGATTACGGATGATTTTTTCATGATCTGCATGCAAAACGGCTTGCTCATGCGTCTTCAGAATATGTTTGCCCGATGGATGCTTATTTTCAAAAAAATACTGAATATCTCTATCTAAAAAGCCCGCCATTTTGATGAGCGCTTCGACGGAAACGGTTCGCATGCCTCTTTCAAACTGTGACAGATATCCGGCAGACAGATCTACCTGATCGCCAAGCTCTTTGAGTGTCAGCTTCTTTTCGATGCGTGCCGCTTTGACTTTTTGACCAATTTCATACATGCTTTATCCTCCTTCTTTCTTATGAACCTCTCTAACAGGCTTACTAACAAGACTTATTATAGCAATCCTCGCGCCTGTTTGACAAATACAGAAAGCGACAGTTCAGCTTCTTTTCTGCTGAATTGTCGCTTTAGAACCGATAGACTTTGTCATATCGCCAATCTGTGCTGTGCTCACCTTGAAGAGGCTGTTCGTAAAGAGTAAATCCGGCTTCCTGATGATGAAATTTCTCCCCGATTCGCCAATTTGTGTACCAGTTGGTAAACCGGTTAGGCCATTTTTCAGGCGTAAATGGTAACTCTTCCTCCAACTCAAACCGAAGCTTTGGTAGCTCCTCGCCGATGATTGTCTGTTGATAAAAGCCGTCAAAGGATGGCCCAAAGATCTCCTGTAGCTTTTCTTTGCGCCAAGCTGGAAATAAGGAGGCATTTTTTGCCAGCTCGTCTGTTAGCACATGAAACTTATTGAGGTGATAAACACGACGCATTTCCTCCAAAGATAGTAGCGAACCTGTTTTCAAAATCACGGCGGCCTCTGCTAAAAGTTGCTGATTGCGCCCGATTACATGAAGAAAATAAACGGCAAATTCGTCTTCATGAATTTGAAAATAGTCGTCTGCGGCATACTTGCAAATGCCCGTTTCAGCCGTTTTTTGCAGTACCGCCAAAAGATCCACTTGTCGATTGGTCGAAACCTGTTGATATTTGACTTCCACTGTCTGAAGAATTTCCATCTTAGTCCTCCTTCCCTGTCAGAATCTGCCGAATCGATTGGGCGATTAGTAGGATTTCCTCTTTTTCAACCGTTCGCATATCAAAAAGTAGCTCATCCTGCTGAACACGCACGATAATCGGAATTTCGAGTTTCCGAAGGGCGACTTCCAAATTTTGAACACCAAAAGCCTGCGGTCGAACTGCCACAACAAAGGTAGGAAGCTTAACATCCGGCATTGAGCCGCCGCCAATTTGCGCGATACTTTCTTTGACTTCACTATGAAGCTCCGCCAAGCCAGCCAATTCGTCTTTTAAATAAGAAGCTTTTTCCTGAAGTGCTTCAACCGGTGTCGATAGCATCCGATAAAAAGGTAGCTTTTCACTGATTTCCTGTTCATCCAAATAAAGTCGAAGCGTTCCCTCTAGCGCCGCAATCGTCATCTTGTCGACACGTAGCGCACGGGTCAGCTGATTCTTTTTAAGCGCATCAATGAACGTTTTTTTGCCCACGATTACGCCTGCCTGTGGGCCACCCAAAAGCTTGTCCCCGCTGAATGTCACAATATCCGCTCCCGCCGCCAGAGCCTCCTGGACAGTTTCTTCATGCTGAATGCCATATTTTTCCAGGTTTACCAAAATTCCGCTCCCCATATCATAAAAAAGCGGCACTTGACATTCATCTGCTAACGGGCGTAGTTGCTGGATCGAAACGCTTTCTGTAAACCCCTCAATATGAAAATTACTGGTATGCACTTTTAGAAAGGCACTCGTTTTTTCCGGATCAAACGCTTGTTCATAGTCGGCTAAGTGCGTCTTATTCGTTGTCCCGACTTCCCTGAGCACTGCACCGCCCAGCTGCATGATTTCCGGAATACGAAAGGAACCGCCAATTTCGACCAGTTCCCCGCGCGAGACGATCACCTCTTTTTGGCGGCAAAAGGTCGCAAGTAGCAGCAGGACTGCCGCTGCATTGTTATTGACGATCAGCGCACTTTCTGCTCCGGTCAGTTTGGTCAGTAGTTTTTCGAGATGCTGGTAACGCGAACCCCGTCTACCGCTTTCAAGATCATATTCCACGTTGGTAAACTCAAAGGCCGCATCATAGAGCTGCTCCTGCACGGCCAAGCTCAATTTCGCCCGCCCTAAGTTGGTATGCAGAATTGTCCCTGTCGCATTGATCACTTTTCGACAACTGGCCGAATAATCTTTTTGAAGTAAAGCCGAGGCCGCCGCACAAAGAGCTGTAGTGGTTGCCGGCTCCTTTTCTATCTGCTGCATCTGCTGTTCGCGTTCTTTTTTGACGGCAAAGCGCAACGCATCTGTCACGAGTTCTCGTGGAAATTCTTGCAGCAAACGGGCAGCTTCCGGCGTATGTAAAAGTGTATGAATAGCCGGAACCTGAATTTTCTGCTTCATTCTGCTTCCTCCTTTGTTCTTTTTTGTGCAAGCTGGCGAACCGCACCTACCGCCTGCTCGATTTCTTCCGGTGTGGTAAAACTGGAAAAGCTGAAACGGACCATTCCCTGCTGCTCGGTTCCATAATGCCGGTGGATCAGTGGGGCACAGTGCAGTCCCCCTCGACAAGCAATCCCATATTCTGCCATCAACTGGCAAGCGACCTCATTGGAATCCAGACTGCCAATATTCAGACTGACAAGACTGGGTGCTGCGGCTTTATCATACCCATAGAAATGAACACCTGGTTCGTCTGCTAGCGCCTGATAAAACTTTCCGGCGGCTTGTTTGGCCCTTTTTCCAGCTTGAGGATGTGTCTCTAAATAGGCCAGACCAGCTCCCAGCCCGATAATACTAGGCGTGCTGAGTGTCCCGGCTTCCAAATGTTCCGGAAGTTGCGACGGCATCGTTTCCGCTTGCGAAAAGACACCCGTTCCACCATCCAAAAGCGGCTCAATCTGGCTTGCAAGAGATTCACGCAGCACAAGTCCACCGCTTCCCTGTGGCCCATATAGCGATTTATGCCCGGTAAAAATCAGCGCATCCATCTTCATCTGCCCCATGTCGATCGGCTCGATACCTGCTGTTTGGGCGACATCGACAAAAAATGCCAGCTCATAGGCGGTACAAAGCGCGCCCAGCGTCTGCAAGTCATTCCGACATCCTGTCACATTGGAGGCATGGCTTGTAACAATTGCTCGCGTCACACCAGGACGAATGGCAGCCCGAAACTGTTCGACCGATGCCCTGCCAGTTTCAGAGTCGAGCGGCAAAATGGTCAGCTCCACACCCTGCTGCTGCAAATGATAGAGCGGTCGCAAAATCGCATTGTGTTCCATTTCAGTGGTGATGATATGGTCCCCCGGCCGCAAAAAACCTTTCAGCAAAATGTTGGCAGCTTCCGTCGCATTTTTCGTAAAAACGGTCTCCATTTCCTCGTCATCCGCTGAAAAATAAGCTTTGACAGCCTCGCGCACCGCCGTGACTGCATGGAGTCCCCGCAAACTGGCCGCATGTCCCGCCCTTGTCGGATTGCCGATCGTTTGCCCAGCAATCGCTTCAAACACTGCTTCGGCCACTTCTTTCGGCTTGACAAGTGTCGTTGAGGCATTGTCCAAATAGATCATCTCGTTCTCCTTTCAGCCAAGCACACGATAATTTTCCACCCGCTTGGTTATCCCTTCCTTGTCGAGCGTTTCTAAAATTAGCATCGCATAGCGGCGACTCGACCCGGTTAGATCGCGAAAATCAGCCAGCGTCATTTTGCCATGTGCGGCGATACATGTCTGACTGATGGTGATCGCTTTTTCATAATAGTCGCGCGCAATAACAAATTCGTGATCCAGCCTGACAAGACTGCTACCCGTCAAATAGGCAACCATTTCAAGCAGATTCTCCTGCCCAGCCGTCAATTCTTCGACACTTCTAGGTGTAAAACCGTCCTGCATTAGAGCCGCTTCGATTTGCTGCCGTTCTTTTTCCTGATAAGGGTTCAATTTGATTTCATATGAAGCTGACTGGATTTGATCGCGTTCCATCCGAAGCTTGCCAGACTCAGCCAGCCACGCCAAGCACGCTTCCAATTGCTTGATCGGAATTTCAATCCCCGCTTTTTCAAAGAGTTCCGCTTTCGGCATCCCATAACGAAGCCGGTAGCGTTTATGATAGCGCATCAGTATCTCTTCCAATCGATCACTTAATTGCGCAAACCGCTCGAACGTCGTGTATTTATCGCCAATTTTCACGAGTGCCTGAGTCGCTTCTAGCTCCTGCAAATAAGGTTTCGTTTCCTCAGGCGTTTTGCCAATGTACTGACTGATGGCCGCTTCTTCTGAAAATACTTCGCGCCGCTTATTCAAAAAGGCCGCAATCACCACAACGGTACTGCTGCTCGCTTGCGTTTCGAGTGCAGTCACGACGTCCTCATGAAAACGTTTGTGTTTAGCAGGATGGGGATCGATCACCCGGCCACCACCAAGCGTATACATCGGTGAATAGTTACGAATAATAAACGCATCGTTCTTCTTGACGGCCACCTGTTCTTCCAATCTGAGCTGCACGAAGCCGGTTTCTCCCGGGGCGATTTCTTCTTGACCGATCGGAACGGCCCGCGCCATGACTTCACTCGTACCGATATAAAGACGAACCCGATCCCACAAAACCAGACTTTCCGGTGCATTTTGAAGCAAATTTAGCTCCACATCCAGCATCCAGCTGACCTCGAGCTGATCAGATGGCGCCAGTGTGCAGCCGCGTTTCAATTCTGCCGCTTTCACACCTGTGATGTTTAAAGCCGTCCGCATTCCTGCGCTTGTTTGTGAAACATTTTCTTCATGGATCTGAATATTTCTAACCTTGACTTTCTGACAAGCCGGATACAGCATTAGTTCCTCGCCGGTATGGATTTCGCCCTGCAAAAGTGTGCCCGTGACAACCGTACCAAAGCCTTTGACCGTAAAAGCCCGATCAATTGGCATGTAAGGAAATAGGGCGGTATTCTGCTCTGGCAATTCCGTTGTCAACTGGTCGATTTTTTCAACAAGCGGCTCCAAGCCAATCCGTTCAACCGCGTCCACAAATAATAGCGGTGCCGTTTCCAAAAAGCCACTCGCCAGCTGTTCACGAATATCAAGCTCCACCAGTTCCCGCATTTCCTCGTCAACCAGCCCACATTTTGTAACCACAATAATAAAATTTTCCACGCCAAGCAGTTCTAAAATGGCGGCATGTTCTTTCGTCTGCGGCATGACCCCCTCCTGCGCATCAATCACGAGCAGAACGAGCTCCACCCCCTGTGCTCCGGCCAGCATATTTTTCATAAAGCGTTCATGCCCGGGCACATCCACAATTCCAGCCATTCGACCACTTGGGAGTTCAAAATAGGCAAACCCCAGATCAATCGAGAGCCCCCGTTTTTTTTCTTCCTTTGTCGTATCTGTTTCCATTCCGGTCAGCGCGCGAATTAGCGTCGTCTTGCCATGATCGACATGCCCGGCGGTTCCGATCACGATTCTTTTCATCGATTAACTCCTTTCAATCTTCCAGCTGCCGGTACTCGCTCTCTGTTTTCAGGTAGACAACCCCGGAAAATTTCTCGGCGAGATGAGAGACAGCTGGTTGATCTTCTGTTTCTGCAAGAAGTGCCAATCCGCAACTGGCTGAAATTTTGACCGGCAGCGGTATCAAGCGACTATCTGCAAACTGTTTTTGAAAAGCCGTTTCAGCTTTTAACGCAAATTTTGTAGAAGGAAAGCTGATCAGAAATGTCATTTTCCTTCACCTCTACGGTTCAATAACCGGATACTGCTGCATCAGCTCTACAATCCGGTACATATTGGTAATTTCACCCACTGCCAGTTCCTCAGTTAGCCCATAAAAATCCAGACAGATGCCACAGGTCGCAATCCAAGTGCCGGCAGCAGCCATTTTTTGCAAATCTTGCAGACTCTTTGACCGAGCAGTTGTCAAAAATGCCCCGCGATTATAAAAAAGTATTGCCGTCGGGAATGCCTCTTGCTCACTACAAGCAAAGAGAAAATTCCGCAAAAGTGTCTCGCCCAATTCCGTGTCGCCACTGCCCATCTGGTCACTTCCAATCACCACGATTTTAGGCAGCAGTACCTCTTCTGTTTCAACCGGTGCAACTTCATTTGCTGCATCGCCTTCTGTCCGGGCAATCGTCACCTGATAATGCCGCTCAGCCACTTTTTTAGTTTGTGCCGAGAGCCCGAGCTGTTCAGCCATTTTCGTCAGATTTTGTGTCGCGATTTCATTGTCCACTTCTACGCATAATGTTTCTGTCGTTTCCTTTAAAGCCTTGCGTGTTTGAATGACAGGCAGCGGACAGGCTTTTCCCATCGCATCAATCATTTTCATCTCGTCTTCCTCCTTATCGAATCGTGATCGAGTGAGCCGCTTTTTCCGTAAAGCGCCCAATTATCTGGGCGGTCAAGCCTTGCTGCTGCAGTTTTAGACACAGCTGTTCGGCATCCGTTTTTGGCAAAGCGATGAGCAATCCGCCCGATGTTTGCGGGTCAAATAGCACTTCCTCCAAGGCAAAATCAGCTTCCTGAAAATCGACCACTTCTTGCAGATGATTCCGATTTCGCTGACCGCCCGCTGTCCCGAGAAAATGCGCCGCCGCTTCTTTAGCACCGGACAAAATCGGAATATTGGCAGCGGTCAGCTCCACACTTTGCTCCTCAGCGATCATCTCACTTAAATGTCCCAGCAGCCCAAAACCCGTTACATCCGTCATCGCATGCACGTGGAAATCACGCGCCGCTTCTGAGGCTGCTTTATTCAACGTTTCCATCGAATTAAGCGCTGCGGCAAAATCAGCCTCCTCCACCTCGCCCACACTGTAGCCAGTTGTGATCAAGCCTGTCCCAAGTGGCTTCGTCAAAACGAGCCGATCATCAAGCTCAGCCCCTCGATTTGTCAAAATGGCTGCCGGATGGATCGTGCCGCTGACTGAAAGCCCATATTTGATTTTCGGATCATGGATCGAGTGCCCCCCTGCCAAAATCACACCCGCCTCAAGCAATATATCCATCCCGCCTTTTAATATTGCTTCAAGTGGGTCTAACGGCTGCTCTTCCGGATAGCACACCAAATTGAGTGCTGTGATCGGCTGGCCACCCATGGCATAGACATCGCTCAGTGCATTACAAGCCGCAATCCGTCCGAAATGATAGGGATCGGCCACCATTGCAGGAAAAAAGTCGACCGTTTGAATCAAAGCCAGCTCCTCCGTTAAACGAATCACCGCCGCATCATCCGCATGGTCAAACCCAACCAGTAGCTGGTCACTTTTCGGCTGTTGGATATTTTTCAAAAGCCCGGAAAGCACATCTACACCCATTTTGGCATTACAACCGCCACAAATAATCAAATCCTTGCTCATTTTTCAATCAGTTCCTTTCATCGCAACTTTTCACATGCCTCTTTATTTGACACTCACTTTGAGCTCTGACCCGCCCATAATGAAAAGTGTCGCTTGAAGAATGCCCCACAGAATACCGAAAACGGTCCTGCGCTCATTCTTCCCCATTGACTGCCATAAAATGCCCCCAGCTGTCAGTAGTTGTAAACAAAGGGAAACGGAACGCTCCGTCTCCCTTTTGATGTTTTATTCGGACACGGTTTTCGGATCCGTTTTGCGGAAACCAGAAATCAGCATGGTGATGGATGTGTAGACAACCACCGCAATAATGATCCAAGTAAGGACCGTCAAATCCATACTTTTCACAAACTGAACGGCCACGATGACCCCTAGGATCCCACCGATTGTCAAACCAATCACGCCCTTTTTGGAATACCGGTCATGTTTGATAAATTCAAGACTCGCAACAGGCATCAGCGCCGAGCAGGAAGTCATCATGATTGGGAATGCCACTAGCGGATTCAGTCCCAGCATGAAAACCATCGCCATACAAGGTGCATAAAGTCCCACACCTGCCGTCATCAAAGCGCCTAGGATAAAGTTGCCGACAATCGCCACAACAAGCAATCCGCCGCTAAGTCCCATCGCCTTGTTGCCTTTTCCTAACAAATCAAGAAGCTGCAACTGTTGAAGCGCCATCAGAACAGCCGTAATCGCCAGGGCAATCCCCATCGCCGCTTGAATTTTCTTTTCAGGCAGTTTGGAAACCGTCCGCGCCCCAATAAAAGAGCCGACCATTGCCGCAAGCACCATCGAAACAAGCGTAACCGGGTCTACTTCTACAACTGTAATAAAAAGAAAGGCCTCAACAATTACCGGAATCGCATGTCCGGCATTCAGTGTTCCCGGCAGCAGTTCGTCATTTTTTAGAAAACGGGTAATTTTAAAACCAAGTGTTGTCGTGGCAAACGAGCCGATTCCGAGCGCATCAAGAAAGTCTGTAATAAATCCGACAATCCCAGCCACCCAAACGTTTTCTTTTCCCCAATCGCCTCGATGGGCCACTAAATCCTTTATCAAATAAATCGCAAAAACTGTCCCAACTACTAAAAGTAAACCTAAAATCGCTGTAACCATTCTCCTCTTCCTTTCTGTAACTCATTTTCCAAAGGCTGTTATTTCAGGATAAAACCATTGACAAGAGGGTCTTCTGGGTCAAACAGAAATGAATTGAAACCTGTAATATAGGCAGAACCAGTCACTTCCGGTATGATCGCATTTAAGTCGCCAGCTTGGGTCTCTTTCACGACTCGGCCTTTGAATAAAGTGCCTAAAATACTTTCATAGACAAACGGTTCATCGATTTTAAGTTCTCCCTTCGCATAAAGGGTGGCCAGTTTTGCACTCGTTCCCGTACCGCACGGCGACCGGTCCACTTGACCTTCACCAAAGATCACCACATTTTTATAAGTCGCATCCGGATGCGTCGGCTCGTCATAGATTTCCACCAAGTCGACCGTTTGGATATGCGGCAATGTTGGGTGCTGAATGTCGACCTGCCGATTGATTTCAGCAAGTAGCTTCATCGCTTTTTCAGTCAGCTGCGAGGCATTTTCCGGTTTGATTTCAAGGCCCAACTCTTTCGCATGGATAATCGCAAAGAAGCTGCCACCAAAGGAAATGTCAAATGTCACATCGCCCACTTCCGGAACATGCAGGGAAACGCCTTCTTTATAAAGGAAACTTGGCACATTTTGGAAAGATACTTCCTTTACTTTATTGCCATCTTCATGAAGAAAAGCCGTTGCATGCACAAGCCCAGCTGCTGTATCAAGCACTACTTTCGCCGTGTCTGCCGTCTGATCATAGTCGACCATGCCCGTTTCGATTGCAGCAGTTACTGCAGCAATCGTATTATGACCGCACATGTTCAGATAGCCGCCACCGTCCATAAAAATGATGCCAAAATCAGCTTCCTTATGGGTTGGTGCGGTCAAAAAGGCGCCAAACATGTCATTATGCCCGCGCGGTTCGTGCATTAGCGCTTTTCTAAGTGAATCCTGATGATCAATCAAATATTGTCTTTTCTCAGCCATCGTATCCCCCGGAATATTCGGAATGCCTCCCGTAATAATACGCGCTGCTTCTCCTGCTGTATGAGAGTCAATCGCTGAGATCATTTTGGATAATTTCATTTTCTTACCTCCGATTTTTGAACGTTCAAATTTTAGGCGTTTCGCGAATCCTGCCTCATTTTCAACTTCAAAAACGCGAGTGCTTTTCTTGCATCTAGTGCATCTACATTGTTTTCACCAACGACTTCGGTTTCAATTCCCTCCGCCGATTTATTGATATCAACAACAAATTCTGTAAACGCATTTTCAACGACAAATTTTGCCTGCGTGCCGATAAATTTCAGCCCGACAACGGAGATTCCACGACTTCCAATCTCCTCCATCGCACCGGCAAAATCAACATCGGTATTGCCCCAGCCGTCCGCTGAAACTATAGCACCGCTCGCGCCCATACTTTCTACAAGCGCAGCCGCCCGATTGCCGACAAAATGCTTCATTTTATTGTCCTGAGGCGTTCCAGCTATGACAATCCCCGTCAGCTGAATATCTTTATCCTCATCTAAAACAGCTAACACTGGGTCGCGAAAATGATGTAAACTCGTCTCTTTTGTAGATGGTCCAACACCCATTTCAAGACTCCTCTCTGAATTTGATAAACTTCTCACAAACTTTCCCAACAACGAACCAGAGAAAGCATATTCGCCCCCTCTGATTCCTGCTGTTCCAAATCAAGTCAGCGAGCGCAAAGCTCCGTCCCGATATTCATTTGGCGATAAAACGACAGGCATATTGGCCAAATCAATATTCGAGAAACCGTCCTCGGCTCCGCTTGGTTCAGACGGAAAAAGCAAATTGTCATACATTGCGCCTTGACCGGCAACGAGTTTGACGAGCGCAACACGTTCTTTTCCATTCGGTTTCCGAGGTGGATCAGGAAATTCATGTCGCTCAGTTGCTTCTTTTCCATTTATCATTTTCAAAATGTCTCGAACAGGCTGGATAAATGCATCACTGGCCTGAAACATTGAAAATGCAAGACTTCGCGTAAAGACGGGTGCATCCTTCAAAAGAATATCGATATGAACGATAAAGTCATCTTCACCGGGTGTTCCGGCACGTCCGAAAATGATCTTTTCATCCAAGTATCCTTCCGATGAGCCAAATTCGTGCATCTGTCTGCCCGTTTGATCGCCCCCTGTTACAAGGACATAGACACCCGTTAGCGTGTGGGTGACACCATTTCCGCATTCACCGAGCACTTTCGTTGAGATCGGCACGATATCCATGATCGAATTGGTCTCAATATGACGCGCATCTGGCGGAATCACTTGAATGTCTACTTTTTCAAACACTTCGGGAAACAGATAGCCGTCCTTTGGTACAAGTGGAAAAATCAATTTCCCTTCTTCAATGGCTGCTTTTTTGCCCGTCTCTACTGACTGCATATGAAAACTTTTGATGGTTAGCATAGCAAAAACTCCTAACCGTTTTAGATGTGTGCAATATATTCATATGGAAGCGGAACGATTTTGCCAGCACTCGGAATGGCAACAAGCTGTTCCAATGTGTCTTTCAAAATCGCATGCTGCATCTCAATGTTATGTGGTTCCCCTGCATTGGCACCCATTGGCATAAGCGGTGCAACTGCACGAGGTGAACCGTTTTGGCGCACTACTGGAGGTAATGCTGCAATAAGGATGGTTGGAATACCGGCTTCTTCAATAGCTCTCTGCACGATCACGGCAGTTCTGTGGCATGTGCCTCAACCGGCGGTCAAAACGACCGCATCAACCTCCTCTTCCTTCAAGCGACGTGCGATTTCAGGACCCGTTTCTTCAGTGAAAACTTCCTGATTACCGCCACCTCCCATGAAGCCGAAATGCATCGGCGCAACATCTTTAATGATTCCTTCTGCCGCAAGTTCATTCAAGCGGTCAATCGGGAACATACAGTTAACATCTTTATTCACATCGGCATTATCATACCCACCATGCGAAACCATCAACTCGCTGCTAGGAGTTTCACGAGGAATCTCGCGGTATGACGTATCCCCCGCCAAGTTGAAGCGTTTATCGGACTTCAAGTGAACGCCCGCTGCCGTTGCAAGGGCAACACGCATTTCTTTCAATTCTTTGGTCACTGCGGTAAAGACAGGTTTCGGCGTGATCGGTACAAAAATTTCCGATTGCAAGCCTTCTGTGACTGTAAGTTTCATTTATTCTGCTCCTTTCTCACTCAGTCGGGCACGAATTTCGTCCCGGCGTTTTTTGGTTTCTTCGATCGCTTCCACATACTTATCATCCGGCTCTTCTGCAAGGACTTCCGGGTAGCTCATCATAAAGCCTACCTCTTGTCCAAGTGCCAGCTCATACTGACTGATCAGCATCCGCCGCGGAACCTTGAATGTTCCCAGCCGGCCTTTGATGTCAATCGTCACACTCGCATCCGTAATTTCAACGAGGATGCCTTCAAACATTCTTTCAGTGGATTGATATTTCAGCAGATCTTCTCTATTCATAATTCACCTTCACAAACGACGATCAAGCGTCTTCTTTTTCATAGATCTCCAGCCGTTTTTTACTCTTCGGCAGGACTTGCTCGTTATCAAGCAACTCAATCGTTTGCCCAGTCGCTTTTTCGATCACTTCGACGTTGCTTAGTTTGACGTTTGGATTCCACTTGCGTTCAGCCGCCTTCACTTCTCCGCCGCCAAGCGCTGTTTTCAGCATGGCAAGCGCACGAATTGCATCTTCTTCGCAAAGTGTATTGTTCGCAAGGATTTCATTTTCAATTCCCTGCTTCGATTTGTTGTTGTCGATCATATGCTTCATATATTTATTTCCAACAACAAGCGCACCCTGAACGGCAGAATAAGTGATTCCAACCACTTCCACATCCCGTTTCCCAATTTCTTCAATATGAGAAGCAAAGTCGATATGGTTGTTACCAAAGCCTTCCGTCGTCACGATCGCGCCATCGATATCCATGGCTTCAACCAGCATACCGAGACGTTTCGACACATAGAATTTTTCCGAATTGGCTTGCGGAGAGCCGACAAAGACAACGCCGACAAGGTCGATTTCTTCATCCTCCATCGCTCTTTTCACAAGCGGTTCCCGGAAATAATGACGCGAGCATTCCTTAGAAGCCGGTCCGATACATGTCAGCGCATGGATTCCGCCGTCAAGCACTTCTGTTGGTGCAAGCATAACTGGCAAGTTTCCAAGGTCGACGTTTGGTTTCGCGCCAAGTGTGCCGACTGGTTCAACTGGCATAATCAAATTATCATGCATCGCGCCTTGTCCCATGATTTCTTTGACAAGCAGGACGCGTTTATTGCCTTTACGGCGTTTTTGCACGATTTCTTCGGAGTTCGTACATGTCAGTCCTTCTGCTTCTTTTAGCGCCTTACGAATTTCTTCTGTAATTACATCGGCTGCTTTATGCGCTGCAAGAGGGCCACTTCTTTCCATGTTCGTTCCGGCTTTGATCGTAGCCTGAATTTTGATAAAAGTTTCCCCTTTATCCGGTGCACCTGGACGATTCCACATGATATTGCGGTCCAGCTCACCTTCCGAGGAACCAAATTCTCCGATCTGTACGCCGTTTTCATCCGTTCCGGTCAAGACGATGATGACGCCGTCCAAGACACGAGTAATGCCGTGGCCGATTTCACCTTCTTCTTTTGTCGCGATCGGTTGAACATCCATGATCGTTTCACTATAAACGTCATAATGATCCGGTGTAATAATTTCCATATTCATATCTACTACAAGCTCTTCATGATCGGCTGCTTCTTTCAGTAAAGCTTCCTTATCGCGCAGATAAAGCGTTGTGCCGCGGATTTCCGTCTGTTCGCCAAACGCCACTTCCTTGATTGCATAGTGGTTTTTGATCAGCTTGCGGACTTCTCTTTCTGCGCTTACCTCTTCTTCTGCTGGAGCTGCTACGTTTCCTGCTTCTGTACTTGCTACAGCTGGAATAGCTGCAACATTGGCTGCTTGGCCGATAGCCGGTGCAACAAGCGGGATTTCCAGTTCAATGCCTTTTCCTTCCGCGATGGAAAGTTTAAGTGTTTGACCGCCTGCAAAAGCGGCTCCTGTGACAGCAACTGGTGCAGCTTGACTAGCTGATTCTTCAGGCACTGGCGCTGCTTCCTCTTTTAAAGTAGCTGTTTCTTCTGAGCTTGTTAAATTAGCGCCCTCTAATACATCTGCTGTAAGTGGCACGAGTGCATCCATTGTTTTCGTCAACGTCGCACCGATAACCTCCTCGATTTTCAAATGATTATCAGGCATTGTGAGAAGACCAGAATCCTCTAAATCTGGGAATAAAACTGGGTCTTCTAGATTTTCAGGCTGAATGATGGTGCCTTTTTCAGTTCGGCAACATAAGACAGCGGGGTCTTTGGCATGGTCTTTTGCTGTTTCTGCAGTGATTGACATCTGCAAAACCTCCTTTAGGATCGTTCTTTTTTGTCAAAACTAATCGTCCGTTTCAAGTCGGCGATACAGCTTATGACCAGCCGCGCGTAAAACATGATCGGTACTGTGATAAACCGGAACTCCTAACCTAGGAGCTACACCCATAACGGTGTTCGTTCAATCCTGACACGTACCGGTCAAAATAACTTCTGCGCCCTCTTTTTTCATTTTCAGGACTTTTTCAGCTTGTCCGGGGCAAATACCCGGCAGGCCACATCTGTATCTGCCGTCCACTTCAACCATTCGTTTACAGCGTTCTGCTGCAACAACATCTGCACCCATATTATGAGCAATTTCTTCAAGTCGTTCCTTGCTGCCGCCGCATTCACAAATCAAGATCCCAACTTTACGGTCCTCATTCGGATAGGGCATTGCCACTAAAATACCGCCAGTCGTTTTTGTGATCGTGGCATCTTCTGTACTGCTACGGCCAGTAAATGGACCGCCAATCACGATCTCCCCATGCGGTTCAATATAGCCACCAGCCAGGTTGATCAGTTCCTTGACGGGTAAACCAATCGGCTGATCAAGAAAAACAGTCTCGCCACCTTTCACGCGTCCGCCAACCGTCACATCTTTTTCAATAAACGGCTTACGGTCTTCAATCGCTTCTACAGCATGCTTAATCGTTTCCACATTGGAAACAATTGCATTTGCCGCACTTGGTAGCTGACCTGGTTCGAGCGTCACGCCCAACACTTCACGAATAATCACACGTTCATCACCCGACGGATACATGTCAGGTAAATAGAAGAGCGTCATATTCGGTTCATTCTGGATCGCTTTTTCCAACATCATTGCCGCTTTTTTGTGCTTCGGCTTGATGGCAATCACAGCATCTTTTGCTTGGGCGATTTCCCGCAAGTAGCGCATACCGCGAATCAATTTTTCCGGATGCTCTTCTAAAAAGCGGATATTATGGCCGAGCAGCGGTTCGCACTCAGCAGCATTGGCAATGACCGTGCCGCCTTTGACAGGTGTACGATATTTCACATATGTAGGAAAACCTGCACCACCTGCACCCACAAGCCCTGCTTCCTCTATTGCTTGAAGCATCGTTTCAGTTTCTGGAATTGGCTCGAATTGTGTTTCATGCAAATCGAGGGCTTCAATCTCAATAAACTGATCATTTAACGCCGTGACAATCCCGGAAGCGCTTGCATGGATATTAGCACCTAGCCCTGCTGGTTCAGCAATTCGCATACCGCGTTTTACCTCTGCCCCAAGTTCAATAACTGGCTTGCAAGGAGCGCCTACATGTTGCTTTAATGGTATTTGAAGTTTCATTCTTTTTCACCTCCTTTTTACTTTGTTCTAAATTTCACAATTACTAAGAAACAGGCTCACATAAATAAAAAGTGTCCCATTTCAAATTCATAATATCACAAACTAAGTAAAATACAATGGAATCTAGAAGATGAACACTTTTGTATAATAAAATCGGACACTAAATTATTTACTATAAAAAAATTGGTATTGACGCATTTTTTGGTTTGTGCTACTATTCACTTGGGAGTGGCTGGGTTCTGGTGTTCCCTCTGGTCTTCAAAACCAGTATGAGGAGTTAAGAGCTTCTTGGGTGGGTTCGATTCCCACACATTCCCGCCAATATCAAGCTTTTCAGGTGTTAGGTCTGGCAATTTTTACAGTTAAAAATTGGTCATGTACTAGCACCTTTTTCTTTTATTATTTCGTGTAAGCGGACACAAAAGTGGCTATTTCTCATGTGGTTATTTCCCATGTAAAAAGTGCCCAATATTCAGGAAGGAGTTTCCGAAATGAGCAAAAGTTCTATTTTCCAGAAAACGAATATTTTCGAGACTTTGCAAGACTATGATTGTTTTCTGACGGATGAATCGAAAATCAAGCAGCTCATCGAACGATTTAAACAGGATCAGTCCGAAATCAGCACGGCTCTCATCTGTCAAAATTCTGGCGGAGAGCTGACATACCGCGTTCCATTTGTCCGTATTCTCTATGTGCTTCAGGGTACCATTCGTATCACAATTGATGCCAAGCTGGTCGAATATTCTGCGGGTTGTTTTATTATCGCCAGCCCCGCCACCGAAATTTTTTACAGTGAATTGGAGGATGATACGGAAGTGATGACGCTTCTTTTTAAAAAAGACTTTTTCGATCTCGTCCTCGTCAACCAGCTAGCCGATTATCCACTTTTCTATGATTTCATTCATTACGTCATGACAGAAAAAGAGCAGAAAAGCAATTATTTCTTTTTTGCCTGTAAACCGGAAGATGATACACGTTATTTAGCACTTATACTATTAAAAGAAATTTTATCCCATACAAAAAACAGCCCTTACAAAGTAGTAAGAGCTGCCTTTCTATTACTCATCGCCGAGTTGGATCGACTAAAAGACACTAGTTTGATTTTAAAAGAATCTGTTGTCAGTTCCAATATGCTTGTTGGCGAAATTTTAAAATACATACAATTGCACTATGATGTTGTCACGTTACAACACCTTTCGGATATTTTCGGCCTTCATCCCAATTATCTTTCCGGCTTGATTAAAGAAAACACTGGCAAACTATTCTCTCAGCATCTTGCCGAAGTGCGACTGGAAAAAGCCGTCTACTTACTTTTAAATACCAATCTTTCTATCAGTAAAATCAGCGAAATGCTTGGGTATATGGACAAAGGATACTTCTTCAAGCTCTTTAAAAAGCATTTTCAAATGTCCCCGCGCAAATATCGGCTGGCCTATCAGAAAAATCAGCAACCACCTCAATAAGCTTTCGCCCAATGGACAATGTGTTTGGCCTCTTTGCCGCAATGCGGACAAGTTTTTCCAATAACCGGTTCCTGATTATCTTCAAAAGTCATGCATCTAGCGGTCGCGGTTGTTTCTTCTTTTACTTTTGCTTCACAGGCTGCATCACCGCACCAAGGCGTGATCGCAAAGCCGCCCTTTTCAATACGCGCATCAAACGTCGCCCGGTCTTCCATATACTCGGTTTTTTCTGCCGCGCGTACTTTGGCTGATTCAAACAAGTTATTTTGAATCGCATCCAGCAGTTCACTGATTTTTTCTTTCAGCCCGTCAAGTGGCGCAATAATTTTTTCACCTGTATCGCGTCGAACCAGCACAACTTGAGAAGCCGCAATATCACGCGGTCCAGCTTCAAGGCGAAGCGGAATGCCTTTCATTTCAGAATCATTGAATTTATAGCCTGGCATCTTATCGCTCTTATCAACTTTAACGCGCAAACCTTCTTTTTTCAGCATTTGATGCAGCTCATCTGCAAACTCCAGCACGCCCTCCTTGTTCTGAGCAATCGGTACGATCATCACCTGTGTTGGTGCAACACGTGGCGGCATAATCATTCCTCGATCATCGCCATGCACCATGATCAAAGCACCGATCGAGCGAGTCGTAATCGCCCAAGAAGTCTGATGGACAAATTGTTCACTGCCATCTTTCGCCTGGAATTTAATATCAAACGCTTTGGCAAAATGATCCCCTAAATGATGGCTCGTCGTAATTTGCAAGGCTTTTCCGTCATACATCAGCGTTTCATTTGTATATGTGATTTCAGCCCCTGCAAAACGTTCACTATCCGTCTTAATTCCCCCGACAACTGGAATGGCCAGAAGCTCTTCACACACCTCCTTATACAAATCAAGCAAGCGCAAGGCTTCTTTATCAGCATCTTCAAAAGAATCGTGACAAGTGTGACCCTCCTGCCAGAAAAACTCCGTCGTCCGTAAAAATGGACGTGTGGTTTTCTCCCAACGCACAACACTCACCCACTGATTATAAAGCTTAGGTAAATCGCGATACGAATGGATAATATTTTGGAAATGCTCGGCAAACATGACCTCCGAAGTTGGACGAACCGCTAGTCGTTCTGCCAGCTCACTATCACCGCCATGTGTGACCCACGCTACTTCCGGCGCAAACCCTTCCACATGTTCCGCTTCCTTCAGCAACAAATGCTCTGGAATCAAAAGCGGCATGGCGACATTTTCATGATCCATTTCCTTTAAACGAGTGTCTACATAATGCTGGATGTTTTCCCAAAGTGCGTAACCCGTTGGCCGAAGCACCATACATCCTTTTACACTTGAATAATCGGCCAGCTCTGCTTTTCGTACAATATCCGTATACCACTGGGCAAAATCCTCATCGCGATTCGTTATATCTTTTACAAATTCCTGTGCCATCTACTCCACCTCATTCATATTATTGGAAGAATCAAAATTATATTTCTAGAAAAAGTTGTTGATAGAAATAAAAAAAGCATGGCTCAGACAGGGACCAAAAATTGGCGGTACCACCCTGTTTTAAAGCAATGCTTTACAACTCAACATGATAACGGTCTAAACCGTGCAAATTTGCAAGAACTCTAGTCGGCAGGTTCAAGGGCTTCTTTACATGACGGCCTCTCAGCAAATGACCATCTCTCTGATAGGTAAAAAAGGAACCTCTACTAATCCGTATCATCGTTCGGATATTTAAATATAAGTTGATTATAGCCGGGGAGTTTGCCTCTGTCAACCATTCAAAAAAGCCGCATTCTCCATATTCTGAAAAAAAGCCACCTTAAAATCGCCAAAAACTGTCAATCGACAACTTATATAAACGAAATCAACACTTCTTTAATCTTGGAAAAGTTTTTGATAAATTCGTTCTGCCACCACAATATCTAAAATCGCACTGCCCACCGTTTTAAATAATGTGATCTCCTCATCCGAATCACGAAATCTTTCTTTTTCAAGCAAAAGCGCGCCCAGCTCCACAAAATCATTCGTATGAACAACGTCTTGCGCAATCGCACTCAAAACGTCCCCTGCTTCAGCAAAAACACCCTCCGCCGTATCGATTGTCCGAACAGTCGACCGTGCAAATGCTTCGATTGGCAGCTCCTGCATGTCAGGCGTAAAAGCTCCCACACCATTGATATGCGTACCTGGAGTGAGCCATTTTCCGTCAAAAGTTGGCCGCTTACTAGTTGTGACCGTCGTAATAATATCCGCTTGTCGAACGGCCTGCTCAAGTGAAACAGCCGGCACGATTTCCACGTCAAAACCCTGAAAAACCGACTGGCACTCTTGAACAAATGCTTGACAGCGCAGCGCATCCAGATCATACACCGCCACATGTTCCAACTGTCGCACCGTCAGCATCGCTTCAAGTTGTCGCATCGCCTGACCACCCGTCCCGATTAGTAACGCCGAACGAGCATCCTTTTTAGCCAAGCAATTCGTTGCAAGGCCTTGAACCGCACCCGTCCGCAGCTTCGTCAATGCCGTCCCCTCTAGTCGAGCCGCAAGCGTCCCCGTCGCCGTATCCAGCAAAAAAACATCCGCCGGCACTGCCGGAAGACCGTGCAAATGATTCTCAGGAAAAACGGAAACCACCTTGAAGCCGCCCATTCCGCCATTTTTCAAATAAGCAGGCATCAGTAGCGTCTCCCCCTTCGGAAATGAGAGCTTCTCGCGCAGCGGCACGACCGCCTCCCCAGCTGCATGTGCTTTTAGCGCATCTTCACATGCCAAAATCGCTTCCCTCATAGAAAAATGCTGTTCAATTTGTTGTGCAGTAATTTCTTTCATTTTCACGAGCTCCTCTCTCTCAAGCAAGTATATCTCGCATTATAACATAGAAAAACTCCCGCAGAAGTGGCTATTCTTCAAATGAAATCGCCAATTTCTGCAAGCGCCAATAGGCATCTTGAAAGCCCGCCGACTCAGGACAAATGGCACAAACAAATTGCACCTTCCCAATCAACTTCCGTAAATACTGCTTTTCCGACAAGTCCGCCGCTACCTCTCCTTTTTCTTTTAAACAAGCCAAGTGACCCGTTAGACCAAACTTTTCTAAATAATAGATTTCCTGCCGCAACATACTTCGGTAACGTCTCGGAACCTGCGGATGCTGATTCACGACGACCCCAGTGACACACTGCCGCATGCTTTGGTCGGTATACTTTGTTTTGGCAGGATGAAGATTAAGTTGCATCGCTTCCAAAAAATGTTCCACTTTTCGTTTGACAAGCGTTAAGTCTCCTTCATTCGTTGAAAAAGTCAAATCATCCGAGTAGCGCGAATAGGCGATCTGCCGCTCCTTGCACCACTCACCGATATAATCATCAAACGGGCGCATGATCAGGTTGGAAATCAGCGCTGAAGTTGGGGCGCCCTGAGGCAGTGCATCATTCAAACAGCATAAATTAGTTAAAAGCATCCTAGTATTATCCGGAAATACGGTTTTAGGAAAAGCCGCTGCCATCACCATCGGAAAAGACAAACTATCAAAAAAATCCAATAAATCAAGCTGTAATAGCTGTTTTTTCCCAACGTGAGGAGTTGCATTCGCCAAAATGCTGCCACCTTTTCGATAAGCCGTCGCAAAAGCTGATAATGTTCGCGTTTCAAGAAGAGATAAAATATTTTTCTGAATCATTTTGAGGAGCGGATCTGGTGCATGTAATGTTCGGAGTCCACCTGTTCGTTTTGGAATCTTTACGGTGAGATAATGCTGATTGATTGTTCGACTGACTGTATAAAGCAGGGCTATTTTTTCCTTATCTGACCATGCATCTCCGTATTGCCGTAGTAAATTCAAGTCCAGTAAAAAGGCTCGTTCTTCCTGCGCTGAGCAATTTTTCCAAAAATGCGAATTCATTTCCCCACACTCTTTCTCGTCAAAATCAAAAAAGAAGAGATCCTACTAAAAAGCGAACCGTGAGTCGCGTCAAAGTACTCTAGCCGCTTGTCGGCGAACGCACATGCAGTGTGCGGTAGTACTTTAAAGCAGATCGCGGCTAACCGATAAAGAAACTTATCCGGTGGCGACTCGCCAACAGATCCAGAATGAATTCCGGTTTTTGCTAGGATCTCTTCCTTATTCAAGCTCATTATAACACAAAAAAACGGGAGGGGAGAACACTATAAAAACACCACTTTTAGGAGCTTGGAACGTTTTGAAGTGTCCAATTGATTGTCGTTGTATATGTGGCTGCCCGAGCCGCTGAAGTATTAAGCTTTAGCAGCAACCCTTCATTTTCACCCCAGCTATAGGTAAATGTATCGCCTTGACGAGTAGCTGTCGCTGATGTTAGGCACGGATAAGCAACTCCAGGTTGTAAAACTGTATCTTGACCACTCTTATCCCGATATATAAGCGCATCGGTCAGTTGATCGCCACTTTCAGCTGTTAGCGGAGCCGCAATCGACAAAGATAACTGCCAATCCGCCTGCTCTGCACGTGTATCTTTTACCACAAAATCATTTCCTGATTCCGAGCTGCGAAAAATCGTCTGCACACCACTTGCAACAGCCGTATTTTTGAATGTTATGTCATCCGGCACCTGTACAAGCTCAAGCGGCAATGGGGTCACATGCACCGTTACCTTTTTAGAGGTTTGCCCAGCAGATGATTTCGCTGTGACCGTCACTTCGTAATCACCAGAAGTAGTCAGATCTGCCGCCGTTTCAAAATCGCTGTCAATTTCAGCTCCCGGATCAGTTTGTGCATCAATATCCACTAAAAAGTCAGCCTCTGTTTTTACAGTACCCTGCTGATAACTAATTTCAGAAAGACACGCTAATGAAACAGCACTTTCCTCCACATGTACGGTGACATTTCTTGCCGTAGCATTTAAAGTCGTCGTATTTACTGCCTCAATGGCAACTTTGTAATCTCCAGGCGTCTGCCAATCGACCACTTCATTCAAATCCGTCGCTAATTCACAGCCACTATCTGTTACAGCATGAATATCCGCTAAAAAAGCCTCATTCGTTACATTAGCACCTTGCGAATACGTGATTGCATCATCATAGGTTAGACTAGGCGGATTAAAACTCTCCTCCAATTGATACGTTCCACCAAAGCCTGGACCATTTGCTTCACCAAATTGCGCATAGACTTCAATCTTACCATGACCAGATTTCAGTAGCATATCTTCGGGCCAAACCAAATAAGCAATGGTTGATTTAACCATGGCAATCTCCAAGCTACTACCAGTTGGATAGATTGATCTAGGCTGCATGGAATGGCCATCTAAGCCGCGAATATTATAAGGTATTTTAATCTTTCCGTCTGGCGCATCAATCACCTGGTCCTCTGTGATTACTTGCTTCCCTGCATCAATAATATTCGTAAATTCGCCTAAATAAGAAACATCGAAAATATGATTATTATCAATATATAGCTCCATATTAGGATGGTATTTAGCTAATGGTTCAAGTGGCGAAACATCCACCACCTTATTCTCACTTAGTCTCAAATAAGTTAAATTTTTCAGGTCAGAAAGCGGCGAAATATCTACAATCTGATTATACTCCAGATTTAGATAGTCCAAGTTTGTTAAATATTCCATTCCTTCAATTGATTGAATGTTTAATACAGTCGCATTTAACCGCTGTATAGTGTTTAATTCTGCCTGTGTAACTGGCTCCGTTACGCTTTTTTTTAATTCCGATGCGACACATTTTGCTAATGCAGCATCAGGGAAAATAGTTTGACACGATTGCCCATCAACCGAATCACCTAAAAGCTGTTCTGAAGCTTGTTTCACAGCTATACTTTTTTCATCATTATTAGTGATTATCTCTGCTTCTGCAGGTATATTGGCACAGAAAAAAAAGCCGAGAAGAGTCATTGATAGAATTCTTTTCAAAGCTAATATTCCTCCAAATGATAATATTGATTTCATCATAACAGAAATACTTATAATATAGTATGATTTTTTCTAATACTTAAAATCCCCAAAAACAATTGACACATTTTTGACATATGTATAAAAACCTATATGCAGCAATAGTTTTCCTGGATTAATCACTATATTTAAAGGTATCAAAACGAACTTTTATCAAATGATTAATTTTTATAAAAAACATGGCTAGTTTGTAAAAAAGTCTGATTTCTCTTAAAACCCAGTCGCTCATAAAAAGACGCACCCGCTTGATCAGCCACTCTTAAAGTCAAAATAGGTGCTGCCGTTCTTTCTAAAAGCTCTTCAACCAGCCGCTTTCCCCGCCCTTTTTTCCGGTATTGTCGCATCACATAGAGATGTCTGAGTCTTATCACACCCTCATTATATGGGTCCTGATTCAAGCCGCCAATGCCGACCAATTGCTCTCCGTCCTTCATTCCCAGCAGGATTTCATCTTTTTGATCAAATCGATTTTTTCCATTTGAATACTCGTCCAACAGCCTTTGTAAAAAAGAATACCCGTCATCTACGCTGTCCTGCACCAGCACCTGATAATTTTCTTGAAGAAAGTCCGAAATCACGCTTATTTCCATCGATTGTTATCCCCCTTTGCAAGTAAAAAAGAACCCGAAATACGACAAATGCCCTCTTAAAAATAGCGCCACTGCTCGATTTCCGGTTCTCTTTTTTTATTTATACATCAGCAAAAATTGCCTACTGCTTCTGATTGACTGACATTTTTTTCAGAAGAATCTGCTGCAACTCTTGAGCAGGCACCTCTTGTTCAAATTTAATCTGAAAAGTGCCCTTTCCAATCTTATAGCCCTTGCTTACTAAACTGTCTCTCACATCTTCATCCATCGAATCCTGTCCAAATCCCACGGAAACGTGCTTTTTATAGGCTGCAAAACCACCAAACTCACCATAGTATTTATAAAAAGGCACACCATAACTAATTTTCTCTTCTGCTTCCGGTACAGTTTCATGAATGATTTTCCGAACTGCCCGGAGTGTCGGCTGTGCCTCCTGAGCCGCCTCTTCAATATAAACCTCTACATTTTCAGCTTTTGCCATTTCTAAACCCTCCCTTAATCATTTAACCCTTTTCCATTTAAAATCCGGTCAATATTTTTTTCAATTCGAGCCTCACGCGTTTTTGCTTGTTTCGCAGAAGAAAAGAAGAGCAAATAGGCTTTCTGGCGACCAGGCGTTAGCTTCTCAAACGCAACTTTCAGCTCTGGAAGTGCCCTCATTTTTTCTTCCAATTCTTCAGGCATCGATACCTCTGTTTTTTTAGATTCAACTTTTAGCCCGGCTTTTTCAATCGCCACTGCTTCATCAATATAAGTCAAAACGGCCGCTGCTTTTTGCTCCACATCCGCCACATCCGTAAAGCGAATTTGCATAGCCGATTGAGAATTCTCACCCACTGGAACAAGAAGCTTCTTCGGATCCTTCAACAAAGCCCCTTTTGGAAACATCAAAGCAAAGTAAGATTTAAACCCCTGGACGATGACGATATTTTTTCCATCTGCCGTATAACAGGGCTTTCCCCATTTAAAATCCTCTGTCAGTCCTGATTCAAGAAGAACCGCTCTGAGTGCCTCTGTTTCCTGCTGCCAAATATTAATTCTGTCTAAATACGCATCCACTTTCGGATTCCTATCACTTTTCGTCATTCCAGAACACCTCAATTCAATTATCAAGCCTTATTGACTTTACTTGAATATACAACACTTATGCACACTGTTCAACTAATTATATCCCTCTCTGCACGACCAAGATTTGGACCTGTATATAAAGTATAGTAAAATAGATAAAGGAACGGAGACGATAATCATGAATAAATCACAAATTATCCAACAAGCCCTAGAAGTCACGAACGGTTTTAAAGTAATCCAAAATCTGGCCGCAACACTTTATCAAGAAACAACCACTCAACAAGCAGAACAGTTTGCGTTTGAATTTTACCAACATCCCGCTCATCAAGTAAGAATGCTGGCCGTATTTCTATTTGGGTCACTTGCAAATCAAAAACCCGCTTTATTAGCGTATTTAAAAGACACCGTCAGCACCGATAGAAACTGGCGCGTCCAAGAAATATTGGCGATGGCTTTTGACCAATATTGCAAGGATGCAGGGTATGAAGCTACTCTACCGATAATCAAAGAATGGTTAGAAGATGCCCGGCCACATGTCCGCAGAGCTGTCACTGAAGGCCTGCGAATCTGGACTTCTCGCCCCTACTTTGCCGAGCACCCAGAGATCGCCATTTTATTACTAGCTAGTCTCCATCAGGATGAAAGCCGCTACGTTCAAAAATCTGTTGGAAATGCTTTGAGAGATATTAGTAAAAAGCATCCTAAACTTGTGATAAACGAGGTTCTTAAGTGGGACAAAGCAGACCAACCTACTCAACAAGTTGTCAAATATCTCACAAAAAACGGCCTGGTGATTGAGTAGGAATTTTATTGAAAACGAGTTAGCTACTAGTAACCTGCTTCATTTTGCAGGCTACTGATAAATAGCCGATCATTCGCTCTGTTTATATTTGATGGAAGGAATCACGCCCCCCTTGTTAAAACTAATCAAATCGCGCCTTTTATACTTCAAAGCGAAAACATAGTTCTCGTTTATGCTAAAAAGTCAGCAAACTGCATAAACATTTTTCAACAAAATGTATTATTATTCACTAGAAGAGGTGCGATTACCTCAATGTTAGTTATATGAGCGAACCATATGATTAACATTGGGGCAATGGCTCCAAACAGGATTGGTTGGTTGATTGATGGTGCCTAATTTTGCACCATGAATCTCCCATTTTCATTCATCTCACTTGCTGCCGCATAGTTTATGGAATTTTCCCAAATGATTTTTCATTCAAATTTCATAAATTTTGACAGCACACCGGAATTTTCTCTTTCCGGTGTTTTTTTAGTTTCACGCTTACCTGACTGCCAGACAAAAAAGGATGAAGGCTATCCTGCTTATGTGACCGTTTACAAAAAATCGATTTATCATAGCTTTTATAGAAAAAAGTTGCTTTTTGTCATTATGACTCTCTCCATTTTCTCTCTATACTTTAGAGGAGCAGTTATAAGTGGAAAAATCCGTGAAATGACCATTTAGCCGCTCTCTTTTGCCTATAGTGAAAGGGTTTTATCTCGCTTATACTTGAGACGAAGATTCATATTGAAAGGTTGTGTATTGGATGATAAATCATTATCAAAATCCCATTTTACGAGGAATGTATCCCGATCCAAGTATCGTTTTGGTTGAGGGTACCTATTATCTAGTTAACAGCACGTTTGAATATTATCCTGGCATTGCTTTATCGAAGAGTACGGATTTATTAAATTGGACGCCTCTTCCAAGTATTGCCCAAAAAAGCACCCAGGCTGATTTACGAAACGCACAATCAAACGAAGGCATTTTTGCCGTATGCATTCGATACCACGAAGGCGCCTTCTACGTGATTACCACGAATTTCGCCGAGTTTAAAAATTTTATTATTCGAGGCGTTTTGTCAGCAGATCAATCAACCATCATTTGGGACGAACAGCGAACCGAAATTGATATCATGGGCATCGACCCAGATCTATACTTTGAAGAAAATCGGACCTATGTTTCCTTCACAGGATATATTGATGACAAAGGAACAAAAGCCATCCAACAAGCTGAAATTGATCTAGCGACTGGTACCATTCTACGTGGTCCAGAAGTCATCAGTTATGGAACGGGCGGTCGTGACGTGGAAGGCCCCCATATCATTAAAAGAAACGACGGCTACTATCTACTTGCAGCTGAAGGCGGAACGGGCGTTGGTCACATGATCACCCTGTTTTACAGCCCGTCGCTTTGGGGGCCATTTGAAGATGCGGACGGGATCAATCCAATTTTCACAAATCGCGACCGAGCAAATGAACCTCTGCAAAATATCGGCCATGCGGATCTTTTTCAAGATACAAAAGGAAACTGGTGGCTAACCTGTTTAGGCACAAGACCAGCTTCGGTAGGATTTACCCAACTGACCAACTTAGGTCGGGAAACTTTGCTGTATCCTGTAGTGTGGGAGGAAAAATGGCCGCACATATACACAGGAATCCCCTCTGCAAAAGTTGATCTAAGCCGCTTCCCAAACCATGCAGCCAATTTGCCAAATGAGCAGAAGCTAGACGAATTCCGCGATGAATTTCAGACCAAAACGCTGCATCCAGAATGGGTAAGCTTACGAGACAGTTTGGAGGATCGTTTATGCCTTCAACCGGGTCGACTAATTTTAACAGGCGCTGATTTCCGTTTAGAAGATTTAGGAGCCCCATCTTTTTTAGGCGTACGGCAAACGGAGCATCAAGAATCATTCAAAGTCTATCTTGACCACGAGAAAACCCATGTTGGAGAAGGCGCACTGGGTGTAGCCTGTCTGATCAACAGCGATCATTATGGAGCGCTATTAGTTGAAAAGCAACCACAAAATACGTCCTATCAAATTCTACGGAAGCAAAAAATAGGTGATGTGGAGGTGACAGAAATTATCGGCACACTTGACGCGCTGCCAGAATACTTTGAAATTACCCACCAGAAGGACACCAAAACATTTAGCGCTGTCGCCAAAGATACCCGCCATTCTTTCACCACGCAAGCTCTGCACTTTTCAAATGAAGCGATTGCCGCTTTGAATACAGGCAATTTTCAAGGTCTGTATGTTTTGGATGATGCACAGATGGCAGTTCTGAAAGTGGAACGGGAAAACATGCGAGATTAAAATTTTATCAAAAAAGCCCTAAAACCTCATTAAACATGAGAAATTCAGGGCTTTTATAATAGACATAATTTAGCAGATTCTTCCTTAATTTACTAGTAATTTTTCGGAGAACAAACGCCTTATTCTATCCTCGTTATTTGTTACAGCTTCCTAATTCTCTGTCTGACCCTTTTATAGAAGGCCATAACTTCCCCATCCTTTACTCAAACTTCTCCCCAGTTAAATTATACCAATCACTTTCAATATCTTCTGCAATAATATTTTGTTCGGTATATTTTAAAGTTGAAATAATGAATTGCACTTCTTTACTGCTTTGACTCTTTTCTCCCTTCACCCAGTTTACCTCACATAAACAATAACGGCATTCCATCATCATTAAAATATCCTCGTCAGCTTCCGCCAATTGATATACTTCCTTGACCGGCTTCTCAACTTCCAATAGCCGCTTATTAAACCGCAAATAGCTACAATAATTGTACAAAGTGTTTCGCTTCATTTTATTTGTATCGCCAAAACCATCATACAAATCATAGTACTTTTTCAAGTTTTCAAACATTTGTTGCATGATTTCTTCCTCAAAAGTAAATAAAATATTGGATATTAAAATCATGTCATTGTAATACCACGACTCTTTTTCTTTTAGGCTTTCCCATATCTTTGAAAAATAGACCCTAGCTTCCCCAATGTCCTTTGTCTCTTGCAGTTTGATATAACCTAATAACATATTCTTAAAATTGATTAATGAGCTAGTCTCTTCTTGTTCAATTTGCTTTATTACCTTTTCCAACAAGGTTTCCATCGCACTAACATTTGTTGAGTTCCGAATCCCTTTAAGTTCATTCATGAATTCTTGTAAGGGTTCATAATGATGACCATTTCGTAAAAATTCAAATTCGGCCACATCCATAGACAATCGCTTAATCACTTTTATCGTCACATCATAATCTGAAGGTTGCTTATTGCTTTCAATTCGATGTAGATTTGAATCCGGCATAATTTGATTATACAGATCATCCGCTTCAATCCTTGAATTTTCTCTTACTTCTTTCAACATATCTCCAACAAGTTTCTTGCTCATCTCTCATCTTCCTTTTCGTCAGTCTCTTTTCTACAACACGATTCATAGCAAAAAATCACTGCTCTAGTAGCAGCATCGTGAGGTGAAAGTCCGTTTCTTCAATTTTTCATAAATTCTAGCTGCCATTAGTCACAAATTGAAGAGCAAGCTACTTCATTTTGGAATAAATGAAATAGCTCCATATAATCAGTATATTACACTGTGGATACTGATGCGAAGCTTAAATAAACGTCTATCTAAAAACCACACCAAAATTCACATACTTGACACATTTTCCTCCAATATAAGTACAAAAGTAATGTTAAATGAATACTTCATCAAATTCATTTATACTTCTCTCTATGAGAATTTCTTTCTCGGGAATCGTGTATTTTTTAGTTAATTATTTTAAGCTCTACTTAAGTTCCACTGCGAACTGGTATCGAAATTGGCACCATTAATTCCAAATCTACTTATTAGAAAATGAGTTTCCCCCACTTATGAGCAAATATTATTTTTCTTAAGACATACAGAAATTTGGCAAAGTAACCTAATTTAAAAACGATTTCACATGATGATAGCTTGAAAGATAAATGATCGTAAAGTGAGTGATATTTTTTAGGAGTACATCCTTCTAGGAACGAAAAAACACCCGTTTTCACGGGTGAATGTTTACTCAATCTTTTCTCCAGTCAATTCATACCAATCATTTTGAATATCTTCAGCAACAACGATTTGTTTATTATATTTTAAAGTTGAAATAATGAATTGCACTTCTTTACTGCTTTGACTCTTTTCCCCTTTCACCCAATTTACCTCACATAAACAATAGCGGCACTCCATCATCATTAAAATATCCTCGTCAGCCTCCGCCAATTGATATACTTCCTCGGCAGGCCTTTCAACCTCCAATATTCGTTTATGAAGCCGCAAAAAGCTACAATAATTGTACAAAGTATTTCGTTTCATCCTTTTAGCATCACCAAAGCTATCATACAAATTATAATATTTATTTAAGTTTTCAAACATTTGTCGCATTGTTTCTTCCTCAAAAATAAATAAAATGTTGGATATCAAAATTATGTCATTGTAATACCATGACTCTTTCTCTTTTAAATTTTCCCATATCTTTGAAAAATAAATTCTAGCTTCCCCAATATTCTTTGTCTCTTGCAATTTGATATAGCCTAATAACATATTCTTAAAATTAATCAACGAGATTGTCTCGTCTTGCTCAGTCTGAATTATTACCTTGTTCAACAATTTTTTCAGTGCATTCACATTTGCTGAATTTCGAATACTTTTGAGTTCATTCATAAATTCTTGTAGTGGTTCATAATGATAGCCATTTCGTAAAAATTCAAATTCGGCCACATCCATGGACAATCGCTTAATCAATTGTATGGTCAAATCATAATTTGACAGTTGTTTGTTGCTTTCAATTCGATATAAATTTGACCGTGACATGAGTTGATTATATATAACATCCGCTTCAATCCTTGAATTTTCTCTTACCTCTTTCAACATATCCCCAACAAGTTTCTTGCTCATCTCTCATCTTCCTTTTCGTTAGTCTCTTTTCTGCAACATGATTCATACAAAAAAAATTTCTATGCTATAGTAACTATATCGGGAGGTGAAAACATGTTTTCTTCAATCACAGTATTGATTAATTTTATCTTTAATTAATCACAGGTTGAGGAGCGAGCTACTTCATCTTGCTCATCCCGGAATAAAATGAAATAGCTCTTTTATTTTCTTACACTCCATATAATCAGTATATTATACTTTGATGGTTGATGTGAAATTTAACTAGAGATCTATCAAAAGAAACATGCCATTATTCACACTCCCGACACATTTTCTTTCAACATAAGTAAAAAAGATATTATGAAAAATAATGCTATTGGATTTCTCATATTGTTTCAATGTCAGTCACATTCTTCAATGTAATTGACATTGGGGCAATAGCTCCAAACTAGGTTAATTTATGGTGCAGATGGTTATCTTTTGTCACCATAAATCTCTAGTTTTCATTCATCTCACTTGCTGTTGCACAATTTATGAACTCATCCCAAATGATGCACCTGTTTCATTATATTTCATAAATTTTGACAGCACACCGGAATTT
>NZ_FXUT01000030.1 GCF_900183385.1 Listeria costaricensis
ACAGTTACTGTGCAGGATCAATTGGAAACGGACACCAAAGTGACATTGCCGCTTCCAGAGGGGCTGACGTATCAAAATACATATAGCGGCAATGCGAGTGTGACCTATGATGCCGCAAATCAGCAAATCGTGATTGACTGGTTGGAAGGACAGGAGAAACAAGTGCAGATAACGTTGCTGGCGGAGACAAGCGGTACATATTCGCTGCAAGCTTCGACGATTCGGGAGGATAATCCGGTTGAGTCTGCGCCTGTTTCGATAATTGTGGAGGATGTAGCAACCTCTGAAACAGAGACAAATGCAGAAACGACGACTCCAGCAGACGATTCAACAGAAACAACAGATGATTCAACAGCTAACAGTGCAACTTCTGATAAGTCAACGGCTCTTCAAGAAACAGGAAAAACTTTCAATGATTGGTTTCCTGATCCTGTTATGGCCAGGAAGGTTGCGGAGACATTAAATATGGAGCCAACAGAAGTTGTAACGGAGGAACAATTGGCTTCAATTACTGAATTGGACTTTGAACTTACAGATTCAGAATTAGTTGATACAAGCGGATTAGAATATTTACCAAATTTGGCTCATTTAAGATTTAACGATTGTGTCAAGCTTACTAAGTTAGATGTAAGTCATAATCCAGAACTGACTTCATTAGAATGTATCGCTACATTTCCTATTTCAGAAATAGATGTGAGTCATAATCCAAAATTAACTAAATTTTATTTTATTGGTAGGGTATTCGGGCAGGAGAGTAATTTAACAAAAGTAGACCTGAGCCACAATCCGAATTTAAGTTCTCTTACCGTGACTGGAACTAATTTAACAGAAATAGATGTGAGTCATAATCCGAATTTGGAATTTCTCAGTGTATCGGATAATCAGTTAACGGAATTAGATGTGAGTCAAAATTTAAATTTAACATATTTTAATTGTAGTAATAATCAAATATCTAAAGTCATTACTGGGCAAAATTCACTTGCTAATCTTGGAGTGTTTGAGGGACAAACCAACCAGCTTTTAGACTTTAGCTTTTTAAGTAATAGCCCACTTACTAGTTGTGAAGGCAAGGAACAGACACCGACTTTACCTAAACAGGCTTCCATCAATAAAAAGTTAACGATCCCTGTTGATGCAAAGGATGAAAAGGGAGAGAAAATGATCATTACCCCTGCTAATGACGGCGTCTATGATCCAGTTGCGAATACGATCACTTGGACAGGGTTAGATAATGCGGGGACAGTTAGTTACAGTTTTACATCAACAAGCGGCAATTGCGTGGGAGTGGTCACAGTTCCATACGAAGCAACCGTCAATCTCGCTTGTGATGATGAGATCACGTATGTTCAAGGCACCACAAAGTCGGCGGATGATTTTTTGACAGATATCCATGCCACAACTGACGAGGGGGGGACGTTAGCCAGTGATTTTGCGACAGTGGTCAATATGAGCCAACCGGGTGATTATTCAGTAACTGTAACAGCGAAAGATCAGAGCCTTGAGAATGAGACAAGCAAGACGGTGATGGTTCATATTATTCCTTACACCCTTCGTTTCAGCAGTCCGCCAGCGGATCTCACTTTTGAAACAAGCACGATTGAGAACGGTCAACAAATAATTAAGCGGGAAGAAACAACCTCTTATAACTTTACTGTTGAGGATACGCGTGCCACAGATGCTCATTGGAGTCTGACCGCAGGCATTAAGGAACCGCTGACCTCGACAGATGGCAGTCAACTTAACAATGCGCTTGTATATAAGAAAAATGGGCAAGAAACGATTCTGACCCCTGGGAATTCCGTTGAGATTACAAACTCAGAGGAACAAGCCAAAGATGATGCTGATTTTGTCGTCACTTGGCAGGAGGACGAAGGCTTATTATTAGATGTAGATACGAACACAGCACGCTCGACCACGTATCAAACCACGCTTTACTGGGAATTGCGCGACACCCCTTAACTTCATTTGGCTGAAAGGAGCCCTGAAATATGTCTGAAAACGAACGATTTGAACTGGCTTCACTGGAAAAAGAATTAACGACTTTACTGGCGGATTTTGAAGAAGAACGCCGCAAACGTGAGGAAGTCCTGCGAGAAAATCAACGGCTTCAAGAAAAATTAGACACTCTGCAGGCACAAACGGACGCTTTAATGGAACAATCACAAGAAGAACCACCACTTTCAAAGGAAATGCTGGCGGATGTATTGCTGGAGGCGAAGAAAACCGCCGATCATATGGTACAAAAAGCGGAATATGAGGCCGATCAAATTATTTCAAGCAAACAAGCGGAACTAAAGGAGATCCACCAAAGCGCCCGTGACTATGCCGAAACGATTCATATGCTCCAACAAACCTCTGAAAAAATGCTGACCAAATGGGCCGAACAAGTCGAGAAAATTCTTCAAGAAACCAGCCCGCAGTGAGGATGAACGGTCATGATTGAACTCAAGTTTCAACCCGACGAAGGATTTTCCCATGTTCTTTATCAACTGGATGAGCAGGAAGCTATCGAACAGCTTTATCAAAAGAGCGGCGGTAGTCGAGCGGAAGCAGAAACTGCTTTTCAGCTGTCTGCCGCCGCGCTCACGCTCAACATTCAATTCGCAACTCCAAAAGCGTTAAAAATTCAACTGCTTATCCAGCGGCTGACGGCAGAGTTTCCCGCGATTGTCTGGCAAAAACTGACCGTCGATAAAGAGACCGCCGCTACCTATCAGTTGGTTTTTATACCTGCCAAGGCGGTTCGGTGGGTGGCAGACAATTCGGCATTAACCCCAGAACAAAGTCTTACGCACTTGGCAGAAGAAATACCGCTTCCACTGTTTACCGAACAGGTACAAAAACAGCTTGAAGCCGCGCTGTTCGTGCCCTTGCTGAAAGAAGAACGGCTAGTCGCATCAACGAATGACCCTTTCGCCCGCCTTCAACGAGCACTGGACAAAGTCGAACAACGCAAAAAGCAACTAGATGAACAAAGCAGTCAGCAAACGGAAAGTCTAGCACACCTTTCTGATCTGCTGCCTGCGTCATCTAGGAAAGAAACACGGGAACAAGCAGTGGGGAATCTCCATCGAGCGCTTCAACAGGTGGCTGTCCAGAAACAGCCAGCCGAACCAGTAGAAGTCCCCATGGCTCCGCGTCCCAAGAAACCCATCCAAAAGAAACGCCGCCTATCCAAAAAATGGATTGCCGGTATCGCCCTTATTTTTATCGGGTTACTTGCTTTCATTCTTTGCGCTAATTTTTCATTAGCGCGGGTAGAAGGCAATTCCATGGTGCCAACCTTGACAGATGGCGACTGGATTTTGATGTATAAAAACAGCGATCTATTGGAACGCGGCGACATTATTTCCTTCAATTCGCCTGATAAATCCGGTGAAACCTATCTCAAACGCGTGGTGGGCTTGCCGGGAGACACGATTGACATTATCGACGATGAGCTCTACATTGACGATAAAAAGGTTGATCTTGCAGGCAGCGTACAGGACTATTCGCTCGAAGACACCACAGGAAAGCGACAAGTCCCGAAAGGAAAAGTTTTCGTCCTTGGCGACAACCTCAACCATTCGCGTGACAGTCGGGAATTCGGTTTTGTTGATTTATCGGATATTACTGGAAAACTGCTTTGGCATAGCTAAGGCGGTTTTTTTGTGGCAGAATATGGCTGGCGAAAATAAAAAAGCCTCCAAACGAAGCCGTTTAAAACGGTTTTCGCTTGGAGACTTCTTGAATCGCTTATCAGCCAACTAATTTTTCGTGGAACATACGTTGGCAAAGTTCCATTTTTTGTTCTTCGTTCAGGTCTTTTGTATTCAGGCAGTAACCGCTGATACGCAAGATAACTGGGATACCAGCTTTGATCTTCGCAACAACTTCTTCGTGATTAAGAACGTTCAAGTTGATGTGTTGACCACCCTTAGTGAAGTAACCGTCTAGGATACCCACCAAGTTGCGTTTTTGTTCATCGACAGTTTTACCGAATAGTTTAGGTGCACCTTGGATTGTTAATGAAATACCATCGTTTGCATAAGAGAATGGAAGTTTAGACAGGCTTGCAAGGTTGTCTAGGAATCCGCCTTTTGCTTTGTTGGATGGGTTAGCGCCTGGGCTGAAGAATTCTGGTTCTTCAATCATTACGCCGTTTTCATCAAATTTAGGTCCTTTGTGAACTGGAGAGTTACCACATTGTTTAGAGTAAGCAACGTTGGAAGTGATTGTAAGAATCGAAACAGTTGCTTCGGAATCTTTGTAAAGTTTGTGGGAATCCAGTTTTTCTTTGAACATTTTTAGTACCATTACTGCGATATCATCAGCGCGGTCGTCATTTTCACCGTAGCGTGGGAAGTCGCCTTCAACTTCATAGTCATAAACGAAGCCGTCTTCTTCACGAAGGGTTTTAACTTTCGCGTATTTGATTGCGCTTAGGCTGTCAACTACGTTTGCAAATCCGCAGATACCGAAGCCCATGTTTGCAGTAACTTTTGTTGGTAAGAAGGCCATTTGCATGCTTTCATAGTTGTATTTGTCTGTCATGTAGTGAATGATGTTCATTGCATCTACATAAGTGTCAGTCAACCAGTCCATTGCTTTATCGAATTTCGCTAATACTTCATCGTATTCAAGGTATTCAGAAGTAATTGGATCTACAACGTTGAATACTTGTTTTTCTTTGTGAAGGTCATCGCGGCCGCCGTTAATTGCACCTAGAAGACATTTTAGAACGTTAACACGTGCGCCGAAATATTGCAGGTTATGTGTTTCGCCTTTGTCTTTGTCAGCTTCAGGGTTAAGTGGGCTTACGCAGCAGCTAATACATTGCATATCGCCGTAGCCTTCTTCTTGCATTAATTTATCATTTTCATATTGGATGGAAGAGTGTTTTACGCTCATCATCATGCAATATTCTTTGAATGCTTCTGGAAGACGAGTGTCCCAAAGAACAGTCAAGTTAGGTTCTGCAGAGTTTCCTAGGTTGTCTAGGCAGTGCAAGAAACGATAGTCTGTTTTTGTTACACGGTGACGTCCGTCTGCGCCCATACCAGCCATCGAAGTTGTGATGAAAGTTGGGTTGGATGCGTATAGTTCGTTGTAGCCGTTTGTACGAGCAAAACGTACCATACGTAGTTTAAGTGTTAATTGATCGATCAATTCTTGTGCATCAAGTTCAGTGATGATGCCGCGATCAAGGTCACGTTGAATGTAGATATCCAAGAATACTGGGATACGACCGAATGAGCTTGCAGCACCGTTTGCTTGTTTGATGGAAGCAAGGTAGCCCATGTAAGTCCATTGAACAGCTTCATAAGCATTTTCAGCTGGACGGCCAAGTTCTAAGCCATATTCATTACCTAAAACGATTAGGTCTTTCAGTGCTTTGATTTGTAACCAGATTTCTTCGCGAAGACGAATGTTTTCATCAGAAGTAATCGGAATTTGTTTTAAGTCATTTTGTTTTTCTGCGATTAAACGATCTACACCGTAAAGAGCAGGTTTTTGGTAAAGACCAATGATACGACCACGGGAGTAAGCATCTGGAAGACCGCTTACGATGTGTGAGTTACGTGCACGACGAATATCATCTGTGTAAGCACGGAAGATACCATCATTGGCAGTTGCGCGGTTGTTAACGAAGAAATCATGTGTTGCTTGATCAACTTCATAGCCATTTTCTTTCAAACATTGTTCAGCAGTTCTAACACCGCCATTTGGCATGAATGCAAGTTTGAATGGTTTGTCAGTTTGCAAGCCGACAACTACTTCAAGATCTTTATCAACATAGCCAGCTGGATGAGATGCAACGTTGGACACGATTTTGTTGTCCATATCAAGAACGCCGCCTTTAGCATCCATTTCTTCAATTAAAGCATTGATTTTGTCGTTTAATTTTAATGTTCTTGGTGTGCTTCCTTCTAAGAAACTTTCATCCCCATCATAAGGTGTGTAGTTGGCTTGTACGAAGTTACTAACACTAACTTTTTCTTGCCAGTCGGTGCCTTTAAAACCTTCCCATGCTTTGGTCATTTTAAAATTCCTCCTTGAATACTTTTAGCAAATTGGTAGTCTCGAATAAGTAATTTTGAAGGTACTTATTTTCTTTACATATCCATCTTACTATCTTGTGAAAGTGAATACAATAACATTCTTGAAAAAAATTAAAAATCTTTTATATAACGAATACGTGTTTTTACGCTGTGTATTAATACAGATTTGCATTATGTGACAAAACAGTGTCATTTGAGATATAACAGTCATGAAAGCGGATTTAGAGAAAGAAGTTTAGCGAAAAAAAGTCCTTCTGTTTCAAAAAACAGTTATAACAGTTAATTGCGCGATTAGTCTATACTTTTACCGGTGGTTGAAAGTGAATAATTTTACAATGTTTCTTGTGAAATGTAATGAATAAAACTTAATTTCTGCTTGTTTTTTAGTCCCATTTGTTCTATCTTTATAATGGAGTGGGGGGATAGGAGACATGCAACCTGATTTGATGGAAATGCTGAAAGAAATGAAACCAAATCAAAAAATCAATTATGACAAGCTATTGCAAAAGATGATTGAGACGTGGCAGAGCGAGAATTTTCGGCCGCTGATCCTGCTGCATAGCTGTTGTGCGCCATGTAGTACCTATACACTGGAATATTTAACCAAACATGCCGAAGTTGTGATTTATTTTGCTAATGCGAATATCCATCCGCGGGCAGAATTTGAACGCAGAAAATTGGTTCAGGAAACCTTTATTCGTGATTTTAATGAAAAAACAGGTCAGAAAGTCGGTTTTATCAGCGAAAAATATGAACCGCAAAAATTTTTATGTGCCGTAAAGGGACTTGAAGATGAACCGGAGGGCGGTTTGCGCTGTTCCGCTTGTTTTAATATGCGGCTCGATCAGGCGGCAAATAAGGCGAGGGAGATTGGCGCAGATTATTTTGGCAGTGCTTTGACGATTAGTCCGCATAAAAATAGCGAGCTGATCAATCATATCGGGCTGGAGGTCCAAGCGCTCTATGATATGCACTACTTGCCGAGCGACTTTAAGAAAAAGGGCGGCTACCGGCGTTCTGTTGAAATGTGTCAGGAATATGATATTTATCGGCAGTGCTATTGCGGCTGTGTTTTCAGTGCGAAACAACAGGGGATTGATTTGAAAAAAGTGAATCAGGAAGCGCAGGCTCATTTAGCGGAACGACTGGCAGGTGTAAAAGAAGAATAAGGCGAAGGAAGGCGTGGCAGCATGACGGATTCTAATTTGACGAAAAAAGCGATTGCTGAAGTGCTAATGGAGCTGTGCGAGCACAAACGATTCGACAAACTGAAGATTGCCGATTTGACTAGTGCTTGCGGACTGAACAGGCAAACGTTCTATTATCATTTTAATGACATCTATGCGCTTCTGGCGTGGGCATATGAGGATCAGTCATTGAAGTTCTTGCGGGAAGGGGTCACCCTCGATAATTGGGACAGGCGGGTTTTACAGATGCTCGACAAGATGGAGGAAAAGAAGGCTTTTTACCACAATACGGTTTCGGCGGATCAGAAGGTGCTTTCCGATTGCTTCTTCGAGGTAACGAACCAATTGTTTTTGGAACTGTTTCACCGGATCGATCCAGATGGGAAAGTCAGCGTGCAGGATCGCGAATTTTATGCCCGCTTTTTTACTTACGGATGTACGGGAGTTTTGATCAATTGGATTCGTGGCGGCTTGCGTGAACCGGCAGATGTAGTGGAGAAACAGCTTGTCCGACTTGCCAAGGATACGGAATTCTTTGCTGGAAAATTGGATCATTTTTAGACAGATCGACCGTTTTGTCCAAAAAAGCGACAAAGCGGTTTTTTTGTGTAGCGTAACTTTTTTTCATTTGCGGTAAAGTAAGCCTAAAGATGAAATGAAGGAGCGATTGATGATGAAAAAAAGAAATCTTGTTGTTGCCGCGGGTGCCGCAGCTGGTGCTTTTTATACGGTCAAAAAAGTGTCTGAAAATAAGGCTGGAGTGAAGGCAGAAAAAGTGGATGAAGCCATTCAGGAGCGATTTTACGGGGATAAGCAGGTCTATTTTATCGGCGGCGGGATTGCAAGTCTAGCGGGAGCTGCTTTTTTGATTCGGGATGCCCATTTTCCAGGTAAAAATATCCATGTGATTGAGGGCTTGGAAGTTCTAGGCGGCAGTAATGATGGTTCGGGAACTGTACAGGAAGGCTTTCTTTGCCGGGGCGGCCGGATGCTGAATGAGGAAACCTATGAAAATTTCTGGGATTTATACGGTAGCATTCCTTCTCTTGAAATACCAGGGCAAAGTGTGACAGAGGAAATTCTGAATTTTGACCATCTGCATCCTACACATGCACAGGCGCGGCTGGTAGATAAAAATCAGCAGATTCAAAATGCGCATTCAATGGGCTTCAGTACGCAGGATCGTTATGAAATGACGAAGCTGCTGGCGACACCGGAAGAACGGCTCGACGATATGCGGATCAATGAATGGTTCAACGACCACTTTTTTGAAACGAATTTTTGGTATATGTGGCAAACGACTTTTGCCTTCCAAAAATGGAGCAGCTTGTTTGAATTTCGCCGCTATATGAACCGGATGATGCTTGAATTCAGCCGGATTGATACACTGGAAGGCGTAACGCGGACACGTTTCAATCAGTATGAAAGTCTCATTTTACCGCTGAAGGCTTTTCTTGAAAAAAATGACGTTGATTTTATGACAAATACGGTTGTTTCAGATATTGATTTTAAAGAAGGGGCTGGCATCACGGCTTCTGTGCTTTATTTTGCAGATGGTGGTAAGTTGGAGCTGAAGGATGGCGATCAGGTAATCATGACGAATGCCTGCATGACGGATAGTGCGACGATTGGCGACTTTTCGACACCGGCACCTAAACCGGAAGAGCGGCCAATTTCCGGCGAACTGTGGTACAAGGTGGCTCAAAAGAAACCGGGGCTTGGCAATCCAGAACCATTTTTCGGTCACGAGGATGAAACCAACTGGCAAAGCTTTACGGTCACTGCGAAAGGGGACGCCTTGCTGAAACGCATCGAACGTTTTTCTGGCAATGTCCCAGGCAGTGGCGCGCTTTTAACCTTGAAGGATTCCAATTGGCTGATGAGTTCCGTTGTTGCCGCGCAGCCGCACTTTAAATCACAGCCGCTCGACACGACCATTTTCTGGGGATACGGCTTGTATCCAGACCGGATTGGCGACTATGTGAAAAAACCGATGAAGGACTGCACGGGGGAAGAAATTCTCTTTGAATATATTTCGCAGTTAGGCTGGCAGGACGATTGGGAAGAAATCAAGAAAGATATTGTGAATGTGATTCCTTGCTATATGCCATACATTGACGCGCAATTCCAGCCAAGGAAGATGAGCGATCGACCAAGTGTGGTTCCAGAGGGCAGCACCAATTTTGCGATGATCAGTCAATTTGTTGAGATTCCTAAGGACATGGTTTTCACAGAAGAGTATTCTGTTCGGGCTGCGCGGATTGCGGTTTACACCCTTTTTGATATTGACAAAGAGATCAAACCGGTGACGCCATACAATCGTGATCCCAAAGTACTCGCCAAAGCGACGCAAACGATGTTCCGATAAGAAGCTTAGGCCATGAACGCATTTTTGGTGCGCATCATGGTCTTTTTTTGCTTAGTTTATTATTATTTGATCAATCTGTCGTAGGGCATGTAGAAAAAAACAAATCCTTCTATCGGCTGATTTTCGTGATGCAATTAATGAAAGAAAGCGAGGTGTCTGCCATGAAAAAGAGGGCATTGGATGATCTGAAACTCGGGACGGTGCAGGCGAATTTTGCTATTGTAAATGCTGAGAATCGTACTTTTTTTGAAAAACAAGGCTTTGTGCCAACGAATGTCGTGCCGATGATCGGGGCGGAACCTGATGAGGAAGCGCTGGTTGGAGAGCCGGAAATCTTTGTGGAGGTCTGTGACCGCTATCTTGGCTGTAAAAGTGAAGAGATTGATGGATATTCTGGTACATATGGAATGGGTGGCGCTGGGTTTGTCGGTATAAAAGTAGTGGCAAGGCAAATGGAGCAGCACCAGTGGATTGTTTACTGTGTGTGGAGTGCTGAAAATTATATCGAACTTGAGCAAGCGGGGCAAAAAAAGTCGTTTAAAGAAAATGAACAGGAGCTGATCGGCCGAATCATCACGGATATTCAGGTGACAGATGAAGGGATAGTTTGGGAGTTGGCAGATAATGGGGAGATTAGCAGGTGTGTGTTCCGCTATGACCGCGAACTTAAGGAAGCCATGGAAAGGCAATATGAACGACCTGCTCCGTCGCTTGAAAACCTGATGTTGACGATTTTTGACGGGACGGATTTACTGGTTTAACAGCATACGATTTTTGGGACAGTAGTGATTTATTTGGTACCGACTTATTTAGAAAAGTTTCAGATTCTTAAGGAGAGTGATGAGCGCACGGAAAGGGTTCTCCCGTTTTTGGTGTGTTCGGCCGATTGGGATATTCTTTACGCAGGGGAGATATGGGAGGAGTGTGTCACTTGGAGAGCAGAAAATCCTCAAATGAAAGTTTTGTTGCAGCATAAATTAACGAAGAAAGAAATGTTGCTTTTTGATATTGCTAAATATGGTTATAATGGGATGTTTTGTGAAGTATATCAAACGAGTGAACAATTGGAGTAGAAATATGAATGGCCGGGTGAAAAATTATATGCTGTCGTGATTGAACTCGGTTACGGGATTGATTATGAAGAAGAAAAGGACGAATATGACATTGACCATTCTGGCAATGTGGAATTAATAGATGGATCAACAATATCGTTTGAAAATGTAAAAGCAAACGGATTTGATTGGCTTGCGATTTGTTTAGTAGACGGGGCGGGAGAAAAATACGAGATTGTTAGTGAAGAACTAGCATGGATTTTGTATGCCGCTCATTTGTAGACCAGCATGAGGAAAAGTTTTAAGAGATACTGAATCGAAAAAGCAGTTAGTAGCCAAATGACCCGCCTCCCAGAAAAGTTAGACCTGAAAATCTGACTTTTTGGGGGGCGGGTCATAGAGAGTGGCTACTTTTTTATATTTTATTCGCCAAGGTCGACATTGTGGTAGACTTTTTGGACATCTTCCAAGTCTTCCAACGCGTCGATCATTTTTTCGAATTTTTCTAGATCCTCGCCTTCCAGCGTGACCTCGTTTTGCGGAATCATTTCGATTTCAGCAACTGTAAATTCAGTGATGCCAGCTTCTTTTAGGGCTTCCTGTACGTTGTGGAAATCACCTGGTTCAGCATAGATGATCGCAGTACCATCTTCATCGAGTACATCGCGGACATCGATATCTGCTTCCATCAGTAGCTCCAATAGCTCTTCCGCATCTTTGTCTGCCACACCGAAAACTGCAGTATTGTCGAACATGTAAGCAACCGAGCCACTGACACCCATATTGCCGCCGTTTTTACTGTAGGCAGCCCGCACATTGGAAGCTGTCCGATTGACGTTATTGGTGAGCGCGTCCACAATGACCATGGAACCATTTGGCCCGAAGCCTTCATAACGAAGCTCTGAATAGGTTTCGTCGCCTGTTCCTTTGGCCTTTTCGATTGCCCGGTCAATGATATGTTTCGGTACATTATAGGTTTTAGCACGTTCAATAACAAAACGTAATTTTTGATTGGCATGTGGGTCGGGTTCGCCTGATTTAGCTGCTACATAGATTTCGATCCCGAATTTTGCATAGATACGACTATTGTTTGTATCTTTTGAAGCTTTTTTCTCTTTGATATTTGCCCATTTACGACCCATATTCTAATCCTCTCACTTTCTGATTTTGCACATCTATTGTGCGGTTACACAGAGTCTATTATAACAGGTGATAAAGCGGTTGGATAGTATTTTTCAAAAGGAGGCCGTAAAAATACCCGTGAAAATGCTTCACGGGTACGTGTTGTTATTTTGGCGAGAAAGTTGTTTGAGATAGGCCAGACAGTTGAATCTTATCGCCGTCTTTTAATGAAACTTGTACATCATTGACCGCTAAAGCAGGATCTGTTCCTAGAATTTCATTGACTTTCAAACCGATTGTCAAATTGCCAGAAGTATCATCTGTATGAACATTGTATTTGCCGGCCGGAATATCAACACCTACATAGTAGAGGCCGGAATTAAAAGTAGTTTCTGTTGGTTCAGAGGCAATTTCAGGTGCTTCTTTTGGTGTGAAAGTAACGGCATTCAAGTTTTGAATTTGCAATTCTTGGTCCTTTTCAAGTGTTGTCACAATATCATTGACTGCAAATGAAGTATCCGTTCCCAAAATTTCATTGAGGTTTATACCAGAAGTGATATTACCGCTAGCTTCATCTGTGTGAATCACGTAACGTCCGGGCTCAATGTCTTCGCCCACGATAAATGTACCTGCTCCAAGGGTGACTTCTTTAGCTGTAGTTGGATAAGGTAGTTTTTCTTTCTTTTTCTCGGTTTGTTGTTTTTTTGCAGAAGAATCATCTTTGGTCGAACTTTTCGTTTCAGCTGCTTTGTCAGTTTCTTTTGCTTGGTCTGAATCTCCGCCCATGTTTGCGGCAGCGCCAATTAAAATGACTACGACGATCAGCCAAAACCACCATTTTTTGTAAATCGGTTTTTTGTTTGTTGGATTTTTTGCCATCTTCTTACTCCCTTTTTTTTATTTTATATAAACACATATGTGCGTTTATCCCGAATTATGATATATAAAATAACAACCACTATATTATAAC
>NZ_FXUT01000025.1 GCF_900183385.1 Listeria costaricensis
GCAATTTAAAGCATCTGTCTTTTAGACAGATGCTTTTTTTGTATAGAAAAAAGGTTTGATTAGAATGCCTGAATGGAATACTATAAATATGATGAAAATATAAACCTGTTCTACAAAAGAAATGAGGTATGTAAACATGCAAGGTGGTTTGACAATTGTATTAATAATCTTTGTTGTAAACATTCTTTATGTAGCAATTTCAACAATACGTTTGCTTTTGACAATGAAAGGATATCGCTATTTAGCAGCCTTTGTCAGTATATTTGAAATGATTATCTATGTAGTAGCTCTAAGTTTAGTTCTCGATAATCTAAACAATATCGCCAACGTTATTGCCTATGCAGTAGGATTTGGTGTGGGTTTGTTTATCGGCATGAAAATAGAAGAACGTTTAGCGCTCGGATATATTACAGTGAATGTCATTACGAAAGAATACAATTTAGATCTGCCTAACCAAATTCGTGATGCTGGATATGGTGTGACGAGTTGGTTAGCAAATGGGCGGGATGGAGAGCGGATGATGCTTGAAATATTGACGCCACGAAAGAATGAACGTAAGCTCTATAAAGAAATCACAGCCATTGATGAAAAAGCCTTTATTGTTTCATCAGAACCCAAACAAATTTATGGTGGCTTTTGGGTGAAACAAGTACGAAAATAAGCAAAAAAGCACCTTTCTAAAAAGAGAGGTGTTTTTATATTCGCTCAAAACACGAACGTTCGGATTTGGTATATAAAAAATGTTCGATTTTTGATTGACAATCATGACAAGTATTGTTAGAATGAAGGTGTTGAAACGAGAAAACGAATCATGAAGGAGTTGAACCGCGAATGTCTGCGGAAATTGGTGTCATTATGGGGAGTACTTCAGATTGGGAAACAATGAAAAAGGCTTGTGAAGTACTAGATGAGTTAGAGATTTCTTATGAGAAAAAAGTGGTTTCTGCTCATCGTACACCAGATTATATGTTTGAATATGCTGCATCCGCTCGAATGCGTGGAATCAAAGTGATTATCGCAGGGGCTGGCGGTGCTGCTCATTTGCCGGGAATGGTTGCTGCAAAGACAACGTTACCGGTTATTGGTGTACCGATAAAATCAAGAGCATTAAATGGCTTAGACTCCTTGCTGTCGATCGTGCAGATGCCAGGTGGGGTTCCAGTTGCCACTGTGGCGATTGGAGATAGTGGTGCTGTGAACGCTGGACTGCTGGCCGCACAGATCTTATCAATTTCTAATGAAGCTATTAGTAGCAGACTCACGAAAAGACGTGCTACACTAGAAGAAAATGTACTAGAAAGTAGTGATCGTCTTGAATAAATCGTATTTACTTCCTAATCGTGTAATTGGCATCATTGGAGGGGGACAGTTAGGGCGAATGATGGCGCTCGCGGCAAAAGCGATGGGCTATCGGGTTGTTGTACTTGATCCGACTGTTGACTCACCTTGTGGGCAGGTTGCAGATGAACAAATTATCGCAGAATATGATGACAGAGAAGCGTTGCAAAAATTGGCGCGGATTTCAGATGTTGTCACGTATGAGTTTGAAAATGTGGATTATGAGGCGCTTCAGTCAATTGAAAAACAGGTGGAAGTGCCCCAAGGATCGGAATTGCTTTCGATTACACAGGATCGAATTTTAGAAAAGGCTTATTTAGAGTCTTGTAATATTAACATAGCACCTTATGCAGTCGTGGTCGATCGGGAGGATATTGAAACGAAGATTAGCAGTCTTGGCTATCCGTCCGTTTTAAAAACTGCTCGTGGCGGTTACGATGGCAAAGGGCAGGTTGTTTTGGAAAGTGCGGCAGATATTGACAAGGCAGCAGAGCTTCTTAAATATGGTTCTTGTGTGCTAGAAGCCTGGATTCCGTTTGAAAAGGAAATTTCTGTGATTGTTGCAAGAAACCATGATGGACAAATTGAAACTTTCCCGGTAAGCGAAAATATTCATCGCAATAATATTTTGCACCAGTCAATCGTACCGGCGAGAATCAATCAAGAGGTGGAACAAGAAGCCACAGCAATCGCTGAAAAACTAGCTGAGTTTTTACATTTGCAAGGGGTGTTGGCTGTTGAGATGTTTGTAACGAAATCGGGCGCTGTTTATGTCAATGAACTTGCACCACGGCCACATAACTCTGGGCATTATTCCATTGAAGCTTGTAATATTTCACAATTCACTCAGCATATTCGAGCGATTGTTCAGTTGCCGCTGCAGAAGGTTGAACTTGTGAAGCCGGTTGTGATGGTCAATGTACTCGGGCAGCATGTGGAAGGCGTGACTGAACAGATGGGCGATTACTCGCGCTGGTTTGTTCATTTTTATGGAAAAAGTGAAGTGAAGAAAGATCGTAAAATGGGGCACGTGACCATTTTGACAAATAATATTGAAGATTTGCTGGTTGATTTGGAAGAAACAAAAATCTGGGCATAAATGGAGGCAGTTAGAGGCATGATTGAACGTTATACGCGAAAAGAAATGGGACAAATTTGGACGGAGGAAAATCGCTTTAAAGCTTGGCTTGAAGTGGAAATTTTAGCTTGCGAGGCTTGGGCAGAACTAGGTGAGATTCCAAAAGCAGATGTAGAAAAGATTCGTGAAAATGCGACCTTCAATGTGGACCGCATCAAGGAAATTGAGCAAGAGACACGACATGATGTTGTCGCTTTTACGCGTGCCGTTTCTGAATCGCTTGGAGATGAGAAAAAGTGGGTGCATTACGGACTGACTTCTACTGATGTGGTAGATACGGCCAATTCTTATTTGTTAAAGCAGGCGAATACACTGCTTCGTGAAGATTTGGAAAAATTTATTGCCATTTTAGCTGTGAAGGCAAAAGAGCATCAGCATACTGTTATGATGGGACGCACACATGGTGTTCATGCGGAGCCGACAACATTTGGTTTGAAACTTGCTTTGTGGCATGAAGAAATGAAACGTAATTTAGAGCGGTTCGATCATGCGGCAAAAGGTGTCGAATTTGGCAAGATCTCGGGCGCTGTAGGAACCTATGCCAATATTGATCCATTTGTGGAAGAGTACGTATGTGGGAAGCTGGGCACTACGCCTGCACCGATTTCTACGCAGACTTTGCAGCGTGACCGTCATGCGGAATATGTGGCAACACTTGCCTTGATTGCCACGTCTGTTGAAAAATTTGCTGTGGAAGTGCGCGCTCTTCAAAAGAGTGAGGTGCGAGAAGTGGAAGAATTCTTCGCTAAAGGGCAGAAGGGCTCGTCGGCAATGCCGCATAAACGTAATCCGATTGGTTCGGAAAATGTAACGGGGCTTGCACGGGTGATTCGTGGACACATGATGACGGCTTATGAAAATGTGCCACTTTGGCATGAACGTGATATTTCGCATAGCTCTGCGGAACGAATCATTTTACCGGATGCGACTATTTTGCTGGATTATATTTTGAACCGCTTTGGCAATATCGTGAAAAATTTGACCGTGTATCCTGAAAATATGAAACGTAATATGGAGCGGACTTTGGGGTTGATTTATTCGCAACGTGTGCTACTTTCGCTTATTGATAAAGGGATGGCACGTGAAGAGGCGTATGATACGGTGCAACCAAAAGCGATGGAAGCTTGGGAAACACAGACACCGTTTAGAAGACTCGTTGAAAGTGAACCGAAAATTACACAACTTCTTTCAAAAGAAGAACTGGATGATTGTTTTGATTACCATTATCATTTGAAAAATGTAGAGATGATTTTTGAACGTCTAGGTCTGTAAGATGCTGGGAGCAGGTTTTTAGGCCAGCTCCCATTAAATTTTGAGTAAAGGAGTTTTGGATATCGTGGCAGATGAATTAATCTATGAAGGAAAAGCAAAACAACTTTTCAAAACAGAACAAGCTGGGATTCTTCGCGTTGTGTATAAAGATGATGCAACGGCTTTAAATGGGGCGCGAAAAGAAGTTTTTACTGGAAAAGGTGTACTAAATAACCAGATCACAAGTCAAATCTTTACTTATTTGCAAGAGGCTGGTATTGACAGTCATTTTATCAAACAACTTTCTGAGCGTGAACAGCTTGTGAAAGAGGTGTCGATTATTCCACTTGAAGTGGTGGTGCGCAATGTGCTTGCTGGTAGTCTGGCAAAACGCTTGGGACGCGCTGAAGGGGAAATCATTGATGAACCAATTGTAGAATTTTATTATAAAGATGATGCGCTAGATGATCCATTTATTAATGATGATCATGTTCGTTTTTTAGCAATTGCATCTGAGGCTGAAATTGCTACGCTCAAGAAACAGGCGCGGGCAGTAAATCAAGTGCTGAAAAAGTTGTTTGAGAAAATGAATATCACACTGGTTGATTTTAAACTTGAATTTGGTCGCGACCAAGCAGGTGGCATTGTTTTGGCGGATGAGGTTTCGCCGGATACTTGCCGTTTGTGGGATAAAGAAACAGGCGATAAGCTGGATAAGGATGTCTTTCGTCGGAATATTGGCAATTTAGTATCAGTTTATGAAGAAGTTTTAAGACGACTTGAGGAGGTCAAATAAATCATGTACCAAGTAAAAGTTTATGTAACGCTCAAAAAAAGTGTATTAGATCCGCAGGGGGTGGCTGTAAAAGATGCGGCTCAAAGTCTAGGCTATAGTGAAATTCAGGATGTGCGGATCGGAAAATATATGGAATTACAGGTGGCGAAATCGGAACGGGATATTCATGAAGTGTTGAATGAGCTTTGCGATAAATTGCTGACAAATCCGGTTATGGAAGACTATCGTTACGAAATCGAGGAGGCTTGATCATGAAATTTGCAGTCATTCAATTTCCAGGATCGAATTGTGATCTGGATATGCTTCATGCTATTCAGGATGCACTTGGCGAGGAAGCGGCTTATGTATGGCATAGCGAAGAATCGCTTGAAGGCTTTGATGCGGTGCTTCTTCCGGGGGGCTTTTCTTACGGAGACTATTTACGAACTGGGGCGATTGCAAAGTTTGCGCGAATCATGCCGGAAGTTGTGCGGTTTGCAGAGGAAGGCAAGCCGGTTCTTGGCATTTGCAACGGCTTTCAAATTTTGACAGAAAGTGGTTTGCTGCCGGGTGCGTTGATTCGTAATAATAATCTGCATTTTGTTTGCAAAACGGCTCCTTTAAAGGTTGAAAATAATAAAACGATGTTTACACGGCTATATGACCAAGCGGAAGAAATTCAAATTCCGATTGCACATGGAGAAGGAAACTATTATTGTGACGAAACGACGCTTGCTCGTTTGAAGGAGCAGGAACAAATCGTCTTTACGTATCAGGATAATCCGAACGGCAGTGTGGCTGATATTGCTGGCATCGTGAATGAGCGCGGCAATGTTCTAGGTATGATGCCCCATCCGGAACGTGCGGTTGAAGCACTGGTTGGCGGAGAAGATGGATTAAAATTATTCCAGTCGATTTTAAAGACTTGGAAGGAGGTTGCTCAAGTTGCCAAATAATGAACCTACTGCAAAAGAAATCAGTGAACAAAAAATTTATGCGGAGATGGGGCTGATTGATGAAGAATATGACTTGATTTGTCAAATCCTTGGTAGACAGCCTAATTATACGGAAACGGGCTTGTTTTCTGTCATGTGGTCGGAGCATTGCAGTTATAAAAACTCGAAGCCGGTTTTGAAAAAATTCCCGACAGAGGGTCCGCAAGTGCTACAAGGGCCAGGCGAAGGGGCCGGTATTGTGGATATTGGCGACGGTTTGGGTGTTGCTTTTAAAGTGGAAAGTCATAATCATCCTTCCTTTGTTGAACCGTATCAAGGAGCGGCGACTGGGGTTGGCGGAATCATTCGTGACGTTTTCTCCATGGGGGCTCGTCCCATTGCCATGCTGAATTCTCTGCGTTTTGGTGAATTGGAAGATGCGAAAACGAAATATCTGGTGAGTGAAGTGGTTGCTGGGATTGCCGGATATGGAAACTCGATCGGGATTCCAACAGTCGGCGGGGAGATTCAATTTGAAAGCTGCTATGCAAAGAATCCGCTTGTCAATGCGATGTGTGTGGGATTGATCGAAGCGAAGGACATTCAAAAGGGGCAGGCTGTTGGTGTGGGCAATCCGGTGATGTATGTCGGTGCGAAAACAGGCCGAGATGGGATTCACGGCGCGACGTTTGCTTCTGTTGAATTCAGTGAAGAGGGCGAACAGCAGCGGTCCGCAGTACAGGTTGGCGATCCGTTTATGGAAAAACTGCTTTTAGAAGCTTGCCTGGAAGTCATTCAGGATCATGCGGACATTCTCGTCGGTATTCAGGACATGGGGGCTGCTGGGCTTGTTAGTTCGAGTTCGGAAATGGCTTCTAAAGCGGGCTCTGGCTTGGAGCTAGTGATGGACGATGTGCCGCAGCGGGAGACCAATATGTCGGCCTATGAGATGCTGCTTTCGGAGTCGCAGGAACGGATGCTTCTCTGTGTGAAAAAAGGGCATGAAGCGGAAATCAAAGCGTTGTTTGAACGTTATGGCTTAGAAGCTGTGACGATTGGTCATGTGACGGATGACAAGAACTATACGATTGTACATCATGGCGAAATTGTGGCGCAGGTTCCAGTCGATGCGCTTGCAGAAGAAGCACCTGTTTATCACAAACCGTCTAGTGAACCGGCTCGATTTAAGGCTTTTCAGGAAGAAGCACCTTTTGTGCCGGAAAATCTATCCATTGAAGAAACTTGGCGAGCGCTTTTGGCTCAGCCTACGATTGCTAGTAAGCGACATGTTTATGAACAATATGATTATCAAGTACGTACCAGTACGGCTGTAGCGCCGGGATCGGATGCCGCAGTTGTTCGAGTACGCGGAACGGATAAAGCTGTTGCAATGACGACAGATTGTAATTCACGTTATCTATATCTGGATCCTGAAATGGGTGGTGCGATTGCGGTGGCAGAAGCAGCTCGGAATATTGTGGCAAGTGGTGGCAAACCGCTTGCGATTACAGATGGGTTGAATTTTGGCAATCCGGAAAAGCCAGAGATCTTCTGGGAAATCGAAAAAGCAGCTGATGGCATTGCAGAAGCGTGCCGGAAATTAGATACGCCGGTTATTTCTGGAAATGTTTCTTTATATAATGAAACAGATGGAACGGGCATCTATCCGACACCGGTAATCGGAATGGTCGGCTTGATTGAAAATACGGCGGATATTACGACACAGGATTTCAAACAGGCGGGCGATCAAATTTATCTATTGGGTGAAACCAAAGCAGAATATAATGGCTCGGAGCTGCAGAAGCTGTTAGAAGGGCATATTTCCGGTAAAGCCCCGATGCTTGATCTGGAAAAAGAGCAGACGGTACAAAAAGAGCTGTTGTCGGCCATTCGGAAAGGTCTTGTAGCGAGCGCGCATGATTTGGCGGAAGGCGGTTTGGCGATTGCGCTAAGTGAGTCGCTGTTTAAGGAGCGTTTTGGCGCAGAAATCAAGGTGCCATTTGTACTTTCTGACCTATTTAGTGAGTCGCAGTCACGGTTTATTGTGTCCGTGAAAAAAGAACAGGCTGCACAGTTTGAACAGGTGATGGCAGAAACTCCGCTCACACGATTAGGGGAAGTTACGACAAGTGGTGTATTGGCTGTGGAGGGTACGGATGCGGCTGTTACACTCGACGTGGATCAATTAGCTGAAATTTGGGAAGGAGCTATACCATGCTTGCTGAAATAAAAGGCTTGAATGAAGAATGCGGTATTTTCGGTGTGTGGAATCATCCCCAAGCGGCGGAAATTACTTATTACGGCTTGCATAGTTTGCAGCACCGTGGGCAAGAGGGTGCTGGGATTGTTTCGACAGATGGCGTTACGCTGAAAGGACACCGGAATTTGGGGCTTTTGGCGGATGTTTTCAAGCACGGTGAACTGGAAAATTTGGATGGGATCGGTGCGATTGGACATGTTCGCTATGCGACTGCTGGTGGCAAAAGTTTGAGCAATGTTCAGCCGTTTTTGTTTCATTTTCAAGAATCTTCTTTTGCGCTGGCCCATAATGGGAACTTGATCAATGCTAAATCGTTGCGGCGTGATTTGGAAGCACAGGGGGCAATTTTTCAAACGTCCTCCGATACGGAAGTGCTCGCTCATTTGATCAAACGGGCGCGAAAAGGCAACTTTCTGGATGATTTAAAGGCTGCTCTTCGGCGTGTGAAAGGCGGGTTTGCCTATATGCTGCTGACTGAAAATGCGATGATTGCGGCGCTTGATCCGAATGGCTTTAGACCGCTTGCGATTGGACGTATTGGCGACAGCTATGTGATTGCTTCTGAAACGTGTGCTTTTGAAACGGTGGGAGCAGAGTTTGTTCGTGATGTTGAGCCGGGAGAATTAATTGTGATTGATCATGATGGCCTTCATATCGATTCATTTACAAAAGATATCAAGCATTCGATTTGCAGTATGGAATATATTTATTTTGCAAGGCCAGATTCAAATATTGCCGGAATCAATGTGCATTCAGCGCGTAAAAGAAGCGGAAAACAGTTGGCGCGTGAGGCTTTTGTCGAAGCGGATATTGTGACGGGTGTACCAGATTCGAGTATTTCGGCGGCCATTGGCTATGCAGAAGAAAGCGGCATTCCATATGAGCTGGGTCTGATTAAAAATCGCTATGTAGCGCGAACCTTTATCCAGCCGTCCCAAGCTTTACGGGAGCAGGGGGTCCGAATGAAACTATCGGCAGTTAGCGGGGTCGTGCAAGGTAAGCGGGTGGTCATGATTGACGATTCGATTGTGCGCGGTACGACTAGCAAACGGATCGTTCAACTGTTACGGGATGCCGGTGCTAGTGAAGTCCACGTGCGGATTGCTTCTCCTCCGCTTGCATTTCCTTGTTTTTATGGGATTGATATCCAAACGCGCAATGAGCTGATTGCGGCCAATTATTCCAAAGAAGAGATTCGCGGGATTATTGGCGCGGATTCGCTGGAATATCTAAGTGTGGACGGTTTGGTGGACGCGGTTGGTCGTCCTTATCCGGAAGAGCCATATGGGGGGCTTTGCATGGCCTATTTCAATGGCGATTATCCGACAGAACTGTATGATTATGAAGCGGAGTATTTGGCTAGTTTAGAAGTGCAAAATAAATAATGACCAGGAAAGAGAGGATTCATTGTGACTGAAAATGCGTATAGTAAGGCTGGTGTCGACGTCGAGGCGGGTTATGAAGTCGTAGAGCGAATTCGTAAACATGTGGAACGCACAAAACAAAAAGGTGTCATGGGGGCGCTTGGTTCCTTCGGCGGAATGTTCGATTTGAGTCTTTTGAATCTAAAAGAGCCTGTACTTGTTTCCGGAACAGATGGTGTGGGAACAAAACTGATGCTTGCACAGATGATGGATAAGCATGATACGATTGGAATTGACTGTGTGGCGATGTGTGTCAATGATATTTTGGCACAGGGCGCAAAACCGCTCTTTTTCCTTGATTATATCGGAACGGGAAAAACGGATCCGGTGAAAATGGAGCAGATTGTGAAAGGTGTGGCAGAAGGCTGTATGCAAGCTGAATGTGCCCTAATTGGCGGCGAGACAGCAGAAATGCCGGACATGTACAGTGAAGAGGAATATGATCTGGCTGGTTTTACAGTTGGTGCGGCAGAAAAAAGTCAACTGATTCAAGCGGATGGTGTGAAAGATGGCGATATTCTGATTGGTCTTCCTTCTAGCGGCATTCACAGCAATGGCTTTTCGCTCGTACGGAAAATTTATTTGAAAGACGGGCAGTTTGATCTGTCGAAAACATTACCGGAATTTGATCGGCCGCTTGGAGAGGTCCTGCTTGAACCAACGCGGATTTATGTGAAAGCCGTGCTGGCAGTCCTTGAAAAAGCACAGATCAACGGCATCTCTCATATTACGGGGGGCGGCTTTATTGAAAACCTGCCGCGGATGTTTGCGGAAGATTTGGCAGCTGAAATTGAGCTTGGCAGCTGGCCAGTGTTACCGGTATTTGAAAGTATGCAAAAGCATGGGCATTTAGACGAAAAAGAGATGTACAATATTTTCAACATGGGGATCGGCTTGGTCCTTTCTGTTGCGCCAGATCAAGTGGCACTTGTGGAAGAGGCGCTTGCTGAAATAGGGGAAACGTTCTACAAAATTGGTCAAATCAAGCGGCGTGTGGAAGATGCGGTCGTTTTTGTAGGAGGAAAAGAGGCATGATTAATCTAGCCGTGTTTGCTTCAGGGACTGGCAGTAATTTTCAAGCACTTGTGGATGATCCGGCTATATTTCCGGCGATTAAGTTGCTGGTATGTGATAAAAAAACGGCTCCGGTGATTCGGCGTGCGGAACAGGCAGGTATTCCTGTATTTGTTTTTACGGCGAAGGATTATGTCGATAAAGCAAGTTTTGAGCAGGAAATTTTGGATGAGTTGGCACGTTATTCTGTTGATTTATGCGTTTTAGCCGGGTATATGCGGCTGATTGGGCCGACACTCCTTGGCACTTTTCAAAACCGAATTGTCAATTTGCATCCGTCGCTCCTTCCTGCATTTCCGGGGAAAGATGCGATCGGGCAGGCTTATCAGGCGCGGGTGGAAGAGACGGGTGTGACGGCGCATTTTGTTGATAGCGGAATGGATACGGGGCCTGTCATTGCACAGGAAAAAGTGGTGATAGCTCAAGAGGATACCATTGAAACGTTGACCGAAAAAATCCATCAAGTGGAGCACCGTTTTTATCCAGCGGTTGTCAAACAGTTGATGGCAAGTGGAAAGGAAGTTGAATGATGAAACGAGCACTTATCAGTGTATCAGATAAAACGGGTGTGGTAGCATTCGGCAAGCGATTAGTCGAGCTTGATTTTGAAATTATTTCAACGGGCGGCACGAAGCTGGCTCTTGAAGAAGCGGGCGTTCCAGTCATTGGGATTGAAGAGGTGACAAATTTTCCAGAAATGCTGGACGGGCGTGTCAAAACGCTTCATCCGAATGTGCACGGCGGGCTACTTGCCAATCGAAGCATTCCCGCTCATATGGAAGCACTTGAAACGCATGCGATCACACCGATCGACTTAGTTTGTGTCAATCTGTATCCTTTCCAAGCAACGATTGAAAAGCCGGATGTGACACTAGCCGAAGCGATTGAAAATATCGATATTGGCGGTCCTTCCATGCTGCGTTCTGCGGCTAAGAACTATGCGGCAGTGACCGTTTTAGTAGATGCAGCGGATTATGATGGGGTGCTTGGCGAGTTGGCTGAACACGGCGCGACGACTTTTGAAACTAGACAAAGACTGGCGGCTAAGGTGTTCCGTCATACGGCTCAATATGATGCGCTGATTGGGCAATATTTAACGGAAGTAACGGGTGAAAAATTCCCAGAGAAGCTGACTTTGACTTATAATTTGGAAGACCGTTTGCGTTACGGGGAAAACCCGCATCAGGATGCCGCTTTCTATAAGGAGCCGCTTGGACAGGAGGGAGTTATCAGCTCTGCCAAACAGCTTCATGGGAAAGCGCTCAGCTATAATAATCTCCGGGATGCGGATGCTGCTGTTAAAATCGCCGCAGAATTCAGCGAACCGGTTGCTGTGGCTGTGAAACACATGAATCCATGTGGCGTGGGATGTGGCGCGACGCTTGAAGAGGCTTATTTGAAGGCTTATGAAGCAGATGAAACGTCTATTTTCGGCGGAATCATTGCGCTTAATCGTGAAGTGGATGCAGAAACAGCAACACATATGAGTCGAATCTTTTTGGAAATTATCATTGCGCCAAGTTTTTCAGATGAAGCGTTTGAAATTTTGAGCCGCAAGAAAAATATCCGCTTGTTGACACTGGCGTTTAAAACGGTTGCACCGGGTCTTGATAAAATTTCGATTGGCGGCGGGCTTTTGCTGCAGGATCAGGACGCGCTGACAGAAGATGTGGAAAGTTATGAAGTTGTGACAGAAAAAGCACCAACAGAGGCAGAACTTCAGGCGCTTCTCACACAGTGGAAAATTGTGAAGCATGTGAAATCCAATGCGATTGTTGTGGGGACTGCCTCGCAAACATTAGGTGTTGGAGCTGGTCAAATGAACCGAATCGGTGCAGCGGAAATTGCTTTGAAACAAGCGGGCGAAAAAGCGAAAGGGGCCGTGCTTGCCTCAGATGCTTTCTTCCCGATGGACGATACGGTCGAAGCGGCTGGTAAAGCGGGAATTACAGCGATCATTCAGCCGGGCGGATCGATTAAGGATCAGGATTCCATTGCCATGGCTAACCAATATGGCATTGCGATGGTCGTCACGCATGTACGTCATTTTAAACACTAAGGAAGTGAAAAAATGAAAATCTTAGTAGTCGGAAGCGGCGGTCGTGAACATGCGATCAGTCGAAAATTACTTGAATCCCCGAAAACGGAACAAGTCTATGTTGTCCCGGGTAATGATGGAATGGTGCAAAAAGGGATTGCGCTTCAGGATATTCCGGAAACTGATCATGAGGCGATCATCCAATTTGCCACAGAAAAAGCGGTAGATTTTGCGATTGTTGGACCGGAAGTGCCACTTTTAAACGGGCTGGTCGACGATTTGGAGGCAGCAGGCATTCCAGCGTTTGGCCCAACGAAGCAGGCGGCACTGATTGAAGGCAGTAAGGATTTTGCTAAACAATTTATGAAAAAATATCAAATTCCAACGGCCGATTCGGAGACCTTTACGGATTACGAGGCGGCAAAAGCTTATCTGGATGAGAAGAAAGCACCGATTGTGATTAAAGCAGATGGTTTGGCAGCTGGAAAAGGTGTTACGGTGGCCATGACCATGGAAGAAGCTACACTCGCATTAAAAGAAATGATGCTGGAAGCTAAGTTCGGCGAGGCGTCAGAGAAAGTGGTCATAGAAGAATTTTTAGCAGGAGAAGAATTTTCGCTGATGGCCTTTGTGAATGGGACGGAAGTTTATCCGATGGAAGTTGCGCAGGATCATAAGCGAGCCTATGATGGCGATAAAGGTCCCAATACTGGCGGCATGGGTGCCTATTCTCCAGTCCCACATCTGGCAAAAGAAGTCGTGGATGAAGCCATTGAAAAAATTCTGATTCCAGCAAGTAGCGGCCTTGTAAGTGAAGGCAGAAGTTTTCGCGGAATTCTTTATGCGGGGCTGATTCATACGGAAGCGGGGCCAAAAGTGATCGAATTCAATGCAAGATTTGGCGATCCGGAAACACAGGTCGTACTGCCAAGACTCGAGTCGGACTTGGTGGAAATTATTTGGTCACTCCTGCATGATCAAAAGCCAGAGGTTCATTTTAAACAAGGCGGCATTGAACTCGGTGTTGTACTTGCCAGTGCGGGTTATCCAGATCATTATGAAAAAGGTGCCAAACTTACTGGATTAGAACACATTAGTTCGGATGTCAACATCTACCATGCGGGTACAAAGCTTGATTCGGATGGGGATTTCGTTTCAAATGGCGGACGTGTTTTATTGATAGGTTTGCAGGCAGAATCGATGGTGGCAGCACGTCAGAAGATCTATCAGGAAATGAAGAAACTTGAAAATCCGGCCTTTTTCTACCGGATTGATATTGGACTAAAAGCTGAATAAGTGAATCGTCATAAAAAGCATAATCTCGCGAAAATTGCGGGATTATGCTTTTTTGAGGAAAAAAGATTGTATTTCACACGTTGGTACGTTAAAATATGAAAGTGAAGATTGAATAGTTTAAACGGAGGTTATCGTATGCAAATAGAAAAGTTAAGAGGGGAAGGGTTAGATGCCTTTTTTGAAGGGATTTTAACACTGGAAACTCTCGAGGAATGCTATGCTTTTTTTGATGATGTCTGCACGGTGAACGAGATTCAATCCATGTCGCAGCGCTTTCAGGTGGCTAAAATGCTGGCAGAAGGAAAAACTTACAGTGTGATTGAGGTCGAAACAGGTGCCAGTACAGCCACGATTTCACGTGTCAAACGCTCGCTGAATTACGGCAATGACATGTACCAAGTGGTATTTGATCGGATGAAAGAAGAAAACTAACTGCTTGTCTGGAGGTTTTCCCGCTGAAGAAAAAATCGACTTATTCTGTGATCGTGACGGCGATTTTAGCGCTGGCAGTACTATTTGCACTTGTTCAGATGTTTATTAGCCGGACGACACTTCCGTTCAGCCTCTTATGGCACTGGATTTTTATTATCAGTTTTGCTGTGACGACGAGTATCAATGCTTACCAAAAGCGGCTTATTGGAACGGCAGTCGGCTTATCCGGCCTTGTTATCTGTATCGCTAGTCTGGTCATTCAGGCTTATCTTTAAAAATGGCCTCGTTTCGCTTTTTTTGAAACGAAGCCATTTTTTGTTTGTATCTCTAAAAAGTTTAAAAAAAGTCAAAACTTCATAAAAGACAGATGAAGCTCCTTCCGACTAATGCTATAATAGGATAGCAGTCTTGAAACAATGAATGAGGGGGACATCATGTTGCGGCATTTTTTTAAAATTGATCCGGCAAAAGAATTAAGCGAAAAAGCTGTGCATCGGCTTTTAACAAGTGGGACTGATGGCTTTATTGTTGGTGGTACGGACGGACTGACAGCTGAAAATGTCTCTTTTACCTATGATCTTTTCAGTGAATCTGAGCTTCCTGTTTATTTGGAAGTCAGTAGTGAGGCGGCAATTCTTCCATATGCAGATCGCTTTTTGATTCCAAGCGTGCTGAATACGCAGGAAACAGAATGGCTGATTGGCAGGCATCATCAAGTTGCGATGGAGTATGGAAAATACATCCCGTGGAATAAAACGAGTACGCAAGGGTATATTATTTTAAATGAAGAAGCGAAGGCGGCACGGCTGGCCAAGGCGGACACAGCCCTGTCGATTGATGCCATTCAGGCTTACGCGCGACTTGCGGAACATGTTTTTCACTTGCCGATTGTTTATTTGGAATATAGCGGCAGGTACGGAAATCCGGCGGTTGTTCAGGCAGTGCGTGAGGTGCTAGGTGGCACGACGGAGCTCTGGTATGGTGGTGGCATTCAAACGCTTGAACAGGCGGTGGAAATGGGGCATCATGCCGATGTAATCGTCGTTGGGAACAGTCTTTATGAAGATTTTGAAAGTGCGATTGAAACGACACAAGCTCGTTGTTTTCTTCCGTGTTGAAATATGATAAAATAAGAACAAATGTTTGTATGGTGGTGTAAAATAGAATGCAAGTAAATCGAGATCAATTAATCAAAGGCTTAAATACCGAGCAAAAGCAGGCAGTTCAGACAACAGAAGGTCCCCTTTTGATCATGGCAGGGGCAGGGAGTGGTAAGACGCGGGTTTTAACACACCGGATCGCCTATTTAATCAAAGAACGTGATGTGAATCCTTATAATATTTTGGCGATTACCTTTACCAATAAGGCCGCACGAGAAATGAAATCACGGATTGGCAATCTGCTGGGTGGAATCGCCGAGTCTATCTGGATTTCGACCTTTCACTCGATGTGTGTGCGGATTTTGCGCCGGGATATCGACCGGATCGGTTATGAACGCAATTTTACGATTTTAGATTCCAGTGACCAGCTTTCGGTGATCAAGGGGATTCTGAAAGATAAAAATATCGATGCCAAGAAATATGAACCGCGCGGAATCCTTGCTTCCATCAGCAATGCGAAGAATGAATTGATGGATGCGCGTGAATATGCCAAGGAGGCAAGCGGCTACTATGACAAGATGGTGGCAGAGGTATATGCCGAGTATGAGAAAAAATTGAAAAAGAATCAGGCGCTGGATTTTGATGATCTGATCATGGTGACGATTCAGCTGTTTGAACGCGTGCCAGATGTTCTCGAGCACTATCAGCACAAGTTTCAATATATCCATGTCGATGAGTATCAAGATACCAACCGGGCGCAGTATACGCTTGTGCAGCTTTTGGCGGCCAAATACAAGAATTTGTGCGTTGTCGGGGACTCAGATCAGTCGATTTACGGCTGGCGTGGGGCGGACATCTCCAATATTCTCTCTTTTGAGAAGGACTATCCGAATGCTCAAACGATCCTTTTGGAAGAAAATTACCGTTCGACCAAGCGGATTTTAGAAGCGGCCAACCATGTCATCGAAAATAATAGTAACCGTAAACCGAAGAAACTCTGGACGAACAATGATGAAGGGAAGAAAATTTTCTACCACAAAGCGTTGACGGAAAAAGAAGAGGCTTCCTATGTGGTCAGCAAGATTCAAGAGGAGATTCGGAACAACAATCGGCCGCTGACAGATTTTGCGATTCTTTACCGGACGAATGCTCAGTCGCGGGTGATGGAAGAATTTTTCATGAAATCGAGTATTGCCTATACAATGGTCGGCGGGACGAAATTCTATGATCGAAAAGAAATCAAAGATATTTTGGCCTATTTGCGGCTGATTTCCAATAATGATGACGATATTAGCTTGACGCGGATTATCAATGTGCCGAAGCGTGGCGTGGGTGCCGGTTCGCTTGAAAAATTGGCCAGAACGGCTGCAGCTTACGACCTGACACTTTTTGAAGTGCTTGAGCGAGTAGAGCTGGCTGGGCTTTCGACTAAAATCAGCAAGCAACTGGTGGAATTCCATAGCTTAGTTAAGGGCTTTACACAAATGCAGGATTATCTTTCGGTAACGGAGCTTGTGGAAGAGGTGCTCGAAAAAACGGGTTATCGGACAATGTTGAAAAATGAACGGACGATTGAAGCACAGACACGGCTGGAAAATATTGATGAGTTTCTGTCTGTGACGCAGAATTTTGAAAAAGAGAGTGATGACAAGACGCTGATCGCCTTTTTGACAGACTTGGCGCTGGTAGCAGATGTGGATCAGCTGGATAATGAAGACGACGCAGATCAGGGTGCGGTGACGCTGATGACGCTTCACTCGGCCAAGGGACTTGAATTTCCTGTAGTCTTTCTGGTGGGGCTTGAAGAAGGCATATTCCCACATTCGCGCGCATTGTTTGAAGAGGATGAAATGGAAGAGGAGCGCCGACTGGCTTATGTGGGAATCACGCGGGCGGAAGAGGAACTTTATTTGACGAGTGCCTATTCGCGGATGCTCTACGGTCGCTCGACAACCAATCAGGAGTCTCGGTTTATTGGAGAGATTCCGCAAGATTTAATCGAAACAGGTCATGAAAATCGCTTGAAAGAAGTCCCATTTGCACGACCAAAACGAGCTGTGAAACAAGTGGCGAGCTACGAAGCGAGTGGCGCGGCTTCGCTTGGCTGGAATGTTGGAGACAAGGCGACGCACAAAAAATGGGGCGTTGGTACGGTTGTCAGTGTGAAAGGTGAAGGCAGCAGCATGGAACTCGATATTGCGTTTCCAAGCCCGACCGGTGTAAAAAGATTGTTGGCGGAATTCGCGCCGATTGAAAAAGCGTAAGGAAGCAGGTGCTTGGAATGGATGAGAAAAAACGCTATCAAGAAGTGATCGACTTATTAAATCGGTATAGTCACGAATATTATGTGATGGATCAGCCGACTGTGGAAGACGTGGTTTATGACCAGTTGAATCAGGAACTATTGGCCATCGAAGAACGCCATCCAGATTGGATCACTTCTGATTCGCCTTCGCAGCGAGTTGGCGGAGAGGTTTTGGAAGGCTTTGTCAAAGTGGCTCACCAAACACCAATGCTCAGTCTCGGCAATGCTTTCAGCCAGGAGGATCTGCTGAATTTTGATCGCCAGGTGCGCGAAAAGGTCGGCGATGAGCGTGAATATATGTGTGAGCTGAAAATTGATGGATTGGCGGTTTCGCTGATTTATGAGAATGGAATCTACAAGCAAGGGGCAACACGTGGTGATGGAACAATTGGCGAAGATATCACGGCCAATTTGCGAACGATTCGCTCTGTTCCGATGAAATTACGCCAGCCTTTTTCAATTGAGGTGCGCGGCGAGGCCTACATGCCGAAAAAATCTTTTAAGGAGCTCAATGAAATTCGTGAGGAAGAAGGTCAAATGCTTTTTGCCAATCCGCGGAATGCAGCGGCTGGTTCTCTTCGGCAGCTTGATACAAAAGTGGCGGCTAAACGGAATCTAGATATTTTTCTGTACTCCGTGGCGGATTTTGGCGAAATGGGTGTAGCAAAACACAGCGAAGGGCTGGAAATGCTGGCTGATCTCGGGCTTAAAGTCAATAAAGAGCGCCGTGTTTGCCAAACCATGGAAGAAGTTTTTGCGTATATTGAGGAATGGACGGAAAAACGAGCCAGCCTTGATTATGATATTGATGGCATTGTGCTGAAAGTGAACGATCTAAGTCAGCAGGAAACACTCGGAAACCGGGTGAAAACACCGCGCTGGTCGATCGCTTACAAGTTCCCTGCCGAAGAGGTGCCCACAAAGCTGCTTGATATTGAGCTGAATGTAGGCCGAACTGGCGTTGTGACACCGACGGCCGTTTTGGAACCCGCCTTTGTTGCAGGAACAACCGTCAGCCGCGCTTCTCTGCATAATGAGGATTTGATCCACGAAAAAGATATTCGGATTGGCGACACGGTGGTCATTAAAAAAGCAGGGGACATTATCCCGGAAGTGATTCGCAGTATTCCGGAAGAACGCGACGGTACGCAGACAGAATTTCATATGCCAGAAATTTGTCCAACATGTGGAAGTGAATTGGTGCGCTTGGAAGAAGAGGTGGCGCTCCGCTGCATCAATCCGAAGTGTCCGGCTCAGTTGAAGGAGGGGCTAATTCACTTTGTTTCCCGAAATGCAATGAACATTGACGGATTGGGTGAGAAGGTCGTCATGCAACTGTTTGATCAACAGTTGATTCAGGATGTGGCAGATCTCTATTTCCTTTCAAAGGAAGAACTGTTAAAATTAGAACGAATGGGTGAGAAGTCTGTGACCAATCTGCTTCATTCGATTGAAGTTAGTAAAGAGAATTCTTTGGAGCGTCTCCTTTTCGGACTGGGAATTCGCCATGTAGGTGCCAAAGCGGCGCGAACACTTGCGATGAAGTTTGAAACGATTGACCGGTTGAAAGAGGCGGCTAAGGAAGAACTGACAGAAACACCGGATGTTGGGGAGATTATGGCAGACAGTGTGGTCACCTATTTTGAAAATGAAGAAGTCCATGAACTTTTGAATGAATTGAAAAAAGCGGGCGTCAATATGACATATACAGGTCCGCGGCCAAGTGATTTAGATGAAGAGGCACTGGTTTTCAAAGATAAGACGGTTGTTTTAACTGGAAAACTTGAGCAGTTTACACGAAATGATGCAAAAGCTCTAATTGAACAGCTTGGGGGAAATGTTTCCGGCAGTGTCAGTAAAAAGACGGATCTTGTTGTTGCCGGCAGCGATGCAGGTTCTAAACTTGCAAAGGCGCAGGAATTAGGGATTACTGTGCTGAGCGAAGCGGACTTGCTTAACTATTTACCGGATAAAGGTGGAGTTTAACGAATGAAAAAATTATTGGTACCCTTGATGGTCCTGCTGCTTGTGCTTACAGGTTGTGCGCCAAAGCTTGATTCTGATAGCAAGGTCGTACAAAAAGATTCGGAGAAAAAAGGCGAGACGGGGATTATGACAAAAAATCAAATCTCATCAAGTTACTATAAAACCGTCCTCCCTTATAAGGCCAGCAAATCGCGCGGTCTGGTCGTTTCCAATATCAATTCGCGCTATGACATTAATGAGTTAGAGTCCGGCTTGATGCGGATTTCACAAAACAATTATGCGGTGGATCAATACTTATTCCAAGAAGGACAATATTTGGATGAAGATACACTCAGTAAGTGGCTTTCACGTCAAAGTGACGATAATAAGGATGGGCTGAATCCGACTGATAATGGGACGGGAAATAACCGCAATCCGATTTATTTAGCGCATATTCTTGAACAGGATTATTTAAAGCAAACGGATGATAACACGGTTTCATTAGGTGGTGTGTCTGTTGCACTGGCGATGAATTCTGTGGACTATTATCAAAAAGAACAGTATGGCGATACCTATGAACAGGATATCAGCGACAGTGATTTGCTTGCCAAAGGGAAAGAAATGGCTCAAACTGTGGTCAATCGGATGCGTCAAACCAAGGGGCTTGAAAATGTACCGATTACAGTGGCCATTTATAAGCAAGGGCGTCGTGATGCGGTAGCGCCAGGGAACTACATGGCCTATACAACTGCAGAGGGAACGGATCTTGGCAACTGGAAAGATATCAAAGAGAAGAGTTACGTGTTGCCGTCTAATGATGCTGCAAGCGACCATAAGACGGACAGCGATTCCTTCTTGAATTTTAAAGCGGATATTGAAAAATACTATCCGAATTACACGGGTGTTGTGGGACGTGCCCGCTATGAAAACGACCAACTTGCAGAGCTTGATGTCGATATTCCCGTTCAGTTTTACGGAGAGGCGGAAATTATTGGATTTTCACAGTATGTGACGGATCTGGTCGGCAAGCATTTGCCCAATACAGCGAATATCCAAGTGAATATTTCTACAACGGATGGACCGGCAGCACTGATTACGCGCTCTGCGAATGAAGATGCAGCGAAGGCTCATATTTATAATTAAACGAAGAAACAGGATTCCATGAGGAGCTATAGAGGCTTCTAGTGGAATCCTGTTTTTATCGGTGTGGAAACGAACGATTTCTTTTCAGGAAATTCATAAAAACCCTCTGCAAATGGGTGTAGACTATGATATAATTTTAGCATTAGTGGAAAAAACTAATCGATCTAACCATAAGGAGGATGGCGTTTTGACAAATATATCGAAAGACACTGTACGTAAAGTGGCGAACCTTGCAAAACTTGAAGTTTCTGATTCTGAAGCAGAAGCATTTGCCAGCCAGCTTGGCAATATTATTGAAATGGTCGAAAAATTAAACGAGTTGGATACAACAAATGTAGAACCGACTTCGCACGCAATCCCTGTTTCCAATGTCCTTCGCGAAGATGTGGCAAAACCCGGACTGCCGCGTGAAAAAGTTTTACGTAATGCGCCTCTAACGCAGGATGGCATGTTTAAAGTTCCAACAATTATTGAAGAATAAGTGTGAAAATCTGCTTATAGGAGGGAATCTATTTTGGGTTTATTTGAACATTCAGTACAAGAATTGCACGACCTTCTTGTGAAAAAAGAAATTACGCCGTTTGATTTAGTGCAAGAATCCTATGACCGCATTGAAGCGGTGGAAGATAAGGTGGGCGCTTTTATTACGCTCAACAAGGAAAAAGCCTATGACGTGGCAGCTGAACTTGGTGATGCTGGGATCGATCCGGATAACGTGCTGGCAGGTCTGCCAATCGGTATCAAAGATAATATCGTAACGAATCGTTTGCGGACGACTGCAGCAAGCAAAATTTTGGAAAACTTTGACCCGATTTATGATGCAACGGTTGTCCAAAAATTGAAAAAAGCGCAGGCCATCAATATCGGGAAACTGAATATGGATGAGTTTGCAATGGGGTCATCGACTGAAACATCCTACTTCCATAAAACTTATAATCCGTGGAACTTGAGCAAGGTTCCGGGTGGCTCATCTGGCGGTAGTGCGGCAGCGGTTGCGGCTTCTGAAGTGCTCTTCTCGCTGGGCTCTGATACAGGTGGCTCGATTCGTCAACCGGCGGCATTTTGTGGTGTTGTGGGAATGAAGCCTACATATGGTCGCGTTTCGCGTTTTGGCTTGATTGCCTTTGCCTCTTCGCTCGATCAAATTGGTCCTATTACACGTACTGTGGCCGATAATGCCTATCTTTTGGAAGCCATCTCTGGCGTTGATGAAAATGATTCGACTTCGATCGAACGGCCGGCTGAGAATTTTGCGGCTGCTTTGACGGGGGACATTAAAGGGCTCAAAATTGGCGTTCCGAAAGAGTACTTGGGCGCTGGGGTTGAACCGGGCGTGAAACAAGCCGTCATGGAAGCTCTGGCCACGCTTGAAAAACTGGGTGCCACATGGGAAGAAGTTTCCCTGCCGCATTCTGAGTATGGTGTAGCAAGTTATTACATTCTGGCTTCCAGTGAGGCATCTTCCAACTTGGCGCGCTTTGATGGGGTTCGTTATGGGTATCGTTCACCGAATGCAACCAATTTGGATGAGCTTTACAAGAAAACTCGTTCTGAAGGATTTGGCGATGAAGTGAAGCGTCGGATCATGCTGGGTACTTATTCGCTAAGTTCCGGCTACTATGATGCTTATTATAAAAAAGCGCAACAGGCACGTACGCTGATCAAAGAGGATTTTGCTAAAGTATTTGAAGCCTATGACGTGATTATTGGCCCAACTGCTCCAACGACGGCCTTCAATATTGATGGGATGATTCATGACCCGATCACCATGTATCTGAATGATATTTTGACGATTCCGATCAACCTGTCGGGCGTTCCAGCGATTTCTGTACCATGTGGCTTCTCGGATGGTATGCCGGTCGGTCTGCAAATCATTGGGAATCATTTTGAAGAAGCAAAAATTTATCAGGTTGCCCATGCTTTTGAGCAGGCGACAGCATTCCATAAAGAAAAGCCAACATTATCTTAGGAGGGGGAAGAAGACATGAATTTTGAAACTGTGATTGGACTTGAAGTGCACGTAGAATTAAAAACTGAATCAAAAATTTTCTCTTCTGCTCCTGCTCATTTTGGTGCAGAACCGAATACAAACACAACGGTGGTCGATTTAGGGATGCCGGGTGTTTTGCCAGTACTGAATAAACGGGCAGTTGAATATGGAATGAAGGCTGCAATGGCAATCAATTGTGAAATTGCCCAGCATACTAAATTTGACCGCAAAAACTATTTTTATCCCGATAATCCGAAAGCCTACCAAATTTCGCAATTCGATAAACCAATTGGTGAACATGGCTGGATTGAAATTGAAGTTGGCGGTAAGAAGAAAAAAATCGGTATTACACGGCTTCATTTAGAAGAGGATGCAGGGAAAAATACGCATACGAATCAAGGGTATTCACTTGTTGATATCAATCGTCAAGGAACGCCACTAATTGAGATCGTATCGGAGCCGGATATTAGAACGGCTGAAGAAGCTTATGCATATCTGGAAAAACTGAAATCAATCATTCAATATACAGGTGTTTCCGACGTGAAAATGGAAGAAGGCTCGATGCGTTGTGATGCGAATATCTCGATTCGTCCGGTCGGTCAGGAAGAATTTGGCGTGAAAACGGAGCTGAAAAACCTGAACTCCTTTAACAACGTGCGTAAGGGAATCGAATATGAAGAAAAACGCCAGCGTGAGGTACTTCTTGCGGGTGGAATTATCGAACAGGAAACGCGCCGTTTTGAAGAAGCAACAGGCAAAACGAGCTTGATGCGTGTGAAAGAGGGTTCCGATGATTATCGTTACTTCCCAGAGCCGGATCTAGTCGATTTGTTTATTGATCAGGCTTGGATGGATCGGATTCGTGCGGAAATCCCAGAGCTGCCTGACAAACGAAAAGAACGTTATGTGACGGAACTAGGCTTGCCTTCCTATGATGCGATGGTGCTTACACTGACAAAAGAAATGTCTGATTTCTTTGAAGCAACGATCAAAGCCGGCGCAGAAACAAAGCTCGCTTCTAACTGGCTGATGGGTGAAGTATCTGCTTATCTGAATGCTGAACAAAAAGAATTGCATGAGACAGGGCTTACACCGGAAAACCTTGCGGGGATGATCAAACTCATTGAAAATGGGACGATCTCTTCTAAAATCGCCAAGAAAGTCTTTCGTGAGCTGGCTCAAAATGGTGGGCATGCCGAAGAGGTTGTCAAAGCAAAAGGTCTCGTTCAAATTTCGGATGAGGGCGAGTTGCGCAAAATCATTACAGCGATTCTGGATGAAAATGAGCAATCAATTGTCGACTTTAAAAATGGGAAGGACCGGGCGATCGGTTTCCTTGTCGGTCAAGTGATGAAACAAACCAAAGGCCAAGCGAATCCGCCTATGGTCAATAAGATTTTACTGGAAGAAATGAATAAACGCTAATCTGAAGCAGAAACGGTCTTCAATCAATTTCTTGTCAATTTGACGGGGAGCAGATTTGATTGAGACGGTTTCTGTTTTTTTTAGACCGTTTGACCACTTTCATATGCAGGATTTTTAAATAAATGGGAGGATATGCACGATTTTTCACTGGTATAAAATAGGCAAGCGACTATTTTTTTGCTATAATAAACATGCTGAACAGATGAGGCGTTACACGTTTTGAGTGTAGCCGTTTTTTTGTTGTAGAGAGGATGAAGGCAATGAAGAAGAGAGCTCGCGTAATCTATAATCCAACTTCTGGTCGAGAGCTGATCAAGAAAAATTTGGCAGATGTCCTGCAAATATTAGAAAATGCAGGTTACGTGACGAGTGCCCATGCGACGACACCAGAAGCAGGTGATGCAAAGCGAGAAGCTGAACTGGCCGTGGTAGATGGGTATGATCTTGTGGTTGCAGCAGGCGGCGATGGGACTATCAATGAAGTGATCAATGGAATTGCTGAGCAACCGGTTCGTCCAAAAGTGGGGATCATTCCAACTGGGACGACGAATGACTTTGCTCGTGCGCTTCATGTTCCGCGAGATGTGATCAAGGCAACGGAAATCATTGCTGCTGGTCAAAGTGTCGCGATGGATATTGGGAAGGCCAATGATACGTATTTTATTAATATTGGCGGTGGCGGCCGTTTGACAGAACTGACCTATGATGTACCAAGTAAATTAAAAACGATGCTGGGACAGCTGGCCTATTATTTAAAAGGAATCGAAATGCTGCCGTCTTTTAAAGCGACGAAAGTCAAAATTGAATATGATGATGGTTTTTTTGAAGGAGAAGCGATGTTTTTCCTGCTTGGGCTGACCAATTCGATTGGCGGGTTTGAAAAGATTGCGCCGGATGCCAAGCTGGATGATGGCAAATTTTCACTGATAGTGGTCAAAAAGGTCAACTTGGCTGAATTTATTCGTCTGATCACACTGGCTTTACGCGGCGATCATGTGAAAGAACCGAATGTCATCTATGTGAAATCTGAAAAAGTTGTGGTGACTTCAGAAGAAAAAATGCTCATCAATTTAGACGGTGAACTAGGCGGAGAGACGCCAATGACTTTTCAAAATTTAAATCAGCATATTGAATTTTTTGCGAATGTGGAAGAGATTCCGGCTTCTGATTTGGATGTAAAATACGAGGAACAAACGTTAATTGATTAATAAAAAGGTGCGAAACCAGTTACTTGGTTTCGCACCTTTTTTGTGATTAGCGGATTCTTCTTGTCAGCATCCGGTGTGCCACCAAGACGCGGCGGCGTTCACGGATATAGAGAAGAAGGAGGATCAAAAGAGAAATGACTGTAACCGTAAGTCCAACACGCATGCCAGGAACATGGTAAGTTGCTGTAATTACCGCTTTTCCTTTTGGTACCTCGATGGATGTAAAGTAGCCCGCGGTTTTCTTGGCTTCGACATCTTTGCCGTTCACTTGGAAACGCCAGCCTTTATCATAAGGAACTGTTAGCAGCATGGTACCGCCTGTTTCACTATTTGTCGTCCCTGAAATTGAGCTGTTATCTACTTTCACATCTTGAAGGCCGGTTTCCTGAGCTGCAGTGGCATATTTAGCAAGGGCAGTAGGGTCGATTGTAAAGAATTACTGAATAGGATAAGTGACCTTTTTATTATAGCTACGATAAGTAACTTTTGTGACATTGGATTGCAGCATGGAAATATTTGCTACACCATCTTCATGACCTTTGATTGGATAGGTGTACGCATATTGATCATTAAATAGTACACTTGAGCGATCATATGTGTTAGTCCATGTGTATTGATACAATATTTTATCCGACGTAATTTGTGGCAGATAGTAGATGGTATCATAATAGGGTGTTTCTTTACCTTGTGTTGTTTCCGTACCTTCTTTTTCTACCACACGAATTGGTTTAACTGCACTGACAATTTCATTCTGGCTATCTCCAATTAGCTGAGCAAGATTTTGTTGGGCATTAACCATATCTACATAAGGATCTTTGTCAAGCGCTGTCGAAATTTCTTGAGCTGCAGAAGGGTCAATGAAAAACCCTAGGGGAAGTGCTGATGGATTCTCATACACATAGTAATTGCCCACTTTATCAGATTTAGCTTGTTTGTAATTGGCAGGATCAATCTGGTACTTCACGCCTAAAATGCTATCACTCAATACGGTTCCGCCGTTTGAAATGATTTTGCGGTTTTCTGGTTGGGTGCTATAGCCAAACTGACGCATGGTCTTTGCTAAATCTTCGGCTAACATGGAGCTATTATGTGAGATCGTATTGGCTTGATAAAGATAGCCGTTGTTCTCATATTGGTCAAAATTTAAAGCCATTCTGTAGAAGCTATCATCGTTTTTTTGAATACCTTTTACGATATTATCTGCCTTTTGATTAAGCTGAACAGCGGAATAATCTTTGTAAGTAAACTGTTTATCAAGCTTTCTGGATATCAGTAAACCGTTACTTGTCATATCCGCAAAAACAAGAAAAGCCAAGGCAAATGTCAATAATTTTCGTTTTGAAGGATAGGTGAGTAAAAGCAGCAGAACTGTTGTAAAAGCTACTAATAGCATGGCATTCCCAATAAATAGTTTTAGATTGACTGTGCCACTTTGGAAAACATATTCCATGACTAGAAGGGCAAACCACGCAATAAAGGAAAGAAAAATCCATTTGCGATCTTTGGCATCGAGTCGTTGGAAAAGGATAAAAGCCATAACAATAATAGTAAATGAGAATAGGAAAGAGAAGCGATATGGAAACCATGTGGGAGGTGTCATAGCATGCCAAATCAAATTAAGTATGCCGAATTTGAAACTAAGCATAAAGAGGGCAACAAGAACACCAAAACATATTTTCTCCCGCCATTTTGTCTTTTTGGATAGGAAGAAGACTGGTAACAATATAATTACAAGAATTCCAGAAAAGATATTGGCGTAGTATGTGGCACCACCGGTTGTGATAAGCGAGTCATAGGTGCCGTTAAAGAATTTAGCAAAAATCCGTAAAATCCCTTGTGCGTTTGGAATAAAATCACTGGCATTTTTATGAATGGTTTGTGACTGAATGATCGTTGGGAAAAACAAAACAAACGAAATCCCGAGTGATAGTAAGGTACTGCTTAAAAAGATTAAAATAGAAGAAAGCATCTTACGCCATTCTATTTTTCTAGAAAGCATCTTAACAATAAAGTAAACAAAAACAAATCCGCCTACCATATAGGATATGTAGAAACTGGAAATAAACATCAGTGCAAGTGCTAACACAAAGAGTACGCTAAAACGTCGGCGAATGATTTTTTCTACCCCTTCGAGAATTAATGGCAGATAAATCAAACCGTCCAGCCACATCACATTTTGCGCGTAACACATGGCGTATCCCATTAATGCATAGCAAAGTGAAAACATGACCACCACTGTATCGGAAGAGAACGTTTTGAGACGTTTCAAGTAAAAAGCCATTGTGGCACCAGCAGCGCCTATTTTGAAAATCGTTAGAAAGACAATGGCGTCCGGTAAATGGTCACGGCTGAAAAGTAATAGAAGAAAATTAAACGGACTACTCAAATAATAAGAAAAAACGCCCGCCTGATTCATCCCAAGAGCAGTTTCCCAAGAGAATAGGGTGAAATCAGTTTGATGGAAAAAGTCATAAAAATAGTAGAAGAAAGAGCGGTATTGCCCATATAAATCTACAACAAAGATAGAGCGATCCCCGAAAGGATGGAATTGTTGAAAAGCAAAGATACTTGTCATTGCTAGCATCGGTAGTAAAAACGCCAACAAATAGACAACCCGTTTTTTTATTTTCATATATACACCTCTACATTTAGTATAATCTATGGCTGTAAATATTATAGCATGTTTATTATTACAAATAAAAGTCTTTTTTTGCAATGATGTTAATCTAATGATATTCCGTAATGAAAATGTTACCTATTCACAAGCTTGCCTTTTTATGTTAAAATAAATTGAATTAACGGGAGTCGATTAGTAAAGGAGACACTAGAAGTATGAAATTAGTGACAATATTAATACCTGCATATAATGAAGAAGATGTTTTAGGTCAATTATATGAGCGCTTAAATAGCGTGACTGGTGGTTTGCCTAATTATGAATTCGAATATCTTTTTATTAATGATGGTAGTAAAGATCGGACATTGGACATTTTAAAAGAATTTCGTGAAACAGACAAGCGGGTTTCTTTCGTGGATCTTAGTCGCAACTTTGGCAAGGAAACAGCGATGATTGCCGGGCTTGATTATGCAAAAGGCGATGCAGTGGTGATTATTGATGCTGACCTACAAGACCCACCCGAGCTTATTCCTGAGATGATTCGTTACTGGGAAGAGGGATATGATGATGTTTACGCAAAACGCCGTTCCCGTGATGGCGAAACATTCTTGAAAAAATATACCTCTAAAAAGTTCTATCAATTATTGAAAAAAATGGCAAGTGTGCCGATTCAAGAGGATACAGGCGATTTTCGTTTACTTGATCGCAGGGCGGTAGAGGCTCTCAGAATGTTGCGCGAAACGCAGCGATATACGAAAGGCATGTTCAGCTGGATCGGTTATAATAAGAAGGAAATCGAATTTGATCGTGATCCACGGGCTGCCGGGGAAACCAAATGGAACTATTTCAAGTTGATTAATTTGGCGATTGAAGGGATTACTTCTTTCACAACTGGGCCGCTTCGACTGTCGGCGATTGTCGGAAGTATCGTTTCACTTTGTGCCTTTATTTTTATGATCTGGGTATTTATTAAGACGCTGATTATGGGGGCGGATGTGAGTGGCTATCCTTCACTGATGATCGTGATTTTATTCCTTGGCGGGATTCAACTACTTTCACTCGGAATTATCGGCGAATATTTGGGCCGAATTTTCAATGAGACCAAACGTCGTCCGCTGTACTTTGTGGATGAATATAATGATGAAAAAGTAAGAGAGATTGAACGAAAGAAATGTTAAAGAAACGCAGTTCTCATTTTGAGAACTGCGTTTTTCGCTGTTAAGCCTCTAATTCCTGCCATTTATTGACTTTTTCTGGTTGCTGGTAGTTCGCTAATTGCTCGACTAATTTAAGCGGAGATGCGGTATTAATAAATAACCTGTCTTGCCCGGCGTGAATAAATCCTTCCTGAATGGCCTGTTTGACCCAAGTTATCAGCGGATCATAAAAGCCGTTTATATTAAAAAAGGCGATTGGTTTTTGATGGAGCCCAAGTTGAGCGTAGCTGAGCACCTCGGAAATTTCTTCTAATGTGCCAAAACCTCCTGGAAGCGCAATGAAAGCGTCGCTAAGCCGAATCATTTCAGCCTTTCGCTCTGGCATCGAATGTACCTCAATTAGCTCAGAAAGGCCTTGATGAACCATTTCGCTGCGAAAAAGTCCTTTTGGCATCACACCGGTTACATGACGTCCAGATTTCAACATCTCATCTGCCATCACGCGCATCAGTCCTAAGCTACCGCCGCCGTAAATCAGATCATGACCAGCGCCGCTTAAAACTTGTGCAAGCTCTGTGACGTTTTCTGTATACTGGCTTGTTTTTCCGGGATTTGACCCGCAATACACACATATATTCATTTTTTGCCCCTTTCTATCCAATAAGATAAATTTTACGCGCAGAGGTCGAAAACGGCAAGTAAAAAAGTAATACAATTAAATAGTAAATTAGTTGTCTTTTTTGTAAAAGGATTGTATAAATTATATCAAAGAATTATAATAATGAAGCCTTGAAATATTTGAAAGTAGGTGGAAAAGCTTGCTGCGGGCCCAGATGAATAAAAAAATAGTGGCTATTTTAGCGATTCTTCTTGTTTTGGCGGCAGTGATTTGGCTTGTTTTCTGGAGAGTGGAGGCGAGGGAAGTGGTGCCTAAAGTAACGCAAGCCGAACTGATCGAAAGCAATAAATCATGGGTAGAAACGAAGACCCCTCTGCCACTGACGGAGAATATTTTTATGAATTTGCCGGCAAAAGATTCAAAAGTGACTGTGACGAGTTCGGGCAACTTGGTGCTTGAAACAACCAATCCATACTATCTGAAACAATTGGCAGATGAAAATGACCGGTTCACCAATATCAAAGAATATCGGCTGGTGATTTTTGCGGACAAGGTCTCTGAATATATCAATAATAGTAAATATCGCTATCCAACAGGGTATGGCCATACAGGTATGTCGGATTATCAAATTGAAAGTGGTATTCGCGAAATCAGTAGTGGGCAAGAGGCACTGCCGCTAAAAAAAGAGGGGCAGACAGTCGATTTGAAAAGCTCGCTTACTACTCGTTATGCGAACGATCTGGCCAAGGATACAGCAGATGCCTTTGAATTTGATGCGCTAGATCAAGGGGCAGCTATTGATGATCAATTTGAAACGTCTTTTCAAGATGTCACGGCCTATCCGAAAGAATTTTATTATGATTTCACTGTAACAAAGAAAGCCTTTTTTCTGTGGAGTGAGACGGGTGAGGCGACAATCACTGAACCAGTCGGCATTGAATATGTGATGAAATAGAACAGAGCTTTTGTCGGCTCTGTTTTTTTGATGGGATTTCCGTTATAATGAATTGTTGAAACAAATTGGGAGGAAGTGTGAGACAAGGTGGCACATGCAGTAGAAAAAAATCAGGAAATCGAGCTTTCAGTCATTGATTTGACACATGAAGGGAGCGGTGTTGCCAAGATTGACGGCTATCCGCTTTTCATACCGAACACGCTTCCCGGCGAGCGCGTAAAAATCAAAGTGGTGAAGGCGGGCAAAAAATTCGGCTATGGTCGACTGGTGGAGCTCCTTGAAGCAAGTCCAGATCGAGTGGAGCCACCTTGCCCTGTCTATCAAAAATGCGGCGGTTGTCAGTTGCAGCATTTGTCGTATGCGGGACAGCTTCGGTTCAAGCAAAAGCAGGTTTATGAAGTGATGCGCCGGATTGGCAAGCAAAGTGTGGCGGTGCACGAAACGCTCGGCATGGCTGAGCCGTTCTACTATCGGAACAAATCGCAGGTGCCGGTCGGCTATGTGGACGGCAAACTGGCAGCGGGCTTTTACCAAAAACGGAGTCACCAAATTATCGACATGGATGCGTGTCTGATTCAAAATAAACAAAACGATGCGGCGGTGCAGGCCACGCGGAAGATTCTGGCGGAATATGGCCTGGAGCCGTATGATGAGGAACGGAACCGGGGTGACATTCGGCATATCATGACGAGGAGCAGCTATACGAACCAGGAGCTGATGCTTGTTCTTGTGACCCGGAAAGCCCAATTTCCCTATAAAGAAGTTATTTTAGAGCGACTTCAGGCAGAAATTCCGCAGCTCGTTTCGATTGTGCAAAATGTCAATCCGGATAAAACGAATGTGATTTTTGGCAAAAAGACGATTGTGCTGTGGGGGAAAGAGGCCATTGTCGACACGATTCACGGGATCGAGTTCAAAATTTCGGCGCGCTCTTTCTATCAGGTCAACCCGGTGCAGACTGAGCGATTGTATCAGGAAGCACTTGATCGTGCGGGGCTTACTGGTGAGGAGACGGTCATTGATGCTTATTGCGGTATCGGCTCGATTTCACTTTGTCTGGCGAAACAGGCGAAACATGTGTATGGCGTGGAGATCGTTCCAGAGGCGATTGAGGATGCGCGTAAAAATGCAGCTCATAATGAGATGGATAATGTGACATTTGAAGTGGGCAAAGCGGAAGAGGTCATTCCGAAATGGTATCAAGAGGGCGTCGTGGCAGATGTGCTTGTTGTGGACCCGCCGCGCAAGGGTTGTGATGAGCAGCTACTAGCGACGATTTTGAAAATGCAGCCGAAGCGTGTGGTCTATGTGTCGTGCAATCCAGCGACGCTTGCTCGTGATATGCAGATTTTGACTGACGGCGGCTACGCGGCTGAGGATGTTCAGCCGGTGGATATGTTTCCGATGACGACGCATGTTGAGACGGTAGTATTGATGTCAAGAGTCGAAGGATAATAGCCGCGAAAGCCCGGTAATACTGCGGTTTTCGTGCAATCGGGCAAATTCGGCATCGGGCAGGACGGACGCTTCTCGGTAACTTATCCAAGGGCAAATCCGGTCGAAAAGTGTGAGAGTTGAGTTGCCACGGTAGATGTCACTATGTTGAGTTGCCACGTTAGATGTCGGGGAGTTGTGGCTGTGAGATAGATGTTAGGAGGAGTTGGATGGAATTTGCTACAGATATATTTTCATTAGATAAACCGTCGTCGGTAACATTTAACTTGGTTGGAACAAGACTTCCAAACAATCACGATTTGTATTTTCGTTCAAAACAAAAAGAACTTGTCGAGCAATACTCAGCTGCTCGTATATTTTTAAGAGAAACCGAAACCGATGATTGGGAACATTGGTTTAATCCAGTTGAGGATGATGTAGCTAATAAAGCTTTTAAGTTGATATTTCGGTCACATTTTTATGAGACTGCATTGTTCTATTATAATGCCATAGTAGATATGTCTTGGACACTATGTTATGTGTCGGCAGAATTTGCCTGTAGCCAACAGGGAAAAAGAGTAGATTTATCTGGAATAAGACCTATCGATGAGGCAGCAACATTACTTAGAAGTGCTGAACGAAACGTGACAGCACCTACTGCCGAGAATAATCCCTTTGAGTACCTGAGGATGATGTGCCCTGAATTCATTCCTGCCTTCGATCAGATTATTGATTTTTGGAATGCTTTTTCAGATTCAGAAATAAGAAAGCGCTACAATTTTTGTAAACATAAAGGGAGACCGGCATATCAGGAAATTGAAGATTTGTCTTCGGGACGCGTGATGGGCTTTTATGTTCAAAATAAAGACACGGGAGAGAAAACCCAGATGGCGTCGGATATTGCTGATGTTAGGTATTCTTTTTCATTGGAGGATGCAATTGTGCAATTGGCGGATTTTGATGATAACAAGCTCTTCCCATACATTAGAAAGTTGATAGATACGATTGAAGATATACTGAAGCCATCGCCGATGATTTAAAAATGAAAGAGCAAGTCGACTATATAGTTAATGACCATTAGTGCGACTTGCTCTTTTTATGCTTCGATTTCGATTGCAAGCCCGGATTTGAATTCCACATTGAAGTGGTCGGCAAAAACGGTGATCTTCTCGATGAGCTTTTTTACCAGAGCCTCATCAAACTCTGTGATATCGGTTTCTTGACCTGCGATGAAGTTCTGCAGCTCTTTGAGCCGGTTCATGGCTTCTTCCCGGTGGTGGCTGTCGAGTTCGGATTGTTCTCTCTGGTCGCGGAGCCGGAAAATCTCATCGGCGATAGAGTCATAGTCCTGTTTATTGTTTGCCTTCTTGATGAGCTCTTTTTGCAGTTCTTCGAGCCTTGCCTGAATGCCGCCCGGCGAGAGGGTGTCAGCGCTGACCACAGCTTTTGCGATGTTCTGCTGTAAGGTTTTAAGGAAAAAGTCCCGCTTGGTAAGAATTTTATTGAAGGCCTTGACCGTGATCTCTTGTAGAAGGAGCTCGTTAACCGTCCGGTTGGTGCAGTTCTTTTCAGCCGAGGTCGGTTCCAAGCGGCTGATGCAGCGCCATACGATGGACTTGCAGCCGTGATTGTTCCAGTGAACGCGCCGGTAAAGCTCACCGCAGTCTCCGCAGAAAACCATCTGTGCAAAACAGTGATTGCAGGAGAAACTGCGTTTTTTGCCTGTCGGGCTGACGTGGACTACCCGGCGACGGACAAGCTCCGCCTGCACCTGCATGAAGAGCTCTTTCGGAATGATTGCTTCATGATCGCCCTCAACGTAGTATTGAGGGACGGTGCCGTTGTTCTTGATCCGCTTTTTTGTTAAGAAGTCTGTGGTATAGGTCTTTTGAAGCAGCGCGTCGCCCATGTACTTCTCGTTGCGGAGAATCTTGTTGATGGTGCTGGTGTGCCATTTTGTCTTGCCAGCGCCGGTAAGGATGCCATCAGCCATAAGCCCGTCGGCGATCTTATCCATGCTGGAGCCTTCAAGGTATTCTCGGTAGATGCGCTTTACGATTTCTGCCTGCTCCGGATCAATGATCAGATGCCCGTTGTCATCCTTTGTGTATCCGAGGAAGCGATTGTGATTAACCTGAACCTTACCTTGCTGGTAGCGGTATTGAAGTCCCAGTTTGATGTTCTGGCTCATTGACTGGCTTTCCTGCTGGGCAAGGCTCGCCATGATTGTGATCAGAACCTCGCCTTTAGCGTCCAGCGTGTTGATGGCTTCCTTCTCAAAATAAACTGGTATGTTCTTGTCTTTCAGCTGCCGGATGTATTGGAGGCAGTCAAGAGTGTTTCGGGCAAATCGGCTGATGGACTTGGTGATGACCATGTCGATGTTACCGGCCATGCACTCGTCGATCATTCGGTTGAATTCGTCACGCTTTTTTGTGTTGGTGCCGGAGATGCCGTCGTCCGCAAATATGCCAGCCAGCTCCCATTCCGGATTCTTTTGAATGTACTCGGTGTAGTGTGTGACCTGAGCCTCGTAGCTTGTTTCCTGTTCTTCGGAATCCGTGCTGACGCGGCAGTAGGCTGCAACACGGAGCTTTTTCTGATCTGATTGTTTTACTGTATTTCCGACTTGTCGTCTGGCCGGAATCACCATAACATTTCCCATTAGCTTACCTCGCTTTCAATGAGGCTGTAGAGGTATTCTGCCTGCAGCCTCGGATCTTCATAATGTTGCTCTGCCGCTGCCATGCGAAAGCCGGTAGGAGGCAATGCGTGTTTTACATTCTTTTTCCTGTTCAGCCTGCCAAGTTTCCCGGCGCGTTCCAGACGGATGGCAGCAGCTTTATCGTAGGTTTCCTGATCGATGATGGCCGGGTAAAAATCGTCTCCGAGGTAGTGTCTGTTTTCCATCAGACGCTTTGCCGTGCCGTGGTAGGTTTCAATGCCAGCAGCGGCAGCGGCCTTGGCCAGTGCCATCCCGGAGATGTAATTCTCATAGAGCTTTCGTATCTTATTGGCTTCATCCTCTTTAATCGTGGCACAGCCGTTTTCAATGCTGTAGCCGTAGGGAGTATGTCCCATGCATTCACATCCTTTCCCGAAGTGTCAGACCGCATTTCAATTCAAAGCACACTTCATTTCTGGAGCGTACAATGATGCGGTTCACATATTCTTTAAAAAGGTCATCATCGAATTCCTGAAGTATTCCGCCTTTTTCTGTAAAGTGCAGAAGCGCTGTAGCTGCGGTGACCTTTGTTACATCTCCGGAAACAGCGTTTTTTAAAGCGTTGATCTCATCCCGGAAACTGTCTGCCTGCGAAAGCAGCTCGTTCGTTTCTTTGTTAAAAAGGATCGGGTCGATGATGCCCTGTGTCATGAGCTTTGTCAGCGTCTCGCGCTTTTCTGTGTTCTGCGCCAGTAGGGTCTGTATTTCCTGAATGCGCCGAAGCGAGTCATCAGACGAAGTGTTTTTCAATGCGTCCACATATGGTTTTAGGATGATCCTGTGCGCGTAGACCAGCTTGTTCATCATGGTGACGAAAGCCTGCTTCAGATCATCGTCTTTTACAAAAAGCATGTGGCATTTATCTTTATCCTTGATGTGGGTACTGCAGCACCATGCGATGTATTTGTATCCGGTGCAGCTGTGTATCCGGCGCTTAAAGGTATCGCCGCACTCGCCGCAGATGATCTTCCCGGAGAAGGTGTAGCGATTCTGGTATTTGTCGCTCCCTTTGACGACACCTTTTTCCGTTGCCCGCTGGTGAATAAAAGCGTGAGCAGCTTCAAAGTCCTCCCGGCTGATGATTGCCTCGTGATGATCCTTGACCATGTACTGTGTCTGCTCGCCGTGATTGTTGTGCCGGACAAAGCGTGAATCCGAGTACGTTTTCTGGAAAAGGCAGTCGCCGACATACTTCTCATTGGAGAGCATCCCGCGAATGGTTGTGGCTGTCCAGCGTCCGTTTCGCTTGGTAGGAATGCCGCGCCGGTTCAGGTCATCCGCGATGGCGTGGGTGCCTTTGCCGGAAAGCAGCGCTGCGAAGATTTCTTTTACCACAGCCGCCTGCTCCGGATTAATTACCATCTGCTCGCCATCCCAATCGTAGCCGTAGGGTGGGTAGCTGACTTTATAGGTGCCGCTCTCAAAGCGTTTCTGGATTGACCACTTGCTGTTTTCTGATATGGAAACAGACTCGCCTTCGGCCATGCTGGAGAGAATTGCCAGAAACAGCTCGCTCTCCATTGAGCCGGTGTTGATATTTTCCTTCTCAAAATAAATCGGAATGTGCAGGGCGAGCAGTTTTCTTACCAGCTCTAAGCAATCCGTTGTGTTCCGGCTGAAGCGGCTGATGGATTTTGTGATAACAAAGTCCACTTTACCGGCCTTGCAGTCGTCAATGAGTCGTAGGAGCTCTGGGCGCTTGTCCTTCTTTGTGCCAGTGATGCCTTCGTCGTAATAGAGTCCAGCGAACTCCCAGTCATCACGGGATGTGATGTAATTTTCGTAGTGGGTTTTCTGTGCCTCAAGGCTTTCAAGCTGGGCATCGGAATCCGTAGAGACGCGACAGTAGGCGGCTACCCTGATCTTCTTGAGTTTAACTTTCGAGTTCGCTGTTTCCGCGATTTTCGTAACTTTTTTCAAGGGAAGTACCTCCTTTCCGTACGTCTATACATCACTCTAAAGCGACTACATATCAAGGGATTTTCGGCATTATTTCCGCGAACAAGGGAGAGAAAGTTTCCCGATTGATGGCGGTTAATTTGTTGAATTCAGCCACAGAAATGAGGCCGTCATCGAGCATCTTCTTTGCGATTGTCTGTGCTCTGCGGTAGTCCAGATCGCCCTGAATCCGCTCCTGCGTGAAATATCCAGATTGAACATTTGTGATTTCGTCTGTCATAACATATCCACCTCCAGTTTCCACTGGAGATGAACTGCCTTTTTGAGCGGAGGAAAATAAAAAAAGCCTGCGGGCATTCCGAAGAACACTCGCAGGCATAGAAGATTGGATATTCAGTTATTTCACTCTGATCTTCCAGCCGGTCAGAATAAGGTTGACGTTTTTGATGAGCGTCGGGTTGAGTTTCTGGATTGCAGAAACCGTAGTGCCGTATTTCTTAGCAATTCCGGAGAGGGTATCACCGCTTTTTACGGTGTAGTAGACAGGAGTAGATTCTTGCTTTTTCACCAGAGCATTGACCTTTGCCTGCACGGCAGAATAATCATACCCGGCATCGGTGAGGCGTTCTTTGCGGTCAGTTCCGTTTCCCCATTTGCCGTCCAGCACCTCCTGCGCCAGCTCATCTACGGTCTTTGCCGGAGTGACCGGAGCAGGAGTGGCAGGCTTGCTGTCATCGGACGCAGACTTTGTAAAGCCGTTGAAGCCGCCGTTCTGGATAATGGCAGGATAATCCACATAGGCGTAGTCCATATCCACATTACCACTGATGCCGTCAACAGAACCCTTGGAAGAATACTGCCAGATGCCGTAGTCGCCCTTATAGGAGCATTTGCTCGCATACTGCGCTACCCAGTGAGCGTAGGGCGTGAGTTTCGTGTCATCCATGCGCTCCTTGAAACCGGAAACAGCGGAGCCATAGATCCCGACGAAGTAACCGGCATCTTCCATAGTTTCACAGAAAGCAATGGTGGCCTCAGTGATTCCGGCTTTGGCAGAAGCGGGCTGTGCCTCGTTATCCATATAGACCGGGTATTCCAGCTGCTTGCCCTTCAGGATTTGCAGGAAGCGCTCAGCATCTGCTTTTCCGGCGGCAGCAGTCACGCAGTCCTTTCCGACAAAGTAATAAGCGCCGATTGGGATACCGGCAGCCTTCGCACCTTTGTAATTTGCTTCCCATTTGCTGTCCGTATAAAAACCGGCATCGGAGCCGCCAGCTTTGATGATGGCAAACTCGATACCGGCCTTTTTGACCTTATTCCAGTCAATGGTTCCTTGCCAATGACTGACGTCGATTCCTTTTCTCGTCATATTATTTTTCCTCCTCATCGTGACGGTCGTGGAGCTGCTCCAAGACCTCCTTTAATTTCTCCGGTACCGGCAGGCCGAGATGTGCTGCGTTCTCCGTCAGTGACAGGCCTTCATTGGACAGGTAGAAGAAGATGATCGCCGTGCGGAGCACTCCCGGATGGCCGAGTACCTGAACATCAATGACGTTTCCGATGCCTACCAGCAGGAAGATCAGCACCTTGCGGCAGATTCCCTTAAAGCCGACCTCGCTTGAGAGCTTTTTGTCTACGATGGCACACATGATGCCGGTAAGGTAGTCGCAGGTCACAAAGATCACCAGAGCAATCAAGAGTCCGTCACAGCCGCCAAGGAAATAGCCAAGCCAGCCTCCGACAGCGGCAAATACCAGTTGGATCGTGTTCCAGAATTCTTTCATGAGAAAATCCCTCCTTTGTGCAAAATAAAAGCCGCCTGCATTTTGCAGACAGCCTCGTGAACTGTATCCGTGTATGAAGTTATATCTGTTTTGGCAGTGCCTCCCAGAGCCGCATATCCTCCTGTCCCAGCGACCACATGGCAAAGCCTCTCACTCCCCAGCGGTAGGCCGCTTCGTTTGCCCAGTAAACGAGCGAGTCCACATCCTGATAGTAGAGGATGGAAAAGCCGTCTGCGTCTCCGAGAAAGAGCCTTGCTATCCAGATGTCGATATCCTTTGGCGTGATGGTCACCGTATAATCGTTCCCACAGGTCAGGGCAAGCTCATGGGAGTGGTAGAATTCATAATCCAGCGAAATACTCTCGCTGCGTGTCGCATCCTCCTCGATATCCGAGGTCAACGTAAACACCTGAAATTCCGTATCCCACGTGGCGTTCGACCGGCTGATCCTGCCATACTGCGTAACTGTGCCATCCGGGAAGGTAACATCAAAGCGTTCGTATGGCTCGTAAGTCCACGCATCGCCAAGGCGGAGCAGCTCGCAGACCGTCCGGTTATCTGATCGGTATCCGGCATAGCCTCCGGAAAAGCCGCTGACCGTAGCAGTGAAGCGAAGCGTATAGGAAGAACCGGAATAAACACGCACCTTATTCCCACGGATACGCATCTCGACCGTGTACATGGATGGATCGGTACGAAGGTCGGCGTTTGCTGTCCGCTCTATGGTCTGGCTGTAGCTGCCAAGGAGCGTGCTGCCGTTATAAAGCTCCACAGCCTGAGAATCATAATTCAGGCAGCAGAACAGATCCCCGCAGAATACTCCGGCCTTGCCACTCCCTGTCACAGGAAAAGCCAGCCTTGCCCGCAGGTGAATATCGGAAAAACCATCGTATCGCCATGCGAGCTTTCCGGAGCCGTCAAGCTGGGAGTAAACGCGGCTTTCGGAATATTCATCCTCGCGCCATACAGTCCAAGAGCCTGAAAGCGTCGTCCAGTAGTTTGTTTGCAGCACACCGTAGTCTCGGAAATCCTCATACCAGATGAGGGCAGAGTCCGGCTTTCGTCTCAGCATTTCGCAGGTGAGTTTGAAAGCTCTATCCGGCTGACACTCGTTGCCGTCCACGTCGATAAAGTGGCGTGGAGAGAGTGTAAAGGTCGCGCTGCCTGCAGAGGGAGCCTCCGAAAAGCTGCTGCAAACACGGTAGCCGTAAAACTGTACGCCTTTTACATCTACGGATATCACGATGGTGTGCGTCCCGGCAGATAGTGAAATGTTGCTGGCGAGCGTCGTCCAGAAGGTGCTTCTCCAATATGGCCACCAGAGCCTGCTTTCCGTAAAATGCGTCGTGTTGCCGTCAATCGAAACATAGATGCCGTTTTTATCCCAGAAGGGATAACAGAGGCGGATGGCGATGTCGTAAGTTCCGGCGCTTGATACGGAAAAGGTATATGTGGCAGAGCCAGCGTCACCGAGAGTGGCCACACCGTTTTCAAAGGATACGATGCCGGAGTAGGAGCTTGTCGTTCCATCCGCATCCACATAAATGGTGCCGAACTCTGTGTGTTGTTCTTTGCTGTAAGCGGTCAGGTAATGCCGCCTGTTATAGGTTCCGTTCATCAAAGGATACTCATAGCTTGTGGCGTCCCTGCCTTCCATGAAGTCGTAGACCTGCGGAAGCGCCCAAGGCACCATATCATAATCATCCCAATATGCGAGGATCGGGATGAATGGCTGTGGAGGAGCATCGTCTGTAAAGTTATACTGACCGGTCATCCAGTTCTTTGCCGCATAGTAGGTATTTGACGTGCCGCGATAGGTTTTACCAAGGTTTGCAGGAAGGTCATAAATCTGCCAGTTCCAGCCATATGCAGGAAGGCCGAAGAATATCTTCTCCGGGTTCATGACTGTGACCGCATAGTCGTAAATGCCCTCCAGCCAATTCCTTGGAGAGACGGCTCCGGGAGCAGAGCCCGCCCACGCCATGCCATAGCTCATGATGGCCGCCGTATCACAGTAAGCGTTGAGATCGCCGTAAACGCACCAGTTTTCACCTCCGACCGAGCCGTTGATGGAATTCATACCCGGCAGGCATATGTTCATGAGCTTGCTGCTGTCATAACCTTTTACTGTGTTATAGATATTCCGAAACATCGCCGTAGAGGCAGCGTGCGTGGAATATCCGTCGCCTTTCTCAAGGTCAATGTCGATGCCGTCGCACCACGGGTATTTTTCCATAATGCGGACGATCTCCGAAAGGAAGGTATCCTGAGCGCCGTCGGTGTTATCTCGGAGAGCTGCAAAGATACTGTTCGTGCCATCGTTGGATATCGTCAGCAGCCATTTGATGTGCGGCCATCGGTTGATGTAGGTCAGCATGTTGGAGATGGCCACGCCGCTTTCCGAGATGATACCGGTGCGCGATACCTTAAAAGAAAAGAGACCTACCTGCGAGAGGCGGTCTCCATATGCGGCAAGTGCCTGATACATTCTGGAATTGCCCATGAATGTCCAGACCATGCATTTGCGGCCTTTCAAATAATCATAGCTCACAGGGCATCACCTCCGTCCTGCATTTCCTGAAACTCAACATAGATGCGTGCAGACTTTTTATCTGCCACTGTAATCGGGTGCTTGCTGTCACCGGCAGCAGAGTATTGGAAAAAGCCGTCCTTGGATGTTGCAGAGCCGTTCTTCAGGCACTCCCTTGTAGAGGCAAAAAGGTCAAATTCATCACCGGCAGCAGCCGCTGCTTTGAAAGTTGCCTTATGAGCACCTTCACCCAGCGCAAGCGATATACACCCGGCAGCCATCGCCTGAATCGGATAGACCTTGTAGTCAAGACCGGCAGCAGTGGTACCGAGATTGAAGATGACGCAGGTAGCAGCGGAGCGGACGATACCGTTATAAAACCTCTTTCCGTCTGTAGCATCATCGCCATCGTATTTTTCCAGAAACGTTTCGGTGTTGATGACAAAGCCTGTGACTTTATCGCCTTCCTGCAGCATCAAGTCGGTAAACCAGACCGAACCGGTGCAATCTATGACGGTGGGCTTTACCGTGATGTTTACGACGCGCTTATCCTGTTTTTTTGTAATTGTCTCTGTAAAGCGTGTAAACTCCGGCATTTATCCGTCCTCCGTCCATTGAATTTCTGATACATGGCCTACCCAGCCGGTGGCGATGGAGCCGCCCTGCAGGAGCATATCTGTTATATATACAGTTCCAGTGCAGTCGGTCACGCATACCCGGATGGTGATCTTTGTGACGCGGCCATACTGAGGAGAGACATCCTGTGCCACGTGTGTAAATGAAGCCATAGAAATCCCTCCTTCAGATCAGGTCTATAAATCGTGTTTCCGTTGTTCCGTCCTCGTATTCAAAGGTCACCTCAATGCCCACCTGTCCATTCGTACCTTTTGAGAGATTCTCAGAGGCAATCTGCGCCGAAAAGGTATAGCACTGCCGGTTGGCGGGCGTTATGGTCTGTGAAAGACTCTTTGTGGTATTCAGCGCACCTTCGCATTTGAAGGAAGCCGTGCCGGATACGCCATTATCTGCATCCACGGTAAATCCGGAGTTTTGCCAGTAGGTAAGACCGGAATCTGCTCTGGAATTACGCAGGTGATTAAACGGCACCAGATCCTTCATTTCCTGACTGTCTATCAGATCGGTAGACTCCAGCGTATCGGCTGCGCTATCCCAGCGTGAGGAGGAATCGCCCAGCTCCCGGAGGGTAGTGGAAAGCTCCAGCACCGTATTCCAAGGCTCCTGCAGGTTGTATTCCCTACGGACGATTCTGGTCTTTACAGACAGGTTCAGGTCATCATCCTTCACCATGACCGTATCGCCCAGCGCCCATGTTTCATGTTCATAGCCGGTCAATACTGACAGATCCATCGCCTTTAGCACATAGGAGATACGCGGAGAGGCATAGTCTGCAAGTCGCATGTTGGCATATTCCAGCATCTGATATGGATTGGTGAAGTTCGAGCAATCCAGCGTAGCAATTCGTATTTCGGAAGTATAGGTCGTGTCCTGCACATATTCGTTGCCGCCATTGATCGAAGCAAAGGTCATGCCGTCCTTGCCATAGGCGTAAAGCCTTGTAATCAGGCTGGTCGTATCAATGACGCGTTGGATGGATTTCATGTTTTTCTTGTAGCAGAACAGTACGCCGGAATCCTCACCGGAGAAGGTTAGGAGCTTCACGATCCTGTTTGCGTTATCAAAAATCAGGTCGCCGCCGTGAATGTTCTGTACTGCACGCAAAATTGCCAGCGCGTTTTTCTCAGAGCAAGTCCAAGTACGCTTTGTGGAGACATTAACCGTGCCCACATCCCAGTCGGTACCCTGCAGGGCATAAGCCATCGGCACATCAGCCGTGTCTGCGTTAAAGGTAATCTCGTCCTTTTTTACGGAGTAGGCAAGGTCATAGAATGCCGCTTCCGCATAGACCGTTGTGATGGCCTTGCCGCTTTCTTCCTTGTCGTCCGTAATCGTGCGGATGCGATAGGTGTCGCTGACAATACGCACGGTCTTTTCGTTATCAATATAGGCGCGTTTGCTGTCCTGAAACGGCAGCTTAAATTCCAGCTCATCCACGCCGTTGATCTCACTGGTCACTATGATGTCATAGGCGTTATCCAACACAGCTTCCACATTCCCGTCTGAGTCCAGAATGACCGGTCTTGCATAGCCAAGTTTGGTATAGAGAGGCTTCGGATTATCGTACAGACTGATAGATGTCAGCGTAGGCGTCCTTGCTGCATTTGTGGTAGAGAGCGTGACGCGGTATTTGATGTATTTCCTTGTAGGAGATTCCAGCTCGCCGTTTGCACCGACAGCCTGCCACTCTGTCCAAGTGGAGAGGTCATCTGAGGTGGCTGTTTCCACAAGCGAGATAGAGGTCTCTCCCGGAGAGTAATCAGCTTTTACAGAAACTCTGCCGTTGCCAGTCACGCCACAGTCCCTTGCTGCAGTAATGAGCTGTCCGCTTGACGGATAGACAGAGTCTGTAGCTCGAAGCGTAACGACATCCGGTGTCGTCAGAGCGTCCACATCACCGGTCAGATCTGCACCGTTTGCGGAGAGCGATTCCAGAAAATATTCTGCAAGGTCATCGGCGGTTAGATCAGAATCGCAGTCGAGGAACCAATCATCAAAGCCGCCTGCGTACCAGTAGGAGTCCGCGTGCATTCCCCAGATGAGGTCAGCCACGCAGCTACGGTTCAGATCTCCGGTAAAGGTCAGCACACTTGACTGCCAAATCGTGCTGGAGCTCTTATCGCCAAGGATGTATTGCGCTGTCTTGGCATTTGGCTTAATCACGCATGCGATAAAATACCAGTAGCCGTTTAGCAAAGAGAATGATGGCGTTACAGACGTATCGAGGATCAGAGAACCGGAGGAGTTATACAGCATAATCCTCGGTTTTCCTCTGATCAGCGACAGATAGAAAATCGGCTGCCCGGAACCGTAGCGGGTATTCAAGATCGGAGTATAGGTGTTGCCGACTGAATATGTCGTGGGCTTCATCCAGCCGCCGACCACGATGGTTTCACCGAGGCTTGAGAAGATGCTGCCGTCGTTTTCTACCTTCAGGTAGGTTTTCTCCGATGAAGGATTATTGATGTTCATCTGAAAATAGCGACCGAAATTGCCTGTTTTCATATCTGCGGTTGTTCCGCTCCAGTTATGAATATATGCCTTGCGATCCTTCCCGGAGGAATCCGCCAGATAATCATCTGCATCCGGTTCGGACTCGTTAAAACGCCAGAGACCGTCGGGAGCCCATGCAGCCGGGAACTCGCCGGTGAAGGCATCTTGGGTATTCAATATATTTTTAAGAGCCATGCAATATCACCTCCAGCGGCTTCTGGCTTGAATGTTCAGTTCCGTAAATGTTGTACTCGTACCGACCGCAGCAATCACGATGGTATTATCTCCCGTATTTAAGACCGGGAAATTCAGCTCCGACAAAAGCGGGAGACCGTTTCGGAGGGTTTCTCCGTTAGAGTCAACTACTTTTGCCGTCATCAGATCGGAGTCAATAATCAATGTTTCTCCGGCGGCAAGCCGTCCAATGATCTGTAGCTCGCTGCCGTTTGTGGTTATGGAGATATACGAGTCCGTCCCGGAAGGAATTACACCCGTTAAGGAGTAGACCGGGTAGGACTCGATATTCCCAAGAGCGCGAGACGCGGTAAAGGTTCCGGTTTCCGCAAAATCAAAGGTCTCGTCTGATATGGCATAGCCATAAGGGTCTGGGCAGAAAAATTCCAGATCAAAGGTGCAGGAATTACGGACTGCCCGGTCAAAGGAGAATCCGGATGTAAGCCTTGCTTCATACACTCGTCCCGGTTCCTTGTCCAGAATGAGCTGGCAGAGGCCGTTGTCCGGATTCAGCCATTCGATAATATCGTCCTTTTTTGAAAGAAACTGCTCGTCCGTCTTTCCCGGAGGAATGAAGCAGGAAATCAGTATCTTTCGCTCGGATACCGTTTCTCCGAAATCAAATACACCGTGTCGTCCGGGCATGGTGATCGTGTTGTTTCTAAGATCCGGCATCCGGTATTCGTTTGTAATTCTTGTCGCAAGTCCCATAGACTGGGAGGTTGTTCCGTTAAATGAAAATCCCATGTTACACCAGTCCTTTCGCCCTGCGTCCGGCAGTCAGCAGAGTATTGAGCTGCTGAGAAATCTTCCGGATATCGTCGTCGCTTCTGACACTCATTTCCTCAATATTGATGAGAGGCTGGTCGCCTGAAACACTGAGAGTAGCGCTGCTTACTGCATCCTGAATCATGGAGCGCAGCGAGCTCACACCGACCACAGCTTCATCACCGGCCTCACCGCCGCCAAGAAGCGTGCCGCCGCTCTGGCCGAAGATGGTCGCATCCTTTAAGATCATGCCGCCGGACATCGCCTTCTTATACCAATCCACAGAAAAGTGCGGTATGGATGGCGGGTTCAGCGAAAAGCTGCCTGTGATGGAGAAGTGCGGCAGCTTGATCTTCGGTAGGCTCCAGCTGAAGTTGAATACGCTCTTTAGCTTGTTTACGATGCCGGATACCGTGCTCCAGATGGTATTGAACACATTCGAGATGGTACTCTTGATCCCATTTACGATATTGGACACCGTGCTCTTGATCGCATTGAAGCCATTGCTGATGCCGGACTTCATGGCATTAACCACATTCATGACTGCGCTCTTTATACCGTTCCAAACGGAAGTGACCACGCTCTTAACGGCATTGAAAATCGTAGAGGTCGTAGTTTTGATGGCATTCCATGCGGTGGTGATGACCGTCTTTATAGCATTCACGACAGTTTCAACAGCTGTTTTTATCGCGTTCCAAACAGTAGTAACCACGGTCTTTATCACGTTCAGGACGGTTTCGATGATCGTCTTATAGATATTGAAATAGGTGGTCACTACAGTTTTGATTGCATTGAAAATGGTTTCAAAAAAGCTCTTGATGCCATTCCAGATCGTAGAGATAACCGTCTTTATGGCATTCATCACGGTTTCAACGGTAGTTTTTATCGTATTCCAAGCTGTGGTAAGAAAACTGCTGATTGCATTTGCCACAGTGGTGAAGGTGTTCTTTATTGCCTCCCATATACTGACGAAGAAGTCCTTGATCGCCGTCCATACAGTAATGGCAATCTCCTTGACCTTTTCCCAGAGATTGATCCAGAATTCTCTGAAGCCTTCGCAGTTGTTCCACAGGTAGATAAACGCAGCTACCAGCAGGCCGATGGCCGTTATGATCAGGCCTATCGGATTTGCCGCCATGACAGCATTCAGACCAGCCATCGCCGTTTTTACTCCGGCCATAGCAGTGGTAACAGTAGGAATAATCGTCATAATGGTACCAACAGCGGATATAACCTTACCGACGATTACAAGTACCGGCCCGATTGCAGCAGCCACGAGCGCAATTTTCACGATCATCTGCTGCATAGGCTCTCCGAGGTTGTTCCACCATTCGGCGAGAGATTTCAGCTTGTCAGAGAGCTCTTTCAGGACAGGAGCAAGAACTGACATCAGGGAGTTGCCGACCTCTGCACCGGTTTCCTTCAGAGAGTTCATGGTCATCTGGAACTGGTCAATCGGGTCGAGTGTCTCATTGAAGGTGTTCTCGACACTGCCTTCAAAATCTCCGAGGAAGCCAGAGAAATCCGACAGGTTGAGCTTTCCGGTCTGCACGGCATTATAGATGGAGGCACCGGCTTTACTACCAAAAAGGTCATAGGCCGCCTGCAGCTTTTCTGCATCGCTGCCGCTTCCTTGCATGGTGGTGGAGAATTCCGCAAGCACCTGATCCAGCGTTTTGCCGTCTGCAGTCGCATTTTTCATGGCGGTCTTTAAGCCCATCATAGCGGCAGAGGTATCAAGACCGGACATTTCCACCATGCCCATAAAGCCAGCGGCCTGCTGGGCAGTGAGTCCCATTTCCTTCAGCTGCGCGGCATTGGAGGAGAGGGCATTTGCCAGCGTGTCCATATCAATGCCGGTGGCCTGACCGGTGGCATTTAAAGCATCCAGAAGATTATCTGCCTCGGAAGCGTCCATGCCGAAGGCGTTCATGACGGAGGATACATTGTCGATAGATGTCGAAACATCGGTATCATTGAGCTGGGCAAACTTGATGAATTTTGCCGAGAGGTCATCCAGCGCCTGCCCAGTCAGGCCGAAACGCGTGTTGACCTCGCCGACAGCAGCACCGGCAGTTTCGAAGTCCGTCGGTATCTCCGTGGCGAGGTCTTTTACGATCTGGCACATATTCTCCAGCTCATCGCCGGTAGCACCAGTTTTCTGTGCAACGATGTCAAGGCCAGCATCCACCTCGTTAAAGGCAGCAATGGAGGCAGCGCCGATGGCGACAATGGGAGCCGTTACATGCGTCGATAGGCTCGTGCCGACATCAGATATTTTCCCGCCGACCTCCTGCAGTTTAGAGCCGGTCGCCCGGAGTGTTGCCGTGATAGAAGTATCTGTTTCCCGACACTGTTGTTCGAGGTTTTTGAGCTCGTTTTCGGTCTCTATGATCTCACGCTGCCATGCATCATATTGCTGCTGGGTGACGGTACCGTTTTTAAGTCCAGCATCCATCTGGTCTTGCACGGACTTCAGCTGTGTGAGCTTTTCCTTCGTTTCGGAGACTGCCTGTTGTAGGAGCTTCTGTTTCTGTTCGAGCAGCGCGGTATTTGTCGGGTCGAGCTTTAGGAGTTTGTTGACGTCTTTTAGCTGCGACTGAGTTGATTTGATTTCTTTGTTTACGCCGGAGAGGGCTTTGGAAAGGCCGGTCGTATCGCCGCCGATTTCCACGGTTATGCCTTTTATTCTGTCGGCCATGCGGTGACCTCCTTCCTGTTAAAATCGATCCATCTGCTCCTGTGTCGCGAGCGCAGGATAGTTGTAATCGTCGTTGCTCATTTCTGCATACATGTCATTGACAGTCCCGATAGTGAGCAGGTCGAGCTCCGAGATGGAAAGCCCGATCTGCACACACCGGAGTAAAAAGAGCGGGGTTGTCATTTCCCGCTCTGTCGGATGATGTTTTTTTTAGATTCCACCTGCTGTTCCACATTGAGTCCCCACAGCTCGATGATCTGAGGCAGGATTTCATAAATGGAGAAGGTGTTGAACTGGTCGAGCCAGTCCTCCGGAGTATCCGGGACATCAGGATTCTGATGCTTTGCCATCAGCCATGCGATATTCTCAAAAAGCTCCAGACTGAAAGTGTCCAGATTGGAGCTTTCTGCGTCGCTTTCATCGATGCCTTTCTGCAGCTCGTTTAAATCCTTGTAAATATCCCTGTGGAACTTATTTCTGTAAAGGCGAGGAATGGCGGCTGAGGCGCGGAACTGCACCTCTTTGCCGTCAACTTCGATTGTTTTTGTTACTGCCATATCGCGCCTCCTTATTCACCGCTACTTACTGAAGCACTCGGCTCATATACAGAGCTGTACCAAGCGTCGTAAACAGCACTTGTAGTGTTCGTACCAGTTTTGACCTTCACAATGCCGGAAGGGAGCGGAGAAGCTGTGATGGAGAGCGTCTCAGTCTGCACCTCGGTAGAGTCCTCCTTGGTGCTGCCGGTGACGGAAGGACGGGTCGCGCTGCAGTAATACATGCAGTGACGGATCTTTCTCTGGTCGCCGGAAAACTCAAAGAGCAGCGCAAAATGCTCCGGCTCTACATCCTTGTTCTCAACAATGACGCCGTTTGCATCCTCAGTCTCGTGCATGACATCCGTAAGAAAGCTCTCCGGGATCAGCGCCAGTTCAAAGTCGCCGGAATAGCCGTTGTTGTTTGAAACCATGTAATATACGGAGTCGTCCGCATAGAATGGATCATTATCTCCCTCAGCATCCAGCGAAAGGGATACGGCACCGGGCATTGCTACGGGTGTACCAAAGGTGACAGTGCCGTCAGCGGCAAGCGTAGCAATGGCGTAGTGGCAGTTTTTAAGGCCGAACTTGACCTTGTTACTCGTGTTAGGCATAGTTTTTAACCTCCTATGATCTGTGTTTGATATAAGACCTCGTACAACTTCTCCGACTCGATCCATACCTCAGATTTCTCATAAGGCAGGTCGTGGGCGATTAAGATGTCCTCGATCTGGGTTTCTGTTTCCGGGTCTTTTACGTCCGTGTATAATTCGATGTTCAGTTCATCAATTTTTTTGAACACGGTGTCATCCGCGAACATATTGTCAGAGCCCGGATAAAGAAAAACGAGGAAGGGTGGGTCTGGTGACTCGCCTTCGGCAAAATGGTCGTAGGCAAGCGGCAGACCGGCTTCCTCTAACATGGTGATTACATCGTCGTATGTCATGATCCACCTCCCAGCTTCTGCCTGATGGTATTGACGAGCTTTTCGTTTCCGCGCTCCTCGGCTGAGGCGATATGAGGCTGTGCCGGAACACGTCCGCCGCCTCGTTTCACATGTCCATGCTCCAGAAGGTGTGCCAGCTGATAGCGGTTCCTCGAATGCACTACAAGGTCAATGCTCTGTGAATCCTCATGCATATTCTTGACTGACCAGCTTTTCTTGTATTTACCGGTATCAACCGGAGCGCCTGCCTGAATATCCTTACGGACGGAAGCAGCAGTTTCTTTCACAGCGGCCTTCATGTCATCTGTGGCGAGCTTTGAATATTTTTCGAGTTCCTCCATAATGGCGTCGCCCATCTCGTTTATTGATACATTTCTACTCATGCGTTCTTCTCCAGCTTGCAGTTGAATTTCAGGCTGTTATGCTTATAGCCCATCGGATTCACATAGGTGATGTTGTAGGTGCGGCCTTCCGCGATGATCCGGTATTTTGTCGATTCCACATCCGCAAGCTCAGAGCAGTAGCGGCAGGTGAAGTCCAGCGATTCCTCCGGATTGATGACTACACCGGAAGATTCGGAACCGGAGCTCGTGCCGACAGTCGCCCAGCAGGAAAAATAATCCGCCCAGCCGGTTTTGTGGTTTCCGTATTTGTCGACGATGACCGTATTTTTCTGGAAAGTGACGCGCACCCTCATAGCTGCTATATTCATGAAAACGCTCCTTCCCGTATTGCAAAAAGAAGTGAGCGTAGTGTCATGGTAAGAGCATGGTGATCGGCTTCCTCCCTGTGCTCAAAGAGATAGGCACAGGTATAGAGGATAGCGACCTTCATGGTTTCCCGGATTGCAGACAGCTCCGCTTCGGTATATTCATCAGAAGAAGCAGCATCGGAGTCGATCACTTCCCACTGATCATCCGTAAGTCTTGCAATATCAATACATAAGCGAATTGCGGAGGCCAAGAGGATACCGACCGTGGCATCCTCATCCGACGAATCTACGCGCAGATAGGCCTTCGCATCTTCAGTTGAAATCAAAGCCACGGTCGTTCACCTCCTTGCCTTAAGAACCGGAAGTTGCCTTCATGTCAAGAATCTTGATGCCTTCGGAAAGGATCAGCTTGCCGTCAACACGTTCCGTGCAGGTAAAGCCGACCTGACCGTTGGTAGCGTAAAGCTCGTTGAGGCGCTTGATTGTGCGACCGGCTCTATCAGCGATCCAGTAGCAGGAGAAGTCGCCGAATGCGATGGCTCTTGCACCTGCGGCCATTGTAGGTACCTTCGGAGAGGTGTAGAGCGGATAGCCAAGCAGTCTATCAGGCTCTCCGGCAGTAAGAGCAGGCTGCCATACATAGACGCCGTTCAGATCCTTGAGCTTTCTGATAGCTGCGACAGTGGCATCATTCATGAGGAACTTCGCCTTGCTGCGATACGGTGCCTTGAGAGAGTACACAAGGCTGATCAGCTCATCGGCGGTAATTGCCGTAGCGGAAGCTGCGGTTACGCCGGAAGGAGCACCACCAGCGGCAGAAGGAATGAACAGGCCAGTAGGTCTGTCGATAGCCGTCTGGCCGGTCTGCACAGCACCGTTGATGAAGGCATCTTCTTCAGCTTCACCGAAGGCGCGACCGAATTCCTCAGAGATGTAGCCTTCGATATCAAAGAAGCTGTCGGAAAGCAGCTCGTCGGACACCTTGATGAGGTCAGTCAGCTTAAAAGCGTCAATGCTGGTCTGCGCGAAGGTCGGATTGCTCTCGGTGTAGGCACCGTTCTCGGCAGTCCACGCCGCCTGCGTGTGACCATTTGCCACAGGGATCTTGCGCTCGTTCTGTGTGGTAATGACCTTGCAGCCGATAGTACGCATGATATTGTTTTCGTTGAGCGCCTGAACAAGGGTGTGCTCGAATTCAATCGGAACAAGGTATCCGCCGTTTGCATCGGTTCCTTCCTCAAGTACATCGCGGATTGCGGGATTGCCGGGATGACGGATGTTGTCCCAGAAGGCCTTTTTATAGGCTGCAGAAGCTCTGCCGGGCTTATCTTCCGGTTCATCCTTTACACCGGGCTTTCCGGTGAGCGGAGTAGAAGTCGGTGCGCTCATCATCTTGTCGATCTGCTCCTGACGCTGCAGGCGCTCGATATCCTTGGTGAGGTCGGTGACTTCCTTTTCCATCTTGTCGTAGGTTGCAGCATCCTCCGCAGAAACCATGCCGCCGTTCTGAGAGTGGCTATTAAGAAACGCCTTAGCGGCCTCCCATGCCTTCGCTCTCTTGTCCATGAGTTCCATAATCTGAGTCATAATAAAAATCCTCCTTTAATGTGCGAGAAGCGAAAGGCGCTTCTCAAGATCGGTTACTGGTACCATGTGTTTATTTGCTTCCGGCTTTTTCTTGGGAATCAGTCGGGAAAGCAGCGAATCGGTGACGGCCTTGCGGGAGAAAAGCATCTCCGCGTCAGCCGTATCCTCCGGGACAGATTTTTCTCCATCCCTGAACAGAATCTCGTCAGCAAAGCCAAGCTTCACGGCTTCCTTGGCGTTCATCCATGTCTCGGCATCCATGAGCTGTGAAATCTTGTGACGGGAGAGCCCGGACTTGATTTCGTAGGCATTCATGATGGATTCCTTGACTTCGTTTAACATGTCGATGGCTTTCTGCATTTCCTCGGTATCACCGATGGCGATGGTTGCAGGGTTGTGTACCATCATCATGGCCACGGGACTCATGCAGACCTTTGTTCCGGCCATAGCGATAACCGATGCCGCCGAAGCAGCAAGAGCATCAATCTTGACCGTCACATCATGTGGGTAATCCATCAGCATGTTGTAGATCTGTGCAGCAGCAAAAACATCACCGCCCGGAGAGTTGATCCAGAGGGTGATGTTTCCATCGCCTGCATGCAGTTCATCACTAAATAGCTTGGGTGTTACTTCGTCGCCGAACCATGTCTCATCGGAAATTTCCCCGTCGAGGTAGAGCGTTCGGTCGGAGCCAAAGCTGTCCGGCTCCTCGTTTCGCACCCAGTTCCAAAACTTTCTGGTCATAGTGCCTCCTTCTTTCTGAACCGGGTGCGCCCGTCTTCGGGTTCCGGTTCGGTTTGTGTTTCCTTCGTTTCATCAGCTTCCTCCTGCGTCTGTGCTGAGGCCGCAAAGATACCCGCGTCCTTAAGCTTGGTCATATTGCCATTGATCAGGTACAGGTCGCCGCCTTCCTCCTCCGGAATACGGTCGAGGTTTTCAAGCTCCCTGATATCGTTAGCGGACATCCAGCCGTTCTGACGTCCGACCGCATAACCGTTCATGCGGCTCTGGTAGTCACCTCTGAGAAGCCCGTCCACGTTGAATTTGAAGAAGTAGTCCTTCTTTTCATCCGGAGAGAGCAGGGCTCTCTGCATGGACTGTTCCCAGCGGCATACCCACGGGTCGAGCGTGTATTTCACGAATTCCAGCGACTGTTGCTCGATATTTGAGAAGCTCGATTTCTCAAGGTCTCCGATCATGTGAGGCGGGATGCGGAAGATACGTGCGATTTCATTAATCTGGAACTTTCGTGTCTCTAAAAACTGCGCTTGTTCCGGTGAGATGGAGATAGGCGTATATTTCATGCCTTCCTCCAGCACAGCCACCTTGTTTGCATTAGAGCTGCCGCCGAAAGCAGAGTTCCAGCTTTCTCTTACACGCTCTGGATCTTTTACCACACCGGGATGCTCCAAGATGCCGCCGGGAGTCGCGCCGTTTGCAAAAAACTTAGCGCCGTATTCTTCACAGGCTATTGCCATACCGATGGCATTCTTAGCCATTGCAATTGGGCTGTAGCCCACAAGGCCGTCAAAGCCAAGACCGGGAACGTGCAGCACGTCGGACGGCTGGAGTCTTACACGGCTGCCATTCATCGTGTGCGCCTCATCCTGTGATGTTTGGTATTCGTAATAAAGCTCTCCGTTTTCATCACGGTTGACCGTCATACGATTTGGCATCAAAGGATAGAGCGCGACTACTTCGCCTTTGCCGTTCCGAATGATCTGCGCGTAGGCGTTTCCCCACAGGAGTAGGTGCGTCATCAATGTTTCCCGGAATACAAAGGATGTCATTTCCGGATTTGGCTCATCGTGAAGCAGGAAGTATAGCGGGTGATTTTTCGCTTTTTCCTTGCTGCCGCCTTCGCCGTATCGATAGAGGTGAATCGGCAGTCCTGCAATCGCCTCGGACAGAATCCTCACGCAGGAGTAGACCGCCGTCATCTGCATGGCGGAGCGCTCCGTTACAGCCTTGCCGGAGGTCGTGCCGCCGAAGAAGAAGCGGTAGGAACTTCCGGTTGTTGAATTGGTAGGCTTATCTCTTGAACGAAACAGTCCTGAAAATATGCTCATATTGATCACCTGCCTTTCAGATAAATAAAATGCCTCTGTCGTCATAGACAGAAGCACCGTTGTCATTGCCGCAGCGGATCGCACGGTCAAGCGCCATGATGGTGGCGATGGCTCCGTCGATCTTCTCTGTAGATTTTTCCTTGTCAGCCTTGATATTTCCGGCTGGGTCAGTACGGATGAAGATGTTATCCATATTCCAGCGGAGAACAGGATGACCGCCGTGGGCGAGCTTTTGCTCAAGTGTCAGCTTCATGAGCTCCTTTGTGGGCGGGCTCATATCCTTAAAGCCCTGTCCGAAGGGCACGACAGTAAAGCCCATGTTCTCCAAGTTCTGAACCATCTGGACTGCTCCCCAGCGGTCGAATGCAATCTCGCGGATATTGAAGCGCTCGCCGAGGCGTTCGATGAATTTCTCGATATAACCATAATGGATGACGTTGCCTTCGGTCGTCTGCAGCACGCCTTCCTTCTCCCAAGTATCGTAGGGCACATGATCGCGTCTCACGCGAAGATCCAGCGTATCCTCTGGCACCCAGAAGTATGGGAGGATCACATACTTGTCGTCTTCATCCCGTGGCGGGAATACCAGCACAAAAGATGTAATATCCGTAGTGGAGGACAGGTCAAGACCGCCATAGCAGACACGTCCTTCGAGGTCATCCTCATTGACCGGAAAGGCGCAGGCGTCCCATTTATCCATTGGCATCCAGCGTACAGCCTGCTTTACCCATTGATTAAGGCGCAGCTGCCTGAAGGAATTCTCTTCACCGGGGTTTTGCTTTGCCGATTCGCAGGCCGCTTCTACCTTGTCAATGCCGACCGTGATACCGAGAGAGGGATTTGCCTTTTTCCACACCTCCGGATCAGTCCAGTCCTCATCAGGTTCCGCGCCGTAAATGACCGGATAAAAGGTTGGATCGACCTTCCTGCCGTCGAGGATGTCCTGCGCTTTCTGGTGGACTTCATAGCAGATGGTGTTTGTGTCATTCCCTGCAGTGGTAATCAGGAAATACAGTGGCTGCATTCTGGCATCACCGGAGCCCTTTGTCATTACATCAAAGAGTTTCCGGTTTGGCTGGGTGTGCAGCTCATCAAATACCACGCCGTGGATATTAAAGCCGTGCTTACTGTAGGCCTCAGCGGAGAGCACCTGATAGAAGCTGTTGGTAGGCTCATAGATGATCCGTTTCTGGGAGGCCAGTATTTTGACGCGCCGATTAAGCGCCGGGCACATCCTTACCATATCCGCAGCAACATCAAAAACGATGGTGGCCTGCTGTCTATCGGCAGCGCAGCCGTAGACTTCGGCGCGTTCCTCACCGTCACCGCAGCAAAGGAGCAGGGCGACAGCGGCAGCCAGCTCTGACTTTCCCATCTTCTTCGGAATTTCGATGTAGGCCGTATTGAACTGACGGTAACCGTTCGGCTTCAGGACACCGAACAGGTCGCGGATGATTCGTTCCTGCCAGTCGATGAGCTCGAAGGGTTTTCCTGCCCATGTGCCTTTGGTGTGGGTGAGCTGCTCGATGAACATCACAGCGAAGTCCGCCATCTGCTTGCTGTAGTGAGAAGTCTCTGCCATGAAGCGGGTCGGCTTATAGTTTTTCAGTTTTCGCATTGGCACGGTGGCCGCCTCCTTTCAGGGCAAAATAAAAGACCGCCATAGCGATCCGGTATCAGTACGAGAGAAAGAGCCTTCTGGCTCAGTCTCCCGGAATATTCATATTCGGGGGTTAATGCTTAGTTGTGGTTCTCCAGCAGGATGCAAAGCGCCATCTCTGCTTCTTTGCAGGTGGGATGAATGTCCCAGCCTCTGTCGTAGTTGCAAACGGTCTCGCCGTCAATCTTGATCATGAGCTTGCTGATCCTGCCGCAGTTGATGCCGTAGGTCTCGCTTGGCTCGGCGTAGTGCTTTACCCAGTAGTGACATTTGGTATATTTTTTCTTGTCCTTGGCATCCGGAATGCCGATAACTCCTTCGCTCCACATTTCCTTACGCCTCCTTTACCGTCATCTTGAAGGCCGGGATGAGGGCGTGCTCGTCGCTTCCGAAGTGGATGTAGCGCTCCTTGACCTTTACAATTCCGTCCAGCGTGCAGCCGAGCTCCTCAAACTTTGCAATGGTCTCGATGAGGCTTGAGAAGGTGGAGCTGATGGTGAATTCCTTTACTCCGAGCTTCCGGCAATCTGCAAGGATCGCTTCGATGTCGTAATCCCAGATGACTTCGGCGAAGTTCGGCAGGTCGTTTCCGGCTTCCCTGCTGTAAAGGTAGGCCTGTCCCAGCGTCCAATGGCATCCGATCTCTTCCCAGCGCATTCCGGGCTTTGCGTTTTCTATGGCTTCAATTGTGTACTTCATGGTGGTTTCCTCCTTGTGTTGTGTTCCTTTTGGTATGTACATATATCACTCTGAACGCCTGTAATAGCAAGCTATTTATCGAAATATATGTGACAATCCTGCGGGAACATTTGAGGCCTAAATTGTGTAGTTTATGCCTCGCCGGTCAGAATGAATTTGACGTATTCAGACCGGTGATCTTCAAGGTATAAAACCAGCTCGTAGAAGTCCCGTTCATAGGCCATTCGCTGCACCGTGTTCACATCGAACATATTGGTAAGGCCGGTGTCCCGGATGGCAAGGATCTGCTCTTTTACTCTTTCATCCATATCAGTCCACCACCTTCCGCACACGGTCGATGCCGTAGATGACATTCAGACCGGAGCCGTTGTCCCAGTTCACCATGAGGCTGCCGGTATCGTCGACTCCCGTAACGGTTCCCTTGATGCCGATGGGCGGAGCCTGCACATCGTCCATCTGTAGAAGCTCCACGCGAGTGCCTGCCGGGTAGCGGGAGCGGAGCGCTTCAAGCTGCTCTTTTGTGATCATTCGCATGCTGCCACCTCCTTTTCCGGTGCGCCGTTCTTCCAGCTGGAGTTGCCGGAGAGGTTCTTAAGGAGAATCTTGCGCTCTGCTTTATACTCGTTTCCGATGAAGCCAAGCCGCAGGAGAAAGCAGCGGAATGCGTACTTCTCGTTGTTGACTTCCTTCTCGGTGGCGCTGATGCGCTTCAAATCCCGGCTCATTTTGCCAAGGGCTGCAATGAAGTGGGTGTAGGCCTTGACCTCTTCCGGCTCCGGCATCTCAGTAAACCAAGGGAAGCTGACCGTATCCTCTGTGACCTCGATGCCAAGGTCGTCAATGCCGAGTGCCTTTTTGATGAGGCTTTCCTTGGCTGTGAGGAGGTTGGTGAGGTTTCCGACCGCCACCTTGTCGAGCGGGAGGCTGACTGTAAGGCCAGTGGCTTCATCGTCGCTTTCGACCTCTTCGGTATCCTCCGGTGTGAAGCCATCCGCGATCAGGTTGTGGATGATGCGTTCCAGCTTGTCTGCGTCCTCGCAGGTTACGCCGCCTTCTTTGTCGACCGTGATGTCGCCGATCTTGTAAGCGCAGGTCGGCATACGCATGTAGATCGCCTTGTCGCCGGTGAGGTTTTCAATGGCTGCGACTAATGCTTTTCTGTCGTTTCCGGTTACGTTGTAATTTGCTTTCATGAGTGTGTTCCTCCTTTGTGAGATTAAGTTTTTTTGCTGTGCCTTTCGGCATGTATATACATCACTCTGAAAGCCTTATTTATCAAGCGATTTCCGACATTTTCTGAGGTAGAAAATCGCCGAAGAATCTGGACAGAAATTGTGTATTATACACTCGCCGTCGGAGAGGTCTCGACTTCCTTTGCCAGAGCGGAATAGAGGAGCTTTTCGCCGTTCCTTATTACATACACATTTTCCTCATCGCCGGTATCCTCCACGTAACGGCGAAGGATGACAGAGGCGTATTTCGGATCGAGTTCCATCATGTAGCAGATACGGTTTAACTGCTCACAGGCCATCAGCGTGGAACCGGAGCCGCCGAAGGTATCAATAACTACAGAATTCTCCTGAGAGGAGTTCTGGATGGGATAGCCCAGAAGATCCAGCGGCTTGCTGGTCGGGTGATCCTTATTGCGCTTTGGCTTATCGTAGTTCCAGATGGTGGTCTGCTTGCGGTCGGAATACCACGGGTGCTTGCCGTTTTGCAAAAAGCCGTAGAGCACAGGCTCATGTTGCCATTGATAATCGGAGCGACCGAGCACGAGGCTGTTCTTTACCCAGATACACACACCGGCGAGGTGAAAGCCTGCGTCAATGAATGCCTTTCGGAACGTGAGCCCTTCGGTATCCGCATGGAAGCAGTAAGCGGCTCCGCCTTTTTCGAGGTGGTCAGCCATGTTCTTAAAAGCTGCCAGCAGGAACTTGTAAAATTCCTCGCCCTTGAGAGAGTCGTTCTGGATCGTAAGGCCGTCCGAGGCTTTGAAAGATACGCCGTAGGGCGGATCGGTCAGGACGAGGTTTGCTTTCTTGCCGTCCATGAGCTTTTCCACATCTTCCGGCGAGGTGGCATCGCCACACATAACACGATGCCTGCCGACTGCCCAGATGTCGCCGGGCTCCACGAAGGAAGCTTTCTCAAGGGCAGCGGTGAGGTCAAAGTCATCATCGGCGATGTCCTTTTCATTCCCAGTACCGAGCAGCTTATCCAGTTCACCGGCATCAAAGCCGAGGAGAGATAGGTCAAAGGACTGATCCTGCAGGTCAGATAATTCGACCGACAGCATTTCCTCATCCCAGCCTGCGTTAAGCGCCAGCTGATTGTCCGCAAGGATATATGCACGCTTTTGTGCTTCCGTCAGGTTCTCGGCAAAGACGCAGGGCACGGTTTCATATCCTTCCTCGCGGGCAGCCGTAACGCGACCGTGGCCGACGAGGATGTTATAATCTGCGTCAATGACCGCAGGACTCACAAAGCCGAACTCCCTTAGAGAAGCGCGGAGCTGTGCGATCTGTTCTTTACTATGCGTCCGGGCATTCCGGGCATAGGGCACCAGTTTATCAATAGGTACCTGTTCCAATTTCTGCGTGTTCATTTACATATTCCTCCTGCTTCGAAGCAGCTGCTCCATCACGCTGTCCTGCGGGTTGCCCTCAAAGGGCTCGGTGCAGTTTTGCTTCACAATGTCATAAATCTCGTACCAGAGCAGGTTGGCCTGCTTCTGAAAGTTCATTAAAAGCTGTGTGAAAGGGCTCGCAATGGCAGCACCGGTGGTCGGGTGCTTTCCGAGCATGCCGTATTTGCTGACCGCTTCGGAGCACTGAATGTACCGGGCAAAGGCCTCAGAATAGCTTTCGAGCAGGCGCTTGTTTACCAGCCTCTCGCAGCCACGTTCCTTGAGCCACAGCCATGTTTCCTTATAGATTTCATCTGCGCCGAGGGGCTTGCCGTCCTTCTGCAGAGCAGAGAGGTAATCGTCCGGACTTGGCATATCCATGCCTTCCAGCTCTACGCCGTCACCGATGTCGTCAACATCGAAGTCGGTCATGTTTTCGGTGAAGTCAGGCAGCTCCATGCGCTTTGCAGGTGCGCCTTTCATAATTTTGTCGGCGAGGGCGTCCGGCTTGGAGCCAGCTTTGACACGCCGCCCGCCGCGATAGGTTCCGTCTTTCGCCATGTCGATCACTTCCATTTCTGTGGTGCAGGGTTTAATACCCTGTTTGAATTGCAATTTTTGCGTAAAAGACCCCGCGCCGTTTTCCGGGAAAACAGGTCGTAGAGATTCCACCCGCCCCTACCGGTCGCCGCGCTCGTGGTGAATCTTCTCGTGACACGAACGACAAAGGCTCATGAGGTTGGACTCCTCGTTCGTTCCTCCATCAGCCAGAGGAATGATGTGGTGGACTTCCTCGACCGCGACGTAGCGTCCGGCCTTTAAGCACTGCTCACAGAGCGGGTGCTTGTGAACGTACCTGTCACGGATTCGTTTCCAAGCTCTGCCGTAGCGCTTGCCGGGAGAGTAGCCGCGCTGGAACTTCTCGTAGTGTTGTTCCATCACCTTGGCGTGCTCCTCGCAGTAGACACCGTCGGTCAGGTTCGGGCAGCCGGGAAAGCGGCACGGTCGTTTCGGTTTCCTTGGCATAAGCCGCGCCTCCTTTCGGGCAAAGAAAAAGCCCTGCGGGTGTGTCCCACAAGGCTTGGTGGCTGCGCGTGCAGCCGTTTCTTTATTCTGTTTCGCTGATTATATACTATCATAAGTACAGGGTGGGCATCTTAGGACAAATGTGGACATTTCGGGCGCATTTCATATTTCGATAGGTTCTTTTGGGAGAGACGCATGCAGCAGTGCGTTTCCGTGCCAGCGCCGGATGGTGCGGGCATCTGCACAAAGCTCGGTGCCGATCTGCTCCCACGTATAGTTATGGATGTAGCGGTACTTCAATACCATGCGCTCGTCGGTGTCCGGAACTGCCTCGATCACTTCCCGGATCTGCTTTTTCAGGTCGGAAAGCATCTCAAGCTCCCGTGCGATTCTCTGTTCCAAGTCCCAGAGCTTTTCAAGCGTCCGGGCAAAGGGAGCCTCGGTGTTCCTTGAAGTCTGCACCCGGTCTTTATCATATTGGATAGCCGACACGCTTCCCGCCATCTCACGTAGGTTTTGCGCTTCCATCGTGTCGGACTTGATTCTCTGATCAAGGCGGTAGGCCTGATGGAGATATTCTTTTACTGTCATAAGGACTTCGCCTCCTCTCGTAGTTTTTGTATGAGATACTCGCCGTCTACACTCGTCAGTGCTTTGTACCAGCCGGAGCGGAAGAACCGTTCACATTCCATTGCATCCGACATAGCGGCTTGATTACCGGGTTTCTTTTTCAGGCGCTTCAGGGCGTCCCGGTAATCCTTCACTGCCTGCAGCACGATGGCATTGGCGAGATTTTCATAAGGATCGGTCATCACACCACCTCAAGATCAGCCTTGACCGCGTCAATCAGTGCGGTCTGCGTCATCTCTTTCTTGGATAGCGCCTTTACAATCCTTTCGTCGATGGTGCCCTTGGTAATAATGTGCTGGATCACCACAGTGCCGGATTCTTGACCTTGCCGCCAGAGACGGGCGTTGGTCTGTTGATATAATTCCAGCGACCATGTAAGACCGAACCACACAAGGGTGGAGCCTCCGGCCTGAAGGTTCAAACCGTGACCGGCAGAGGCCGGATGGATGACTGCTACAGGAATCTTTCCCGCATTCCAGTCAGCAATATCGCGGCTGGTCTTGATCTCTCGGACATTGAAGCGGTTCTTGATGCGGCTAAGGTCATGCCGGAACCAGTAGGCCACAAGAAGCGGTTTATCGTTGGCGGCCTCGATAATATCCTCCAAAGCGTCCAGCTTCCTATCGTGAAACTCGATGACCTCACCGGTATCGGCATAAATGGCACCATTTGCGAGCTGTGAGAGCTTGCCCGTAAGTGATGCGGCATTGGCAGCAGTCACTTCACCATCAGGGAGCTGTAATATGAGCTCCTGTTTCAAATCTTCATAACGGCTGCGCTCAGAGTCAGAAAGCTGCACTTCATATTCTGTTGAAACCAGCTCCGGCATCTTCAGATGGTCGGTAGATTTCATGGAAATCGTGATATCCGAGATCCTCCGATAGATGGCGTCCTCCGCATAGGGCAGCGGTTTATAGGAGTAGATGATCTCGCCGTTTCTCTTGTCCGGCATGAAGTAATTTGTCCGGTACTGCGTGATAAAGCGTCCGAGACGCTCGCCCATATCCAGCACTTTAAACTCTGCCCACAGATCCATAAGGCCGTTCGAAGAAGGAGTGCCGGTCAGGCCGATAATCCGGTGAATCTGTGGCCGTACCTTCATCAGAGACTTGAAGCGCTTGGATTTATGATTTTTGAAGGACGACAGCTCATCGATAATCACTATATCGAAGTCAAAGGGAAAGCCGGACTCGTCAATGAGCCACTGCAGGTTCTCACGGTTGATGATCGTGATATCCGCTTGCTGCATGAGAGCGGCTTTTCGCTCCTTCGATGTCCCGACTGCGACCGCATAGGTAAGACCTCTTAGGTGCTCCCATTTCTGGATTTCTGCTGGCCATGTATCGCGGGCGACTCTTAAGGGAGCTACCACTAAAGCGCGATGCACTTCGAAGCTGTCAAACAACAGGCCATATACTGCCGTCAGACTGATGATCGTCTTTCCAAGTCCCATATCTAAAAGGACTGCGGCCACAGGGTGTTTTTCAATATAGCGGATGGCATAGTCCTGATAATCATGTGGATTGAAGTTCATCGATCATCCCTCCAATCTGCTCCGGATCGTCAATGACATATACCGCAAAGCCCATCTCCCGCAGCAGCCTGTGGCGAGAGAGCTGGAGTGGGCGTGGCTTTTTGCCGGGTGCCTTCAGCTCCGCGAAACCGATATGGCCGTCAGGGAGTAAGATCAGACGGTCGGGCATTCCTGCGAAAGAGGGACACACCAGCTTAAGTGCAATGCCGCCGTTCTTTTTCACCGCCATAGTTAACTTGTTTTCTATCTGTTTTTCTATCATTGCAAACCTCCGTCAGGCGTTAATTTCAGGGGATGTGCAAGGTGTATCAATGGTATTTACCAAACTTTTTCTTAGAGCTATTTTTTTAGGCCTAAGAGAGTTTTTATATAAGACCTTGATACACCTTGTCATAGTCCCGGATTACTGCAGAAAATCTTCCTCTGCGCCGCTGTCCTCATGAATCTTTAAGCCCTTGAAATAGCGCTTCCGATTCAGTGTCAGCCGCTCGAATCCGGCTTTCTCCAGCGCAAAGTAAAAGTCTGCCGTGCTGCGAACATACTCATTGCAATCCAGCGAGTAGTTGCGGTATGCCTGATAGAGCGCCGAGGAGCTTTCCTTAAAGGACTCATCTACATCGCACTTCTCATCCAGAAAATGTCCGAACCAGTCGTTCTGGCTGCGATATTCATCGATGGCCTTTGTTACGCAGTCCGGAACCGGAATCTGGTAGTCCAGCGCGATGACCTTTTTAGCACCTTCGATGATCCATGCCAGAATGCTTTCACCGGCATTTTCATATAGGTACTCACCGTAATTTTTGATGTCGGCCTTGCCCTCGATCTTGGCGTTGAACGGGATCACGATAAGCCTGCGCCAGATACCGTCATCGGAAGCGGAGACGCGAGGCAGGTGGTTCGTATACAGCACCAGCGTATGGCAGGGCTTGAAGGAAAACGGGTCTTTATACTTTTTCTCCGCAAACACATCGTCCGTAGAGCAGAGCTGCTTGACGGTGGAGTCGTTGAGCCTTGCGCCTTCCTGCATTTCCGCAGCGATCAGCAGGCGTTTACCTTTGACTTCAGCCATTTCCGGTTTGATGTTTCTGCGGCAGCCGACGGTCAAGGTATCTGCGGATATATTTCCGCTGTAGAGTCCCAGCACGCGGGAGATGGCATTCCAGAAGGTGGATTTGCCGTTGCGTCCATCGCCGTATGCGATGATGAGCGCCTCCACAAAAACTTTCCCGATAGCAGCAAGGCCGCAGATCATCTGTACATAGTCGATAAGCTGCTGATCCTTCTGAAAAATCAGATCCAGATTATCCTGCCAGAGCTGCGCTCCTTTACTGCCGGGTGACACGGACGTGATTTTCGTAATAAAGTCATCTGCAGAATGTTCGCGGGCACCGGCCATACCTTTGCGAAGGTCGTAGGTCGCTTCCGGTGTGCAGAGCAGGAAGCAGTCTGTGTCCAAGTCTCTCGGCGAGATTTCCAGCATCGGGTGTGTCTCTTTGAGGGTAGATGTAATGTTTTTGGAGTCGCGTCTGCGAACGGCAAAGCTCTGGTAGGCCTTGGCGGCAAGGAACTCCTGATAGGCCTCCATCTGCTCATCGCTCATCAGCTGTTCGGCTTTGGCCTTGGATGTGTTATCAAGGATTTCCTGCGCACCACAGTTCTTGAGCTTCTGCAGAGCCTCCATCATATTTTGATTGGCTTCTGCGAGCTGCCTGCGGGTGAGTTCATGAGCGACGGCATGTGCGCCGGGCTCTGTTTCCTGCCAGTAGTGATCGCTATATCGGATAAAGTGGGTGGCCGGTGAGTAGCGCAGCTCGTTTGCAAAATACTTCGAGAGCACCTCGGCCTGCCCGACGTCGGAAAAGTCCTCCGGCTTATAGCTGTTCTCGTCGTTATAAACTTCCGGAGGGACATATCCGTCCTCACGGCTGATCTTGGAATAAAAGCGCTGGGCGCTGTGCCAGATTGTATTAAGCTCGCTGCTATCCAGAGGTGGCACGCAGGTCGCGGCCTTTTCCAGAAAACTTTGGTAGGCTTTTTCTGTGTCGCCGTATTTCTTTATGACAATACCGGCAAAGCGGGACATGGTAGCGTTACGGCTTCCTTCCGGGATCACGACGTCTTTCTCGTGGCCACCGGGCAGGTCTGCATCGAACTCGTCGTCATTCAAAAATTCCGTGAGGTTCATGCGACCGGGATAGAGCTCCACATTCGGCTCCTGTGTTCCGAAGAAGAAGCGAGCAGCATCCAGTGCCTTCGTATCGAAATATGGAAATATGGAATTGACCAGCTTCTTCATATCGCTATAGAGGGCAGCATCCGTTACCCGGTCGATGGGAAAGAGCACATGGAACTTTGGCCTTGCCGGTTTGCCGTTTTTCTCGCGTTGATTAAAGCGGCTGTAATGGATGGCGAGGCTTACTCCCGGAAATGCCTCCAGCACGTCTGCCGGTGTGATCCAGTCTTTCGGATCTTCTGAATGGTCATTATCACAGTCCACGGGAAGACAGTCAGCGGAGAGGAAGTTGTCGCTGTTGCGGTAGTGATTTTTGTACTCCGCACACACATAGTCGTGACCGACTGCGTCTTTCATGCTGTCCGCATCCATGACAACGGTCTTATGTGGATAGGAGCAGTTTCCGGGATTGCCGATAAAATCGGCACTATACAGGGTAAACATCAGTCGTACACCTCCTCCGATTCTTCCTCCAGCACCTTCGTGATAAATTTCAGGGCGCGGATCATAGTTTCCAGTTCGCAGTCGCCGCCGAGGGTAACTTCAAAACCGTTGCAGCCGAATCTGTCCATAAAAGGCGTGACATGGATATCTGTGCTGGCTTCATCGGAAATGCGGAAATAGGTGCGTCCGCCGTGGCCGGTGTCGCCACCTTTGTATCCGGTTGTTCCGGCTTCGACCTGCAGGATATTGGCACTTACCACATCGCGGGTGTAGGTAGTGATCTCAGTGCCATCAAAAAGCTCTCTGCGACTTTCTTTAATTTCATACATAGCGTTAAACCTCCTGACATTCTTCTGTGAAATAGCGCAAGTGATAGCCTTTCCACTTGGCGCGTTTGATTTCTGCTTCCATACCGGATGAGATGCGGCTGCCGAATACCCAGATCTCAGCGCACTTGCTCATGAGGGCATTTCCGAAGAAAAGACCAAGCTCACGTTCTTCCGGATTGTCATCATCAAGGAACTGCGGAAATAGCAGGTGCGGTGCGATAGGGATAAATCCCTTGTCCACGGCAAAGCGGCTGTAGCGTCTGGCGTTGGCTACGTTTGTCTCCACATCTCCGGAAAACGGAGAGCAGATGTAGACGATAGGCCGGAAAGCACGAAGGGGCTGCTTTTCATTTGCAGCAATCCGGGAGAGCGCTTCACCCGCAGTTGGGTCAGGATAGCCTTCGCTGTTGCGATATTCGTTGCTCACTGGGGAGTCCTCCTTTCCGGGCAGACTTAAAGGCGTCCACCTCCAATTTCCACTGGAGATGAACGCCTGATTTGAGCGGACGATTTTTAATCTTTTTTGTAGAAGGGCGTGACATAACCGTCGGCGCGGAGCTTCAGGCCTTTTGCCCACGGCGGAGTCCTGCCCATCTGTTCACAGAGAACGTCAAGAGACATGCGAGGGTCTGCTTCGATGACCAGTTCGTCGTGAATATGCATGACGATGGAGCAGCAGCGCAGCGTCTTCATGGCATAGCAGAGAATGTCGCGGGAGGTTGCCTGTACGATATTTTCCACGAATTTCGGCCCGTATGAATCGAGCCGTTCCCATTTTTTCGTGCTGCCGATGCCCTCATAGGTAATACACTCGCCTCCGAATTTATTCGTACCGACCTTTGGCTTCACATAGGCGAGGTTCCGTCCGGAGGGCAGCGTAATAAAGAGCATTCCGGAGCGGCAGGAGAAGGTAAGCCCGTAGCTGCTGGTTGTGTGTTTATACTTCACAGCCTCCATGACAGCGCGGTCGACATCCCACCAGAATTTTACGATGTTGGGATTTGTCTGCCGCCATGCGTCCACCAGCGGAGGAAGCTCGTCCTCGGAAAGTCCCATCTCTATAGCGCCCATTGCCTTTAAGGCTCCGACTGAGCCGCCGTAACCGAGTGAGAGTTCCGCAATTTTGCCCTTTTGGCGCAGATGGCCGTTAATGCCATGCTTCTCAACCGGAACATGGAACATCTGACTGGCACTGGCGCAGTAGATGTCACCACCTGTTTCAAAGACCTTTTGACGCCACGTCTCACCGGCATACCACGCGATGACTCTTGCTTCGATGGCGCTGAAGTCGGAAACATAAAACTGCGTACCATCCTTCGGAATGAATGCTGTCCGGATCAGCTGCGAGAGGGTGTCCGGGACGTCCTCATATAAGAGCTTTACAGCATCGAAGTTGCCGGATTTTACAAGGGCGCGAGCATCGGCCAGATCCGGGAGATGATTTTGCGGGAGGTTTTGTAATTGTATAAGCCTGCCTGCCCAGCGCCCGGTACGATTGGCTCCGTAAAAGGCGAACATGCCGCGAGCCCTGCCGTCATCACAGACTGCACGCTCCATCGTCTGATACTTCTTGACGGAGGATTTGGCAAGCTGCTGTCGGAGTTCCAGAACGGTCTGAAGTTCTGGCGGAGCGGTTTTGATAAGCTCTGCCACGACTTTCTTTCCAAGGCTGTCGGTTTCGAGCCCGTTGTCGGAGAGCCACTGTTTCATTTGCTGGACGGAGTTTGGATTATCAAGTGCTGTCATATCTTTCATGGCAGCAGTCAGTTCTGACCGGGAGCGGGAGTCCATTTCGATGGCTTCTTTTACCAGATCCATGTCAAGCCGGACACCTCTGTCGTTGATTTCCTGATCGATGTGGTATTCATCCCAGACTTCCTCCGGCACAGGGAATTTTGCAAGTCGATCCTTAATGCCGATCTCGGTCTCTACATCTCTGATATTATATTTTTTGAAGGCCTCCCACTTGTCCGGTGCATGGAAAGGGTGGTTCCTTGTGCGACCGCCGTTTGTTTTCGTCGGAGCACAGGGCACGGAGAAGTATTTGATCAGGTCTTTTCCCTCCGTGAGTTTCTGTTTTTCAAGACCAAGGACGGCACCGACGCCTTCCAGAGAGAGCGGCAGTCCCATTGTGGCTGCCCAGACCATAGAGCAGCGCCAGCTTTCGGGATTTAAGAAGCGTGCGCATTCGGTCGAGAGAGGGTGGTTATCATGGAAGGTATCAAGGCTTACTCCAAGATCACGGAGATATCGGGATAAGCACACCCGTTCAAAATTTGCGTTGAAAGCCCATTTGATGACAGTATCATCGGTCAGGGCATCTATAATTTCCTGCGGCAGACGTTCTCCCTGTGCAAGGTCAATGACCGTCACCTCGGAGCCGTCGGCGCTGTAGCCGAACAGCAGTATCTCAAAATCCGGTGACTCGGCATATTTATATACGCCACATTTGGATAGGTTCACGTCGCTGTAGGTTTCGATATCAATACTGAGTGTTTGCATAGATTTTCACCTCAATTCAAACAAGCGGCTTAAGATCACTCCTAAGCCGCCTGCCGTTACTGGATTATTTCAGGGATTCCATACGTTTGATATGGTATTCGTCGTCCTGCGCGGCCTTTTTCTCCTCGCGCTTCTCACGCTTGAAGTCATTGATCACCGTCTGGATGGCGACCACTGCCCAAGACAGAACTACGATGCAGAAGCATCCGATCAGGATGTTGCAGAGAAGGGATGAAATCATAACTGTGCTTTCCATTGTTTTGCGCTCCTTTCCTTAGTTGAGAAAATCTTCATCTTCGTCAGTAGCAAAGTCGGACTCAGCGCTTGCCTTGCCGCCGAGAGGCTCACCGTCACGGATCTTCTGCAGGTTGTTGAGCCCGCAGGCGATTCCCTTGTTGCCGGAAGAGTTGAAAGCATAAAACGTGATGCTGGCTCTGCCGTACACGCCGCTGTACACTTCGGAGCGGGTGAGAATCGGATTCAGGTCTGCGTCCACGATGCCGGGTGCAGAGGTTGCATTGGCATTGACGAAGTAGGCGTTCTTGTAGGCCTCGTCGTCCGGACGTTCTGCATCGCCATCGCGCAGAGGAGTCTTCAAAACAGAGAGCGCCGGTACGGACTTGCCGTTGCCCTTGAGCTTGGCCTCTCCCTCCTTGTAGGCAGCTTCGATAGCAGCCTGAATCTTGGCGATGGTCTTGGTGTCGGACTTCGGAATGATGAGGCTCACGCTATACTTGGGAGTGCCGCCGTTGATGGACTTTGGCTCCCAGACATTTGCGTAGCTCCAGCGAGTGTCAACACCGGTGATAACCTTCATGGGATTGCTGATTTTTACATTTTTACTCATTGTCGTTTTCCTCCATAAAATCATTTTTTGCTGTATTCATGGCCGGGCGCTTGTCGCTATCCGGCACAAGTGTGGGTTTGCCCTGTGGCTTTTCGATGTAAGCCGTCAGGAGTTCATCAAAGCGGGACTTGCCGAGGAGCTTCTGCATGGCGGTGATGCCGAGCAGCTTTTTCTCATACGGGTCAAAGCCTGCTTTCTCGACCGCGTCAATGACGGCGGCCTCATTGCTGTATCTGCGGTTGCTTCGTCCTTCGACGAGCTTGAAACCTGTCCATTCCTTACCGGAGAGAGCCTGCTGCAGAGCGTATTCCTTAATATCAGAAGCCCAGCTAACCAGTTCATCTACCTTGCTGAGAATGACCTCGATCTCGGTATCCGTAAGCAGTGGTGGGAGCTTGAAATCATGCTGCGCGAGCTTCAGATTTGCCTCGGCTCTGGCGCGGCACTCGTTCTTAGCCTTGCAGAAGCCGCACCATTCACCGCACAGGAAGTTCCCGTCACCGGCAAAAGCCAAATCTGCGGTGGGCTTTAAGACTTCATCCGCCCAGCGGTACAAGTCGTCCTTGCTGATTTCGTAGGTGCTGATGTTCTGACGCCTCGGCTGGTAGATAGTCATGGAAACCTGTTCGATGTCGTAAATATCATCGAAAAGCTCCAAAGCGCCGAGGGCATAACATTGCATCTGCGGATTCTCCTCTGCGGAGACTAAGACGCCTAAGCCATGCTTGTAGTCGATTACCCGGAGTGTACCGTCTGCAATAATGATGCAATCGGCGGTTCCGAAGCCCTGTTCTACCCAGCGGGAGAAGTCTACACGCTGTTCGATAAGAACTACCGGGTCAGCACAGGTCTCTTTGGCGGCTTCGATCTGCTCCAGCACATATTCGGCATAGCCGCTGGTGCAGTCCTCCATCTCCTCGGAATACCACTTGAGGCTGTTGGTCGGGTCTTCTGAAGGAAGTCCCAGCGCGATTTTCAATTTGTGCTCGCCAAGTGCATGAGCGTCAGTGCCTTCTGCAGCGTAGTCTGATCCTTTGTCCTCATAGGTTTCGCAGAGCCTTGCCGACGGCGGGCAGTGCAGCCACCTGTCGGAGCTGGACGCGGACAGGATTGCGTGTGCTTTAGCTGCCATTGCCGATCACCTCCGCGTCCTTCATCAGGGCTTCATAGTTCGCCGGATCGATCTCCGAGAGCTTTGCGGCACCGTACTTTTTTAGCAGGGAGCGTACTTCTGCGGTATGACCGGCGCGGGACTTCTCAGCAAGGACGGCTCTTACGTCCTCCAGCTTGAGTTCAGGCTTCGGTTCCTTCTTGGCGGGGGCTTCAGTGGCCTGCGCTTCATTGTCATCACCGGAAAACTGCTGGTAGAGCCAGTCGGCTGCGGCATTAATAGAAGCAGCAGCGGTGCGGAGCTCTTCGATGGTCTGTGCCATTTCTGCCATCTTTGACATTTTCTTTTCCTCCTTCCTCGGATTGGCTTGCGGCAAGGAGTGAGAGGTTCCTTGCCAGTCTGGCGGATACGTGACTGATGGAATTCAGGAGCTTGATCTCCTCGTTCACGTTGCCACCTGTGTCTGCGTAACTGCGAATCATCTGTTGTTCACCTCGCTTTCTGAAGGCTGTGTTCTCTTGCCTTCACCTTCCACTGGAGATGAACTGCTGATTTGAGCGGAGGATTTTATAAAAATATTCCGACCACAATCCGAAAGAGGGACAGTGGCCGGAAATGGTGTGATGATTACTTGTTTTCGATCTTATGAAGCTCGGTGTAGTAGCGCTTCATTTGGTCAGCAAAGGTACGCTGCGGGCGACCGAGGGCTTCCGCGATCTTACGATCTGAAATCTTAGGATTGTCGAGACGCATCTGGATAATGCGGTCTGCATCCGGGTCAAGCTCACGGAAACGGGCAATGAGGTGCTTCAGTAGGTCGCGGTCAGCGTAGATATCTTCTATAGAAGGTTTGCTGTCCGGGATGTAATCGCCGAGGGTACCATTGCCGTCCGGAAGCGGCTCGTCGAGGGAAGTGGTATCGGGAGCGTGGTATTCGCACAGGTCGCACTGCCCGTCGCATTTCCAGAGATAGCGTTTGGTGCACATGCAACGTCCATGATATTGCTCGCGTTTTTGTGTTGCCCAGATATCTGGGTAGAGGGCGCGATATTGCTCCTCTGTGATAGGGGTGAGTGTGACCTTGAAGGGATTCTCCGGGTCACGAAGTGGAAAGTAACGCTGGTTGTCATTGTTTTTCTTATTCATAATTCAACTCCTTTGGATTTGTTGAAATCCGCAGGAGCCGATTTATGTCCGAAGAGACAGAAAGACGGTCAAAGGCACAGTCCTCCCTGTTGGGATGAAACTATGTCCTTGGCCGTCATGCAGCTCTGCGGACTTCTATTTATTTATGGATCGGGTTAAGCAGCAATTTTGTAGCTGTGTACTTTGAAAGCCGAAGTGGTGATCCGTGTCACGACGGTTCTTGTGTTGTCTCTCTCGACAGTGAAGGTCTCACCGACTGACAGGTAGGCTGTCGTGCGATGACCTTTATACAGCGAGGAGACGTAACCGGTCGCCGCATTGCCGCGGCAAGCTAAACGACCGAGACAGTCTCGGATTTCTTCCATCCGCATTCCTCCTTTCTTAAATTCATAAATTAGCGGCTCCGCTTTTTAGCGAAGTGTTGCCCTAAAAAAAGAGGAGCTGGTACATGGCTCAAGAGAGGAGTCCCAGCTCCGAGAGTCTTATCGCTGCAGAAGTTTGCGATACCTGATAGAATCCGGCGAACTGTTCCAGAATCCATTTTGACTTGGGAATCAGTCCAGCGGATACAAATTTGTTTTTCTTACTGCGGTCGATGATCATCTGAAATCCGTCAGCTATCGTTTCTTTTGGCATAAGTATGCGAGGGGCAATACCATTTGCCTGCCATTCGAGCCAATCTACGTCGGTCCAAACATCTTTGAAGGTTTCGTCCTTAGCTTCAACGGGACAGCGTTGAGCTACGGCTCGTCCTCCCTTTAATGCCTCCATTGCCAGAAAGTAATTTCGATGATAAATCCAGTGAACACATTCATGTGCTACGGTATTACGGCGGCTTCCAAAGTTACGCTTCAAGTAGGTGTCCGGATCAATGATCATGGTCTTTGCCTTAACGAACACTTCCCGATATTCATCTCCAGATGGATCGTAGATTTCAACAAGCCCATCGGTAAAGCACATCTGGCCGAGAATACTAAGGTTCTCGGATAGGTGATATTCCTTGATGAGCAGATGCAGTTTATCTCTTGCGATCTCTTCGATAGGAACGGGCATAGGCTTTTCGAGCGCCTCCGGACAGTGCTGCGCTAAGATTTCTGCTGCCTTATCGTCGAATTCGGATTTGTACATCCGAGGGACAAGGGAGCTAAGATACGCTTCTTTTGTCATACTTATCCTTTCTTCTCGATTTCTTCCAGAACGCGCTGCCAAAAGTCATCACCGAGTTTTTTATCGCTGGCTTTACGGAGAGCAGCACGAACATGCGGAATGTTTTCATCCATAATGTACTCTGGAAGATCCGGAGCGGCCTCATTCCGTTCGCGACCAGCAAGGTCGAACATCTCTGCGCGTTCCTCATCCGTTAGGCGGAGAACATCTGCTATCTTAAGTAGCATGCTCATTTCCGGAGGATTTCGTCTGCCTTTGATGATGTCGGAGAGATAAGTAGCGGTAGTTCCCATCGCCTGAGCAATATCCTTTAGAAGAATATCGCCGCCGTCAGAAGCACGTCCGAGCCTCTTCTCGTTGATGAATTTTCCAAAATCGCCTGTCATAGTAAAATCTCCTTTCTTCGTCAATTAGCGACTTCGCTAATCTGCTTATTAGTATAGCGAGAAAATGTGGATTTGTCAAGAGGGTAAAAGAAAAAGCCACGCTGCTTTTCACAACGTGGCTCCTGAACTAATCCAGATATACAAATGACTGTGGGGCCTGACTGATTCCATAATCGGAGAGTTCTTTAGGGGTTTCGTATATTATTACGTCTTTGAGCTTGTAAGCAATGGCCTTATCTTTTCCGGCATAGTAGGAGAAGTAGAATTTCTTAGTAATGCCAGCTGCCGTTTTTGCAATTTCCCATATCTCCTTTGGAGTGCCCTCAAGAATTCTATCTATGGTAGCTTCACCAACCACCTGCTTCTGAGGGGATGATGCGTAAAAGATAATGCGGTTCACACCATCCTTTGGCTTGCTCTTGCGAAATTCGTATTGTTTTTTGCCTTCCAGTATTACTTTGGCATATTTAGGTTTAATCGATAATAACATTGTCGACATCGATGTTGCCCTCCCGTAGAATTGTCTCAAATTGACTTCTCGTGTAACGGAAATTCATCGGGTGGGTTCCGGGCCAGCAATCATTATCCTTCAACCATTTCCAGTTCACATTATTCCCAGCGCCGAAATAGCCGTAGTAAAGTAGCTCAATCAGCGTTAGAGAAGCCCATGTATCATATTTTATTTTCAGTTCGTCTTCGTCGTATACGGACTTGTTCCCGACCATATGAAGGAACTCATCATAGGTGCAAAGGGCCTGTCCGTTTGACTTTATCTTTTCAATTCTTGTCGCCACGCAATATGATGTTATGACAGATTTATATCCCGGACGACCGTCGGTGCCAGTGTATTTACGATAAATCAATACCGGCTCTCCGACCTTAAAAGCCAAGCTGTAAGGCTTTCCGATGTAAACCTTTTTTAGCCCATTTGCCACGCTGATGTCAACGCGTTCTTGCAACGTGTGCGCAAGTTCAGATGATGCAAACATTGTGTCATGGTAGGCCATGTCAATTGCGAGGCATCCTGCGTACTGCATTTGATTGTTTAAGAAAGGGAATGCTTTGCATGGATCACTAAAATCGAGGTTTCTACGATCTTTAATGTATACTCGCTCGCCATTCAAATTATTACCAACGTGTGCAAAGCCATATTTTTCGAGAAGAAAGATCAGGCTGGTGTGCTTCTCAAATACAGTCACATATATTTCATCGGTACCGAGATCTCTCCACTGCCAAAGTGTTAAGCCAAGCGCACCCTCGCCAATTCTTTGATGACGATATCGCTCATCAATTTTGATTGTAGTGATTTTAAGTCGAGCTACTTTAGGCAGTATGGTGCCGTCGGCAAGTTTAATTTCTTCGGCTTCAGCGGGCTTGAGATTAACAAAAGCGCCAATACCCTGATCATCTTCAAAAACCAGAGCTTTCTTGCCATCTGCAGCTTTTGCAGCAAACCATTTTACAAAACCGGTACTGGTTGAGGTTCCCGGATAATCGGCTTTTAAAGAATCAAAGAAGGGATCATCGAGACTAATCTCGGAGAATAGCTTTCGCTCAAATTTGCCTGCCATAAACAGCTCCTCCTTAAAGTGACTTTATAAAATTAATTGCCTGTGCAAGGTCTCCGGCACCGCCAGAAACAAAGAGTCTCGCGCCGATTTCAGTCGCGACTTCTTTGGCGTAGGCACATTCTTCTTGTTGAAAATCTTCGATGTGCTGGACAGAGGCATCAATCCTATCTCGCTCTTTACGGCGAGCAGCAATCACTTCTGATTTCTCCATCAGCAGGATGATCGCGTCTGGTTTCAAGGATGTAAAAGTGTCCGTTGAAATTCGAGTTATTTCTCCAGATGCATTCAGTAAGCAGAAGTGACCGTCCAGAATAAAATTATTTCCAGAGGCTTTCAGCTCATTTATCGCCTGAAGAAGGTACTGCTGGTTGTCGTCAATATCTGGAATGAGCTTGTCCTTGGCAAAGCCGGAGTGCTTTTTCTGCGTGATTAAGATGCTGGCCGAGTAGGACTCAATGCCGGTGGCCTCTTTGACCATATCACAAAAATAGGACTTTCCCACGCCGTGGACACCGCTTATAAAGATCATGAACGACACGCCTCCTTAGTACAAAATCGGCTGAGGAACCAGCCGTCTTTGTTATTATAGCAGATAGGAGTGTAAAATTCAAGAGAAAACGAAAAATAATCCTGCAATCGCAGGAGAAAATCTTGAAATTTGATGAGGAACGTGATATAATAAGCAAGTCGGAGTTTATGTGTAGACATTTTGACAGAAAATGGAGGTTGGCACATGGCCATTAGTTACAAGAAATTATGGAAGTTGTTAATTGATAAAGATATGAAGAAAAAAGATTTACAGCGTGTAGCTGGGATCAGTGCGGCATCCGTGACGAAGCTCGGTAAAAACGAAAACGTAAACACAGAGATCATAGAGAAAATCTGTGTGGCTTTGCAATGCGATGTCAGCGACATAATGGAAATGGTCGATGACGACTGAGTCCGTTTTTTAGTACATCAGAGAGAATAGAATAAGCATGGATACATGCGTTTACTTGGAGGTAGATTCAGATGGCTGATAAAACCAATGCCAACATTGGCTTTGAAAAACAACTGTGGGATGCGGCTTGCGTCCTGTGGGGACATATTCCCGCAGCAGAGTACAGGAAGGTAATCATCGGACTCATTTTCCTGCGCTACATTTCCGCTGCATTTGATAAGAGGTATCAAGAACTCGTTGCTGAAGGTGACGGTTTCGAAGACGACCGCGACGCTTATACGATGGAGAATGTATTCTTCGTACCGGAAGAAGCAAGATGGAGTACGATTGCTTCCGCTGCTCATACTCCGGAAATCGGAACGGTTATTGATACGGCAATGAGAGCCATCGAAGCCGAAAATAAAACACTGAAGAATGTTCTTCCAAAGAACTATGCCAGCCCGGACCTCGATAAGCGAGTGCTCGGTGATGTGGTTGACATCTTCACGAACAATATCGACATGAGCGACACGGAAGAGAGCGAAGATCTGCTGGGCCGTACTTATGAATACTGCATCGCGCAGTTCGCAGAGAAGGAAGGCGTAGGCGGCGGTGAATTCTATACACCATCCAGCGTGGTTAAGACGCTCGTTTCTATTCTGCGTCCGTTTGATAACTGCCGTGTGTATGATTGCTGCTGCGGTTCGGGCGGTATGTTTGTTCAAAGCGCAAAGTTCATTCAGGCCCATTCCGGTAAACGTGGAGCTATTTCCGTTTACGGGCAGGAAGCGAACGCGGACACATGGAAGATGGCCAAGATGAACATGGCGATCCGTGGCATTGACGCCGACTTTGGTCCTTATCAGGCAGATACCTTTACGAATGACCTGCATCCGACATTGAAGGCTGACTTCATTCTGGCGAATCCGCCGTTTAACTATCACCCTTGGAACCAAGAAAAACTGCTGGAAGATGTCCGCTGGAAGTACGGTACACCTCCTGCGGGTAACGCGAACTATGCATGGATTCAGCATATGATCCATCATCTCGCACCGACCGGGAAGATCGGTCTTGTTCTGGCAAATGGAGCACTTTCCACACAGTCCAGCGGCGAAGGCGAAATTCGAAAAAGAATTATAGAAGACGATCTGATCGAAGGTATCATCGCAATGCCAACACAGCTCTTTTATAGCGTGACCATTCCGGTTACCCTGTGGTTCATCACGAAGGGCAAGAAGCAGAAAGGCAAGACGCTCTTTATTGATGCCCGCAAAATGGGACACATGGTAGACCGTAAGCATAGAGACTTTACCGAAGAAGATATTCAAAAACTGGCAGATACTTTCGAGGCATTCCAGAACGGAACACTTGAGGATGTGAAAGGTTTCTGCTCTGTTGCTACCTTGCAGGAAATTGCGAAGCAGGATTATATTCTGACGCCGGGGCGCTATGTTGGGATCGAGGAGCAGGAAGATGACGGCGAGCCTTTCGAGGATAAAATGGCCAGATTGACATCAGAGCTGTCAGATATGTTTGCTAAGTCCCATGAATTGGAAGACGAGATCAGGAGGAAGTTAGGAGCGATTGGGTATGAAATTTGATGAAAGCTCACTTTACAACATAAAATCAGATCTTGACGGCACCAGATGTTCCTTGTTTGATCTTGCTACTTGGAAGAACGGCCTTGCCTTTAAGAAAATTGACTTTTCAGAGACCGGACGCCCGGTGATCAAGATTGCAGAATTGAATAATGGAATCAACTCCAATACATCATTTACTCAGGGCAACTATGGTGAAGATGTCTATATCCGGTGGGATGACCTGCTGTTTTCTTGGTCTGGAAATCCACAAACATCAATAGACGTATTTCGCTATCGTCTGCAGGACGGATGGCTAAATCAGCACATCTTTAAAGTGACCGCTAATGAGGAACTTGTAACGAAGGACTTCCTATATTATGTTTTGAAATTTTTAAAGCCTTACTTCACGCAGATAGCAACGAATAAACAGACGACAGGATTGGGCCATGTGACAATTGCAGACTTGAAGCGCATGAGCTTAGTGGTCCCTTCAAAGGAGGTGCAGAATCAGATTGTTTCAATTTTGAAGGCGATTGACGACAAAATCGAAGTAAATACGAACATAAACGAGAATTTAGCGGCTTAACGGTCAAGGCTGGAGACATCCAGTTCGCCGGACATCAGCTTGGGGAGTAATGCATCTCTCGTGGATGACAAGCACTGTATTTCGTCAATATTTGTCTTGGTTTGCATCCTGATTGCATGAAGTACAGAACCGATTTTCAGTTGTTCGTCCATCGGAGGAAGCATAAAACGGTATTTCTTGAAGTCCTTAAGCACTATTCTTGGCAATGCTGAGCCAGAAACATAGTTATCGCCTACGTCTTTGCGGACGGAAGGCTGCTTAAGGAGATACAGGAGAATCTCCGGCATTATGATATTTGTATCTGGTCTAAAAATAGCGATGGACGAAAGTACAGCTTCATCTTTCGCTTCGGAGCAGATGAATATCTCCTTCAGATAACTGCCATCTTTGGCAACTAAGATGTCGTTAAGCAGCGGAACACAATCGCCCTTCTGCATTTTGCGAAAATCTTCCTCCGAAATATGCTTACAGGACGAGGGATTAAAACCGTAGGTTTCCATATCCTTGACGGAATACATAGGGTACGGAGAATCAGGAGCATCTGCGGGGCTATAGTGTGATCCATCAGTTATTCGGGTACATACATCATCCAGCGATACTTCTGTCCAGTCAGAAGGAGCAATACCTCCATATGGTGCAAAATCCATGAAGAACTGACGGAAAAGGGCTAACGCTTGTTCCTCTAAATTCTCGTTTAAGTGCGATTAACTCTCACCAACGGCGAGAGTGATAAACCAACGGAACTGCCGTTGATGTCGTTCTCTGGAAATATCAAATAGAAGGAGAAACGACATGAAACAAGAACTGATGACAGAGGTAATGCAGCAGATGCTGTCCTACCTCGACAACGCCCAGTTGAAACAGCTGAGACAGGTGATGGAGCAGACACTCTTTCACTACGAAGTGACCGGCACAGAAGTTAAGCCGGAGGAGGGCGATAGCAATGACCTCATAGCAATGTTCATAGCCGCAAAACGGATCGAGGGATGTTCGGAAAAGACGCTGAAGTATTACCAGACCACGATTGATGCGATGGTTTCATCTCTCGGCAAAAATGTCCGACATATTCTCACGGAGGACTTGAGGAATTACCTTACCGAGTACCAGAGCAGGAATCAGTCGAGCCGGGTAACGATTGACAACATCCGCCGTATCCTGTCCAGCTTCTTTTCGTGGCTGGAGGATGAGGATTACATCATAAAAAGCCCCGTCCGTCGTATTCATAAGGTGAAAACGGCAAGCAGCATCAAAGAAACCTACTCAGATGAGGACTTGGAGAAGATGCGTGATAACTGCGAAGAACTGCGAGACTTGGCGATGATAGATATGCTGGCTTCAACGGGAATGCGTGTCGGCGAGATGGTTCTTCTGAACCGCGATGATATCAACTTTGCGGAACGGGAATGCGTGGTATTCGGTAAAGGTGATAAGGAGCGGATCGTGTACTTTGATGCCAGAGCCAAGCTGCATCTGCAGGAGTATCTCGACAGCCGGACGGATGAGAATCCCGCGCTGTTCGTAACACTTCGGGCTCCGCATGAGCGGATACAGATTGGCGGCATCGAGCATCGGCTCCGCGAGATGGGCAGGCGGCTGAACATTCCAAAAGTGCATCCGCATAAGTTCCGGCGGACGCTGGCGACAATGGCTATTGATAAAGGAATGCCAATCGAGCAGCTTCAGCGACTCCTTGGGCATCAGAGAATAGATACGACCTTGCAGTATGCTATGGTCAAGCAGAGTAACGTGAAAACGGCTCATAGGAAATATATAGGTTAGGACGGTGACATGATGGGCAATTGGAAAACTTGTACCATAGGCGATTTGGGAGCGGTTGTAGGTGGCGCAACACCTTCAACAAAGAAAGCGGAGAACTATGATGGCGGTACCATTTCATGGATTACTCCAAAGGATTTAGCGGGCTTTTCAGGTCGCTTTATCTCTCACGGAGAGAGAAATATCACGGAGCAGGGATTGAAAAGTTGTTCAACACAACTTATGCCCGCTCATACAGTGCTGTTTTCGTCAAGAGCGCCCATCGGCTATATAGCTATTGCAGAGCAAGAAGTTTGTACGAATCAGGGCTTTAAGAGTGTCGTTCCAAATGAGGATACAGATTATATGTTTCTGTATTACTTGTTGAAGTACAACAAGGATAAAATCGAAAATCTCGGCAGCGGCACAACTTTCAAGGAGGTATCCGGGAGTACGATGCGCGGTATTGAAGTATCTGTTCCCGAAACCATAGAAGAACAGCGCCAGATTGCATCCGTGCTATCTGCACTGGACGACAAGATTGAAAAGAATACGGAGGTAAACGAGAATTTACTTCAGCAGGCAAGCACTATTTTCAAGCATTGGTTTACCGATAATCCAAGTCTTGACACTTTGGAGCAGGTTCCCCTTGCAGATTTGTGTTTGGTTGTTACCAAAGGGACAACACCTACTACTCTTGGAAAACCGTTCGTCTCTGAAGGCATTAACTTCATAAAGGCCGAGTCTATATTGGACAATCACGCTATCGATAAGAACAAGTTTGCGTTCATTGACAGTGAAACGAACGATTTGTTGAGGCGCTCAATAATCAGTTCAGGAGACATAGTATTCACTATTGCTGGTACTCTTGGACGTTTTGCTTTAATAGATGATAGTGTATTGCCTGCCAACACAAATCAGGCTGTCGCAATCATCCGTGCAAATAAGAGCAAAGTAACGCCTGAATACCTATACAGTTTCTTCTTGGGAAACTGGCATAACGACTACTATACAAAGCGTATTCAGCAAGCCGTTCAAGCAAATTTAAGCCTTGGAACCATAAAGTCATTACCTATTCCAATTCTCTCGGATAAAGCAATGCCAGAGTATCTTGGGATTATAAGCCCTATTATCACAATGACTAAGGCCAATGAGCTTGAAATAACAAGACTCCGAACAATGCGAGATGCCCTGCTACCACAGCTGATGTCTGGTCAACTTGACGTTTCCGACCTTGACCTCTAAGCCGCTAAATTCTCGTTTGAACCGGAGCAACACAAACGTAATGAGCGAATTACCCGGAAAAGGGTATCATGATAGATAGTACATACAAAGGAGCGATTGATATGTCAGGATTTTATACGGAAGCTGACTATGAGAATTCCATCATAGAGCTATTCCAAGGAATGGGATACCGTCACGTTTACGGCCCTGATATTGAGAGGGATTTTAACAGCCCTCTATATGAAGATGAACTGACGGCTGCGTTGCATCGCCTGAATCCCTCTATGCCAGAGGATGCGATCAGTGATGCCCTGTTCAAATTGAAAAATTTTGAGAATGCTGAACTGGTCCAGAAGAATGCTGTCTTCATGGATTATATTCAGCATGGCGTTGAAGTGCGCTATTTTGTTAAGGGCGAGGAGCGCTCCGGCCTCGTATACCTTGTTGACTATAAGAATCCTGACAATAACTCTTTTATCGTTGCAAACCAGTGGACCTTTATTGAAAACAGCAATAAACGTCCGGATGTCCTTCTCTTCTTGAATGGACTTCCAGTTGTTCTTGTAGAGCTAAAGTCTCCATCGCGGGAAGAGACAGATGCTTCCGAAGCATACCTACAGATCAGAAACTATATGCAGGAGATTCCGTCGATGTTCATTTATAACTGCATTTGCGTTATGAGTGACCATCTAACCTCAAAGGCAGGAACGATTACTTCCGGCGAGGACCGCTTCATGGAGTGGAAAACCAAAGACGGAAGTTATGAAAATACTCAGTACGCACAGTTTGATACTTTCTTTGAGGGTATCTTTGCCCGTGAACGCTTGCTGGACATTATAAAGAACTTTATCTGCTTCTCCAACGAAGGATTAAAGCAGTTTAAAATACTGGCCGGATACCATCAGTATTTCGCGGTCAATAAAGCAGTAGAGTCTACGAGACGCGCCACAGAGACCGACGGAAAAGGTGGTGTATTCTGGCACACACAAGGTAGCGGAAAATCTCTGTCAATGGTTTTTTATGCTCATCTGCTGCAGGAAGCGCTTGATAGCCCGACAATCGTGGTACTTACAGACCGAAACGATCTGGACGATCAGTTGTTTGGCCAGTTCGCAAAGTGTAAAGATTTTCTGCGTCAGGAGCCGTTGCATGCTGAGAGCCGGGAACATTTGAAGTCCTTGCTTGATGGCAGACAGGCAAACGGGATCATCTTCACCACAATGCAGAAATTTGAGGAATCCCACGAGCCTTTATCCGAGCGTAGGAACATTGTTGTCATGGCAGACGAAGCGCATCGTGGGCAGTATGGTCTGAAAGAAAAGGTCGATGCGGAGACCGGTAAAATTAAGATCGGCACCGCGCGAATCATCCGTAACAGCTTACCGAATGCTACATACATAGGCTTCACCGGTACACCTATTTCCATGAAAGATAGAAGCACCCGTGAAGTCTTCGGAGATTACATTGACGTTTACGATATGACTCAGGCTGTCGAGGACGGCGCTACCCGTCCGGTTTATTATGAGAGCCGCGTTATTAAACTAAAGCTGGATGAAGCGACGCTTCGCCTGATTGATACCGAGTACGATATTATGGCAAATAACGCCGATCCAGATGTAATAGCCAAGAGCAAACGTGAGCTTGGCCAGATGGATGCCATCCTCGGCAACGATCAGACAATCGCTTCACTGGTAGATGATATTCTCGATCACTATGAGAACTATCGTGCAAACCTGCTCACCGGCAAGGCGATGATCGTTGCTTATTCCCGCGCCATTGCTATGAAGATCTATGACCGTATCATGCAGCTCAGACCTTCATGGACGGAGAAGGTCGCTGTTGTTATGACAGAAAGCAATAAGGACCCGGAGGAGTGGCGTGCCGTTATCGGAAACAAGCGTCACAAGGATGAGCTGGCGAAAAAGTTTAAAGACAACGATAGCCCTCTTAAGATTGCGATTGTAGTAGACATGTGGCTGACGGGCTTTGATGTACCTTCACTGGCCACGATGTATGTTTATAAGCCAATGCAGGGGTACAACCTTATGCAGGCGATTGCACGTGTAAACCGTGTATTTGGAGATAAAGAAGGCGGACTGGTTGTAGATTATGTCGGCATCGCAGCTGCGCTTAAGGAAGCGATGAACGATTATACCTCCCGTGATAAGAAGAACTACGGTGATACCGATGTTGCAAAGGTGGCCTATCCGAAGTTCTTGGAGAAGCTCTCCATCTGCCGCGATATTTTCCACGGGTACGATTATTCTAAATTTACTACCGGAACTGACCTTGAGCGATCAAGGGCTATCAGTGGCGCAGTTAACTTTATTGTTGCCGTTGATAAAGAACGTGAGCGTGAAGATTTCCTGAAGGAAGCCCTTATGCTCCGTCAGGCGCTGTCGCTTTGCTCATCGTTAGTAGAGGAAAGTCTCCGAATTGAAGCCGCATTCTTTGAATCGGTCCGTGTGCTTGTTATGCGCCTTATGAATCAGGGCGAGGGAAAGAAAATCTCCCTGCCGGAAATGAATGCGAGAATAAACGCGCTCCTCAGCCAGAGCGTGAAGAGCGAAGGCGTCATCAATCTCTTTTCGGACGTGTCGGAGGAGTTCTCTCTGTTTGATCCGAAGTTCCTTGAGGAAATCTCCAAGATGAAGGAGAAAAACCTCGCGGTTGAATTGCTGAAGAAGTTGATAGCCGAGCAGGTGCAGATTTACCGTCGTACCAATGTAGTCAAGTCTGAGAAATTCAGCGAGATCATCCAAAGCGCCATGAACCGTTATCTGAACGGTATGCTTACAAATGAGGAAGTCATTCAAGAGCTCCTTAATCTGGCAAAGCAGATTGCTGCAGCTCAGAAGGAAGGCGACCAGCTTGGTTTAACAGCTGATGAGCTGGCATTCTATGACGCCTTGACAAAACCGCAGGCAATTAAGGATTTCTATGAAAACGAGGAGCTGATAGCCATCACAAAAGAGCTGGCAGATACCCTCCGTAAGAACCGCACGATTGATTGGCAAAAACGTGACTCGGCCAGAGCAAAAATGCGGATGATGATCAAAAAGCTCCTTAAGAAACATCGCTATCCACCGGAAGGTATGGACGATGCTGTTCAGACCGTAATGACGCAGTGTGAATTGTGGACGGACAATGCAGACATGGAACAGCGCGAACACAAGGTTGTTAATTATTCCTTTCGTTCAGAGCAGAATTTGAGTATGGTTGCTGAAGAACCTGCGCCATATGGAAAGAAAGAATAACTCTTGGAGGTAGAATATGGACGCACGTAAAGGTAACATCTACGAGATTTTAAATGGAAACAAGCAGTTCCTGATTCCGGTTTATCAGCGGTATTACAGCTGGGACATCGAACAATGCACTCGCCTCTGGAATGACATCGTCGAGATGCAGAAGAAAGGAAAAGTGGGCCACTTTGTCGGTTCCATCGTAAACATTGCGGAGCAGGCAATGCCGACCGGAGTCCAGAAATATATGATTATAGACGGCCAGCAGCGAATGACTACGCTGTCTTTGCTCCTGCTTGCCCTTCGTGATTATGCTATAAAGAATCCGGACGATACCACCATCAATGCCCGTCGCATTGATAATATGCTTCTGAAAAACGAGTACGAAAGCGGCGATGAACGCTACAAGTTGCTCTTAACAGAAACTGATCGGGATATCTTGATGCGGCTTGTAGAAGAAAAGCCTATTCCAGAAGATACGCGATCAAGGCTTCTCGACAACTATAAATTCTTTGTGGGAAAGATTGCAGATAAAGAATTACAGCCTGCCGAGGTGTACGAGTCGATTGGAAAGCTGCAGATCGTTAATATAACACTGGACCGTTCAGTTGATGATGCACAGGCTATATTTGAGAGCTTAAATTCTACTGGTAAAGAGTTGTCTGAATCTGACCTGATCCGGAACTATGTTCTTATGGGTCTGGAGCCTACGGAACAGACCTATGTCTACGAACATCTATGGCGGCCTATGGAATTGCTGTTCGTTTATGAGACGCAGGATTCCGTCATGGATAGATTTTTCCGCGATTACCTGACAATGAAGATTACACGCATTCCTAAGCAGGACCGCGTGTATGAAGAGTTCAAGCTCTATCATCTGAATTGCGAGTTCGGCACTATCCGTGAGCTGTGTCAAGATCTGCTGACCTACGCCAAATATTATACTGATATGGTATTTAAGAGGAGCAGTAATCCCTCGCTTAAATCCTTGTATGAAGACATCAACGATCTTCGTATGGAGGTTTCTTATCCCTTCCTGCTTAAAGTGCATAATGATTATGCCGAGGGTATCATTTCAGAGGATGATCTAAAGCTGATTATCCGTCTTTGCATCAGCTATGTCTTCCGGCGAAGTATCTGTGATATACCGACAAATTCTCTAAACAAGACTTTTGCTACGCTGAGGAACGAAATCAGACCGGATGACTACGTCAATTCTATTAAGGCATTCTTTGTACTGCGAGATGATTATAAAGAGTTCCCAAACGATGATAAGTTCATCGCTGCCTTTGTTTCGAGAGATATTTATACCATGCGCTCCCGCAACTTTATCCTCAGTCATCTGGAGAACTATGGAAACAAGGCTCCGATCATTATTGAGAATTATACAATTGAGCATATCATGCCTCAGAACAGCAGTTTGAGTCCAGAATGGCAGCAGATGCTTGGAGCGAATTGGCGCGAGGTACAAAAGACCTACCTGCACACCATCGGCAATCTGACGCTCACAGCGTACAATTCAGAAATGAGCGATCATCCGTTTATGGTCAAGATGGATATGGAGGGCGGCTTTAAGGAAAGCGCACTCCGCTTGAATGCTTATGTTGTTAAACTTACGGAATGGAATGAACAAAGGATAAAAGAACGCGCTTCGATGCTGGCGGATAAGGCTAAACAGATCTGGGCTTTCCCGGATATGACCGCTGCGGAGCTGGCTCCTTATCAGACGGTGGAGAAACCGGCAGAGCGCTATAGTCTCGAAACTTATGATACAAACGTTTTTACGAAAACGCTGTTTGAAGTTCTTGATCGCCGAATCCAGAATCTCTCTCCAGATGTGAAGCGCGAGTTCAAAAAGCTGTATGTTGCCTATAAGCTGGATACCAATTTCGTGGATATTGTTTTCCAGAAACAGAGACTCCGTATTTCTGTGAATATGAAGTTCTCAGAGGTGATCGATCCGAATGGTATATGCCGTGACATAACCGGTCTCGGAAGATGGGGTAACGGCGATGTTGAATTGTATATGGAGCATACATCAGACGTCGATCAGATCATGGAGATCGTGGAGCAATCCTTCCGTCTTCAGGCTGATGAATGATGGAGTGTTGAAACGATTCGGATCGATTGAGATAATGAGGAAAATACATGGTTTATAACACTTTTATAAAATGTCAGGTTTGCGGTAGCATTACCAGAGTCCGGCTTCAGGTTGGATGGCAAGAAGAACATCCTATTGTTGTGGCTTGCGGTAAATGTGGTACTTCCTTATCTGGCAGCGTTAAGATAGGACAGGACCGTCCGGGGTTGAAGTTTTCTTTTGACAATGCAGATGAAATCTCGGATACCGAAGCTGATTACATGGTTGAATGCTCTGGTGAATTTCCGACTGCGAAACAAGGCAAAGTAGCAGAGATGGAAGAAGTTGTAATTACTCCGTTCATCCGCTATATGAATCGTATGAAGACGGATGATTCATATGAGCAGTTTGGGAAAGCGGTATCGCAGCTTAATGCAACAGAAAAGAAATGGAAGAACTACAAGAGAATCATTGACCTGTTTAAAAGCAACAGTGAATACCTTGTTCAGGAGATTCAAAAGGAATTCTCCGGACAATACTTTCAGTGCAGAGATGAGTCTGAAGTATTAAGAGCTGTTCATATGATTGAGGTCCATGGTTTTTATTCTGCGCTTAAAAAAGATATTTTAGACGATCTTTCTTTTAGCTCAGGAATTATGAAACTGGACTTCGCTCAGCTTAAGAGTTTAGTGGCCTTCTTGAATTCACATGATGGCTACCACCTTGATGAGCTTCAGGATTTAATTTATAAGGCTTACGATGATTTTGTAAAAATATACCAGCGCCTTATTCCGGCTCTTGCAATACAGTATTGCAAAGAGGATGCGTTTGATCTTGAAGTTGAAGGTTCGACAACGAGTAGCTTCGATAGTGTAAAGCAGTTTTATTTGAATGTTTATGAAGCCCTTGGGAATCTGCTCGTTATCCCGGTCGCTCTCAATAACATAAAATACAGGGCTGACTTGAATTCGATGAATCCTTTGGAAAAGAATGTATCTTCGTTGGAGGATTTCATAAAGCTCACAAAGGCGTCAAGGTATCATTTCTGCTTAAACACAGAAGTCTACACCGAGTTCTTGGATGTTGTGGTAAATGCAAAACTAAGAAATGCGATCGGACATAATGATGTTGAATATGACGCAGTGAGTCAGGTCATTACTTACATTCCGAATCCGAAAGACAGAACCATAAAGAAAACGGAATACCTTCTCGAATTTGAAAATGAAGCGATGCACATGTTTCAGGCGTTATTGGGTGTTTCAGAATACCTGTATCGCCTGAGAGAACTTTCACTTATATATGATGGCAAAATACCACTTATGGTTCAGGAAAGAGCAAACTGGCCGAAGAAGATAGGACGTAATGATCCATGTCCATGCGGAAGCGGAAAAAAGTACAAATTCTGTCATGGGAAGAATTAGAGTTGAGGCGATGGGATTTCAGACTTGTTCCCTCAGAGCGAAGTCTTGAAGCGGTCGGCAAATTTGTGCGTTTGCATATTATAGGTAGGAGCAAGGGCTTTGACCTGTTTCCGAGAACGTACAAGGGTAAAAATCGGTGTGTTTTATGACAAAAACACGCTTTGATAAATTCCCGCGAACGAACGCGAATTTGGCTACATACTTGACATCAAGATGAAGCAATCGAGCCATGTGGAGTGTGTAGTGAAGCTCGAACGACGGAATGGGTAGAAATCCTTGATTTTAAGCACTTTTCTCCGCATGTGGTATTCGATATGGATGAGAAGGGTTTTAGGAAAAAGAGGGTTGAAAACTATATTCAGGTGTCGGTTGTGATTGAAGTAGCGTGTGGAGATATCTTTAGTGAAAAATGATGAAGAAGCTTTGTATTGTCTGATGCTTTTTTAGGAATTGATTCAGGAGTGAAAGCACAGATGTTTTTTAATAAAGGGAATCTATGTTGCCAACTGTTTCGTCTTTACTATGAGCTAAAGGTTGTTCTGGAAAAGATACTACTCATGATTATAATAATCATGAGTAGTATCTT
>NZ_FXUT01000020.1 GCF_900183385.1 Listeria costaricensis
TAAAAATAGCGTAAAAAGATAATCTATAAGTTATTTGGTGCTATCTTAATAGTTGAAAAATTGATTTGTTACAATAGTTAGAAAAATACCCTATAAACCCTTTTGTAAGCGGTATCATGATATTCTTTGCTTATAAAAAGATGGGAGCTGTTGAAAAATGACAGGGATAGTGAAAAAGGGTATCATTAAAATGATAGTTGCGACAGTAATTTTTAGTGGTATTAGTTTTGTTAGTTTTACCGCACAACCGCAAGAAGCGAAAGCATTAATTTGGATTAAACCATCAAAACAGTGTTCGGTGTCAATGCAGTATGATATTCCAACTAGCTTGCTTGATAAAAATGGGAATGTACAATTAGGTAAGTTTAATCAAAAAGTTAAAGGGAAATCAGCATGGAAAGACCCAAAGACAGGTTATACGAAAGAAAAAGATACAGCTGGCCATGGCGGGAAAAAATGGAAAATCAAGGATAAAAAAGGAAAAAGGAAGGCTTCGACTGATGGAAATGGAAAAATTTTATCAAAATAGCTACTCATTTTTAATAGAAGAAAAGCTTGTTGGTCCAAAAGAAAATAGAATTTTTGAGGAAGATTTTCTATTAGAAAATTATTCGGAAATAGATTGGGCTGTTTCACCAAAATTTATTGATATTTTGCCTAAACAAATGGGGAGTGAAATATATTTTTGGGAATTTGAATATGAGGTAGAATCTGAGAATGGAGTGTGGACTCAAAACTTTCTTTCATACATGCCTAAATTTGAAAAAGTACTCCTCATGTTAGTAGCTTATGCGGAAGAAGTATTTGTTAATTCTGCTTATTTTGATACAGAGATTTTCAAGTTAGAGCAATCCAAATCGAGTTTTGATAAAGTTAAAGTGAGTATTCAGGAGAGTTTGCAGGGAAATGTAAATACGATTCTTTCTTTTCCAAAAGAAAAAATGTTGATATGTATTCATTCATTGTTTGTGCACGTGATTAGCCGAAATGAGGATTTCCTATCTTTCGTGCAGAGGATTGCTACTGTAGAAGGTATATATTTTCATTCATAATTAATAAGAAACTTCGATTATTGTAAATCGGAGTTTTTTTATTTGGAAAATATAACAAAAAAAGCCCATCTACCAGATGAGCTGAAAAAAGGGAGTATAAGATTCACAATTACAAAAAAAGGGGAAAAAGTAATTGTGGTTGAAATCTATTACTAATATAACGTCAAAAGATGAGAAGATACCAGTAAAGACATAAGAAAACCCTAAAAAAGCGAAAGAAGCGATTAAATTGTTAAAAATTAAACGAATTTATGAAGAACCCAGTAAAGAAGACGGAAAGCGTATTTTAGTTGATCGGCTGTGGCCGCGTGGGGTTTCAAAAGAAAAGGCGAATCTCGATGACTGGCCAAAGGAAATTGCCCCCACAAATGAACTTCGAAAAGCTTTTCATCAGGGGAAAATACCGTTTGAAACTTTTACAAAGGCTTATCTGCAAGAGCTTGCTCAAAATCCGCAGGCTGAAAACTTTCGATTCCATATCGAAAAGGCTTTATCCGCTGGGAATGTGACGCTTCTTTATGGCGCCAAAGATCCTGTGCATAACCAAGCTGCGATTCTTCAAGTGTGGTTAAAAAATACCAACAATTGACAATGATAATCATTATCAATATAATGGTGCTAAAGCGCAAGCAATTATATTGGGGGTAGTGCGAATGATTATTGTGACGAACACGATCAAGGTAGAAAAAGGATATGCAGCACATGTGATTAAGCAATTTGCTGGTCATGCAGGCGATGGGGCACCGACTCGACAAATTGCTGATGTAGATGGATTTCTAGGGTTTGAGCTTTGGCAGACACATTTACCAGAGGCGGATTATGAAGAAGTTGTCGTAACGAGCAAATGGGTCAGTGAGGCCGCGCAAAAAGCATGGGTTAAAAGCGACTCTTTCAAGCAAGCACATGGTCGAACGAAAGACAGCCGTGACCAGCAGCGTGACCGCAAAGGAATCCTAAGCAGCACTATTACACAATATGAAGTTGTCCATATGCAGGCGCCTGCTGAAAAGGGGGATATCCTGCATGAAAATACCCATTGAGCATCCCGTCTTAAAACGCCGCTCGGTTAAGAAAATCAGTAGCGAGCCGCTCGACAAAAAGGTTGTGATGGAATTGCTGGAAGCAGCTGGATCAGCTCCTTTTCACAGTAAAGTAGAGCCGTGGCATGTCTATACGATCGAAACGGATGCCCAAAAGAATCGCTATTTCCAAGCAGTAGTCGAAGGGTTTGCAGCCAAGGCGGATGCACCGCTTACCGAAGCGAAAAAAGCAGACCTGGCCACCAGTCAGCAAAAGAAAGTAGGCGAGAGTCCGCTTATTTTAATCGTCACCTCTACGATAACGGGGGATGAAAAGAAAGATTTTGAAGCCATCTGTGCAGTGAGTGCGTTTATTCAGAACTTCCAGATTCTGGCTTTTGAAAAAGAAATCGGTACATTATGGCGTTCGGGAAAATTTATTTTTGAACAAGCTTTTCAAGAAAAATTGGGCATTCCGGCGGATGAAAAAGTCATGGGGGTTTTTGCCTTAACGCGCGTGACAGAGCTTCCAGCGGCCAAATCGCGTCGGTCTGCCAGCGAATGGATCAAAGAAATCTAAGGCAGTTTGAAAAAATGAGCCAAGAGCGTTACAATAGGAAATGTGAAAGAGTGGAGGTGCAAGAAATGGCTGTACCAGCAAGACGTACGTCAAAAGCGAAGAAAAACAAGCGTCGGACGCATAAAGGTCTCTCTGTCCCAGGCTTGCAGTTTGATAAAGAAACTGGAGAATACCGCATGAGTCACCGGATTTCGCCTGATGGCACATATGGCGGCAAACAAATTATTTAAATAATGTTGATACCCGTAACCAAATTTGGCTGCGGGTTTTTTGAAGGCCACTTTGGGGTAATACATAAGGATGATTGTGTAAGAATGAACAAAGAGGTGGAACAATGGAAGCTTGGAGTTTAGCAATTTTACTTTTCTTTATCTATGCAGTGATGGGCTGGCTTTGGGAAACGGTCTACTGCTCTTTGAAGGCACGGAAGTATGTTTACCGCGGCTTTTTATTTGGACCATATTGCCCAATCTACGGCTTTGGTGTCGTGATGGTGCTCTACTTGATGGATCCCTTGAAAGAACATATCATTTGGCTGTTTTTATTATCGGCTGTGCTGGTCTCCATTTTGGAATATCTGACAAGCTACTTTCTGGAAAAATTTTTCCATGCGACTTGGTGGGACTACCATGATGTGCCTCTCAATATCGGCGGTCGGATCGCAGTGCCAGTTTCGCTATTTTGGGGATTTGGCTGTACGCTGATCGTCAAAGTGATCAATCCAGAGGTGGAAGAGTTTGCCAACTGGCTTTACGGACAATTCGGTTTTTATTTACCAGCAATCATCACTATACTTATGCTGATAGATACGGTAAAATCAGTTACAAGCATGGTCGGCTTCCAAAAAGCAATCGGCGAATTTCGTGTTAAGATGGAGCATCAGGCAGAAGAATTGCGCTCTACACTTGAAAAACGAACCGCTGAATTTGAGGCCGACTTTCAAAAAGGAAAGCATCTGCACGAAAAAGAAAATTGGAAGCTGGCTCACGGGATGCGACCGCTTCGATTCTCTGAACGCCGAATGTTGAAGGCTTTTCCAAATATGAAATTGAAACAGATGCCGCATTTTGAAAATTTACGTTCTACTTTGCTTAAACTTGATGATAAAAAAAGAAAAGAGGAAAAAGAATGACCGACCATTTTGTAAAAGCGGAAGATGCACTTAAAAATTACGACGCCTCCGTATTTCGGACGCCAGATGGCTATACGAGTGACATTTTATTATTCACAGTGAAAAATGAAGCGGATCGTCCCAAGCTACATGTCCTACTGATCGAGCGTGCCAAAACCAACGCGGAAGGCAAGCCGAATATGGAAGGCGGCAAGTGGGCAATTCCCGGCGGGTTCGTGGATGAGCATGAGGATGCCCATACTGCTGGTGTTCGCGAACTGGAAGAAGAAACCGGTTTGACGGATATTCCCCTGACGGCTTTTGGCGTTTATGATAAACCAGGCCGAGATCCGCGCGGTTGGATCATTTCCCGTGCCCATTATGCTTTTGTGCCACTTGCAGCACTGGAAAAAAGAGCGGCTGGGGATGATGCCCAGAATGTCGCCCTTTTCCCAATTGAAAAAGCCCTAGAATTGCCGCTTGCATTTGATCATAAGGATATATTGACGGATGCCTTTGAAAGTATCACAAAGGAGCTACTTTTAACCACAAAAGTCAGTGATTTTCTGCCGGAAGTCTTTTCTGCCGCTGAGCTTTATGCGGTGCTTGAAGGCTGCACGAAACAGGACACGCTGCCGCCATTTGAGGAATTTTCCTCCTATTTGAATTTACTGCCATTTATTGAGCAGAATGAAGCAGGCGACTATCAATTTATTTCCGAAGCGAAAGCCCATAGCATTTTCTTTTAGCAGCAAAAAGAGACACCGATTTGCAGGAAACTTCTCCGGCAAGTCGGTGTCTGTTTATTTGTGTAAATAGTTCGCTTCACCAAACTGAATGGCGAAATCACGGAATTTTCGTGCGGCGGGCGGAAGATAACGATTTTTTACTGTAGCCAGATAAATAAAGCGATCGTGTTCTGGGCTTTTTAGCGGGAGGACTTTGACATCATAATGCGGCAGAGAGGAAATATTCGGCATGATGGCAATTCCATAATTGACGCTGACGAGTCCTGCCATGGCCGTATCCTCTTCAACGTAGCAGGCAATGTTCGGCGTGACCCCGATTTCAGCAAACAAATCATCAATCAAAGGACGTAATCCGCTGGTATCGGCAAAAAAGACAAATGGATAGTCGGCTGTTTCATATAGGTCAATACTCGATTTTTGGGCGAGTGGATGATTTTTAGCTACGACAATCACCAGTTCTTGCCGTGTGATCGGTGTAAACTGGATTTCCGGCTCGTCTTCCACATGGGAACAGATGGCCAAATCGAACTTTTCGGCTTTTAATTTGGGGATGATCGAATTTGTCGCCCCTTGGAAAAATGAAAAAGTTACCTCCTGATTACCTGGCTGGGAAGTGAATTCCTGGACAAGTTCGGGTACAAAATGGGCACCCATCGTGTAAATAAAGCCCAAATCAATTTTCCCCTTGGATGGACTGGTGAGCTCCTGCAAAAGACGCTCGCCTTTTTCCAGTTCATCCAGCGACTTTTCCACATAGGCAAGGAAAAAGCGACCGTATTTGGTCAATCGGATATTTCGTCCCTGTTTCTCAAACAAATAAGTGCCCAGTTCTTTTTCCAGTTCTGAAATCGCGTGGCTGAGTGACGGCTGAGTAATCGAGAGTTCGGCAGCAGCTTCTGTATAGTGCTCTTTTTCAGCCAGCTTTCGAAAATAATATAACTGACGCAGATTCACATCCAGTCCTCCTGTTCAAGGTTTTCTTTCCTTTAGTGTACGTTATTTTATAGAAAAAATCTATCAATAATGATGAAAATATGTATTAGATTAATAGATTGGCGAGCGATATAATGAACATGTAAATGAATTTGTGCATAATTGAACGTGAAGATTTTAACAAAATTGAATACGGGACCTTATTCTACAGGAGGAAGATTTTGAATGACTGATTACCCGAATATTTTTAAACCATTAACAGTGAAACGCACAACCTTTAAAAACAGAATCGTGATGCCGCCAATGGGAACCAACTTGGCCAGTATGAACGGTGAATTCCCGGAAGAACATATTAAATATTATGAACAGCGCGCAAAAGGCGGCACTGGGATGATTACAATCGAAAACGTTTGCATCGATTTTCCTTATGGAACGAACGGAACGACACAGCTGCGGATTGACAATGATCAGTATATTCCAGGCTTTGTAAAAGCAACGGAACGGCTGCATCGGTATGGTGCCATGGTATCCGTACAGATCAACCATGCGGGGGCTTCGGCATATCCGGGTCGCTTAGGTGGTTTGCAGCCAGTATCGGCATCTGATATTCCGTCTAAACCGGGCGGCATCGTACCGCGTCCACTTACGAAAGATGAAATCTATGACATTATTGAAAAATACGGAGAAGCTGCGAGACGTGTACAGCAAGCGGGTTTTGACGCGGTGGAAATCCACGCTGGTCACTCTTACCTATTGTGCCAGTTCTTGTCGCCGCTTTATAATAAACGGACGGACGAATTTGGCGGCAATGCCGAAAATCGGGCACGGATTGTCAAACTGGTCATCGAAAAGGTCCGGGCGACAGTGGGGCCATTTTTCCCCATCATCCTGCGTTTCAGTGCAGATGAATTTATCGACGGGGGCAACCATCTAGAAGACATTCTGGAAATTCTAGAATATTGCCAAGAAGAAGCGGACATTCTGAACGTTTCAGCGGCAGTCAACAACAATCTGTATTTGCAGATCGACCAAATGAACCTTGAGGACGGCTGGCGGAGCTATCTTTCCAAAGCAGTTCGCGACAAATTTGGCAAACCGACCATCACAAGCGGCAATATTCGTGATCCACGGCGTGCGGAAGAAATTCTGGCAAATGGCGAAGCGGACTTTCTGGCGATGGGGCGCGGCCTGATTGCTGAACCAAATTGGGTCAACAAAGTGGCGGCTGGACAGGAACACATGCTGAGAAAATGTATTTCCTGCAATATTGGCTGTGCGGACCACCGGATTGCGAAATCGAAGCCGATTCGTTGTACGGTAAATCCGGATATAATCGATGAAGATGCTTATAAGAAAAAACAAGTCAACCGCCCGACAAATGTTGTAGTCATCGGTGGCGGAACGGCTGGGCTTGAGGCAGCTTGTACGGCGGCAGAAGTCGGTTGTGATACCTTCTTGTTTGAAGAAAAAGAGTATCTAGGCGGCCTGTCCAGAGAAATTTCCAAACTGCCGGATAAACGTCGGATCGCTGATTTGCCAACGTATCTGGAAAATCGGGCCAAATCGCTCCACAATCTGAAAATCTTTACTGGCACCAAAGCAGATACTGCTTTCATTCATAAATATAACCCAGATGTCGTGATTAACGCGACAGGCTCCAAACCATTACTTCCACCAATTAAAGGTTTGCATGAGTACATTGACCAAGAAAATGGATCTGTTCACTCTATTTTCGGTTTAATCTCAAAAATTGATCAGTTCACAGATTTTGCAGATAAACGAATTGTGGTTATCGGCGGCGGTGCAGTTGGACTTGATGTAGTGGAATTCTTTGCAGAACGGGGAGCAAAAGTGACGATCGTCGAAATGCTGCCAGTTCTTGGAAAAGACCTTGATCATATTACAAAACTTTCCATGAATGATACACTGAAAAAGTACCAAGTTGAGCAACGGACAAGCACGGCACTGACAGAAGTTTGTGCAGACCACTTTAAAGTGAAGGCGGACGGCGAAGAAATCCAGCTTCCGTTTGACCATGGTTTTGTCTGCCTCGGCATGCGTCCAGAAAATCCTGGGCTTAGCGAGCTGCTTGATTATGGGCAGGAGCATCATGTGGAAGTTGTCAACATTGGCGACAGCAAACAAGCAAGAAAGATTCTAGAAGGTATGCGTGAAGGCCGCGATATTCTGTATACATTAGAAAAAATCGGCGCACGCTCGTAAAAAAGGTTGGGAAAGGGCTCTGGCTCTTTTCCAATTTCCTTTAGGCAAGCGGAAGAAAACGTCTGTAAAAATAAGTTCGTTTATTCACAAAGTTTTCTTCTTTAAATATTCTCCAATTGAAAGGAAAGATGAAAAAATGGCAGAACGTATTACAGGACACACACTATTAATCAGTTTACTCGCAACACCAATCCGTCACAGCTTATCTCCAACAATGCACAATGAAGCTTTCGCAAAACTTGGCTTGGACTATGCTTACTTAGCATTTGAAGTGGGCAATGATGAACTTGAGGATGCTGTCAAAGGGATCCGAGCAATGGGCATCCGCGGCTCCAACGTATCCATGCCGAATAAACAAGCGATTATTCCTTACCTGGATGAACTTTCCCCAGCTGCAAAATTAGCAGGTGCAGTCAATACGGTTGTCAACAAAGATGGCAAGGGTCATCTTGTAGGTCATGTGACAGACGGAACTGGCGCAATGCGTTCTCTTCGCGAAGAAGGCGTGGAAGTAAAAGGACAAAAAGTAACCATGACAGGTGCTGGCGGTGCCGGAACAGCGATTGCGATCCAAGCGGCTCTTGACGGCGTGAAAGAATTATCCATTTTCAATCGTCAGGATGAATGTTTTGAAAATGCGGTTGAAAATGCACGTAAAATTAATGAACATACAGATTGTAAAGCGACTGTCTATGATTTGGCAGATCAGGAAGCATTCAAGCGTGAAATTGCAGCAAGCAGCATCTATATTGATGCAACAGGCGTTGGTATGAAGCCGCTTGAAGATGAAAGTCTAATCAATGATCCAGAAATCATCCGTCCTGACTTGGTCGTTTTTGATGTCGTGTATATGCCGAAAGAAACCAAGCTGCTTAAATTTGCCAAAGAACATGGGGCTAAAAAAGCCATTAACGGTCTTGGCATGATGCTTTATCAAGGCGCTGAAGCATTCGAACTTTTCACAGGGGAAGAAATGCCTGTCGATTATATCAAAGAAATCTTATTCTAAAATGTGATACAATCAATCCACAAGGACTAAAGGAGAATTCAAATGAGTACTGTTACAGTTAAAAATGTGACAATTGGCGAAGGCGCACCGAAAATCTGCGTACCGATTGTTGGAAAAACCATTGCTGCTCTTCAAGAGGAAGCGACTTTTCTTAAAAATATTGAATTAGATATCGTTGAATGGCGTGTGGACTTTTTTGAAGGAGTCGAAGATATTGCCGCTGTCAAAGAAGCACTTCAAGCACTTCGCGAGGTTTTGCCTGATACACCGCTACTCTTTACATTCCGCAGCAAAAAAGAAGGCGGCGAAAAAGCGGTATCAGATGAATATTACTTTGAACTGAATCGTGAACTGGCACAAACGGGTCAAATCGATTTAGTCGATGTGGAGCTGTTCAATGAAGCATCCGATGTGAAAAGTTTGATCGAAGCGGCTCACGTGGCAGGTGTGAAAGTGATCATCAGCAACCACGATTTCGATAAGACACCAGCGAAGGAAGAAATTATCAGCCGTCTGCGTAAAATGCAGGAACTCGGCGCGGATATTCCTAAAATCGCGGTTATGCCGCAATCTTCTGCAGATGTACTGGTTCTTTTGGACGCAACGAACACCATGAAAGAACAATATGCAGACCGTCCAATTATCACCATGTCGATGGCGGGTGTGGGTGTAATCAGCCGTTTAGCAGGTCAAGTGTTTGGATCAGCTGTGACATTTGGTGCCGCTAAAAAAGCTTCAGCACCGGGTCAGATTGATGTGGCTGAATTGAAACACGTACTAAACCTCCTTGACAGCCAATTTTAAGAAATAGCTGACCGGAAATTATGACAATTTTGTGAGTATGGTTGCCCGTACGCATGAATTATGGTAAGATTAGTTTTAGGTCAAAATGGACGGTTTTAGGAGGAAAGAACAATGAACACAGTATTAACAGTACTACTTATCATTGTATCAGTACTGCTTGTGATAGTAATTATTCTTCAACCTGGTAAAAGTAACGGCTTGTCCGGTGCGATTTCCGGTGGAGCGGAACAATTATTCGGCAAACAAAAAGCAAGAGGGCTGGAATTGATTTTGCATCGTGCAACAATCGTTCTATCCATCATCTTCTTTGCGATACTGATTGCACTTGGATTCTTTATTTGAGGATTGAATCTTTCCAAAAGTTGAGACATTTTTGTCTCAACTTTTTTTAGTTACAAAACTATTTTTAATATTTGAGATTCCGCATGAATTCACGTAAACTATAGAATGGAACGAATTTTTAAGGGGAGCGTTTTATGATGAAAATTACACCGCCAAAACCGTTTTTATTTGAAACAGGCAAGCGAGCGGTTTTACTCCTTCACGGATTTACTGGAAGTTCTGCTGACGTGCGGATGCTCGGGCATTTTTTGCAGGATCACGACTACACTTGCTATGCGCCGCAATATAAAGGACATGGCGTCTCGCCGGACCTCTTGCTTCAAACCGGTCCAGCTGATTGGTGGCAGGACGTGCTGGATGCCTATGATCATTTGCAGGAGCTCGGCTATCAGGAAATCGCTGTTGCAGGGCTTTCACTCGGCGGCTTATTTTCACTCAAACTAGGTTTCACAAGACCTGTAGTGGGAATAGTTTCCATGAGCACGCCGACTAAAATGGACAGTTCTTCGCCCATTATTGCTGGCTATCTGGACTATGTGCGCAATTATAAGAAGCTGGAAGGCAAGACGGCTTCCCAGATTGAATATGAAATGGCGGAATACGAGACAAAATCAATGAGTCAGATCGCCAAGCTGAAAGATGAAATCAATGCCGTCGCGGGCGAGGTGGACATGCTGTACGCACCGATTTTTATCGCACAGGGGAAACTGGACGATATGGTGGATCCGCTGGGGGCTGAATGGATTTATGAGACGGTCGAATCGCCGGACAAGGAGCTAAAGTGGTATGAAAACTCCGGCCATGTGATTACGATCGACAAGGAACGGAAAACATTACAGGATGATATTTTGGCCTTTCTAAATCACTTGGATTGGCATGAATAGGGTATATATTTTTTAACAGAAAAGAGAAAGGAGGGAGAATTTTGGACCAACAACGGATAGAAGAAAAGATTCTTGTAGTTTTACAGGAAGCAAAAGATCAGACGTTTTCACTGGACGATTTAGAGAGCAAGATGACACTCGCGGATGCGGATGAATTCAAGCAAATGGTGAAAGCACTGGTTCATCTTGAAGATGCGGGAAAAATCGTGCGGACGAAACGAAATCGTTACGCTCTCCCTGAAAAATTAGATTATGTAAAAGGAACCTTCCGAGCACATGAACGCGGCTTTGGCTTTGTTTTGCCGGAAGAAAAAGAACTGGATGACATTTTTATTCCACCGAACGAGGTCAATGATGCGATGAACGGCGATCTCGTGCTTGCAAGTATCACCAAGCGTAAAGGTGAAAATCTGGCGGAAGGCACCATCAGTCGGATCGTTGAACGCAAGACGACGCAGATCGTCGGAACGTATTTTGAAGACCTGGTGGGCAGTGGCTTTGTTGTCCCGGATGATAAAAAAGTATTTGGCGAGGTGGAGGTTGATCTGGCGGATGGTTTGAAGCCGGTCGACGGACATAAAGTCATTGTGGAGATCACAGCCTATGCACATGGACAAACACGGGCGCGCGGTCTGGTCAAAATGATCATCGGCCATCGCAATGATCCGGGTGTCGATATTTTATCGATTATCCATAAGCACGGCATTTCCATCGCCTTCCCTGATGAGGTCATGAAAGAAGCGGGTGCCGCACCGGATACTGTACGGGAGAGTGATTTGGCAGGTCGCCGTGATTTGCGAAATGAAGTCATCATTACAATCGATGGGGCTGACGCAAAAGACCTAGATGATGCCGTAACGGTGACGAAGATGGAGAACGGTCATTACAAACTGGGTGTCCATATTGCCGATGTCAGCCATTATGTGACAGAGGATTCGGCGCTGAATAAAGAGGCGCTTGACCGCGGGACGAGTGTCTATCTGGTCGACCGGGTGATTCCGATGCTACCGCACAAGCTGTCGAATGGCATCTGCTCGCTGAATCCGCAGGTGGACCGTTTGACGATGAGCTGTGAGATGGAGATTGATGAAACAGGACAGGTCGTAAACCATGAAATTTTTGAAAGTGTGATAAAAACGACCGAACGCATGACTTACAGTGACGTCAATGCAATTCTGGTGGAAAAGGACGAAGCGCTGCGGGAAAAATATGCGCATATCGTGCCAATGCTAGAGGACATGGAAAAACTGTCGCACATTTTACGGCGGAAACGTGAACTGCGCGGGGCAATCGATTTTGATGCCAAGGAAGCAAGAGTGGTCGTCGATAGTGAAGGTCGCCCGGCGGAAGTGGTACTTCGGAAGCGTTCAGAAGGCGAGCGGCTGATCGAAGAATTTATGCTGGCGGCCAATGAAACCGTGGCAGAGCATTTCCACTGGATGGATGTGCCGTTCATTTACCGTATCCATGAAGATCCAAAAGAGGACAAGCTGGCTCGCTTTTTCGAGTTTATCACGAATTTTGGGCTTGTTGTGAAGGGCAGCAGTGGGAATATCCACCCGGCAGCGCTTCAACAAGTGCTGGATGAAGTAAAAGGCAAACCGGAAGAGATGGTCATTTCAACCGTCATGCTACGCTCAATGCAGCAGGCTAAATACGATACAGTCAGTGCCGGCCACTTTGGACTGGCAACAGATTTCTACACACATTTCACCTCGCCGATTCGTCGTTATCCCGACCTGATTGTGCACCGTCTGATTCGCCAGTATTTGATCAGCGGAGACGTCAGCGCGGAAACGATTGCGAAACGGGCAGAAGAATTGCCAAACATTGCTGAGCACGCTTCAAAAATGGAGCGCCGGGCAGTCGAGGCGGAACGTGAAACGGATGAACTCAAGAAGACCGAATTCATGGTGGACAAAGTTGGCGAGCGCTTTAAAGGCATCATCAGCTCTGTGACCAATTTTGGCCTCTTTATCGAGCTGCCGAACACGATTGAAGGACTCGTTCATGTCAGCGCAATGAAGGGCGACTACTACCAGTTCCACCAAAATCTGCTGGCCATGATTGGCGAGCGGACGGGCCAAATTTACCGAATTGGTGATGAAGTGGACGTAGAAGTGACCAAAGTCGATGTCGATGCACGGGAAATTGATTTCATGCTGCTGAGTGCGGGCAAAGAAGGCGCCGCTCTAAAACGCCAGAAGCAGAAACCGATTGACAAAACAAGAGGCTATAAAGGCGGGGAAAGAAAACGCCAGGGAGGCCGCCGTTCTAAGAATGAGGGCAGTCATAAGCGAACGGACTCGCCAGATGACGAGTGGTCCACTAAGCCGAAGAAGAAGAAAAAACGGGCCTTTTACGACAATGTGGCTAAAAAAGGTCAGCCAAAAAACAAAAAGAAAAAACGCCGTTAGAAAGGACTGAAGCCGGATGCCAAAAGGTGAAGGCAAACTCATTGCTCAAAATAAGAAAGCGCGTCATGATTTTGCAATTGAAGATACGTATGAGGCGGGAATTGTTTTACAAGGTACAGAGATTAAGTCTGTCCGTAATGCCCGCGTCAATCTGAAGGATGCCTATGCGCGAATTGAAAAGGGCGAGGTCATGCTGCATAATATGCATATCAGTCCTTACGAGCAAGGCAATCGTTTCAACCACGATCCCTTAAGAACGCGCAAGTTGCTGCTCCATCGCAAGCAGATCAACAAGCTAATCGGTGAAACGAAAGAAGCTGGTTATTCCCTTGTGCCACTCAAGATGTATATCAAGGATGGCTATGCAAAAGTTCTCATCGGACTTGCAAAAGGGAAGAAAAAATACGATAAACGCGAAGACTTGAAGCGCAAGGAAGCGAAGCGCGATATCGAGCGGGCATTTAAGGAACGGCAACGTTAATGATATCAAAAAGCTGGTAGTTATGAGCTCGCCTCTAAAAGTTGGATTTTCAGATCTGATTTTTGGTGGTGTTACGTTCACGCTGCCAGCTTTTTTATTTTGTTCAAATATGATGTATCTTAAAAAGAGCTCCTTTAAAATGATATTTTATAAAAAATGAAGCGACACAAAGAGTGCAGGTAGATACAAGTAGTTTGCCAGCAGGGAATTATATTGTTGAAGTCATGTTTAACGTAAATAGGGATCTTGATGGAAGGGAGACTGACTACAGTATTCCGCTTGTCATCGAGTAAGAGAATATTTTGAGCCTCATGAAGCTATTAAGTTTGTGAGGCTTTTTTGATAGTAAAAATAAATAACAATAGTGATAGTCAAGGAAGTTAATATTAAAAGATAAAGGTATAAATAATCGAAAGTTACTATAATTAAATAATGTGATAGATAAACCATTTGAAACAGGTCAGAATTAAAAAATATTGAAAGCGCTTGCTAATAGTGGGATATCCCCGTAAAATAAGCTTAGACATAAACTAATCGGGGTGAGCCAAGTGGCAAAAACAGCAGGGGAAACATTGAAGTTTATTCGAGAAAGTAAAAATTTGACGCAGCAATCTGTAAGTGAAGGAATTCTTAGTCGTTCTAATTATCAAAAAGCGGAGCATGGTGAAGTGATGCCGAGTTTTGATCGTTTTGCAGCCATTGTTTCTAAGCTAAATATTACTTTTGATGAGTTTATTTTTGTTAGAAATGACTATAAGCCGACTGAAAAACAAATGCTGCTCTATCAATATGCAGAATTTCGCACGTCATCGCAGGAGAATAAAATTGAGAAATTGATTTCCGAATGTGACGAGTACTTGAGTAAAAAAGCTGACCAGCTCATCTTTGATATACGCGCCTGCCTAGAAGGAATTTTATTAGCAGAAAAAGAGCATGATTTTTCACATGCGCGTTTAAAAGTCCATTATATTTGGGAACGGCTTTCTAAGAGTGAGCAGCTTTATTGGAATGATATCTTACTTTTACGCAATATTATTTTTATTTTTGAATTAGAAAGTGCCATCCATATTACGAAGCAACTTCTTAAACAGTTGGAGCGTTATAAGTATTTGTATGATACAAAAAATATGGCTGTTTCTTTGCGTATTAACATGGGGACGATTTGTTTGATGAATGATCGCTATGATTTGGCACTGCCTTATTTTGAAGAGGCCATCCCACTTGCCCGAAAAGCGCGGCTCTATTTTTCCTATTGCATGGTTTTGCTGAAAAAAGGAATTACACTTCAATTGATGAATAATGGACAAAATGATGGCATAGATTTTATTCAAAAAGCGCTGAATATTAGTCAGGCTCTTGGGGATCAGGAATTGTATGAGAGTCTGGAGAAAGAATTGGCGCACTATGAAATGACGTTTCATTGCTAAGTTGTAATGTTCAAAAATGAGGCTTTTTTCGCTAAGAGAAGAAAAATCCTGTACACTCAGTTTGTACGAATCACACCCTTGCTAAAATTTCTTTATTCGAACTCCCACATTTATCATACGATTTAAGAGATTTTAGTATTCACCAGTAGCGATACTGGTGTTTTTTTATGGCATATTTGTGCTGAATTGGCTCTGTTTATTGTCTGGACGGCTAAAAATAATGTTCATATTTGATGCATATTAAGAAATATTTCCTAAGTTTGCTAAGCTGACAGTATAAAAAGTAAGGAGGGGAGAGAAAATGTTAGCAACGATCTTAGAAAGTATCAACTGGTTGTTTTAAGCTTGTTTAACATGGAATTTTCTCTGTAACACACAGTGCTGTGAATCGCAATGAATACTGCCGAATCGCAGCATATTTTTGTATTGGGCGGGAAACCGTTTTAATACTCCGCTGATCAAAGGATGTTTGGTTGGTAATAAAATTTAGGGAGTGTGATGTTCATGAGAGATAAAAAAGGGAGAAAGCGGTGGATTAAAAGGATTAGTGCAGTTTTGGTGGCATTGCTACTAACGAATCTTTTTGCTTCGACCGCGTTTGCACTGGATGGGGTCTATCATAATCCATATGGAGACGACGATTTATATACAGTTCAACCTACAGAGAGAAGTCCACGTGATCCAAAAGCAGGTGAAGACGTCATTCTCAACATTACGACATGGCCGATTGAATCGGGTCAAAGTGTCTGGGTGGAATGGACGAAAAATGATGAGGCGCAACCTGATGTAGGAGCTGCGTACAATTACAATTCCGGTAATAATACTTACTGGGATGCCAATATAGGTAGCTTTAAAAAAGGGGACAAAATTACTTATACGATTAAGGCAAATGTAAATGGCGGCAATGAAGTTTCTAGTGGTCCTTATACATTCTATGTGACTGACTGGGAATATGTGCAGGATGTAACAAGTGTAGAAGATCAAGGGGATAAGATTGCACTCAATATGTCGGCAACGGCAGGTACTTTTTCGCCAAAACTCTATCTTTCTTTTAAAGAGAGTGATGTGCTCCGTACAGAATTATCGCCTACTGGTAATGAGACAGGACATGGCGGTATTTCAGGCTATACGCTGAATGATACGGCAGATCACACCACGATCACGACAGATAAATTGCGAGTGGAAATTGATAAACAACCGTACCGGATGGAAGTTTACAAGGCGGACGGAACAAAACTGACGGAGGAATATACGACGGCCAATTCACTGGGCTGGCTGACAGATGGCAAAAATGTCATCAATCAGTTCCAAAATAGCTATGCAACACCGCTCGATGAGGCATTCTATGGCTTTGGTGAACGGTACGATTCGCTCAATCAGCGCGGCTATGATGTTGAAACGTATGTCTATAATGAGTATCAGGATCAGGCGCAAACACAGCGGACGTACTTGGCGGTGCCATTCTTTGTCAGCGATAATCACTACGGCATGTACGTCGATTCTGACTTCCACTCGCAGTTCCAGATGGCGACAAAAGTGGAGGATAAGTATACCTTCGTGCTGGACAATGACGGTGATATGAATCAGATGCTCGACTATTACATTATCGGTGGCGATGATCAAAACGAAATTGTCGATCACTATACGGATATTACCGGGAAAACGGAGCTGCTTCCAAAATGGGCATTTGGTCTTTGGATGTCGGCCAATGAATGGAATCAGGATGCGGATGTCCAAAATGCCTTGGCAAATGCCAAAGCAAACGACATTCCGGCAACTGGTTTTGTGCTGGAGCAATGGAGCGATGAGGAGACCTATTACATCTGGAATGATGCGACTTATACGCCTAAAGTAAATGGCGAACCGTTTTCTTATAGTGATTTCACGTTTAATGGTCGCTGGAAGGATCCAAAAGGGATGGTTCAGGATGTCCATGATGCAGGAATGAATATCGTGCTGTGGCAGGTGCCGGTTCTGAAAGATGACGGGACGACCTATGAACAGCGCGACAATGATGAAGCCTACATGATTGCGCAGGGCTACTGTGCGGATGACGGGACAGGGGCGCCATACCGGGTGCCGGCGTCGCAGTGGTTCGGAAATGGCATTCTGCTAGACTTTACCAATCAGGAGGCAGTTGACTGGTGGACGTCGCAGCGGGAATACCTGGTGTCAGAAGTGGGCATTGATGGGTTCAAGACGGACGGCGGCGAAATGGTCTGGGGGCACGATACGACTTTTGCCAATGGAGAAACCGGGCAGTCGATGCGGAACCGCTATCCAAGTGACTATGTTTCCAGCTATTTCAACTTTGCGCGTGACTTAAATCCGAATGCGGTCAGCTTTAGCCGTTCTGGAACTTCCGGCGCTCAGACATCAGGCATTTACTGGTCTGGTGATCAGCCGTCCACATTTGACTCGTTCCAGGCGTCCATGAAAGCAGGCTTGTCGGCCGCTTCATCAGGTGTTTCTTACTGGGCATGGGATATGGCCGGCTTTACAGGTGATTATCCAACAGCCGAGCTTTATAAACGGGCGACTGAAATGGCTGCCTTTTGTCCAATCATGCAATTTCACTCGGAGAAATCCGATCCAACGCCAAGTGAAGAACGGTCTCCTTGGAATGCCGTTGCGCGTACTGGCGACGAAAGCATTATGCCGACTTTCCAAAAATATTTCTACTCGCGGATGAATTTGCTGCCGTATATTTATACTTCGGCTAAGGAAACTGCTGATAATGGGAAGTCGATGATGCGGCCAATGGCAATGGATTATCCGGACGATGTTGATACAAAAGGGCTGGATGAGCAGTATATGTTTGGTGACAACCTGCTTGTAGCACCGGTTATGGAATCTGGACAGACGACGAAAGAAATCTATCTGCCAGAAGGTGAATGGATCGATCTTTGGAACGGCGGGATTCATACTGGCGGAGAAACGATCAACTATTATGCAGATGTGGATACGCTGCCAGTCTTTGTAAAAGCAGGAGCAATCGTGCCGATGAATTTGACGGACGGCTATGAGCTTGGTCAAAATGTGGGCAATGATTTGGAAGCTTATGACAACTTTACGTATCGGATCTATCCATCTGGTGACAGCTCTTACAGTTACTATGATGATGTAAATGACGGCAACATGCTGGATATTCGTGTAGCGGAGGACTTTGCGAATGAAAAAGTAACGGTGAATGTACCTGCAATGGCCAATGATGTGACACTTCAAGTCTTTGGTACGGAACCGAGTGACGTGACAGTTGGCGGGACAGCACTGACAGCTTGTGCTACACTGGCTGATTTCAATGCTGCTAGTTCAGGCTATTACTACAACGCGGAGCAAAATTTGACCTATGTGAAAGTACCGCAGGCTTCAACGGGCGGTGAAGTACTTCTTACAGGCATTCATCATGCGCCATATGAGGCTGAATTCGGCCACTTGACGAATGTTGGAACAGCAAGTGATCATGCGGGATATACGGGGACTGGCTTTGTAGCTGGACTTGATCAAACTAATCAGGCGGTTGAGCTGGATATCCAACCGGAAAATGGTGCTGGTAATTATACGATGGAAGTGCGTTACAGTGCGGGTGTGGAAGATGCGACGCGGACGGTTTATGTTAATGGCGCTAAGCAGACGATCAATTTGCCAAAAACAGCTGACTGGGATACTTGGGCAACTGTCGAGGTACCAATTACCCTGCATGACGGAAACAATCAAGTCGTTTTCACATTCGGCGATACAGATACGGCAGGCATCAATTTTGACCATGTCGTAGTGAAATAAGCGTGAGGATAGGGGGAGTCGTCTCTTCCTATTCTCTCGTATGGGGAGAATAAGATACTAGACAGAAAGGGAGAACAAGGCATGAAAAAAGGGTTCAAGCAAGTTTTTACAAGTTTATCCGTTGCTTCGATTGCGCTATTCGGTGTTTTAGCAGATGTCCCGATTACTGTTCCGGTTTCAGCAGAGGAGACTGGGAAAAAGGCTGAACAGAAGGTCGCTGCTTACAACGGGCAGGCGAACAATCTGACGCAGGAGCAGTACGATCAGGTCAGTGCGGAAGAGGGGCTGGGCAATGTCATCAATGTGACGGTTACAGACAATATGGTGTCACTTCAAATCGACAATGGCGATGAGGCGGATGACGACTATTTGGAAATCACGCCGCTTAAAAATAATCTGCTGAAAGTGAATCTCCGGCCGAGCAACGTGGCTGACAGTGCGGATACACCAATGATCGACCCGGATGCTAGTTTTTCGGCTATCGAGGCGGATATTGATACATCGGGCGATCCAATTGTTATCTCGACTGCTGCCTGCACATTAGAAATTGCACGCAATCCGGCGCGAATGACATTCAAAGACAAAGATGGGAATGTCCTTTTATCCGAGTCAGCAGATGGCGGGATTTTTAACGGTGGTGTGCGTTTTAAACGCGGTGCGGACGATCATATTTACGGCGCTTATGGAATCAGTTTTGGCGACGGGGATCTTGGTATGGAGCGGGATAATACGGCGGATGCGAATAAAACGGTGCAGGCTGGGCAGCAGGGGAATGCAGGCGGGCCGTTCATGTGGTCGACGGATGGATACGGGATCCTGGTAGACAGTGACGGCGGCTATCCTTTCTCAGAAGCATCAACGGGCAAGTTAGAATTTTATTACGGGGATACGGTTGAGGAGGGCCGGCGCTACGATAAGAAAAACGTCGAGCTTTATCTGATGGCAGGCAATCCAGAAGAAATTATGGCTTCTTATGCGGATGTAACGGGACATACGCCGATGATGCCAAAATGGTCGCTGGGCTTTTCAAATTTTGAATGGGGCATTAATGAAGAGGAATTCCGTAATAACGTGGATACTTACCGCGCGAAAGGCATTCCGATTGATGCCTATGCGTTCGACTATGACTGGAAATTTTACGGGGATCCGGTTCATGGTGGGGACTATGGCGAGTTCACTTGGAATACAGATAATTTCCCTTCTGCCGCAACAACAAAGTTAAAAGAAGATATGGATGAGCAAAATATCAACATGATTGGGATTACGAAACCGCGTGTGGTGACCAATTTGGAAGATGGAACACCGACGCAACAAGGGCAAGATGCTGCGGCAAACGGCTACTTCTATCCGGGGCAGGCGCCATATCAGGATTATTTTGTTCCGGTGACGGTAGAAAGTATCGATCCTTATAATGCGGACGAACGAGCATGGTGGTGGTCGCATTCAGAAGATGCTTATAATAAAGGAATCGTCGGCTGGTGGAATGATGAAACCGATAAAGTGTCATCCGGAGCGGCGCAGTACTGGTTTGGCAACTTTACAACGGGCTTTATGTCGCAAACGATGTATGAGGGTCAGCGCGACTATACGAATGACTCGGAACGTGTGTGGCAAACGGCGCGGACATATTATCCGGGGGCACAGCGGTACGGGACATCGATGTGGTCGGGGGATATTGGCGTTCAGTGGAAAAAAGGAGAGGTCATTGACTGGGCAAACGGGATGAGTGAACAGCCAAGCACAATGCTTTCTTCGATCAACCTTGGTCAGACGAAATGGGGCATGGATACGGGCGGCTTTAATGCCAATTCAGGTCAAGTGTTGAACCCTGATCCAGAACTTTATACGCGATGGATGGAATTCAGCTCGGTCGTGCCGGTCTTCCGTACGCACGGGAACGACAATCAGCAGCGTCAGCCTTGGTACTACGGTGGTACAGCAGAGGAAATGGCGAAAAGCAGCATGATCTGGCGCTATTCGATGGTGCCGTATATGTATGCCTATGAACGAAATGCCTATGAAAATGGCGTCGGTTTGGTACAGCCGCTCACATTCAACTATCCGGATGATGATAATGTGGCCAATATGACGAATGAATGGATGTTTGGTGACAATCTACTAGTTGCGCCAATTTTGGAAGAGGGGGCTGGATCGCGGGAGATCTATCTGCCGGCAGGAACTTGGATTGATTACAACCGCGGCGATGTCTACGAAGGCGGTCAAACGATTTCTTACCAAGTGGATGCAGAAAACTGGTCGGATCTGCCAATGTTCGTTAAACAAGGCGCGATCATTCCAATGCAGCAGCCGGAAGACCATATTGATACTACTTCTGCAGAAACGATCTATCTGGATACGTTTGCGTCAAATGAAACAACGACATTCACGCATTATGACGATGATGGCAGCAGCTACGATTATGAAAAAGGCTCTTCTTCTTACATGAAGCAGGCATTTGAAGTATCTGGAAGTGATAGCGGCTCGACTTTTACCGTCAAGGCGAAAACGGGTGACTATAACTCCAACACATCGAACTATATTGTCAAACTTCATGGCGAAGCGGCAGAAAATGTCAATATTGACGGTTCGGCGGCAACGAAATATGATGATCTGACTGCACTCGAAGCGGCAGCGGGAACCGGGTTTGCAACGGGGACTGATGTTTATGGGGATGTGACCTATGTCAAAGTGGCCGCACAAGGTACAGCAGATACGGTGATTCAAACAACGGGTTCTAGTACAGCAGCGGACAAAGCGGTTTATGAAATGGAGAAGGGCTCCTTGTTTGCTGAAACGCTGGCTGACCGTCCGGAAGTGTCTGACGGCTCGGTTACTGGACTGGATGCTGACGGAACCGGTGCGACTGTATATGCCAATGTGAAAGACAGCGGCGACTACAGTGTGGACCTGACTTACAAAAATACAGGTAGCAGTGCAGAAACGTTGAGCATTTTTGTCAATGGGGAACGTGTAGAAGAGGTGAAACTAGCACCTGCTGAAACCGTTGCAACAAGCACATTGCCACTTTCTGCTGGTAAAAACAGTATCAGTTATGAAGTGGTCAAAGATGCAGGCGACGACGGCACGAATATTGAGCTTGACAAAGTGGAGCTGTCGACAAATCCGGATGTTTTGAAAGTGGAAGCAGAGGATGCCAAAATGGGCGGCACGCTTATCGAAAATAACGAGCATTGGTATTACAGCGGCACAGGTTTTGTTGAATCGTTTCTAAATGCCGGCGATGAGCTGACCTTTGAAGTGACTGTACCGGAAGACGGCAGCTACACGCTGAACACCCGCACGGCTAATGGGACGGGCATGCCGCAATCGCTTGACCTGTATGCGAACGGTACGTATGAATCGCGTGTCGAATTCCCTTCCTACGGGCAAAATTGGAACATTTGGAGCGATACAAACACGACGGTGAATTTGAAAGCAGGTGTCAATAAAGTTTCCTATTTGATGGATAATGGGACAACGGGGAACGTCAATATTGACCGGATTCTCGTTTCTAAAGAGCCGATCACAGCACCTGTTTCATCAGAAAAAAATCTGCTGGATGACAGCGGCTTTGAACGAGCGGCCTCGCAAACAAATAATTGGACAGAATGGCATGCGGATGGTCAGGAGAGCGCTTATGGCGTTGACAGCGGTTCAGGTGTCAATCCGCCTGAATCACCAAAATTCGGTGACCAGAGTGCCTATTTCTATCTTCCGGGTGCCTATCAGGAAAGCATCCATCAGGAGATTCAGGTGCCGAAAAACAATACAAATTATGATGTATCGGCCTGGGTGAAGCTGAGCAATACTTCGCCAACGACCGCTCGAATGGAACTGTCTGCTTACGATAGCACGAGTGGGCAAAATGTCAATCTGACAGACGACGGCAAGTGGCATTATATTCATGTGGAAAATATCCATGTGACAACAGGCAACCTCAGTGTGGGCTTCTATGTCGACTCTCCGGGAGGCACGACCCTTCATATTGATAATGTCAGTATTGAAGAAAGTCTGACCGAATAATTTTGAAAACCTTGTCGATTGGAAAATTATCGGCAAGGTTTTTCTTCATAAAAAATACTTGCATTTTGAAAACGAATACAGTATGATTTAAATATAACTTACTTCGTTCATTGAACAAAGTAAGTGATTAGAAATTGCAGGTGAATAAAATGAGCATACTTCGGAAGGGAAACAAAGAACTCATCAAAGATATCAATCGTTATACGGTCTTGAATCTGATCCGAGAGCGAGGCGCAATCACACGGACTGAAATAGCGAAAGAGTGTGATTTTGGCATGTCTACATTAACGTATATTTTAGATGACTTGCAGAGTAATGGATTGATCACAGAAGGGAAAGAAATTTCTTCAACTGGTGGGAGACGCGCCAAACTGATTCAATTCAACTCTGAATATGGTTTTATTGTAAGCGTCAAAATAGAAGAGGAACGATTGTTGTTTGCACTCACAGATCTGGATGCAGCAATCATCGAATCAACCGAGGTAGCTTTTGAAGAGCATAGTTCTCCTGAAAAAATTGTCGCACTGATTACAGAAAATGTGAACGCTTTATGTGAGAGAAAGAAAATTTCAGAAGACGGGTTGTTGGGGATTGGAATCGCTGTTTCTGGACTTGTGGACCGGAAGCAAGGCGTTGTTATCCGCTCGACGATGCTGGGCTGGGAAAAGGTATCACTTGTTGCCATGTTGGCTGAATATTTTCCGGGTATTTCCATCTTTGTCGACAAAAATATCAACTGCTACACATTAGCTGAGTTATGGCTTGGGGAAGGCAGACAGTCGTCCAATTTTGTCTGCGTGTCTGTCGGAGCCGGGCTTGGTCTGTCAATCGTCATTGGCCGCCAGATTTACTACGGGGTGAACGGCGGGGCAGGAGAGTTTGGTCATACAACACTTTATCCGAATGGTTATCAGTGTCACTGCGGTCAAAAAGGCTGCTTGGAAATGTATGCCTCAGAGTTTTATTTTAGAAACCGGGTTAAGGAGCTTAAGTCGGAGCCGAATCATTTGGCCGACTATCATTTTGATTTGATCGGTCAGGAAGCCAAAAATGCGAATCCGCTTGCCGAACAGCTGATGCATGATATGGGGACCAATCTTGGCGTGGGACTACGCAATCTGATCAATACGTTCAATCCTGAAAAAGTGATTCTTGCGGGAGAAGGTTTGCATCATCAAGAACTATTTTTGGAAGAAACCAGACGAGTCGCAGCTGAAAACTTTTTCTCTAAAGTAGAAAAAAGAACAGAAATTACAACGAGCCTGTTGGAAGATACAGCTTGGCTTCAAGGAGCAGCTCTGCTTGTGATTCATCAGCTCTTCCAAGTGCCCATCTACGAGGAACAGGCAACACTGATTTAAAAATAAGAGGAGGTTTCGTTTATGGTTGGTATGACAAAAAAGAAAACGCTTTTTTGGCTGTCGATCTTTTTGCTGCCAAACTTATTGGGATTTTTAATTTTTATCGCACTGCCGATTCTGGGCTCGCTAGGTGTCAGCTTTACAAGCTGGGATCTAGTGGGAGATATCCAGTTTACCGGATTTGACAACTATGTCCGTCTAATTCACGATCCGGAGTTTTGGAATTCCTTCAAAAATACAGTGCTGTTTATTATAGGCTATTTGCCGATTGTCATGATTCTAGGACTTGCTTGTGCACTTCTTTTGAATCGTAAAATCAAATTCCGGCCATTTTTCCGCGCGGTCTACTTTCTGCCAGTTGTTACTTCATGGGTAGCCGTTTCACTCGTTTGGAAATGGCTTTATAATCCAAGTTACGGACTGATCAACTATTTTCTATCTGTCATTGGGATCGACGGGCCGAACTGGCTGACTGATCCAAGTACAGCCATGATTGCGATCATTATTACCAGCGCATGGAAAGATATCGGTTTTGTCATGGTGCTATTCCTTGGCGGGCTGCAAAATATTTCGCCTTCTTATTACGAAGCGGCGAATATGGACGGGGCCTCCAAAACGCGGCAGCTGTTCAGCATTACCATTCCGCTACTCACACCGACGACCTTTTTTGTAACGATTATTTCTTTGATCAACTCCTTCCAAGTATTTGACCAAGTGATGATCATGACAGGAGGCGGGCCAAGTGGTGCCACGATGACGCTGGTGCAGAATATTTATAACCACGCCTTCCGCTACTTTGAAATGGGCTACGCTTCAGCGATGAGCTGGGTCTTGTTTATTGTTATCTTTATCATTACGATTATTCAAAATAAACTTCAAAAAAGGTGGTCCAATTACTAATGGATAAAAATAAAAAAGGTTCCCCTTTATGGACGTTGATTAAAAATATACTGACTTATACGATTATCTGCCTTGGTGGAATTATTATGCTGATGCCGTTTATCTGGATGGTTTCAACTTCCTTTAAAACGGGCTCAGACAATATGGTGCTGCCGCCGCAGTTTATACCGGATAATCCAACACTTGATAATTTCAAAGAAGTATTTGAAATGTTCCCAATGTTCCGTTTTTTAATCAATTCAGTGATTGTTGCGGTTGTAACGACACTCGGTCAAATGCTGTTTTGCTCGATGGCAGCCTATGCGTTTGCCAGAATTGAATTTTGGGGCCGGGAAAAACTCTTCCTGCTTTATCTGGCGACGATGATGGTGCCCGCACAGGTGACCATGATTCCGCAATTTATCTTGATGAAGCAATTTGGCTGGCTGGATACATATGCTGGCCTGATCGTTCCAGCACTGTTCAGTGTATTTGGAACGTTCCTTCTGCGTCAGGCATTTCTGGGCATTCCGAAAGAACTCGAAGAAGCCGCATTTATGGATGGCGCAAATCATTTTACTGTTTTCCGCAAAGTCATTTTACCGCTTGCAAAACCTACTTTTGCAACGCTCGGGATTTTGACATTTATGCAGTCGTGGAATAGCTATCTGTGGCCACTGATTGTCACAAGCAGTCAGGATATGGCAACCTTGCCGCTAGGACTTTCACTCTTGCAAGGTCAGCACGGGACGGATTACGGTTTGATGATGGCAGGGGTCCTAATCAGCGTGATCCCGATACTGGCAGTCTATCTTTTCGCTCAAAAATATTTCATCCAAGGAATGGCAATGAGCGGAATGAAAGAATAAAAAAACAAGGAGTGTTAAAAATTGAAAAAGGTAATTTTGCTTCTCTCAGTTTGTTTGTTGTCTATGTTTGGTTTAACAGCTTGTGGTAGTGACAGCGGTAGTAGTGACAAGACAGAAATCACATATTATCAATTTTCTGCCCCTGCAGATGGAAAAGCACTGGATAAAATGGTTAAACAGTTTGAAAAAGAAAATCCGGACATCAAAGTCAATGTCCAAACAGTTGCTTATGACGATTACTTCACGAAATTGCAAACGATGATCGCAGGCGGGGAAGCTCCTGATGCTTTCGAGCTAAACTACGAAACATTCGTCCAATATGCGGAAAAAGGGGTTCTGGCTGACCTGGATAAATACATCAAAGACGATAAAGACTTTGATCCAAGTACGCTGAACGAGCAAGCTTATAACGCGTTCAATTATGATGGCAAGCAGTACGGCATGGTGGAAAGCTTCTCAAACGTTGTGACTTTCTACAATAAAGATTTGTTCGACAAAGCGGGCGTTGCATATCCAACTTCCGACTGGACTTGGGCGGACGAACTGGACGCTGCGAAAAAAATCACAGATGCAGATAATAAGATTTGGGGAGTTAGCCAACCGATCACAATGAATGAGTTCTACAAAGTGGCTGCTCAAAATGGTGGTGCAATCTTTAATCAAGATATGACTGCTGCAACAATGAATAGCCCTGAAAATGTCGAAGCTTTAACGCATCTTACAGATGAAGTAACCAAATACAAAGTGGCACCATCGCCATCTGATCTTTCCGGTCAGCTGCCAGAAGACCTGTTTGCAAACGGTCAAATCGGCATTCTGCACACGGGTATCTGGATGATCGATGAATTCCAAGACCTGCCGTTTGATTATGATATTGAAATTGAAGCAGGAAATACACAGAAAGCCACTCACTTCTTTGCAAACGGAATCGGTGTTTCCAAAGATTCCAAACATAAAGAAGCCGCATACAAATTTGCCGCCTTTATGAGTGCAGATGAGGATGCTCAAAAAATCCGGATCGATGCGAACTGGGAGCTTCCAGCAACAAACAATCAAGACATTCTGGCACCGTATTTAGAAATGACACCGCCAGAAAACCGTGAAGCAGTTTTTGAATCTCTTGATTACGCCGTCTTGCCACCAGTTGTACCAGATTGGAGCAAAATCAGCGACTACACAGATTCAGAGTTTGAAAAAGTATTGAACGGCAAGGAGACGCCGAAAGAGGCACTCGATAATTGTCAGAACGAAATCAATAAAGTCATGGGATTTAAATAGTTGAAAGAATGGAAGTACTTGGGGGTACCCAAGTACTTCCATTCATATAGGAGGGTAAACGTGTTGGAATTGGTAAGACTGATGAAAGGCTATTTAGCTTTTTTGCAAGATGATCAGAAAAGTGTCGAACAAGTTTTGCAAGCCGAGGAGCCGCAACTTGAAAGCGACCATCTGCTGGAAAGTGCGACATGGCTATGGCTGAGTGCTCGCTCCGGCAAGGAATGGGCGCCAAAAATGGAACAGACGGCTGTTTACATTTGCGAAAACTGGCAGCGTGAGCAGTCTTCGCCGTGGCATACGCAGGAAAAGGACATCTACCTAAGCGTGATTGCCGCTTGTTATGCCGCTCTATTGGAAGTGAAAAACAGTTACCGGGCGACCAAATGGCAAAAAACGATCACAGAAATTCGCGATTTTGTTTTTGATAACCTGCTGAAAGGCGACACGGTTCTTGCGGGACTTAAAACGCGGAAGGTGGCAACGGATGAGCTGTTCGCCGTTTTGCCATTCGGGCTTTTTTCACCGGAAGACTTGGTGATGGTCGCGGCCGTTAAGAAAATGGAATTGCAGCTGGCGACAGAAGAGGGCGTTCTGGCTTATTCAGGTGCCGCTCAGTCGAGCAAGCTTGCCACGGCGCAAATGGCTCTCTACTTTTTAGAAAAAAGTGAAGAAGAAAAGGCAATTTTCTATTTGAATCAGGCCAAACAAATGACAACGGATGAGCCACTTGGAGACGTTTTTATTGCACTGAATGAGTTCTATCTTGCGGAATCTGCTACCAAAGAAGCACATATCAAGCACCTTCCATTTGGCAACAGCAATCGTTATGAAAAACAGCTAACAGAAAGAAATCCGCATGCACCGGAGACGGAATTGCATTTTTCGGCGGCATGTGAAGTGATAGCTGAGCAAAAAGCGGTCAATGTTCAACTTTTGCTGGTTGAAAAAGACTGGCTGATCACTTGTGAGTCAAAACACAAGCAGAATGTCGAAATTTGGGAAGCCTTGGTGCCGCCGCTGGTTGAGCCGGGCATTTATCATTACTACTTTGAGGCCGAGCTGGCAGATGGTTCGTTGCTTCGTTCCGACAGCTTTGAAGTCGAACCAATCCAAAAACACTGGTCGGAAAAAATATCGATTGCTGAGCAGGAAGACGGTTTTATCTGCTATGTGGAAGAAGGCGAGGCTGTTCTGCCAATTCGTTTTTCGGTAGCGGAGGACGATGAAGTAAAAGTAACTTTTGATCCGACAGCGCCTCGACTTTCTGGGAATGAAACATGCGGCAAATTTCAAAAGGGCGACCTGACGATTGAAGCGCAAAATAACCCGGTAAGACTGACAATTTCCTTCAAAGGAGACGTTCTGCTCGTTTCACATGCCATCTATCCGGCCTTTCAGTGGTACACGGATGCAAGCGGCGCAGTCCAAAAGGTCAGATGCCATCTGGATTCACCGAAGCAGCAGGAATTTTACGGCTTTGGCGAACGGTACAATGCACTCAGTCAGCGCGGTCAGGTGCTAGACTGTTTTGTTTACAATCAGTATCGCGACCAGGGCACGCGAACCTATATTCCAATGCCGTTTTACCATACGAATAGCGGCTACAGTGTCTTTGTGGATACGGCCCGCTATACCAGCTTTGATTTAGGCAATCAGTTGGCTGACAAACATACGATTACGATTGAATTAAATAATGAAGCGGCTGATCTCTATTTGTTTATGGGCGATGTGCCGCACGCGCTGCAAAAATATCTGCAGCACACAGGACAACCGGAAATGCTGCCAGTATGGGCACTTGGTCCGTGGATGTCGAGCAATAACTGGGATCGCGAAAAAATTGTTCGTGCGGAAGTAGAGCGGACACAGAAACTGCAAATCCCGTCGACGGTTGTGGTGCTTGAACAATGGAGCGACGAGGCGACCTACTACATGTGGAACGATGCCGAGTACGCCTTGAAAGATCCGGCTGAGGCCTATCGGTATGATGAAATTACTTTCCCGGAATGGGGCAGATGGCCAGACCCACAAGGCATGACAGACTTTATTCATGAAAATGAAATGAAGCTGATTCTCTGGCAGATTCCAATCCAGAAGTACTTAAATCGCCAGTTCCATCCACTGAAGGATCAGGAAGAGGCCTATATGATCGAGCAGGGCTACGTGGTGAAACATGCAGACGGCTCACCTTATCGGATTCCGGAAAACTGGTTTACAGAAAGCCTATTGATGGACTTTTCAAATGAAGCAGGGAAAAAATGGTGGTTCGATAAGCGCCAGTATTTGATTGACATGGGCATTGATGGTTTCAAAACGGACGGCGGGGAATTCGTTTTCGGTGAAGAGGTCACTTTTGCTGATGGGCGAAAAGGCGACGAGATGCGTAACCTGTATCCAAATGAATATATCCGTGCCTACTATGAATTTGCCCAACAAAACGGCGGAATCACCTTTAGTCGAGCAGGCTATACAGGGGCACAGACGATTCCCGCGCACTGGGCAGGCGACGAACGTTCCACCTTTGATGCCTTCAAACGCTCGCTGATTGCCGGACTTTCAGCTGGTCTATCTGGCCTGCCGTTCTGGGGATGGGACTTTGGCGGCTTCAACGGCGATATTCCAACAGCCGAACTGTTTTTACGCTCAGCGGCCATGGCAGCCTTTTGTCCGATCATGCAGTATCATGCGGAAAGCAAGGCCGAGTTCAATCAGGACCGCTCACCGTGGAACATTGCCGATCGAACGGGCGATGAAAGTGTCATTCCAATCTATCGCTTCTTTGCGAACGTGCGGATGAACCTATTGCCGTATATTTATGATGAAGCAGCGAAAGCCGTTCAAACTGGCCTGCCGATGATGCGGGCACTCGTTTTGGCATATCCAGATGACAGCCGTGTTTCGGATATGTATGACCAGTACCTGTTTGGCGACCATCTGCTCGTGGCACCTGTTATTGAAGAAGGCATGCGCATGCGGGAAGTTTATCTGCCAGAAGGAGATTGGTATGATTTCTGGAAGGGAAGTAAATATCATGGCCCGATGTTGCATAAGTGTCCATGTGACCGCGATGAGATCCCTGTTTTTGCCAAGGCTGGCAGCGCGATTCTTCTAAATTTGAATGAAACAAAAGAGCTTGGCAGCTGGGTGACCAACTCGACAACCGCTTATCAAAAGCCTATTGTTCGGATTTACCTAGGGACCGATTTTAAACAAAAAATCACGGATCATTTAGGAAACACATGGAAAATTCAAGTGACGGATCATCGCATTCAGGTTGAGTCGCCGCTTTCGGACTATGAAGTAGAGGTTATCGGAGCAACAAAAGACGTCCAAATTGTCAAAGGAGTGTAACGCATGTTAGATTCAACAAGTTTTGCCATTTTACCATCCAATGTGAAAAAACAGGAGACATTTCCCCACAAATTGGGGGCCGTAAAGGAAGTCGCGCTTCGTGATCAAATGCTTGTGGGGCGCACTGAAAAAGGTCATTTCGCCTGCTATTTCATTGATGAAGAAACGATTCGCATCATGATCGACCCGGCGAAAGAGGTCACACTCACACCTTCGATTGCCGCCGAGGGAGACCGGCTAGCTGCATGCGATGAGTTTACACAAAATAACACACAAGCCATTCTTACAAAAGGTGAAACAACAGTCGTGCTGACAAAGGATACCGGTGTCTTTACTGTTTTCAAAAAGGAACAGGAACGCTTTGCAACCTGCGGCTTCGGCTATAACCGGGCAAACAAGCATCAGCTGCAAATCGTATCACGCGCTGAAACGGCCATTTTGGGACTCGGTGAAAAAACGGGTTTTCTCAATAAAGCGGGTTCCATCATCAGCATGTGGAATACTGATGTATACAGTCCGCATAACAAGGATACCGTAGAGCTTTATCAATCGATTCCGTTTTTTATTGCGGACGATCCGCAGGCGGGAAAATATGGCGTGTTTTACGACAATAGTTTTCGGACGGAATTCGATTATCAAAGTTATCAGGACCGTTACACGATTATGGCGGAGGGCGGAGCTGTCAATCTGTATGTCTTTTTGGGCGATTCGCTGAAGGAAATCGTCGCGGGCTATACACGGCTGACCGGCAAAACACCGCTGCCGCCAAAATGGTCACTAGGCTATCATCAGTCGAGATACAGCTACACCTCGGAGCAGGAAGTCGAACGGATTGCCAAAACGTTCAAGGAAAAAGGCATTCCGCTCGATTGTATATTCATGGATATTCATTACATGGATGATTTCCGTGTATTCACATTCAATCCGGATACATTTGCAGGCGGTCCGGCGCTCGTGAAAGCACTCAAGGAGCAAAATATTGACGTCGTGCCGATTGTAGACCCGGGTGTGAAAAAAGACGTCGACTATTCGGTCTATCAGGAAGGGATTAAAAATCGCTACTTCTGTGAAAAATTGGAAGGAGACGTCTACTACGGGGAGGTCTGGCCGGGTGAAAGTGCCTTTCCGGATTTCTTCCAGCCAGAAGTGCAAAACTGGTGGGGCGATTTGCATCAATTTTACACAGATTTGGGCATTCGCGGCATTTGGAACGATATGAATGAGCCGTCCGTATTCAATGAAAGCAAAACGATGGATCTGGACGTGGTGCACCGCCAGCCAGGTCGGCAGATCACGCATAAAGAGGGGCACAATTTGTATGGCCTCTATATGAGCAAGGCAACTTTTGAAGGACTCAAGCGGCTGAATGAAAATGAGCGTCCGTTTTCATTGACACGCGCCGGATATGCCGGTGTGCAGCGCTATTCTGCTGTCTGGACGGGCGACAATCGCAGCCACTGGGAGCACATGGAAATGTCTCTGCCGATGATCATGAATCTTGGCCTATCCGGTGTAGCCTTTACGGGGGCCGATGTTGGTGGCTTTTCCTCGGAATGTTCGAAGGAAATGCTGATTCGCTGGACACAGGTGGGCGCCTTTCTGCCGTATTTCCGCAATCACTGCGTGCAGGACAGCATTTATCAGGAACCATGGGCATTTGGGGCAGAGGCCGAAGCTATTACGAAAAAATTCATCGAGTTGCGCTATCAATTTCTGCCGTATTTATATACACTATTTGCAGAAGCAGCGGAGACCGGCCTGCCAGTCGTGCGGCCACTTTACATGGAATACGAAGAGGAGCGTCATTTTCTGAATGTCAGCGATCAATTTATGCTGGGATCAAGTGTGATGGTGGCGCCAATCCTTCGACCGGGCCAAAAAGAACGGCTCGTCTATTTGCCAAAAGGTGAATGGTATCATTTTACAACAAAAGAACGATTTGTCGGCACAGGCGAAGCGATCATTGTGAAAGCAGAGCTTGATGACATGCCAATTTTTGTCAAAGCAGGAACCATTTTACCGCTTGGGACGAAAGTGATGAACAGCAAGGAAGCGCAGAAGCTTTGTCTGGAAGTTTATTTAGGTACTGATGATAAGACATGCGGCAAAGTGTATCTGGATGACGGGCATAGTTATGATTATCAAAAGGGTGCGAGTCTGACGGTTCAGTTTGAGGCCATTCAGCAGGGCACGCAGTTAAACGTGCATTCTTCCGCTCAGGGAGACAAAAACTGGCTGCCGGATATTGCAGAAATTCATGCCTATGGGGCAAAAATTGATGAGATTATAAGAATGGGTGATTAGTAGATGGAAAGTAAAGATTGGTGGAAAAAAAGCGTCGTATATCAAATTTATCCAAAAAGTTTCAACGACTCGAATGGCGATGGAATTGGTGACATTCAGGGAATCATTGAAAAGCTCGACTATCTGAAAAAACTGGGCGTGGATGTCATTTGGCTGTCTCCGGTTTATGATTCTCCGCAAGATGACAACGGTTATGATATTCGCGATTACTATGCGATTTTTGAACAATACGGAACGATGTCCGACTTTGACGAGCTGCTGACAGAAATGCACAAACGCGGCTTGAAACTGGTCATGGATCTCGTTGTGAATCATACCTCGGATGAGCATGCTTGGTTTGTGGAATCACGTTCATCGAAAGACAATCCTTACCGCGATTATTATTTCTGGCGAGATGCTGCGGAAACGAACAACTGGGGCTCGATTTTTGGCGGTCCGGCTTGGGAAAAGGACGAGGAAACGGGGCAATATTACCTGCATCTTTTCTCCAAAAAGCAGCCTGATTTAAACTGGGATAATTCAGCGGTTCGGGAAGATGTCTACAAAATGATGCGTTTCTGGTTAGATAAAGGAATTGATGGCTTCCGCATGGACGTGATCAACTTTATTTCAAAAAATGCAGCATTCCCAGATGGTCCGGTAGCTGAAGGCGACCAGTACGGCGATGCAGGCAGTGATTTCTGCAATGGTCCGCACATTCATGACTATCTGCATGAGATGAATCAAGCAGTCACGTCTCGCTATGATGTGATGACAGTTGGCGAAATGCCAGGCGCTTCAACCGAAGATGCGGTTAAATATACGGACCCTGATCGTCAGGAAGTCGACATGATTTTCACTTTTGAGCATATGAATCTGGATTGCCATGGTGACAACAAATGGGACTTGAAGCCACTCTATTTGCCAGATTTAAAGGCGAATTTTGCAGAATGGCAGTCGGCGCTTGATGAAAAGGGATGGAACAGTCTTTACTGGAATAATCATGATCAGCCGCGAATCGTATCACGTTTTGGCAATGACAGCGAGGCTTACCGGGTACTCTCTGCCAAGATGCTGGCAACTTGCCTGCATTTCATGAAAGGAACGCCATACATCTATCAGGGTGAAGAAATCGGCATGACCAATATTCGCTTTGAGGATTTGAATGATTACCGAGACATCGAGCTACTCAACATGTACCGAGATAATAAGGCGCTAGGATGGAGTCATGAACGGTTGATGGAAGCCATTTATACGAAGGGCCGCGACAATGCCCGCACACCGTACCAGTGGGATGACAGTGCGAATGCTGGCTTTACATCAGGCGAACCTTGGCTTAGAGTCAATCCAAATTATCAGACGCTAAACTGCAAACAGGCCTTGGCGGATCCTGATTCAGTCTTTTATTACTATCAAAAACTGATCGCACTTCGAAAAGAAAAAGAGATTATGACGACAGGGCGATTTGCGTTACTTTTACCAGATGATGAAACAATTTTTGCCTATGAGCGGGTTACAGCTAATGAAAAATTAGTCGTACTTTGTAACTTCAGTGATAAAGAGCAGCAGTATCAGCCAGAAATGGTGACAGCTGGCACGTTGCTAATGCACAATTTACCAGCGCCAGAGATTGGCATTCTGCGTCCATATGAAGCAGTAGTTTACGAGATTCAGCAATAAGAAAAGGAAGCCAAGATAGTGTGAATGAAGGCTATCTTGGCTCTTTTTTTCAGCTAGATAAATTCAAGTGAGTGAAGGTATATCAAAGGAATTTTTTTAAAAGAGCGGGCAGGTTTTTGCGTGATGTGATTCGTGAGCCATTTGAGCAGGTAAGGGGCACGGTATCGGCTTGGAGAAAGCAAGAATCGCTTGAAATTACGCTACTTTTCATGTATAATTATGCGGATGCAACAATTCTGGGGCTGTTACGGATTCGACAGGGATAGTTCGAGCTTGGGCTGCGTGTCGGGGGGATCGACCTCGTTAACAACGTCAAAGCCAATAATAACTGGCAAAGAAAACAAATCTCTAGCTTTCGCTGCCTAATAGCAGTTTGAAAAGCTGATCCTCCGTGCATCGCCCATGTGCTACGGTCAGGGTCTTACTCTAAGTGGGATACGATTAACGATTTCCGTTTGTAGTCGTTAAGAAGAGACCAATCAAGCTAGCTGAAGGGAAGCCTGTTACCGGGCTGAACTCCAAGCGAAACCCTAATACGGTGACTACACACGTAGATGTCCAAGTGCCGATATTTCTGGACGCGGGTTCGACTCCCGCCAGCTCCATAAAAAGAAAGACGCCGAGAAGTGCTGGTAATACACACTTTGTAGGCGTCTTTTTTGTGTTTGACCGTAAAATGACCGTAACTTATTTAATTTATTTGACCGAGGTTTAGTTTGTTTGAAAGCTCTTTGAAGTGTTTGCAAGGCTTTGACGCGATATAATTTTTTTGACCGTAAGCATCTATTTTGACCGGGAAGAGTTATTTTCCATTAATTGAGTGAATTTATTAATGGAGTCATGCTTCATTTCTTTCGTTATATGAAGATAGATTTTAGTTGTGGTTTCAGCATTTTCATGGCCTACACGTTCTTGAATAGTTGCTAAATCCACACCAGCTTGAGCTAGTAAACTAATATGAGTGTGTCTAAGTTTATGAAGCGTGATATTTTTACGAATACCAGCTTTTTGTAGATAGGATTTTAGCTGTTGACCTAAACGGTGACGCATTTCAGGATAGCCGCAATAATTGCCACTTAATTTAGAGAAAACAAAATTTTCATCATGATAATCGGGAAATTGCTGTTTTACATTCTGCTGGGCTTCTTGCAACTCGACTAAAATGTCTGCTACAGATTCACTCATGACAATTTTTCGATTTGCTTTTGCTGTTTTTGGTGTGGTTAGTTCATATGTGGTAATCGTGTTTTTTTCACGGAATAAGGTTTTCCAGACAGAGATGGTTAATTTGTTGAAATCAATATCTGTCCACTGTAAAGCTAATAATTCACCTACTCGCAGCCCTGTATAACTTAAGGTTAGTATTGAAGCATAATCAAGCAGGCTACCATATTCTTTTGCAACTGACAAAAGAGAGATTAATTCGTCACGCTCTAAATATTCATCTTCAATGTTTGAAAGCTTCACAGGCGCATGAGACTTGCTTTTTGCGGGTGTTTTGATTGTTTGCACATAATTGTGATGAATAATGCCTCTTTCTTGTGCGAATCTAAAAATCATTTTACCAACAATATTTGTCGTGCTTATTGTATGATGTGAATAACCTTGTTTATGCATATCTTTCAACATAAAGTCATAATCATATCTTGAAATTTTATCAATATTTTTTTGACCTAAATAATGTTTTAAATGAGGCAGTGCAGTAGTTCTTCGATTGTTAATCGTACTTTTCTTAATATCTCCATCTTGATAATGCTTGAACCACACATCAATGAAGTCTGTAAATAAGATTTTATTTTGCATAATAAATTTTTGATTTTCAAGTTCAGTATAAATTTTTGCAATTTCTCGTTTTGCTTCTTTTTGTGTAAGAAATCCACGTTTAGTAGTACTTTTCCGTTTTCCAGTCATAGGATCAATTCCAAGTTCCATTTTGACCAGCCAACGAGTACCTTTTTTAGTTTCGTATTTATGCACGCTTGCCATGTTCTGCTCCTTCTAACAGGCAGAAAAGAGGAGGTTAGTGTTCATAACCTCCAATTGCTTCTTCATCCAAATTCATGCTATAATAACCTTGCGATGGGTAGAGCATAGTTTTGGAAGGGTTTCTTTTCTGCTATGTTCTGCTTTTTTATTGTATAAGAACACATTTTTTTCTCCTGTCTATCTTTATTTCATACTAAAAGATAATTCTTTGTTAGACGTGTATAATTTTAAGCCTAAAATTTTTTCAATAGATGTTAGCGGAACGCGTCCAAGTCGAGGATTATCATAATAGTTATATCCTTCATTTACGAGATTAATTTTGGCTTGACGAATTAGTTTTCTTGCGACAGTTGGGCCATAGCCTAATGCCATTAAATCTTCTTTTGTGATCGTTTTATTCATCTTATCAACTCCATTCTTTCTTAAAATTCAGCTTGCTTAGTTTGTTCGTGAACTAGTGGTATCAGTTCTTGTCTGCCGATTAGGACAAGATGTGTCACTAATTTATCAGCAAATGAAGCACTAAATTGAGTGGACTTTTTCATTTCTTGTAAGCTTTCTAACTCTCCAAGTGCGTGATGTTTTTCTAGAAAATGAAATCCTTCTAAAATAGCCAGAGCACCACCGTCAACCAACCATTTTTGTGTTTCATGTAAAGCGACATTTTTTTCGGAACGACTCAGTGGCATGCTCTCTGCGGCTCCTAAAAATCTTTTCCAAAAGCGACAAGTTTTCCAGCGACTTTTATTTTGTTGTTCCTTATCTTCAACTAAAAAATTCAGATTGTCATTTAGAAAGTTGAATGCACATTGTGATAATGTGTTGTGATCAAATAAGATTTGCAGGAAGATAGCATGTGCTACACTGTTTCTTAATTGAATTTCAGTGCGTTTCCAGCTTCCAAAGGCTTCTAGCTCACATTTATGTTTTCCGGCCTGTTCTTTGTCCTTATCATAGAAACGATAGATAATATCTGATTTGGGGTTTCCAATATATAAGGTTTTTCCAGTATCATTTTCATCAAAGCGACTTGCTCTGAGTTCATAATACCTGCTTCTTGAGCGAAACTCTTCCCGCTGACATTTTTTATAAAGTTGTTGAATGGTAAAGAAGGGTTTTTCATTTTTGTCATCAATTGCAAGGTCTAATCGAGTAGTATGCAGGTGGCCTTCTGTATAATCATAACAATCCGAGAAAAATTCGTGCCACTTTCTTCTTTGAACATCCAATAAGCTTTGAAGTTCTTGACATCCTGCCCCTGTTAGCGATAGATAGGCACCTAAACCATTTGGATTATCTTCTGATGGTGGCACATCTCCATAAACATGAATAGCTCCAACGCTATAACAGCGAGTGTATTTCTTGAATTTTATTGTTCTTGGTTGGATTTCGCACCATTGTGGTTCAATCCAGATAAGCTTTTCTAAAACTTCTTGAGCGACGATATTTTCAAAAACAATACATAGATAATCGAGTTTTACCGATAAATTATTTCGTGTCAGTTGCATTTTTTCACCTCCCTTCAAGTTTTGTGTATATGGGAATTACCGTTTATGCCAGTATACATGCGGTTTCCAGCTTATTTTATTGTATTTTTAGGGCGGTGTTACTTAGCGCCCCTTTAGCACCGAGCATAGCTCGGTGCTGTCCCGATCGCTGCCGCTCAACACTGCCGTTTGGCGCTGGTGCGCCATGTCGGAACAAAAGATAACTATGTAGGAGGCAATAAAGGTTTTTGAGATTTTAATTTACAAATAAGTCTTCTTATTCTATAATTATAAATAAATAAGACATATATAAGCTTATGATAGAATTATAATTCTTATGAGCCTATTTGTCAATGGAATTATATCATTTGAAAACCTATTTCTGCTATTAAAGGAGTGAGATATTGAAATGTCATTGGTTAGAAAGCAAGATGCGGCCAATATTGGAAAGAATTTGAAAGCATACCGTCTAGATTTGGGGATAACGCAAAAAAAGCTTGCTGATAAGTTGAATATGAATTATCAAAACTATTCCAAGATGGAGAGAGGAATTTATACACCATCATTAGAAAAATTACTGGAAATTTGTGATACATTAGAACTTACGCCTAATGATCTGCTTTTAGATGGTCATGAATATGAGGAGTTTAAAAAAGAAATTTTTAGTGAAATGGATGAAAATTTCTTAGACTTGATGAGAGAAATGAAAGTGGTGGAAGAACTTCGTGCTAAGGCTTTGAAAGCACAAAAAGAAGGGAATAAGAAGCTTGAAGAGCAGTATTTGACGGATATAGTAGGAATTTACATGGTGGATGGTAAAGGCTCATGGGAAGCCGCTGATGCGTTGTATTATAATCGTTTGGATAAATTGATTAGAAATACTTCTTCGAACGTTTTGAAAGCATTGGTGAAGAAGGTAGGTTGATAGTAATTGACTTATACAAAACAAAGCATGAAGTGTCTAGATTAGACTGCTTCATGCTTTGTTTGTGAATTCTCAGGTTAAAATTGAAAATTATTCTTGATGTGTTCATATAAAGCGGGTATATCTGCAATGGCATTGTCACACAGAAATTTAAATTCTTCTTCGGAGAAATATTCTTTTTCGCCCATGCTGATTTCCTTTTCAAAAAGCTCAGATGCCATTTTGTAAACTCTCTCAGGTACAATCAAATAATTTCTAACTTTACGACCATAAAAGCTTTGAAACATAGTCCACTTTAGATTCCCGCTGAAACTCTCGATACATTCTTTTAATTGGTCATATTTTTCAATTGGAGTGTTATCCGCAAATCTAAAAACTACATTAGGAATTCTATAATAAATATCGTCTGCATGATACATATCTCCACGCAATTGTTTGATGGGAAAATTATCGTCGAAAAAGTCGGGTATTAATGATGCGTTTGAATTCATTTTAAATTACTCCTCCCTAATGTTTATTCCGTTTGGATTATCTTTTTTTATAGTATTAAAATATTGCTCTTTTAAAATAGGAGCTTCACTGTATCTCGGATCATAAATATATTTTCCATCTGAATAAACTGTATGATAGTAAAATTTTTCCATTTTGTCGTATTCTTCGACATTTAATTTTCCTACTTTAGGTGTGATCTCGTAAATGGCACCTTTTTTCCCAGATGCTAGATATAAGTCATCTGCAATTTCTGAGCAGTCATATTGATCTACCATCTCTTGATAAAGATTTTTCTTTGCCTGAATGGTATTCATAACAGATGGATTGGCGTCTTTTGGTATAGGTGGTTTAATTGTTTCGGCTTTCTTCTTTGCTTTTGCTACATCTTTTTTAGGCAGAGTAATTTTCTTGCCTGTGTATTTCCCTGCACCATAATAAAAGATG
>NZ_FXUT01000011.1 GCF_900183385.1 Listeria costaricensis
GCAATTTAAAGCATCTGTCTAAAAGACAGATGCTTTTTTTGTGTTCAATAAAAATTTATCTAGTCGGATTCCAATTAATTGCGTATTTAGGAGCTAGTTTAGTATAATTAAAGTCAAAAATAGTCAAAGTCAATGTATAATATTTTATGAGAGGGGTATTTTTTATGAGAAATATTTCTGATATTATTGAAGCTTATTTAAAACAGGTATTAGAATCGCAAGAGGCAATTGAGATAAAGAGAAGTGAAATTGCTGATAAATTTGAATGTGTTCCTTCGCAAATAAATTATGTAATTAACACACGTTTTACAATGGAAAGAGGCTATATTGTTGAAAGTAAGCGCGGCGGTGGTGGGTATATTCGAATTATTAAAGTGAAAATGAGCGATAAATTGCAGTTGCTGGATGCGATTATTTCTATGGTGCACGACAAGAGGGTTTCTCAGGCGTTTGCAGAGGACGTTGTGTGGCGATTATTGGAGGAAGATGTGATTACGCAAAAAGAGGCTCGACTGATGGTTGCTGCGATGGACCGGGAGGCATTGATTATTCCGCTTCCTGATCGGGATATTTTGCGTAGCCGCGTTTTGGAAGCTATGTTGATTGCTTTGAAGTATGACTGAAATTTGAAAGGGTGATTGGATGCTTTGTCAAAAATGCGGTGAGAATGAGGCGACAATGGAAATTCAACAGGTGAGTCAGGATGGGGCTTTGGAGAGTCTCTATATTTGTGAGAATTGTGCGGCGGAGATTAGTTCGCTTGAAAATGAGGTCGCAAAAGCAATGGATACTTTTAATGAGATGGCATTGGACTTTCTGACACTTTTGCAGCAGGGGAGCAATCTTCAGACGGAGCAGGGGGCTGTGTGTGAACATTGCGGCTTGAGCTTCGATGATTTTTTAGCACATAATCGTGTGGGGTGTGAGCATTGCTATCAGGCGTTTCAAGAGCAGCTTGTTCCTATGATCGGGCGGGTGCAGAACAAGCATGTGCGCCATGTGGGCAAGATGCCGGCTCGTTTTGAAGAAGCAGTGAATCGCAGACAGGAAGTGCAGGCGTTACGGGAGCAAATTCAGGCGGCGGTTGCAGCTGAGGCATTTGAAGAAGCAGCGGTTTTGCGTGATAAGATAAAAGCTTTGGAGGCGCAGGAAGGGGGAGCGGAATGACTGAAAAACAGATGATTTTAAGTCAGCGGCTCAGTTCTTGGCTGGCAGAAGATGGGGATGACTGTGATGTCGTGATTAGTTCGAGGGTTCGACTGGCGCGGAATATTGCGGGGCAGCCTTTTCCAGTGTATGCTCAGAATGCGGAAATTATTGAGCGGGTGTCACGCGTTTTCCCGAGTGGCTTTTTGCGGATGGATATGCAGGATTTGACTGGGCTTGAGCGGGCGCTTTTGGTGGAAAAACATTTGATTAGTCCTTACTTGATGAGCAAGTCACTGCAAGGGGCCGTTTTGATTAATGAGGCAGAAGATGTTAGTATTATGATCAATGAGGAAGACCATTTGCGTATTCAGGCGATGGCGGCGGGACTCAATTTGTTTAAGGTGCTCGAGGGGGCGCTGGAGATGGATCGCAAAATTGAGCAGGAAATCCCACTTGCTTTTGATCAGCAGCTGGGCTATTTAACCAGTTGTATGACGAATATCGGGACAGGGCTTAGGGCGTCGGTGATGGTGCATTTGCCGGGACTGGTTCAGACAAAGCGGATCCGAAAAATGATTGAAGCGATTAGAAGCGTGGGTTTTGTGGTAAGAGGTATGTACGGGGAAGGCAGCCGACCTGCGAGTGATATTTTTCAAATCTCCAATCAGCTGACTCTTGGGAAAACAGAGGAAGAGATCGTCGAGGATTTGACACAGGTGATCGAACAGTTGATTATGCAGGAACGCGTTGCCCGTACGAGTTTAAAGCAAAAGTTCCATATTCTTTTGGAAGATCGTTTATTCCGAGCTTATGGGCTGCTTAAAAATAGCCGCGTGATTTCAGCTGGTGAAAGTGCAGATGCGATCTCAGATTTGCGTTTAGGGATAGAATTGGGTTATTTTGAGCATATCCCTCGCGAAAAAATGAATGAATTGGTACTATTTTCGCAACCAGCATTTTTGCGGATGGCTGCAGAGAAAGATATGAGTGAACTGGAAGAAAAAGTAATCCGTGCTTCTGTTATTCGCACGATTTTAGGTGAGGAATAAGAGGTTAACGGAAAGGAGGAAACAACAATGATGTTTGGTCGATTTACCCAACGTGCACAAAAGGTATTAGCGTTATCTCAGGAAGAAGCAATGCGCCTTAATCATAGTAATTTAGGAACGGAGCATATTTTGCTTGGATTGGTTCGTGAAGGTGAAGGAATTGCAGCTAAAGCGTTATATGAGCTTGGAATCAGTGCGGAAAAAGTTCAGCAGGAGGTCGAAGCGCTGATCGGGCAAGGTGAAAAAGCGGTGACGACGATTCAATATACGCCAAGAGCTAAGAAGGTTATTGAACTTTCGATGGATGAGGCGCGTAAATTAGGTCATACTTATGTGGGAACGGAGCATATTTTACTAGGGCTGATTCGTGAGGGTGAAGGCGTGGCAGCTCGTGTGCTTAGCAATCTGGGGGTAAGCTTGAATAAGGCTCGTCAGCAAGTACTGCAGCTTCTAGGTGGCGGAGATGCGGCGGCTTCTGGTCGTCAAAGCAATACACAAGCAACGCCTACGCTGGACAGCTTGGCGCGGGATCTGACAGTGATTGCTCGGGAAGAAAATCTTGATCCGGTCATTGGGCGTGCAAAAGAAATTCAGCGTGTTATTGAAGTGCTCAGCCGGCGGACGAAAAATAATCCGGTGCTGATTGGTGAACCGGGTGTTGGTAAAACAGCGATTGCAGAAGGTCTGGCGCAGCAAATTGTGCATAACGAGGTGCCGGAAACTTTACGTGGGAAACGTGTGATGACGCTTGACATGGGGACGGTCGTGGCTGGTACGAAATATCGTGGTGAATTTGAAGACCGTTTGAAAAAAGTGATGGATGAAATCAGACAAGCGGGAAATGTAATTCTGTTTATCGATGAGCTGCATACGCTAATTGGAGCTGGTGGTGCTGAAGGGGCAATTGATGCTTCCAATATTTTGAAACCACCGCTTGCTCGTGGAGAATTGCAATGTATTGGTGCGACAACACTGGATGAATATCGAAAATATATTGAAAAAGATGCGGCGCTTGAAAGACGCTTCCAGCCGATTAAAGTAGATGAACCTTCTGTAGATGAATCCATTCAAATTTTGCACGGATTGCGGGACCGGTATGAGGCGCATCATCGGGTAGCTATTACAGATGAAGCCCTAGAAGCTGCTGTAAGGCTCTCTGATCGTTATATTTCGGATCGGTTCTTACCGGACAAGGCGATTGATGTTATTGATGAGGCGGGCTCAAAAGTGCGTTTGAAGGCTTATACGACTCCAACTGGTTTGAAAAAAATGGAGGTTGAGCTTTCAGAGTTGAAAAAAGAGAAGGATGCGGCTGTTCAAGGGCAAGAATTTGAAAAAGCGGCGGCTCTTCGTGATAAAGAACAAAAGCTGAAAAAAGTGTTGGAAGAGAAAAAAGGCAGTTGGAAAGAACAGCAAGGCATGGATAACAGTGAAGTTACAGAGGATGTTGTGGCGGAAGTGGTGGCAAGCTGGACTGGAATTCCGGTGACGAAGCTGGCAGAAACGGAAACGGATAAGCTGCTCAAAATGGAAAAATTGCTTCATCAGCGTGTGATAGGTCAGGATGAAGCTGTGAAAGCTGTTTCGCAGGCGGTACGTCGGGCTCGTGCGGGGCTTAAGGATCCGAAACGACCAATTGGCTCCTTTATTTTCCTTGGACCAACTGGGGTAGGGAAGACGGAGCTCGCGCGCGCGCTAGCTGAATCAATGTTTGGTGATGAGGAGGCCATGATTCGGGTTGATATGTCCGAGTACATGGAGAAATTCTCGACGGCTCGTCTTGTTGGCTCGCCTCCGGGTTATGTTGGCTATGAAGAAGGTGGGCAATTGACGGAAAAAGTTCGTCAAAAACCATATTCGGTTATTTTGCTGGATGAAATCGAAAAGGCGCATCCAGATGTTTTCAATATGCTGCTGCAAGTGCTGGATGATGGCCGATTGACGGATTCGAAAGGCCGCGTGGTTGATTTTCGGAATACGGTTATTATCATGACGTCGAATATTGGGGCACAGGAAATGAAGCAGGATAAGTCAATGGGCTTCAATGTGGCGGATGTGACGAAAGATCATAAAGCGATGGAACACCGTGTTTTACAAGAATTGAAACAGGCTTTCAGACCGGAATTCATTAACCGGATTGATGAGACAATCGTTTTCCATTCGCTGACTGAAAAAGAATTGAAGCAGATCGTTACATTGCTGACAAAACAGTTGACGAAGCGTTTGGCTGAGCGGAACATTCATGTGAAATTGACCGAGGGGGCCAAGTCGAAAATTGCCAAAGATGGCTATGATCCAGAATATGGTGCACGGCCGCTCAAACGGGCTATTCAAAAGAATGTTGAGGATCGTCTTTCAGAAGAATTGCTAAGAGGTCATATCAAGCCGGGAGACAATGTAGAAATCGGCGTGAAAGATGGCGAGCTGGAGGTTCGTAAAAAGGATATTGCGAAGCCTGCTGTTCAAAAAGCCAAATAAGTAACGAGTATTTTAGTGGATGCTGATCTTTGAATGTCCTTTTTGACTTCAGGATCAGCATTTTTAGTGATTTTTTTGCTCGAAAATTTGGAAAAAGTGTTAAAAAATCAACTTTGCTAAAAAGACTAAACAGAACGTATGATCTGTGTTAGAATAGAACAAAGCGAAGGGAGACGAACAAATGGCCAAAGCAAAACGTACAACGAAATTTGTCTGCAACTCGTGCGGCTATGAATCACCAAAGTGGATGGGGAAATGTCCGAATTGTGGCGAATGGAATCAGATGGTCGAAGCGCTGGAGCCTTCTAAGAAATCACGTTCAGCGTTTACACATACGGGGGAGCCTTCAAAAGCAACACGGATTACCGATGTCACAAGTGAATCAGAAAAACGAGTGGCTACAAAAATGCCGGAACTGAATCGTGTGCTCGGCGGCGGGATTGTGGAAGGATCCATGGTGTTGGTTGGTGGGGATCCTGGTATTGGGAAATCCACATTGCTTTTACAAGTATCAGCAGAACTGACAATGGTGGAGAAAAAAGTGCTTTATATATCAGGTGAAGAATCTGTCAAACAGACAAAACTTCGCGCTGAACGATTGAAGGTTACTGGAGATAATTTATATGTGTATGCAGAAACCAATTTAGAAGCGATCCAGGAAACGATTGATTTTATTAAGCCGGATTTTGTGATCATTGACTCTATCCAAACGGTCTATCATCCTGATGTGACGAGCGCGGCAGGAAGCGTTTCTCAAGTGCGGGAGTCTACGGCTGCGTTAATGCGTATCGCCAAGATGCAGAATGTGACGGTGTTTATCGTCGGACACGTAACGAAAGAAGGCGCCATTGCAGGGCCTCGCCTTTTGGAACATATGGTGGACACGGTGCTTTATTTTGAAGGTGAGCGCCATCATGCTTACCGAATTTTACGTGCGGTAAAAAATCGGTTTGGCTCGACCAATGAAATCGGGATTTTTGAAATGCGGGATGTTGGGTTGGTTGAAGTGGCCAATCCATCTGAGGTTTTTTTGGAGGAGCGTTTGGCGGATGCGTCCGGTTCGACAGTAGTGGCTTCGATGGAAGGAACACGGCCAGTTCTGGTAGAGATTCAGGCACTTGTTTCGCCTACGATGTTTGGAAATGCCAAGCGGATGGCGACAGGACTGGATCATAATAAAGTTTCGCTGATTATGGCGGTTCTTGAAAAACGGGTTGGTCTATTGCTGCAAAATCAGGATGCTTATTTAAAGGCTGCGGGTGGGGTCAAACTGGATGAGCCGGCTGTGGATTTGTCGATTGCAGTTAGTATTGCTTCTAGTTACCATGACAAACCGACGCGAAGTACAGATTGTTTCATAGGTGAATTGGGTTTGACTGGTGAAATAAGACGTGTATCGCGGATTGAAGAGCGTGTCAAAGAAGCAGCCAAGTTAGGATTTAAACGGATCTTTATTCCAGCGAATAATTCGGGATCTTGGAAGGTGCCGAAAGATGTGGAAATTGTTGCGGTTGACACGATTGCTGCGGCACTCAGTAAGGCTTTGCCGCGGTGAAAAGCAAGAAAAGAGACTGAGAAAAGCGTCTCTTTTTTTGTAAACTAAAACAATATTTGCCGTAGGTTGTTTCGATAGTGTAAAATGAATATGTGTGAAAATAAACTTGGAAAGGAGGAAAACGAATGCTAAAATGGGTAATTAGAGCGTGTTTTCTTCTGCTTGGAGGAACATCGGGAGTTTTTATTTTGCCGGTCGTTTGGGCAAAGCTAGGATTAAGCCACATCTTGTTAATTGATAATCCCTATTCCAATGCTTTGATTGGTGCACTTATTTTTTATCTTATTACATTTTGGGCTGTGAAATATATAGAATCCGCCCTCAATTGGTTAGAGGAAAAATTAACAAAAATTTCCAGCGTTACAATTTTATATGGCGGGGTCGGGCTGATCATCGGTCTTGTCATTGCATTTTTTGCTGGGAATGCATTTAGCCAAACACGTATTCCGATTCTTAATTCTGTTGTGCCGATTTTATTAACATTGGTTTTGGGATATTTAGGTTTCCGTGTGGGTATTGGTAGACGAAGCGAGTGGGGGAACCTTCTCAGCCGCACCCCAAAGAAAAAAGGCGTTAATGAGCCAAAAAACGAGGGAGAACAGGCACAGAAGGAAGATAATAGTGCGAAAATCCTTGATACAAGCGTCATTATCGACGGGCGGATTGCGGACATTTTACAGACGGGCTTTTTAAGCGGGACGATTGTTATACCGCTTTTCGTACTGGCTGAGCTGCAGCATATTGCGGATTCTTCTGATACGCTTAAGCGAACACGAGGGCGAAGAGGCTTGGATATTTTAAATCGCATTCAGAAAGAAGACGGCATTCATGTAGAAATGTATGAAGGCGATTTTGAGGATATTCAGGAAGTGGACAGTAAATTAGTGAAACTGGCGAAACTTACTGGCGGTAAAGTCGTGACGAATGATTATAATTTGAATAAAGTGGCTGAATTTCAGAATGTAGCCGTGCTGAATATCAATGACTTGGCCAATGCTGTGAAGCCGGTTGTTTTACCAGGCGAAAAAATGACAGTTCTAGTGGTAAAAGACGGAAAAGAGCATAATCAGGGGGTTGCCTATCTGGATGACGGTACGATGATCGTTGTAGAAGACGGGCGCAAATACATCAATGAAACAATCCGGGTCGAGGTGACAAGTGTTTTACAGACATCAGCTGGCAGAATGATTTTTGCTAAGCCGATCAATTGAACATGGAACCGGAGGAAGACAGGGGCTACGACATAATGAACTACGAACTGATTTTTTTGGCTGCGGGTCAAGGAAAAAGAATGCAGGCTGATAAAAATAAAATGTGGCTGGAGTTGTTTGAAGAGCCTATTTTCATTCACGCATTGCGGCCATTTTTGGCCGATAAAAGGTGTACGCATATCGTTCTTGTTTGTCAGAAAGGCGAGGAGAAGCTGGTAGAAGCTAACTTGGCAGCACTTTCTGTAGAAGCGGGACATGTGGATATGGAGATTGTGGTAGGCGGCTCTGAGCGGCAATACAGTGTGGCGGCAGGACTTGCCAAATGCGGCGTGGAGGATGTCGTTCTGGTTCATGATGGGACTCGACCTTTTGTGAATCTGGCCATTGTTGATCGACTTTTGCTCGGTGTGGCACAGCAAGAATCAGCCATTTGTGCGGTGAAAGTCAAGGATACGGTGAAACGGGTTTCGCTTGGACTAGTTCGTGAGACTATTGAGCGGGACAACTTATGGCAGATTCAGACTCCGCAGGCATTTAAGCGGGAGATTCTTGAACGGGCGCACTGGAAAGCGAATGAAGATCAGTTTTTAGGGACAGATGAAGCCAGTCTGGTCGAGCGTTTGGATGTGCCAATCCAAGTTGTGGAAGGAAGCTATTATAACATTAAGCTTACAACGCCAGAAGATATGCCGCTTGCAAAGGCAATTATGAGTGAGACAGGAGGCAGGTTTGAATGATTCGAATCGGACAAGGATACGATGTTCATCAGCTTGTAGCTGGGCGTAAACTGATAATTGGCGGGGTTACGATTCCTTATGAGAAAGGGCTGCTTGGTCATAGTGATGCGGATGTTTTGCTGCATGCTGTGACGGATGCGGTCATTGGAGCTGTAGGGAAACGTGATATTGGTCACTTTTTTCCGGATACGGATATGGCGTATAAGGATGCAGATTCGGCTGAGCTTTTGGCCAATGTCTGGCGGGAAGTCGAGCGTGAGGGCTTTCAGCTTGGAAATATCGACTGCACGATTATAGCAGAAAAGCCGAAAATGGCCCCTTATGTAGAGCGAATAAAAGAACGAATTGCCGAGCTTTTGCATGCGACGCCGGAACAGGTGAATGTCAAAGCAACAACGACAGAGCATCTGGGCTTTACCGGGCGCGAAGAGGGCATCGCTAGTTTAGCGGCTGTACTGCTGGAAAAATAACAGATTTTAAAGGAGTGGAGATTGTGGGAGACACAAAACGAGTACGCGTTCGTTATGCGCCGAGTCCAACAGGCTTTTTGCATATCGGGAATGCGCGTACAGCATTATTCAACTATTTGTTTGCAAGACATAATCAAGGAGACTTTATCATTCGGATTGAAGATACGGATGCGAAGCGCAACATTGAAGACGGCGAACAAAGCCAGTTGAAAAACCTTGAATGGTTAGGCATTGATTGGGACGAGGGAGTGGACAATCCAGGTAAATATGGTCCTTACCGCCAATCAGAACGTTTACACATCTATCAACCACTTATTCAAGAGCTGCTTGATAAGGGGCTTGCCTATAAATGCTATTGTACGGAAGAAGAGTTGGAAGCAGAACGTGAAGCGCAAAAAGCGCGGGGCGAAATGCCGAGATATGGCGGGAAATGCCGTCACTTGACTAAGGAAGAACAGGATGCGAAAGAGGCGGAAGGACTGAAACCAAGTATTCGCTTCAAAGTGCCTGAAAATGAAACGATTACTTTTAAGGATATCGTGAAAGATGAAGTGTCCTTTGATTCAAACGGCATTGGTGATTTTGTTATTCAAAAGAAAGACGGAATGCCAACTTATAATTTTGCCGTAGCGGTAGATGATCATCTGATGGAGATGACACATGTGCTTCGCGGGGATGATCATATCTCGAATACGCCGAAACAGTTGATGATTTACAAGGCATTCGGTTGGGAGCCGCCAACATTTGGTCATATGACGCTGATTGTTAATGAAAGCCGCCGCAAGTTAAGCAAGCGGGACGGTTCGATTATTCAATTTATCGAGCAGTATCGTGACTTGGGTTACTTGCCGGAAGCGCTCTTCAACTTTATTGCGATGTTAGGTTGGTCGCCAGAAGGGGAAGAAGAAATTTTCTCGAAAGAAGAGTTTATCAAGATTTTTGATCCGAAACGTCTTTCCAAATCGCCAGCATTGTTCGATAAGCAAAAGCTGGCTTGGGTAAATAACCAATATGTGAAGAAGCTGTCGCTTGAAGAAGTGGTAGAGCTTTGTTTGCCGCATTTGAAAAAAGCAGGACGCATTGCTGAAAATCCAAGTGCTGAGGAAGCGGCGTGGGTTGAAAAGCTTGTCTCTCTTTATCATGAACAAATGAGCTACGGTGCGGAAATCGTGGAGCTGTCTGAAATGTTCTTTGCGGCAGATGACAGCATTCATTATGATGAGGAAGAGCAGGAAGTCCTTGCGCAAGACACAGTTGCCACAGTTATTGAGGCATTTGTACAGGAAGTAGAAACAATCGAAAGTTTTGAAGCAGCAGAAATCAAAGCGGCGATCAAACGGGTTCAAAAAGCAACTGGTGTGAAAGGAAAAGGCTTGTTTATGCCGATTCGGATTGTCACAACAGGCGAAATGCATGGGCCGGAGCTTCCGCTTGCAATTGAAGTTTTAGGACGTGAAAAAGTAAGTAATCGGTTGCGTCATTGGCTGAATCAATAAAATAAAAGGGTGGAGCAGTGAGTGATAGGCTGCTCCACTTTTACTTAAGGCTGAAAAAGTTGCGAATAAATTTTTAGCTGATATAATAAAGTTAATAAAATCTCGACAAAATGATGATGGGAAGAAGTAAGAAATTGTAAGACTATCAGAGAGAGCGGCGATTCGCTGGGAGCCGCTTAGTCCGACGTTTCTGAAATGCATCCTTGAGTTCTAGTGGGAAAATTGAAGTATCACTGGACGGCGGCAGGTCGTTATTCCTGTTAAAAGTTGGAGTCCTTGTTTTTTGGGGGGCTCAATCAGAGTGGAACCGCGCAAGACGTCTCTGTCAGGGGGCGTCTTTTTACGTGCCTTCAAATAGGGGGATTTGGTGCGGTTGATGAAAGGAGTTTGTAAAATGGCTGGCAGATTAAGGGAAGATATTACGACGGTTATAAAGAATGATGCAGCAACACGCGGCTTCTGGGATGCCTTTTTTACAAATCCGGGGCTGCATGCTCTTTGGGCGCACCGTATAGCTCACTTTTTTTATAAAAATAATATGATTGTTTTTTCAAAGATGATTGCACAATTTGCAAGGTTTACGACTAATATTGAAATCCATCCGGGGGCTGAAATTGGGCGTAGATTGTTTATCGACCATGGTGCTGGTGTAGTGATTGGGGAAACGGCTGAAATTGGCGACGATGTGATTATTTTTCATGGTGTAACGCTTGGTGGGACGGGGAAAGATTCTGGAAAGCGTCATCCGACAGTGGGAAATGGTGTGTTGATTTCAGCGGGTGCCAAGATTCTAGGACCTATTCAAATCGGTTCCAACGCAAAAATTGGTGCGAGTGCAGTCGTGCTAAAGGATGTGCCGCCGGATTCGACGGTTGTGGGGATTCCGGCAAAAGTAGTTCGATTGAATGGACGAACAGTAGGGCATGTAGAGCCGAATATTGATGCGCTTTATCAAAGAATGAGTGAACTTGAAAGGAAAATAGAAAAACTGGAGCAAGGAGAGAAGAACGATGACTTTACAGATTTATAATACGTTATCTCGTGAAAAAGAAGTTTTTAAGCCGCTTGAAAAAGGAAAAGTCAAAATGTATGTCTGCGGACCGACCGTGTATAATTTTATTCATATTGGGAACGCTCGGCCAATCATTGTTTTTGATACAGTGCGGCGTTATTTGACGTATCGTGGTTATGACGTGCAGTTTGTTTCCAATTTTACGGATGTGGATGATAAGCTGATTCGTGCGGCTGAGGAATTGAAACTGACGGTGCCGGAAGTGGCTGATCGCTTTATCGGGGCTTATTTTGATGATGTGGATCGGTTGAATGTGGCAAAAGCGTCTGTTAATCCGCGAGTGACGGAAAATATGGCGGATATCATTACGTTTATTGAGCAGTTGATTGAAAAAGGATTCGCCTATGAGTCAGCAGGTGATGTTTATTTCCGCTCGAAAAAATTTGAAGGGTACGGGAAGCTTTCCAATCAACCGATGGATGAATTGCAACACGGAATTCGTGTGGAGGCCAATGATCGGAAGGAAGACCAGCTAGATTTCACTCTTTGGAAAAATGCGAAGCCGGGGGAGATCAATTGGGAAAGTCCTTGGGGCAAGGGGCGTCCGGGCTGGCATATCGAATGCTCGGCTTTGGCGCGTAAATATTTAGGTGATACGATTGATATTCATGCTGGCGGGCAGGATTTGATTTTTCCGCATCATGAAGATGAGATTGCACAGTCCGAAGCGCTGACGGGGAAAACTTTTGCCCGGTACTGGATGCACAATGGCTTTTTGAATATTGATGGGGAAAAAATGTCGAAATCATTGGGGAATTTTATTACGCTGCATGATGTTTTGAAAGATCATGATCCGAATGTGATTCGCTTCTTTATGCTTTCTGTCCACTATCGGCGGCCGATTTCTCTAAGTGATGCAACGCTTGAGGATGCTAAAAACGGGCTGGATCGTTTGAAAACGGCCTATCAGAATATCGACTATCGGATTGTGAATGCCGAAGAGGATGATGTGAATGAACTGGAGCATGATGATTGGCTGGAGCAGTTGACAGAGCTTAAGCAGCAATTTGAAGATGAAATGGACGATGATTTTAATACGGCCAATGCGATTACGGCTTTCCATGAGCTTGCTAAGCGTGCCAATATTTATTTAACAAAAGAGAAGGTATCGATAGCCGTCATGCGTGAATTTTTAAGTATGATGCGTTTGTTTGCGGAGGTTCTAGGGCTGAAATTAGAGGAATCGAAATCAGTGGGATTAGACGATGGGGAAATTGATGAGCTGATCGAGGAGCGGCAAGTGGCGAAAAATGAGCGTAATTTTGATCGTGCCGACGAGATTCGTGATTTGTTGAAGGAAAAAGGCGTTATTTTAGAAGATACGGCACATGGAACACGTTGGAAAAGAGGCTGAGCATGGCAAAAATGAAGGATTATAAACAACTTAACGGTTTAGCACTTGCTTATATGGGTGATGCCGTTTATGAAAAACAGGTGCGGCTTCATCTGCTGGAAATAGGGAAAACGAGACCTAACCATCTGCACAAAACCGCGACCAAATATGTTTCGGCCAAAGCGCAAGCCTACATTTTACAAACGCTTTTAGATGAAGGGTTTTTGAACGAAGAAGAAGAGCTGATCATGAAACGAGGACGGAATGCGAAAAGTTATTCAGTTCCTAAAAATACGGATGCGGCGACTTATAATATGTCTTCGGCGTTTGAAGCGGTTATCGGCTATCTTTTTCTTGGAGAAGAGACGGAACGCTTAGCTTTATGGATGGAACGTGCTATCACAATTATTGAAGAAACGGAGCTGAAAAAATAATGGATCAGGAATGGATTGGCGGGCGGAATCCTGTCTTAGAAGTACTTCGCTCTGAGCGCGATGTGCATAAAGTTTATATTGCGGAAGGCTCACAAAAAGGCGTGATGAAGCAGATTATCGGCCTTGCAAAAGAAAAGAAGGTAGAGATTCGTTTTGTGCCTAAAGCGAAGATTGATAAAGTTGTCAGCGGGGCGCATCAAGGCGTGGCAGCTCAAATTGCCGCCTATCAATATTTTGAATTAGAGGACCTCTTTCAAAAAGCGGAAGAAAAACAAGAGGATCCGTTCTTTATCATACTGGATGAGCTGGAGGACCCGCATAATCTTGGTTCCATCATGCGGACGGCTGATGCAGTGGGGGCGCACGGCATCATTATTCCCAAACGGCGCTCTGTCAGTTTAACGCAAACGGTTGCCAAAGCTTCTACTGGTGCAATCGAATATGTGCCTGTCGTTCGGGTGACCAATATTAGCCAGACAATTGAGAAATTGCAAAAGCGGGGTGTTTGGGTCTTTGGGACGGATGCTAAGGGAAGCAGTGATTACCGTACGATGGATGCGAGTCTCCCTCTTGCAGTTGTGATCGGCAGTGAAGGCTTTGGCATGAGTCGACTGGTTCGGGAGAAATGTGATTTTCTGATTCATTTGCCGATGGTTGGCAAGGTGACATCACTGAATGCTTCGGTGGCAGCCAGTTTGCTTCTTTATGAAGTTTATCGAAAACGATTTCCATTGGGGGAATAGGTGATGCAGCATATTTTTCTCGTAGATGGGTATAATGTGATTGGCGCGTGGCCGGAGCTGAGCCGATTGAAGGATTATGATCTGGAGGCTGCGCGGAACACGCTGGTCGAATGGATGGCCGAATATCAGAGTTATACAGGTTACCGGGTGGTGGTTGTTTTTGACGCGCAATACGTCCGGAGTTCGCAGCGGAAAATGATCCAGCATAAGGTGGAGGTTGTCTATACGAAAGAAGACGAGACGGCTGATGAATATATTGAACGCAAGGCGATCGAATGGAAAAATGCTAAGACACAGATTATCGTAGCGACGAGTGACTATACGGAACAATGGGCGATTTTTGGGCAGGGGGCGCTGCGGCTTTCTTCCAGAGAGCTGTTGTTTGAACTTCAGGAGATGACCAAATCGACAAGTCGCAAAATTCAACGGATCCAGGAGAAAATGCCGAAATCAAAGCTGAACTTGGATTCTGAGACGCTAAAACAGCTGGAAATGTGGCGGAGAGGCCAAAAATAGTCGTTGACCGCTAGACGCTTATCTCTGTATAATAGAACAACCAAGCAAGCGACAAAATTTCTAAGTAAAGGAAGAGAGGCAGTCATTGAAGAATCAAAAGGACAAAAATGCTTCTGAATTAGAAAAGCTTGAACGTGCCAGACATGGAGATACAGAAGCGCTGGAATATTTTTTCACAAAGTATCAACCGGTCATTTATTGGAAATCAACTCAATATTTCTTACAGGGAGCGGAGCGGGATGATTTGATTCAGGAGGCGATGATCGGTTTTTTTAAGGCGATTCGCGACTTTGATCCTGCACGTGAGGCATCTTTCCGCTCGTTTGCAGAAATTTGTATCAATCGGCAGCTGCTTTCTGCTGTGAAGCGCTCAACACGCAAGAAGAATTTTGCCCTGAATAATTCCGTGTCACTGGATACACCGATGGCAGATGATGAGTCTCTGGACTGGACACTGCTTGATGTAATTTCCGAGGAGAGTGCTGAGACGCCGGAAGATTTTTTGATTAAAAATGAGGATCTCGGTCAAGTAGCGAGGAAGCTAAAAAAAGTGACCAGCTCTTTTGAACAGGAAGTTTTGCGGCAATATCTAGAAGGAAAAAGTTATCAGGAAATGGCGGCAGCATTTGGGAAAAATGAAAAAGCTATCGATAATGCCTTGCAGCGTGTCAAAAAGAAGATGGCGAAGGAATTGGCAGATCCTTCTTGATATTTGACTAAAATGTCACAAAAAATAATTTGACGGTCTATATAACAGGTGGTATAGTAAAATGGATGCGAAGAGTACTAGCATCGATTTGTCTTAATCAATCGGAGTTGAAAGCAATGAAGAAAAAAGTATCTCTCGCTTGTTCGGAGTGTGGATCTAGAAACTATTCAGTAAGTGCCAGTGGAGCAAACCGCCAATCACGTTTAGAAGTGAAGAAATTTTGCCGGCACTGTAATAAACATACGTTACATCGTGAAACAAAATAGTCAATGGAGGTTTTAGCATGTCTGCAATTTCACGCTTTTTCAAAAATGTCTCTTCTGAAATGCGCAAAGTTACATGGCCAACACGTAAAGAGCTTGCTTCTTACACTGTAACAGTAGTTTTCACTGTTATCTTGTTCGCAGTATTCTTTATGGTAATCGATTTTGGAATTGAACAATTGATTCAACTTATTATGTAGTAAGGCTGGGCAATTATAAAAAATAATGTTATAATACTACTTGTGATGAAACCCGAGTATTCCCGGGTTTTTTATTTTGCATTCTAATCGAGAGCGATTTATTCAATGAATAGAAATGAAGGAGGATGCGGCGAATAGGCTGCCGCGTACAATGAAATGGAAAAAAACTGGTATGTCGTACACACTTATTCAGGTTATGAAAACAAAGTCAAAGCCAACTTGGAGAAACGTGTAGAATCAATGGGAATGACGGATAAAATCTTCCGCGTTATCGTGCCCGAAGAAGAAGAAACAGAAGTGAAAAATGGCAAAACAAAAACGGTGAAACGTAAAGTGTTCCCGGGATATGTTTTGGTAGAAATCGTGATGACGGACGATTCTTGGTATGTTGTACGGAATACGCCTGGTGTAACAGGGTTTGTTGGTTCGGCTGGTTCTGGTTCCAAACCAACGCCGCTTCTTCCGGAAGAAGCAGATCGTATTCTGAAAAGCATGGGAATGGTCGACAAACGTGCTGATGCTGATTTTGAAATCGGTGAAACGGTTATGGTGAAAGAAGGGCCATTCGCAGAGTACTCTGGTAAAGTGGACGAAATGGATATGGACAAAGGCAAAGCAAAAGTTATGGTTAATATGTTTGGCCGTGAAACACCTGTTGAAGTGGATTTCAATCAAATCGAAAAAATTTAAGTGTGAGCCTCCGCTGGTTGCGGGGGTTTTTTTATGAAAATCAGCTTGCATTTTCACACGAGAAGTGGTAACATATATTGGTGCGTTTAGGCGCATGTTTGAATGTGGGAGGGGAAATACTTAACCCCAATCAACCACAACACGGACTTAAGGAGGTATGTCTCGTGGCTAAAAAAGTTATTAAAGAAGTTAAGCTTCAAATTCCAGCAGGTAAAGCAAATCCTGCACCTCCAGTCGGACCTGCACTAGGTCAAGCTGGTGTAAACATTATGGGATTCTGTAAAGAGTTTAACGCTCGCACAGCCGATCAAGCTGGTCTTATCATTCCTGTTGTGATCACTGTATTTGAAGACCGTTCGTTTACGTTCATCACTAAAACTCCACCAGCAGCAGTATTGCTTAAAAAAGCTGCTAAAGTAGAAAAAGGCTCTGGTGAACCTAACCGTAACAAAGTTGCATCTGTAACACGTGCTCAAGTACAGGAAATTGCTGAAACTAAAATGCCTGACCTTAACGCTGCAAATGTTGAATCTGCAATGCGTATGGTTGAAGGTACTGCTCGTTCTATGGGTATCACAATCCAAGACTAAGAGAGAGTTCGCAATTTCGAAACAATAAGGAGGAAAAGAAATGGCTAAGAAAGGTAAAAAGTATCAAGAAGCTTTGAAAAAAGTTGATGCAAAAAAAGTGTACGCTGTTGAAGAAGCAGTAGCACTTGCTAAAGAAATCGACTTCGCTAAATTCGATGCAACTGTTGAAGTAGCATTCCGTCTTGGCGTTGACCCTAAAAAAGCGGATCAACAAATCCGTGGCGCAGTAGTATTACCGCATGGTACTGGTAAAACTCAACGCGTTCTAGTATTCGCAAAAGGCGAAAAAGCAAAAGAAGCAGAAGCTGCTGGCGCTGATTTCGTTGGAGATGCTGAATATGTTGATAAAATCAACCAAGGTTGGTTTGATTTTGACGTAATCGTTGCAACACCTGACATGATGGGTGAAGTTGGTAAACTGGGCCGCGTGCTTGGACCAAAAGGCTTAATGCCAAACCCTAAAACTGGTACTGTAACAATGGACGTAACAAAAGCTGTTAACGACATTAAAGCTGGTAAAGTTGAATACCGCGTCGACAAAGCTGGAAATATCCATGCTGCAATCGGTAAAGTATCCTTCGACACTGAAAAATTAGTTGAAAACTTCCGTACAGTAAATGACGTGCTTCAAAAAGCGAAACCTGCTGCTGCTAAAGGTACTTATGTAAAACATCTTGCAGTTGCAACTACTTTCGGACCTGGTATCAACGTTGATCCATCTTCTCTATAAGAGAGTTCTGAAAAAAGGTTGACGCAAAAAGCATGTTTTGCTAAACTATACTAGTTGAAACAAATTAAATATCCTTACCGTAGACAGCTGGTGCGATTTTTCGCTTAATTTTGCCCGCCGAGGATTTCGATAGGAAAGTCTTTGTTGCTTTCTTGTGCCTCTGCGTGTCTACGTGCGCAGAGGTTTTTATTTGCGTTCAAATGGACTGAAATTGGACGGAGGTGTAAAGATTGAATAAAATTATCGAAGCTAAACAAAGTGTTGTTGAAGAAATCACAGGTAAATTAAACGACAGCGCATCAACAATCATTGTTGACTACCGCGGTCTTAATGTAGCTGAAATCACTGAGTTACGTAAACAATTACGTGAAGCAGGTATTGATTTCAAAGTATACAAAAATACACTTGTTCGTCGTGCTGTTAGTGCAAAAGGTTTGGAAGGTCTTGAAGAAGTATTGACTGGCCCTAATGCGATTGCTTTCAGTAATGAAGACGTAGTTGCACCGGCTAAAATTTTGAATGACTTCGCGAAAGCTCACGAAGCACTTGAAATCAAAGCAGGTATCATCGAAGGTAGCGTATCTTCTGTTGAAGAAGTTAAAGCTCTTGCAACTCTTCCATCTCGCGAAGGCTTGCTATCCATGCTTTGCAGCGTACTTCAAGCTCCAGTTCGCAACTTGGCTCTTGCAACAAAAGCTGTTGCTGACCAAAAAGCTGAACAAGAAGCTTAATCTCAAGTTTATCTAAAACTAAAAAATTAATTTTAAATGGAGGAATTTTAAAATGGCTTTAAACATTGAAGAAATCATTGCTTCCGTTAAAGAAGCATCTGTACTAGAACTTAACGATCTTGTAAAAGCAATCGAAGAAGAATTTGGCGTAACTGCTGCTGCTCCTGTAGCTGTAGCTGGTGCTGCTGGTGGGGAAGCTGCTGCAGAACAAACTGAATTCACAGTTGAACTTGCTAGCGCTGGCGATTCCAAAATCAAAGTTATCAAAGTGGTTCGTGAAATCACAGGTCTTGGCTTGAAAGAAGCTAAAGAACTAGTTGACAACGCTCCTAAAGCTCTTAAAGAAGGCGTTGCTAAAGAAGAAGCTGAAGAAATCAAAGCTAAACTTGAAGAAGTTGGCGCTAACGTAGAAGTTAAATAATTTTTGCCTAGCAAAACGTCTGTTACCTTTCGAGGTAGCAGGCGTTTTTTTGTCGTTTGTGTGAATTTAATCGTTTTTATTATAAAAAAAGAATTATTTTTGCTAAAATGGACTGCAAGAAAGGAGGACTATAAGTCGTAACATAATTTAGTAATAAGGGGGTTAATATAATTATTATGAATGAAAAGGAAGGAACTGTGAAGAAACGCGGATTTAAATGGTTATTTGTAACTTTTGTTGTAGGAGTCATATGTTTGATGACACTTCCAATGAAGACGAGTGCGGCAGGAACGTGGTTGTATACTGAAATGGATGGGAACCAGCCTTTTGTTGATAGTGTAGTTGTTAGCTATAATGAGGAATATGGGGCAAATTTGACGGAAGCTGATATTACATTGACGCAGTTGCAGCAGATTCACACGCTTGTTTTGCAGTCGGGCGTAACAGCGATTCCTAATAAAGTGACAGATATGAGCAATTTGACGACGTTGGATGCTGCAGGCATAGGGATGAGTGAAATTCCTGAAATCGTTGGGGAGCTTGATACACTGACGGAGTTAAACTGGAATCAAAATGGTCTGACGGCGTTTCCAGATGTCGCTTTTGAGTTGCCAAATTTAAAACGATTAGAAATAAATGGTGGGACAATTAGTGAGATTCCAAAAGAGATTACGCAGCTTTCGGGAACTTTAGAAGAGCTGGATATTCGTTTCGATCAACTTGTAACGCTTCCAGAAGAAATTTTTACGACTTCTCCATGGGGATCTAGAAGTGCTTTGGAGCTCTTGACGCAGGATAACCAACTTGTGTCGGATGTTCCTGCGGTGAATTTAGATGATTTTAACCAAGGAAATAATTTATTGGAACATGCAACAACGAGTTATCAACAGCAGGATCAGCTGATTTATACAGGAGATCCGATTACGGTAAAGGTAGGAGACAATTTTAACCAGATGACACCGGATAAAGCTTCATTAGGGTTAAGATCAGGCCGGGATTTATTTGCTAGTCATGAATTTGTCTATTATGATGACGGCAGTGATCCGCATATTCAAAATGGTGTGGCTACTGAGCTTGGGGATGCTGAAATTACAATCAAAAGCGCCTTTTCTACAACGACAAATCCGTATGCCAAAGTGAAGGTGCCGGTTCGAATTGTGGAAGCTCCTCCTGTAGAAACCGGTAAGGTGATTGTGACTTATAAGGATGAAGATGGCAATGTGCTAGCGCCGCCAACAGAGATGACTGGCGAAGTCGGCGAACCGTATCTGACTGAGGCCAAGGAGATTCAAGGCTATCATTTGGTTGGGATTGAACCAAGTGCATCAGGCTTTTATAAGGCAGAACCACAGCTCGTTCAATATGTGTATCAGAAGGATTCCGCGCCAGTGATGTCGACTGTGACCGTTCATTATCAGGATGCATTTGGCAATCAAATTGCGCCTTCTGATGTCTTGACAGGTAATGTCGGGGATGCGTATACAACAAGTCCAAAAACGATCAATGGATATGTGCTGCAGGGGATGCCGGCCAATGCAACGGGTGAATATCTTGCAGATCCGCAGACAGTAATCTATGTGTATGATAAAGAAGATAATGTGATACCAAGTCCAAGTCCGGATGATAATAATGGTGGTATTCCGCCGACAGAGGGGACTGGAACGGACAGCTTAGTTGTAACTGCTGGTTCAACTCCGTCAGTGCAAGGAAAAATGATGTCTCAATCAAGTGAGGCACAATTACCAGCAACTGGTGATGCGTCTAGTACTGGGCTGCCATTACTGGGAGGACTGCTTGCTTTAACTGGTGCATGGGTTTTGAGTCGTAGAAAATGACTGATCGACAAGTGTAATCTCCTCGCTTTTATGTTAAAATGACAAAGATTGGCGAGGGAGGCAGAAAAAGTTGGATCATTATTATACGAATAATCAAGATGCCAAACATGATCGAAAGCGTTTTTCGTTTACGCTTAAAGGGGCGGCATTTACTTTTATTAGCGATGCAGGGGTCTTTTCAAAAAATACAGTCGACTTTGGCTCGCGACTCTTGGTGGAAAAGTTTAGGATGGAGCGGGTGGCTAAGCGGTTTTTAGATGTGGGGTGTGGCTATGGGCCGATCGGACTGGCGGTAGCGAGAGTCTATCCCGATGTGCAGGTCGATATGGTGGATGTCAATCTTCGAGCTGTGGAACTTGCAAAGGAAAACGCGGCGCTGAACCAAATCGACAATGTGGAAATTTTTGAAAGCTCCATTTATGAAAAGGTCGACCGGGTCGATTATGATGCGATTTTGAGCAATCCGCCAATTCGGGCCGGGAAAGTGGTCGTTCATCGGATTTTAAGCGAGGCGCATGACCATTTGGCGGCTCAAGGAGAGCTTTGGATTGTGATTCAGAAAAAGCAGGGCGGCCCGTCTGCGGCTGCCAAAATGGAAGAAGTCTTTGGCAATGTTGAAACGGTTGCTAAAGATAAAGGTTACTACATTTATCGAAGTATCAAAGAATGAGTTGAAAGGCTGGGCAGCAATTTGCTGTCTGGCTTTTTTATATAGAAAAACATTGACATGGTTGCCTGATTGTAGTATTATAATATAATGCCAAAAGAATCTATACTGCTGATCAAGTGCCCAATTTTAAGACAATTATGTTACGAGAAATGAAGCGGTTGCAAGCAGTTGCGGCGAAATAATGACAATGGATGTGGTTTTCAAATGCCGATTTTGATAATCGGTTACTGACACTTTGAAGAATAATTTTTCAATAGTTTCAGACATGATGAAATCCGCTTTCTTTTTGTCCAAAAACGTCTGTAGATTACTTTTCAAGTTCCACTTTTTAGATAGCTGGATGTTTTCCAGAAGTGCTGGAAGAATGAGGTAGAAGGAAACTTTTGATAGACGGTGTTTAAGCCAGTTGGGATTCGTGATCCTGCTTGCTGCGAGCGTCTTAAACTCCGGGTGCGGGAGGTTCCACTGCTTTTTACGTCTGCTGTTCACAGAAAGTGTGCTTATAAATTTTATACTATTTTTGAGGGGTGAAGAGTTTGTCAGGACATGTTGTACAATATGGCAGACACCGCAAACGCAGAAGCTTTGCGCGTATTAGTGAAGTTTTAGAACTGCCGAATCTGATTGAAATCCAAACAGCTTCTTATCAGTGGTTCCTAGATGAGGGCTTACGAGAAATGTTCCGTGATATTTCGCCAATTGAGGATTTTGCGGGCAATCTTTCGCTGGAATTCATTGATTATGATTTGGGCGAACCGAAATACTCCGTAGAAGAATCCAAAAACCGTGACGCTAACTATGCGGCACCGCTTCGTGTGAAATTGCGTCTGATCAACAAAGAAACAGGCGAAGTAAAAGACCAAGAAGTTTTCATGGGCGACTTCCCACTGATGACTGAAATGGGTACGTTTATTATCAATGGGGCAGAACGTGTTATCGTTTCCCAATTGGTGCGTTCTCCAGGTGTCTACTTCAATGATAAGATCGACAAGAACGGTAAAAAAGGTTTTGGCTCGACGGTTATTCCGAACCGCGGGGCATGGCTTGAATATGAAACGGATGCAAAAGATGTTGTACACGTTCGTATCGACCGTACACGTAAGTTGCCAGTAACGGTTCTGCTTCGTGCGCTGGGCTTTGGTTCGGATCAGGAAATCCTTGAACTTATTGGGGACAATGATTACCTGCGCAACACACTTGAGAAAGACAATACGGATAATGCTGCTAAAGCACTCCTTGAAATTTACGAACGTCTGCGCCCAGGTGAGCCACCAACAGTTGAGAATGCACGCAGCTTGCTGGTTTCTCGCTTCTTTGATCCAAAACGCTATGATTTGGCAAGCGTTGGACGTTACAAAATCAATAAAAAACTTCACCTGAAAAACCGTTTGTTCAACCAAACGCTGGCTGAAACGCTGGTTGATCCTGAAACAGGTGAAATCATTGCATCGAAAGGCGACATTTTAGACCGTCGCAAACTCGATCAAATTATTCCTAATTTGGAAAACGGGGTAGGCTTCCGTACGCTTCGTCCAACTGATGGCGTGATGGAAGATGATGTTCTCGTTCAATCAATTAAAATTTATGCACCGGATGATGATGAAAAAGTAATCAATATCATTGGGAATGCATATATTGAAGAAAATGTGAAGCATGTGACGCCTGCGGATATCGTGTCTTCCATCAGCTATTTCTTCAACTTGCTTCACGGCGTTGGCGACACAGATGACATTGACCACTTGGGTAACCGTCGTTTGCGTTCTGTCGGTGAGCTTTTGCAAAACCAATTCCGGATCGGGCTTTCCCGTATGGAGCGTGTGGTTCGTGAACGGATGTCCATTCAGGATATGAGCACGATCACACCGCAACAACTGATCAATATTCGCCCAGTTGTGGCTTCGATCAAAGAATTCTTCGGCAGCTCCCAGTTGTCGCAGTTCATGGATCAAACGAACCCACTTGGCGAATTGACGCATAAACGTCGTCTATCTGCACTCGGACCTGGTGGTTTGACGCGTGAACGTGCTGGTTATGAAGTTCGTGACGTTCACTATTCCCACTATGGCCGTATGTGTCCGATTGAAACGCCAGAGGGTCCGAATATCGGGCTGATCAACTCACTTTCTTCGTATGCGAAAGTGAATCGGTTTGGCTTTATTGAAACGCCTTACCGCCGTGTTGATCCTGAAACAAATCAAGTAACTGATATCATCGACTATTTGACAGCCGATGAAGAAGATAATTATGTAGTAGCCCAAGCCAACTCGAAACTGGACGAAAATGGCGCCTTTATTGAAGAGGAAGTCATGGCTCGTTTCCGTTCTGAAAACTTGGCTGTAGGAAAAGAACGCGTCGATTACATGGACGTATCGCCGAAACAGGTTGTATCGGTTGCGACAGCATGTATTCCGTTCCTTGAAAATGACGATAGTAACCGTGCCTTGATGGGTGCCAACATGCAACGTCAAGCTGTTCCGCTTATGCATCCGGAAGCTCCGTTTGTTGGAACTGGTATGGAACACGTATCTGCGAAAGACTCCGGTGCTGCTGTAACGGCTAAGCATGACGGAATCGTTGAACACGTGGAAGCTAGAGAAATCTGGGTTCGTCGCGTTTCGGTAGTGGACGGCAAAGAAGTAACTGGCGGAATCGACAAATATACCTTGCGTAAATTTGTTCGTTCCAACCAAGGGACTTGTTATAACCAACGTCCGAATGTAGCAGAAGGAGATCGCGTTGTAAAAGGTGAAATCCTTGGTAACGGTCCTTCCATGGATCAAGGGGAATTGGCACTTGGTCGTAACGTGCTAGTGGCCTTCATGACATGGGATGGTTACAACTATGAGGATGCGATCATCATGAGCGAACGTCTGGTCAAAGATGATGTCTATACATCCATTCATATTGAAGAATTTGAATCAGAAGCTCGTGATACAAAACTCGGACCTGAAGAAATGACACGTGATATTCCAAACGTCGGCGAGGATGCGCTTCGTGACCTTGATGAACGCGGAATTATCCGTATCGGTGCAGAAGTAAAAGATAACGACTTGCTGGTTGGTAAAGTAACGCCAAAAGGTGTGACTGAGCTGACTGCTGAAGAACGTTTGCTGCACGCCATCTTTGGTGAAAAAGCACGTGAAGTTCGTGATACTTCGCTTCGTGTTCCTCACGGCGGCGGCGGTATCGTGCTGGACGTGAAAATCTTTACGCGTGAAGCTGGCGACGAATTGCCACCAGGCGTAAACCAACTTGTTCGTGTTTATATCGTACAAAAACGTAAAATCCATGAAGGGGATAAAATGGCCGGTCGTCACGGAAATAAAGGGGTTATCTCCCGTATTCTTCCGGAAGAGGACATGCCGTTTATGCCAGATGGTACACCGGTCGACATCATGCTTAATCCACTAGGGGTACCTTCGCGGATGAATATTGGACAAGTGCTCGAGCTTCATTTAGGTATGGCGGCTCGTAAACTGGGTATCCATGTTGCAACGCCGGTATTCGATGGTGCGAATGATAAAGATGTCTGGAGCACAGTTGAAGAAGCTGGTATGGCGCGCGATGCCAAAACGATTCTTTATGATGGACGTACAGGTGAGCCGTTTGATAACCGCGTTTCTGTTGGTGTCATGTATATGATTAAACTTGCTCACATGGTTGACGACAAATTGCATGCTCGTTCAACTGGACCATACTCGCTTGTTACACAACAACCACTTGGAGGTAAAGCTCAATTTGGTGGACAACGTTTTGGGGAAATGGAAGTATGGGCACTGGAAGCTTATGGTGCCGCTTATACACTTCAAGAAATCCTGACGATCAAGTCCGATGATGTTGTAGGACGTGTGAAAACTTATGAAGCAATTGTGAAAGGTGAAAGTGTGCCGAAACCTGGCGTGCCGGAATCCTTCAAGGTACTGATTAAAGAGCTTCAAAGTTTAGGTATGGACGTGAAAATTCTGTCGGGTGATGAAGAAGAAATTGAATTACGCGACATGGATGATGACGACTTCTCCGGTCAAAATGATGCTTTCAACATTGTGAAACCAGAAGAAGCAACCACCGAGCAGGTTGATTAACCCGCCCGATTTAAATCACTCCAATAAATCAAGTAACTTTTAAGAAGTTAAGAATAAAGAGATCGTGGAAATATCGGGCAGAGTCGCGCTAGACAGATTGCGGCGCGGTCAGCCCGGCACGGTCATAATCAATAGTAGGAGGTTGGGCACTTGATAGATGTTAATAATTTTGAGTATATGAAAATCGGTCTAGCATCTCCAGATAAGATTCGTTCATGGTCGCATGGTGAAGTGAAAAAACCGGAAACCATCAACTACAGAACGCTCAAACCGGAACGTGACGGCTTGTTCTGTGAACGTATTTTTGGACCAATGAAAGACTGGGAATGTTCATGCGGGAAATACAAACGTGTGCGCTATAAAGGCGTTGTTTGTGACCGTTGCGGCGTTGAAGTAACGAAATCCAAGGTTCGTCGTGAACGCATGGGACATATTGAGCTTGCCGCACCAGTTTCGCATATTTGGTATTTCAAAGGTATTCCAAGCCGGATGGGTCTAGTTCTTGACATGAGTCCTCGTGCCCTAGAGGAAGTTATCTACTTCGCATCGTATGTAGTAACAGAACCTGGTGACACACCGCTTGAGAAAAAACAATTGTTGTCTGAGAAAGAATATCGTGTGTACCGCGAAAAATATAACAAAGGTTTCCAAGCCGGCATGGGTGCAGAAGCGATTAAACGTCTGCTTTCTGACATCAATCTGGAAAAAGAAACAAATGATCTGAAAGAAGAACTGAAAACAGCGCAAGGTCAACGTCGTACGCGTGCGATTCGTCGTCTTGAAGTGATGGAAGCATTCCGCAACTCTGGTAATGAACCAAGCTGGATGATTCTTGATGTGCTGCCAGTTATTCCGCCAGAGCTTCGTCCAATGGTCCAACTTGAAGGTGGCCGTTTTGCGACGAGTGACTTGAATGACTTGTACCGTCGTGTTATCAACCGGAACAACCGTTTGAAACGTCTGCTTGACTTGGGCGCTCCAAACATTATCGTTCAGAATGAAAAACGGATGCTGCAGGAAGCAGTCGATGCTTTGATCGATAATGGCCGTCGTGGTCGTCCTGTAACAGGTCCTGGTAACCGTCCGCTTAAATCTCTTTCGCACATGCTGAAAGGGAAACAAGGTCGTTTCCGTCAAAACTTGCTTGGTAAACGTGTCGACTATTCGGGTCGTTCGGTTATCGTCGTAGGTCCAAACTTGAAAATGTACCAATGTGGTCTTCCAAAAGAAATGGCGCTTGAATTATTCAAACCATTTGTAATGAAAGAGCTTGTTGGCCGTGGTCTTGCCCATAATATCAAGAGTGCAAAACGTAAAATTGAACGCATGGCACCGGAAATTTGGGACGTGCTGGAAGAAGTCATTCGTGAGCATCCGGTTCTTCTAAACCGTGCCCCTACGCTTCACAGACTGGGTATCCAAGCTTTTGAACCAACACTTGTTGAAGGTCGCGCGATTCGTCTTCACCCGCTCGTATGTACGGCTTACAATGCCGACTTTGATGGTGACCAAATGGCGGTCCACGTACCACTTTCAGCAGAAGCACAAGCAGAAGCTCGTATTTTAATGCTGGCTGCGCAAAACATTTTGAATCCAAAAGATGGTAAACCGGTAGTAACGCCTTCCCAAGATATGGTGCTTGGTAACTACTATCTGACACTTGAACGTGAAAATGCGGTCGGTGAAGGTACGATCTTTAAGGATATTAATGAAGCGCTTCTTGCTTATCAAAACGGTTATGTGCATCTGCATTCTCGTATTGCGGTTTATGCGGGTTCCATCCCGAACGAACGCTTTACAGATGAAGAGCGCAAACAACTGCTTATTACGACTGTAGGTAAACTTGTTTTCAATACGATCTTGCCAACATCGTTCCCTTATATCAATGAACCGACAAAATATAACTTGGAAATCGAAACACCGAAGAAATATTTTGTGGATACAACGACGGATGTCAAAGCGCATATTGCTGAACAGCCACTTGTTGATCCATTCAAGAAAAAAATTCTTGGAAATATCATTGCGGAAGTCTTCAAACGGTTCCACATCACTGAAACATCGAAAATGCTTGACCGTATGAAAGACCTTGGCTTTAAGATTTCGACTAAAGCTGGTATCACAGTAGGGATTGCCGATATTTTGACCCTTACTGAGAAGCACGAAATTCTTGAAAAAGCACATGATACAGTTGAAAAAATTACGAAACAATTCCGTCGCGGTTTAATTACCGATGATGAAAGATACGAACGTGTAATTGCCGTCTGGAATGCAGCGAAAGATGAGATTCAAGGCAAACTGATCTTGAGTTTGGAACGTTTGAATCCAATCTTCATGATGCAGGACTCCGGTGCTCGTGGTAACATTTCCAACTTTACACAGCTTGCCGGTATGCGTGGTCTGATGGCTGACCCATCTGGCCGTATCGTAGAACTTCCAATCACATCGAACTTCCGTGAAGGTCTGACTGTCCTCGAGTACTTTATTTCGACTCACGGTGCGCGTAAAGGTTTGACCGATACCGCCCTTAAGACAGCCGATTCCGGTTACTTGACTCGTCGTCTGGTTGATGTTGCCCAAGATGTCATCATTCGTGAAGACGATTGTGGAACTGACCGCGGACTGACAATCAAAGCAATCAAGGAAGGCACAGAAATCATCGAGCCGCTTGAAGAACGTTTGGAAGGTCGTTATGCACGTAAGACGATTCGCCATCCAGAAACAGGCGACGTGATTGTGGCTGAAAATGAATTGATCACAGAGCCAATCGCTCAACAAATCGTGAATGCTGGGATTGAAGAAGTTTCGATTCGTTCCGCGTTCACATGTAATACAAAACACGGCGTATGTAAAAAATGTTATGGTAAAAACTTGGCGACAGGTACAGAGGTCGAAGTTGGGGAAGCAGTTGGTATTATTGCGGCTCAATCGATCGGGGAACCAGGTACACAGCTTACCATGCGTACGTTCCACACCGGTGGGGTTGCCGGAGACGATATCACACAGGGTCTTCCGCGTATTCAGGAAATCTTTGAAGCACGGAATCCAAAAGGTCAAGCGACAATCACAGAGGTTGGCGGTGAAGTCGTTTCGATCGAAGAAGGACGTGATCGTGGCTTAGAAATCACTATCCAAGGTCAAGATGATCGTCGCAGCTACACAGTTCCTTATACAGCACGTCTTCGTGTTCAAGAAGGTTCTATTGTAGACCGCGGTGAAGCTTTGACAGAGGGTTCAATCGATCCGAAAGCGTTGATCCGTGTGCGTGACGTATTGTCCGTTCAAGAATATCTGCTTGCTGAAGTACAAAAAGTTTACCGGATGCAAGGGGTAGAAATCGGCGATAAACACGTTGAAGTAATGGTACGTCAAATGTTGCGTAAGATCCGCGTGATGGACACTGGGGATACAGATATCCTTCCTGGTACGCTGATGGATATTCATACGTTTACAGAAGCTAACCGTGATGCGATCTTGAATGGCATGCAGCCTGCAACAGGTCGTCCAGTCTTGCTGGGTATCACGAAAGCATCGCTTGAAACTGACAGCTTCTTGTCAGCCGCTTCCTTCCAAGAAACAACACGTGTCTTGACGGATGCAGCGATTAAAGGAAAACGTGATGAACTTCTAGGTCTGAAAGAAAACGTAATCCTTGGTAAACTGGTTCCAGCTGGTACAGGTATCAACCGTTACCGCAATCTGAAACCACAAGTCGTTTTGGATGACACAGAGGTATCCGAAGAAACAACGAATGCTTAATTAAATGATAAACAGATCCGCTTTCGGGCGGGTCTGTTTTTTTCTGTCGACCGGAGATAATGTAAATTTGGCGGGGGATCGACAGAAATGCGAAATTGCTTGGGAGAGAAAGGGAGTGGAGGATTAGATAGAGAGTGAGGAGAGTTTGGAAGAGGAGGAAACTAGGATTTTTTGGAGGTCGACAGAAAATAGGTTTTGAGGTAAGATGGGTGTGTGGGTTTGAGACGACGGGTTTAAATAGTCATTGTGAAATGTAAATAGCTTAGTCTATCAACATTCGCATCACATGAATAAAGTTTAAATAGTCATTGTGAAATGTAAATAATTCGTTAATTAATTCATTTAAACCGTCGCTATTGTTTAAATAGTCATTGTGAAATGTAAATACTTCTTGCCCACTTTCACGTTCCTCAATGGTTTGTGTGTTTAAATAGTCATTGTGAAATGTAAATTTTGCTAGTAAGTTAAGGCTTGCGCAGCCATCATGTTTAAATAGTCATTGTGAAATGTGAATTTTAGTCAAGCCGGGAAGCGACACGGCGCGAAAGAATTTAAATAGTCAACATGAAATATAAGATTCATAGTCGTTAGTTGGCTGAAAGATTCTACGCATTCCGTTACAAGGCAATCGAATTTTCTAAAATAACAAGATGTAATCGTTCTCTTTCAGAGCTGTTACATCTTGCTAATTTAAATCTATCATCTGCTTTAACATCTAAGGAGGAGAAAAAGTGAGACAAAATGTATTATGGATTGTTGCTGATCAGTTGCGAGCACAAGCTTTGAGTTTGAATCATGATCAGAATGTTGTGACGCCTAATATTGATCGCTTAGCTCGGACAGGAATGAGTTTTTCTGATGCTGTGTCAGGATATCCAGTGTGCTGTCCATTCCGGGGGTCTATGTTGACAAGTATTTATCCGCATAAATGTGTTCCTGCGCATGAAAAACAGCTTGATCCTAGGCAGCCAACGATTGCGAATGTTTTTAATGACAATGGCTATGAGACTTTTTATCTTGGGAAATGGCATTTGGATGGCTACCAAGAGCGCTTTGGACGTGCGGCTGATCACATTATTCCGCCTGAGCGACGTGGTGGTTTTCAGAAATGGATCGCATATGAGAATAATAACAGCCAATGGGATTGTTATGTGCATGGGGAAGAAAATGGGGAACCGTTCCATCGCCGACTAGATGGATACGAAACAGATTGTCTGACCGACTATATGTTGGATTACTTGGATGAGAAACAAAATGACGACACGCCGTTTTTTGCAGTTTTATCTGTTCAGCCGCCGCATGATCCTTATCTCGCACCGGCTGAAGATATGGCACACCACCATCCGTGTGATGTTGCTTTTCGTCCGAATGTGCCGCCAGTAGAAAGAATTCAGAAGCAAGCAGCTGACGAGTTGGCTGGCTATTATGCGATGATCGAAAACTTGGATCGGAATATCGGACGGGTGCTCGAAAAATTAATGGATACAGGACTTTTTTATAATACACATGTCATTTTCTTTAGTGATCACGGAGATATGCATGGTTCACATGGCTTGTTTCGGAAAATGGTGCCTTATGAAGAATCGATCAGAATTCCATTCGTAATTTCAGGTATGAGTACGATGGGCTACGATGGGTATTTTAATGGGGAGCAGTCTGGCTTATTGCTGAATCATGTAGATATTGCGCCAACTACACTGGGGTTGTGCGGGATTGAAAAGCCGGATTGGATGGAAGGACAGGATTATTCTGCTTATCGGTATCAGAAAACTGAAAATTGGCCGGATATGCCGGAAAGCGTCTTTTTACAATCAATTACAGGACACAATGATAGCGTTGATTTACCGTGGCGTGGGGTGCTGACGAGAGATGGATATAAGTATGTTTGTTTTGAAAAAATGCCTTGGTTATTGTTTGATTTAAATGATGATCCTTATGAGTTTGTCAATTTGGTTCATAATGATAGATTTGCTAAAAAAAGGCATGAGTTACATCAGATGCTAAAAGAGTGGCTAGAGAAGACGGGAGATCCTTTTGCGCTGTTTGAGAAGGAATAGTTGATGAGGAGAGGAATGATAAAATGACGCGTGCGCTAGTTGTGATTGATTTGCAAAAGGGGTTGCATACTCCGGAAAAACCGCTTTTTGAATTGGCGGAGGTTTTAAGTGGTGTCAATGAGCGGATTGCTTGTTATCGGGAAGCTAAAATGCCGATTATTTTTATTCAGCATCATGAGGAAGAGCTGCCACTGCACTCGGCTGAATGGGCGTTGATGGATGAGCTGGATGTGAGGTACGGGGATTATTTTGTTTCTAAAACGCATGCAAATTCATTTTATCAGACGGAATTGGCAGGGCTTTTGGAGAAACTGGAGGTCGGTGAAATGGAGTTTTGCGGGGCACAGACGGAGTATTGTGTGGATACGACAATTCGGATGGCGCATGGGCTAGGTTACCGTTCCTTTATGAAAAAAGGGCTGCACACCACGGTGGATTCTGCATTGCTTCCAGCTGAGATAATTCGGAAGCATCATGAGGCGCTTTGGGGCGGTCGGTTTTTGATGTGGCTTTGAAAATGATCCATAAAAAAGGACTTGAACATGGTTGAATGTTCAAGTCCTTTTTTGGTGGTTGCTTAAGCTAAATCTTCGCCGTTTGTTGCGATGACTTTTTTGTACCATGCGAAGGAGTCTTTTCTTGAGCGGGCAAGTGTGCCGTTGCCTTCGTCGTCTTGGTCAACATAGATGAAGCCGTAACGTTTCGACATTTCGCTTGTTGAAGCACTTACTAAGTCGATTGGGCCCCAGCTAGTATAACCCATTAGGTCAACGCCGTCTGCAATCGCTTCTTTCATTTGTTCGATATGTTTGCGCAGGTAGTCGATGCGGTAATCATCATGGATCGAACCGTCTTCTTCTACTTTATCATAAGCGCCTAGGCCGTTTTCAACGATGAATAGTGGCAACTCATAACGTGTGTAAAGGTCGTTCAGTGTCCAACGCAGGCCTTTTGGATCGATTTGCCAGCCCCAGTCGGAGGATTCAAGATATTCATTTTTAACGCCGCCCATTAGGTTGCCGGCTGTACGGTCACCTTCTGGACTTGCTGTAGCAGATAGGGACATGTAGTAGCTGAACGAAATGAAGTCCACTGTATGTTCTTTCAAGATTTCGTCATCGCCAACTTCTTTTTGGATGGTGATGTTGTTTTCTTTGAAGAAACGGTTCATGTAGCTTGGGTATTTACCGCGTGCATGAACGTCTGTGAAGAACAGGTTCATTTGGTTTTCGTATTGCGCTTTTAGTACGTCATCTGGATTGTTGGTAGCTGGGTAAGTTGTCATACGAGCAAGCATACAACCGATTTGTGCGTCCGGGCTGATTTCATGGCATAGTTTTGTTGCGATGGCACTTGCCACAAATTGATGATGGGCTGCTTGATAGCAAAGCTGCATTGGGTTTTCAGCGCCTTCAGTTAGAACGCCTCCGCCAGTGTACGGGCTAAGTGAGATCACATTGATTTCGTTAAATGTCAGCCAGTATTTGACTTTATCTTTGTAGCGTTTGAAAACTGTTTCGGCATAGTTTGTGAAGAAGCCGATTACGCGACGGTCAGCCCAGCCGTTGTATTTAAGTGTCAAATTGAGTGGTGTTTCATAGTGGCTCAAAGTAACAAGCGGCTCGATACCATATTTTAATAATTCATCGAAAACGGCATCATAGAAAGCCAGTCCTTTTTCATTTGGCTCTGCATCGTCACCGTTCGGGAAAATACGTGCCCAGTTGAGGGACAGGCGGAATGTTTTGAAGCCCATTTCGGCAAAAAGTTTGATATCTTCTTTATAATGATGATAAAAATCAACACCAAAGCGTTTCGGGAAAGTAGCGTCCACTTTTCCGGCTAGAATGTCGTCGATTTCTGCACGTGTTACATCTAATGCATGGTCTGCTGTACGTTCCGCTTTTGGAACAAATTTGACCATATCAGCTGTAGAAAGGCCTTTTCCGTCTACATCATACGCGCCTTCTACTTGGTTGGCTGCTGTTGCGCCGCCCCATAAAAATCCTTCTGGAAATACTTTTTTGAATTCTGACATTGTTTGTTGCTCCTTCCATCATTCTTCTTTACTTTTTTATTGTACTTTCTGTAATGCATTACATGTCAAGAGGAAGTTGACTATAAAAAAGAAAATGATATTATTCTTCATATTTGAAGTTTTGTCCTAGAGATTCAGTCGTTGTTGTATAGCTTCGGAATTTGTATATTAGCGGCTGCCATTTCTCTGTATCTAGATGCGTTTCGTCTTTTAAGAGTGTTTCTTCAACAAAAATGGCTTGTATACGACACTCGATGATTGCGAAGCCCGATGTTGGATAAATATTTGTGACGAGCGCTTCGATTTGGATGGGGCATTCGGCAATACGAACCGTCTGAACGGTTATGCCGCTTTCTTTCGTGAATTTTCCAAGGGCAAATTTATCCGGATGAAAAGTATAACCGGCTTCCTTCTTATAAGTAGGAAGTTGTTGATTACCGGTTTTGGGGGCGATTTTTTCGATATGTCGCCAAAGCTTAAAATCAGGTAGGTTCAATGTCAGATCCGTGCCGGGAGCCAAATTTTGAAATCCTTGATTGTCTAATCCTATTCCGAGCACAACAGAACGGTTTAATGTCCAGGTTGAAGAAATAGGTGTCAAATGATCTTTTCCAGTTATCCGATTCTTGGTAGTCATTAGTGCGACAGGAAAACCATAGTAAAAGTCTGTTTTGTTCAATTTCTTATGCATGTTCATCACCTCGTTGTTAGTTTATAATAGAGAAAGATCGATGGGCGTCGAGGTATTAGAGGGAGGAGAGCGAATGGCTGGTTTTCCTGATGTGGTGCAGCTGACCAAAATTTTAAGCGATGAGTCGCGTGTGCAAATCATGACTTCTTTGATGGATGGGCGTTACCATACTGTACATGAATTGGCGCAGATCGCACGTGTGCAAGATCATACAGTGTCCTATCATTTGAATGAGATTAAAAAACTTGGCTGGTTGCACAGTTTTAAGCAGGGCAGGTATCATTATTTTTGCTTGGCTAATGCAGATGTGGCGGAATTGATTGAAAAGGCCATGTATCTTAGTCCCCAAAAGCCGATTAGGTCATTTCGGGAAAGTGAGGAGCACAGACAGCTGGCAGAGGGCAGAAGCTGTTATTGTCATTTGGCGGGGAAGCTGGGCGTGCGACTGCTTGCGGACTTGGAAAGAAAAGGCTATCTCAAGCTTGCTGGTGAGCAGGTCTATTTGACAGAGGCGGGAGAGCGGTTTTTTTCAGATGTTGGTTTGGATTTGGAAGAGCTTCGACGGCGAAAGGGCTGCTTTGTGAAAGTATGTTTAGACTGGACGGAGAGACGGTTTCATTTAGCGGGACATTTGGGAACGGCTTTTTTTAAACATGCGGTGGAGGAGCGATGGTTGAAACAGCATTCGGTGAATCGTAGTGTTCAATTGACGGCAAAAGGTGAGCGGGCTTTTCGAAATATGTTTGAATAAAGATAAAATTGCTTTTTTCTGTGCGGTTCGATACACTTAAGAAAACGAAGGATGGTGGACGGAAAATGAGTAGCAGACAACAGATTATTCAGGCGGCGATCGACGTGATCAATGAGAAGGGTGTGCATCAGTATAGCTTGGCCAATGTCGCTGCTCGGTCGGGGATTACAAAAGCGGCGATTTTCTACCACTTTCAAAATAAAAATGAACTGACGCTTTCGCTGATCAAATATACGATCGAAATGTACGAACAGATTTTGGCGGAGGAATATAAGAAACTTGCTGATAAGTCGCGCTATCCGTTTACAGAAAGTTATTTGAACGGCAATCTGCGGCAGCTTTCTGATGATGAGCTGATCGGGCTTCATGGGGCGCTTCTGGCGACGGCGGTTTCGGGAGATGTCGATTCGGGGTATTGGGATGCGGCCTATGCGGAGGACTTTGAACGAATGGCGGCTGAGGTCGGGCCGGAAATGGCGGAATTGCTACGCTATACGATTGATGGAATGTGGCATGCGAAAATACTGAATATCAAAGAGTCGGAAGTTGTGACAAAGGAGCAGGTCGTTCAAAAATTGAAACGGATGCTGATGTAAATGGCTGCAAGTTGAATGGCTTGCTTTTTTTATTGTTTAGGACTAAACTGAAAATGACAAAGGAGGAGATCGATATGGTGAAATCGGAGCAGCGGTTAGGCGTCCTTTTATGGTTTCGGTTGAGCAGATTTTATAATCGCAACATGAAGGAAACCAATCAGAATTTAAAACCGTCGGGACTTACAACGGCACAGTTCGACTGTATTGCGCAAATCGGGCCGAGTAAGGAACTCACGCAGCAGGAGCTTGCTGAGAAGCTGGTTGTGACAAAAGGCAATATCACCCAACTCCTCGTTAAATTGGAAGAAATCGGGCTCGTTCAGCGGACAAAAAATGGGCGTGAAAAATATATCGGCTTGACGGAGCGTGGGAAGGCTTACTACGCCGAATATGTGCCGATGCAGGAGCAGTTTCAAAGTGAACAGTTCGGCAGTTTGACGCGTAAGGAACAAAAGGAACTGCTACGTCTTTTGAAAAAATTAGATTAGTTGGAGGGATGGAAAATGGAATTGAAAGGGTTGCATCATATTTCAATTTTTACTGAAAATGCGCGGAAGAATTTTGATTTCTATACGAAAGTGCTCGGCATGCGGCTGGTGAAAAAGACGGTCAATCAGGATGATCCTTATACCTATCATCTTTATTATGCGGATGAAACGGGCAGTCCGGGGACGACGGTCACTTTTTTTGAAGTGCCAAATATGGCGCCAAACCGGCCTGGTCGCAATCAGATTTCTGCGATGGGGCTGCGGGTTCCGAATGATGCGGCGCTCGACTATTGGGACAAACGGCTGGACGCGTTTCAAATTTTCCATAGTAAAGGGGAAATGCAGTTTGATCGGAAGGTGATTCGTTTTAAGGATGTAGATGGTTTGACGATTTATCTGGTGTCGGATGAAAATAATCACGGCGTTTCGGGCGGGCATCCTTGGGAAGGGAGTTCGGTGCCGAAAGAGGTTGCCATTCAAGGGCTTGGACCGGTGCGCTTTTCGGTCTATGAGAAGGAAAAGACGGATCATGTGTTGACAAAGGTCATGGGCTTTAAACGGGTTGGCGCTTATGAGGATAAGGAGAAGCTACTCACGGTTTATCAGACGGGAGAAGGCGGTACGGGTGCGGAGATTCATTTGGAGGCTCGGCCTGATTTGGAGCAGCGGAATCTGGGGGCTGGCGGCGTGCATCATGTGGCCTTTCGTGTTGAGGATGACGCGGAGATGATGGAATGGAACGAGCGGATTGCAGATGCCAACTATCCGAATTCTGGTTTTATCGATCGCTATTACTTCCATTCGCTTTATTTCCGGGAACCAAATGGGCTGCTTTTTGAGCTGGCAACGGATGGGCCGGGTTTTCGGACTGACTTTGAAGTGGAGCATGGCACCTATGTGGAGCTGCCGCCGAAGTTTGAGGGACGCCGGGCGGAGATTGAAGCGCATTTGACACCGCTCGATACGGATATTTAATGAAAATAATTCTTGAAAATGAGGCTCACAGTGGTAAAATCAAGGGTAGACTGAACTTTTTTAGGAGGAGCCGCATTGACGAGTAGTAATTTGACGATCTATTTTGTTCGTCACGGAAAAACAGAGTGGAATTTAACTGGACAGATGCAGGGCTGGGGGGACTCACCGCTTGTAGAGGAGGGCATCAGTGGAGCTAAGGCAGTTGGCACGGCTTTACGTGATGTTGATTTTGAGGCCGTTTATACGAGCCCAAGCAAACGGACGCAGGACACGGCTCGGCTGATTTTAGATGATGAAGGATCAGAGCTTCATTTGCTGGAAGAGTTGCGCGAGATGCATTTTGGCAGCTGGGAAGGTGTGCGAGTGGCTGAACTGGATGCACAATTTCCGGAAGAGCGGCATGAATTTATGACCAGTCCGGCAACCTTTGATGCATGTGTAAATGGTGGCGAAACTTATTATCAGCTTGAGGAACGTGTGCTGGCAGGGGTTCGGAAAATCGTTCAGGCGCATGCGGAAGGGAATATTTTAGTGGTCTCGCATGGCATGACGCTAACGCTTTTAATGCACCTTTTGAATGGCGGAACGGTTGAGGAGCACCGCGAAAAGGGGACGCGTATTTTAAATACAAGTATCAGTGTTGTGCGTTATGAGGATGAGGCGTTTCGGGTACTAAAGGTTAACGAAACGGAGCATTTGACGCAGGCTGTTCGATAAGAAGGAAGACCAGAATCAGGCGAGATGGCTTGGTTCTGGTTTTTTCATTAAAAAAATTAATCATCGCTATTCAAAATCCATATTTCCCATTTGTCGGCAGCTATACTATAATTTGATTAAAAGTGAAACGTGGTGAAGAAAAAATGGGTGAGTATCGGAAAATTTTATTGGCGCTGGATAAGAGTGAGAAAACGGCGGCAGTGCTGAAAAAGGGACTTTATATCGCGCGGCGTGAAGAGGCGGAAGAGGTTGTACTGGCAAGTATTGTGGATCCAGGTGTCTATGCGGCGGCTTTGGCCTATGATGAAGGCATTATAGAGCGGCGTATGAAAGAAACGACAGATTGGCTGAACGATATGGCAGAACAGGCGAAAGCGGCAGGCATTCAAAATGTGCGAACGATTGTCCGAGAGGGTGTGCCGAAAAAATGCCTTGTCCATGAGGTGTTGCCGGAAGTTGAACCAGATTTGATCGTGTGTGGCGATCGGCAGCTGAATGAATGGGAATATTTATTGACGCTTGGGAGTGTGTCAAGCTATATCATCCACCATAGCAAATGTGATGTGACGGTGGTTAAAGACTAGGAGAAGGAGTGCAGAAATGTCGTTATTTAAAACAAGAGGATTTTGGTATGCAATTTTTATTACATTATTATGTTCACTCGTAGGAAAATATTTGGCGACGCTGCCAGGGCTAAGTCTGGTGGGGCCGCTTGTGATTGCACTGATTCTAGGGATGCTTTTCCAGCTTGGAAATGAAGGACTGGTCATGGCGAAACCGGGGATTGGCTTTGTTTCAAATAAATTCATACGCCTTGGGATCATTTTGCTGGGCTTTCGGCTGAACTTGATTCAGTTGGCAGAATCTGGCGTGAAGACGATCGCGCTGGCAGCGGTAGGGGTGACAATGACGATTTTCATTGTTTACTTTTTCTGCAAAATGTTCAAGGTGGAAGATGATCTGGCTATTTTGACGGCGAGCGGTTGCGGGATTTGTGGGGCAGCTGCCGTAATGGGGATCTCGCCGCAGGTGAAGGCCAAAGAAGATAATGCCGTTTTGGCAGTGGCAGTCGTGTGTATTTTAGGAACAATTTTCACACTGGTGGAGATTGCGATTGCACCGCTGCTTCACTTTTCAGAGACACAGCTTGGTTTTATGAGTGGCTTATCGCTGCATGAAATTGCCCATGCGGTTGCTGCCGGGAGTGCGTTCGGGCCGGATGCGTTGGACATGGCGCTGATCACCAAATTGTCGCGCGTCCTGCTTTTAGCGCCGGTTGCTGTCATTATCGGCATTATTTATGGCAAAAAGCAGAATCGTGGCAAGGCGGCTGATGAGAAGGTTAAAATACCGATTCCTTGGTTTATGGGCGGATTTTTACTGGCGAGTGCGGCAACTAGTTTTCTGCCGCTTCCGCAAAGTGTGATTGATACATTCGTTTCGGCGGCCTACCTGTTTTTAGGAATGGCGATGGCGGCACTGGGCATGAGTGTTAACTTTAAAGTGATCATCGAAAAGGGCGGTAAGGTATTTTTGGCGGCAACGATGGGGTCGATCATCCTGCTTGGCTTTGCAATTGCGATGGCAAAAATATTTTTCTAAGAACGATAAGTCTCCGGCGAACGGGGGCTTATTTTTTTGTTATCAAGTGAGATAGGCTTTTAATTTATTATATGTTACTATTATTTAGTAAAAGATAAACAAATGTGAGGGGTTAATCATGACCAGTATTCGAGATATTGCACAAATGGCTGGTGTATCTGCTGCCAGTGTCTCCAGAATTTTAAATAATGATCCTGCTTTTAGTATCAATGAAAATACACGTCAACGCGTGATTGAGATTGCCAACAGTTTGAATTATTCAACGGACAAAAATAAACGGGGCACTCGCAGCGTGGGGGATGATTTAACGATCGGCTTGATTGTGCGTCATAATACACAGTCGGAATTTGATGATCCTTATTTTCGGGATATCAGAATTGGTATTGAGCAGGAAGCGGCCAAATGGCGTTTGAAAACGATTCAGGCTTTTCAGATGCGCGATGAGCACAAGGACTGGGCGCAATTGAAGCGTTATGGTGCTGTGATTATGATCAGTGAAATGACCAAAGAGGCAACGGAATATGTAAGTAAATTAAATCCCAACTTGATTCTTGTAGATAATTATTCAAAAAATCCCCAGTTCGACTGCATTCAAACAGATTTTGCCTCCAAAACGCGCGAGATATTGGATGTTTTATATGAGAAAGGGCATCAAAATATTGCCTTTATCGGGGGCATCAGTAGCTCTGTGACGGCAGAAGGGGACGTTGTATACAGTCAGGATGAAGTGCGGGCGATGAGCTATATCGAATGGATGAAATTACATAATTTGGAGGCGCATATTCGTGTGCTTCAAGGCTCTTGGAAAACGCAAACGGGACTTCAACTAGCGGCGGAACTTTTACAAGAAGAGAATCGGCCGACTGCACTTGTTGTGGCCAGTGATCCGCTATCTGTAGGTGTTTATCGGGCGATTAGTGAGGCAGGATTATCGATTCCAGAAGATATTTCGATCATCAGTTTTGACGATAATGAAATGTCGAAATTTATGATTCCGGCGCTTTCCAGCGTGCGAATGAACGCGGAAGAAGTTGGTCGAATTGCCGTGCGGATGGCGAAGGAACGCATTTTAAAAGAACGAAGCATGCCGATTCGAGTGGTATGCGGTAGTGAGTTGCGTTTGAGAGAATCTGTTAAAGAATTTTAAGAAACTTACTAAAAATATTTTTAAAAACCCCTTGTGTAAACATTAACTAAACAATTATAATTATCAAAGTAAACGTTTACAGTTGTTTTCGGCCGAATCAACTGAAAAAATAGTGCAAGGGAGAATAGCAATATGAAATTTATTGATAAAATTTCGGAAAAAATGGTTCCTGCAGCATCACTAATTGCCAATAACCGCTATTTGCTGAGTTTGCGGGACGGTTTTATGATGGCGTTTCCAGCAACAATGTTTGCTTCGATTATGATTATTATTCAAAACCTGCCTACTACATTTGGTTTTGCGGATTATCTGCCTGACTGGTTTAATCAATTTTTAAATGAATTTTTTGGTCCGGTGAGCAATGCTACGATGAGTATTTCAGCACTTTTTATCGTTTTTGGGATCGGCTATCAGTTAGCGGGTCATTATAAGCAATCGCAACTTTTTGCTGGTGCGATTTCATTATCTTCGTTTCTAATGCTTTTGCCGTATGGGACAGATGACAAATTTGGGACTTTTATTCCTATTTCTAAGCTGGGGGCGGAAGGGATGTTCGTTGGGATCTTGACAGCGATCATTGCAACGGAGATTTACAGCCGTATCAGTCGTGCGAATATTACGATCAAAATGCCGGATTCTGTGCCGCCGATGATTGCCGATTCATTTGTTGCGATCATTCCGGGGGCAGCACCTTTATTCTTATTCAATTTGATTCGTTATCTCTTTACCTTTACTTCTTGGGGAAATGCTGTTGACTTTGTTTATGAGCTTTTGCAACAGCCGCTTATGGGGCTTGGCGGAACTTTGCCGGCGATTTTGATTGCCGTATTCTTTACGCAATTCTTCTGGTGGTTTGGGATTCACGGAACTTTGGTCATCAATGCGATTATTGATCCGATCATGAGTGCCTTGGCGATTCAAAACTATGAAGCGTATCAGGCTGGGGCGGAGCAATTGCCCAATATTATCAATACGACTTTCATGGGCGTTTTCGTCAATCAGGGGATGCAGCTGGGGATTTCCCTCACGATGGCATTCTTTATTGCCCGATCTGTTCGGATGAAGACCATGATGAAAACCATTATTGCGCCGTCTGTGTTTAACGTATCTGAGCCGATGACCTTTGGGCTGCCGGTCGTGATGAATCCAATTGCTTTCATTCCGTGGGTGTTGGCGCCGCTTGCTTCCACGACGATTTCTTATTTTGCGATTGCAGTGGGGCTTGTGCCTCGGCCGATCGGGGCAACGGTTGTTTGGACGACGCCAGTATTTCTTTCAGGGTGGCTCGGGACCGGTTCGATTGCAGGGGCCATTTTACAGCTTGTGACAATAGTCGTGATGACCTTGATTTGGCTGCCATTCCTGATTGCGATGGATGGGGAGTTCTTGAAAGAAGAAAAAGCAGAACAGAAACCGGAAGCATAGGCTACCTTTTAATTGGATGAATGAAGGAGGAGAAAAGCTTCATGCGGACAGATACTTTAAGGTATAAATATCAAATGAAAGCTGCACGGGAAGCCGTCTATCAAATACTTTTGAAAGAACAGCTGGCCTATTTTCAAAAAGCGGATCCCTCGATTGTGGAGTTGGAACAGGGGACGAAAATCACTTGTTACCTGTCGACAAAGATGCGCGGTGTGGTGGAAAGTACCATGGAAATTAAAGAAATTATTCCTGAAAAAAGGATTCAATTTAAGACGGCCTATTTATCAGGAGAGATTTTGCAGACATATGAATTTTTGACGAATAAAGCAGGGGTCTGTCAACTAGTCTATTCGGAACAAAATACATTTAACAAGACGAGAAGTCAATATGGTTTCATGGTGATGGGCTTGTTGTATAAGTTCTTTTATAATCGCGGTATTGCCAAACGGATGAAATATTTGGACGAATTGGCATTGCAGCAGTGAGATATGCAGGTTTGATTCTCCTGGAAACGCAATGAATTAGTTTTGAAGAAAAGGTTTGAAGACGATGATAGAGATATTGGACGAGAAAATCTTTCATTTATACAATGAGAAGATCAGTTATATTTTTTATGTAATGGAAAATCAACAATTAGGGCACCTGTATTATGGGGGCGCACTTGGGGCGATTACAGCGGATGAACTGGGTTATTTCTTAGAGCGTGAAAATAAGTCGGCTGGAACGGTGAAATTTTCGGCGGACAGCGGGATGTTCACATTAGCCGATCGCAGTCAGGAATACCCGGTCTATGGGACATCTGATTTTAAGGAAGGCGCGCTCGATATTCAAGCTGCAGATGAATTGTGGTATTTGGATTTCAAATATGTGGGATATGAACAGGTGGCGGAGAAAAAACGTACGCTTGACCGACCGGCAAGTTATGCATGTTCTGGTGAGGCGGAGACATTGATTATTCATATGGCGGATACTGATCATCATTTAGAACTGGTACTTTCTTTTTCAATTTTTGCTGATTCGTCTGCAATTGTTAGAAGTCAGGTGTTGAAAAATAAGGGAAGTCAGGTTATTCAGCTAAATAAGATGCTGAGCGGTGTTTTGGAATTGCCGAGTGCGGATTATGAATTCATCCATCTTTCAGGGGCCTGGTTAAAGGAGCGCCACATCAAACGCCGGTCTTTGGAGCAGGGGACTGTGTCGATCGGTTCATTGAAGGGCGCATCCGGGCACCAGCACAATCCTTTTACAGCGTTGGCGCATAAACAGGCGACGTTGAATGACGGGGTGGTTTATGGCACCAACCTGATTTACTCGGGGAATTTTCTTGTGCAGGTGGAAGTGGATGAATGGCAGCGGACGCGTCTTATGACGGGTATCCATCCTACCCATTTCAACTGGCAGCTGGGCCATGAAGAAGTTTTTCAGACGCCGGAAGCTGTGCTGTTTTACAGTGGGGAAGGGCTGAACGGCTTGGCCAATGAGGCGGCTCGTTTTGCTGAAAAACATGTGATTGATCGAAAATGGATGAGGAAACTGCGGCCGATCGTATTTAATAACTGGGAGGCCACCTATTTCGAGTTTGATCAGGAGAAGCTGACGACTTTGGCTAAAGCGGGGAAAGATTTAGGCATGGAATGCTTTGTGCTCGATGATGGCTGGTTTGGACGGCGGGATGATGATCGCAGTTCACTGGGCGACTGGTTTGTCGACGAGCGGAAGTTCCCGAATGGAATCAAGGTGTTTGCTGAGCAGATCCATCAGATGGGCTTGCAGCTGGGGATTTGGTTTGAGCCGGAAATGGTTTCACCTAAGAGTCAGCTTTATGAGGCGCATCCGGAATGGGTTGTGCGGCATCCTTACGAACGGACGGCGATTGGGCGTGGTCAGTATGTGCTCGATTTTTCCAATCCGGAGGTCGTAGAGGCGATTTATGCACAGTTGAAAAAAATCATTGAAGAAACGCAGCTCGAATATATTAAATGGGACATGAACCGGAATATCACGGAAGCCTACTCGACTTATTTGAAAGCTGTTGGGCGACCGCAGACGGAATTTTTCCATCGGTATATTTTAGGGGTCTATCATTTGTACGAATGCATCTTGACGGATTTTCCGGACATTTTGATTGAAGGGTGTGCGGGCGGTGGCGGTCGTTATGACTTGGGCATCCTGTTCTACAGTCCGCAGATCTGGCCAAGCGATAACAGTGATGCGGTGGAGCGGCTGGCGATTCAATCGGGGACACTTCTCGGCTATCCGCTTTCGTCGTTTAGCAATCACGTTTCCACAAGTCCTAATCATCAAATTGATCGTCATACCTCGCTGCAAATGCGTCAAGATGTGTGCTTATTCGGTCCACTCGGCTATGAACTGGACATTACAAAGCTTGATGATGAGGAAAAACGGGCGATCCAAGCCAATATTCAATTTTATAAGGCGCATCGTGATTTGCTGACACATGGGACATTTTTCCAGCTGCTTCCCATTGGCGACACGGAGAATGAAGTGGCATGGGCGGTTTGCAATCAGGATAGAAGTGAGTGGCTGATTGGTTTTTATCGTAAATTAGCACAGGCCAATCCGCCGAATGTCGAATATCTAAAAATCCCGATGATGGATCAAGCGAAAACCTATCTGATAAATGGTGCAGCTCAAGTGACGGGCGGTATGCTAAAAGAGATCGGGTTGAAGAAGCCATATGTGTTTAATGGGGTCAATCATGAACAGATGCAGGTCAGTGGTGATTTTCAGTCGGCCATTTATCACTTGAAAGAGATTCGGTAACGAAAATGAAGGAGGGAAAGCAGTGGCTCGGTTGGATGTAGATGAACGGTTTTGGCATGGCGGTGATTATAATCCTGATCAATGGCTCGATTATCCGGAGATTTTAAAGGCGGATATGGCGATGATGAAGGAAGCAAATATCAATACGGTGACGCTGGGTGTTTTTGCTTGGAGTGCTCTCGAGCCGGAAGAGGGAAAATTTACTTTTGAATGGCTCGACCAAATTTTTGAAGAGATTCATGCGATGGGTGGCAATGTTATTCTGGCAACACCGAGCGGGGGCAGACCGCAGTGGATGAGCGAAAAATATCCGGAAGTGAATCGAACGGATGAAATGAACTGTCAGCACCGCCACGGCTTCCGTCATAATCATTGCTATTCTTCGCCGATTTATCGTGAAAAGGTACACATCATCAATCAAAAGCTGGCTGAACGTTATGGGCAGCATCCGGCGCTTGCCATGTGGCATATTTCCAATGAATATTCTGGTGAATGCTACTGCGAGCGTTGCCAAGCAAACTGGCGTGCCTGGTTGAAAAAGAAATATGGCAGTCTTGAGGCAATCAATGAAGCCTGGTGGATGCGTTTTTGGGGTGGCACCTATAGTTCGTGGTCGCAAGTCTTGCCGCCATCACCTTTGGGGGAGACCAAGGTTCACGGAATGGATCTAGACTGGAAACGATTCAATACGGATATGACGATCGACTTTTATTTGAACGAAATCGAGCCGCTTCGTCGGTTAACGCCGGATGTTCCTGTTACGACAAATTTCATGGCGGAGGGGCACGATCAGCATGATTTCATCCCGCTGGAAGGGCTGGATTATGGCAAATTTGCACAGCATGTCGATGTTGTGAGCTGGGACAGTTATCCGGACTGGCACAATCGCTATGAATCGCTGGCTGAAACGGCTATGAAGTCGGCCTATGTGCACGATCAGTACTGGTCGCTCAAGCAGCAGCCGTTTTTAGTCATGGAATCAACGCCGAGTGTGGTGAATTGGCATCAGTATAACAAGTCCAAACGGCCGGGTGCGCATATCTTGACGTCCATGCAGCAGCTCGCTCATGGTTCAGACAGTACGTTGTATTTTCAGTGGCGGCAGTCGAGGGGCAACTCAGAGAAGTTTCACGGTGCGGTTGTCGGACATGACAATTCCACGCAGAATCGGGTCTTCCAAGAGGTGGCGGAATACGGGGAGCGGCTTGCGAGGATTGCTGAAATCAAAGGGGCAGGCAAGGAAGTGAAAGTGGCGATTATATTTGATTGGGACAGCAACTGGGCATTAAAACGCGGCGGCGGTTTTGGCAGACCGACACGACTCTATCCGCAAACGCTGCAAGAACATTATGCGGTATTTTGGGAGCAGGATATTGGCGTTGACATCATCACGTCTGAACATGATTTTTCCCAATATGATCTGCTGCTTGCACCAATGCTCTATTTGATGCGGCAGGAGACGATGATGAAGCTGCGACAATATGTTTCAGCTGGTGGGACGCTGGTTTCGAGCTACTTTACAGGCATGGTGAATGAGACGGATCTGCTATATGTAGGCGGCTGGCCGGATGAGCTGCAGGAAATTTTCGGAATCAAACCGCAGGAGCTGGAAATGCTTTATACGGATGAGCGCAACTGCATCACCTTTGACGGGCGGCGTTTTGAGACGAAGGATTATTCGGAGATCATTTCGGTGCGAGAGGCGGATATTTTGGGCGAGTATCAGGAAGATTTTTATCAGGGAACGCCTGCTGTCACAAAACACGCGCTTGGCAATGGAACGGCCTATTATCTTGCGGCCAGAACGAATCGGGACTTCTTGAAACTGTTTTATCAGCCGATCATTGAAGAGCTAGATCTGGCTGCGTCGCTGGCAAAAGCGCCAATTTATGAAGTATCGATTCAAAGTAGGGTCAAAAATGGCTATATCTATTATTTTGTAATGAATTTTTCAGATGACGTGCAAATGATTGAATTAGCGAAGGAAACGGTGGATGTGGAAACGGGGCAGACGGTCAAAGCCGCGTTGAAGCTTGCGCCTTATGAAACGAGAATTTTAAAAGCTGTGAGATAAATGACGGTGTTAAAAAAATAAAGGAGGTTAATGAAGATGGCAAACAAAACGATTATGCTCGTGTGTTCTGCTGGGATGAGTACCAGCTTGCTCGTGACGAAAATGCAAAAAGCGGCTGAAGCTAAACAGCTGGATGCCAAAATTTTTGCTGTAGCGGCGGCCGAAGCGGATCAGGCACTCAGTGAAAATGACGTGGATGTGTTATTACTCGGTCCACAAGTTCGTTTTATGGAGGGGCAATTCAAAGAAAAATTAACGCCGGCTGGTATTCCGTGTGCGGTCATTGATATGGCGGATTACGGAATGATGAATGGTGAGAAAGTGCTGGCGAAAGCAGAACAACTGATGGCAAACAACTAGTCGCCTAAAATTGGCGATGAGGGAAGGTAGGACTTGAGTGATCGAAAGGCTGAATCTGGCCGGAGATGGCTCAAGTCTTTTTTTGAATGAAAATAAAGCAATCTAACCAATTTTTTCTGGCGATTATTTTGTGATACAATAGGGGCATTAATAGCTGAAGGGGGCGAAAAGGATGCGGATTCGGGAAATTACCGCGCAGGATAATCCGGCGATCGAACGGGTCATTCGCGATGTCCTAATTGAATACCAGTTGGATCGACCGGGGACGGCTTGGGAAGATGCCAGTTTGAGTCAGTTATCTGATTATTATGAACAAGATGGGCGCGCCTATTGGGTGATCGAAGTGGCGGGCGAAATTGTTGGCGGTGTGGGCATCGGGCCGTTTGGTGATGCGGGTGTGGCTGAGCTGCAAAAGCTATACTTGAAAAAGGAGGCACGCGGCAAAGGCTATGCAGGGCAGCTAGTCGAGCGGGCACTGGACTTTGCGGCTTCTCATTATAAGGCCTGCTATTTGGAAACGGTGAAAGAAATGGATGCCGCCAGACGACTCTATTTGCGAAATGGCTTTGTGGAGCTGGCTAGCCCGCTGGCAGGCTCGGTGCATCATTCCATGGATCGCTGGTATCTGAAAACGTTTGAACAGGAGTAGGCAGGCGTGAAAAAGAAGTGGAGTTATTTTAGGGCGTTATTTAGCGGGAATCTGCGGGATCATTTTTGTCAGTGCTTTTCCAGCTTTATTTCTGCACTGACAAATGAAGCGGCACGGAAGGAAGGGGATCGATGAAAATTGTAGAGGCGGATTTTACAAATCAGGCATTTCTCGAGCTGATCAGGGAGCATCTGGCGGATATGTATGCCACGTCGCCGCTGGAAAGTGTGCATGCGCTGGGGGTGGAATCTTTACAGGCGGAAGATGTCACGGCATGGATGGCGCTTGACGGGACGAAAGTGGTCGGCTGTGTGGCGATGAAAGAGCTTTCGCCGTTTCATGGGGAGTTGAAGTCTCTAAGAACACATGCCAGACACCTGCACAAAGGAGTTGCCAAGACGTTGATCCAGTTCCTTTTGGAGGAAGGCAAACGTCGAGGCTATCAGCGGATCAGCTTGGAGACGGGGGTGGAAGATTATTTTATTCCGGCTAGAAAATTATATGAGCGGGAAGGATTTGGCTATACAGAGCCGTTTGGTGAATACACGGACGATCCTAACAGCTGCTTTATGACCATGCAAATAGAAACAGCGTAAAACAAGTGTATCAGCACTTGTTTTACGCTGTTTTTTTAGTCGGCCAAGCGGTTGGCAGTCATGGTGAAGCGGTATTCGGAACTCTTATAATAGACCTCTGAAAATTCAAAAGGTCGTCCTGAATCCAGATAGCCGATGGATTCGATTTTCAGGATGGGGATGTTTTCACCGATTTCAAATAGCTGAGCAATATCTTTCGGTGGCAGGATCGGTATGAATTCCTGCTTGCTGTCTTTGATGGCCATCTGCTTTTCCTGCTCGATATAGCGATATTTGGAGCCTTTCATCACCTCGTACGTCAGGTCTGGAAAGAGTTCGAGCGGCATATAGGTATCCTCGATCGCGAAGATTTTATCATCTACAATTCTAGTGCGCCGAATGTAGTAGACCGTTTCCGTATCGCTTGGCAAGGCTAGTTTTTCCTTGATTTCTTTTACAGCCGTTTGCAGTTCAAAACGGAGAATCTGGCTGGAAAAAATCCGGTTTTTACCGGCCATCTCTTCTACAAAACTTTTTAATGAGAACAAATTATGCTCGATTTTTTCTTTTACATAGGTTCCGCTGCCTTGAATGGTATCCACGTAGCCTTCATCGGCCAGTTTGGAAATGGCTTTTCGGATGGTGATGCGGCTGACACCATATTTCTCAGAAAGTGCTGCTTCAGTTGGAAGTGCCTCACCCACGGCATATTTTTTTTCTTGAATTTTCGTCTTTAAATCATTAGCAAGTTGAACATAGATGGGAGAACGCTTTTTTGCCAATTTGTATCACCTCGATTGATTTTTATTATATCAGATTTGAAAATAGGGTTGCAAATTTTAATTATTTGTATTATATTTGTTATGTATTAAGGATGTATTTGTATTATAGTTGTTATGGATGGGAGGATCGAAATGGTGAAATTAATTGTGAATGCCGACGATTTTGGCTACTCTCCAGGTGTTAATTACGGAATTATTGATTGTTATCAGCAGGGCATGCTAACTTCTACAACCATGATGGCCAATATGCCTGGGTTTGTGCACGGGGTAGAACTTGCCAAAGAAAATCAAGGCTTAGGCATTGGGGTACACATGACCCTCACGTGTGGAAGGCCTTTACTAGACGGCTTGCAAACTATTGTAGATGAGAGCGGCAAGTTCAAACCTCTTTCATTTTATCAGCAAGAAAATTTCCAAATTGATACAGATGAATTGTATCGGGAGTGGGATGCGCAAATTCGTGAAATTTTTGAAAGCGGTATCACTCCGACGCACTTAGACAGTCATCATCACACACATACGATGGGAAGCTGTCGGGAAGTAGCGGTTTCATTGGCGAGAGAATATCAGCTGCCAATTCGGGATAATTTTCCGAAAGAAGCGTTGGTAGATCTTGCCGGGATTAAAAAGGTGGCTCATTTTGTGGATGATTTTGACTACACGGGGCTTCAAAAAGAATACCAGATTTCAGATCAGCAGATGAGCGACTATTTTCAACGATTATTAACGGAACTTCCTCAATATGAGAGCGCAGAAATAATGTGTCACCCGGCCTATCTGGATCGAACAATTTATGAAGGTTCATCACTGAATATGGCGCGGATCATCGAGGCGGACATTTTGATGCATTCGGATTTTAGCAAAAAAATCAGAGCCTCAGAGACGATTAAATTGGCTACTTATGCGGACTTATAAATTATACAGGGAGGAAAAAGAAAATGTCATTTAAAAGTGGTATGCAGAAATTAGGGCGGTCGATGCTTCTGCCAGTTGTTGCAATGCCTGTGTCAGGGCTGATTCTGAGACTGGCGGCACCGGATATGCTCAATATTCCGATTCTGATGGCAGCCGGGAATGCGGTTTTTGGAAATTTGGACATGCTATTTGCCATTGGGGTAGCGCTTGGCTTTGCGAAAGGGAAGGATAAAGGGATTGTTGGTCTGACAGCGGTCGTCGGGATGCTGACACTGCGCGAGGGACTTAAGATTATGAATCCTGATGTCAATATGGGCGTCTTTGGTGGGATATTCATCGGATTAATGGCAGCTTGGTGTTGGAATAAATTTAAAAATCAACGCTTGCCGCAAATTTTCTCCTTCTTTGCGGGGAATAAATTTCCGGTCACAATGATCATGCTGGTCAGTACGGTGGCCGCACTTGTATTCGGTTTTATCTGGCCGTATGCACAATCAGGTTTGGATAGTTTTGCAGCTGGCTTGATGGGACTCGGAGCTATCGGTGCTTTCATCTTCGGTTTCCTCAATCGTTTGCTGATTCCATTTGGACTTCATCACGTGCTTAATACATATGTCTACTACGCAATGGGGAGCTATCAGGTACCAGGTGGCGACACGGTAACAGGGGAAATTCCTCGTTTCGTCAATGGAGACCCGACTGCCGGACTTTTCCTAGCAGGTTTCTTCGTTGTCATGATGTTCGGTATTCCGGGGATTGCCTTTGCGATCACACGTGCCGCTAAGAAAGAGCGTCGTAAAGAAATCGAAGGGCAGATGATGAGTGGTGCGGCGACTTCCTTTATTGCCGGTATTTCGGAGCCCGTTGAATTCAGCTTCATGTTCCAATCACCGCTACTCTATGTGATCCATGCTTTCTATGCAGGGCTTGCGATGTTCACGTGTTACATGTTCAATATCCATCTCGGCTTCACATTCGGTTCATCTCTAATCGACTATATTATCAACTTTAAGATTGCGACGAATGCGATTTGGATTATTCCGATCGGGATAGTGTTCTTCTTCCTGTACTACATCACATTCTATCTGATCATCACAAAACGCGATATCAAGACACCGGGACGTGAAGATGATGTGAGCTACGGGGAAGAATCCACGTCAGAAGAGGAAAAACTGAACTTGAAGAGCGACAACTATGAATACATGGCGAAGAAGATTCTACAAAACCTTGGTGGAAAAGAAAATGTGATTTCAACAGATGCCTGCACAACGCGGTTACGCTTGGAAATAGAAGATTTATCCCTTGTGAATGAAGAAAATATCAAGCGGACAGGGGCGGCCGGGGTTGTCAAAGTTGGCGACCATAATCTGCAAGTCATTATTGGGCTCCAAGTGACATATGTTTTGGAAGAATTGAATAAACTGGTGGATGATGAAGAATAATTTTTAGGAAAGAAGTTGAAAAGTCTTATGATGAATGAAGTGACAATTGCCATTGCCGGGGGAGGCAGTACCTATACACCGGGGATTGTTGGGGCACTGATCGAAAATGTTGACCGATTGAAAATGAAAGAACTCAGATTATATGACTGTGATTTTGAGCGTCAGGAAAAAATGGGGCACTTGATTCGCGCAATTCTTAAGCAAAAGTATCCGCATCCAATTGAAGTCATTGTGACCGATGATCCGGAGAAAGCTTTCACAGGTGTGGACTTTGTGTTTTCGCAAATTCGAGTTGGCGGCCTGAAAATGCGGGAGAAAGATGAAAAAATTCCGCTAAAATACGGCTGTGTCGGGCAGGAGACATGCGGACCGGGCGGCTTTGCTTATGGCTTGCGTTCGATTCGCGGCTTCCTTCCACTGGTTGAGCAGATCATTCGTTTTGCACCGGAGGCATGGATTCTAAACTACTCCAACCCTGAATCCATCATTGCCGAAGCGGTTCGGCGTGCCTATCCGACTGCTAAAATCATCAATGTGTGCGACATGACGATTTCGATTGAGGAAACGATCTGTGCCAATTTTGGCTATCAGCATGAAGATTTTATTCCGGAATACTACGGTCTGAATCACTTTGGCTGGTACCGCTCGATTTATAGCAAACGGGAAAAGCGGGACATTTTGCCGGATATTCTGGATAAAATGGGCGCCGGGCTGGAAGTGGCCGACTTTAATGCTGGCGATGCTTCGTGGGCGGCGACTTATAAAATGTTGGGCCGGATTGTCACGGATTTCCCGGGCTATCTGCCAAACACCTATCTGGAATACTATTTGTACCCCGATCTGGTCGTCGCGGAAGCCGATCCCACGCATACACGTGCCAATGAAGTCATGGAGGGGCGCGAAACAAAGGTCTATGCGCTGGCAGAGCAGGCCAAAGCCAATCAGGACAGCGCGGGGCTGGAAATCAATTTTGGCAGTCATGGGCAATATATTGTAGACATTGCGACCAGTCTGCTGAATGATGAAAATCGCCGCTTCATGCTGATCACACCAAACCGCGGTGCGATTCCCAATGTGCGCCAAGATGCCGTTGTGGAAGTGCCCTCCTATGTATCAGCAAAAGGGATTGAGCCGGTTTGCCTAGATGCGATTCCTGATTTCCATAAAGGGCTGATCGAAGCGCAATGCGCCGCAGAAAAACTGCTTGTCGATGCCTATTTTGAAGGCAGCTATTTGAAGGCGCTACAAGCTTATACACTCAATCAGTCAGTTCCATCAGCCAATGTCGCGAAGAAAATGCTGGATGATTTTATCGAAGTCAATCGAGAATACTGGCCCGAATTGACGTAATACAAAATGGTGGTCGTCTAAACTGTTTAGGCGGCCACAATTTATTTCATAAAAGGGGTGCAAAAGATGAAGAAATGCTTACAGATTACCTTGATCACCGGTCTCATATGGATGTCGTTTGCTTCCGTGTGGGTTTTCGTGAGCCCGCAAACTGTACATGCCGAGTCTAGCAAAGCGACAGAAATAGCCCAAATTGAAAATATCATGGCAGGCTTTCAAAATGATGCCACTTGGACAGACACCCAATATAAAGATGCCATCACCGGTCGGCTGCCAAGTACGGCACTGCTTGGAAATGGGGAGGTCGGCGTAACCTCTTACGGGAATGCAACCGAGAAAACGTATCTGCTATCTTCAAACAGTTTTTGGAGTGACAATACGCGCTACTTTGGCTATCGAGGGCGCTCGCCGCAGATCATGACAGGTGGCGGTTTGACGGTTAAGGCAGGCGTCGCTCGGCATCCATACGATCTTGCTTATCAAATGAAAACTACTGACAGCGGGGCCGCGGCAGATCACGGCTCAAATTTGGCAGTGGGTGGTCTGTATACCAATGATCTTGCGGACGGTGCGGATACATTTAGCGGTTTCGTGAGTGACAATGCGAGTGGCAAGGCCTGGATGACTGTGCAGCTGCAAGGGTATGAAAAATTTGACCGTTATGTGATTCGGCATGACAATTACACGTCCAAAAAGGGGACGGACCGGAATACACGGGATTTTCGCATGCAGATCCTTCCCGGCGGCCTCACACCTGAAACGGCAGCAGCATCAGATTGGCAGACAATAGATGAGGTGAAAAATAATACTGCGGACGAATCGGATCGCCAGTTAGCCCAGGCGGTGCAAGCCAAATATGTTCGACTGCAAATCGATCAGGCGACAGCGGAAAGTGGAGATCAAATCGCACGGGTCGGCCAGATCGAGCTGTACAATGGTGAAAAAACCTACAAGCTGCCAGTTGAAAACAATGCCCCGTCCACGCATCCGTATGACTTGGCGTATGGCATGCCGGTCGAAGCTTCATCCGAACTGGCCGGCCATGAAGCAGAAAAAGCAGTTAGTGGTGCCTACGAATGGGAAGACCAGGCGCAGTCGAAGCGCTTTGAAGGTTGGGTCTCGGCGGCTGGTAATGAGCAGACTTTGACAGTGGACTTAAAACGGGAAACAACATTCAATCGCTGGGTCGTGAAGCATAATAATAGCACTGCTAAAAATGGTGGCGATTACAACACGCGTGATTTTTCATTGGAAATCAGTACGGACGGAAATACTTGGAAAAAAGTTGATGAAGTGAAGGGAAATCTGGCGGATGTGACCAACCGGGCGCTACTTTATCCGTATAAAGCTCGATATGTCCGCCTGCATATTACAAAACCGGAAAGCCAGGCAGAAGGCAGTGCGCGCATCAGCCAATTTGAGCTTTATAATGACAACAATGCGGAAAATAATTTGGCAAAAGATAGTGAAATCACCGCCAGTTCAACCATGAAGGACCGTACGACAGCAGATTTGGTCAATGATAACTGGCAAACAGCGGTGAAAGGCTATAACGATTACAGCGGTTGGATCAGCAATCCGGGCATGCCGCAAAATGTCATTTTCGACTTGAAAACGGAGCAAACCTTCCAGCAAGTCGGCCTTGTCCATGCCGGGTGTACAGGCCTAGTGGATGATTTGACAAAAAGTGGCAATCCGAATGCCGCCAACTATGCACGTTTCAACACAAAAGGGGCGGAAATTCTCGTCAGTCCGGATAAAACGAACTGGCAGAAAATCGGAGCGGTAACGAATAATACAGCGGGAATCAGCACCATCACACTGGACGCGCCGGTTACTGCACGTTATGTCAAATTGAATGTCACACAGGGCGAGCAGTCAGGTGCCGCCAGTAATCAGCGAGCTCGAATCGCCAAGTTCTATTTATTTGAAAATACGGGCTACACACTGCCGATCGACGCGGTCATGCCAGTGAAACAGACGGACGCTGTGGAGTCTACGGCAACCACGAAGTCGACCAATCTGAAAGCCAGCAATAGCAGTTTTAACGAACATCTGGATATTTTAAAAGCAGAAGTAAATACGGATATGACAATTGGCGGCGCCCAAGTGGAGATGAACACTTGGCTATCCCAAGAACAGAATCTGCTTTTCACAACGATCACATCGAAAAGCGACAAGGATCAGGCGCTTGAAATAGATGCCTGGATGAAGGATTCGCTTGAGTACCAAACGCCGGCGACGGGTGATAATACAACCGCGAGCAAACCGGAAACCACGGTGGCAACAGGCCAGCAGGGCGCTGCAGTCTGGGCAACACGCCGCTCCAATATCAATGATGATGTGGTGACCTTGAAGGGTGAGACGAGGCAAACCACCTACAAAGCGAGATTTATGAGTGAAATGGCTGTCGCGACAAAAGTGGTGGGGGCCGAAGCAGGAACGGACTATGATGAAAATAGTGGTAATTTGTATGTGAATTTGCCAAAAGGTGAATCGATCACACTGGTTACAGCAGTGGAAACGGCCGCCAATCAGCAAGTCGACGCGGCATACGGGAAGGACGGCAAAGCATTGAGTGGTGCTATGAAGCAGCTGGCCAACATCAATAGTCAGCAGGACGTTGCGAAGGAAAGAGAACAGACGCTAAACTGGTGGGAAGATTACTATCTGAAGTCCTATGTGGATACGGGCGATACAAAGCTGAATAAAGTTTACTACGGCTCTCAGTACATCTTTGGATCGGCGACACGAAGCGGAGAAACGGCACCGGGGCTTTACGGACCGTGGATTACGACGGATCATGCCAATTGGCAGGGCGACTATCATTTGAACTACAATTTCCAATCGCCGTATTATGGCTCCTATTCCAGCAATCGTTTGAAAGAATTTTCAGATCCAATGTTCTACGAAACGATCCGCTACATGGATACTGGGAAAAAGTTGGCGAGCAATCCAGAAGAACTGCAAAAAATCTCGCCATGGTATTATTCAACGCGTGCGAATGACGAAGCGTTCAAAAATGGTTTTCAGGACGCCGTGCTTTATCCGGTAGGTGTGACCCCATTCGAGGATTTGGAGACGGGCAACTATCTGAATCAGACACTGGACGCCCTATTTTCCGCCACACAGATTCTAGCTTATTATGAATACACGTTGGATGACGAATGGCTTTTCAAAAAAATTGACACGACTTCCGGTAGCTACTCGCCGTATGAATATTTGATTTCGGTTGCCAACTTTTACGAACAGTGGATTGAAAAACGGGATCCGCGGGTGGACAATATCTATGTGAAAGACAACCCGTCCGGCATAAACGGCAACGCGGCACCAACCCAATATACAGCCAACTATGCCAAATATCCAGCCTATTCTGGCGGGAAAGACTATACCTATGTGCTGTTTGATGGCTCCCATGAAGGGTCATTTGAGTTTAACCCAACTGTAACGGTGGGCAACCTGCAATATCTGATGGATTCACTGGTGAAAATCGGCGAACGGAACGAAATGTCCCAGACCTCCTATGCAGACTGGAAGGATATCAGCGAACATCTAGTCAAGCCAGAGACGTCCATCTATTCATATAACGCGTCGACAAGCTGGAAATCCAGTTCAGCCTATTTTGGAAAAGACATTTTTGGACTGTCAGAAGACCGCTACGTGCGGCCAATCTCGGCAACAGTCAACCTGGAATTCATCATGCCCGGTGAACAGCTGTCATTTGACTCAGACCCCTATCTGCTAGAAGTTGCGCGCAATACGGTCGCGGTGATGGGAAATGACGGCACTCCCGGCTGGAGCATGGTCAACAATACGCCGAAAATTTTCACACAAGCGGCCCGAGTCGGGTACGATCCAGTGGAGCTCCGCAGTAAAATCACCACCTATGTCGCCAATAAAATGGATAAAAATTATTATGTGAATGACAACACCCATGGCTGGGAAAAAGCGGGCGTCATTGAAGCGCTGGACAGCATGATGGTGGCTAATAGTCAGAACGGCATTGTAAAACTTTTCCCAGTCTGGCCGGAAAATACCAATGGTGAATTTAAGCGGATCCGTGCGAAAGGAGCATTCCTGATTTCTGCCCAGATGAAAGACAATACAGTGGCAAATGTGACCATCACAAGCGAAAAAGGCGAGAAGATGAAGCTAGTCAATCCTTGGGGCGAAAGTGACGTAACGGTTCGCGACCAAAATAACCAAGTAATCAAAACCAGCCAAGGCAAAACAGCTAACAGTCTGCAAAAAGGCACGGACAAAAAAGAACAGACAATTGAATTTGCCACAAAAGCGGGCTACACGTATACCATCACAAATGAAAAAACAGAATTAGAGGCTCCCGTCATTTCAGGTGAGGCAACCGTCGAAATCACAGAAGGCCAAGACTTCGATCCACTCGCAGGATTAACAGCGACGGACAAAGAAGATGGCGACCTAACGACAGCAATCCAGGTCGTAACAAATGATGTAAATATGAGCACGCCCGGCACCTATCATGTGACCTATGAAGTAATGGATTCTGACGGGGAAACGGCAACCTTTGAGCGTACGGTTATTGTTGTGACAAGAGAAGATTCTTCTGGCGGTTTGAAAGGTAGCGCAGGTGGCAAGGATTCGTCAAAACCGAATATGATCAAGCCAGTAAATGATACAGAGGCAGCTAGGCAGAAGAACCATCCAAGTCAAATGACGACGATGACCATAAGCGAACCGCCAAGTTTAAGCAAGCAAACTAGCAAGCTACCGAATACAGGCGATACGACAGGCGTGGGTATACTTCTAGGTTTTTTATTGCTAGGTACAGCCGCTACTTTAAAAAATAAAAGGTAACCCAGTAGACATCCACCTGTGGAATGCCCCATGTAGTGAGCCTCAATGGGTGGATGTTTATTGAAGAATGATTGATAGAGTGATATTGATCTGGCAAGGACAAGGGTCGTTGATTTATTTTGCGAGCTGTTGCATTGAGCCAGTGCGATGGTATAATGGGGTAGACAACCTCTAAATGAAAGAGGACTAAAACCAAATCTTCATCACTGAAATGATCAAATTTGTGAAAGACTACCTCTAAATGAAAGAGGACTAAAACCTCCACAATCTGGACAGTGTTTTTCTTCGGTGAAAGACTACCTCTAAATGAAAGAGGACTAAAACAAGCGCATAGACTTATACGCAGAATCAACAGTGAAAGACTACCTCTAAATGAAAGAGGACTAAAACTTTAAATTTGTTGGTTGTTGTTAAATATATGTGAAAGACTACCTCTAAATGAAAGAG
>NZ_FXUT01000013.1 GCF_900183385.1 Listeria costaricensis
CTGGTGTGGCTGAAAGAAACGGCGTCGTCTGGGTCGTTTTCTTGGATGGTGGTTTCGACGGATTCATAGTTCTTGTTGACCTCACTCAGTTCGTGAAACAACCCGGCAAACCAGCTGCTGGCTGTTAGCTCTGCGATGGAGGTCCCCATCTTGACCCATTTCTCGCTGTTGTATTTGATGTCTTTCATTCGGCTGGCCTCCCTTATTCGATGTTGAGTGCTGAAATGATTTGCTGACCGATGGCTTCATCTGCTTGAATCATGCTTTCCAATGTCTCAAATACAAGTGTGGAGGCTCGATTGTAATGATCCTCCAACTCGAGTACTCGTTCGTTGGCTTTTGGTACCTTGTCCATTGCTTTTTTTGCTGCGCCTTCGGTGAGGTACTTGTTTGATTTCAAACTTTTTACTGCTGGTTTTATGATGCTCTCAAATTCATCTGCAATCGCAATAAGTTCATTGGCAATGTGGGTCAATTCATCTGGGTTGATGTCAATCGTTGAACCTGCTCCCGGTCCTGATACTGCTTGTTGTGCCATTTATATTTTCCCCTCCTTGTATGGAAATTCCATTTCGTCAAATAGCTGCTTCATCAAGGCATATTGGCTGATTCGATAATAATCCTCTGTCATGACATCTGTTTGAATCAGCCATTCATCCATCGCAAAAGCCAAATATTGTTGATAAAATTCATGATTGGTTGTTTCATGTGGTTCTTTTTCTAGATGGAAAAACTCCATACTGATAAAATTCTTACCTGGGTCAATTTCCAATGCCTTTCTCCGTTCGGCATTCGTTAGTTCTCGCTGCATGAAGGATGTTTCGTCTTCCAATGGCTCGCGTTCGATGATTGGAAATAATTTTCGAATAAGTGCTAGCGCATAGATTTTATTTAGTCGCTCGATTCGATACTCTTGGTCTGCTTTAATCTCAGCTAAAACTATGACTTCATTATCAGCGTCTTTCGGAAAAGCAAACATCAGTTGGTTAAGACGGACATATTTGGAGCTCTGACAATAACTGCGCAAAGTCTCCATCACAATCCCGCCACCATCTGTAAGGGTATCTTCCTGCGTGAGGATATTTTTTTGTTTTAATTCTTCATAAGCTGCTTCAAAATGTTCACTGCCTTTTAACTTGTAAATCATCTTATCGGGCACACCAAAGATATGATTGAGATCAAATGGTGCCACTAAAAGATATAATTCAGCTGGTGAAAAGGTGTCACGTGCATGTGTCATCATAGACGTCGAACCTCCTCTGCTTCCTTGCCGTCTTTGAAATCAGTGATATAACCATCCAGATTTTTTAAGGCTTTGCGTTGTTTCTTGTAAGCCTTTTGTACATCTTCGTGATACTGCTCGATCAGTTCAATATAGGTCAGAAAAGCATCACGTGATTTCCCTTTCCATTTGGCATCTTTGACATACTTGACTAATTTTTTACATTTGGTATGTGTGGCTTCCAAAGAATCTTCTACTTGCTTGGCAGAGGTTTTGGCATCAGCAACTTTGCCTGCGTCAATTTTTACTTTGCTCATTTTTTATTCTTCGCCTCCCGTTCCTTTTTCTCTTTTTCTTTCTTCTCTTTCTCTTTTCGTTCGCGTTCGGCTTCTTCCTTAATGGCTTTTGCTTTGTATTCCTGATACTTTTCGTAAGCTTTGTCCCTCGCCTTAGTTAACTCACTCAGTTTGTCTTTTTCTTTATTGATGTACTTTTTTAAACGATCAACTACTGCGGTATTTTTTTCAATGAACGGATCAGATGGCGTACAGTTATTGGGCAAATCTGGCACACTTTTGTTATATGTGCTCAGAATGTCGTCAATTTCCGACATGTGTTCTTTATGATCTTTCACTGCATCCTTGATATCGTCATATAGATCATGATACTTATCTCGCTTCTTTTCAGTCTCTGTTTTTCCAAATCCAAACATGTCTTCACTCCTTTACATCATGGGTGCTGTTAATTTGATTTTTTGATATTGACCATTTTTCATGTAGTAGGCTTCATACGGTGCTAAAGGCTGTTCTCTATAAACCGATTGAATGGGGGACAAAACATTTTGATCGCTGATTCTGCCCACAATGATGCCCACTTTTTGCTTTTTCAGATGTGCAGATATGTCATCTAGTCCGCGTGAAAGTATGCCACTAACACCTGAGCCAATCACATAGATGCCCATCCGTGCCCCTTGTTCGATGATTTTGGCCATTTTCTTTTGATTAGCCGGATCAATCTGTTCTGTTGCATAACTTGCTTCTGTGATGAAAACGTAGGTCGGACGAAGTTCTTCCATGTACATTTTCAGTGTTACAGCCCCATCCCCTTCCTGTTGAAGTTTTTTCCAAGTGTCTTCACGTGCTTCAAAGAGCTGCAAGATTTGGTCTGCGACAAGATTCATCGCCTCTCCGTCTCCAGCATAGATATTGGCATTTTGTTTGTATGCTTGGAAACGACCGGTTGAATTATCAAGTAAAATAATATCGATTTCTTGATTGGAGATAGCTAGTTCAAATAAAGCTACTGTTGTCCGTTCAAGTATGTCACGGTTGTCTGCCAATACGAGTGTTGTGCCGTCACTTTTAACGTCTAGTTCAATTGGTTCCACTTCTTCAAAATCCACTGCAAATGGCGTTTTTCCTTCTTTGAGCATTTCGATTGTTTTTTTCTTTTTCTTAAAGTCTTCCATGGACAGAACTTCTGGTACCATTGGAATCGGTTCTGGCAGTTCTCCTTGCCAGTTGTTGTGCATTGCTTCACTTTCAGACTGGACGCCCTCAATAATCGCTAGCGTTTCTTCACCATTAACAGGCAGCGCAGTTTGGAAGGAGAGCGGCTCATCTATTTTGATAAGTCCACGTCCCGGAAGTTCTTCAATTGTCAAGTTAGTTTTCCCTACAATACTGCGCGCTTCTCCTGCTTCCAATAGATAAAGGGCAATCTGATGCTTGATATTTGCGAGTACTTGAACGCGCAAGGCATTTTGACGTACAGCGCTTATGATGAGATGAATGCCTACACCTGCACCTTCACGAGCAATTTGAGCGATCAATTTTTCAAAGGGTTCTTTAAATGGAGCTTCTGCAACAGAATCATAGGCATCCACTACAAGGAGAATAGAGGGTACTTCTTTGCCACTTGCTTTTTCATACATCGTCATATTTGCAACACCATACTGACTCAGAAGACGTTTCCGCTCTTTCAGTTCTTGCGCAAGACGTCGCATTAATTTACCTAATTTGATTTCTTCATCTACCATGATCGTATCGGCGACATGTGGTAGTGATTTCAATGGAAGCAGGCCATTTGTTCCCAAATCCAGCAAGTAGACATGTAAACGCTTTGGATTATGTTGTCTTGCTAAATCCATTGTGACTGTTTGCAGGAAGGTTGATTTGCCATATCCTGGACTGGAAAAAACAATCATATGCCCATCTTTTGTAAGATTAAGCTTAATTGGTTCTTGTTGCTGCATTTGTGGAATGTCTAGAAAGCCGAAAGATGTTTCAAGCGGCTTCTTCTCCCCCTCCCAAGCTTCCGTATAGTTCACCGGATGAAGCTCTGGTAAATAAATCCGCTCTTCAAGCGGCGGCAACCACGGCCGTGGCAGGGCTTCGATTCCTTGTTGTTCTGTATATTCATGGATGTGGTCGATCACTGCGTCCAGTTCAGACGGCAGCTTCGTCAGGTCGTCTTTTTTGTCCAAGCCGCTCAGGTCCTCGGTCAGAATGTCATATTGGCCTAGTTCGTTGATCGCATAGATCGTCGTGTCGATATACTCGGTGTCTTCTTTGTCCGGTACATAATCCGCGCCGCTCCATGCGCTCTGGAATAGTTCGTAGATTTCATTGTTGCCGACTTGCAGGTAGGCTCGCCCTGGCAGGGTGATGTCTGCGGCGTCGGGCGTTTTTAGCATTTCATTTGAGTCGCTGGCATTTTGGACTTTTAGCGCCAGTTTGAACTTGGAGTTCGACCAGATTTGGTCATCGACGACACCGCTCGGCTTTTGGGTCGCTAGGATGAGGTGGATGCCTAGTGAACGGCCGATCCGGGCTGTCGAGACGAGTTCCTTCATGAATTCTGGTTGTTCGGATTTCAGTTCGGCAAATTCATCGGAAATGAGGAACAGATGCGGCATCGGTTCGCTCGCTTTGCCCTGCTTGTATAATTTTTGATACTGGTTGATGTGGTTCACGTCATGCTCGCCAAATAACCGCTGGCGTTTTTGTAGCTCGGCTTTGATGGAGGCCAGGGCGCGCATGGATTGGGCTCCGTCTAGGTTGGTGATTGTGCCGAGTAGGTGCGGCATATTTTTGAATAGGTTCGCCATGCCGCCGCCCTTGTAGTCGATCAGCAGGAAGGCCACTTCGTATGGGTGGAAATTGACGGCCAGGGAAATGATGTACGACTGGATGATTTCCGATTTCCCTGAACCGGTCGTTCCGGCTACGAGTCCGTGGGGGCCATGGGCTTTTTCATGCAGGTTCAGTTGGACTAGGTCGTCCTTGCCGCGTAAACCGAGTGGGACTGCTAGACTTTTATAGGTTTCATTTTTTGCCCAGCGTCCGGCGATATTTAGTTCTTCAACTTTCTCTACACCATACATTTCTAAAAAGGTGACGGATTCTGGAATCGAGTTTTTCAGATTTTGCAGGTGGTTGAGCGGCGCCAAGGCACGGCTTACTTCTTCTTTGTCAAAATCAGCCGGGAAATGGTCGGGTACGAAATGACGGTTGACCAGCTCGCCGTTTTCCAGCAGAATATTGCCGTTTTGGGCGTCGCGAATGTCGACTACGGTTTTCACATGCTCCGGCAGGCTCTGCATGACATCTTGTACGAAAATTAGCGAAACGCCTAAATCGCTTGGGTCTTCATTGAAAAATTCCATGACGGTGTGGTCGAGAATCATTTTTTCATCGGTCACAAGCACGACATAGCGCGGTGTAAAATAGAGCTGCTCGGTTTTATTCGTGTGTTCACTCAATGTTTGTTTGCGTTCTTTTAAAATTTGGTATAGCGAGTTCAGCACCTGGTCGCGCGAACGTTCATGGTAGACAAAGCCGCGGACGTTGACATCACGCAGGTCAGCATGTGGCAGCCAGCGCATCCACTCCCAGTCGGCTTTTTCTTCCTCAGGGAAAATCGTGATGAACTGCAAGTCGTAATAGCTGTGGAAAAGTGCTGTCTGCATGACCATCATTTGTAGCTGCTCTAAAACAAGACGGCGCGGGCCGATATAGCCGACCGGGCCGTGCATCAGATCGGTCGCCACGGGGACATTTTGAACGCGCAAATACTGGCTTTTCAAGGTCTTGGCTTCTTCGATCAGTGCATCTTTTTCCTGAGTGAATTCTTCTTCGCGGAAATCGATTGGGAAGCTGCTTTTTTCTTCGCCGCAACCGACGCGGAAGGTTAGGAAATCATGGTGGAACATCGTTTTTTCGTAAATGCGCGAGTCGACACTGGTTGCCATCGCGCGAATTTCTTCAATGCTCGGATAGTGGTACGTCAAGGCATGGCGCTGCTCAAGGCTCGCTTCATGCAGTTCCTTGGTTTTCATTTTTAGATAGCGATCGTAGCTTTCTTCGCGTTCTTTAACGTCAACTTTATATTTCTTACTATTTTTAATGAAATTGGTCAGTGACATAATTACGGTCATGCCTGTCATCGCCAGCGTCATGATGATGTAGATTCCACGAGGCTGGAAAATCGAGATGATGACGGTCAGTGCGATCATTACAAGTGGTGGCAGAATGATTTTGATCAGGCCTTCTGTCGGCTTGGACGGGGCGGCGGACGGTTTGGCAATCGTCATTTTCTCTTCCGGCGCTCGGTAAATGATCCGCGGGGAACGGTGGTAGTCCGGATAATCCTCGCTGTAGGCATTATCGGCCGCGAAAAGTGGTGCTAGGCGGCTTGTTACGCGACTGTCTGCTGCCGAGATGGTCAGGTCGCTCAGTCCGACTTGAATTGTCACACCGTCTGTGTAAAGCTGGTCGCCTGCTTCCAGCCGAATAGCCCCTTGAACGCGCGCAAAATTATGGTAGACCTCGCCGCTCTCGATATGCGCCTCGAAAAAGCACTGTCTGTCGTCGCGGAGGAAGCTCATGCTGGCCTTCGTGTCCTGCAAAATAATATCCCGGTCTGCGCCGGCGCCAAATGTGACGACCAGTTTATCCGAGACGTCGTAGCTGCGGCTCTTCAAGTCCTGCGCCAAATAGAAGCCCAGTTTTGTATCGTCCGTTTCGATTTCTGTCAGGCTGTCCAAAGAAAGCGCCGTGCTGCCGGCAAACCAATTGTCGTCCTGCCAGGCCACTTCAAGTGTTTCGGCCATCTGCGGATAGGTCACCGTATCTTCCAAACGGCTGCCAATCGTGAAGCGGCGGTCATTTCGCTGCAAATGTTGTTTGTGGCATGTTTCGCCATTGGTTACAATCAAAAATGCACTTTTTCCCATTTTCTTATTCTCCCTCTTGTTGTGTGGTGGCGCTAGAATCATCTGTACTCTCTTCTTCTTCCGCCTTTGTCAGTTTTTCCTGTTCCGCTTTAATTTCATCTTCAATTTTCTCTTGTTTTTCGATTTTCTTGTTGCCGCTCAGTGTCGTATCGTTTTTCACTTGATCCAGTTCCTGCACGAGGCTGTAAATGATCAGATCGGGTTCGTCGAGCAGCTTCGCGATATCGTTCGACTTGTTGAATTCTCCGCGGCCGTTGTAAATCCAGTAAAGCAGATACTGCGGGTCGGATTTCAGGCTGACGTTGTTCATGATGTTCTCTTTTTTGTTATCGTCGAGTTTTTCACCTTGGATGTAGGAATAGGCCAGCTCATACTGCGTGGTTTGCGGCATTTTCTCCGGATCCTCGTCTTCCAGTCCGGTGATCACTTTATCGTAGTCTGTTTTGAGAAAATTCTCGTTGGCAGTCAGTAGTTTGTTTTGATAGGGCACTTTCATGAAGGCAAAATAGCCGAGCGGAATCGCCAAAATCACTGCGGCAATCATAAAGCTGACAGCAAGTCCTTTGAAAGTTTTAAATTTTTTCTTGGGAACGGTTGTCATCGTCTTGGCCACCCGTTTAGTTTCAGCTTGATAGGCTTCGGCCAGCACCTTATCGAGCTCTGCAATCGTTCCGGCATTCGCAATGGCTTTTTCATACTGGGTGCTGTGGGCGTTTTGAAGCGAGCCGTTGTAGAGATCTTCAAAGCCGTATTTTTTGGAAAACATCGCCACGGCCAGGCAGCGGTACTGCTTTAGGAAGCGTTCTTCTGTCAGGTCATAGGGCGGCACGAGGCCTTTCATCCCGCGGTGGACGATTTGTGGTTCCAAATTCAGGTCGAATACCAGATTGTCCGGATGCAGGAAAAATGTGTACCGCGTGTCGAGCAGCCGCGCCAATTTGCCGACATTGTAAAGCGCCCGCAATTTGTCCGCCCGGCTCATGTTCAAAAGTTCACCAAAGCCGCATGTGTCGTCTGGAACGGTATAGTCGAAGCGGTAGCTGTCGTTTTCATGGGTAATGGCGACTGGCAGAAAGCTCTCGGCCGGTTTTTTCAGCAGCTCGATCTGCTCGATTGCTTTTAATTTCGTGCGTGATTCGGTGAAAGTCGTTGTCCAAACTGTGTCTGTATAGCTGAATGGATAGCTCGTGCCGTCCATTTCGATGTGATTTGTTGTCATTCTCCCTAACTCCTCTTTTTATAAAATTTTTAAGATGTCGCCGCTTGTAATTTGAAAGTCGGTCAGTTTGTCGTCGTCGCTCAGCAGGATCGCCTTGTTGGTCGTCTTGATCGTGCAGCTCGACAGGTCGGGTGGCTGTATTTTGAGTGTTTCTGCTAAATTTTGGATGAGTGCTTTGACGGGCTGGTGGATTGGGATGCGCAAATCATACTGTCCCGCTCCCCAGTTCTCTAAGTCGACCGTCACGTCGATATGTGTTTCTTTGGCCATTTGTGGTTCGCTCCCTTGTTCTTCTTTACTCAAACACGTTGCGGCAGGCGGCGTAGATGCCGGCACCAATTGCCAGAACCGCTCCGCCTAAAATTCCGCCAACTGTCTTTTTCTTCGTTCCCTCTTCTGTGCCGGTAGTGGCGGTCGTTTCCGTGCCGCTTGACGAGCTGGTTGTCGTGCTGCTTGCCGCTGTACTCGTTTCATCAAAAAGGTCTGCTTTTGCCTGTTTAGCGGTCGCGCCTTTTTCACTATCGCCTGTAAACAGTTCCGATTCGAGGTTTTCCAGCTGCTTTTCTTCCACTTTCTTTTCATCCGCAATCTCTTTGTCCATCTGATCGGTAAAAAGCGGTATCCCGAGCTGGTCAAAAGTCGTTTCTGTCTGCTCTTCCATCTGCTTATTCTTCTCTTCTTCACTTAACTGGAGGCGCGAGGTTTGCAGCTCCATTTCTCCGTTATTATCTAAATAGCTGTCGGCTGTGGCTGCAAGCGGCAAGATGAATCCAGCCGCCAGCAGTCCGAGTGCACCAACTGCCATGATTTGTTTACGCTTCATGAGGTTCTTCCTCCGCTTCTTTTTCCCGATGCCAAACGAACAGGTTTAGGACAACAAGAAGGACGACTGCGCCAATCAGTGCATAGACGATAATCGAGAAGTCCTGCTCAGCGCCTAGGACACTCACAAGCAGCTGCTCAATATATTGCAGTGGTGAGAAGGTTTTTAATGTCCCGAAAATCGATTCGTTGTCGATCGTGAGTCCGACGGCATCTGTTAGGAAAAGATACATGCTGACAATCGTCAAGATGATAAACATCCCGCCCATGTTGAGCTGACGAAGTAAATATGTAAATAATCCCACAAGGAAAAACATAATTATTAGAATGATGCCAATCCATAAAATGACACCAATTTGTCCGATACTGAACAATTTTGCAGTAATGACACCTATCAGGAGTCCTTCGATCAAAGCAATCCCGAATGTCATAAAGGTGATCGGCAGGTTTTTCGATGCCAGTGACATTTCCTCTGCAAAGGCATCCGTTTGCCGTCGTTTTTTCTCTTGATGTGCGATCACATAGCTTGTAAATAGGGCGACGACGGTACAAATCAGCACCATAAAGTAAGGGGTCGATTTATCGGTTGCCACAATCGTTCCGGCGTTGACCTTTTGAACGGGGCTGCTTAGGAAATCGTACAGCGTCTCATTCTGGCGGTCCCCCACGCGGCTGTTGTCCATGACTTGTGAGAAATTGTCTTCAAACGTGCCGTCATCTTTGAGTTTCTTAGCCAGATCAGTGGATAGATTGGAGGCTTCACTCACCAGATCCTGACCGCTTTTTTCAATATCTTGCGCCTCCTGGTCGATCGCATCAAAGGTTTCATAGACACCTTCTGCCGAGTCCAAATTGCTGGCCGATTCTTCTGCAAGCGACTGACTTGTCATCAGCAGGTCTCCGAACGAGCTGTCGAGATCCATGGCAAGCGTCTGCTCATCCTGCGCATTTTGAACTACCACGTCGTCTTCCTCGATCAAGTCTAGGCTGCTGTCCCGCCACGCTTCCAGTTCGGCGAGCAGTGCCGCCAGATTTTCATTCTGACTGGCCGCTTCCGCTGTAGCATCCGTCAATCGCCGCGTCACATCAAGCGAGCGCTGGTCGGCTTCCCGCATGGTCATTTGGTAAGCCTGAATCCGGTCTTGGAAATCACTTAGTTTCCGAGAGTATTCATCTGTAATGTCCTGCGAGGTCAAGCTGACGATGGAATCGAGGACGTCTTTGTTGTTAAGAATGCCGTAATAGGAATCCGCTGTTGCCGCTTGGTCAAGATTGTATGGCATTGGTTCATTACTGCTTGCAACTATACCGTAATAAAGCTGATACAGCGCCGCCAACTCCTCATACCCCTTGAAAGTGTCCATGTAGGCTTCCCCGTAGGCCGCTTCATTTGAAAGGTAATTCGGCTGGGTGACGGAGACGGCTACTGGTTCCAGGCCGTTCGTGAGCGTTTGAAAAGTATAGATGCCTGTTACTGTTGACTGTTTAGTCGTGGATTCAGCAGGCTTCTCTTCATCCGCTGTTTGTTCTTCTGAGTTACTTTCCACACTATTTTCTGTTGCATCACTTGCCGCCTGTACGTCTTTTGAATCATCCGTGCCTTCTTCTCCCGCTGTATCAGCTGTATCATCGGTTGCATCATCATCTGTAGACGGGACTGGTTGACTTCCATTTGCTACATAGGCATCCACTTTTTCTGTCTGCTGGTAGTAAACGCCCCAGTCAATCGAGCCGAACAGCGGAATCGTGTCAACGTCGCCGTTCAAAAGGACGTTCGCACGTACTTGAAAATTACAAGGTTCTTTCGTATAAGATGCCGGAATCGTTATCTTCATGCCGCCGTCATAGGGCTGAATATTCACTCCCACCGGCGTATTATAGCTACTCGAGCCCGCATAGGGTTGTCTATACACATTGATATCCGCATCTTGCAAGCTGAATCGGCTATCCAGCGTGATATAGACGGTCGTGTCATTTTCACTTGCCGGCACTGTAAATGGATCACTGGTAAGAGTTGTCGCTTCTTTTTTCAGCTTATCCGTGGTTTCAGCCATCAATTGGTTGATTGGCAAGCTAGGGTCATCTGCTGAAATTTGCTGCTCTCGATTTGGAAAAGCATAGCCCTCTGGAAAGTACTCCGCTTCCTGACTAACAAAATCCTGCGATAAATTTGTGACATTTTCATATGTGTGAAGGGTTTCTGCGCTTAGGCCCCAATTTTCGAGCACGCCGGAGTCAAAATCAGGCAACGTTTGAATCGTATCCGCGATCGTCTGCTTGAAGCGATCATTAATTCCCGTATCCAATTCATTCAGCGTAAACTGTGCTGGATTATCCGCATCACCCTGCAAAATTCGTTTCAAATCTGCCGCTACAGCTTGTTCCAGCTCACTATCAAGTACGGTTTGCAGTTCCTCGTCCACACCTGTCACACGGCTGTTGATGTCCGCAATATAATTCTGCAAGCCCTGCGTTTGTGTTAGTAGTGAATTTTCTCCCTCGATTGCCTGGAATTCACTTGAAAACAGCTGGTTCGCCTGTTCCAAGGCCTGCGTTTCTGACATGACCGTGTCTGCCGATAGATCTGCACTGAACTTGGTCAAATTGTCGCTCAGTGATTCTCCAAATGGCGCGTGTTCATCCTGCATGGCAAGCAGTTCTTCCAATGACTTGTCGTAAGTTTCACTCTGTTTGCCCGACTCCTGCAGGGATTTTTCATAATCATTCAGCATGTCCTGAAATGACTTGAAGCTTTCCTTTGATGTGCCAGTATAGTCCTGCACCGTTTGGAATTGGTCTGTATAGTTGGAAAGCGGCGAATTGACCGTCTCGTCGAACCGGTCCGTATATGCCTCTTCCTTCTCGACCAGCTGACCGATATTGTCCTGCGCTTCCTGCAAATTCGTTAAAATACTGGCAAAATAAACGTCGATTACGCGCTTATTCATATCTTCCAGTACCTGTCCTGCCGTTTTTTCGGCTTCTGCTTTCAGTTCGTCATTGCCGACATCATTGACCTTGTAGCTCACGGTAATTTTCTCCGGATTGTCTGATGTCAGCGAAAGTGCTTTTTCTGAGAAATCGCTTGGTATAATGATTTCCATATTGTAAATGTCGCGTTTCAGGCCGCTTTCTGCCACGCCTCGACTGACGACAAACCATTCATTTTCATTGTCCTTTTCGATACTTTTAACAAATTCTGCACCAAAGTTGATTGTCTCCCCCTGGTACGTCGCTCCCTGATCTTCATTGACCAGTGCAATCGTCATTTTATGTGTCTCTGTCTGTGTTCCCGCTATTTGTGTATCCGCTTCCTCTTTCTTCTCCGTGACCTTCTGATTGAACGCCAAATAAGTCACGCCAATCGATAAGCCAATCGCCAGGAGGACAAAAAGCAAAATACTCCACTTTATTCTTTTCATTATGTATAATCACTCCCGCTGTTTTGGTTCGTATGTTACAATTGTGTTTTTTTCAGAAAAAGCCATGCAGAAATAGACTGCATGGCTTTCGCATGAATCATTGGAAACCAAAGTTTTGAGAAAGCTCTTGGTCATGTTGTTCCACTGCATCAGCTGTTTTATTAAGCTGGTCATTGATTTGGTTCATAAGTTCCGCAAATTCTGTTACTTTCGGTTTTAATTGATTAAATTGCTCGTCAAAAGCACCGAATGCTTTACCTTCCCATTGACTACGAAGAGTTTCTTGCAAATTCGTTAGTCTTTGAAGAACATCTTCAATTGTTTGTGCACTTGCTCCGTATTCTCTTGCGTCGTTGCGTAACTCATCAGGGGTCATTCTAATTTGTCCTGACATTGCGCTTCATCTCCTTTTTCTGTCTGAAATTTTTGGTGTGATTTCCATCACAATAGTAGTATACCATGTGCATAATCATATGTTTGTGACAATAATCCGAACAATATTTCCACCAAAGTTATAAATTTAGCTTCAAAAGAAATAAGAAATTTAACAGTGATAAAATAATTGTCTGATTTTTCAATTCTTATTCATTTCTGGTCAGTTAGGAAAAAAAGTGTATAATGACAGTAGAGAAAATGATGGCAGGAGGAAATCGCATGACCGTAAAAACTGTTGCACTTGCTTCCGATCATGGAGGTATTGAATTGCGTAAAATGATTGCTGGCTATTTGGAAGATCAGGGAATCGACTATCAGGAGTTTGGCCCGAAAACGGCAGAATCCGTCGACTATCCCAATCTAGCTTTTACTGTTTCGGAAAAAGTGGCTTCTGGTGAAGTTGAACGCGGCATTCTGATCTGCGGGACTGGGATTGGCATGAGCATTGCGGCCAATAAGGTCAAGGGGATTCGTTGTGCACTTGTGGGCGATACTTTTAGCGCTCATGCAACGCGCGAACATAATGACACGAATGTGCTGGCACTTGGCGCGCGGGTGATTGGGCCTGGTTTGGCGCTCGACATTGTGGATATTTGGCTGAATACGGATTACGAAGGTGGCCGCCATGCGAATCGACTGGGGCAGATCACCGATTATGAAGACCAGCATTGCTAATAAAAAAGCCTGCCGACTGACTGATGCGGCAAGCTTCAAACTGCAAACTCGGCACAAGCTGTCGGGTCTGCAGTTTTTTTATTTTAGTTCAGATAGCTGAAACGATTCAGCCAATCGGTCACAAGTTCCTTGAATACTTTTTCTTCCTCAATCTGCAAATTATGGCCGGCACCGTCTAGAATGGCAAAACTGGCGCGCGGGTAATGCTCGATCAGTGCCAGTCCGTCTTGATAGCCGACAGTCGAATCTTGACGACCAAACAAGAAGAGACTTGGATGGGCAAATTGCAACTGCTCGTCTGGATTGAAGCTGAGCGCATAACGCTGTTCATACAGGCGCAGATGGTCATGGTCTGCTGTGATGAGCCCGGGCAGGACTTCTGAAATCAACCGGCGCCAGTTTTTGGCAGTCAAAACGACCCCATTTTCGATAAATTCAGCTTGTTCATCGGCACTTAGGCTCGCCATCAGCTGCTCATCCTGATAGATGATCTGCGGTTTGGGCAGCGTGCGTTTTCCCTGTTCTGGATGGATCACGGGGCAAATTTGCAGCAATCCTTTTACACGTGTCGTCATTTGGGAAAGAATGCCGCGTGCCAGGTAGCCGCCATAAGATTCGCCAGCAAGCAGAAAATCCTGCTCCGGCAAATTTTTATGAATAAAAGCAAGCAATAATTTCAGCATGTCATCCGCTGAACGAACCGCTTCGTAATTTTCCGTTTTCCCCATTCCCGGCAAGTCAATATAGATGCGCTCGAATGGGCTATTTTCATCAAAAATTGGCTCCATACAGCCTTTCATCAGCTCCGAGTCTGGTCCAAAGCCGTGAAGCATAATGATCGGCATCCCCGTACCGATTCGGTCATAGTAGAGATTTACGCCATTTATTTGGTCATACATGTCTTCTCACAACCTTCCATCTGTTTCTTTCATTTTATCATATATTGCTACCAGCACAGTTTTTTATTCACCCACAACTTTTATTGGCGTGTATTCGTGCGCCGTTCATATATTTTCCAAAAGCTCTACCTCTAACAAAAAAACACCTTCCCCACAGCCAGTCTAAAAGCTGTAAAAAAGATGTTTTATTGACGCTTTATTTTTTCAACCGATATAGGAAGAGGCATCCTAATCCAAGTAGCACGAGTGGCCAAGTGGAGCTGTCTCCGGTTTGTGGCAAAGCGGCCTGATTCGCTTGTCCGCCAGTGGCCGAATTCCCTGTGTGACTGCCGGAAGTTGCCGACATCCCCTCTACCGTCACATAAACGGTTGTCTTGGCTGAGCCATTTTGGTAGGTGACGGGATAGCGGCCAGCCTTCGTCGTATCAACTTGGTCGGTTACTTGTATGTTTTCAAATGGTACGGGCTTTCCGTCACGGTCTGTTGCCTCAATCAGATTGTCTGCCGGGTTCCATATACCACCTATCGACACGGTGGAATCATGGGCCTCGATGCTTGTTAGATCAGGCTTTACAGTAACATTTATAGTGGTTGTGGCTGTTCCGTATTGGTAAGTGATTGGATACGTGCCGGCTTTCGTCGTATCAACGGTGCCTTTCACACTCACCTGACTGAAATCGACCGGATTGCCGGCTTTGTCTGTCGCACTATCAAAGTTATCAGCTGGCTCCCACTTGTCCCCAGTATAAAGGGTGGAATCATGGGCTACCACTGCCGTTAAGTCCTGCTCAGGGGCAAAGTGTATCTGTAATTGTAAATCTCTGTTGAATGAATAAATATCCTGCTCCGTGACTCCCTCTGAAACGGCTGAAAGATTTTGAGTAGCCCCATAGCTGTAACCATGTGCAAAGAAAGTAGTCGAGCTGGTGCCTTCCAGATTCGCAATATCTTCATAGTTTACTTGGTTGACAAGCTGGAAAGTCAATGCTTCATTTGCCACATCTACATTTCCCTTGTACAGCAATCTTTGATCACCAACATCCACATAAAAATAACGACCGACTTCTACTGGCAATGGCACTTGATCGACGGTCTCTCCGCTGTGCTGTGCCCAGAAGTCCTCATTTTCTCCGGGATAGGCTTCATAAGTGAAATAATGGACGGGCGTATAAAAGGAGGAAATCGGAATACTAAAGTTTTGATAATTATCTGCTGTCAGCTCTTCTGTAAGCATCATAGGCGTACTATTTACTACAAAAAGATGAAGTGCTGACATATTCGTAAATACATCGGCAAAAATGGAATCGATATTGATGAGTTGCGTGTTGGCAAATATGTAGACCACTCGATTTCCTATATATAAAGCTGAAAAATCAGGATGGAAATCTTCTGTTAGATCTCCTTCAAAATGAATCTGAAAAAAGTTCTTTTGATTCGTATACTCGATACCTTTGAGAGTCTGAACGCGGGCATCAATGTACAGAGAATCGACCGTTGATAGTCCGATTTTCGTAATTTGATCCGGCGAATCCACACCAAGGGCTGTCATTGCAGCTGCCTGCATATAAGGGTCGGGCATCCAGTCATTGATATTTTCAATGCCCGCTTCGCTGTCGTCTGGCTGCTCCTCTGGCTGCTCCTCTGGTTCAGATGGTGTCGTTTCTTGCACTGGGGCCGCTTGACTCATTTCATCAGTAGCAAGGTTTGGTTGTGCGGTTTCAGAAATGGTCGGCTGTTCGGCTGTAGTTTCAGAATTCGTACTTTCTGCGGCAGCATCCGGCTGTTCGTCTGCAAACACATAAACATTTAAAGGTATGAAACATAACAAAATAATTGATACATATATGATTTTTTTCATCAAATCCCTCTTTTCCCACTTTATTGTTCTAATTCACCCAAAATCGATTGAATAAACATATTGCATTTTTTGTATACATGGCTTATCATAAGAAATCCAATCTATCTCTTTGAGGTGAAAAAATTGTTGACCCATCCATACCCTACCGCCATTCGTGCTTTTTCTCGTCAATATCATTATAACGATAGCACCTCGCCACTATTGACCTGCGAGGAAGCCGCCGCTAATCTGACCGATGCAGAAATAGCCGCTTTGTCGGCGCGCATTGAGGATGCACTGGCCTTTTTTGACCCTGATATGAATCAGCTGCTTACTGATCCGGCCAAAAAGCGTCGTTATGTGTTAAATCGTTATTTCGTTCCTCAGACTGTCGCTTTTTCTTGCTATATCAAGGAGCAGATGAGGCTGGCGGTGCAACGTGGCACCTATCAGTTTGTATCAGTTGGGAGCGGCCTTGAATCCTTTGTGCCACTTCTTCCTGCTCACGATGAGGTTCGTTTTTTCGATTTAGATAATCATAACATGCTGCTTCAAAAGTATACAACAAATACAGCAGCTATGCATACCCTTTCGATCGATTATTTTACGGATATATCAGAAGCACTCAGCCAGAACGGATTTCATTCAGATCGGCCGGCTTTTTTCCTTTTACCGGGGCACGCCATGTATATGGAGAAGCTCGACTTTCTGAAACTCTTGCAGCAGCTTGGTCAAGTGGCACATCCAGGCAGCTCGGTGGTGTTCGACTATGTGGATGAAGCTTCTTTTTTGATGGATGCCGATGAGACCATTCAAAAAATACTCTTTCTAAGCAAAAGCAATCGTGCGGAAATCGTTGCCGGCTACGATCCGCTCTTCATGGATTTTTTCCTGGAGAATACCGCTTTTATTTATGAAAATCTGTCCAGCGAGAATATCAACCAGCTTTATTTTGAAAATCAGTCCAGCGATTTAGCGACGCTGCCCTATTTCTACTTTGCACATGCGGCTTTAAAATAAAATTTCAATTTCCCGCTCGACTTATGCTACAATAAAAGAAAAAATGAAACGGAGCCGTGAATATGCATACAGGTAGCGTAACTAGCCGAATTGAAGGGATTCTTACCTCATTGCCACAGTCAGAAAGAAAAATCGGTACGACCATTCTGGCTGAGCCTGAATGGGTGGTTCGGGCCTCGATTCAGGCTTTGGCTGAAAAAGCAGACACGAGCGGCGCAGCGGTCATTCGGTTTTGCCGTTCGCTCAATTTTTCTGGCTTCCCGGAATTGAAACGGCAGCTTTCGGTGGAGCTTTCCAAGCCGCAACGGACGGGCTATTTTGATATTGAGCCGGACGATTCATTTTCTTCCATCAAGGAAAAACTGGTGTCAAATATGGTGCAGACTGCTAACGATACTGCGGGACTCTTGGAGGAGCCTGCCTTGCGTGAGGCATGTCGACTGCTTGGGGAGGCCGAATCGATTTATGTTTATGGTGTGGGGGCTTCCTGGCCGGTAGCGGAAGATGTTGCCCAAAAGTGGATGCGTTCTGGCAAACCCGTTTTGGCAAGTCAAGATACACACGTTTTAGCCATGGCATTCGCGGCCAGTAAGAAAAAAGGTGTGTTCATCGCTATCTCCAACAGTGGCGAGACGTCCTCTGTTTTAGAAATCGCCCAGCAGGCAAAAGAAAATGGCGTGACGGTTATCAGCCTGACTCGTTTTGGCAACAACAAATTGAAGTCGCTCGCTGATCTTGCCCTTGAAACGTCTCGTGCACCAGAAGCCGAACTGCGTAGTGCCGCAACCAGCTCTCGTCACGCACAATTACTGACGATTGACATTCTTTATTATTATTATGCGACGCTCCACTATGACACGATGATTCAGCAAATCCAAAAATCCCGCGAAGCTACAAATCGTTTTCGCATTTAAAAAAGCCTTTCATTACGAAAATTGTCGCGTAATGAAAGGCTTTTTTTAGTTGTCCAAATGAATGTAGATGCGATCGCCGCCGGAAATAAAGGGCAGCATGTCTATAAAAGGTGGATATAACTGACCGATTATATTCGTTCGGGCATCTGCTGCAAGCGCCCTTTTTGCAATCATGATTTCCCCTTGATAACGTCCAAATTGCCGGTTATCAATCGTAATTGCGCCAATCGAACGCGCCTCTGCTGGCTGCGGCTCAATATCTGCCTGTCCAAATAGCAGGCGACTTTTTTCCAGCCGAATGAAGTCCCGCGCCTCGTCCACCCGGTTCTGGTCCCCCGCCTCCAAATAAGCCTGTATAGCGGTCGAAATCCCCGGAGTTGCCTGACCTTTCAAATGAATCTCCCCACGGATCAGCCCTTGCCAAACATCCAAGTGCGCTGCCGCAAGTTCGGGATCCCCCACATAAAGATGGTCGACGCCAAGCTTTAACAATTCCAGCGCACCTGCATACGGCGAAAGTGTCCGATGTGCTTCGATCGTTGGCAGACCTTCGTAGAGCGGCTGACGTTTCTCGGCATCCCCTGGAACAAAAGCAGATATTTTCAACCCGTTTTCTTGTAAAAATTGGTTTTTCTGTTGAAATAAATGATGACTTAGCCCCGTCCCTGTTTTCGGATAGTAATTATGAAAAGCCTCCAGTCGTTCAAAATCCGCCCCGTACGCCCTTAGCTCAGCCAGAGTGGCCTTATCGATTGTGCTGGCGTTCAGATAGACGGCTATTTCATGCGTTAACAGCGCCACTTTATCCGCCCCGATCCCATAGTCGATCCGCAGTCCCGTCACGCCGAGTTCCACAATTTTCCCCGCCTCTTCAAACGACAGCCCCAAATAGGCAAGCGACTCCTCGGAAATATCCATAATCAGCGCCATGTCCTGCATTTGTGCAGCACGCCCCAACCGAGCCAGCTTTTCCTGATAGGTCGATGCGTCTTCTTCCATAATATGAAGCGAACTGAAAATACTTCGGAAGCCTGCCTGATATTCCCTAGCTAACCGCTCTTCTATTTTTTCCAAGTCCTGTAAATACACACTCACACCAAACATCTAGATCAGCTCCTTTTATTTGCATGGATCCACTCTCTCCGTTCAATCATACCACATAAATAAAATTTTATTCCTTTTTATTTAAAAATATATTGAAATTTAATTTCAAAGACTATATAATCAATTTAAAGGAGTGAACCTTATGTTAGACCATTTAGCAACAGAGAAACAAAATAGCCGAACATTGAACCTCGATCAATTAAGTACGGGCGAAATTCTGCAGATCATGAATGAGGAAGATCAGCGTGTTCCTGCAGCAATCAAGCCTGAGCTAGGTAAAATCGAGCGAATTGTAAGCGGCATCATCAAAAGTTTTAATGAAGGAGGTCGTTTGATTTATACAGGTGCCGGCACAAGCGGTCGTCTCGGCGTTCTGGATGCAGTCGAGTGTGTCCCAACTTTCGGTGTTTCGCCGGAACAGGTCATCGGGCTGATCGCTGGCGGTGAAAAAGCTTTTGTCACGGCCGTTGAAGGTGCCGAGGATTCTAAAACGCTTGGTCGAGAAGATTTAGAGCGACTGGACTTGACGGCAAAAGACTATGTGATTGGTATTGCCGCCAGTGGACGAACGCCTTATGTCATCGGAGCACTGGATTATGCAAAAGAGATTGGGGCGCAGACAGCCAGCATCTCCTGCAATCAAGATGCTCTAATTTCCAAGCATGCGGATCTTGCGGTCGAAGTGGTGCCCGGACCGGAAGTTTTGACTGGCTCAACACGTTTAAAGGCCGGCACTGCTCAAAAACTCGTTTTAAATATGATTTCTACTGCTGCCATGGTTGGAATTGGCAAAGTGTATAAGAATCTGATGGTGGATGTCAAGCCTACGAATGAAAAACTGGAGGAGCGGGCGAAGCGAATCATTATGGAAGCGACGGATTGCGATTTTGAAACAGCCAGCGCCACCTATTTGCAAGCGGATAAACAGGTAAAAGTGGCGATCGTTATGCTGCTGACTGGGAGCGATGCCTCAACTGCCACCCAAAAAATGCAACAAGCACAAGGATTTATTCGTAAAACCTCATAAAAAAGGAGTGTCCAAACATGTCAAAAGAAACAGAGATTGGAAACGGCATTTTTGAAAATGTAGGCGGCAAGGAGAATATCTCTCGAATCGCACACTGTATGACGCGTGTCCGCTTAGGGATCCGTGACCATTCAAAGGTGAATGTGGCTGCACTGAAAAAGGTTCCGGGCGTTTTAGGCGTTGTAGAAGACGATACCTTACAGATCATCGTGGGTCCCGGTATTGTTAATAAAGTGGCGCAATATATGGCGGATAGCGCCGGCGTGAAAATTGGGGAAACTATTGCCGAAAATCTTGATCAAAATCTGACAGCTGGTAAAACTGGTAAAGAGCTTGTCGAGGAAAAGGCGGCGGCTACCAAGGCGGGCATCAAGTCCAAGCAAAACAATAAATCTTCCTTCAAGCGACTGCTGCAATCCATTTCCAACATTTTCGTCCCGCTGATTCCTGGCTTTGTCGGTGCCGGTCTGATCGCCGGTATTGCGGCCATTTTGTCCAATAATATTATAGCGGGCAATCTCGATCCTGACACATGGAATCAGTATGTAGATATTTTAGGTGTTATTAATAAAGGTATTTTTGCTTTCTTATCTATCTATGTGGGGATTAATACGGCCAACGAGTTCGGCGGCACGCCTGTTCTGGGCGGTGGTATTGCCGGAATCACGATGCTTAGCGGGCTGGCTGAAGGGCACACCATCACAAACATTTTCACTGGCGACCCGATTACCGCTGGACAAGGCGGCATCATTGGCGTACTGCTTGCAGTTTGGCTGATGTGTGTCGTTGAGAAATGGCTGCGCAAGTATATTCCTGATGCGATCGACATCATTGTGACACCCACACTTGTGTTACTGATTATCGGGTTGATCACCATCTTCCTGATCATGCCGTTCGCAGGGCTTGTTTCAGAAGGCCTTGTAACCTTTATCAACTGGGTGATTGGCGTGGGCGGTCTCTTCTCCGGCTTCATTCTTGGCACGCTCTTCCTGCCAATGGTCATGCTGGGCCTGCACCAAATTCTGACACCCATCCATGTCGAAATGATTGCCCAAACTGGTTACACATTGCTGCTTCCAATTCTGGCAATGGCTGGCGGCGGTCAAGTCGGCGCTTCTATCGCCCTTTGGATTCGCTGCCGGAAAAATCGTCCGCTGGTCAACATGATCAAAGGTGGCTTGCCAGTTGGGATTCTCGGCATTGGCGAACCGCTCATCTATGGGGTCACGGTGCCTCTAGGTCGACCATTTATCACAGCATGTCTGGGCGGCGGTATCGGCGGTGCAGTGATTGGCGCTTTCGGAAATGTCGGCGCGATTGCGATTGGCCCATCTGGCGTCGCACTGATTCCGCTGATTGCAAATGGCGAATGGTTCTCCTATGTCATCGGCTTATTGGCTGCCTATACGGGTGGCTTCCTATTGACCTATTTCTTTGGAACACCAAAAGATGCCATGTTATCTGTGGATGAATAGGTCGCATTTTATCACTCAATAAAAACAAGGACATCCTGGTCGATCTGTAGCGCACCTCCAAAGCTAGCTTTTCTTGGTCTAACTTTAGAAGCGGCACTACCGTCAGGCATGTCCTTGTTTTTTAGTGGTGCTTATTTTTTGGCTGCTTTACTTACGCCGAAGCAAATACGTTCCGGCAATAAAGAGTAAGCTGAGACCGGTCCACGCTGGCCATTGCTGCGACTGATCGCCTGTTTGCGGCAATGTTTTTTCCACACTTGTCCCGCCGCCATTTGGAGAAGAGGTCACTTTTAGCGTCATAGATGGGTCACTAGGTGCAACCGGTGGGGTCGGTGTTGTGGGGATTTCCGGCTGCCCCGGCTCTAAAGGTGTCTCCGGCATAGTTGGCGGATTGGGCAGCTTCACATTTCCCTTAGTAAGAAGCAGCATTTCTGACACATTACTTTCATCAATCACAAATGCAACCGGGGTCCCGTCCAATTGATAACCCGCCGGCGCTTTGGTTTCAATCAGCGCATATTCACCGAATGGTAGTTGATCGATCGACAATTGGCCGTTCGCATCTGTGACGAGATTTTCTAGTAATACGTCGCCTTCGGAATCTACAAGTTTAAATTCCGCGCCCGGCAAGGCTTTACTCGGATCTGCCTCATCGTATTTAGTCAGTTCTACCTGACCAAGCATTGCCTGATTGTCTTTTTGCAGATAGATCGTTTTGCCGACATCTACTGCTTTTAACGAGAAAGTGACGGGCGTTGGATCCAGAATATAGCCATCTGGCGCTTTGGTTTCGACAAGTTGGTAGTCTCCCAGTGCTAATTTTGACAATATGATTTTACCGTCAGCTCCTGTTGTCAGACCAGTTTGCAGGGTAGTGCCCGTTCCATTCTGCAATTCAAATTCAGCCCCACTCAGCATTTTCTGAGGGTCACTAGCGTCCAGTTTGAAAAGTTCAACATTGACGTACTGCTCACCTGAACCGTTGCCACCGCCGCCTGAGTTGGGTGTATAAGCCGTTTGCGTCTGCTCGGTTATATTTCCCCCTGTTAATATTCCTGTATTTTGATATTGCGAAGAGACGCCGTTATCCGTTGCGCGTGTTTGATAGGTTATGACGGCCGAGCTAGGCAAATCACCGAGGTTTACTTTAAAGCCCGTATCAGTTGGCGTGATAACCAAATTCGGCAGTGTGCCACCCGGTGTCCAGTTTTCATTTTCATCATAGGTGCCCGGTGTCACTTGCACGCTATCCGCCACCAGTGTTTGATTGGGACCGAGAACATCTGTATAAACGGCATTCGTGATTGGGTTGCCTTCATAATTGACGCGGACCGTCCAATGAATCAGCGTCGGATCTAGCTCGTCTACATCTCCCCATTTCAGCAACTTTTCATCTGGAGAAATCGTCATTTTATCGCCAACATCTATAACTAGCGTGGTTGTTCCGCCATCCACAGGGAATTCCAAGTTGACTGTTTCATTGGCTTCCACAACGGTCTTATTCCAGCTCGTCCAAATATTGATGCTGCCCTGTACATTTTCGTGGGTAGCTGCATAGTCCGTAAATGTGATCACGACCTGATTGGTGGCTTTATTTGTTGTCGCCTGCCCAATAATATTATTTTGATCGTCTACCACGTTAAATGTGACATTGCCCGCTAAAGTCAGTTGATTCGGCAATTGGATGGTCATCGTGTCTCCGGCAGAAACCATCACATCATTTGGAATTGAAAAGTCATAATGAACCTGAATATCGTCGTAGTAAGTGAATTCGTTTTTCGGCACACCATTACTATCACGCAGCTCGACATTTGTTAAAAATTCACTTCCATGTTCAGCCGCTTGCACCTGATGAAACGGCCATTGGCTGAAAATAAAAAGCGCAATCAAACATAAAATTCCCCATTTTTTCCTTGTCATTTAGACACCCCTTTTTAATTGTTTATTCCTTTGTAGTTTCAATATAAGAAAGTCTGAGATCGGTTTTCTTCTCTAACAGTCGAATATCATGAATGATCAGATGCGTATCAAATGTGATTAAACCTGCCTCTTCCCACTCTTTAAACACACGATTTAAGCGGTACGGATGCACTTGAATGAAGGCGGCAATCAACTGTTTTGTAAAAGCTGCCATAAATTCGACACCCGAGCCATCCATTGTAAATTTCATCATATTGATGATTGAAATGAGTCCCGTTGCGAGTCTGGTTGAAAGCGGGGTTCGCCGCTCGCGATAAATAAATTCACTGGTTATGTAGCGCAGGGTCAATTCCTCCATCATTCCTTGAAAAAGCCTTGGATTGGCATACATATGGTCAATAAAAAATTCTGCATCTACACTTGTAACGATGCCATCAGTCAAAGCAATCACACGGTACCGACCAATTTTATCCAAATAGGCAGGGTTTTCTACAAAGCTCCCTATTCCAATCACACCATTCAGACCGTAAAAACTGGCCAGCCGCCACTTCCCTTTATACCAAACTTCTACTTTCACACCTCCTTTTTTGATAATCAACACCTTTTGCTTCTCTCGCTCTGCTGTAAATTCATAGATCTTCATCTTCGGCTTTATTTCAACGTCCTGTAAAAACTTCTTTGCTAAGTCTGGTGCCTGAGTTAAAAGTTCAAAAATTGGCTTCATTAAACGATCCCTCTCATTCACCCTCCAATAGCGTGGTTTGTAAACAGTATATAAGTTTTTTTATTTGGAAAATATAACGATGGACAAACTAATACACGAAATATTGAACATTTTGTGAACATATACCCTTTTCCCATAAAAAAATGCCTTATATTCATTATTTTTCCGAATAAAATTGTTATCTGCAAAAAGCACGAACCGATCTGCATTTCTTCTAAAACTGGCTGCCTTATGATTCTTTATACAAAAAAAGTAATCGGCAAGCGCCCGTTTGATGGGAACTTGCCGATTACTTTTCACACAGCCTATAGAGGCGCTTCGACCATTCGGTAGCCCACACCGACCTCCGTCATAATGTAGGCCGGCTCGGCAGGATTTTGCTCGATTTTGCGGCGAATGTTGCTCATATTGACGCGCAAAGTTTGGCTTTCATTGGCATAGGGGCCCCAAATTTCACGAATCAGAAAATCATGGGTCAACACTTTGCCGGCATGGGTCGCCAGGAGTAGCAGGATTTTATATTCAATCGGTGTCAAATGGACAACCTGATCGTTCACCGTGACGATTCGGCGGTCATCATCAATCCGCAGCCCGTTGATTTGAATGAGACTGCTGGCACCGGCATTTTGAGCCGCTTGTGCCCCGCTGTGCCGCAATGCAGTGCGAATTCTTGCCAGCAGTTCGGAGGTGCCGAACGGTTTGGTGATATAATCATCTGCCCCGAGATCGAGTGCCGCCACTTTTTCCTTCTCATGACCGCGCGCCGAAACGACCACAATGGGCAAGGCGGTCCAGCTGCGAATATTTTCAAGCACCGACAGGCCGTCCATATCGGGCAGCCCCAAGTCGAGCAGCACCAAATCAGGCGCATGTGTGGCGGCCATTTCAATGCCTTGCTGCCCGGTTTCAGCCCGAAGAACCTGATAATCGCTTGCTGACAATACGGCCGACATGAAATTGCTGATGCCCGTCTCGTCCTCAATCAAAAGTATGACTCGTTTGGGTCCCATTTTGTTCTCCTCCTTTTGCTAGTGGCAACGAAAACCAGAAAACCGCCCCATGTCCCCTATGTCCACCAGCTTCCTGATTATAAGCGGCCATTCTGCCTTGATGCGCCCGCACGATGGAATAGCAGATCGACAGGCCGATGCCAAGGCCACGTGTGCGGTCCGCCTGATCCTCTTCGCCCGCTGCAAGTCCGTCAAACAGGTGGGGCAGCTTGGCCGGCGGAATCCCTATCCCGTCATCTCGCACCGTAAAAACAGCCTCCTCGCCTGATCGACCGACTTCAAGCCAGACCTTGGCCGTTTCGCCGCCGTGTCGGAGGGCATTTTCGATCAGGTTGATCAAGACTTGCACGATTAGCGTCCCGTCCATTGGCACAAAAAGCGGCTCGTCGGGCACTTTGACATAAATTTCTCGGTCTGGGAAGCGTTGCTTGATGCGACCGACAGCCTCGGCGGCCACTTCTTCCACGATTTCTTCCGTCCGGTCGACTGTGACCAGCCCCTCGTTGATTCGAGTAATGGACAGCAAATTTTCCACCATGCGAATCAGCCATTCCGAGTCGTCCTTGATGTCATGAACCAGCTTCGTTTTCGTCTGGTCATCCATGGTTGCCGTATTTTCCAGAATCGCCGAACTGGCGCCTAGAATTCCGGTCAGCGGCGTGCGCAGGTCATGCGAGATTGCCCGAAGCAGATTCCCACGCATTTTCTCCTTTTCCGCCTCAATTAAGATCGTCCGCTGCTCATCAGAGAGTTTTTGTCGCTCTAATGCTATCGCCACTTGGCTGGTGATCATGCGGAGGAACAGCCGGTTGTCCTGTGTCAGCAGGCCTTTCTCTTTCAAGCAGTACACGCCCAAAACACCGAGTACTTGACCCTGCGAAATGACCGGCATGTAGTGACCCATGGCTCCCATCAACGTATCCGTTCCGGCACCGGCGCGTTTTTTATTTTTAAAAACCCAATGCGCCACGGCCTGTTCATCTTCTGTCAGCAGTTTATCGGCACCTGCTTCATCCGCTACCTGCTGGAATGCCGGCGCGTGCCCACTAAGCGGATCTTCCAGAAAAAATACCGCCGACCGCCCAAACAGCCTTGCAACATAGTCGTTGGTCAGTTCTGCGATCCCCGCCAAATTGCGCGTGACTAGGAGCTGCTTGTTGATTTCATAGAGGACTTCCGTACGGTGCTCCTTGGCGACCGCCTGCTTGGCCTGCTTTTTGATACGAACAGTTAGCGCGCTTGTGACCAGTGCGACAATTAGCATGATTGCAAAAGTGACTGGATAGCCGGCCTGAATCGTGTTAAATGTATACACAGGCGTGGTGAAGAAAAAGTTGAACAGCAGCACGCCGAGAAGCGAACCTAAAACGCCGTACAGGTAGCCTTCTGTGATGCGCGAAATGATTAGCACGGATAAAATATAGACCATAATGACATTTTGATCGCCGATACCAAGTTCTGAAAGCCCGAGGGAGACGAGTGTCGCTAAAACTAGCAGTCCCATCATTTTCGCCGTATCATGCCAGGTGATTGGTTTAATGAACTGGCGACGTCTGCGTGATTTTGCTTTTCGCCCGACAGCCATTTCAGCGGGAATAATGTGAATTTCAATGTTATGGATTTCCGAAATGATCTGGTCCTCCAAATATTCCTCCCACAGGCCGATCAGACGCCGTTTTCGCCGCGACTTGCCCACCACAATATCGGTCACACCGCTTTGCTTGGCATATTCCGCAATCGTTTCCGCCAAATTATCACCATTCAGCGTGACGATTTCCGCCCCGAGCCGCTCCGCCAGCTCTAGATTCTCCCGCAACGCCCGCTTTTCTTCCGGCAAAATCTTCTCCGTGTCGCCATCGTCCACATAGAGCACCGTCCATGGCGCATGAAAAGCCTCAGCCGCACGTGCTCCCCAGCGAATCAAGCGACTGGAAGATGGCGCCAGACCAATACAGACTAGGAGCTTCATACTGGCAAACTTGTCCGTCAGAATCGATATTCGGCTATTTTCAAAACTGATTCGATCGGCCGCCTTCCGCAAAGCAATCTCTCGCAGCAGTTTTAAATTATCCTTCGTAAAAAAGTTCCTCATCGCAACACCGGCACGATCTGGCTGATAAATTTTCCCCTGCGCCAGCCGCTTGAGAAGCTCGTCCGGATCAATATCGATCAATTTGACCGTATCCGCCTGATCGAAAAACTGATCGGGAATCGTCTCCTGCACCACAATCTGTGTGATGCCCGCGATGATGTCATTCAAACTCTCAATGTGCTGCACGTTGACCGTCGTATACACATCAATCCCGGCCGCAAGCAATTCCTCAATGTCCTGATAACGCTTCTTATTGCGCATCTCTTCAGCGTTCGTATGCGCCAGCTCATCCACCAAAATCAACTCCGGCTTCCGCGCCAGCGCCCCGTCCAAATCAAATTCCGTCAATTGAATATTTCGATGCAAAACCTTTTTTGGGGAAAGGGTTTCGAGGCCCTTTGCCAGTTCAAGCGTCTCCGGCCGGGCGTGCGGTTCCAAATAACCGATCACCACATCTCGACCGCTCTCGGCCTGTTCCCGCGCGTCATTCAGCATGGCATAAGTCTTGCCGACGCCTGCCGCATAGCCAAAATAAATCTTAAGCTTGCCGCCTTCCTCCTGAATTTCATTTTTAAACCGTCCCAAAAGTGCATCCGGATTCGGACGTTCGGCCTTCCTTTCCATGTTGAATGACACCTCCATTTCTATGCTTTCAGTTTATCAAGCGCCAGATTGACTTGCAAAACATTCACTACCGGTTCCCCTAAAAATCCAGCGGTCCGCTTCGTTGTATAGCGGTCGATGATGTTGTCCACCGTTTCTTCCTCTATACCCCGTTCAGCGGCAATCCGTGCAGCCTGATATTTAGCGGCCTGAACAGAAATTTGCGGATCAACGCCGCTTGCCGAACCGGTCACCAGCTCCACTGGGACGGGCTTCTGATTTTGCGGATCAATTTTATGGTAATAGGCCACTCGTTTTTTAACTAGGGCCTGCTCGGCCGCGCTCATCGGGTTCAGGTTGCTCGGAGCTCCCGTATTGTCCGGCCTTCCCAACAAGTATTTCGGGTCTGTAAACGATTGGCCGATCAGTTTTGATCCGACCGTTCGACCATTTTCCTCTATTAAGCTGCCGTTCGCTTGGTCTTTGAAAGCAGCTTGGGCGATCAGTGTCACCACGCCCGGATAAGCGACTCCGCAAAGCAGTGTGAGCGCTAGAAAGCTCACGAAAACCGGCCGCCATATTTGAATGAATCGTTTGAGCATTTTTTCATTTTCCATGTTAGGACACCCCCAATAATGTCAGCAGCAGATCGATCGCTTTGATGGCAATAAACGGCGCAATGATGCCGCCCAGTCCGTAGATAAACAGATTGCGGCTGAGCAGCTTTCCGGCGGGCATTTCATGATATTTCACACCGCGCAGCGAAAGTGGGATCAGCGCCACGATGATCAGCGCGTTATAAATGATCGCCGATAGGATGGCGGTTGTCGGGCTGGTAAGCTGCATCACGTTGAGCGCATCCAGCTCTGGGTATATACTATAGAAAAGCACGGGAATGATCGCAAAATATTTAGCAATGTCATTGGCCACGCTAAAGGTTGTCAGTGCGCCGCGTGTCATCAGGAGCTGCTTGCCGATTCGCACGATGTCGATCAGCTTGGTCGGGCTCGAATCGAGATCCACCATGTTGCCTGCCTCCTTGGCTGCCTGCGTCCCGGAGTTCATGGCGACTGCCACGTCTGCCTGTGCCAGGGCGGGCGCATCATTCGTCCCGTCTCCCGTCATCGCGACAAGATGGCCTTCTTTTTGATAGGAACGAATCAGATCGAGCTTGGCTTCCGGTGTGGCCTCGGCAAGAAAATCATCGACTCCTGCTTCTGCCGCAATGGCCGCAGCGGTCATCGGATTGTCACCGGTGATCATGATCGTCTTAATGCCCATTTTCCGCAGATCGACAAATCTTTCCTTCACACCGTTTTTCACGATATCCTTCAAATAAATGACACCCAATACGTCCTGATTCCGCACGACAACAAGTGGTGTCCCGCCCAGTCGCGCAATCCGTTCGACAATTTCATCACAGGCTGCCGGATAATGACCGCCAATCTGCTCGATATATTTTTTCACTGCATCTGCCGCACCTTTACGAATTTTCTGTTCGCCAAAATCCACTCCGCTCATCCTCGTTTTGGCTGTAAAAGGAATGAATGTCGCGCCCATCGAGCCGAAATCACGCCCCCGAATGTCGAACCGCTCCTTCGCCAGCACCACAATGCTTCTCCCCTCTGCCGTTTCGTCTGCAATAGAGGAAAGCTGTGCGGCATCAGCCAAATCCTGCTCTCTGACACCCGGAACCGGAATGAATTCACTCGCTTTTCGGTTGCCAAGCGTAATCGTCCCCGTCTTGTCGAGCAAAAGCACATCCACGTCCCCAGCCGCTTCGATCGCACGGCCGCTCATGGCGAGCACGTTGGCCTGATTGAGCCGGCTCATTCCAGCAATCCCGATGGACGAAAGCAAGGCCCCAATTGTCGTGGGTGCCAGGCAAACGAGCAGCGCGACAACATTGGTTATTGAAATCGCCGCCCCGTTTCCGGCAAGCTCACTGGAGAAGTGGGTAAATGGCACAAGTGTGACCGACACGACAAGGAAAATAATCGTCAATGTCACCAGCAAAATCTGCAGGGCTATTTCATTTGGCGTTTTCTTTCGCGCCGCCCCTTCAACCATGGCAATCATTTTATCCAGAAAACTTTCGCCTGCTTCGGAAGTGATTCGCACGACCAGCCAGTCTGACACGAGGGTCGTCCCGCCAGTCACAGCGCTTCGATCACCGCCAGACTCGCGAATGACCGGCGCGGATTCACCCGTAATCGCACTTTCGTCCACCGATGCCGCCCCGTCGATCACCTCGCCGTCCATTGGAATTTGTTCGCCTGCTTCTACAAAGACCACATCCCCTTTGTGCAGCGCATTCGACAGCACCTCCGTATAGTTAGCATGATCCTCCGCCCGCTCTAGCTTCCGAGCCGTGACATCTTTCCGTGCGCTTCTCAAACTATCCGCTTGTGCCCGGCCGCGTCCTTCCGCGATCGCTTCGGCAAAGTTGGCAAAAAGCACCGTAAACCATAAGACTAGTGCGATCGCCAGCGTGTAGCCCGCCGCCGCATCCTCGACTCCAGCAAACGCGAGGAAATAGAGCAGTGTGGTCAAAACAGCCCCGATATAGACCACCAGCATGACAGGATTTTTAATTTGAATCTTCGGCGACAGCTTGACGAAAGATTGCACCGTCGCATCCCGATAGATTTCTTTTTTTGAATCTTCTTTTTTCATCTTAATCACCTCAATTTAAAGTTGTGAAAAAGTCTGCAAGCGGACCAAGCGCCAAGGCTGGCAAAAAGCTGAGCGCTCCGACAAGCAGAATCACACCGAGAAGCAGACCGACAAACAGGCCGTTCGAGGTCGAAAGGGTTCCGCTGCTTTCCGCCACACTTTTCTTCTTCGCCAGACTGCCGGCCAGAAAGATGGCTGCCACCATGGGAATAAATCGACCGAGGAGCATCATCGTCCCGCCGACCAGATTGGTAAACGGATTGTCCGCCGCATATCCCGCAAAAGCACTCCCGTTATTGTTGCCCATCGAGGTAAACGCATAAAGCACTTCCGAAAAGCCATGCGCCGAGCCGTTCGACAAGTAGCCGAATGTCTGCGGCAGAATCGTTGCAGCGGCCGTCCCGAGCAGCGTTAAAAGAGGGGGCACAAGGACAAGCAGGCAGACCATTTTCATCTCATACGGCTCGATTTTTTTGCCCAAATATTCAGGCGTCCGACCCACCATCAGCCCCGCAATAAATACCGTCAGAATCACAAAAGCCAGCATGCCGTAGAGTCCGCTGCCCACACCGCCGAAAATCACTTCGCCGAGCTGCATCATAAACAGCGGCACCATCCCGCCGAGCGGTGTCAGACTGTCATGCATGGCATTCACCGCCCCGTTGGAAGCAGCCGTTGTCGAGACACTGAACAGCGCCGACTGGCCAATCCCAAAGCGCGCTTCCTTCCCTTCCATGCTGCCACCTGTCGACACCCCTGCAAAATCAGGCCCCGTATACATCTCAGCCGCCGTAATCCCAATCAGCCCAATCACAAAGACCAGCATCATCGCCACAAAAATGGCCCGTCCTTGCCGCATGTCCCTAACCGCCTTCCCAAAAGTAAACACTAGCGCTGCCGGGATCAGCAAAATCGCCAGCATCTCCAAAAAGTTGGAAACGGCCGTCGGATTCTCAAAAGGGAACGCCGAATTGGCACCAAAAAAACCGCCACCATTTGTCCCGAGATGCTTGATGGCAATTTGACTAGCGGCCGGTCCCAGCGGAATCACTTGCCCCACGCCATCTTGAAGCGTTTCAACCACTTGGTAGGAAGAAAAAGTCTGCACAACGCCCTGCGAAACCAGTAAAACCGCCAAAACAAGCGAAAGCGGTAGCAGCAGATACAGGGTGATTTTTGTCAGATCCCGCCAAAAGTTCCCTAGACCGTGTGCTTTCTTATAAAGGAAGCCGCGAATCAGAACGAACAACACGGCAATCCCAGCCGCCGCCGAAACAAAATTCTGCACTGTCAACCCTAACATTTGGGCGAGATAGGAGAGCGTTCCTTCGCCGGAATAGGCCTGCCAGTTGGTATTTGAAACAAAACTAGCCGCCGTATTGTAGGCCAGATCAAACGACATTCCTTGCAAATGTTCCGGATTGAGCGGCAACAATCCTTGCAGCAGAAGCAGCAGCATCAAAAAGGCCAGTCCTAGAAAGCTGAAAGCAAGTACTGAGAATGCGTAGCGCTTTGCTGTCATTTCACAGGCCGCGCTTTGGCCCATTAGTCGATAGATCGCCCGTTCAAGCGGACCGAGAATCTTTTCTAGCCAGACCTTCTCGCCAATCAGCAGCTTATGAATGTAAAGCCCCAGCGGAATTGCCAAAGCAACAAGCACTGCCAGAAAAAAAATATCTTGTATGATGATCGATTTCATAAGTCTTCACCTCTAAATAACACATAAAATAGATAGATCAATAATCCGAGCGCGATCAGCCCCATGAAAATTGTGATGATCAACATCTCTAATCACTCCTTTTTTTTCTGTTCTCATCCTCTTTCATGCCTATCTTAACCGTAAAGTGCGTAAAGAGAGTGTAAAAAAAGAAATCTAGGGAATAAAGATTGTATTAAGAATGTGCATCTGTGTAACAATTACACACATCAGTTAGATTGTGTAAGCCTTTTTACATTTATGAAAACGTTCTTATAAAGCCATTTCAAAGTTGGCACGGTTTTTGCATTATAGTTCTATGTAAAGTTGAAAAGGAGGAATTTAAAATGAAAACAATTATGTTAGTTTGTTCTGCTGGGATGTCCACCAGTTTACTAGTAACTAAAATGGAAAAAGCGGCAGAAGCAGAAGGTATGGATGCAAAAATCTTTGCAGTAGCTGAAGCAGAAGCTGACAAACACATTGATGAAATCGATGTACTTCTTCTAGGACCACAAGTTCGTTTCTTAGAAGGCAGCATGAAGAAAAAATTGGAACCAAAAGGTATTCCAGTTGCTGTTATCAACAGTGTTGACTACGGCATGATGAAAGGCGACAACGTCTTAAAACAAGCACTTGAATTAATCAAGTAAAACAGGTATCACCAGCAATAGCTGTAAAATACTAAGCAGTCTTTCGAGATTGTCAAAAAAAGGAGATTATTATAATGAATGGATTTATTGCTTTTATGGAGAAACACTTTATTCCATACGCAGCAAAAATCGGCGGGCAGCGTCATCTAGTTGCAATTCGTGATGGTTTCATCGCAACAATGCCACTGATGATTCTCGGGTCTTTCGCCGTACTGATTAACAACTTCCCGATTCAAGCATATCAAGACTTCATGAACGGACTTTTCGGAGAGGGCAAATGGCAAGCTTTCGGCGTTAACGTATGGAATGGTACTTTCGCGATTCTAGCACTTTTAATTTCTTTCACCGTTGCTTATAACCTTGCAAAATCTTACGACAAAGATGCACTTTCTTCTGGTGTCGTATCTGTTGCTTCTTTCTTCGCAATCGGCGCTGTTGCACCAGCTGCTGAAGGTGGCATGAGCATAGCTGGACTTGGATCTACTGGTCTTTTCCTAGCTCTTATTATCTCGATTATCTCTACTGAAATTTTCACTCGTCTAAGCGGCAGTGACAAATTGGTCATCAAAATGCCTGACGGTGTTCCACCAGCAGTTTCTCGTTCATTCGCAGCGCTATTCCCTGCAATGATCACAGTTTCTATCTTCGGTCTTATCACTGCGTTCTTCCAAGCAGCTGGTATCACTGACCTTGTAGCTGAATTCTACAAACTTATCCAAGAACCATTCATGGGTCTTGCAAACTCACTTCCAGCAGCACTACTGCTAGCATTTGTTTCTGCATTCCTTTGGTTCTTCGGTTTGCACGGTGCGAACATTATCGACCCGTTCATGCAAACAATCAACGTTCCTGCTATTGAAGCAAACGTTAAAGCTCTTGAAGCTGGTAAAGAAATTCCTTACATCGTTAACAAACCTTTCTTCGATGCATTTGTAAACCTTGGTGGTACTGGTGCAACAATCGGTCTTGTTATCGCAATCTTCCTAGTAGCACGTAAACACAAAGCTTACATGACAGTTTCCAAATTGTCTGCAGCACCAGGTTTGTTCAACATCAATGAACCAATGATGTTCGGTCTTCCAATCGTACTGAACCCAATCATGTTCATTCCTTACATCTTGACTCCACTTGTACTTGTAACGGTTGCTTACTTTGCAACAGCATCTGGTCTTGTACCAGCTTGTACGATCGTTGTTCCTTGGACTACTCCACCAATCATCGGCGGCTTCCTTGCAACACAAAGCCTTGCAGGTGGTATCTTGGCAGCAGTTAACTTGGCGCTTTCTATCATTATCTTCCTTCCATTCGCGAAAATGGCTCAAATCCAAGAGCTACGTCGTGAAAAAGAAGTTCAAGCTAAAGAAGCAGCTCAAGCTTAATCTGGAATTCCTTTAAAGGACGTGTTAGATATGGATCTAGAACAAACAATTATGAGTTTGATCGTATTCGGCGGTAACGCCAAGAGCGACGCAATGCTTGCCATCGAAGCAGCTAAAAAAGGCGACTTTGAAACAGCTGATAAACAAATCGAACAAGCAGAGCAGGCTTTACTTGAAGCGCATCATTCACAAACAGCCCTTATTCAAGGTGAAGCACGCGGCGAAAAAACAGAAGTATCCCTTCTTCTCGTCCATGCACAGGATCATTTAATGAATGCCATCACCTTTAAGGACTTGGCAAAAGAATTAGTCGATCTTTATCGGTCGAAATAAAAGAAAACCTCCGGCGCGTGCGTCGGAGGTTTTTTGCTTATTACATCAAAAAAAGCCAGCGCCATAAAGGCACCAGCTCGAGCGTCATCCGCTTTTCAAATTCTTGATTAAATGCCGAATGGCCCAAATCGGATGACGAGTGAGCATCCGCGGCCCAGAAAAACGCATGACTGCTTTGATTCTTTCGCGATAGTCTTTTCGGTAGCAGTGCACTTGACACTTCTCACAGGTTCCTTTTTCCTCGCCAAAACGACAGTGGGACAGACGTGTATGCGCATAGCGTTCTAAATCTGCACATTCCTCACACAAATCTTTCCCGCCGTGTTTTTTTCGACAATACAGGTGGATCATTGCACTGACTGTTCGCATTTCCTGCCTGATTTTAGGCCCATCATTGATTGCTTTCACACGCCTCACCCTTTTTAAAATCAAATCGTGATTTTTCTCACATGAATGACCAACTGTTCTCGTTTATTTAACAGACAGCTGCCCCTCTTCAAAAAGCAGCCGCCTGCATGGATCAAAGCAATTTCTCTAGAACACCCGTCAGCGTCTCGGCACTCACTTGAATCTTTGGCGGTCGCTCGTAGATATCATCATTTACTTTTTCAACCATCGTTAGCAAAATCACGCTGTTGAGCACGAGTGAGACGGCTTCTGATTCTGCACAATGGCGCTCGTTCCGGCCAATGACCTGCTTTACTTTTTGATCAATTTTCTCATAAAGGTATTCGATGACAGAAGGGTTGATAAATTCCATATCCTTACTTCCCATTTCCTTAACCGAAATGACCATGAAATCTCGATATTTATCATAAAGTGACAGCATAAACTCACTGACAGCTGTCAAAAAAGTCGCCCGATCAGGAAAACCAGCCGCAAAAAACTGATCGATCTCCTGCTTAATGGATTCGATCTGCCGCTCAAGTGTCAGATGGATCAGATTTTCTTTGTTTTTAAATTTCTTGAAAATCGTTGCTTCATTGATGCCGGCCGCCTCAGCCAATTGCCGTGTAGTCGAGCCTTTGATGCCGTTTTTGGCAACCATTCTTAGCGCTGCTTCCATAATGGATTCGTTTGTAATCACGTCCGGACTCCTTTCTGCCACCCTTACATAAAGCAAGTACTTACTTATCTCAGTATAGCAAAGCCCATTTTTTCTTTCAACCTTTTTTGATTTAGTGATTTTTTCGACACTCTTTTTTGACAAAAGTGTGAAAGATTATCGGCTTGTAAGCAAATTTAATATTCCTGCAATAGAAATGTCTTGTGAAAAATGGCATAATTGATTTATCTACGGTGCGAAAAAAAGTTTGAAATGGAAGTGATAGTTTTGGAATTAACCAGAAAAGAGCGAATTGAAGCAGAGAAAAAAGAAGGCAAGAAGCGCAAGAAGAAAGACGCCATAAAAACCGGTACAACGATCGCGAGCCTTGCAGCAGTTGCAACAACAATTGCCGTGCCTGCCTATTCGACGGTAGTATCAGCAGATGAAGTTTCCAACACGGACACGGATAGTGACGATACAACAAATGACAGCAACTTAACAAATAGCCAAACAGCACCTGAAACAACCGATTCAGAACAAAGTGACACAACCACTAACACAGAAAATACAGCAACAGCCGTGAACACAACGCAAGAAACTACAACGCAAACGCAGCCCGCACAAGCCACCGTCCAAGTCAATACTACTACTGTTCAAGAAAGCAGTGCCACAGCTAGCAGCTCTAATGTACAAACTTCCCCTACTACTTATACCAGTAATGTCATGGGGACTTCATTACGAGCTAGCTCTCAGTCGGCTCAAGCTTTCATTGATTCGATCGCAGCAGATGCTCAGTCAGTGGCAGCAGCGAACGACCTGTATGCTTCGGTAATGATTGCTCAGGCATGCCTTGAAAGCGGCTATGGTTCGAGCACCCTTTCTTCTGCACCGAACTATAATCTTTTCGGCATTAAAGGGACTTACAACGGGCAGTACGTCGAAATGAAAACTCTTGAAGATGACGGTTCAGGCAACTACTATCAAATTACAGCCAAGTTCCGGAAGTATCCTAATTACGCCGCTTCTTTGCAAGACAATGCGAATGTGTTGCATAACGGCCCTTCTTGGAATCCTAATTATTATGCGGGCACTTGGAAAAGCAACACGAATTCATATAAAGATGCCACACAGGCGCTAACTGGAACCTATGCGACAGATACAAGCTATGCCAGCAAACTGAACAGCATTATCGAACGCTACAATTTGACTCAATATGATACGGGTTCATCTGGCAGCAGCAATACTGACAGTGGTACAACAGACAATACATCTGTCGGCACTTACTATACGGTGCAATCTGGGGATACGCTCTATAAGATTGCCAGCAAGTATGGCACTTCCGTAGCAAATCTAAAATCTTGGAACAACCTTAAATCTGATACGATTTATCCGGGACAAAAATTGATTGTCTCCCAATCAAGCTCGAGCAGCGACTCAAATGCTTCTGATTCTTCCAGCAATAGCAACAATAATAATAGCGGTAGCAGTTCATCATCAAGTAACAGTTCCGCTTCCACTTATACCGTCAAAAGTGGCGACTCGCTTTGGAAAATCAGCCAGCAGTTTGGTGTCTCTGTAGCCAATCTGAAATCGTGGAACAACCTAAGCTCTGACACAATCCATGTTGGTCAGGTATTGAAAGTGTCCGCCGGTTCGTCCAGCTCAAACAGCAGCTCATCTGGCAGCAGTTCCAGCAATTCATCCAACAACAACAGCTCTAGCTCGAGCAACAGCAATGCTTCATCCGGCACAACTTATACTGTTCAATCCGGTGATTCACTTTGGAAGATCGCCAATAAATACGGCACTTCTGTGGCCAATATCAAATCATGGAACAACCTGTCCTCTGATACAATCCAGCCGGGACAAAAATTAGTTGTTTCCAAATCTGGTAGTTCAAGCAGCAACAGCTCTAGCTCCAATTCAGCTAGCTCGAGCAATTCTAATTCTGCTTCCAAAACATATACCGTGCAAAAAGGTGATACATTGTGGGGAATCGCACAGAAAAATGATGTTTCTGTAAGCAATCTGCAATCGTGGAACAAATTGAACGGCACAACTATCTATGTAGGACAAAAATTAGTTATCAAATAAAACATGTATAAAAAGACACTTAGTAAGCGCCCTATTATCGGCTCTACTAAGTGTCTTTTTCTGTTCAAAAAATAAGACTTGTTAAAAAAGCAAGGCTCTCTCCAGCCAAAAATGAGTATAAAATAAAAATGCCGCCAAACAGAAAGACTGCAACATCTCACTTGTTTGACAGCATGATTTTACTTTTTAAAAGTGGTGGAAACTTTCGACTGGCATTACAAACACTGTCGCCCCGCCAACTTGCACTTCGATTGGATAAGGAACATATGTGTCGACCGTAACGCCAAGTGAGGCAGACGGCGTCATCATTTGCTCGCGCGCCTTGCAGTTATCTTTAATAATATCCAGCGCATCCTGAACACGTTCATCCTCAGTCCCGATAATAAAAGTCGTATTGCCTGCTTTCAGAAAGCCGCCCGTTGTAGCCAGCTTTGTCGCACCAAAGTTCGCTTTTGTTAAAGCATCAGAAAGGCGGTTGCTGTCCTGGTCCTGCACAATCGCAAAAATTAATTTCATCTTCCTGTCCCCTCCTTGTGCAGAGCCATTCTGCACTTTTTTTCATTATAGCAAAATTTTCATTTCAACTTTACTATTTAGTTTTACCTAATTTCAGCTGTTCAAACATCCTTAATCAGCTCTCCGCAACACGTTTTAAAATATCCGCAAGAATCTGATCCGTGATTTGGTCAGGAGTCTGTGTGGCATCAACCCGAACAAATCGCGCCGAAAAACGCTTCAATAGTTCCTCGTATCCCGTCTGCACCTGCTGATGAAAAGTCACATCCTCCTTGTCGAGCCGGTTGACTTCACGCCCTTTGTTCGCAGCAATCCGCGCCAGACCGATCTCTGCGGGAACGTCCAAATAATAGGTCACATCTGGAAGTGTTTCTTCCACAGCAAAAAGGTTGATTTCCAGAACCTCATCAATACCGATTCCGCGACCTGCTCCCTGATAAGCCAGCGAACTGTCGATAAAGCGGTCACAGAGCACCGTTTTGCCTGCTGCCAAGGCGGGCCGGATCGTTTCGACCACATGCTGCCTTCTCGCACCAGCAATCAGCAAGGCCTCCGTCCGCGGGTCCATTTCCTCATTGCCAATCCCTAGAACGATTTCCCGCACTTTTTCCGAAATAGGACTGCCGCCCGGTTCGCGCGTTTTAATAAATGGAATACCCGATTTTTTCATTTTTTCATAAAGCAATTGCATGGTTGTTGTTTTGCCGGAGCCGTCTGGACCCTCAAGCGTGATAAAAATCGCCTTCATTTGTGTACCTCTTTCTACTTCTTTTCTGTTCAAATTATATCATATTTCCTTAAAAACCTTGAGCTTATTCTCATGCAGCTTCTCTCCGCCCTGATAGCGCCGCGTTTTGATTGCCTGCAAAACCGTTACATGCTCTGCCGTTATTTTTTCACCGCGTATTAGTTCGGGGATGCCGGGTGGATAGGTCATCACATTCTCAGCGGCCACATAGCCAACTGCCGCCTCGACTGGTAGGAATTCCGTTTTCAGTCCCCGCATGGCTTCATAGGAAATCGCCAGTTCTGTGATGGCAGCTGGCGCGATTGGCTGAATCTCTTGTCTTTCCTTTTTGTCCGCTGCGACTGTTTGCCAGTTGGAAGGTGCGGGAAATGAGTCGTTCTTTTTTAAAAGTGGCAAAATCAGCAGCGCTTGGCTTTCGTCCGCCAGTTCTGGGAAATAGCCGTTCTGCTCGAATTCTGCCAGCAGTTCAAAACCTGTGCTGCCGGCGCGCCGAATGACTAGTTTGAGTGGATCAGCTGGTGTCAGGACTTCAAAGCCGCTCGCCGTGAGGGATGCCTCCCAATTCGCACGCATTTCCCAAAATGTTTCAAAATCAGCCGCCTCATAATTGGCTACATAGTGCCGCGCGATGTCTAATGAGGCCATGATCAAGTAGGACGGGCTGCTGGACTGGAGCATTTGCAAATACCGCGGGACTTCTTGGAGCCTCGGATGGCTGCTTGCAATATGTAAAAATGATCCCATCGTCATAGCCGGAAGCGTCTTGTGCGCCGACTGAACGACTGCATCTGCCCCGAGTTGCAGGGCGTCTGTTGGGAAATCAGGATGCGCGGCAAAATGAGCGCCATGTGCCTCATCCACCAGCACGACAGCTTGGTATCGATGGGCAATACTGATACAGCTTGCCAAATCAAAAACGGTCCCATAGTAGCTGGGATAGGTAAAAATGCAGGCCGCAATATCTGGATGAAGTGTGAAGGCCTCTTCCAGAAGGTCACAGGATACGCCGCTTGCCACACCGATTTCCGGGTCGACTGCTGCTGTCAAAAAGATGGGGACTGCCCCGGCCAGCTCGAGACCGTGCAGAATCGATTTATGGACATCTCGCGAAACTAGCACCTTTTCCCCACGTCCAACTGCCGCTAAAATCATCGCCAGATTGCCCCCTGTCGTCCCATTCACTAGAAAATAGCTTTCCTCAGCCCCGTAACAGGCTGTCAACAGTTGGCGGCTCTCTTCAATCGCCGCTTCCGAATGATACAGATCGTCTAGACCGGTGATTTCTGTTAAATCATATTTCAGAAAGGGCTGCCAGCTCGCCGGATAAAGCAGACCATTCTTATGACCTGGAACGTGTAGCGAGACTGAATCAAGTTGAATATGGCTTTCAATCCGCTCGACTAGCGGTTTCTTTTTTTGAGCGAACATGTGACGACCCCTTTCATTAAAAAATTTTTTTCCTGTTAAAAAATCCAGATTTGCTTTTATTATATACTTTTTAAAGCTGGAAACGTATTTTGGGCTGCTTTTTTACATTTCTTTATGATCAGGTCTTTTTGCCTATTATTATGAATTCTATTATACTAAAGGAGTCGTCTACCTTTGGCAATATCCTTGCCTTAAAGGAGGTGAATCCCTTGTCAGTTCTTTTGACCAGCATTGTTGCGCCAATCATTGTCGGGTGCACAATTGCACTCTTCAAACACTGGCTGGACGCTAGGCGTAGCAAATGAAACAAGACGGCCTTCCAGCCCATAGTAAAACCCCGGTTCCTACACGAACCGGGGTTTTTGGTGAACCTTGTCAGTTATTATGGGTTCATTATAGCATAGTTCTTTTTAATCAGCAACCTTTTTATAGCACGCTGCTTTGGACGTTTGAAAGCGCAAGCAAAAGGGAATTTTCTTAGCGTAGGAAAATGATGAGGAGGTTTTCAGGCAAATGAAAAAAATTATCAATATCCCAGAGCAAGTAGTTGAACAAATGGTTGAGGGTTTGGCGAAATCTCATCCCGAAATTGTGGCACGCATTCCTGATACTCGTGTCATCGCGCGCGTTGATAAACGGCCGGGAAAGGTCGGTCTCGTCAGTGGCGGCGGAAGTGGTCATGAACCGGCTCATGCTGGCTATGTTGGTCGCGGGATGCTTTCTGCTGCGGTTTGCGGCGATGTTTTCACCTCGCCAACACCTGACCAGATTTATGAAGGAATTAAAGCGGCAGATCAAGGTAAAGGTGTCCTTCTAATTGTTAAGAATTATACGGGCGATGTGATGAATTTTGATATGGCTGCCGAACTCGCCAGTGTAGATGACATTCAGGTCGAGCAGATTATTGTTGATGATGATATTGCCGTTGAAGACAGTACGTTTACAACAGGTCGACGCGGTGTGGCAGGAACTGTTCTCGTTCACAAAATTGTCGGTGCGGCTGCTGAAGCTGGTGCAAATTTGGCTGAGCTGAAGGCACTTGGCGAAAAAGTAATCCAGCACATTAAAACGATCGGTGTGGCACTTTCACCATGTACTGTGCCGGAAGGTTGGTCATCCCGGCTTTGAGCTTGGACCGGATGAAATCGAGCTCGGAATTGGCATCCACGGAGAACCGGGTTTCAGCCGCGAAAAACTGATGCCTTCGCACGCCTTGGCCAACCAGCTGGTTGAACGGATCAATCGGGAGCATCAGCTGATTGCCGGTGACAAAGTGGTTGTACTGGTCAATGGAATGGGCGCCACACCGCTGATGGAACAATACGTATTTTCAAATGACGTTCATGAACTTTTATCAAGCCTTGGTGTGGAAGTGAAGAAAACACTCGTCGGCGACTATATGACCTCACTCGAAATGGCCGGCATCTCACTCACTATTTTAAAACTGGCTGATGAAAAATGGGTGGAAATGTTAAATCTGCCGGTCAGCACGATTGCATGGTAATGAAAGGAGCAAAAACAAATGACATATGATAAAAAATGGGCCCTCGATTGGCTGAATGATTTTAGCGACCGAATTATCGAAAACAAACAGCTGCTGAGCGACCTTGATCAGGCAATTGGAGATGGCGATCACGGTGTGAACATGGCGCGCGGCATGACAGAACTGAAAAAAGCCTTTAACGCCAAAGAACCGGAAACACTTCAAGCGGTCTTCAAAACGGCGGCCATGACCATCTTGAGTAAAGTCGGCGGGGCTAGTGGTCCGCTCTACGGGTCGGCCTTTCTGAATATCAGTAAAAAAATCACAGGCGATGAACTGACGCCAACAGAGCTTACGACCGCACTGGAAGCAGGACTTGAAGGCATTGAAAATCGTGGCAAATCAGCGGCAGGTGAAAAAACAATGATCGACGTTTGGGAGCCTGTTACGCGGGCACTTCGGCAGGAAGATTTGACACATGACGTGATTGAGGCGGCTTTACAGAAAACGAGTGATATGAAAGCAACGAAAGGCCGGGCCTCCTATTTGGGCGAGCGCTCGGTGGGACATCTTGATCCCGGCGCCTACTCTTCTGCGCTACTTTTCCATGCTTTCCTTGATCAGGAGGCGAAATAAATGACCAAACCTTATGGAGTCGTCATCATTTCCCATTCAAAAGATGTGGCAAAAGGGGTTCATGACATTATCGAGCAAATTGCAGCAGACGTGGTGATCACATTTGCAGGCGGCACGGATGACGGCGGAATCGGCACCAGCTTTGACAAAGTGAATGCTGCCTTTGAGGAAAATTCGGCTGACAAGATTTTTGCCTTCTATGATCTGGGCAGTGCCAAAATGAACATTGAAACCGTAGCAGAAGTTTCAGATAAGGAAATCATTCTCTACAACGCCCCCATTCTTGAAGGAGCCTATGCAACAGCTGCTCAGCTTCAAATGGACGAGGACCCGGAAGTAATCAAGCAAAACCTGAAATCGATTGAAATCAAATGAAATAACCGCCGGACTTTGTGAAACTCTTTTAGTAAGACGATTGGAAAAATAAGAGAAGCGAAAATTAAGCCTCCGAACCATGGATTTTGCTTAATTTTCAGCTTCTTTTTCTATCTGCACCCAAGCGCCTTTCAATGTTTAGAAAAAGTTGCATCCTGTTACCGCTACAAAATAAGCAGACCTAGGCCTTCCAACGTGAAACTTTGCACAAATATAGGCTTTTTGTCTAACGCAATGACTGGCAATTTCAGCCAATCTTTTATATGCTAGAAATAAGAGAAACAAGGAGGTTGAGTTACAATGGAAAAGCTTTCTTTCGATGATACGATTCAATTGAACAATGGTGTCAAGATGCCGCGCCACGGATTTGGTGTCTACAAGCTTGCTGATGAAGCCCGGTTTCGTACCTCTTTGGAAGTCGCAACAGAAGTCGGTTACCGCTTATTTGACACAGCAATGTTTTATCACAATGAGGCTTATCTGGGAAATTTTCTTGCCTCGTCCGGCTTGAAACGTGACGACTATTTTGTGACGACCAAGGTTTGGAATACCGATCAGGGCTATGACGAAACTTTGCGTGCTTTTGAAACTTCTTTGAAAAAGTTACAGCTGGATTGGCTCGACTTGTACCTTGTCCACTGGCCAAAAAAAGAGCCATTTTTTGATACCTGGCGTGCCATGGAACGACTTTATGACGAGGGGCTGATTCGCGCGATTGGTGTCAGCAATTTTGAAGCGCACCACTTGGATCGACTGATGACCGAAGCAAATGTGCTGCCAGCAGTCGACCAGTTGGAAACCCATCCGCATTTCAGCAACCGCGTCCTTCACCGCTACTTGGAGGAGCTGCACATTGCCCATCAGGCCTGGAGCCCACTCGGTCGTGGCCCACTTTTGACAAGCGAACCGCTGCTTCAGGAAATCGGCGACAAGTATGGCAAAACACCTGCACAAATCGTGCTTCGCTGGCATCTTCAAAATAGTGTGGCCATCATCCCAAAATCTGAAACACCTGAACGAATCCGTGAAAATGCCGCAATTTATGATTTCGCGCTTGCTGATCAGGACCTCCGTGCGATCGACCGTCTGAATCGCGGTGAACGGGTCAGCAATGCGCCGGATGTGATTTATGTTCGGACAGAACCTGATTTTCAATAAATAAAAAACCGTGGGACCCCATCTATTAAAGGTTCCCACGGTTTTTCATTTCTAAGTTTGTCCCTACTTAAAGGAATGCGCCATCTTTCCAAGCACCCTTGCCATTCAGCAATCGGCGGAACGGATAAAGAATCTCAATCGGTGCTGTTCCTTCACAAAAACTGCGACCTGCCGCAACAGAGATTCCATATGCCTGCCAATCTTTGAAGCCGGCCTCTTTGACTCGCGGTGCCACTTCATTTTGCAATAAATTCCACACTTCTTCTTCTTTCAGATAGCCCAGATAATGTGCAGCTCGGATAATAAAAGCAGCCTGCTCGAAATCCCAAGCACGAATGGTTTCATTTGTTTGAAAATCACTTTCTTTCAAATTATATATTTCACAGGATTCCAGCAGTTCTTCGTAGCTGCGGAAGTTTTCATCTAAAATTGCATCGCTGTTTCCTGCTTGGAATGCTGCGAAAGATCCCTCAAACTCTTTGGTCCGTCCGTCTTCAAGCAACCCGATGATTTTTCCCAGAGCGCCTTCTCTACTCGTAATCCCCCAATTTTGAATCAATATTTTTGAGAGCTTCTGCGGTTTAATGTGCATCGCTAAGACCGCACTTGTTGGTGCATAAATTTCGACATATAACGCCCCTAAGCCAAGATATGGTGCCAAATCAGGCGCTACTTGATTTTCTTCAATAAAGGTTATCATCTTTTTCTTGCTGAACATGTCCCCCGACCTTCTTTCAACTTCTGTCCCCTTATTGTAGCCGATTTCTTATCAAGTGAAAAGCGAAAAAAACCGAAGTAAGCTGTTTACTTCGGTCAAAATTCTTTATTCCTATTCTTTTACTAGAGAAAACGGGCATCTAATTCGTCCGGGAACGTTTTTTCAGCAGCCCATAACTGCCCAATAAAATCAACAGGCCACCTGCTACCATCCAGCCAAAATCAGATGCATCCCCAGTTTTCGGCAATGTATCGGCTTCTTGCAGCTGTGCTTTTTCCTGTCCACTATCATTTTGCGTTACTTGCAGGGATGATCCAGTAGTATTCGCATTTTCTTTCGGCTGATTTTGCCCACTGTCGTTTTGCTCAGTCCCATCGGTTTGACTATTGTCGTTTTGATCAGTTCCATCGGTTTGACTATTGTCATTTGGCTCGTCTCCGCCATCAGGCTGATTATTATCATCCGGGTCATCTCCGCCACCATCTATTGGCGTGGCATCTTTTACAATATGCACGATGACCGTTACAGGCTCCGCCACATTGCCTGAATCATCTGTGGCATTCAGCGTTACCAGATAGTCGCCTTCTTTTTGAAAATCAACTTGCTCTGTAAAATCACTCGTAATTTCCGAACCATCACTTGTTGAGGCATGAATATCTTTTAGAAAAGTCGGCTGATCGACTTGCTCACCTAATGTGTAGGTGATTTCCGGATCAGCAGTAATGACTGGCTGTTCAAAATCGTGTATTAACGGCTGATCGACAACCACTAGAAATTCACCTTTAGCCGTTGATTCCTGTCCCACATAGTAAACGGATGATTCATATTCAATATCCGTGAATGCCCATGATAAATTCGGTTCTTCATAGGTATACGCGGTAGGATACACATCAATCGGTGCTAAAACGGATCCATCAAAGCTTACTATTTGATTTTCAACCGTAAAAGGCTGAGAAGGAATCGCAACAAGCGGCGAGTTTACCACATATTGGTTCACTGCATTGTAAGAGATTAATGATGGCAGATTCCCTAGCGGACTGATATCGGTAATCTGATTCTCCGTTAACGAAAGATGCCTCAGTTTCGACATGCCAGCTAAGGGTTGAATGTCACTAATTTGATTGGCATCGAGGTACAAAAAGTTCAGATTCGTCTGGTTAGCTAGCCCTGTGATATCGGTAATCTGATTCCCTTCCGCCCAGAGTGAATATAATTGTGGCAACTCCTTCATCTCATCTAAATCGGTTAGCTGGTCTCCCTTCACTTGAAGCACACCTAATTGCGGAAGATTTTTCAAATTAATCAAATCTATATGCCCGATATTGTTTAAATATAAGTTGATCAATAGTGGAAGATCTGCTGTCAAAAAAGCGGATAAGTCTGTCACATCCGTGCCATCCAATTTTAGATACCACAAATCCTGCAAATTCATCAATGGCCTAATATCAGTGATCGGATTATTAGATAAATCACATGTGTACAGTGAATGAAGATTCTCCATACCTGTCAAATCATGAATTTCTTTTTTAACAAAGCTAACATCTCGAATTGCATTCAGCTCTTCTTGAGAAACAACATCAGAGGTACTACTTTTATTAAGCAACTTACGCATTTCTTCTGCCAAATTATCATCTGGAAACCAGTCATCAATTTTCTTCGCTGCCACATCCTGAAGAGCTACTTTCTGCTCTTCTGACTCTGTTGTATCAGCCAATATTCCCACAGGCCCTAAAAACAGTAAGCAACAAACTAAAGAAACCATTCCAAGACTTTTTACTTTCATATCAAAACTCCTATACATCGTGTTATAAAAACATTATACAACATGTTTTTACCCATATTAGTCCCGAGATATACCAAAAAATCCTTTTATTTCTGTCTAATATGTATTTTTTGACACATTTCACTCAAGAAAATCTATTCACGTTTGAAGCGAGCAAACAAATAGAAGAAAAGTCCAACTAAAGCAATCATGCCATAAACAGCCAGACCTACATGCAGATTCAACCAATTTGTCAGCTCATCCGGCAGAAATGTCATCCCCAAATAAACCGTTGCAAAAACAGCCGCCGCAACTAAAAATGCCACGACCAGTAGTACCAGCCAAATGGCATTTTTTCGGTTCAGCAGACTAATTATAAACAAGCTGAGAATCACCACAGCACCCACGCATAGCACCCAATAATAGTGCGTCAGCGAAGTTATATCTCCGCTTTTCATTTCTCGATAAAAAAAGGTCATTGTCAGCACAAAAATCACCGACAGAATCGAAACAATTTTTAACAGTATCCTTTGAAAAGAACTCATTCAAACCAACCATTAATTAGATTGATCAAATCATCATACGTCATGTTCGTCACAACTGCCACCAAAGCGAGACAGAAGACAAGGGCGGCACCTATCCAGCGAATCGGTTGGAAGGCTATTCGCATCCCCTTTTTACGTGCTCGGCGGGCGGAATAAATCGTGTGCCCTAAATAGACAGCGGATATTAATAAAACCAAATATGTTACAATCTGCGGACTCATTTTTGCTCTCCTTTACAAATTAGACAGTGGACCATTCTCGTTAGACTACTCATTTTCATAAAAATTAATGAGACTTTTATAATATCTATTAAAGCGATTAAAAACAAGTTCTTTCAAAAAAAGTTTTTAATCTTACTTGTAAACTTCACTCTTTATTCACAAAAAAACGAAAAACGTGTTACTACTAATACTAGTAGCAACACGCACCTCTCTTATTCATTTATTTTCCGCCAATTTCCAGGCGTCATTTGATATTCTTTTTGAAATTGCTCAAAGAAGAAACTCGGCGAAGAGTAGCCCACTTCTTCTGCAATCGCCGAAATCTGCCTATCTGTATATTTCATCAAATAGCAGGCATGATGCAGCCGCTTCCGTTTGACAAGCTCAAGGAACGTCTTGCCCGTCTCGCTTTTCAGCTTGTTGCCCAGATAATTTTTATTGAAACCAAATTTCTGCGCCAGCTCCTGCAAAGTCACAGTTTGATAATGATCTTCAATATACTCCAGCACTGCAAAAAACTGGTTGCTTTTATTTTTCTGATATTTGGTGTTTTGATGAAAAACACGTGCCAGCTCCATCAAAATGATGCTCAGATAATGTTTGATCAGCTCAGCCGAGTAATCGGACGGATCATAGAATTCACAAAGCATCATTCTGGTAATTTCTTGAAGCCGTTTATTTTTGGCCCCGTAAAACGGGATAAAATGATTCCTTGTAGTGGATTGAAGCGCCGCACTCAGCAAAAAATCAGAGACAATACTTCGACTATTTTCCAGCGTTTTAAAAAAGGTGGTCTGAATGGTCTCACTGCGAAAAATGATATTGATCAAAATATCGTCTTCCCCCATGTCGCAAATGCTGTGCCGCGTTCCTTTGTCAAACAGAACGAAAGTCCCCTGCGGAAAAGTAATCTCCTTCCCGTTGACAATTTGCGTTGACTCCCCCGAATATAAGTAATTCAACTCAATAAACGCATGCTGATGCTCGGGCATGGCGGCAAATCGGTGATGTTTCCGAATGAAAATCTCATCTTTTTTGAAAAAGGGGTCTTGCGGCATGATAAAAGTGCCACTTGATGCCTCAAGCGCAATATCATTAATGTTCACATGGTCGATCACCTGCCGCTTTTCGATCTCATCATACCGCCGCAGGAAATGGTCGAGTTCAGCAAAATCCATTCTCAAAACCTCCTAAAAACGGAGCGGTCACCTGCCGCCCCGTCTCCATTATAGTTGATACTTGCGAATAAAGTAAGTTGGCGTGCAGCTCCACGCATGGCAATACGAATTGATCAGATGACTGCCATACGGAGAGAAATTCAAATCGTCCGGCTTAAACAGTTCCCAGAATGTATCAGCCCCCGCCTTGATCATGCCGCCCCAATACGTATCCATCATCCGTTCCGCTTCCTCTTTGAGACCCGTTTTAAACAGTGCCTCCACCATGAAATGATAGGCAAATGGCGTCGTCAAACCGATTTCCGGATTCTTCCGCATGGTACGCAAAAGTAGCTGCCTGCCCTCTTCTTTAGAAACCACTTCGCCCAGCACCATCCAGATTTGACTATGCCAAGAAATTTGATGATCCGTGCCGCTTCGGAAAAAGCCAGTCGGCGCATCATAAAGATGGTCTCTTGCCGCCTGCTTGCCCATTTCACATTTGGCGGTGAGCTCCTCGACAAGTGCCGGTTCAAATTCAGCCGCCAGACTTGCCGCGCGCTTCAAAGTCAGCAAGTAGAGACCATGCGTGGGGGTCGCTTTGCTCAAATCGGGATTCCAGTCGACAAATGACCACCAGTAGGGCCGGTCCTCCATGATGCCCAGCTCATTCAAATGCTCCGCCGCAAAGTTCAGCTGACTTTTGGCAGTCGGCCAGAGTTCGCGCACCGTTTCCTTTTCGCCTGTATGCTGATAGTAGTCATATAAGGTGTCCATAAAGTACAGCGCATAGTCGACCAGATAGGTATCATCTGCCCTCACTTCCGGCGCGATAAACAGATTGGCCGGCACTCGTCCCTGTGTATCCGGCAGTCCGGCAAACAGATAGAGGCAGCGCTTGACCAGGTCGACATTTTGGAAACTGACATAACTGGCCTGAGCCTGCAGATAAAGATCGCCCAGCCATAAACGCCGGTCCCGTTTTGGTCCATCTTCATAGACTGACTGCATGCAGCTCTTGAGCGTTTCAAGACTCACATGGTCCAGCTGACGGTTTTCCGGCCGCGTCGCGTGAAGTGGTGCCAAACTGGCTTGGTCGGCTGATGTCACCGCTCGAACTTTGATGTGAGCTAGCTTCACTTGATACTTGGGCGACGAGTCAATCACCTCCAGTTTCATATAGCGAAAACTGTACCGCCGTTCTGCATGGAAAATTTTCGGCAACACGTCAATATGAAAAGCATCCTCTTGCAGCCACGATTTGCTCAGCCAGCCGTCATATGCAGAGAAATCGACTGCCGCCTCAACAGGCATTTCCGCAAAGGTGAGCCGAAAGTAGAGCGGTGCATCAGGAGGGCTCCCAACTGGCTCCAACTCGAAAGAAGGATAGCCAACCAGGTGCCGACCAAAATCAAAAATCACACAGTCCCCTTTGCCGAGCGGCGCAGTTTCAAGCGGGCTGTCCGGCAGCGCTTCTGCCCGAAAACCATGGATGGCCGCTTCGTCTGCTACCATTTTGACCATTCGCACCGGGCGGACCCATTCTTCAAACAGCGGATGGTCGAGCGCTTCTGCTTTTTCCAAAAACGCCTCATTTCGAATAATTTTCACTTCTTTATTTATCTGCATATCCATGTTATTCCTCCTCTTGCAGACGCCGATCCAGTTCTTTCCGAATCGCCGGATAGATTTTATCCAAATCATAGAAAGACATGATGATCATCGAGATAATCACGAGAATCGCCGGTAATATCAAATAATTCAACTTAATGGCGAAGAGGGCACTAGTCGTTTGCTCAGCACCTGCCACATAACCGCCCCACGCCAGCATGAAACCGGACATAGCACCCGTTAGCGCCATTGCCACTTTTCCAAGAAAGCCGTTGATTGCCGAAAGCACCCCGGCCGCGCTGACACCCGTCTTGAATTCCCCATAGTCGACCGGATCGGCCTGCATGGAAAAGTAGATGGCCTGACGGAGACCGCTGCCAAACGCCATAACAATTGCCCCAACAATCAGTAGCGGTACATTGACATTCGCCAAAAACATGACCACGAAGCCGAGCAGGTTGATCACACTTCCCAGCATGAAAATGCGCTTCTTAATCCACTTTTGAGACAGCCAAGGCGTGATGACCGTCCCAGCAAGCGGCACAAACGAGCCAATCCCAGCAATCACTCCCGCAATATCCGGCCGCCCTACGTTATAGGTATAATAATAAATCAGCGAGCCGGACATCAGGAAGACCGAGCCCCACATAAACAAGATGTTAACCGCAAAAATGTACCACGGTTTGTTGCCCTTGAGCGCCGTGAACGCCTCCTTGACCGTCACCTGCTCTTTGCGAATTTTCACTTTTTCTTCCACATTTCGGAAGGTGAAAAAGAACAGCAGCGTGCCAACAACTGCAAAAATCAGCATGGTGAAGAAGAAGCCCTGCTGCTCCGAGCCACCGCCAAGCATTTGCACAAGCGGCATGGTCAGCACACTCACAATCGTCGAACCAATGACCGCAAAGATCATCCGAAATGTCACCAGTACGGTCCGTTCATTCGTATCACTTGTCAGGCTAGGCAGAATTGAAGCCATCGGAATATTGACCATTGTATAGGCAATCGATAGCCCGATATAGGTGATATAGGCATAAACCAGCTTGCCAACATCGCCAATATCAGGAACGAAGAACGCCAGCACGCCCAGCAACCCGAATGGAATGGCGCCAATTAGAAAATATGGACGTGATTTCCCCCAACGCGTGTTTGTTTTATCAATAATGATTCCCATCAACACATCGGAAAAGCCGTCGATTACTCTCGTGACCAGAAAAAGCAAACTGACTTGCACTGCGGCCAGTCCAAATACATCCGTATAAAAATACATTAAATAAAGCGTTATCATTTGCCAAATCAAATTACATGCAAGATCAGAGGCACCGTACCCAATGCGCTGCTGCCACTTGGAAACCGTCTTTACTTCAACAACGGCAGTTTTTTCCATTTTATTCCCTCCATCTAAGTCATTTTTTCAGCGTTACGTAACATCTTTATTAAAGCGCTTTCTCAAGAAAAGCTCAATGTCATTTTTACATGTATTTATCCGCTTTTTACAGAAAGACCACAAAACTCTTGTTTAAAGCCACAAAAAAACCACATAATCAATCACTGATTATGCGGTCTGTTTTGTACTTCGCGATGACGCGCTTCTTTGAACAAATAGAAATACTTGGCCTCCGCCTTTTTTTCTTCAAATTCAAGCCGAGGATCGTAGCCAAAGCTCTTGTGCAGCAACACCTTCTGCTTGTGCCAATTTTCCTGTGTGGCTTCGATCAAATCGAGCAGATAGCGGTCATATTCCTTATGCAGTTTACCGATTTTTTTCTTTTTCTTACGGCCATGTCTGGCGCTTCGTGCTTCCACATGATCACCTCTTTAAACTTCCCGACGGCCTTCAAGCGCCTTAGAAAGAGTTACTTCATCTGCATATTCCAAGTCGCCGCCAACTGGAAGTCCGTGCGCAATTCGCGTCACTTTGATTCCGCTTGGTTTGACAAGACGAGAAATATACATGGCAGTTGCTTCACCTTCTACATTTGGATTCGTGGCAAGAATGACTTCCTCCACTTCTTCATTTTGAAGGCGTTTGATCAGATCAGGAATATTGATATCTTCCGGCCCGATCCCGTCCATTGGCGAAATCGTTCCGTGCAGTACATGATAAAGACCATGATAATCGCGCATTTTTTCCATCGCAATCACATCTTTCGGCTCCTCCACCACACAAATAACGGTTTGGTCGCGCGACGTATCTGAACAAACATAGCAGGGATCCTTATCCGTAATATGTCCGCACACGGAGCAAAAACTCAAATTACGCTTGGCATCGACCAGTGCCTTGGCAAAATCAAGCACGTCATCTTCTTTCATGTCTAGTACATAAAATGCAAGTCTGGCAGCCGATTTTGGGCCGATTCCCGGCAATTTCATAAAACTATCCATTAGTCGTGTAATCGGCTCTGGATAATGCATTTTTCATCGCTCGCTTTCATTGAAGGAAAAAGCGTCTGCCCGCCGGAAACTCCGCTCAGACAAACGCTCCCCACTGATTCATATTTCAAATTAAAGTCCTGGGATATTCATACCCTGTGTAAATTTGCCCATCTTCTGAGCCGTTGTTTCATCCACTTGTTTCAGCGCATCATTCGTTGCAGCCAGAACAAGATCTTGCAGCATTTCGATGTCTTCAGGATCTACCACTTCTTCTTTGATTTCAACATCTAAAACTTCACGTTTACCAGTAACCTTTACGCTGACCATACCGCCGCCAGCTGTTCCAACGAATTCAGACGCTTCGATTTCAGCCTGTGCTTTCGCCATATCCTTTTGCATTTTCTGCATTTGTTTCATCATACCTTGCATATTTCCCATTCCACGCATATTTAAAATCTCCTCTTCTATTTAAGATTATTTACTCCTTGATTTCAAGCAAGTCCTCTCCTACCAGCTTCATTGCTTCACTGACAAAAGTATCCTCCTGCTTCGGTGCCGATTTTGGCGCCCCTGCCTCGTCATCACCATCCGACTGCATGTCATGGCTTTGGAGGAAGCTTTCACGCACCTCGATCCATTGGTTCTCAGGAATGCCGATAAATGTATAATTGACCTTGGTCAGCCGTGAAATCCCGGATGTGACCGTTTCGACAAAGTTCGGATTATCCATCGCCATCTGACAGTGAATCTCATGCTTAAATTTTAACACAAAAGTGTCTTCAGAGGCAGCCACAGGTTCCGCTTCATTGAGAAGTGCCGCCTGAGAAGCCATCAGCATGGAAAGCAGTTCTCCCCAACAGCCGCGAATCAGCTGCAAGTCCTGTTTTTTCGCCGCGCCGAGCACATGATTAATCCTGCCCACCGGTGCCTTGAACTGCTTGCCGTTATTAATATTCGCCTTTTTGCCGCGCGCCGGTTTGGCTTCAGCTTGGCTTGGAGCCGCCCCGCCATTTGCCAACTGTTTTTTCAAACTGGCAATCTCGCCGCGCAACTGATCGATTTCCTGCCTGAACGCACTCGTATCGACCGGTGCCGCTGTACTGTCGCCCGCTCCTGTAGCAGGAGCCGCCCCGCCGCTAAGTTGGGTCATTTGGACGATTGCCACCTCGACGTAGATGCCAGGATGATTGGTAAACCGCATTTGCTGCTGGGTATCATTCAGGACCTTCACGCAGGCATAGATTTTACTGGTATCCGCCCTGTCCGCCAACTCTTTGAACGCATCATCCGCCAGCGCCCGTTCAAGCGTTTCCTCGAGATTGGGTGCCTTCTGGTAGAGCAAAATGTCTCTGAAAAAGACCAGCAAATCTTCCACCAGTCGAACCGGGTCTTTCCCTTCCGAAAGAAGTGCCGATAATGTTTCCAGCGCCTTGGCAGCATCCTGCGTCATCACACTGTCCACCAGACTCGTCAAGAGGTTCTGCGCAACGGAGCCGGTAATCTCAAGCGCATCCGCAATCGTCACCTCTTCCGAACCGTAAGAAATCACCTGGTCGAGCAGACTCAGCGCATCCCGCATCCCGCCTTCAGCCGCACGTGCCACAATCATCAAAGCTTTTTCATCATACGCGATTTTCTCTTCGTCCAGAATGTAAGCCATTCGTCCAATGATATCCTGCGTTGTGATTCGCTTAAAGTCGAAGCGCTGCACACGTGAAATAATCGTCAGCGGCAGCTTATGCGGCTCAGTCGTAGCCAAAATAAAAATCACATGCTTCGGCGGCTCTTCCAGTGTTTTGAGCAAGGCATTGAAAGCACCTGTCGAAAGCATATGGACTTCATCGATAATATACACTTTATATTTAGCGACAGTCGGCGCATATTTTACTTTTTCCCGAATGTCCCGAATTTCTTCCACACCATTATTGCTGGCAGCATCAATCTCAAGCACATCGGGAATACTTCCATCCGTAATCCCTTGGCAAATCTCACATTCATTGCAAGGCTCCCCATTCGTACTGTGTTCACAATTGATCGCTTTCGCAAAAATTTTCGCCGCACTTGTTTTCCCAGTTCCACGAGGTCCGCTGAACAAATAGGCATGCGACGTTTTATTTTGGGTGATGGCGTTTTGAAGCGTCTTCGTCACATGGCTCTGCCCGACGACATCTTCAAAAGACTGCGGCCGAAAAACACGATATAATGCTTGGTATGCCATCTGTCACGCTCCTCTAAACCTTAGTAGTTTTATTATAGCTTATCTGCCTGCATTTGATAAGAAGAAACTGCTGGAATTTGGAAAAAACCCCCTTTTCTCACTGCATGAAAAAACAAAGCCTTCTGTCAAAAACAGAAGACCTTGTTAGACCTTATAAACTCAATTCTCACTATGTTTCCGTCTTCTTAGCAAGCTAAAACCTACAAGAGCAATGATTACACCAGCTGCTATCCAAACGTTCATTTGTTTATCACCGGTTTTTGGTAATATATTTTTAACCTGTGAAACATTTTCTGACGTATTTGTTTGTACATCTAAATCTGTTTGTTTTTCAGTCGCTACTACTTTCTGCGCATCATTTTCTTTCACACTTGAAGATGAAACTGATTCTTCTACATCGTCCTTTACTCCGTCACTTGCACGGTCATTCGCCTGAGTTCCCGAATCATCCGAATCAGGTGGCACAACATCCTCCTCATTCTTCTCGATATGCACTATCACTTGTAACGTTTCTGACTTCTGACCGTATTGGTTTTCTGCCTGCAAAGTAACGATGTAGTCCCCTGGCGTCGAAAAATCTACAACTGAATCAAAATCTGAGCTGATTGTTGCATTAGTAGCTGTTTCTGCATTGATTTTTTCAAGAAATTCTACTTCTGATACTGACTGATTTTGTTCAAAAGTAACATCCGTTTCCGCTTTGATCGTTGGTGCTTGACTAACCACATGCACGGTTACTTCTTTTTCCACTTTGGCCGATCCAGCATTTGCTGAAACCGTTACTTGATAATCCCCCGGCGTCGAAAAATTCACCTGCGTTTCAAAATCACTATCAAGTTCATTGCCTTCATCTGTCTCTGCGTTAATATCTTCTAAGAACTCCGCCTCCGTCACATCAGCATTCACATCATAGGTTATTTCATCATCTGCCGTTAAATTGATCATAACGACATTAAAAGGAACCCATACATTACCACTTATTTGTCCGTTTTCAGACGTAAAGCTGAAATTCTCTGTTTCGCTGTTATTCGGCACATTTTCCCAAGTAATAGTATTAGTTGTTTTATCATAGGTTCCGTTTCCTTCAGGGGTAATAATCAACCGATTTCCAAATACATCTTTCCAGGAATCATCAAGTTGTAGCGTGATCATACCATTCACACCGATTACGGTTTCTAGTGTAATCTTTTGGCTTGAACCATCAATAGCCGCTCCCTCTGGTATGGAAGAAAAATCAGTCAAGTGGTTTTTGGAACAGTTAACGGTTGTTAATGCACCATTTTTATCCACTTTTAACGAAGTTAGTTCGTTGTCATCCCCATTTAAGGTATCTAATTTATGCTGATTCGTTAAATCAAGCTTTTCTATTTTATTATGCGCGCAAGCAAGATAAGTTAACTGGGTATTATTAGTTACATCCAGTTGGGTCAATTGATTATTCGAACAATCCAAATTATCTAAAGCTACATTATTCGCCAGATTTAATTCTGTTAAATTATTACTTGCACAATTCAATTGAGTTAGATTAGGATTATTGCTTACATCCAATTCTGAAAGACTGTTTCCATAGCAAAAAATACTGCTAAGTGCTTGATTATGGCTAAGGTCAAGAGTCCGAAGGTCATTATAATAACCATCTAGAAAATGCAATTTAGAATTTTGACTGACATCAAGTTGGGTTAATAAATTGCCAGAAAAATTCAAAGAAGAAAGTTGAGGGTTTTGTGTAACATCTAATGTTTGTAACATATTAAGGCTACAATCCAAAGTTGTCAGCTGCAGATTCTGGCTAATATTCAAAGAAGTCAACTGACTGTAACTGCAATCCAACTTTTTTAATTGTGGATTACCGCTCAGGTCAAGTGTACCTAGCGAATTCCACCCGCAATCCAAACTTGTTAATCCTGTTAATTTTTCCAAACCACTCATATCGGTAATATTTTTACCCCTGCAATCTAAGCTGGTTAGCGTGGCTAATTGCTCTTCACTAATATAATCCGTTGACTGCTGTGAAAAAGCAGCGGCAACTGTCTTTGCTAAGTTATCATCAGGAAACCATTCATCAAAAGTTTGCGAAGTTGCCGAAACTTGCTTCAGCGAACTTGCTTTGTTCTCTTCTTTTTGCTCAGATGGTACTAATGTATTATTATCAACAGTATCTGCTAAAGTTGTAATTGGGCTTAAAAGTGTAGCTAAACTAATAAAAGAAACGGTTAAGACTTTAGGTGTTTTCAAGATAAGGACTCCTCAATTCACTATTATCGTACTATTTATTATACTTTATATCAAAAATAAATAATTCTCATACAAGTACTTATCGAAGCATAAATGTTAACTTTTAGTGTCTTTTATAGTGATTGATGAATTTTCACTCAAATTTTTATTATTGAAATAAGAAATAAAACTATATCATGTAGAACAAAGTACATCTCTAATCCCAAATAATTTTCGCCGTCAAAAGAGTCCCTACAGAAAATTTCTCAGTAAAATACGCACTGCCTCTAATTTTATGTTTCGAAAGCCAGAAATTTTCCTCAGCGATATAATAATCTCACGTTATTTGAGCACTTCGCGAAAAAATTGCTTTGATATTACTTAACTCTATATTTCAGACATCGAGCATGGTTTGATAGGCTTGGTTGTATGATTGGTCTTCACTAAAGCCATTTGTTTGTATTCACATACATCCAAATTTTGACAAACTTGGCGAGCTTGAGTAGGCGGTCGAACCTCTCTCCAGCTCACATAACTGTTAGCAGGATATCTTCTATGAAAATCCCCCTGTTATTCACCCGTGGTAAAACTCCCTTTATTCTGCACAACCAAAAGGCCAAGAGCATATCTTGGCCGGTAAGAAAATATATAAGTGCAACAACTATTTTTCTGGTGGTGCTTCTACGTTCTGTCCTACTTTTTGCTTTTCTTTATTTTGGTTGATAACGGATAGTTCGATGGATTTCAGCAGATTTTTGACTTTTCTTTTGCGGAAGAAGCCGAAAATAAAGCCGACTAGCACATTGTTCATTTTTTGCATGGTCGCTTCTGCTTCAATGGTTTCCAAATACTCCACTTCACAGCTGTGTTCACTGTTTGGCGTGATCGTGTACGTCGTTGTATGTGTATTGACGCGTCCCTTCGTTTGGAAACGATAAACCGAATTTGGTGTGATTTCCTCGATCGTCGTTGTTGTCAAAGCACCATTTGACATCGTCCGCTGATAGGAGTAACCTTGCAATTTGCGGAGCGTAAGTGTTTTACCTTTTACCTGTTTGATATCATAAAGCACGGATTGAACGATGACATCAAAACATTCTTTATCCGAAATATAGAGCTTTTGTTTTACTTTCATTTCTTGTCGTCCCCCTGATCTTGATCATTTTTGCCTTTTTTGATCTTGCGATAGACAAAAATCCCACCAATTACTGCAATCGCAAGGCCCGTAAACATCATCGGCATATTTGCTGCACCGTCTTTTCCGTAAATAGGGCTAAGCATAATGATAAATGATCCAATACATACAATAAAAAGTCCATTTGATATTTTCATTTTTATCCCACGCTTACTTGGAAGTAAAGTACTGCACCGATTTCAGTTGCCTTGATCGCCGCTTTGGCAACTTTGGCCGCCTTTTCTTCATCCTGGATATTTGTTTCAAAAGACAATTTCATGCCTTGTTCCGCAACTTTTTTAAAAGTAATTCCGTCCTGATCGTGCTTTTCCAATAAATCTGTCACATACTCCCGTTTCATCGGGCAATTTACAATAATCAATGAAAAAACCTCCTCCTGTATATTTTAACTTTATCTATCATCCGTTGCAATGGATTTCTTATTGTATGGACTGGGCAAACAAAAAATAGGGCTGGCCGCACTCCCCAATCCGGCCAGCCGTAACTGTTTATTCTTTCATTTCTTCTTCCGGTACGCCAACGCGATTTGCGGTAATGACAAACGGTACCCAGATTAGGAAAGCAACCACCATATTGATCAGCGAGATCACTGGTGCCATCCAATCACCACCCGTTGCAAGGAACGAGTTGAGTAGCGGCGGCATTACCCACACTGTCGCAATTTTAACTGGCCCGACAATGCCCCATACTGTGGCAAAGTAAGCAATTGTCACCATTACCATCGGCGCAATGATAAATGGAATCAAATAAATCGTATTAAGTACAATCGGCAAACCAAACATGATCGGTTCATTGATATTAAAAATCCCCGGCCCGAGCGATAGTTTCGCCACTGTACGCGCATCGGCACGTTTGGAAAACATTAGCAACGCGATGATCAGGACAAGCGTCCCGCCGGATCCGCCCATCCAAACATAGGCATCAAACGAACCGCGCACCCAGTCGAACGGCAAAGCAGTGCCATCCTGAGCAGCTGAAATATTTTGCAGCTGAGCGGTGCCCCACAAGGATTCAAGTACTGGCGCAAGTACGTTTGGCCCGTGAATCCCAAAGAACCAAAGAATCTGTACAAGGAAGGTGACTAGAAGCACAGCCCCATAGCCTTGCGACAGAGATAGTAACGGTTCCTGGATGGTTTTTGAAATCCAAGTAATAACGTCCATATCAGTAACTTTAAAGAATACCCAGTCAATAATGGCACACACATATAAAGCAACAAGCGCTGGAATGATCGCAGCAAAAGCCTTACTTACAGCTGGTGGTACTGATTCCGGCATTTTAATGATGATATTTCTGCGCATCAGTTTGGCATAAATGATGGTCGAAATAAAACCAAAGATCATGGCCGTGAACAGACCGGTCCCATTTACCTGACTCAGACTGATGAAGCCCCAGATGCCTGTAAACTCAGATGGTAAAGAACTTGGGTCAAAATTAGCATTGGCAGCAGCAAGCGCGCCTTCTACAGCATCACGTCCGACTGTGACCGCCAAGTTCATCACAAATGCGGCAAGTGAAACGAGCGCTCCGGCAAGTCGATCCACGTCATAGACCTTGGCCAAATTATACCCGAGCGAAACGGCAAACACGATGGATACAATCGCAAGCGAGCCGTTATAAACATATCCATTTACTCCGATGAGCGGTTCCATGGCGCTAACAAAGCCAGTCCAGCCCCAGTCAGTCGGAAAATCCCTAAAAAATGCATTTAGTAAAACAGCAATCGAACCCGCCATTGTGATTGGCATAGTCGAAATAAATGCATCACGTAAAGCCACTAGATGTTTTTGCGAGCCTATTTTTGCAGCAATAGGCACAAAATATTTCTCTAAAAACGCTGTTAATCCGTTCATAATGAACCTCCCATTTTGTCTCTTTCTTTTTTCATTATGTCTCCCTAAGATCGATATACGTTTTCCCTTCTATTTATTTCGTAAAAACAAGTGTGGATGACCCCTTTTCCGTGTATGTACGCCCCCTTTCTCCTACTGATTGGAAAAATGGTTCCAGTTGTAATACTAGCAATTATTGTGCCAAATCTATAAAGTCCCGCCTTCTTTGATGAGCCAACATTTCAAACGCTTACACACTTACTAACACACAAAATGAAAACGTCATCATATTTTTACACACTTTATTTTTGTGCTATAATTTGCATGAAATAGAGGTGATTTTGATATGGCACTAAAATCAGATATGCCAGAAGAAAGCCGGAATAGTAAAGTGATTGAAAAAAAGGACTTTACCATTATTTTACCTGACCCGCCAAAATCTTCCCCTTCTAAGAAACCAGACACAAACGAATCTAAATAATCTTGTAATAGGATCCTTTTCCCAAAGGATCCTATTTTTTTGTGTAATCATTGAAAAAATTCACATTTTAGACATATTTACAATTCCACTCACAGTGCCACTTTCGATTAATCGTTCACAATTTAGACATATTTAACAACGAAACCGTGTTGTAACAGTACTTTCATACTTTCTATAATTAAAAAGTATTCTTACGCACTGGAGGAGGACGTATGTTTCACAAGTTTAAAAAATTATTTATTATCTTAATCGTTTTAGTGTTTATTGAGCAGGGTATCGCTTCAACCATACCCATCAACGCAGAAAGCACAGAAAAAAACATCGAGACCTCGCTAAGTCTCGACCAGATTACTTTAGAAGATCAAACAATGCTGACTATTAAGAATCATCTAGATACACCTGTTCAGTATACGCTGCCGAACGGACTTTCCTTAGAAAACAATAGCCAACAAATCGAGGTAAAAGCGCATGAAACGAAATCATTCATACTTAAAGCTACTGCAGCTGGTACATACATACTTACTATTTCTAACAGCCTGCCTCTTAAGCTATCCGTTACTGAGCCTAAAAATCCAGGTGCCTCTGTAAACAACTCGTCACTTCGAGCAATGGGTTTCTATGGTGCTAGTTTAGGCGTTTACTCAAAGTTCTATACAACGCCTACCAGAGAGCCGATTACTTTTTATCCTTATACAGAAGATGACTACCTGACTTATCAAGCAAGTATGTATACGGGGGGCAACTTCAAAACATGGGGGCAAATGTTTCGTCTAGACGATAAAGACAAAATCTGTCTTACGGAAATTCCAACCGTCTCAACTAGTGGTGGTTTGACGCCTGATGATGTAACACTGTATTATTCGACAGACGGTACCAATTTTAGTGATACGCCGCCAAGTGATTTAAGTGTGGTCAAATGGGTTAAGTATATCGTCACTCAACCTGAAGCACTTGATACTTCTACGCAAAGTATAACGGTTAATTTTCAAGCAAAGAGTCTTCCATCTGATCAGCTAACAGACAGCGATTTTGGCAAAAATAACGGTCACCAGCCTTCTGGTGTTTTCTTTGCCACTGGACGTGATGACAACCGATACGATGAAAATGACATGTCGGGTATTTCTAGTGTCATTTTTGCAAACCCGACGTTTCACGGCTATTTTTATCAGGAGCTGACTACCGAGCATGGCAGGAATCGGCAAGCAATCGATCCGACCTTCCCGCCAGTTGCAGGAATAACTGCTCAAATGCTGGATGAAAATAATAATGTGATCGCTCAAACTGTGTCAGACGAAAACGGTCTCTATACTTTCTCGAAAATTCCCCGGACAGATGTTGCCAAAATCGTCTATACGGATCCAAAAAATGAATACTATACCAGCTATTGCTATCGAGCTAGCGATCCAGGAACAAGCGATCCCGGTGACTATGCTTGGTATAGCTTTGAAGGCAATACGATGACATTTTCAGATATCCGTTCTATTTACAGCTCGCTTTACAGTAATCCGCTTCGGAAAGTTGAACAAACGTTATCTGCCAAAACGCAGGATATTTATTATGTCATCGGCGACCCCATTCCCAATATCCGGACAGGCGTTACTGCGTTATATGACAGCTATGAAGGGGATATTCGTCAATTCCGACTTTACAATACGTCGAACAATTATACCTTCCGCTATGACGATTCGCAGGTGAAATGGGACACGCCGGGAAAATATCCCGTTAAACTGATGCTTTCCAATATGAACTATGCCTTTGGTTATGCTTATACACCAGAAATGCAGGCGACTTCCCGCATTGATACGACCATCTATGTGTATGTGTCGCAAACAAAGCCGCCGGTCATTCAGGCAGCCGATCGCGAAGTCTATACAGATGAAAATTTCGATCCACTGGAAAACGTGACAGCGACAGATCCGGATGATGGCAGTGATTTGACGGATCAGATCGTCGTGACGGACAATCAGGTGGATATGACGACGCCGGGCGTTTATCCGGTCACTTACCGTGTGACGGACAAAGATGGCGACTCTACTGAAAAAACGGTGCACATTACGGTGCGCGACCTCAGCATCCAAGCGGCCGACCAAACGATCATGCAGGGCGACACGTTTGACCCGTTGAAAAATGTGACGGCAGCTGACAGTGCGGAAGGTGACTTAACGGACAAGGTGAGCCAGACAAATAATGTCAATTCGGCGATTCCTGGCATCTATCAGGCCACCTATAGCGTACAGAATTCAGCGGGGCACCGGACTGAGAAAACCGTTCGGGTAACGGTTCTCGAACGCGAAAAGCCGGTCATTCAGGCTGACGATCAAACGATTTACTGCGGGGATTCCTTTGACCCAATGAATCATGTGACGGCGACTGATGGCATGACGCATGAAGATCTAACGGATAAAGTGATCGTGACACGCAATGACGTTCTTCCTGACACGCCGGGTGTTTACGCGGTTACTTATCAAGTGGAAAACAGTCTTGGCGGGGTAACGGAAAAAACAATTCATGTGACGGTGCGCGACTTGACGATTTCAGCTTCCGATCAGACCTTGCAAGTTGGCGACACGTTTGACCCGATGAAGGGTGTAACGGCCATGGATACGGTGCAGGGCGACATTACTGCTTCTGTCAAAGTGATCGCAAACGATGTGGATACTGAAAAAGTAGGCCTTTATCATGTCACTTATCAAGCTACAAATAATGATGGTCATCAGACAACCAAAGCGATTGCGGTGCGAGTGATGGCAGATGGAAGTAAAAATACACCGCCTGTCATTGATGCAGCAGATCTGACGCTCGCACTCAACAGCACCTATAATCCTTATGCACATGCCACTGCTTATGATAAGGAGGACGGTGACCTGACCAGCAAGCTTCAAGTGGTTAGCAATAATGTTGATACATCGAAAGCTGGCAGCTATGAAACCACCTATGCAGTGACTGACTCAGCTGGGGCTACGACGTCCAAGTCCATCCGTGTTACCGTGCTGGCTGAGGGCATCACCCCAAATCCCAACTCATCTCAAGGTCCAACCGGCAGCCCATTTGCGAAACAGGCTTTACTGCTGCCCAAAACTGGCGACACACAGGCCGGCTGGTACGTTCTTTCCGGGCTGATCATTCTTGGCGCTGGGATACTTCTTGTTAGAAAAAAACGGAAACATTCATAAAAAACAGGTAGGAGACTGACACACAGTTTTCCTACCTGTTTTTTATGGGCAAAATATTTGTTGATACGTTTCCCAGTCGATACCGCCATACATTCGGTTGAAATCGGCAAAGCTCTTGCAGTCCTGGCTGATGCCCATTTCTCGCCAGATTTTTTCTAACGCCGCCTCGTCAAAGATTGTGTTCGGATTTTTGAGTAGCCCTGCCTCGCGCTTCCCGGTCAAATACTGATTATAGCTCTTTGGACCACCGCCAATTCCAGCATTCGGGAGGAATTCGACTTCGTGGGGATTCCGGCGGATAAAGTCTCTTGCCGACATGGTGACACTGGCAAAGCCCCAATCAAATCGAACGGTTATCTCTTTGGGATTGGCTGCTAACAGTTGATGGTGTGGCTGCCCGTAAGCGCTATAGCCCCAGTAAGTCGTCTGCTTGCCATTATAGGAATAACTCATTGGTAACAGGACGTCCTCTTCTATCAGCGGTTTATGGCCAACGACTGGCAGTACTCCGCGCAAAACGTCATCGTCCATCATGGCTTCCGGATTAAGCAGCGGCTGTTTTTGTAGCAGCTCGACATTTGCCACATTGGAGGGCGAGACATAGTCAAAAACGCGGACAAAGATGGGCACTGTCATCAGCAGTCGCATGAAATGCTTTGAATCCTGCGGCATTCTATTCTTCTTTCGGTAGTCTTGAAATGCGCCGATGATCAGCGCAAAACCATATTGGTCATCTGCAACTGGAAAGGAAAAAATATCGCCCACCCGGTAGGTTTTTCTGATTTTGGCCTGTTTGAGCGCTTTTGCCAGTTGTTTTTGCCAAATAGACAGCGCACCGTATTCATTTTCCAATATTAGAGGTAGCTGTTCGTCAAGCGGCTTGTCATGATCGAAATAGAGCACCTTGAAATGCTCTACGCCAATCTTTAGTGCCAACTTGTCGACTGCTTTGGTCATTTTCAGACGGGCTTTTTTCGTTTTGACTTTCAGGATATTGGCTCGTGTGATGGGTTTGCCTTTTGTGCCCGCTCGCCCTTTGATCAGCTCGTTTTCAAGCGGAATGTCGTAATCGATCTCCTGATAGAAGGTGTCATTCTCAATGATCAGCTTGACAATTTTCTTCTCTTTGGTGTAGCACACGGCCGTATCATCCAGCCGAATCCTCTGACAGTCCTCGTCAAGCGGGATTAGTGCCAGCAAGTTTCTTGAAGTATTCGTGATCAATTTCATCAGCTCCTTGAGGTTTTAGAGAAAAGGCAGCACATTTATGAGAAATGCACTGCCTCGGCAATTTTACGATAGATCTGTAATCGAGAAAATCAACATCTTGTCTTTTTCATCGACTTTGGTCGTTACTTTTTTATTCAATTTGTCTTTGAAGAGCTGGGTGATATTGACAAAATCATCGTCTGTACTGCGCTCGCTCTTTTTCAGTCCTTGGAAAAAAGTGGGCTTGATGCGAACGATATATTCATCTGTTGCCGTGTCATTCGGGTCATACCGATAGATTTCATTGCCGTCAATATCATGGAAGGAGTAGGATGCGTAAATGTCATTGCCTGTACTGTAAGAATCTACTTCTGTCACATAGGCATTTCCGCCGCCGCTATAATCCAAGAATCCGCTGTAAGCTTTGTTCGTGGATGGTTCATTGAGTTCGTATTGTCCGTAAGCAATCCGGAAAAGATACTCAATATTGTAATAGCTGTTTACGCGGAAATATAAATCTTTGTCGTCGCCTTTCTTGTCTACGCCTACATCTGAAATTGCAATTGGAAATACCTCATAGAGCTTTCCGTCCACTTCATAGGCGAGCTGGTAATCATCCAAAATTTCCTGTCGCTGAAATAAGCCGAAAAGAGTTCCTAAAACCAGACCGAGTATAAGTAGTAAAATGACAATTGATAAGGTGATGATTGTACTTTTCTTCTTCAAAAATTGCATATTCTTCATCCTTTGATTCATTACTCTGACGTTTGCTTCTCCATTTTACCAGTTTTTGCATGCAAGAGGTACCTTTTTCAAAAATTATCATAAAGCTGTAAAAAAAGACTGCAGTTTAGGAAAAAATCCTTCACTACAGTCTCGTTTGATTTTAAAATTAACGCCGTGCACCTCACATCGACATATAACCACCTGCGTTACGCTGATCGTTAGCTCGGATCAGGCGACCTCGCGGCACATGCAAGACACTGCTTAATGCTGCTTCCTTCCGGACCTGACATAGTTCACAGGCTTTCATTGCGCAAGACCCGATCGTCAACACCACGTGTCAACGGCTGACCAAACAGTGACATGCCTCAAATGAGGAATTCAACCCCGCTAGAGCGGATTGCGGGTTACAGGGCGCCGCTATCTCCCCGTCTAGCACGGCAAAGTTGCTACCAATATTCATCAATGAGCCGGCAATTTCATGTATTTCTGTTAAATTGGGCTCAAATATTAGTGTACCTTTTTCAGGCAAAAAGTGCAAGGAAAACCTTGTAGATTTTAGGACAAGTACATGCTGACTCCAGCAGCAATGATTGTACCGACAACACAAATACCTACTAAGATAAGGGCGATCCAAACAATTTTTTTATTCATGATCCTCTGTCTCCCTTCGTGCTTTTTATTTCTATTCCCGCTTTGGAACTTTGCGAAAACTTTTCCGATGCTTTATTTTACCAGCCCACTCTGCCACTTCGCAAGTTTATGATAAGTGGTGGCTAGTTGGGCGGTACTTTCTTTGAAAATTTCATGCAGCTCGCGGTACGTCTCGACATGTGCCGGTTCGGGCTGGAAAACCTTGGCAATGACGGGTAGTCCGGGCAGGCGTGGCTCATCAATCAGGTGGAGCGCTTGCATGGCTAGGATGACGGCACCGAGGCTGGAACCTTCGATCGTATGGGGCACGCGGACTTCTCTGTCAAAAATATTGGCCAAAAGCTGGCACCAGAAATCGTGCGCTGAGATGCCACCGGATACATAGACGATATCCTCTTCTTCGGCGATGCTTTCATAGATGCTGGCCAGGTTGAGGGCAATGCCTTCTAGGACCGCTCGAATGAGATGGGCTTCCTTGTGGTTGACGGAAAGGCCGATGAAGCCGCCTCGCAGGTTGGTGTCCCAGTACGGGGCACGCTCGCCTAGGAGGTAGGGATGGAATAGTAAACCGGCTGCTCCGGCGGGTGCAGATGCTGCTCGTTTGATAAACGCGGCAAAATTGTCCGTCTGGCGTTCTGCCGCTGTTCCAAACTGCTGCAATGCCCATTCGACGATTTTGCCTCCGCCGTTCACTGCCCCGCCAGTAATAAACAGCTCTTTTGTGACGCCATAGCAGAAAGTCCGCTCATATGGGTCCGCTTGATAATGCGTGCGAATCTTGCGGACGGCACCGCTTGTTCCAACGGTCACGGTCACATCATGGGGACGGATCGCCTGAATGCCCAGATTGGCCAGTGCCCCGTCGCTTGCTCCAACGACAAATGGTGTATCAGGCCGCACCCCCAGCCGCTCTGCCCATTTGGGAGACAGGTGGTTCAAAATGGTGGTTTCCGGCACTACTTTTGGCAGCATGGTCGGGTCGACATGGGCCAGTTCGAGCGCAAACGGCTCCCATGTGTGGCTCTCCAAATTGTACAGGCCTGAACCGGATGCCAGGGACTCGTCGATCAGCCAGTCGCCAAACAGTCTGTAGATCAAAAAAGACTTGATGCCGCCAATTTTGGCCGCACGCGCCATCAATTCCGGGCAGTCTTCGTGCAGCCAGCACAGCTTGGCAAATGGGCTCATCGGATGGAGAGGTGTGCCCGTTTTTTCATAGAGAGGATGCAAATCATACATTTGTTTCAACTTGGCGAGCGTTTCGTTGCTGCGCTGGTCGGCCCAAGTCAGGCACGCGGTCAGCGGATTATTTTTCTCATCAAAAAGGATCAGACTGTGCATGGCAGCACTGAATGAAACGGCTTCGAGCTGTTCCGGGCGAATCTCTTGCATCACGGTCTGAATAGCTGTGACAGTCGCTTGCAGAATTTCTTCGGGATCCTGCTCGGCCTTGCCGGATGGGTCTGTATAGAGCGTGTAATCCACAGCATGGCGCGCACGCATCTCCCCGCTTTGGCGGAACAAAACAGCTTTCACGCTCGATGTTCCAATATCTACCCCCATTAGATAGCCCATTTTTCCACACCTTTCTTCCTTTTTCATTTTATTATACGTGAAAAAACGCGTCAGACAAAGTGCGCCAACTTTGATGATGAGCTAACAAAAGATGCTAAATACAAAAGTCTAAATTAATATTAAAATCCACACAAAAACACAGGCAAGAAAACGTGTAAAAATGTTTTCCAGCCTGTGTTATTTCTATTTCCTGAAAAGGCTTCTTTTATAATTTTATCGGCCGGTCCAGCTCGTAAAGATGGCGGTAGCGCTGTTCGCTGGTCATGAGTTCTGCATGAGAGCCTTCCATCAGACTGCGACCATCTTCAAGAAACAGCACCCGGTCCATTTTTTCTGCGCCAACCAGATGGTGCGTTACCCAGATGAGCGACTTGTCTGCCAGTGTTTCAAAAATCGTTGCAAGCAGATCGCGTTCTGTAATCGGGTCCAGCCCAACTGTCGGTTCGTCCAAAATCACTATCGGCGTGTTTTGCAGCAAAATTCGAGCCAGCGCAATCCGTTGACGCTCTCCGCCGGAAAAGCGGGCGCCCATTTCAGTCATAGGCGTCTTATAGCCCTGCGGCATGCTCATAATGAAATCATGCATGTTGACCTTTTTCGCCGCTTCGTAAACCTCTTCATCCGTGGCGTCTTCATTCCCCATCCGAATGTTGTTCAAAACCGTGGTGCTGAAAAGATGGGCTTTCTGATTGAGCATGGCTGTGATTTCTGCCATTTGCGGGCGTAGTTCGGCTACTGGGACGCCATTCATCGTGATGCTTCCTTCCGTCGGTTCAAGCGCTCCTTGCACGAGTTTCAGAAAAGTCGATTTCCCGGTGCCGCTTCGACCGATGATGGCTACTTTTTCCCCCTGCTTCAATTGAAAATCAAACTGATCCAGTACTTTGCGGGCATTGCCTGTGTAGCGGAAGGTCAATTTTTCAGCTTGCAAAACAACTGCATCCGTTTCGATTCGCTCTTTTTGGTCCATTTCATGTTCAAAATCCGGCAGATCTGTATCTTCAATTTTGTCCAAACGTCCCAGTGAATCTTCATACAGCGACTTGTCACTGATGGCACTGGAAACTGGGATGAACGCTTCGGCAAGCGACATGATCGCCAGTGTAAAGGCGGCAATCAGCGTACCGGAAAATGCCCCGCTATTCGCTTCGCCCGAGCTCCAATAGACCATCGCGATCACCATGACACCTGCTACCAGTTGACTGATGAAGTCTCGCCAGTTTACAAAATGAAATTGCTTGGTTTCTACTTTCAAAAGCGCCTTCTCATCCGCCTCATAACCGTCGATAAACGCTTTTTCACGTCCGCTGAACATCCAGTCACTCAGGCCGAAAACCGCGTCTGTAAACTGCTGATAGAGTCCGTTACGGCCCTGCTTCAAATAAGCATTTTTTCCGCGTGCATATAGCAGTGAAACGAGTGGAAAAACAAACACCAAGAGACCCAGCAAAATAACGAACAAACCTGCAATCGGCAAAGAAAAAACGCCCAGCGCAATAATCACGCCTAAATAAAGCATTAGACTGACGATCGCCGGCAACATGGTCGTCAGGTAGAAGTTCTGAATATGTTCAATATCATCAGCGAGAAGCCCCAAAATGTCGCCCGTTCGATAACGCGATTTAAGAAGCAGTGACTGTGGTTCAAGAATCCGGTACAACCGCACACGCATTTTCTCTAAAATCCGCAAAACGAGCGAATGGCTGGCCAACCGTTCGACGTAGCGTGACACAGAACGCATAATCCCGAAAGCCCGCACGCCAACCGTCGCAACATAGACTGCCATGATCGATTCCGGCATCAGCGAGCTTTTGGAAATCAGATGCCCAGAAGTGAACATCAGCGCCGCCCCTGCCGAGAATGTCAGCACGCCGAGCAGAATAACGATGATAAACAAGCGCAGATTCTGTTTGATATAAGGTCCAATCCAGCTGTTTTTCAGCATTATATCTCCTCCAATTGCGCTTTGATCAGCTCATAATAAAAGCCTTTTTTCGCTAAAAGTTCGGCATGTGTCCCAGTCTCCACAATGCTGCCGTGATCCAGCACGATAATCCGGTCCATTTCAAGCATCCAGTGAAGTCGATGCGTCGCAAAGAATACCAGCCGATTTTCAAACAAGTCGAGCATTGGCCGCTTCAACTCATATTCGGTCTCAATGTCCAAATGGGCTGTCGGCTCATCCATCAAAACAACCGGTCGATCGGATAGAAAGGCCCGCGCCAGTGCAATCCGCTGTTCCTGACCGCCGCTCAAGGCCCGCCCTGCTTCACCAATCATGGTCTCAAAACCGTCCGGCATCTCCGCCAGAAACGCCGTCAGTCCAGCCGATTCAGCCGCCTGCTCAGCCTTTTTCCGACTGGCTTCCGGATGGTAAAAACGAATATTGCCCAGCACCGTGTCATGAAACAGATAAGGATGCTGCGGAATATAGGTCACCTGCTCCTGCCACGAGCGATCCGTGAGAGCAGCCGACCGGCCGTCAAAGCGAAACTCTCCCGACTCCGGTGCCAAAAAGCCACTGAGCACGTCGATCATTGTGGACTTCCCTGAACCAGTGGCCCCGATAATGCCGATTTTTTCATGACCGTGTACTTGAAACTCAGCTTCGGCAAGCGACGACTCACCGGCATCTTCATGCGTGACGGTAATGCCTTCAAATTGAAAACTTGTCGACTGCGTATAACGAGGTGCCGGCAAAGTAGCCTGCCCTTTTTTCATTTCTTTTCCGCGGTCGATAATCGCCTGAATCGTCCGACCGGCGTCCTGTCCGTCAAGGGTTGCATGATAGTCTGATCCCAGCTCGCGAACCGGCAGAAAATATTCCGGTGCCAAAATAAGCACAGCCAAAGCAATCGGCAAGCTCATCAAACCGTCGATCAAGCCCAGTCCCAAGAACAAAGCCACAATGGCAATCGACAGCATCGTGAAAAAGTCCAGCGCAAAGGAAGACAGAAAAGCTACTCGCAATGTCCGCATCGTTGCCTTTCGGTAGCGCGAACTCGTTGCAGCAATCTTGCGTTCATGACCGTGACTGAGCCCCAAATATTTCAGCGTCTCAAGCCCTTTCAGCGAATCGACAAAGTGGTTGGACAAAATCCGGTACGATTCAAACTGCGTATCTGCTTGCTTTTTCGCAGCCAGTCCCAACAGAATCAGGAAAATAATCAGGATTGGGAAGGTAACCGCCAAAATGATCGCCGAAGTGATATCCTGTGTGACCACATAGATCCAGATCATCACGGGAATGACCATCATATTGATGAACTTGGGAATGAAGAGTTCCAAATAGCGCCGGAAATCCTGCACGCCCTCCATGACCATCGTTACGACTTTCCCGGTTCCTTCCGCACGTGTAAACCGCGGCCCCAGCACGAATAAATTTTCCAGCAGTTCTTCCCGCATTGTTCGCCCGATTTGAGCTGCATAGCGGTAAACGATCTGCTTTTTCCATACGTTTAGAAAATGACGCACCAAATAGGCCACCGCAAAGAGGCCTATTTGTGAAATAACGGCAGAAAACGGTGCCTCGTGAAAGAGAGCGGTGATCGCATCTGCCAAAAAACGCGCCATTGCAATAATTGCTGCCCCCTGAATAACCGTGAGGACAGCAAGAATCGCCAGTATCTGTTTGATTTTCGGATACTTAAATAGATCTTTTCCCATTAATACGTCATTTTCTCCTTACTAGAAACGCGCTTCCGGAAAACATAGTAACTCCAGATCTGATAGCCCAGCACAAACGGCAGCAGGCTTACAGCTACAATGGTCATTACACTTAATGAATATTGCCCCGAAGCAGCGTTTTGAATAGTCAAATCAAAGCTGGAACTGATGGAGCTGATCATCACCCGCGGGAACAAGCCGATAAAAATGGTCGCGATGGTGAAAACGATCCCCAATCCGCCAAACGTAAAGGCAAGTCCGTCACGATCCTTCCACAAGAAGAATGCGGAAAGCAGGTACATGACCACTACAAGCCCGATCGTAAGCGGCACAAGTACCGGACGAGCTTGGAAAATATCTGTATTGAAATACGCTAAAACTACATAGATGAGCAGCACCGGCACGGTGATAAACCAGACACGTTTAGCCATTCGGCGGGCCCGGTCCTGAATATCATCTTCTGTACGCAGTGTGATAAACATCAAGCCGTGCAGCAGGCAGATCATGGTGATCGTCAAACCGCCCCACACGGAGAATAGTGAAATGTAGTCAAAGAAACCTGCATACATATCCATTTCACCATTGATTGGCATGCCTTTGACCAGGCTTGAGAATAGTACGCCTAGTAAGAATGGCGGCAGGATGCTTCCAAAGAAAATCACCCAGTCCCAAACTTTTCGCCATGTGACCGAATCTTTTTGACCGCGGAATTCAAAGGAAACACCACGGCCGATCAGTGCCAGTAGGAATACGACGAGCGGGATATAATAACCGCTGAACATCGTCGCATACCAGTTGGGGAAAGCGGCAAAAATGGCGCCCCCAGCTGTCAAAAGCCATACTTCATTGGCATCCCAGAACGGACCGATCGTATTGACCAGTACGCGCCGTTCCAAATCATTACGTGCCATAAAACGCGTCGACATTCCGACGCCAAAGTCGAAACCTTCCAGGAAGAAGAAGCCGATAAACAGGACAGCTACTAATAAAAACCATAACTCATTCAGTGACAACTTCTTCGCCCCCTTTATCAAATGGATCTACAGACACATTCTCTTCTTTTTTCTCCCCATATGGTCCTTTTTTGATCTCTCGAATGAAAAGGTAAATCAAAATAATGGCCAAAATGGAATAAATGGTCGAAAAGGCGATAATCGAGAATAAAATATTCCCGGCTGAAACATTCGGCGAGACGGCATCTGCAGTCGTCATATAACCAAATACCACCCACGGCTGTCGGCCAATTTCTGTCATGATCCAACCCATCGAGTTAGCGATAAATGGAAGGAAAATCATTGGCACCATAATTTTCAGATACCAAGTGGCATGTTCTAAACGTTTACGCCAAGCAAGTACGATACCAATTAGAGCAGCTAACACCATGATGCCGCCAGCAGCGACCATAATTCTAAAGCTCCAGAATGAAGTCCTTACAGGTGGAATATAATCTCCCGGTCCGTATTGTTCCTCATATTGAGCTTGCAACTCGTTCATCCCTTCTACAGAGCCGTGTAAGGTTGAATAGGATAAGAAGCTGAGCGCATACGGAATTTCAATCGACCATGTGTTTTTCTTATTTTCCGGATCGATTCCGGCAATCATCGTCCACGGCGCCGGATCGGCAGTCGTGTCCCAGATGCCTTCTGTTGCAGCCATTTTCATCGGTTGCGTTTTCACCAGATACTGTGCTTGTGAGTGTCCGCTAAACATGGTTCCAAAACCGCCAATGACGGCCATGACCATCGCAATCTGGAAAGAGCGTTTGAAGAACTTCACATCCTGCTTCTTGATCATCTTATACGCACTGACACCGGCGATAAAGAAGGCCCCGGTGGCAAATGCCCCGAAAATAACGTGCGGAAATTCGACGAGCAGCTGACCATTTGTAATCAGCGCCCAGAAATCATTCATTTCAGCGCGACCGTTTGTAAATTCAAAGCCGACTGGATGCTGCATGAATGAGTTGGCCGCAAGAATCCAGAAACTGGAAAGAATCGTCCCTATCGCTACTAGCCAAATGCAGGCCAGATGCAGCTTTTTGCTAAGACGGTCCCACCCAAAGATCCAAAGACCGATAAATGTAGATTCCATAAAGAATGCAAGTAGTGCTTCGATTGCTAGTGGCGCACCGAATACGTCCCCTACAAATCGTGAATAATCCGACCAGTTCATCCCGAATTGGAATTCCTGAATGATCCCGGTCACAACCCCAACAGCAAAGTTAATCAGGAACAAGTGTCCCCAAAACTTCGACATTCGTTTGTAAACTTCTTTTTTCTTCACGACGTAGAGTGTCTCCATCAGTGCAACCATAAATACTAAACCAATTGACAGCGGCACGAATAGAAAGTGAAAAATCGTGGTTGATGCAAATTGAAATCTGGCTAGAAATAACTTATCCAACCATTTCCCCTCCTTTTTTGCGTTTTATTAGGAAATGTTTCCCGTTGCGTCTTTCTCTCTGAATAAGTTTGTGAAAAAACTAATTCAACCCTCAAACGAGTTGTTCTATAATTCACAATGATGGCTAAAGCTATGTATGGTTCTTCACTTACCAAGTTAGAGAGAGTTTTACATTATAATAACTACCATATACAAATTATTTTATCCTATTTCCCAAGAAAATTATTTAGTTCTTTTGTTGCTATTTTTACATATTCCCCAATAAACAAATAGACTATTTATAAACCCCAGGCATTGCAACAGCTTTACTTTTGTGTTGATATTCACAATGGCATCCAAAAAAGAAGAATAAAGATAAATCAGGCCCAAAGACCTACTTGTTTTGCGATGCTTTCCGCTCTTTTCTAAGCTCCCGAAAGAAATTGGTCAGCATTTGCCCGGTTTCTTCTACCAGTATTCCTTTTTCCACTTCACAGGTATGGTTAAACCGATCATCTTGAAGCAGATTCATCAAAGTTCCGGCTGTACCGGCTTTGGGATCGGAGGCCCCGTAATACACTTTTTCAATCCGTGAAAGAAGGATCGCCCCGCTGCACATCGGGCATGGCTCAAGAGTTACGTAAAGCTCAGCACCACTTAGCCGCCATGAATCAACATGTTTACAAGCATCTTGAATGGCTAAAATTTCAGCATGTGTGATCGCGTTTTGTGTGGTTTCTCGCAAATTATGACCGCGACCAATGATCTCGCCATCCTTTACGACAATGGCTCCAATCGGTACCTCTCCGATTGCCTGTGCTTTCTTAGCTTCATCCATGGCTATCCGCATGTAATCGGCTGGCTCCATTTATGCACCTCATTTCTGTAAAATTATTCATCTTCATTGTAGCATAGCACGCGTACAACCTTAGACTAATCTGCTCAAGCTGAAATCTGCTTCTAAGTCTTTTTTGTTTGCTTTTCGATTTTATTTATATTACCATGTATTAGTAGCAGGTAATAAAACGAAATAGTCTCAATATACAACCTATTCAAAAAGGAGATTTGATAAAAATGTTTTCAGAAAATTTAATCGCGCCTGAAAAATACAATATTACGGATGAAATCACTCGCTTTGCTTCCGATAAGACGGCACTCATTTGGCGAAACGAACATGGTGAGGAGCGCAACTGGTCGTATAATCAACTGCTTGAAGAGGCAGCCAAATTTGCACATCTTGTTCAGCAAGCCGGCATTCAAAAAGGTGACCATGTGATTGTCATGACGCCTCGACTGTTGGAAACCTATGCGATTTATATGGGACTCTGGCAAGCAGGGGCCATTATTATTCCCGCTTCCGAGTTATTGAAAGCACACGACCTGGCCTATCGAATCGAGCATGCCGGTGTCAAGGCAATCGTTACTTATGATGGTATGACGGCTGAATTCGACAAAATTGACTCCATGCCGACCGTTCAAGCAAAAATCCTGCTTGGCGGACAAAAGGACGGTTGGGCATCCTATGAAGAAAAAATGGCCACAATGCCGACTACTTTCACAAATGTGGAGACGTTCAGCACGGATCCTTGTCTGCTGGCCTTCACGAGCGGAACAACTGGCAATCCTAAGGGAGTCGTCCACGTTCACGGCTGGGGCTATGCGCATATCCGAATTGCCGCCGAACGCTGGTTGGACATTCATGAAGATGACCTTGTCTGGGCAACAGCTGGCCCCGGCTGGCAAAAGTGGGTCTGGTCGCCATTTCTTTCAGTCCTTGGCAAAGGCGCCACCGGTTTCATTTTCGGCGGTCGTTTCAGTCCGCAAAACCAACTGCACCTGCTGCAAGATGAAAAAATCAACGTGCTCTGCTGCACACCAACTGAATATCGACTGATGGCAAAAGTTTCCGGTTTGGACGGCTATGATTTAAGCTCGCTTCGGAGTGCCGTTTCGGCGGGGGAACCGCTCAATCGTGAAGTCATCGCCGTCTTCCAAGAACACTTCGGCTTGAAAGTACGTGATGGCTATGGACAAACGGAAAGCACCCTCCTGATCGGCACACTGGTCGACACGGAAATCCGTCCTGGCTCCATGGGCAAACCGATCATGCCAGAATATATGGCGATTATTGATGAGCTTGGACAGCCCGTTCCAACTGGTGAGATTGGCGACATTGCCATCAAGAAAGATTTTCCCGCCTTGTTCGAGGCCTACTACAAAGAACCGGAACGCCTTGAAAAAGCCATCCGCGGTGACTATTTCGTAACAGGTGACCGGGCAACCGCAGATTCCGATAATTACTATTGGTTCCAAGGCAGAAACGATGACATCATTATCAGCTCCGGCTATACAATCGGCCCATTTGAAGTAGAGGACGCGTTGACCCATCATCCAGCGGTCAAAGAAGTAGCCGTTGTCGCAAGTCCGCATGAGATTCGCGGAACGGTCGTAAAAGCCTTTATCGTTTTAAAAGAAGACTATAGTGGCTCCGATGATCTGATCAAAGAATTGCAGACTTTCACTAAAGAAAGAACTGCCCCCTACAAATATCCTCGCCGTATCGAATTTGTCGACGAACTTCCTAAGACAGATTCTGGCAAAGTCCGCCGTGTTGCCTTGCGTGAAGCCGAATTCGCCGCCGTTCGCAGCAACTAACCTTATAAAGCACCCGTTCCAACTGGCTCATAACAATATGAGTGTCAGTTAGAACGGGTGCTTTTTTTCATACGAATATTTCCCGGGGAATAAAATATTTTCACCTATAGAAACATATGCCTAATCTCTAAGCCCAAGACAGATCGATCAGTTGGTACTGCAGGTCAATATCTGTCGGCCCCATTTGTCCTTGTGTCATTCCACTAGTATTTCTAATCTCATAATCGCCCCACTCCAAGCGGTCGCCAATTGAAACGCCCGAAGCATTCACATTACTATAACACTGATAAGTGATTTTACTTGGGAAGCGATAACTCTCTCCCTCATTAAACGTAAACTGATTCCACGGTACACCTGGGAACACCCCATTTGTCAGCGTTGCATCTTCTGTCAATGTCCCACTATAAAGCACCCCGCCGTCCGCATCATAAGCAGTCACTTTATAATAAACCGGGCTGATATATCCTCGTGTTTGCGTGTTGATTAGCGCTCCTGCATTGCTGTAATTGACCGTGACCTTTAGCGGTTCATTCTTTTTATAAATAAAGGTGATCGTTTTTGTCTGACTATCAAAGATGCCTGTTTTTTCTCCAATAGTCGATTTTAATGTAAATCCAGAAATCGCCTTTTCAACCGCTTGATAATTTGTCCCGATATTGCCTTCTAAAATTAGCTCTTCCAAAAGAGGTTGATTATTTTCATCTAGATAACGAACTGTGACTTTTCCTTTTTCAACTGCGGTCTGGTTCTTTTCATAAACATATGTGACCGTCTTGGCCGTATCTGAAAATTGACCGCTCTCTTCACCAGTCGTATTTTTCAACGTATAGCCCGTAATCTCTTTGGGTGTTGTTTGGTAAGTGTCCCCAACCGTTCCCTCTAACACGGTATCTTGGACGAGCGTTTCATTATTTTCATCTACATAATGAACGACCACTTTACCTGTCTCAGCAGCTGGAGTTGGCGTTGTGAGATACCCCACGTAACGATAGCCATCGATATTTTCCGGCGTATGCGTATGAGTGTGTCCCATTTCAACTTCTTTATACGTATCATTCATTAATTTGGCTGTATCTGCTGAGGCAACCATTTGTCCTGCTGAAAACACACCCACTCCAATCACCAGCAGTAAAAGTTTTTTCTTCGTTTCATGGCTTAATTTCCGTATGAAAAATGCCCCCGCCAAGAAAAGTATCAAACCGGCAGCAAGTGTCAAACCTGACATTGAATCACCTGTTTTTGGCAAGTTTTCTTTCTGCGAGACATGCTTGACAGCCATAGTCGGTTGATTGGTCTCTGCACTCACTGTAAGTGGCGCTTCCTTTTCATAGATCAGGCGAAACGTTTGCGCGTTATCCGCCCCTTCTATGGCTGGCTTTTCTCTGATTATACTGTTTTTCTCAGACGCACTTAAATTTTGAATGTCTTCATGTGTAAATGTAACATTTGTTGCGGCAAAAACAGTAGCTGGTGTCCCCAATATCCCCAACACTAGTAAGAAAATCAGTAAATTGCATGAAATAAATTTCTTCATTTGCCTATTTCCTCCTTTTGATTTTTATATTTTCAAAAAGTTAAGCACATTTTGTCGTACTGAACCTTTTACCCAAGACTCTCGTGTTTCTTATTTCTTTTCTTCATAACCATTTTTTTTGAGCAATTCTTCTGATTTCTCCATGCTTACCCCATTTTTCTTAGCATTTTCATCAAACAGCATGCCCGGAACATTTTTAAGCTCATCAAAATCGACATTTTCATAATTGATTTCAACATCTTCTATGGCGTAATCATCCTCATATTTGATACTTTCTTTGACACCTTGTAATCCTTGATATTGTTCGGAAGCTGGTTTCAGTATGGCTTCGGCTTCTTCTTTATTAGTAACTCCCATCGTTGCATAGGTGATTTTATTTTTAGTCGTTTGCTTCGTTACTTTATCATCCTTATACCAGTACTTTAATTCCGACTCCAAACCATTTGCATTTTTTGTAAATGTTTTTGTCTGTTCTTGTGCACCACACGCAGCCAATACCAAAAATGCCATGACCGCTATTAACATAAGACTTTTTTTATAAAAATTCATCTTTTCCCTCCATTTTTAGATACCCTTCATTCTTTCATAAAATAGGTTTTTCTAACTTTCTCTCGATTGATAATGATCGGTTTAATCGACAGCATGATGCCCTGTTCCAACCATTGTAAAAATACTTTGTTAATTTTATATGGACTTACTTGGAGATACTCGCTTAGTAAACGCTTGGTTACGTAAGACGGCGCTCGATACTGTGTCGATTCTATAAACGCTTGGTTTTCAAGCCCTTCAAAAGAAGCAAACTCCCACAACGTTCTGGCGATTTTCTTTTCCAATGAATCATCTGGGAAGAAAAGGTGCTGCAACAGGAAAAGATATTTCATGCTTACTCGTTGCAAGAGGATCGTTAAAAATCGCGGATCTGCATAAATATGGTCCATAAAGTATTCATGTTCAATCTGAATCCCTTCTCCGTCACTCAAAGCAATCACACGATAATCGAAGAAAAAAATCTTTTCATGATGTGGAATAAAATGCTCAATTCCAATAAAATCATTACATTTTAAGATTGTCAGCGGCAGCCATACATTATGACGGAACACCTCAATCTTCAACTCACCTTTTGTAATAAGGTAAATAATCCCTTCATCAATGTCGTTCTTGGTGCTGTACAAAATTTCACGTTTCTTCCATGATTTTACTTTGGTAAATCTTTTTTTCAAAAAAGGATTTGATGTCAAAATTTCAATTAACTTTTCCATCCTTACCACCTACTAATCTGCCTCTATTTTCCAGCTTCCTGCCGCGCTTTTTCGTCGGCTCCTCCTTTCACAGTCTTTGTAATCATTCATTCTAGTCCCGCAGAATATAATGATTATTAATTATTATTATCAGACAGTGTCAAACTATTCAACGTCACTATCTGCAAAATTGCCAACAAATTCAGAGTGTTCACATTTTAGACATATTTGTATTTCGGATTTTCTCTTTAAAACTTAATGATTGATCACTAATAAACCTTTACACAATACTATTTTCATTTGTTTTTCACAAACTATAAATTTAATTTTATTGAATTTACTGATTTGAACACTATAAGCCAATAAGTCTCTATATAAACTTTTCATCACAAATAATAGACTTGTTTTAATTTATCTTTATTGATGACAATGGGGCGAATGGAGGAAAGAATTCCCGTGTCTTCTAACCACTGCACAAAGATTTGTCGAATTTTATATACACTTACCTGCAAATATTCAGCCAGGATTTGCTGTGTGATATACGAAGGAACCTTATAAACATTCATTTTCATGAGTGCTGGATTTTCCAACGTTTCAAAGGAAGAAAACTCCCATAATACGCGAGCCAGCTTTTTGTCCAAGCTTTCATCTGTTAGAGCGTGGCGCTGCAGCAAAAACAAGTAGCGCATGCTGACACGCTGTAAAAGAACGTTTAAAAATCTGGGATCTGCATAAACATGGTTCATAAAATATTCATGCTGGATTTGAATGCCCTCTCCGTCACTAAGCGCAATAATCCGATAGTTCAGTTTGAAAATTTCTTCATGAAAGGGAACCAGATACTCAATTCCAATAAAATCATTATTTTTTAAAATCGTTAGTGGGATCCACTGTCCATTTTTTTGTATTTCAATTTTCAGCTCACCTTTTCTTACCAAACAAATGATTCCCGAATTAAAATGACTTTTTACGTCTAGCAATATCTCTTGCTTTTTCCATGAAATGCTTTTCGTATATTTATGTTTAAAGTAAGTATTAGAAGTTAAAATTTCAATTAGTTTTTCCACTTTTATTGCTCCTAATCTTAAATTTGAAATATTTTTTACATAATCAGTATTCCCTCTAATAAAAATGTCAATCTACTACCTTTTTAAAATAAAAAAG
>NZ_FXUT01000021.1 GCF_900183385.1 Listeria costaricensis
TTCTCACAAGGGCTGTTTTTATTTGATTGGTAATTGATAAACGTCCACCTGATGCTCTTTCTCGCCGAAAGTCTGCTGCTTGGAATCAATTTTCCGGTAGCCTAGGTGCTCCCAGAACCCGACCGCTGCTTCATTTTCAGCAAGAATACCGACTCTAAGTGTGTCAGCACCGCCATCGATCGCCCATTCGCGAATCACTTGGTGGAGCACCTTGCCCATGCCTGCTTTCCGTGCATTCGGAACGAGCAGCAACAGCCCGATGATCCATTCGCCTTTCCGCGGATAGTCTGCCACGACATCAATAACCCCGATTGGTGCATCCTCTTCATCCAAGATTGCCATGACGAATTTGTCGAATTTACTTTTACCGGGCGGCAAGTCCTGAATAATCGCCAGCGCATCTTTCTCGGTAGCAGGATGCCCCTGCTCGATCAAAAAATAGTCAGTGCTGGCATCTGCAACTGCCTCAACCAGCGCTACATCTGTCTTATTTAAAAATTTAACATGATAATTACGTTTCATTGTTTCACTCTTTTCTGCTCGGATTTCCACTCTTTCATCTTGCCATATTTTTGGCCAACTTTCAAACCAAACCAAAACAGGCATGCAAATTGTGTTATACTGGAAAAGAATGAGCTAAAAGGAGATAAATGATGTATAAATTAGTAGCAATTGATATTGATGGAACATTACTAAATGACAGCCACGAAATTACAACCGAGGTAAAAGACGCAATCCGCGAGGCCAAAAAGAAAGGTGTCAAAATCGTCCTTTGTACAGGCCGGCCGCTTGTTGGCGTTGAGCAGTATTTGAGTGATCTCGAGCTGCGCGAAGAAGGCGACTATGTGATCAGCTTCAACGGTGCGATGGTTCAAGATACGTTCACGAAAAAAGTACTGACACATTTGACGCTTGGCTACGCGGACTTGGCGGAAATCTATGCTTTCAGTGAAAAAGCGAATCTTCACATGCATTTCTTTGACAGTGCCACGCTTTACACGCCTAACCGCCAGATTGGCAAATATACGATCAACGAGGCCTACTTGACGGGCGCGCAACTGGTTTTCCAAGAAATCGAGCAGACGCCTCGCGATATTATGATGTCAAAAGCGATGCTGATCGACGAGCCGGAACTTCTGGAAGCGGGTATCGCGCAAGTGCCAGCCGAATTTCATGAAAAGTTCCATCTTGTTCGCAGCACGCCGTTCTACCTGGAAATCCTGAATAAAGATGCCAGCAAAGGAAACGCTGTTCATGCACTGGCCGAAAAGCTCGGCATTCAGCAAGCAGAAGTCATGTGCATTGGCGATCAGGAAAATGATATGACGATGATCAAATACGCCGGCCTTGGTGTCGCAATGGGGAATGCCACTGACGAAATCAAGCAAGCGGCAGGCTTCATCACAGCTACCAACAACGAAAGCGGCGTAGCAGTAGCAATTCGGAAGTTTATTTTGGATAAATAAAAAAACGGGAATCTTGCTCATTTCTACTAAACAGAATGAGCAGGGCTCCCGATTTTTATTTGCAAAGCATCTTTCCAAGGATTGTTAAAACCAAGATAAATTTCATCAAGGTTGTTACTCTTTAGTCTGCGCTCGAGCTCATTAATGAAAGCATTCCATTTTAAATGATCTTCCTCACTCAAGTTATGATACAGTATCTTCAATACAATAATTTCAGCGAAAAAATTGTTTTTAAATTTATTTTTGAACACATCTGATTCTTTTTCATAGCATATGGCTTTTAAATCTTCTCCATTTAGAAATGGGTTATAAGTGAAATTCCTACCATAAAACCGTGAACAATGTGCAGGTGTATTCCTTAAGATGCGAATGGTATTCATCCATTCAACCAACTCTTTAATTTTGTTTCCCGGAAATGCCTCATCTGCCCAGCGTTTTCTAAATTTTCTTTCCAAATCTCTAATAATAGTGGTTGTATCGCCAATTGTAATATGTTCTACACGAACCCAAAAGGGAATCCATCTACTTTATAATATCAAATTCTGTCACATTAATTTTTTGTTTTTTCAGTCATTAAAGAGAACACCTAATAAAAAGTGGCTGTCCCCTGGTCTGCAGAGTATACTCTTAAGCGTGGGACAGCGCTCTTAAGTCAAATATATAATATGACTAGATGTAAATCCGTCAACTGAAATATCATTTCTGCTTTAGTTATTTTAAAATGCTATTATAGATAAACTAAATGGAAGAAACTTATTTAAAATCCACACTTCTGACTATCTTTATAAAAGATTATACTTTAAAATAAAGAAGTAGAATGTTTTTATTAAACCGAAGCAATTCGGTCATAAATGGAGGAACGAAAAATGGAACACAAAACTCGCGCTCCTTTTCCGAAAGATTTTTTGTGGGGTTCTGCCTCTGCAGCTTATCAAATCGAAGGAGCTTGGAATGAAGATGGCAAAGGCCCATCAGTTTGGGATGAATATGTCCGCATTCCCGGCACCACATATAAAGGCACGAACGGCGATGTAGCAGTTGATCACTATCATCGTTACAAGGAAGATGTCAAACTAATGGCAGAAGCCGGCTTAAAAGCTTACCGCTTCTCGATTGCCTGGTCACGCATCTATCCAACCGGCAAAGGTGAAATCAATGAAGCTGGGCTAAAATTTTATGACAATCTAATTGATGAACTATTGAAATATGACATTACACCGCTTGTAACACTTTACCACTGGGATATTCCGCAAGCACTTTACGACGAATACGGTGGCTGGGAGTCACGTCAAGTAATCGAGGACTTTACCAATTATGCGGTTACACTGTTCAAACGTTATGGCGACCGTGTAAAACACTGGATTTCGTTAAATGAGCAGAATATTTTTGTTGGAATGGGCTATAATCTAGCAGTCCACCCACCAAAAGTGTCCGATCCAAAAAGAATGTATGCCGTCAATCATATTGCCAACCTTGCCAATGCCAGTGTTATCAAGGCATTCCACGAAGTTGTCCCTGATGGAAAAATTGGTCCAAGCTTTGCTTACACGCCACATTATCCAATTGACACCAAGCCTGAAAACGTGCAGGCTGCGGACGATGCCGAAGAACTGGAAAGTTATTTCTGGATGGACGTTTATGCATATGGCCGCTATCCAAGTGCAGTTTGGCGCTATTTGGAAGAAAACGACCTTGCCCCAACGATCGAACCGGGCGATTTGGAACTACTGGCAGCTGGAAAACCTGATTTCATGGGTGTCAACTATTACCAGTCCGCAACAGTTGCTTTCAATCCGCTTGACGGAGTGGGTCAAAGCATGGAAATGAACACGACTGGTGAAAAAGGAACAAGCAAAGAAACCGGCGTACCAGGCATTTATAAAAAAGTTGTCAATCCTTTTGTCAAAACAACAAACTGGGACTGGACGATCGATCCAAAAGGCTTACAAATTGCCCTTCGCCGCATCAACAGTCGTTATAATCTGCCAATCCTAATCACAGAAAACGGACTAGGCGAATTTGACAAACTAGAAGACGGCCAAATCCATGACGACTATCGGATCGAATATCTGGCAAGCCACGTAACCGCCATTCGTGACGCCATCAGTGACGGCGTTGATATGATGGGTTATTGCACATGGAGCTTCACAGATTTGTTGAGCTGGTTGAACGGCTATCAAAAACGTTACGGCTTTGTTTATGTCGACCGTGATGTAGAGGACGATGCCCCAATGACACGGATTCCGAAAGATAGCTACTACTGGTATAAAAAAGTCATCGAAACAAACGGCGCTGAGCTGTAAAATTTTATAAATAGTTTTGTTGAAAGCCACTGCATGAATGTGCGGTGGTTTTTTTGTGTTGATTTTTAAATAGGTTGGGACAGAATGCAAAATAAAACGTGTAGTGTGGAGCAAGTTATCCACATTACACGTTTTAGTCCTCTTTCATT
>NZ_FXUT01000038.1:0-9133 GCF_900183385.1 Listeria costaricensis
CTCAAAGTCCTGGAAAAGAGCTTTTATTAAAAGATAAAAATTTTCTTTTTGAGAATAAGCACTTGACTCTTGATAGTAAAGGGTACGAGAATTTGAGAAGTACACAACCATATTTATTCAACGATGAATCAGTTCCAAAAGCTAGATTCAAAAAATTAAATACCTGTACATTAAATGAAAATGTTCAAGAATCTATGGCTTCAGAAGAGCTATTAAAAAATCGAGAATAGATAGGAAGTTAATTCTCAGAGATGTGGAATGATATTATAAAATATTTTTGAAGACTAGTAATAGGAGGAATTCCAGTATCTAGTTTGTAGTGTTGTATTAAACTTTTGAGGATTTTTATCAATTAAAGAGAAGGCATATTTTCTTAGTGAACTAATAGTTGATTTGAAAAGTGATGATATAAAGCAACTTAGCATTGATTATAAGAAAAGTGGAGAGCTAGAGTTTTTATAATTATACAGGATTATAATGGAGCAATATATAGTATAAATATTAAGCAAGGCGAAAAACATAATAAATTATTAGAAAATTAGAGTGTGCCAGCAAAGAAAATTCGTTTCTATAATTTGTATTGGAAGATAAAATGCTGCTGGTTTAAGAGGCAAGCAATAAAGCAAAGAAATACTTAGCTAGACGAAAAAAAGAAATTTATAGTGTTTTCTTCATTACTAATGAATGGACACAAGATTATGTGTTTAATGTTAAAAATAAACGTAATTCTTTATAAGGGGTAAAAATAAAGAAAAAGAAGCTATATTAAAAAATATTGTATTAAGTAGTTATTTCATCGAGAAGACCACTACTTGACTATAAACATTATAGAATGAAAACTTTTAAAAACAGTACGAACTTGAGAAATATAAATTAAACTATTTCAAAATACACTATCATTTCTCATTCCTCCCGCCAGCTCCACTTTTTGAAAAAATGAAAAAGATAAAAACCATCAAAATTGGCTAGTACCAATGGATTTGATGGTTTTTGTTTTGTGTAGAAATGGATAAAAAGAGTAAGAAATAGAAAAAATATCCACCAATTTGCCATGCTCTTGTAATGATGTAGGAGTTATATAATAAATATCGTCTTTGTCTGCATGGTACATATTCCCATGTAACTGCTTAATAGGAAATTTATCGTGGAAAGAAATCGAGTATTAGTGATGTGTTTGAATTCATTTTGTACACCCTCACTAATGTATAGGTACATCCTGGTTTTTACAAGTTAATCACTTTTTTACTATCTCTATTTCTTCTGGTAACAATGTACATAGAGCTTTAGTCTGACCATCTTTATCAAGAAATTCAACTTCATAAGCTTCGTTAGGAATCTCAAATGTCATAACAACTGTACCTACTTCTCCTTTATTTACGCCTTCTTCACATTCTTGAAGTGTCCGAACAACATCATATTCTTTAAATTTCAATGTAATACCCCCTAATTATTTTACAAATAAAGTGGTTAATTCAGGACTAAGTGAATTATTTTTAATTATCCATCCCGTTCTCACTATAGCAGTTTTTCCATTTGAACCGCTAATTTCCATATCTACTGTATATCTTTGACCATATAAGTCACTTTTTCGAAGAACTGCATCATATTGAGGCAATTTATTATAGATTTGTTCCAATAATTCATCAGATTCTCTTTTTAATAGACTAAAAACTAGTTTTAAAATATAAAAATTCATTAATTAGACATAAAAGGATTTTAATTAAAATGATATACTATAATTAATGAATAGCTAAAATTTCTTTGTGGAGGAACGGATGAATGAGAGAAATTCGCATACAAGAAGCCACCTTTCAAAATTATGCGGCTGAACTAACAAAAAATGCAACAAGTGGCCAGTATCTACGCTACAAAATAACAATATGGCCTATAGTCGCGCTAATTCTACCAATGAATTGCGCACAAGTATCTTTGAGCTTTTAGAAGCTGTGGAGGTGTTTCAACAAGTGGCACAACAGGATGCGGATCGATTGAAAAAGATGGGCGCCAGTTTTGCGAAACAAGACACTTCATTAGGCAAGCAGGTCAATCAGCTGGAGGTGCGTTGATGGATTGGAATGCTCACCAAATTGAACAAGCGTTGTTAACAAATCGGCGGGAACAGAATCAAGCCAAAGATGAGTTGGAACAAATTCGACGAGAACAAAACGAGCAGGAATGGTTGGAAGTAGATTTCAAACAGATGCAACAAGAAGAACAAGCATTGATGGAATTATTGCGTGATGGTTGGCAAGGTGGAACCGCAACGGGTTTTCATTATTATTTGGAAGATGTACAGGAAGAAGAACACCGAGAATGGCGGAAAGCAATCCGGGAAAAAGAAGAGACACTCAATCAACAAGCCAATCAAGCACGAAATAAACTCTATGATTTAGAAGACCAACAAAGAAAACTTCAAAAGGAGATCACGTCATGAGCCGAATTGATATTGCAGAAGTGAGTGATTTTTTATACAATTTGACCCAAGCAGATGAGGAAACGCGGGTATGGATAAAAGGGATTCAAACGACTGCACAGAACTATGCACAAGATACGTCACTGGATGGGCAGGCGGTTAAGTCCTCCAAAGCCTATTTTAACGATACCTATTCACTGCTTTGCCGAAGTATTTTAGAAGCAATGGATGAAAGCGAGCAGTTACTTGCGCAATATGTGCATGATTTTCATAGCCAAGTGGATCCGTCTTTTTCTGCAAGAATTGATGCGGAATTATTGTATGAAGTGAGCGAACGCGTGGATCGTTTAGAAAGTAAAAAGGAAAATCTTCAGCGTTCGTTATCGGGTTCGACAGCAGGAATTTATGAAGGACAGGCACAACAGATAGGCTCGCAATTGACCGAGGCTATAAAGCAGGAGAACATTTTAGAAAAGTATATCGCGTTTGAACAAAGCCATGGGGATACTTTCACACAGTTACATGATCTTGTGCAGGAAATTCGCCGAACCACGGATCAGTTATTGAATCAGATCAAGTTTAATGATCAGACTGGCATCTATAACATGCCGTCAAGCACGCGTTCAGCGCTGGCGGAACTTCAAAAAGATTATCGAACCGTAAAAAAGAGTGCAGCGGAATTCGAAAAGGAACTGCAGGATTACAGTGTCTATGCAGTGAAATATATTGACGAGAACGGCGAAGAACAGGTAATGTGGGTATTAGAACAGTTTGGCATTGCGGTGGAAAATGTGGAGCTGCAAGATTATTTGGAGAAACACGGGGATCCGTCCAAGTATCCGAATCTGACGCTGGATCAATTGGAAGATAAGATCAATGATTCATGGAAAGACGAGACTTACTATCTTGGCAATGGCCGGACTTATGAGGGCATTGCAGGGAAAATCTTGCAAGGTTCGGCGTATGTGCAAGGTGGCGCTGAATGGGCACAGGATAGTGGGTTGTATGATGCGATGACGGGGATAGGATTAAGTATTGCTGGAGTGAGGATAAGTAAAAAGGTATCATCTTCTAAAATAATTATAAAATCTAATTTGGGTAATGAAATAGATATTACCCCGTTGAAGAAGCATAAATTAGTTAATAATAATCCAGGCCCCTATGGAGAAGCAAATAGTAGTCTAGATATTCTAGATGTTAAAGGAAATGTAAAAACAAGACGATATTATGATGAGAACGGGAGAGCAATTCGTGATGTAGACATGACGAATCATGGGAATCCTAAAAAGCACCCAGAATATCCGCATGAACATTTTTGGTCATATGATTCGGAAGGAAATCCTACAAGAAATTAACACAAAACAGGAGGGGAAATCATGAAGTTTGAAGAAATGGCGACTAGTCTAGCCTACGGAGAAGAGTACAATTTTTATTACAAGGATGAAGAGTATTGGATAAGTAAAAACAGTGTTGGAAATTATCTAACACAAGTGTCAAATGGAAGTACACAAGAATTTAAGTCTTCGGAAGAACTGCTAGAAAAAGCAAGAATTGAAGGGAAATCAATTTTAGAGATATGGCATGATATTGTAGAATACTTTTGAAAACTATAGCTTTTATATATTGACTGGATTTTGAAAGAAAAACAGAATGTATGAAGTCATCTTAGATACTGTATGAACGATAGAAAAGCATTTAAATGGACTTAACCTGGACAAAGAAATACCATTCCTCCCGCCAGCTCCATAAAAAGAAAGACGCCGAGAAGTGCTGGTAATACACACTTTGTAGGCGTCTTTTTTGTGTTTGACTGTCTTTTGACTATAGAGAGGGGAGAATAGATTTAACGTATTTGGAAAAGGTAAGCTGATTAATTTTTGATGATTCATTAGTGTTTGTGTGGAGTAATTTTACTTACATGCTTTTATCTATCTTTTTCAGCAATGGAATGGGCCTAGGTAAGAATGTTTCTTTTATTTATGTAAAATTTATTCTATAATAAATTGTTTTGTTCGAATTTTCTTTATTGTTATTTGTGATTAAAATCACGTTTTCGTTTGATTGAGTAATTATTATTGTTGATAAATGTTCACAGAAGTATACGGGAATATTGAATATAATTAGTTTATCAATAAAAATTATCTCAACAAAATAAATCATTCAGTTTAAAAAATAGGTAGGGGAAGTGGAATTCATTCATGAGAGAAATTCGCATAAAAGAAGCAACATTTCAAAGTTATGCAGCTGAACTAACAAAAAATGCGACAAGTGGCCAGTATCTTCCGTTACAAAATAACAATATGGCATACAGTCGTGCCAATTCCACCAATGAATTGCGGACGAGTATCTTTGAGCTTTTAGAAGCAGTGGAGGTATTTCAACAAGTAGCACAACAGGATGCGGATCGATTGAAAAAGATGGGCGCCAGTTTTGCAAAGCAGGACACTTCACTAGGCAAACAGGTCAATCAGCTGGAGGTGCGTTGATGGATCGGAATGCTCACCAAATTGAACAAGCCTTGTTAACGAATCGGCGGGAACAGAATCAAGCGAAAGAAGAGCTGGAACAAATTCGGCGAGAACAAAACGAACAGGAATGGCTGGAAGTAGATTTTAAACAGATGCAACAAGAAGAACAGGCGTTAATGGAGTTATTACGTGATGGTTGGCAGGGAGGGACTGCAACGGGTTTTCATTATTATTTGGAAGATGTCCAGGAAGAAGAACACAGAGAATGGCGGAAAGCGATACGGGAAAAAGAAGAGACGCTCAATCAACAAGTCGACCGCGCTCGAAACAAACTCTATGATTTAGAAGACCAACAAAGAAAACTGCAAAAGGAGATCACATCATGAGCCGAATTGATATTGCAGAAGTGAGCGATTTTTTATACAATTTGACCCAAGCGAATGAGGAAGCGCGAGTGTGGATAAAAGGGATTCAAACGACCGCACAGAACTATACACAAGATAGTTCACTGGAAGGGCAAGCGGTCAAGTCCTCTAAAGCTTATTTTAACGATACCTATTCACTTCTTTGTCGGAGTATTTTAGAAGCGATGGATGAGAGCGAACAGTTACTTGCGCAATATGTGCATGATTTTCATAGCCAAGTGGATCCGTCTTTTTCAGCAAAAATTGATGCAGAACTATTGTATGAAGTGAGCGAAAGAGTGGATCGTTTAGAAAGCAAAAAGGAAAATCTTCAGCGTTCGTTATCGGGTTCAACGGCGGGACTTTATGAAGGACAGGCACAACAGATTCGCTCACAATTGACAGAAGCTGTGAAGCAGGAGAACATTTTAGAAAAGTATATCGCTTTTGAACAAAGCCATGGTGATACTTTCACGCAGTTACATGATCTTATGCAGGAATTCGGCGGACAACGGATCAGTTGTTGAATCAGATCAAATTTAATGATCAGACTGGTACCTATAGTTTGCCAACAAGCACACGTTCAGCGATGGTCGAGCTTCAAAAGGACTATCAAACTGTAAAAGGGAGTACAGCGGAATACGAAAAGGAACTGAAAGATTACAGTGTCTATGCCGTGAAATATATTGACGAGAACGGCGACGAACAGGTAATGTGGGTATTAGAGAAGTTTGGTGTTGCGGTAGAAAATGTAGAGTTACAAGATTATTTGGAGAAGCGCGGGGATCCGTCCAAGTATCCCAATCTGACGCTAGATCAGTTGGAAGATAAAATCAATAATTCGTGGAAAGATGGGACTTATTATCTTGGCAACGGTCGGACTTATGAAGGGCTAGCGGGACAAGTCTTGAAAGGTTCGGCGTATGTGCAAGGCGGTGCTGAATGGGCGCAGGATAGTGGGTTGTATGATGCGGTGACGGGAATAGGTCTTGGCATAGCAGCAATCCGGGGAAATGCTGTATTTAAGGAAGCAAGTGGAGGGAAATCAATCTTAACGCCTGAAATAGAGGCTAAAATCCTAGAGGGCCAGCGAAAAGGAAATTCAAATGGAATCGTTGGGGGACATTCAGCCAATATTAACAATGCTAATCCAAATTTTGCTACAGAAACTATAAAAGTAAATCCAGATGGAACTAAAGTTATAAAATATACGAAACAATTTTCAGATGGAAATATTTCAAAAATAAAAACAAGCACAGTGTTTCCTGATGGCTGGTCAGACAAAAATATTATTGATGCTATTCATGAAGTTAGTAATTCTAGTGCTATCGGACAACGGAGCATTGATGGATTAACACTTCACAGAGGGAAAATTAATGGAGTAGAAATTGATGTAATTAAAAGAGGCAACGAAATAATTTCTGGTTATCCTGTTGGGGGAAAACCTACTCCAGGATTTGACCCAATAAAATAGATTTAGAAAGGATGATACAGATGGTACAGGTAATGTTTGAAAAATTGGATAGTTATTTACTAGATTTTATTAATGAAAATTCGTCAGAAGATTTTTGGTATGACTATGCCTATATGCAGGCACAAGAATTATTGAATAATTTTACCCAAAGTGACTGGGAGGAAATGTATAAAAATATTGATTCTAAAAGCGACTTATGGAAAATACGGGTATCTTACTGCATTGATGAGGATGCAGGAATGAATGGTTTTGCATTTCTGTTAAGTTTAATGAATGATAGTGATGATGTCATTGAATATGCACTAGATTCATTGAGGTCTTTTGATTCAGAGGAATATAAGAACATAATAAGTTCAAATGATATATTAAAAATAAAAGCACAAAACTTATTAGAAAGTGCTAGTCCTCCAGTAAAAAAAATGTTAGAAAATTTTTTGGAAATAGAGTAGTTAACTGTTATAAAAATAAATAAAAATCCGCTTCTTATCTGATGGGCGTCGAATAGCAAATCCTTGACTAGTAAGCCTGAACTCACTACTAATCAAAATGTCAATAGATAACAAAAACTCATACTGTTTTTCGTGCATCAAAAAATGAATGAGTAAACGTTTCTTTATTGTATAGTTATTTCAGCTAGAAGAATATGAAGCTATTGAAAAGGAAATGAGTCAAACAGAAAATAAACAGCCAATCAAAAAAATTTATCAAAGGATTATTTGGAGAAACACGGAGATCCGTCCAAGTATCCCAATCTGACGCTAGATCAATTGGAAGATAAAATTAATGACTCATGGAAAGATGGGACTTTTTATCTTAGCAATGGTCGGACTTATGAAGAAATTGCAGGAAAAATCTTGCAAGGTTTCGCGTATGTGCAAGGTGGCGCTGAGTGGGCGCAGGAAAGCGGTCTTGCGGATGCAGTATTAGGGTTAGGCTTAAGTACAGCTGCGATTCGGGGAAGTGTTACAGGTGGAGTTAAGACTAAGATTGCAGGAACAGTGTGGGATGATATCAAGGCAACACAACCTAATATTGAGGGAACTCAAATACCGAAATCATTTGAGTTAAGTGTAGATGGGAAAAAGTATTGGGTAAATCCTAATGGAACTAAACATATGGCAGAATATTCAACAAGAACACTATCTCATGGGCAGAAAATGACAGAGCAACAGTTATTGACTAGCTTAAAGGGAGCGGTTGGTGAAGCGGCTATAAGTGGGTATAAGTACAATATTCCGGTACGAGCGGGTAATTGGGAATTGATTTTTAGTCCACCTAGACAAAAAGGGCAATTACCAGTTGTGAAGCATGCGCTTTACATACCAGAAGGAGGAAAATAAATTGAAGATTGAACACGTATTAAATCAAGCTGTTATAGGTGAAAAAGAAGTTGATTTTTATGTTCCTATAAAGGTTGAATTTAAAGATAATGATGATAAAGACAAAGAGTTGTTCTATTATCGAATGCTTAATTCAAAATCATCTTTTGTTGAAATGTCGATTAATTCTGTGACCAAAAAGATTGTAAATATAACATTGGTATCTGTGAATGATGTAAAAGAAATGATGAATGAAGTTGAGCATTTAAATATTTCTAAGGAAACTGGCAACCCAGTAATTGATATGGAGTGTTTTAGTGCAGAACATATTGTGACGGATAATGTGAACTTTGCTATTATTAAAGATACGAAAAAGATATATGTTCTTCAAGATTCTATAGAAGTATGCAGAAGATTGATTATGGATAGCGTAGAATTGCTTCTTGATAGTCATGATAATATAGTTGGATTTATCTTTAGCAACTTTTCAAATGAAGAATGGCAAGAATTAACTGAAAGTATTAACAGCTCTGTTGATATTGCATTACAAGAAGAAAAAATAAAGGATGAGAATAGTGGCAGTGGGGATAAAAGTTGACTTCTTGTGGTATTCAATAGGTACTGGAGATTTTCTACATTCTTTTTTCTCTACAATTTGTATAAATTTAGAGAACGGGAAATGGGGAAGTAACTATCCTGTTATCATGACAAAATTATATAGTGGCTTATTGACGACTGAAGATCAAAATGAAGCAAAGAAAGAGTTAGCAGAAATTCAAAAAGAGCTTAGTCAATTACTACCAGAAAAAGTAGTTTGGGATGCAGAAGATTTAAGTACTACACCACCTTGGGGAAATCAAATAAGTGAGGATGTTACAAGTTTAGCCAACTATTATATAACGAGTGATAGAAAGGATTTGATTTCTGTCATGATGGAAGCAATTGATGAAGCAATTGATGAAAGTGTTAACCTAGAGATTAAAAGTTTGTAAAACATATTTTTTTCTATTATTTTTAGATCAATCTTTTCTTATGGGATAGGTCGATTTCTTGTG
>NZ_FXUT01000038.1:9229-14194 GCF_900183385.1 Listeria costaricensis
ATATGAAAATAATGGTTTTTTGCATTAATTTTGCATTCTTATTAAACTAAGTCCTTGATATTGATGCTAAAAAAGAAAAAGAGTTGGAAGCGTATGAAATCTATGCAGTAGTTTATACGGGAGAAAATGGCAAGCCAGAAGTTATGTGGATCCTCGAACAGAATGGCCATGCGGTTCGTAATTATGAGTTGACCGATTACTTGAAGAAGACTGGCCAATATCTATCAAAAGATCGGTATCAAGTACTTTCATTAGATGATATTGAAGAGAAGGTTCTAGAGGGCTGGAAAGAGGGCGGCTACTATCTAAGTGGTAAGAAATACAGTGGTGTTGCAGGTGCTACACTAAAAGCTTCCGCCTATGTACAAGATAGTGCTGAATGGGTGCAGGAAAGCGATTTTGCGAATGCCGTTTTAGGCTTAGGACTTAGTACAGCAGCTATTAGAAGTAAGCCAGTTCTTCGAGAACAGCAGATAAGTGTGAAAAATAATGTTCCAGACTCAACCTTGAAACATGCTGATTTAGGTGACTTTAATGCAAACAATCGACTCATAAATGGAGGGCACGGAGAAAGCAATATTAAGTATTTACAAGAAAATAATATTGAGTATAATATCGTGACTGAGTATCCAAACGGTGTTAGAGTAGGGAATGTTCCTAGTCATAAAAATAAAATGAAGCGATCTGGAACTGGTCAATCTTGGTTTCCAGAAAGTTGGAATGATACTAAAATTAGAGATGCTGGGAATTATATAAATAATCTTCCAGAAAATAAAAATTTAGTTGATGGAAAGTGGGCTTTTGGAGAATATGATGGCGTTAGAGTAGGAATTATTAAACAAGATGGAAAGATTACTACTATTGTGCCGGATAATTCTAGACAACCATAAAAAGGAGTGAGGAAAAAATTATGATAAATATTGAACAAATAAATCAAATTATCAAGGATAGAAAACGTATGACTCCAGACGATCCTCGGATTAATAGAAAGTGGGAAGAACTAACAATACTACTTTCACAAAATGAAAAAGAAACCATTGATTTCATAAAAGGATGTTCTAGTGAGCAAGCAGAATGGATTAGTGAGGTCTTTGAAGACATCTCGGAAAACTTGCAAAGCCAAGGTTTTATTGTTGCAATTGAGGGGCTACAAAAGAAATTTTCTAATCTAGATTTGGCTACAGATATCTCATATGCGAAAATGGCATTAGAAAAAAATTGATTTTTTTACTTATTGGTGGTCGGCCTATTTCTTTGGATAGGTCGATTTCTTGTGTTTGAGACGGCGCTTTGAGTGCATTTACTTTTACTAATTGATAAAATTTTGTAAGTCTTAATTTTATTACAGAAGTAAAAAACTGCAATACAGATCTCATATAAAACACATGAAAATAATGGTTTTTGCATTAATTTTGCATTCTTATTAAACTAAGCCCTTTGAAACATTGGTATTAAGCGATTTATTGATATAAGTTACACGATCGCCAGCTCCATTTCAGTAGTTTTAAACAAAATAAAAGAAAATGATAGGAATGCAAAATTTTTTGCATTTATTTTGCATTATCGAAAATGCGCACCCTGATTGGAATGGGAAGTTCTATGATGCTGACTATAACGTATGTGTAGAATTAGCTACACAGCTACTGAAAAAATATGGTTTATCTCATAATGACCTTTGGCGGCATTCGGATATTGTGGGTGCTGCCTACAAAGATTGCCCGCGCTACTACACAAAGAATCAAAGTGAATGGAATAAATTGAAAGAAGACGTACGAAAGAAAATGGGAGGATCCAGTTCTCAAAGCTCAGGAGGTGGATATACGATTCCGCCATATTCAGAAGCCATTGGTACGCTGAAAACAAAAATGGAAATGAATGTGCGGAGCGGGGCAGGAACACAATACAGCATTACTCGTATCGCGCCAAAGGGTTCCGGTCATTCTGTTTATGAAAGTCGTGATGGTTGGTATCGAGTATCCAGCGGGGAATGGATCTCTGGCGGTTCCCAATACGTCACTTTTAGCAAGAACTCTAATGCCCCGGTCAAACCATGCCCCTGTTACTAATAAAGGGCAGTATGTCTATTTCCCGGCAGATCAAGGAACCTGGCGGGTTTATCCACTTTCTGCCTCAGCTTTGCAAGCACAATACAGCATCGGAACGATTAATCCGCCACAATTTGGCGGGCTGACATATGCTGTGAAAAAAGATCGCGGCGGTTAGGATTATGAGATTGAAACGGGAGCGTTTGGACGAGTACGAGTTTACTGTCATCCTGATACAGGAGCAAAAGTCAGTTGGAATGGCTCAGGCAACTGGCCAAATGTCCAATAGTTAAAAGTATCCGCAAGACTGGTGTGCTGACCCTCTGCTATTAGGCGGAGGGTTCTTTTTTAGTTTTCTCTTGAATGTCTATCTTTGCTACTGGGAAAAAGGTGAATTTTTTTGTGCAAATATTAGAATAACATGCGATATTTTTAAAAATTATGCTTACATTTATCATTTGCGACAGAAAATAGACATTTCGTGACATTTTTGGTTTTATAGAACTATTTAACCTTATAATATATTGTGTAATACCAAATACGAATGAGAAGAGGGGAAAAGATGAAGAATAAGAGTCTAGTTCTGTTGCTTGCAGGAGCCTTAGCGATTACAGTAGTTTTTCCTGGTACTACAGTATTTGCAAAGGAGAATCAAAACAATGGTTTGTCTGTAAACACGCCAATGGATGTTTCAATTTTCAGCAGTGGGGATTTGGTTCAAGAAAACACAAATGGCATTATGTTACGAGAAGCCACAGGGTTCCATTATAAAACTGTATCTCAATCTGTGACAAAAGGAAGTAGGGTTTATTTAGGAACAAAAACATATAGTAAAGGGACCAATTTTGGAGTAAAGGCCAAAGTAGGACCCGTGTTTGTTTCTTTAGGTGGATATGCATCAAAAAGTGGTAATTATAAAGAATATAGACAAAATGTTAAAATTACTGTTAAAGTGAAAAAATATGAAAATGGTTCTGGAAGGTATGTAGGAACATATACTTATACCTCAAATACTTCATATGTTGACAGAATTCCAGTATAATAAAGATTCAAGCGCGCTTATTGAATTTAATGAGTGCGCTTTCGAAGAAGGAGTATATACAATGACTATTAAAATAAAGATAGGCAGTACTTTAATACCTTTCCAACTTATTTTGATGTATATCTTCAATACTGTAATTCTACAATATACGATAAATCCTGTAATTTTACAGATAGGAAATTTTGTTCCAGCACTTCTTGTCTTTTTTATAACTTTGTATTTATTTAAAGATACCTTGGTAAGTGATTGGAAAAAGCTGTCCTTATCAAAATGGAAGCTGTTACTGATAGCGATCCTAGGAGTTATTGCTATCCAACTAATTTTTAATGTTGTAAATATCTTATTTCCCGTCTATGAGAATGATTTGGATAGGATAGCTATCCCCTTTTCTGGATTAAGCTTTTCAGAAAAAGTTCTTTTTTTGATATTTTCAGTAGGGACAGTTGCATCAGGTTTAACTGAGGAAGTTTATTTTAGATATTTATTCATTAAGAAAATCTTTATCAAACACCAATATTTTGGATTAATATGCTCCTCTTTTCTATTTGGAGTAGCACACTATTTTTTGGAGTATACTTTTGTATCAACCATATCATATATGGTTATAGGCTTGTTTTTTGGACTAATATATTTAAAAACAGATAATATATGGTATACAATAAGCATACACATGCTGAATAATCTTTGTTTTAGTATTTTAATTACTTTTATATCATAATGTGCATTTATAAATATTTATTTACATATAGGGACTAAACACGGGTAAGAAAACAAGTAAAAGTTTTCTTACCCGTGTTTCTTTTTTGAGATATTAAAATCCAATAAATTTATGCAATAACACTATTTTTAGAGTTAATTTATTTTGGTGTTAATTTAGGATAAAAAGTTGCTTCATTATTTTATCTATGATGAAAGAAATCTCACAAGTGATAAGAAATATTTAATTGTGATGATGTAATCATTTCACACTGATTTCATGAATAATTCTGTGGTGAATCTTACACGAAACCTCAAGAAGATAACTGCCTAAATACAGATTAAATGGCCATTTATAAGGAAAAACAGCCCAAATTATTCACGAAACGTCCACAGAAATTCTTATGTCACCTTTGTATAATGAAGTTGGATACAAAAAAGGAAGGTGACGAGAATGAGTGAAGTAAAAGTCAAAGAAAGCACATTCCAAGCGCATGCAACTCAGCTGAGCAACGATGTAGCGGGGCAGTCCTATGATTCACGAAGTTGTGGGCATATGGCTTACTCCAATGGGAACGCTGTACAAGATCTTCAGGAAGCGATCGTATCAAGTGTGGATGCGATGAAAGATTTGGTGATACTGGTGCGGAAAGATGCGTATCGACTGGAACAAATGGGGCAAGCTTATGCCAACCAAGATCAAGAAGTTGGCCAAGGTATTGAAAAGTTGGGGGATCGCTGATGGATAAAGAGAATATACAGCGAGAGCAGCAACTTATCACTCTGAAGAAGCAGGAAACAGACTTGGAGAATCAACTGAGTCAGATTCGGCAACAACAAAATCAACTAGCATGGTTAGAGGAAGATAGCCAGGGCATAGAAAGAGAACAACATGAACTGATGGATATATTACGGCAGGGCTGGCAAGGAGAACGGGCGAATGGCTATCATTCTTACTTAGAAGATCTTCAACAACAAGAAGCACGTTCCTGGCGCAATGAAATGATAGAGTCCATCGATGCGGCCGACCAGGAAGCGCAAAAAATGAAAAATAAACAATGGCAGTTGCAAGATCAGCAGGCGCAGCTCCGAAAGGAGATGTGTCGATGAGCCGGATAGATATTCAAGAAATCACTTTTTTTAAGCAGCAGCTAAAAAGCTCCAATGAAGAGATGCGAGCGG
>NZ_FXUT01000023.1:0-149 GCF_900183385.1 Listeria costaricensis
CCTGCCGCTTTTTCATCCCCATCCGTCATACCATCCCCATCCGTATCTGGATTCAGCGGGTCGGTTCCAGCGTCTTTTTCATCACCATCCGACATGCCGTCGCCATCTGTGTCACTTTCCGGATCAAGCGGGTCTTCATCTTTCCCATC
>NZ_FXUT01000023.1:440-81960 GCF_900183385.1 Listeria costaricensis
TCTGGATTTAATGGATCTGTACCTGCCGCTTTTTCATCCCCATCTGACATACCATCCCCGTCCGTATCCGGATTCAGCGGGTCGGTTCCAGCAGCCTTTTCATCGCTATCTGTCATGCCATCTCCATCTGTGTCGCTGTTCGGATCAAGCGGATCAATATCTTGACCATCTGGCACTCCGTCTCCATCCGTATCTGGATTTAGCGGATCCGTTCCAGCGGCTTTTTCTTCATCATCTGTCAGCCCATCATTATCATCGTTCGGATCATCATCATCTATAATGCCATCCTTGTCATAATCCGCTTTTACGAAAACATTTACTTGTAATTCCGTCGTATTATCTGAGCTATCTGTAACCCTCAATGTTACAATATAAGTCCCTGCTGTATTAGCATCCACTTTATCTAAATCAATAACCTCAATATCTTCCATGCGGATTGCGCCATCTTCTTTATCCATTGCGCTCGCCTGGATAGCTGATTTAAATGTATTCGCATCTGGAACCGATGTATACTGAGTCATTGTATAATCTGATTGTGCATTGATAACTGGCGCTTCACCTGCTTCAACGGTAAGCGCACTTTTATTTGATACCGCTTGATAACTTTCATCATTGAAGTTTTTATCTATATATGAAACCTTAGCTGATGTCTCTACGCCTGTAGCAAGTTGCTCTCCTTTTACATTTAAGGTTACTGAAACTTTCTTTCCATCTGAAATATCTCCTAAATCAAAAGATACTTCTTGCCCATTCACACTTACGTTTCCAATAGTAGCACCACTCGCTTGTATACTACCCTCCACATAGCTGATTTCCTCAGGCAAAGTTACCGTTACTTTATTCGCACTTGATGGCATGCCTCCATTGTTTGAAATTTCCAAATCATACGTAGTAGTTTGATTTTTAAGGATGGTGGAATCTGCAAAACTACCGCTCATACTTAGTTCGGAAGGAGTAGAGAATACAACGTCATCTATTATCCCACCATTTCCCTGTGCTGTTCTTACAGATCTAAATTGAAAGCGGGTTGTTGTCTGACCTGCTGGTATTGTATATGTACCAGTATAAAGCTCCCAACTGCCCATATACGATGCCATTTCCACCTGCTGAACCAACTGTCCGCCTGGAGCACCAAATTCAACAATTGCTTTAGAATAGCCACTTCCCCCTTGATGGTATACTTGCCATCTTACTTTTTCACCTGGTGTCGTTGAAATGTCTTGATAAAGCGCCTCATTATCCCCATCCGTATTTAAATCTGCCCATTGTAATCCACTAGCTGCCGAGTGATTCTGGTAGCCTGGTTCTTCTTTTTGAAGCTCGATCTCTTGGGTAGAATCCGTCGTATGCCATCCTGGCACCTGATCTTCCGCGAAAAATTGATTTCCAACCTGACTTGTTATCACAGGGTTTTCAAAATCACCGTTTACTAACTTTATGACATTTGAATCTACCTCATCCGCATGAACAATATGCCGATTCCCTTCTGTATCTGTAAATAATACACAAGGAGATACGCCGCCCCCAAATACAATTAGCCCTGCTACAGCAACTTTTAACACATTAATTTTCGCCAATCAGTCCACTCCCTAAATTTGATGTCATTAAAATTATATGCTGTATTTAATTTTATTTTGTCCTAAAACTAAACTAAATAGGCTGGCAAGTGTTACAAACCTGTGAATATTATCGTATGCGAATAGTACTAAAATCATATTTTGTCAAAAAACACCCTTAGTTCATAAATTCTACTTAAAAATATCTTCCCATTACATTTACATGCGCCCTTTTCATTACAGCAAAAAAACCGGCTCCCCCTTATTTGGAGAACCGGCTTTTTCGTATTTTGCTATCTTAAACCGCCTGAGCACCAGCAAACTGGCTGTTATAAAGATCCGCATAGAATCCTTTTTCATCAAGCAGGTCTTTATGTGTTCCTTGTTCAATGACATTCCCGTGATTCATCACAAGAATATGGTCGGCATCGCGAATCGTTGACAAGCGGTGGGCAATGACAAAGCTCGTCCGTCCTCTCATCAAGTTGGCCATCGCGAGTTGAATGTTCAGTTCTGTCCGCGTATCGACACTTGAAGTGGCTTCATCCAGAATCAGGATAGACGGATCAGAAAGGATCGCCCGCGCAATCGTCAAGAGTTGTTTTTGCCCTTGGGAAATATTGCTGCCCTCTTCGTTCAGAATCGTGTCATAGCCATCCGGCAAGCGGCGAATAAAGTCGTCTGCATAAGCGGCTTTGGCAGCACCAACCACCTCATCAAAGCTGGCACCTTCGTGACCATAGGCAATATTTTCAGCAATCGTGCCGTTAAACAGCCATGTGTCCTGAAGTACCATCCCAAATTTAGCACGCACATCATTTTTCGTCATGTCGCGCGTGTCAACACCCTCAATCCGAATGCCGCCACCATCGACGTCATAGAAGCGCATCAATAGGTTGATGATCGTTGTTTTACCAGCACCAGTCGGCCCGACAATCGCGACCATTTGACCTTCTTCCACCTGAATATTGAGGTCCGTCATCAGTGGTTTGTCTGGTGTATAGCCAAATTGAACATGATCGAAAATGATTTCGTTGCTTTCATTTTCATGCACTTGAATTTGGTCTGGAATAACATCTTTTTCTTCTTCTTCATCCAAAATCTCAAAGACACGTTCCGCAGAAGCGATTGTGGACTGGATCACATTGGCGATATTGGCCACACTTGAGATTGGTTGTGAAAATAGTTGTACATATTGGGTGAACGATTGGATGTCCCCTACTTGGAGCGTACCATTCGTTACAAAAATCCCGCCGCCGACACAGACTGCTACATAGCCGAGATTTCCGACAAATTGCATCATCGGCATCATAATACCAGAGATAAACTGTGCTTTTTTGGCTGCTTTATAGTAATCATCATTGACCTGGTCAAATGCCTTGAGCGTATTTTTTTCCTGACCGAACGCCTTGATGATCGTTTGACCGCCGTATGTTTCTTCGACCGTATCATTCAAAACACCAAGATTGCGTTGTTGGGCAGCAAAGAAGCGCTGACTCTTGCTAGCAATAAAGGCCACAATAATAATGCTGAGCGGCACCGTACAGACAACAATCAACGTCATCTGCCAACTGATGGTGAGCATCATAATCAAAACACCAATGATTTGAACGACTGCTGTGATTGCTTGCGTCAGTGACTGTTGCAATGTATTGGCGATATTATCCATGTCATTGACCGCACGACTCAAAATGTCCCCATTGGAACGTGTATCATAATAACGAAGCGGCAAACGGGCCATTTTTGCCTTCAAATCACGCCGCATATCATAAACCGTTCTTTGAGCCACACTCGACATCACAAATTGTTGAATAAAGCTGAACAGCGAGCTTCCAAGATAAAGCAGGAAGACACCGAATAGGATATTGAAAATTTTATCGTCGTTAATCCCCGCTGGACTCATGACGCCTTTAAAAATTTCAGTTGTTGCTTTCCCTAATTCTTTTGGACTGAAAATGTTAAAAATAGTCGATAGGATCGCAAAAATAAAGACGAGTGAGATAGCGAATGTTCTTGGCTTCATGTAGCCTAACAGACGAAACAATGTTTTCTTAAAGTTGCGCGGTTTTGCCCCGATTACCGGACCGCGTGGACCTGGGCCTGGACTCATGCTATCTCCTCCTCTGAAAGTTGTGAACGCATGATTTCCTGATAAATCTCGTTGTTTTCTTTAAGTTCATCATGTGTTCCGATACCTGCCACTTTTCCTTCATTTAAAACAATAATCTGATCGGCATCCACAACAGATGTAATCCGCTGGGCAACGATCATCGTCACGGCCTCTTTGGTTTCATCCTTCAAAGCAGCCCGAAGTTTCGCGTCTGTTTTGAAATCCAGTGCCGAGAAGCTGTCATCAAAAATATAGATTTTCGGACGGCGTATTAAAGCACGCGCAATCGAAAGCCGTTGTTTCTGACCGCCGGAGAAGTTGTTCCCACCTTGCTCAACACGCGCTTCCAAACCTTTGTCCATTTTAGAAACAAAGTTTTTCGCCTGCGCCACATCAAGCGCATGCCAGATTTCTTCATCCGTTGCGTCTTCTTTTCCGTAAAGCATGTTGGAACGGATATTCCCCGTAAAGAGAACCGCTTTTTGCGGAACCAATCCGATTTTTTGACGCAGATCATCTTGACTCATTTCACGGACATCCGTCCCATTCACGCGAACAGCACCGCTTTCCACATCATAGAACCGCGGAACCATATTGATCAGTGTCGACTTCCCTGCACCGGTACTCCCGATAATGGCAATTGTCTGCCCAGCTTTTGCCTGGAATGTAATATCTTCCAGCACTGGTTTTTCAGCCCCTGCATAACGGAAGGTGGCATGATCGAACTCTAAGAAAGCCTGTTCATTCGCCTGTTTCACTTTTTCAGGATCTAAAATTTCCGGATCCATATCCAGCACCTCGTTGATCCGTTCAGCCGAAGCTCCGGCACGAGGGATGAAAATAAAGACGGCCGAAAGCATCATAAAGCTCATCATAATTTGCATCGCATATTGAATGAAGGCCATCAAATCGCCGACCTGCATATCGCCATCGCCGATAAAATGCGCACCCAGCCACACGATCGCAATCGTCGTTAAGTTCATGATCAGCATCATCAGCGGACTCATTAATGAAAGCAGCCGGTTGACGCCAATTGCTGTCACGGCATAATCATTATTTGATTCCTCAAATTTTTTCAGCTCATCATCGCCGCGATTAAAGGCACGAATAACCCGAATCCCTGTCAAGCCTTCCCGAATGACCCGGTTGAGTTTATCCATTTTCTTTTGCAGCGATTTAAACATTGGCATGGCTTTACTACCAAGTAAAACGACCAGTAGTAATAAAATTGGCAGGACAATCACAAAAATAAGTGACAGTTTCGCATCGCGCTGTACAGCCATTAAGATACCACCAATCAGCATAATCGGTGCCATGACCATCATCCGAAGCATCATATAGAGAACGTTTTGAATTTGAACCACATCATTCGTTGTCCGGGTAATCAAAGAAGCCGTCCCTACTTTGTCATTTTCCTGTAGTGAGAAACTTTCCACACGCGTAAAAATTTTATCACGCAGATCACGTCCGAATCCCATGGAAATCCGTGACGCAAAATAAACAATAATTACAGAGAGAATAACGGCAATTGCTGAAATCAGCATCATTTCGCCGCCTGTTTTCCAAATATAGGCTTTGTCGCCCTGCACGACCCCTTTATCGATGATATTACTCATCAACGTCGGCAGATACAGCTGCCCTAAAACTTGGAAAAACGTCAAGATCAAGACAATGGCAATCCCCCAAGAATAGGGTTTTAGCCGTCTCATCAGTTTCATCATTTTGGCATCATGCCTCCTTGTTTTGTGCCTTGTTGTTCAGATAGTCTGTTAGTTTATCAAGCAGTTTGATCAGCGTCTCCATATCTTCTTCGCCAATATAGTCGCGCATATCGAGAAAACTCTTATGAAACTGCTCAATAGCACTTGCTATCAGTTTTTCTCCCTTTTCAGTAAACTGCAGGTAAGCAGCACGCTTGTCTTCCGGATTTTGGATCCGCTTGATCAATCCTTTTTTTTCAAGTGCATTAATTTGTTGCGTGACACTCGGCTTTGACACATGCAGCATGGGACCAAGATTAGCCACTTTAACGCCCAGTTCATTCGGATTCTCTCTAAGCCCGTGATGGAGCATAAAAAGAAAACGGATCTCTGCTCGTGTGTAGCCTTCAAAATGAAAGCTTAACACTTCCGCCCGTTTAAAATTCATAAAAGCTTTGATCACTGAATGCCCCAAATCTTCCGGATGTTCATGCATGACTGCACCTCCTTTTTAATTAGTTTGCTTAATTAATTATATGCCGATTCATTCATTTGTCAAGTGATAAATGTAACAAATTAAATTTACTAATTTTTACTTATGAATAAACCCTTTCGATTCAATGGCTCATTTAAATCTTCAAGATAGAATCACAGGTTGTTTTTAATTAAATTTTATCGGAAATTACCCTATACTTTTACCTCCGTTTCCTATATAATGGCATTATTATTTTTGCAGATAAAAGCGCTATTTATACCTTACACGCTTTCTTCTCCTTCCAAACCCAATACTAAAAAAGGAGGTTTTTTTGTATGCCTGAAACAGACAGTAAAATGCGGCTTGGACTTTATACACTCGCATGGCCCATCTTTGTCGAACAGCTGCTTCGACTTCTGATCAGTTATGTGGATGTTTTCATGCTGGGACATTACTCCGATGAGGCTGTAGCTGCCACTGGGGTCGCCAATCAAATTTTAACGATTTCCATTATTTTTTACGGCTTTCTGACAGTTGGCGTTCAAATCGTGAGCGCACAGCTAATTGGTGCCAATAAAAAGCACATGATTGAAAATGTGATCACCAATGGGATTGTTGTGGCTTTCTTAATCGGAATTGCGATGAGTTTTATTTTTATCTTTTTTAGCGATCAGTTTTTACGCCTGCTTGGTTTAAGCGAGGATCTGGTTGTAGTGGGCTCACCATTTCTTGAAATTATCGGCGGAAGCTCCGTGATTATTGCCCTTCATTCTTCCATTTTACCCATTTTGCGAACACACGGTTATGTTCGTCAAGCCATGGTCGTGCCAATTACAATCAGTGTGATCAACGTGGTTCTCAATTATTTATTCCTGTACGGTCCGCTCAGTTTCCTAGATTTAGGCGTAACAGGCGTTGGGATTGCAACCAGTTTTGCCAATGTGGTCGGCATGATCATGGCCGTCTGGATGCTTCGCAAATATATTGGCTATACGTTCCACTTTGCGAAACTCAAACAATGTTCCAAAAAAATGCTCGGTTCCATTTTACGCTACGGACTGCCATCTGCTGGTGAAAATTTATCCTATGCCGGATCGCAGCTCGTCGTGACGGCCATCATCGCCATTTTGGGAACGGAAGCCCTGACCACAAAAGTCTATGCGTCTAGTGTCAGCCAGTTTGTCGCCCTGTTCGCCATCTCAATCGGGCAGGCCTCGCAGATCATTATTGGTCGGGCCGTGGGTGCCAAAGAAGTCGACCGCGCTTACCGTCAAGGAATCAAAAGCTGGCGAATCGGTCTCGCGATTGCCCTTTCAGTCAGCATCCTGATCTACCTGTTTGCTGAACCGATCATGCATCTGTTCACTTCCAATGTAGCCATCATCGAGATGACCAAGGAACTATTCCTCTTGTCCATCTTCCTAGAGCTGTTCCGTGCCACGAATATCATTGTGATCAGCAGTCTCAATGCTACAGGCGATGTTCGTTTTCCATTTATCTGCGGGCTGATCGTCATGTGGATTGTCAGTTTGCCGTTCTCCTACTTGCTTGGAATTTCAGCTGGTCTGGGACTTGTGGGCGTTTGGCTGGCTTATATTATCGATGAGGGAATCCGTTCACTCTTGATGTATAGGCGTTGGCGAAGTCGGATTTGGATAAAGAAATCTCTGTTTTAATCCGCTCAGATTTGCTATACTATGTGAGGAAAGAAAAATGGGGGTGACTGTATGGACAGCATACGTTTTGTCTTGGCCTATCTGATGGTCTTTATTCTTGGCATTTTTGCCGTAATGGGAATTGAGTCGATTCTCTTTGGCCCGTTGACACCAAAATTGATTTTTGCTGCGATTCTATTTGCTGCTCCGATGGTACTAGTAGGTGCAACAGCCGCCGAAATTTATTATGGTTTCAGCAGGAATGCCACGCGCGTGCGGTTTCTGCTTTACGGTCTTATCTATGGATTTTTAACGACGATCGTGACAATCAGCATCGTTCGGATTGGGCCACTAGGCATCACACTTTTAGTTTCACTTTTTGGCGGAATCATTGGTGCCGCGCTCGCCAGCATCTTTTATCGCATTCGCGGCGGCAGCGCAGGCAGTGGCAAAGCAGCTCGCTAAAAACAGCTTGATCTCAAATAAAAAACAGGAAGTTTAAGAGGAAATAGCTCCTCCAAAACTTCCTGTTTTTATATGTGACTTACATTTAAATTTTTGGTACTTTTAGCCATTTTACCAATTTAATAACTAGAAAAATGATACCTGCTAGTATTAGAATTGGGATAACCGCACCCATAATAACAAATCCACTCATCTCGCCCACTCCTCTTATAATCCGTATAAGTTAAAAGTTCCTGATGTAGTGCTAACACTGACATAAGCTGAGGTATTTGTGTAAACCGCACCCCATACCGTATATTTTCTCTTTTGATCCAAATAATTTACCGTTGCTTTCTTTCCTGATGTACTCGTCAAAGAAGAACTATGAACCAAACCAATATAGGTACCGCTGTTGCCAACAAGACCATATGCACTTTGTGAGACCACTGTCTTTATTTTAGTTATTTTAGAACTACCACTATTTATTTTAGCAGTCGTTTTCCCAGAATATCATTGATCGCCAGGATTAATAGCATTTAAATGACTAGATATACTTCCAGTAAGAGTAACTTTAACACCCATTGATGTTTTAAATTTATTGAAATTTTCCGAAAAAGTTCCCTTATAAAGTTTCACACTTTTAAGGAGAGGTCTTCCATTTGCTGTAGTAACCTCTTCATTTGCAACAGCCCCATCATCTGAAGCATAATGCACAACAAACTCTGCATCTTCGTCAGAAAAAGGCTCTTCAACATTATATTTTTGATTGATTTTAAGAAAACGATTTTCTATTTCTTCTTCGCTTAAATTTTTATTACAATCATACATAATTTCATTAGATTGCGGTAAATTTGTCATATCTTCGGCTCTTGCATCAAGCGGGGCAAGTATGAACATTAATGAGAGGCTAGCAACTGCTACCAAAAAAATTTAAGTATATTTTTCATTTTCCTTCTCCCTTTTTGTCTATTCTGCAGCTGCAAAATTATCGTATCATGAAAGCGTTTTAAAAAAACAATGTTTTTCAAAATTTCTGTTGATTATTTTTAAATGTATTTATGTCCTATATTCAATCTAAAAAAAAGAGAAGGATTCACTCCCTCTCTTGTCCTGCCTATCTACTCTCTGCTATCTTTCACGATCTTTTGAACTACGAGTAAAAGCTTTCCCCCTGAAAACGTAAGTGTCTCTTCATGCGAGCGATAAATCATCCACTCAAAATCCAAGGCACACCAAACTGTTTCAACCCCTATTAAATCAAATTCACTACCACTTTTTTCATAATGGCTTCCCGTTTCATCAATTTGGTAAAAAGTGCCGTCTATCATGGATCGAACTGCTTGTATAAGCTCACTTTGATAAGGCGTAATTTCCTCCACATTAAAGGAAAGACTCTTCACCCCATCAACCTCGATCAATGGAATCCATGCAAAGTCATCAAACTGATAAGTCGCTTGCAGACGACGACGTATTTCCCGCGCTTCATCATCACTTAATCTTCTCACGTAAGGAAGCGGCATAACAAACTGCTCATCAATATGTGCTCGATCAATGCCGTCAAGAAAAGCCAAATAGTTCATTTCTTCTTCTAATAGCGCCTTTTTTGCTCTTGGATCAGTTGTCAATTCTGTCAGATAAATGGAGTGATAATGAACAGCCTCTCTCAACTGCGCCATGCAGTCATCCGCGTTTAAAAATATTTTGCCAACAAGGCTCTCAATCCCATATAGAATCCGCTCCAGCTTCTGGAACCTTGGAAAAATATCATAATCTTTTCGGTCCAGCTGATAGGAAGCCGACTTTATTCGCGCGCGTCTTTTAGAATAAACATTACTCCAATACTTGTAATGCTCCAAACAGTAGCGTCTCGAGAGTGTCACCAATTTTTCTTCTGCATTCATGTTGCTTCTCCTGTTCTTTTTCTACTCTTCCTCTTCCAAATGCTGCGTCAAATGATACCGGATCGTCTCCAAATCATAACCATAGAAGTCCTCCGTGAATTCTTCCAGCTTATGAAATCCGCGAGCTTCGTAAAAGCGAATCGCCTGCTCATTGCCTTTTTCCACATTGACAAACATCGGTAGCGGAATATTGAACAACTTGATCCCTTCCGCCAGTAGCTGTGTCCCATAGCCCTTATACTTCAGCGCAGGATCCAGATAAAAAGCCGCCAGTTCACTCTTTCCTTTGGCCAGCTCGACAAAATTAGCGAAACCAATCAGCTCACCGTCCTGCTCCGCTACTGCAAAAGGCGTTGCACTGATTCTGTTTTCTAGCGTTTCAATATTGTAAAACTTATTCAAAAAATACTCCTGCACATCAGCCGGGATAATCTCTTTGTATGTGTCGTGCCATGAAAGTGTAGCAATCTTCTGAACACCTAGCGCGTCTTCCAGATGGGCTTTGCGAATTTCAATCGTCATTCTGATTCCCTCCCATTTCGTGGTTAACATCGGTTTACCCGTTTGCTCGCTCGATGATGCATGATCGACGTTTTCTTTTTATTATAACGGTTTCATTTTAAATTTGCTATTTTAGGGCTTGTCAAATTCGGTCGTTAATGTTAACCTGATATCAATATTAAGTTAACATTTAATTTTAGGAGGTCTATCATGCAAAATCAAAAATTAAAATTTCTAATTGTCGATGCTTTATTTGCCGTCATTATTGCGATTCTCGCACAGATCGCCTTTCCACTTGGGCCGATTCCATTTACCGGTCAAACATTTGCTGTCGGCTTGGCGGCAACGATTCTAGGGGCTCGACATGCCACCATTTCGGTTTCGGTTTATATTTTGCTTGGGGCTTTTGGTATCCCTGTTTTTCAAGGAATGACAGCGGGTCTGGGGATTATTCTAGGCATAACGGGCGGCTTCATCATCGGCTTTCTCTTCAACGCGCTCACAACAGGCTGGATGCTCGACCGTTTTGGTTACAAGATGTGGAATGCCATCCTTGCCAATATTATTGGGGCTATGGTAACACTTGTTTTCGGCGTTCTCTGGTTAAAAATTAGTACGGGCATGAGTCTCACGGATGCACTGATGACAGGGATGATTCCATTCTTAATTCCCGGCATTTTAAAAGCAGTGCTTGCCGCTGTGATTGGTCTAAAAATCCGCGACCGCTTAGTCAAAAGCCGCTTGCTACCTGAAAAAATGCCTTCCTGATCGCGTTCACTTCTGCACAGTTCAAATGATACCCAAACTGACTTTTCTCCTATATAATGAAAAAATAGACTTCTGAGACAGCACTTTAGCCATAAATGTTTGAGAAAAAGGGGACTCAGTTTATGACTTACTATCATTTGGGAGAAAATGAGCCGCCTGCTGAAAGTGAAAGCACTTTGTTGACACTTTTGAAACAGAGCAGCGGAGCCATTTTACCTTACACAAGAGTGGAATTTAAAAGGGGCGAAACCATCTTGCTCGAGGGGGAAAATCATCCCTATTTTTATTTGATTGAGGACGGCGCCCTTGCCATGTGCAAGCGAACCTGCCGGGAAGACAGCATTCTTGCCTTCAAAGGAGCGCATGAGGGAATCGGTTTTTTACATATTGAGCAAGGACAAGTAGCACCTGTTAGTTATACGGCGATTAGTGAGGTCACAGCCTTTCGATTTGAACGGGACTATGTTCGCCATATTTTCCATGAAAAACCAGAAGCAGCTGCCTATTTGTTTCAGAGCGCCCGGCTTGAAATCGAACCCATTTTAGCCAGGGAAATGCATATCCACCTGCCCAGTGATCAGAAAGTACTGGCCGGTTTGCTTGAAATTGGGGAGAAGTTCGGGCGACTGGAAGAAGATGGTTCTTATCTGATTCCTTATTACTTTACACAAAAACTGCTCGGCAACTATCTCAACTTAGCCCGCGCCTATATTGCCACTAATTTACGCAAGCTGGAAGAAGAAGGCATCATAAAACTTTCGCCCAAGCCTTGGTGCATTTTAAAATTTAACGAGTGTAAAAAAAGCCTATTAGATCAATATTCGTCCTCATATAAATCATTTTAATCTGCCTAAAAGTGCCGTCTGTAAGAAGAGTTGCTTCTAACGGTGCTTTTTTACTGATTACTGTAGGGTATCTAATCCAAGTACAAACATTCACAATTCGGACACAAAAAGAAAATAAAACACTATTTCTTCTATCGAAAAATTCCCCCTCTTGTTATAATACAATTGTAAAACAACAACATAGAAAAGAGGTAAAATGTATGAAGAAAACAATCAAAAAAGGGATGGTTGGTGCATTATCTTTAGGCCTTGCTTTCAGTGTCGCAACACCTGCACTTGCAGAAGAAGTTGAAAGCGCTACCGAAGAAAGCACCAAATCCACTGCGCAAGTGGACAGCAAAACTGTGAAGGAAGATACACAGGCTGACGCGAGCACAGAAAAAGATGCAGCCGCAGAGGATGCGACCAAGGAAGACGCAGACAAAGCGACGGAAGAGGCTGCAAAGAAAGAAGAAACAGCTACAGATGCAAAAACAGAAGACAAGAAAGCAGATGTCAAAGCAGACGCGGACCACTCTTATACGCTTAACGAAAATGTGACGTATAAAGTCGGCGAAACACCTGATGTAAACGATTTTGTGACAGTGACAGGCGGAACAGCGGATTTTTCTGTCGTTCCATCCACTCGTCAAGTTGGCACTCAAACGGTTTACATTTCGATCAAATATGAAAATCCTTTATCCTACGTGCAGGTGAAAACAACGATGAATGTCGTGCCAAGGGCAGCTGCTCCTGTGATTACTCCCCTACCTGCCGACCAATTAGTCTTTGAAGTGGGTGATTATTTCCTTCCTGAGGATTTGGCGACAGCTACAACAACCCTTGATAATGACTACATTCTGATGACTTTTGCAGATGGAAAAGGACCTGACACAGATACAGTTGGTGTTCATACTTCAACAGTCGTAGCCAAAGATGCAGACGGCAATACTTCCACCAGAGAAATTTCCTATACCGTTTGCAACTTTGATCTGAAAACACCTTATGTCAACACATATCGTAGTACAAATACAGATATTTACGGCTCCGCAGATCCAAATGTAACAATCGTCATGACTGATGAAGATGGCAATGATGTGATGTCCGTGAAATCAGACGCAAATGGGGATTTCCATTTCCATCTTAGTCAACCACTTGAACTAGGCGATAAGTTTGGTATCTATGCACAAAATGGTGACTACGAGTTTAGTAACTACATCCAATACTATACTTACTCTAAAATCGATAACAATGGTTCAACTGGAACAGACGAAACAAACGGTATCTCTGGAAACGATGCGGCAAACACCAATTCCAATCCAAACGTTGCAGAAAATGTTTCAACAGATGCTGCTGCTAAAAATACAGCCGCTAACACAAACGTGACATCCACTGCAAAATCGACAGCCAAAACACTGCCAAAAACAGGTGACAAGAGTTCCTTGCCACTTGGCTTAGCAGGCCTCGTTCTTGCCGGTTCAGCTGCAGTAGTATTACGTAAATCAGTTAAATAAAAATTAGCAAATCTCACATCTATAATTGAAATTCCACCACCACCAAAAAGAGAGGATACTACGCGAACAGTATCCTCTCTTTTATCTATTTTATGGACTTTCTTCTTACAAAATTTCTTCAAACATAGCGATTGTTTCTTCTTTGGTTGGCATGTAGGGGTTACCTGGTGCACAGGCATCCTTCAATGAATTATCCGCTAGTTTGTTCAAATCTACGTCTGTTAAGCCAAGTTCGGATAGTTTTTCGGGAATCCCTACTTCAACAGAAAGTTCACGAATGGCATTGATGGCAAAGTCGGCACATTCCTGATCTGATTTTCCTTCCGTGTGCATACCGATCGCTTCGGCAATGCGGCGGAATTTTTCAGGGACACGTTTGGCATTCTCACGTTCGACGATTGGCAGTAGCATAGCGTTGCAGACGCCGTGTGGTAAATCATAAACGCCGCCAAGCTGGTGCGCCATGGCATGAACAAAGCCAAGTCCGGCATTGTTGAAAGCCATACCGCCAAGGAAGATGGCATAAACCATTTGCTCCCGTGCTTCAATATCATGACCATCTTTTACTGCGCGCGGCAAGTATTGGAAAATCAGTTTGACGGCACTTTCTGCTACAGCCTCCGTGACTGGATAGGCACCTGGTGTAACGAGCGACTCGATGGCATGAGTCAGAGCGTCCATTCCTGTTGCAGCTGTTAGAGCGGCTGGCTTGTCGACCATCAGCTCAGGATCGTTCACAGAAATTTTTGCTAGACTATTGGGATCAATGCAGACCATTTTTACTTCCCGCTTTTCATCAGTGATCACATAATTGATGGTGATTTCAGCGGAAGTTCCGGCCGTTGTATTGACGGCTACAACTGGCAAGCCTTTTTTAGCAGATTTTCCTACGCCTTCATAATCGCGCATATCACCGCCATTTGTTGCCAGAATGCTGATGCCGCTTGCCGCATCTTGCGGGGAACCGCCACCTAGAGAAACGATGAAGTCACAGTCGTTTTCCTGTAATTTTTTCAAACCATCTTCTACATTTTTACAGGTTGGATTCGGTTTTACTTCATCATACAACACATACTCGATTCCTGCTTTTTTGAGTGGTTCTGTTACTTTTGCCAAAATCGGGCTGCTGCTTAAAAATTTATCCGTCACTAAAAGCGCCTTTTTGAAGCCTAGCTCCTCAATATGCGGGCCAATATCATGGATGCAGCCTCTTCCCATTAAGTTGACAGATGGTACATAAAAAACGTGTGTAGTCATACTTGTTTCCTCCTTCATGTTAATGTTTTCACATATTTTATTATTGATTAGCCCTGCCTCCCAAAAGAGACAGAGCGTTCATCCAAAAATTAGTAGCTGTTACGCTAAAAAGCCTTCATGAGGGGTTACGCCAAATGCTGCGGCCAAATCGCGCAATTCCTGATCGGTAATCGTTTGCTTGATACCGCCTTGCGCTTGGACAAGTGTATAGACTTCTGCTGCTTTCTCCGCTGTTTCAATCAAGCCGAAAACTTCATCCATATCTTTCCCAGCGCCGAAAATACCGTGGTGCGGCCAAATAACCAGCCGATATTCCTTCATCTTAGCGGCAGTAGCTGTGCCAATTTCATCTGTACCCGGTACCATCCATGGCAGCATCCCCACGCCTTCTGGAAAGACGACGATACATTCGGTGCACATTTGCCAAAGCGTGCGTGTAAAGGCTTTTTCAGACAAGTCATGTGTGAAGGTCATGGCGATGATATTCGTTGCATGGTTGTGCATGATAATGCGATGTTCCGGGTCTACTTTCAAGCGTTCAATGTGGCTCATGAAGTGGGCTGGCAGTTCGCTGGTTGGGCGTCCGCCGTCCTTAAGTCCCCATAGCAGCTCGACATGACGGCCGTCTTCTGCCACGCGGATTACGCCGAGGTTCACTTCCGGTTCATCGATGACATTTTTAAAATATTTGCCGGAACCTGTGACGATAAAATAGCGCCCTTTTAGTTCGCTGGCATCAAAAATCATCGGAATTTCACGGATCACTTTTGATGTATCCAGATAGTCGCTCACCTCTTCTTCTGTAAGCAGATAGCTGATGTTGCCACCATTTCTTTCATCCCAGCCAAGACGGTACAAATTGGCCGTTGTTTTCATCATTTCTTGCGTGAATGGTGCTTCAATGATGTTTTTACTCATCCTTTTCTCCTCCTCTGATTAGCTGCGTTTCGTGAGCACTTCTTTTTCATATTGTTCGACTTCTTTTAACCACGCTGCACGTACTGGGACATCATTTTTCGCACAGTAATAATCCCAAATCGCGCCAAATGGGTAGTCTTTTAGTTCTTCTGTGAGGGCAAGGCGTGTGGTGAAATCGCCATCCAGCTCGATTTTTTTCAGATATTCGGTTGGCTCAAGCATCGCTTTAAGAAGCGCCTTGATGGTATTGCGCGTCCCGATTACCCAGGCAGCAACACGGTTGATCGTTGCATCAAAGAAGTCCAGTCCGATATAGGTTTTGCCTAAAAGGTCATTCCGAACCAGCTCCCGACCGATTTCTTGCAATTCATCATCCATAATCACCACATGATCGCTATCCCAGCGGACCGGACGGCTGACATGCAGCAAGATTCCTTCGCTGAAAAGTGCTAATGAGGAAAGCTTATTAGAAATCACTTCTGTCGGATGGAAATGGCCGGCATCTAGTGTGACCAGTTTATTGCGAGTCAAGCCGTAGCCCATATAGAATTCATGCGAGCCGACCGTATAAGCTTCAGCGCCAAGGCCGAATAATTTGCTTTCAACAGCGTCCAGTGTATACTTTGGATCGATTTCTTCGGCAAAAACTTCATCGAGCGATTCCATCAAACGACGACGCGGTGCCAGGCGATCGATTGGGTTATCCTTGTAGCCGTCCGGAATCCAAAAATTATTGACGCACGGTTCGCCTAATTCGCGACCAAAATATTCCGCTACTTTACGACTGCGTTTCCCATGTTCAATCCAGAAATCACGGATTTTTTTATCCGCACTGCTAAGCGTAAAGCCATCTGCCGAATTAGGATGGGAGAAGCAGGTTGGATTGAAGTCCAGTCCAAGTCCTTGTTCCTTCGCCCATTCGACCCATTTTTCGTAATGTTTCGGTTCGATTTCGTCCAAGTCGATTTTTTCGTCTGTATCCACGTAGATGGCATGTAGGTTGAGTTTATGCTTGCCTGGAATGAGCGAATAGGCTTTTTCCAAGTCCTGCCGCAATTCATCCGGTGTGCGCGCGCGGCCAGGATAGTTGCCCGTTACGGAAATCCCGCCAGTCAACTCTTGATCGGGTGCCATAAAGCCGCGGACATCATCGCCCTGCCAGCAGTGCATCGAAATTTTGACATCGGCTAATTTTTTGAGTACTTCGTCTGTATCCACGCCAAGTGCTGCATATTCCTCTTTGGCCGCCAGATATTTTTTTTCAATTGTTTCAGTTAACATGCTTTAGACCTCCATTTTCCTCACAAATCATTTGGTACTTCGCTAAAACTTCGGCAAAATTTTCACCGCTTGGTATATAGGTTTCGATTGGGAAAGATTCTTTGATGAGCTTTCTGGCATGCGCAATATCCGCTAGCTCTTTAGAGGCAATCAGCTGGACGGCCAAGTTGCCAATCGCTGTCGCCTCTGTCGGACCCGCAAAAACACGGAGTCCCGAAAGGTCAGCAGTCAGTTGATTGAGCAGTGCGACATTTGCCCCGCCGCCAACAATGTAGAGCGACGAAAGTGTTTTACCTGTCAGCTGCATCAATTCCCTCAGCTGCAAGGTGTAACAGATGGCCAAATTATCATAGATTGCACGTGTGACTTGCCCCGGCGTCTCTGGAACAGCCTGTCCGGTTTCCCGGCAGTAGGCTTGGATTTCCTGAATCATATCAGCCGGATTCAAAAAGCGCTCATCAAGCGGCGGAAAGAAAAATTGAAACGCTTCTTCTTTTTCAGCAAGCGCAGCCAGTTCAGGGAAACTGTATGCCCCTTTCAAAAGGCGCGCGACTTCTTGAACCAGCCACATTCCCATGATGTTTTTCAGGAAACGATAGCTGCCATAAACGCCCCATTCGTTGGTGTAATTGGCTGCAAAGGCCTGCTGACCGACAATCGGCTCACGGCTTTCGATTCCAAGCAGTGACCATGTGCCGCTGCTGAGATAAGCCCAATCCGTTCCCACGCCCGGTGTGCCAGCTACTGCCGCCGCTGTATCGTGCGTCGGTGCCACGATGACATCCGTTTCCGGCAAGCCATATTCTGCTGTGAGTGCAGGCTTCACTTTTCCTAAAAAGTCGCCCGGCTCTGCAAATGGTGCAAACTGCTCTTTCCTAACACCTGAAAGCGCGAGTAGCTCCTCATCAAAAGTACGCGTTTTCAAATTCAGCATTTGGGATGTCGAGGCATTGGTGACTTCCGTCCGCATCTCTCCGGTCAGCAAAAAGCCCAGATAATCAGGGACAAACAGGATTTTATCTGCTTTTGCGAGTAGCGCAGGATCTTCTTCATAAAGCTGATAAAGCGTATTAAACGGCAAAAATTGAATGCCTGTTTTTTGATAGATGACATCTGCTGGAAGCTTTGCAGTCACATGATCAATCGTATGGTCGGTTCGATGATCTCGGTAGCTGACCACTTCGCCTATCCGCTCGCCGGCTACATCCACAAGCGCGTAATCTACTGCCCACGTATCAATCGAAAGCGTACACTTTGTCACACCTTCTTGTCGCACTTTTGCAAGACCTGCGAGGATCTCTGTGAATAATTGATCAATATTCCAAAGACATCGACCTTGTTTTTCTGTAAATCCATTTTTAAAGCGGTGGATTTCTGTGAGTTCAAGTCTGTTGTTCTTGATTTCACCTAGAACCAGACGGCCACTCGATGCACCGATATCCACTGCCACATGCATCTTCATAGAGGTCCTCTCCTTTTCCTAACTTTCTACATGTTCATAATAAAACAGAATTCTACCCAAGTCAACACATTTATACATAATTTATGTGGTTTTATTTTTGTTTCGCTTGTTTTATGGAGGATGATTGTGCGATTATCCCGCAAAAGCCGTTCATTACATCTTGGTTCTTTTTGTTTTTTCTTTGTTTTTATACTATAATAGACGTATTGAAAATGGAAAGGATGAGGCACAGATGCTCGCATTTGAACGTCGCGAACAAATTCTGAACACTTTATATAAAGAAAAAAAAGTTTTTGTTTCTGCGCTTGCTGAGAGTTTTGATGTGACGGAGGAGACGATTCGTCGCGACTTGGAAAAGATGGAGCGCGAAGGAATTGTGACACGTACATACGGAGGGGCTACATTAAATATCCACACGAACGAGGATCTTCCTTATCAAACTCGCGGCACCATCAATATGGAAGAGAAAAAGGCGATTGCCAGACATGTCAGCGAATTTATTAATGACAGTGATACACTGATGGCAGACACCAGCTCCACCGCTTTTGAAGCATTGCGTGAATTGGCCGTTCAAAAAAATCATTTGACTGTCATTACGAATTCCGTCATCGCCCTGCAGGAATTCTCGCAAAATCAATTTCACCTGATTTCAACGGGTGGCTCGTTGCGTGCCAAATCGCGCTCGCTTGTTGGCCCGCTCTCCCATGAAGCACTCAAACGTTATCATGTCGATACGGCGATTCTCAGCTGTAAAGGGCTGTCCCGTCAAAAAGGCATTACCGATTCAAATGACCCCGAGGCAGACTTGAAAAAAATCATGCTGGAACAAGCCAACAAGGTGATCTTGCTCGCCGATCATACAAAATTCGATGAGGTCGCTCTTGTAAAAATTACCGATTTCCATTTGATCGACGTGCTGATTACTGACCAGAAGCCAAGCGACGAATGGCTGACTTTTCTGGAAGAACAGCAAATCACGGTCATTTTTTAAATGTAAAAGAATAAAGACCCAGCCATATCTAGCAGCAGTGACGCGGCTACATGGCTGGGTCTTTCCTTATCATTTATCCTGTCTGTTCGTTAAAATTTTCATCTGATCGAACGTTGATGCCATTACGTTTGAATAAAGCCGCCGCTACTCCAAGTCCTGCTTTCGTCTTGCCAGTGAATGTTCCATCATAAATATGGCACGCCCCGCAGGATGGACTTTTTTCTTTCAAAATGACTGTGTCAATCCCTAGCTGCTGCAACATTTTCAAAGCTTTTTCTGCACCGGCCAGGTAGGCTTTCGTCACATCATTTCCCGCCTGGTCGATCACGCGTGCTTGGCCGCACCAGACCGCTTCCCCGTCTCCCCCAACGATTTCAGCGGGCAGCCGAGGCGTAGCAAGTCCGCCCATTACCTCCGGACAAAGCGCTACTGCTTCTCCTTGAATGACGAGATTTTTTAATACCATATTCTCCTTATTTTCACCGTCATAGCGGCAATTGATTCCTGCTAGGCAGGCGCTGACCATTTTCACTTTTATCCCCTCATTTCACTATTTTCACTTTAGCAAAACGAAGGAAATTTGGCAATGATACTAAAAAACCAGCATGCTTCAATAAATGAAACATGCTGGTTTCGCGATGATTTTACAGTTCGTTATACGCAACGGCGATTTGGGCACCGATGAGCGCGTTGTGTTTTACAAGTGCAATATTTGCTTCCAAGCTTTTTCCTTCTGTCAGGTCTTTTACTTTAGCAAGCAAGAATGGTGTTACGTCTTTTCCTTGGATATGATTTTCTTCTGCTTCTTTTAGAGCTTGCTCGATGACAGCGGTAATATCTGCTGCCGGCATAGCGTGGCTTTCTGGAATTGGGTTGGCGATGACTGCACCACCGTCAATTTTCAGATCCCATTTTGCTTTTAGGCTGGCTGCAACTACTTGCGGATCATCCACACGCGTGCTTAGGGCAAAATCACTTTCACGTGTATAGAAAGCTGGTAGAACGTCGGTTGCGTAACCCATTACTGGCACACCTTTTGTTTCCAAATATTCCATTGTTAGGCCGAGGTCAAGAATCGATTTTGCTCCTGCGCAGATGACGGCTACATTGGTTTTCGCTAGCTCTTCCAAGTCAGCTGAAATGTCCATTGTTGTTTCCGCACCGCGGTGTACGCCACCAATTCCGCCGGTAACAAAGATTGAAATCTCGGCAAGCTCTGCACAGATCATTGTTGCAGCAACTGTTGTCGCGCCTAGTTTTTTCGTTGCGACCAAGTATCCGATATCGCGGCGGGAAACTTTTGCCACGTCGCTTGCTTTCCCGAACAATTCTAGTTCTTCGTCGGAAAGACCGATTTTGATTTGGCCGTCCATAATAGCGATTGTTGCTGGTACAGCGCCGTTTTCACGAATGATTTCTTCTACTTCGCGTGCTGTTTGGACGTTCTGCGGATAAGGCATACCGTGAGAGATGATGGTCGACTCGAGTGCCACGACGGGTTTTCCTGCTAATTTTGCTGCTTTTACTTCTTCTGAAAATGAGAGATATTGTTTCATTTGATTAATTCCTCCAAATCTTTTTGTAATTGAGATGTTGATAAATTTTGTCTAACGGTATATTCAGATTCCAGGGTGCGTGCGGCATTGACACTGCCCGCCTGCAAGACTTCACGCAAGCTCCGGCCTTCCAACCAAGCATAAATGACAGCTGAACAGAATGCATCACCGGCTCCGGTTACATCCTGAATATCCGCCACGACGATTGCCGGTTCATGAATGATCCCTTCCGCCCTACTGCCTGCCATCGCACCGAGTTTGCCATTTGTGACGATGACATTCTGAACGCCGGCATCCAGCCAGTTTTGAACGGCCTTACGCCAATCCGCTTCTGTTTCGATCGTCATACCGAATTTGGTTTCCGATTCGTCACGGTTGCAGATAATCCAGCTGACCTTCTCAAGTGCTTCGGGAAGCCGCACCATTTTCGGCGAGGAAACCGGCACGAGAACAAGTGGTATCTGGCTGACTTCGGCAAAATGCGTCAAATATTCAAGCGTTTCTTTCGGACAATTCAGGTCTGCCACGATCGCACTGGAACGACTGAGTAGCGCTTCCTGCTTGGAAAGGACATCTGGCGTCAGATGCTCGTAAGCTTCCATATCGGCCAGCGCCACCAGCAAATTCCCATCCTGCTCCAGCACCGCCGTATAGCTGCCCGTCGAAATGCTCGGAAAAGCCGTCACATAGTCCAGATTCATATAGGTGTTGCTGGCTTTTTCGATTGCATCCCAATCGGCATCCGTCCCGCAGGCTGTCAGTAAAATGACTTCTTTGCCGAGTCGCCCAAGATTTTCGGCTACGTTTCGGGCAACCCCACCGGCGCTCTGTGTCGATCTGACCGGATTGCTCGTCCCCAGCTGTGCCTGCTCTTTCATGTAAAACTTCCGATCGACATTTGCTCCGCCGATACAAATGATCTGTCTCGCTTCATTTAAAATGTAAGCTTTGCCAAGAATTCGGCCTTTTTTGATCAGACCGGAAATCAGATTGGCCACAGTCGGGCGGGAAAGATCCAAAATATCCGCTAATTCCTGCTGTGAAATATAAGGATTCTTACGGATTGAGTTGTAAATGATCTCTTCCTTCTCATTCATTCGGCTCTGCTCATTTTCCATCAAGCTGCACCTCCTGTCAAACTTTTGTTTATTTTTTAAACACAAGTTTATTATAACGCTTCCACTTTAAAATAACAACTCTTTCCACACGAAAAATCCGTCCTTTTCTAAAGCTAAAAAAGGACGGATTTTGGTAAAGATCCACTTGCCAGATAGGTGGGCTTTCTTAGTATTTCAAAAGTTCTGCACTGCTGGTCGTATTGACAATATAAGCGCCGCTCGACAATTGCTGCATCAGTTGTTTCATTTGTGTTTCTGGAATGGCCACGCAGCCGGCTGTCGGTTGACCGTTTGAACAGTGCAAGAAGAAGCCGGAGCCCTTGCCCGGTGTCCGTTCGACCGTGTTGTAATTGATGACTATGGCATATTTATACTGAGTGGGATAGTCGATCAAATGTTCATCTTGACTGCTGGAAGTGTTTCGTTCCTGCCATGAGTTATACTGGCTGTCGCTCGTATTGCTGATCCAGTAGCTGCGGTTCGTGATTTGCCGGTAGTTGAGTTTCGTGCCGGGATTGCTGGTCCCAAATGCAAAACCCAACGAGTAAGCTCCGCGTGGCGTCCTCGAGTGGTACTCATCTGCTGCCCCAACGCCTTCACTTCCTACAAAGCCTGAGACGCTAAACTTGCGGTACCAGGTGTCACCCGACTTTTGCCAATAAGCAACGGTTGCTTTACTGCCACTGGCAACGGTCGTGACGATTTGAGTGGTTTTCTTTGCAAGCGGCATATGGGAAACATAATCATCGATCACATTCGTAAACGCCCGCGCATCCACCCAGCCTATATCACGGTCGCCCTGCTTCACATAGTACCAAGTGGCGCGTGCTGTCGTCGCTTCCTGAACAAGTCGCAATGTTTTCCCCTGATAGTTTTTCATGCTGCCTTGATAAGTGGAGTTGGCGGTGGTCATATAGATTTCATTCCAAATCCCGTCATTTCGGCTCGTTTGATTGACCACGCCCTGCTTATAGATCAGGTGCTGATTGGCAATCTGATCATAGTTCTGCTGGACGTTCTTGAAGGCGCACGCATCCACCCAGCCAAGCGCTGTACTGCCTTTTTTCACATAATACCAAGTGGCTCGGGCAGTTTTGGCCTCGCGAGTGATACTGAGTGTCTGTCCCTGATAGCTTTTCATACTGCCTAAGTAGCGAGCGTTGATGGAGGTCATGTAAATTTCATTCCAAATCCCGTCATTTCGAGTTGCCTGTTCCACGGTGCCTTTCAGTGCGACATTTTTCTCATCTGTAATCGTGTCGAAAAAAAGAACATTGGTGAAAGCTCGGGCGTCCACCCAGCCGAGTGCCTTGCTGCCGTCTTTCACATAGTACCATTTCGCCTTGACGGTCGTGGCTTCCTGCGTTAGTTGCAGTGTCTTGCCTTGATAATTTTTCATGCTGCCCTGATAGCTGGCGCTGGCCGATGTGGCATAGATTTCATTCCAAATGCCATCATTTCGTGTTTGTTGTTCGACTTTGCCACTCGCATGGATGGCCTTTTGGTTGCTGATGGTATCATAGCTTGCTGCATGTGTTTCCCATGTGCCTTGAGTTAGAATCAATAGAAGTAAAGCGGTAAATAATCCCCATTTTGCTTTTCCTCGCATATTTGACTCCCCTTTCATATTCGTTTTTTATTTTACTAAAGTTCAAACTATTATTCAAAAAGTGTTATCTTTCACGTTCTCTTAAAATATTTTTTGAAATTTTTTCAACCTTGCTCAAAGCCGATGCTCATGCGGGATAAAGCGATAACAAAAACTTATCAAATCTTGAAATATAAGTAGAACACGTGATTTTACTTTGTTTTTTGTGTAGAATAGTAAATGGTTGGTTTTATTTTTGTATAAAATAAAACCTTTTGGAAAAGAGAAAGGGGAATCATTTTTGAGTAAAATCGAAGTTAAGGATTTAACAAAGATTTTCGGCAAAAAGACTTCGAAAGCTTCACAGTTGCTTTCACAAGGAAAATCAAAAACCGCTATTTTAAAAGAGACAGGCGCGACGATTGGTGTTAATCGGGCATCATTTTCTGTCGAGGAAGGCGAAATTTTTGTCATTATGGGCCTATCTGGTAGCGGTAAATCAACGCTTGTTCGCTTGCTGAATCGTTTAATCGAGCCTACCAGTGGAGAAATTTGGCTGGACGGCGAAGATCTTTCTAAAATGGATAAAAAAACTTTGCGCACGGTAAGAAGAAGAAGTATGAGTATGGTTTTTCAAAGCTTTGGTCTTTTTCCGAATCGAACTATTTTGCGTAACGTGGAATACGGTCTTGAAGTACAGAAAATTCCGAAAAATGAGCGTGCCCAAAAAGCGGCAGATGCACTGGAGCTTGTCGGACTGGCTGGTTACGGCGAGCAGTATCCCGCACAGCTTTCTGGCGGCATGCAGCAGCGTGTAGGGCTTGCTCGTGCGCTGGCCAATAATCCGGACATTCTTTTGATGGACGAGGCCTTTTCAGCACTTGATCCGCTCAACCGAAAGGATATGCAGGATCAGCTGATTGACTTGCAGGATAAGATGCAGAAAACGATCATCTTTATTACCCATGATCTGGACGAGGCGCTACGAATTGGCGATCACATTATGATCATGCGTGATGGTTCTGTAGTTCAAATCGGCACACCGGAGGAAATTCTCTCCCACCCGGCCAATCAGTATGTCGAAAAATTCATTGAAGATGTCGATCGCTCAAAAGTCTATACGGCGAGCAACGTGATGATCCGTCCGGAAATCGTTCATTTTGAAAAAGATGGCCCTCGTGTGGCTTTGCAGCGGATGCGCGAGGCTGGTACGAGTAGTATTTTTGTGGTCAAGAAAGGCCGGGAGCTGATGGGCATTATCCATGCCACCGATGTCTCCCGTCTGATCAAAGAACAGGTGACATCGCTTGAGTCGATTATTGATGCGAATGTGCCGACGACGGAACTGGATACGCCACTGACCGAGATTATGGATCAAATGTCGACAACAACTATTCCGATGGCTGTGACAGAAAATGGAAAACTGCGGGGCATCATTATTCGCGGTTCCGTTCTGGCGGCACTTTCGGGAAATGAGGTGAACCTGAATGACTAATGTACCCATGATTCCACTAGCTGACTGGATTGACAAATTAGTCGACAGTCTGACACAATTTGAAGGCTTCTTCAATGTGATTACCAACATCATTGGCGGCATTGTCAATGCGTTTCAATGGGTGTTCGATTTGATCCCGCCAGCACTTTTCATTTTGCTGGTCATCGCCTTCACTTTTTGGATCAACCGGAAAGGAAAAAAATGGGGGCTCATCCTCTTTGAACTGATTGGGCTCCTCTTGATTTGGAATTTGGATCTGTGGCGCGACATGACGCAGACCTTGACACTGGTTTTGACGAGTAGCTTGATTGCGCTTGTTATTGGGGTACCGCTCGGCATTTGGATGTCGAAAAGCAATCTTGTCGAGGCGATTTTCAAACCGGTGCTCGACTTTATGCAGACGATGCCGGCGTTCGTTTATCTGATTCCGGCGGTTGCCTTTTTCGGCATCGGGATGGTACCGGGCGTTGTGGCCTCTGTCATCTTCGCCATGCCTCCAACAGTCCGGATGACAAATCTGGGTATCCGGCAGGTATCGACAGAATTAGTGGAAGCGGCGGACTCGTTTGGTTCGACTGGCTGGCAGAAGCTCTTCAAGGTACAGCTGCCCATGGCGAAATCAACCATGATGGCCGGGATCAACCAGAGTATCATGCTGGCGCTTTCGATGGTCGTCATTGCTTCGATGATTGGGGCGATGGGGCTTGGAACTCAGGTTTACTTTGCTGTAGGCCGAAACGATGCCGGGGGCGGTTTCGTGGCAGGTATCGCGATCGTCATTGTGGCCATCATTTTGGACCGGCTCACACAAAGTTTCAATAAAAAAAGAATGGGCGAAAAATAAGGGGGTTTTTCATTTGCGTAAAAAAATCACGGTTCTGCTTGCCGCGCTGCTTGGCGTTTTCACCTTGACGGCTTGCGGAACGGAACTTGCTAGCTACGATCCTGAAAAACCTCTTGGCGAACAGATCAATTATACGATTACGGGGATTGACGCGGGGGCGGGCATCATGCTTTCCACGCAGAACGCTCTAGAGGCATATGGCTTGGCGGACGAAAACTGGCAACTACAGACGAGTTCCACGGCGGCGATGACGAGCACACTTGAAAAAGCAATCAAAAACAAGCAGCCCATCGTTGTGACTGGCTGGACGCCGCACTGGATGTTTACCAAATACGATCTAAAATTCTTGGACGATCCGAAAAATGTTTACGGAGATGCCGAGGATATTCATACGATTGTTCGTAAAGGCTTGAAAAAAGACATGCCTTCTGCCTACGAGATGCTCGATCGTTTCAACTGGACGCAGGAAGATATGTCGGAGGTGATGCTTGATGTCAATAACGGCATGGATCCTGAAAAGGCCGCCAAAAAATGGATCAAGGCGAATCCAGATAAAGTGGCCGAGTGGACAGACGGCATTGAAAAGGTGGACGGCGACCCGATCAAGCTGACATATGTGGCGTGGGATTCTGAGATTGCCTCGACAAATGTGGTCAGTGAAGTGCTGAAAAGTCTTGGCTATGAGCCGACCATTCAGGCGATGGAAATCCAGCCGATGTGGGCATCAGTCGCAACGGGCGCCGCTGACGGAATGGTCGCCGCATGGCTGCCAAATACAGCCGGCGTTTACTATGAGGATTATAAGGACGACATTGAAGATCTCGGTATCAACTTGAAAGGTGCCCGTGTCGGTCTGGCGGTCCCTACCTATATGGAAAATATCAATTCGATTGAGGATTTGAAATAGCTATTTCACAGTTGAGAAGTATACTTGTATTTCTTCTATTACGAGCATTTAGAATGCAAAAATATTGAAGGTATCAATGAACTGAAAAACATGTAATAACAACATTTTTTAATGGATTTTACATGTTTCTCGGTTCTTTTCAAATTCCAATTACTATTCCAGAATTAAAACTAGACTTTATCATTTTAGAACAAGTTTCTCATTCAACCTAAAGCGTACACACATACACACCGTAGTTGGATCAACATCGTATGTAGAAGCTATGATATTGAGATCCACCATTAAACAAGTGAGATACATTTTTTTATCAGTATTAGGAATTCTTTTCTTAAGCAGCTCCTCACGCCTCTTTTGCTCTTGACAAATATCTTTTCTTTGTGTGATTGATAAATCATTAAATTCTTGCATGATTTGTTGCCAGTCTTGTATGCTATGGGATAGAGCTTTTAAAGTTGATATACTATTAATTAACTGATTTTTTTTGATTGGGGTATATTTCATTTTTGACATCATAAAGTCTCCCAAAATTTTTTTACGCTTTTGAAAGCCAGTTTTTTCTGATTACCCAATTGAGATAAACAAGATCTTATTAAATCACACTCGGACTCATCATAATAATAAAAGGTACAGTAATCCAAATTCGCCTTATCAATCATGTCAAATAGATGACGATCATTATGCGGAGATAAACCAAACACCGTAAGGTTACCTTTCATTCCTCGAAATTCTTTTTCGCAATAGTCTTCTTGAAAAAAAAGATTAGGATCCTTGATTTTTAGTTTGATCGCCTGATATAAATTTCTTAGTATTTGATTATCTTGATTAACATAACTATCAATCTGACTCTTCATGGAAACACTAGTTTTATACCCATCTACCATTTTTTCTATAAACTCGTTAGTTTTTCTAGCTTGCCTAATTTTATACTCTTTATAATCTCCACAATATGTTGATAGTGCGGTTGAATGCAAATATTGATATTCTGGTTCATTTTTTATCCCCTCTAATGGATTATCATTTAAATGATTTCTAAATGAGTCAGGGTTATATACTTCACTGAGCTTATCAAATTGACCATGAATATGATAAATATTCATGCCAGTTACTGATTCTAAATTACTATCATAATTTGTAGTAAAAATATTATCAAAAGAGCGCAGAAATCTACCGAGTCCATCATCATATTTTTTATACAACATATTTAATTTATTATTGTTATAAATTGAATGAAGATATGCATTTTTTAAAGCTTCTTTTATTCTAAATTTTTCTGGATTCTTTATATGTACTTTATGACACAGCAAATCGTGAATCAAGTAATAATCCTCAAAACCAATATCTGCTATTCTCAAGTTCTTTTTCTTTCTGCTATATCGATCCTTAAAATCCTCTAATCCTTTTTTTTCAATACTACTTATTGTATATTTATCAAAAGACCCATCTAAAGCTTCTCTGGCTGCAAGAAAAAGTTCACCCATATAGTATTTAAGTTTCATTGGATCATCAATTATATAATCACAAGGATAGTTTTCATCATCCAAGCTATTGAGCATTCTTAATATAATCTTTTCAGCTGTATAGTCTATATTATTATATTGAATATTGATCCCATTACCGACTAAGATGTTTTCCATAAAAATCCCTCTCCAAATTCCTATTTAAATATGTGATAAGTATACTATTATACATCTCCCTTTTACAGAAATTTATATCTTCATTATCAACAATAAAAATACGGTACATTCTGCATTTAATAGATTAGCAGGCCATGCACCGTATAATATATATGTTTTTTAAATTTAAAAATCACTTAACAAAAAACGAAGTTTTTCTTTTAATTACTATATTCTTTTAATAAGCCGTCCAGCCTGCATCTGCTGTGATGACGGTTCCATTTACAAAGCTGCTGTCGTCCGAACCGAGGAACAGCGCTACTTTGGCAATTTCAGAAGCTTCGCCGGCGCGCGGATTGATATTGATTCCGGCCATGGCTCTCTCTTGGCCAAATGCATCTGGATTGTAGATGGTTGTTCCGATATTGGTATTGACGGCTCCTGGCGCAATCGCATTACAGCGGATGTTTTTAGCGGCATACTGGAAGCCGACATTTTTGGTTAGACCGACAACGGCATGTTTGGACGCTGTATAAGCGGCTCCTGCCCGGCTGCCGAATAGTCCTCCCGCTGAGGCAATGTTGACAATGACGCCCGCCCCTTCTTTTTCAAAGATGTGCAAGGCTTCGCGGGTCGTTTTCATGACGCCGGTTGCATTGACAGCAAAAACTTTATCCCACAGTTCATCTGTCACTTCACCTGCTGGAACAAAATTATCCATGATTCCGGCATTATTGACTAAAATATCCACACGATCAAAGGCTTCTAGTGCCGCCTCAAACATTTTCTTGATTTCCTCTTCATGTGTCACATTACAGGACACCGCCAAAGCTTCGCCGCCTGCTTTTTTTATTTCATCCACCGTTTTTTCAGCAGACTCAAGTTTAATGTCTCCCACCACGACTTTTGCCCCCTCTTCGGCATAAAGTTTCGCGATTTCAAGCCCCATTCCCGACGCGGCACCTGTTACGATTGCTACTTTTCCAGTTAATTTTCCCATTATGATTTCCTCCTTATTGATTGCATTTTGCTCGAGTTTTACCTCTTACTTCCAGTATAATTCGATATGTAAGCGCAATCAATCAGTAAATCGGTCGCTATGTGTGGTTTAAGCAACACTTTCGCGGGAATTGTAGAAAAAAGATAAAAAAAGGGGGCTTGATTATGGAAAGGAAAAAGGACCGCCGCATTCGCAAAACAAAGGCTGCTTTTCACACTGCCCTGCTCGACTTGCTGGATCAGAAAAGCTGGAAAGAAGTCACGGTCACGGATCTCGTCCAAACGGCAGATGTCAATCGGACAACTTTTTATAAACACTACTTTTCAAAAGAGGATTTGCTGGAAGAAATGATTACCGAGGTAACTGCTGCACTTGAAAAGGCCTATCTCTATCCCTATATCGCTGTGCCCCATTTCTCTGTACAGCATTTAAAAACGGAGGACATCAAGATTTTTGATCATATTTATACCTATCGTCATTTTTATCAGCACGTGGTTTCCGGAAAAATTGCGCCAGATCTGGAGGAACGGCTCTGCGAATTTATTGAACAGCTGATGTTGGCCGATTTCACTAAGTGGCCGCCAAAGGAAAAAACGATCGACCCGGAGATGATTGCCAGTTATCAAGCACATGCCATCTATGGATTGATCGTTTTCTGGGCCAAAAATCAGTTTAGTACGCCGCAGGAAAAAATGACTGCCCAGTTTCGGGCGATTTTGCAGCACTCGCTCACGACATCCCCTTGAGTGCGGCCAATTCTTCTGCAGTGAGTGGCCGATATGCGCCGAGTGGCAAATTCGCGTCCAATTGAAGGCTGCCCATCTGAAGCCGCTTTAAATAGGTCACTTTCATGCCGACCGCTTCAAACATGCGCTTCACCTGATGAAATTTGCCTTCCTGAATGATAATCTCCACTTCATTTTCTGCTTCCGTCTGCTTCAAAACCGCCAGTCGAGCCGGCATCGCCTGATAGCCATCCAGAAGCGTCAGTCCGTCTGCAAACTGCTGAATCGTCTCAAGTGTCACCTGGCCGCCCGCAACACGCGCCAGATAGCGCTTGTCGACATGGTGTTTAGGCGAAAGCAGTTGATGAGCCAGCTCTCCGTCATTCGTGAGCAAAAGCAGCCCTTCTGTATCCTTGTCGAGCCGGCCAACCGGGAAGGGGGAAAGCAGTCGATCGTCTGGAGCCAGGAGGTCGAGCACCGTTCTCGTGTGGGCATCCTCCGTCGCACTGATGACACCGGCTGGCTTATGGAGCATCCAGTAATAGTATGCCTGATAGTGCACTTCCTTTCCGTCTACTGCCACGCTTTCGGTCTCCGGATCGACTTGTTGCTTACCGTCTTTGATTCGTTTATCGTCTATCGTGACCGTTTGCTTTTTAAGAAGCGCCTTGATCTCCTTGCGCGAACCGTATCCACAATGTGCTAATAGTTTGTCAAGCCGCATTCAGGCACCGCCTCTCTTCATTTTTTCTGATAGCGCTCATTTAATTTTTCCACGTGGGATTCAAAAATATCGCCAATATCCATCTCATAATGCGTGGCGATCGCCATAATATTTCCGAGTACGTCACCCAGTTCCTCCATGAGCGCCTGCCGCTGCACGTTTTTTTCCTGTCCATCCTCATCCGCACGGTCACGCCCGATTTCAAGCGTCCGGATTGCTCGCGCCACTTCTCCGGTTTCCTCTGTTAAAAAACCGATTCGCTTAAAAATATCAAAATTAGACCACTGTCTGCTTTCATAATAACCTTCGACCCATTCCTGAAAAGTTTTCGCTTCCATTTTTTCTCACCTCAGCTATCATTTTAACAGGTTCAACGCGCCAAAAAAAGAAACTTCTTACTTAAAATGAAGAAGTTTCAACGTGATTGTATGGATTTTTGAAGGCGTTCCAAACGAGAGGCAGCTGCCGTTTCAAATTGTTGTGCCTCTTCTGTTTGTGTTAATCGGTAGTTCTCGAGCTCTTGTTCAATTTGAACGAGAACGTCGAAGGAATTTTTTTGCGGCACCTCTTGAAGCAGTTCTTCAATGGAAGAGAATACTTCCTTAAGCTGCCGGAGATCTTCAGGTTTAGGTGCTTTACGCTCCATATGAATTCCCTCCAATAACTAATACGATTATACTCATATTGTACTCTTTTTTTTGCGAAAACGTAACTACAATTCAAAAAAATTCACAGACTTGTCAAAGTTTTCGACGATTTTGATTGGATTTCCTCTAAAAAGGTATATCTTAAGTACTTTATGAATACTTTTCCTACAAATATGCTATACTAATGGCAGCTTAAATAAAAGGAGATGACTGGTGCTTACAAGGCTGGCTTGACTAAATGGATTTCAGGGAGGTTATAGGATGACAAGCGAAGAGTTAAACCAACGACTGCTCAAAAATTTTCCTCATTTGGAAGAAAGCTATCAGATTGAGATCAACTGGCAGGATGGAGATGCAACTGGATCACAAATTGTATACAGTGATATTTTCACGCCATTTGTCACAAAAAGCATTCTAAGTATGAACGATCAAGCTGTCAAAACGATTTTTTCATTTGTGGAAGAAATTTTACAGCTGAATGATGTTTACTGTACTGAGGTGATTACAGTCAGCGTGCTGGAAAATATTCAGGACCTGCTTCAGGAAGAGTCGTGGGCAAAGGATTATATGGGAAACCGTACTCGCGAGCTGATGATGATGCTGGATTAATTAAGAAATTTACAATAAAAAGAACTAGGAATTACTCCCGTCAATCTGTAGAGTGGCTAATTCCTAGTTTTTTTATACTTCTTTTAAACTATTCACGCTTATTTTTCATCAAAAAAAGATTAATTTACAATCAACTAAAAAGCAGGCAAGAAAACGATGAAAAGTTTCCTTGCCTGCTTTTATTTATGTTGCCCTATTCAAGAACAAATTGATTATGGTAAAGCTCTGCATAGAAGCCTTTTTGGCGAAGCAGACCTTCATGCGAACCTTCCTCAATAATTTCCCCTTGGTGGAGAACGACAATATGATCTGCATCTAGAATCGTCTTCAATCTGTGCGCGATTACAAAGCTGGTCCGGCCGGAAATGACATTGTCCATGGCTTTTTGGATTTTGCTTTCCGTCACGGTGTCCACGTTACTGGTCGCTTCATCCAAAATGAGTAGACTCGGATTGGTCAAGATCGTTCTGGCAATACTCATCAGCTGCTTCTGACCAACACTGAATATGCTGTTCTCATCGCTGACTTCTGTATCGTAGCCTTTTTCCAGCTGCATGATAAAGTCGTGAATGTTGGCCTGTTTAGCCGCCGAAATAATTTCATCTTCGGTTGCTTCCGTTTTCCCAAACGCAATATTTTCGCGAATCGTACCGGAGAAAAGAACGGAATCCTGCAACACGATGCCGACTTGCTGCCGCAGCGAATGCATGTCGATGTCGCGAATGTCCACGCCATCAAAACGAATCGCCCCTTCATCCACATTGTAGAAACGGTTGAGCAGATTCATGATCGTCGTTTTACCTGAACCAGTTGGCCCGACGACTGCCACCATCTTGCCTTTTTCAAGCGTAATGTTGACATCTTTTAGAATCGGTTTTTCCGGTTCATAGCCAAAGTAGACGTGCTCTAGTTCAATTTTTTCATTCACGCCGTCGATCGTTTGGACATTTTCACGTTCTGGTTCATTTTCTTCAGCAAATACTTCACTCACACGACGCGCACCAGTAATCGCCAGTTGCAACATGTTGTACTGGGAAGAAATCTGGGTTAGCGGCATGTAGAACTGCTGCGAATACTGAACGAACATCACGATAAGACCTAGTGCCACGTCGCGTTCCAAGTCCCCGTTCAGCGCTAAATATCCACCGAAGAAGATGACGATTGCCGTATTGACAAGTGAAATCCCCTGCATAACTGGAAACAGCAACCCGGAGTAAACTTGTCCTTTATAGGTCGCGTTTTTAACTTTTTCATTGTGTTTTAGGAAGCCGTCGATGGTTTCTTCTTCCAGTCCGTTTGTGATGACCACTTTTTGACCGGAAATTTTTTCATCGATATAGGCGTTCAGTTCGCCAATGCTGTCCTGCTGCAAATCCACATAGCGACGTGCTTTGCGGATGATCACGGCAGCAACAAATACGGCGATTGGTGATGCGAGCAGGGTCACAAATGCTAATTCGACATTCTGGTTGAACATCATAATCATAACACCGATCATCAGCGCCAAGTTGGACAGCACTTGAACAACCGCCTGATTCAGGGTGTTGGAGATATTATCCATATCACTTGTGAAACGGCTGAGCATTTCGCCATCACTGCGTTGATCGAAGAAGCGGATCGACAGTTGCTCCATTTTGCGGAATAGGCCGATTCTCATTCGGTTTGTCGCCTTCCCGGAAACCCCCGTCATGATGATCGACTGGATGAAGGTGGCAACGGAAAGCAGTAGATAGAAGATTAGGAGAAGCCATAAGATGTGATAGAAATCACTCTTGTCATCTACCCCTGTCGTAAAGAGACGGACCACGTAGTTCGCCAGCTCCTGAACGGCATCCCCGATAAATTCCGGTGCCTTTACCTGCAAATAGGTTCCAGCTACGATTGCCACTAGGATTACACTAAGTTGAAGCTTGTAGGCGCGGAGGTAATGCCAGAAAAAGCGAACGATTTGTTTGAATTCTTTCATTACACTTCCACATCCTTTCCTTTTTGTGTTTCATAGATTTCACGGTAAACCTCACTCGACTGAACGAGTTCTTTGTGACTACCAACGCCAACCAGCTTGCCGGCATCGAGCACGAGGATTTTATCCGCATGAATCACAGAAGAAATTTTTTGCGCAATGATGAAAGTTGTCGTGTTTTCAAGCTCTTTGTTGAGCGCTTCTTTGACAAGCTTTTCAGAACGGGCATCGAGCGCGCTGGTACTGTCATCGAGGATTAGAATTTTCGGATCGCCGATAACGCCACGCGAGATGGACAGACGCTGCTTTTGACCGCCGGAGAAGTTGGTTCCCCGTTCTGCCACAGCCGCTTCGTAAATTTTGTCCTGCTTCTCGATAAATTCTTTGGCCTGCGCGATCGCCGTTGCTTTGTCCATATCTGCTTCACTGGCATCTTTTTTCCCGTGACGCAGATTATCTGAAATCGTCCCTGAGAAAAGGATCGCCCGTTGCAGGACAAGTGCTACACTTTCACGCAAAGTCTTTTTATTCAATTCTTTTAAGTTTTTGCCGCCGATCAGAATTTCCCCGTCTGTCGGATCATAAAGTCGCGGAATCAGCTGCGCCAGTGTAGATTTCCCGGCACCAGTCGCCCCAACGATTCCGACCATTTCACCCGGACGCGCTTCAAAGGAAATGTGCGACAAAGCATCTTGATCATCATTTTCATAGCGGAAGCTGACATCGCGGAATTCTACGCTGCCTGCCAAATCTTCCTCTTTTGCATCTTGATCATACGTAATATCTGGATCAGTATTCAAAACTTCCCCGATACGACCTAGTGAAATGAAGGCCCGCGACGCAAACATCATCATCATGCCGCCAATAATAATCGCCATCATGATCTGCATCAGATAACTCATAAACGAAGCAATCGCCCCGATTAAGTCTGGGTTGTCTTTCACCATATCGCCGACAAAATAAATCGACACGACCACTGCAAGATTGGAAACTAGCATGAAAGCAGGGATCATCACGGAAAACAGTGTTCCGACAATGATCGTGTGGTGCGTCAATTTGTCACTTGTTTTTGTAAAACGTCCAATTTCATTATCTTCCTGAACGAAAGACTTGACGACACGCATGCCGGCAAGATTTTCCTTCGCAATCGCATTCACGCGGTCCAAGAAGTGCTGGATTTTGGCAAAATGTCGTCCCATTGCGCCAAATGTAATCATCACGATGAGTACAACCAGTACCACTAGAACAATGATGACCCACCATAATTCTGGGAGTGTTACCATTGCGAGCACAAAACTGCCGATAAACATGACTGGAATTCTTGTCAAAGACTGCAAACTCATCATCACCAAGTTTTGAACCTGGGTAATATCATTGGTTTGCCGAACAACTAGATTCCCCGTTGAGAAACGTTCGATGTTGCTAAAGGAGAATGTCTGCACCTTGCGGAAAGTACTCTCGCGGATGTCAGCCCCCACACCTTGGGCAACTTTTGCTGAAATGACCGTATTCAGAATCCCAGCAATCAATCCGATCACCGCTACAACGAGCAAAATGATTCCGATTGAATAGATTTGGTCCATATCATCTTTCATGATCGCATCAAGCACTTGTTGCAAGAGCTTGGGCTGCCACAGTTGTGAGATCACCATGATCGTCACGAAAATGATCGATAATACAGTCTCTAAACGGTATTTTTTCAGATGTTGAAATAAAACTTTCATTGTAACCCTCCCCGATTGAAAAAAATAGAGACGAACATTTATTCTACTTTATCTAGAGGAAGAATTCAAGGATAAACTGAAAAAATTCACAAAAATACGGCTAGAGTCCTAGAATTTAATGTTTTCAATGCTTTTCCCGGACTCCTTTTATGTGAAATTGGGCAAAAGCCGATCTAAAAAGCCATTATATATGGAAGTTTTTTGCATATAACGCATACAAAAATACTAAATGACAAAACTGTAAGCTATACGAATGGAAATGTCACCTCAAAACAGGGACACTCTCAAGGAATTTCGATAAGATAGGTGCATGAAAGAAAAGGAGGCTGCTACCATGATCAAAAATGTAGTAGAAGTAGAACATGTTCAAAAAATTTACGGAAAGAAGAACGAAAGTCAATCCGTAGCATTGAAAGATATTTCTTTCACGATGAAAGAAGGCGAATTTATCGGCATCATGGGGCCATCCGGTTCAGGAAAAACAACCTTGCTTAATGTTCTTTCAACGCTCGATCGTCCGACTGGCGGAACTGTAAGAATCGCCGGTACAGATCTTACTCAAATGAAAAATAATGAACTGGCTGATTTTCGGGCTGAAACACTGGGCTTTATTTTCCAAGACTTTAATCTGCTCGAAAATCTGACTCTTTATGAAAACATCGCACTGCCGCTCTCCCTGCAAAATGTGAAACCGGTGAAAATCAGAGAACGAGTCGAGGTCGTTTCCAAGCAGCTGGGCATTCATGATATTCTAACCAAATATCCGGCTGAGGTCTCTGGCGGTCAGAAACAGCGAACGGCTGCTGCCCGCGCCCTCGTCCATGAGCCGGCGATCATTCTGGGCGATGAACCGACCGGGGCACTGGATTCCAAAAATGCCACAAGTCTGCTTGAAACCATGACCGAGTTGAACGCCAAGCAAAATGTTTCCATTTTAATGGTGACACATGATCCGCAAAGTGCCAGCTACTGTGAACGAATCTTGTTCATTCAGGACGGCGAACTTTACAAAGAGTTGAAACGCGATGAGGCAGACCGCGAACATTTTTACAAACAAATTCTGGATGTGCTGGCAACTTTCGGCACGCAGAAAGCCTAAGAGGTGACGTGTGATGTTGTTCAAGCTAGCCCTTTCCGGCTTTAAAAATAAATTCAAAGATTATCTTGTGCTGTTGCTCGGTCTTGTCATGTCGATCTCAATTTTCTATATGTTTGAAACACTGGCGATGAATGATGCTTTTATCAAAGAAAATTCAATGATTTCCGCCGTTATGTTTATTTTTCAGGTGGGCTCCGTTCTTTTGGCGATTATTACCATTGCCTATTGTCTGTATGCAAATAGTTTTCTATTTTCATTGCGTCAGAAAGAATTCGGCATGTATATGACACTAGGTGCGAAAAAAAGTAAAATCTCCTTGCTGATGTTTATTGAAACGGTCTTTATCGGGCTGTTCTCGCTGATTATTGGCATCCTGATTGGGATCGTACTTTCCCGCGTGGTTGGGGATGCGTTGATGGGGCAACTTGATTTTGAATCCACTTCTTACCAGCCGTTTTATCTCCCGTCGATGCTTGTTACGATCATCTTTTTTGCCATTCTTTTCCTGCTTTCAGCCGGGGCCAATTTAATCCAGCTGTCGAAAGTGACGGTCTTGGAACTCGTTCATGGCGAAAGTAAAGCCGAGCATATTTTGATCCGCAAGAAAAACATTGTGATTCAAGCCGTTATTTCACTGATTTTACTTGTAATCGGCTATGTCTCGATGATTTACATTGAAAAAACGCAGTATATCGGAATTATCGTGGCACTCGTGACGATCACAAGCGGCACCTATCTATTTTTTGCTACCTTCCTGCCTTTATTCGTACAAAAATTACGCGAAAAACAATTGCGCCGTAGTAAAAAAATAAATTCTTTCACATATGCACAGCTCTCTTTCCGCATTGGGCATTTATCGCGGGTGCTGGCAACTGTCGCCATGCTGATCGCACTGGGTATGGGGGCAATTGCTGTCGGATTTGCCTTTAAAAATAACGGTCCGCTGATGGTTGAAAAACAATATCCTTATGACACACAGATTTCTGCACAGACGCAGGAAGAAACTCATTTGCTACAGCAAGCGGGCGTGGATGAAACGGCTGATTATCATTACAAGGTCACAGCAGACAAAATCTATTTTAATGAAGCTGAATTAAAAGAGCAGCCGCCTCTAGTGGTTCAAACAAACCGAGAACAAAAAGAGAGCAAGCAGGTTCGCTTGACGACTCCGCCAAGAGTGGAAGATACAAGTTGGTATGCTTTTATGCAAGGGATGATTCCACCTGATGTGCTAGACCAGCAGCAGATTACGGTTCTTTCCGGGGATGCCTATCAACAAATGCAGGCGGATGAAACAGTCGTCACCTATACGCGTTTAAATGATTTTATGGACAATCAGGATACGCTGAAAAAAGTAGAGCAGCTGGAAACTGACCGCCACAAGGGGAATCCAAGCTACTATTCGACGAGCAAATACAGTACCTATGACAGCTACAATTCCTTTGCAAGCGGCACAGTGTTCATGGGCTTTTTCCTTGGCTTTGCCTTCCTTACCATGATGGCCAGCTCGCTGATGTTTAAGATCCTGACGGGGGCAACCAGTGACATCCGGCGCTATGATATGCTACGAAAAATCGGTGTCCGTCGTGAACTTCTGGTCAAATCGATTTACAAGGAAATGTTTTTCATCTTCCTTTTCCCTGGGATCGTCGGTTTCATTCATGTGGCGATCGGCATGAAAATGTTCTCCTTCCTGCTGATGGAGCCTTATTACCGGTTCTACATCCCTGTAGCCCTCTTCCTTGTTATCTACATCCTTTACTATTTCATCACCGTTTCGCTTTATAAGGGGATTGTTTTGACGAAAAAACGAGCTTAAATACCCAAAAATGAGCACAAAATGCCTACGTTCTGCATTTGTGCTCATTTTTTGGGTGGTTGCTTTTTTGGCGGAGGGGTGGAAGCTCTGCGGCCTGCTGACTACACCCGTACTCATTTTCAATGGTTGTTTTTTCGTTTGGATGACAGGCGACCGAGGAAAAAGACACCGAGAAGGAGAAGAAAGCCTGCTGTCAGATAAAGCGGCAAATGCTGTTTCCTTGTCTCTGGTTCAAGCTCTGCGGCCTGCTGGTTCAAATGATTCGCCCGATCCTTTTTGATTGTAAAGCTTTTTTCCCAGTTCCACTGATCGGTTCCTGTGGCGGCTGTGAGTTTCAGCTTGTATGTGCCTGGCTCAAATGGCTGGTCCTCCCAGCTGATTGGAAAATCGAATCGGGAGTTTGGGGCCATTTTCAGCTGCGCGGCTGTTGCCTCGTGAAGCGGCTTGGAATCGCCTTTTCGGTAGATGGCGGCTTTCACTTTTAGGTCTCTTACAATGGCGGCCTGCGGATTTTGAATGGTGGCAAACACGGTATTGCGCCCGTTTTTTTGGCCTGCTGCTACTTTTTGCAGTTTTAAAAACGGCTCGACGGCTGCTGTATCTTCTTGCAAAACGACACCGATTGTATAGGAAAACTGATTGTCAAACTGGACATTTTCCTGCTTGGTTTCATGTTTCGGCGGATTCTTTTCGGTAAAATAGAGCCCGCCTAAAATGATGCCCGAAAATGGCTCTGTCGGTATCTGAACGGGAATATCCACGGTTTTGGTTTCTCCGCCGGACAGTGTGACTTCTTCAGGTGGAGCCGCCAGTGTCGCAAAGGGATATTGAAGCGTTGGATCGAGCTTCGGGTCTGCCAGTGTATATTCGATTTGGCCATTGTTATTGGTAACGGCAGAATTGGCCGCAATCGCAATCGTTTTTTCCTGCTCCGTACCGTTCGACAATTGGACTTGGAGCGTTTGCGTCTCGCCTGCTTTTACCAAAAGATCAAAGTAGGTCTGTCCGTTACTCAGTTGATTGTCTGGCAAAATCGCCTGTACGGAAAAATCTGTCCCAGAAGCTTCAACGCCTATTCCCCAAAAGTTGACCGCTAAAATGAGCAGCCCGATAAAAAACCCTTTCCTCTGCTTCAACATCCTCACCCCCCTTTTGCTTAGTTTGGCGTATCTTCCAAGTTCCACGTCAGACTTGTGCGATATGTCGTGCCGGTCACTTTTGCCGTACTCATCGGCACATACAAACTAACGGCCGATCTGCCTTCTGTAAGTGTGCCACCAAAACCGATCGCCCAGGTGCCCATTCCCTTGCCGCTGGTGGCTGTGGCAACCGTCGAGGAGTCCGTCCCAGTCGGATCAAGCGACACGGCCTGTGTTGCCGGTGCATAGGCCACATCTGTGACTGATCGAGCGGTCCCCGCCACAAAACTGAGTACTGCATTCGTCAGTGGTGTATTATTGCCATCCGTCGTTTTCAACTGCCCATTTTGCTTCACAGACAGTTTCCAGCCGACATTGGTCCCCCGTTTATCTGTCACCTGAATAAAATTGGGCACATCAACGGTTGCCGCGTTCTGAAGCACCTTATCAGCTTGTGCATAATAGGTGGCGTTGGCACTGGTGATCACCTTGCTGCCAAAATGAAAATTCGACACGTAATCAATACTGAGCGGCCCGCTAGTTCCTGCTGCATGCGGATCATTCGGGTCTGACGGATTGACCGCTGTCACGGGTGTCGTCGGGTCGAGTGGGTTCAGTGGCGTTGTGACCGTTACGTCTGTTGTAAATGTGACATCTGTCGTACTATTCATCGTTCCGCTAACTGCTGCTGAAACTGGTCCTGCCGCAAGCAGTGTGAGTCCGAAAACAAGTGTCCCCCCAATAACTTGATAACTCTTCATGGTTTCCCCTTCCTTTACAACAAATTTATTATCAGCAGCGAACTGCGAATAACTGGTTTAAGGTGCATCTGTAAGCGTCCACATCAGCTGCCCTTGATAGCTTCGTCCCACTTCCACGGCTGGACTTGGCATGACGTTCAGTCTGAGTCCTTCTGATTGATTCAAATTGATGGTGTATGGCGTGTCGTCTGTCTCCAAATGGGTGGCGATCAGCTGGTTGACGTCGTTGATCGGCTGGCGGATGTTGTTTTTCTCATAGTAGAGGCCGCCCGGCAAACTTTTAGAGCCGTTTGAAAGCGGGCTGGTTTGCTTTAGATAAAGCTGCCACGCGGACTTGGTCACACGCCCGTCTGCAATTTGGATTTGTGTGCTGGCGGTGGGCTGATAGGTGGTTTCTTTGGTGGGGACGCGAATCGTGCCAAATGAGAGGCTGCTTGGTACGGAGACGATTCGCAGGCTGCCGTTTCCGATTGGCAGTTCATTTGTAAGGGTGACTGGACCGAATGCCGTTTGATTGCCGCCGTATACGCCGCTTGCCGTAAACACACTGGAAAGCGAAGTCGGATAACTACTGGCCACAATATCACCTGTATATTGCATCTGCAGTTTGTCGCCTTCTGCTTGCAGAGGAGCGCCGGTCAAGGTGGCGATGATTTTCTGTCCGCTTGGCAGGGAGCTGTCTGCTTGGACGACTGGGGCAGCAAGCGATTCGCGGGTTCCGTCAGCTTTGATTCGAATCAGATTGATATTTTGCAAATTAGTGAGACCGACTGGGACGGCCAACTGCAAGTTTTCTTTGTCCCAGCTGGCATATTGGTTGCTTAGTTCTGCCGTGGCCGTCAGGCGGACTGTCTGGCCGGAAACTGCGGCTGTTGCCGACATAAAATTGCCATCTGCTCCCTTTTCCTCAAAAGCTTGGGTGAGTGTCAGCTGGGGCACCTGATAAGGGACGTCTTGTGTCGTGGCGGCGCTCGTAACTAGCAATTCGCCGGTTCTTGTGCTGTAACCGCGGATCACGGCCGTTAGTCGCTCTCCGCCAGAAAGTGCTGGAATCGTTTGGCTGAATGTCGTCTGGCCATTTGCAAGCGGCAGATCATAATTCGTCTGGTCAACTGTCAGATAGGCGTGGTAATTGCCCCCGGATGTGGTGGGTGTAAAGCTGCCGCTAATTGTCGTATCCCCCGGCTTGGCAGCAGTCGTCCAGGTCGGAGCTGTGATCGGCCATTTCACTGTGACGGGGGCGCTTTCTGGGCTTTCATAATAATCTGCGTTTGTTTTGGATGCGGCGTGCAGTACGGCTTTCACCTGATCTCCGTATTCATAAGGGGCTGCGAGTGTCGTTTGGAAGCTGCCATCTGTCTGTACGGGCACATTACTTTTTATCGTCTGAACGCCAGCACGAGTTTGATAGATGAGATCAGCTGTATAGGTATAGCCGCTGTTCAGGGTTTGGTTCGCCTGTCCGGTCAGCACGGTTCCCAAATGAAGCAGATTGTCCGTCATGACGGGTGCTGTGACGGATAAGACGGGATAGCTGCCGATCGTCAGCGGATTGACGTTCAGCGTGGCATCCTTGGCATTTCCAGTGGTCAGATTAATGCCATCCGAAGCAGAAACAAAGGTTCCTTTTAAGGAGAATGCTCATAAGGAAGTAAACAAAACTAATTTATGAGTGGACGAATAAACAACCATATACAAGGAAAACACCAAAATGATGTAAATTTTGGTGTTTTTGTTTCTTTTCTGGCAAGGATTTATGAATAGTTGTTCTTTATTGAATGTAATATTGAATCCTATTTAGCTATCTAATATAATTAAGAAGAGTGTTCGTGCAAACGCTCACATTACGAGGGTGGAATATATAAATAAGGAAGAAAGGATGATTTCAATGGGACTATTTGATAGTGACGAACTCAAAAGCGCAAAGCGAAAACAACGAAAATATGAAGACTTAATCGAAAAAATTGATTATCTGATGCTTCAAATTCAAAATGCGCGTATGTGCGCCATCTCGCTTGATGTGGGCTATTTAGAACGTGACGGGCAACCGAATTGTTTAGTGGATGATCGAATGCGCCTGACTTTTGAAATGTTTACAGAAATGCGAACGAAACAAACAGATGCGATTGACGATATACGGGCAATGAAACAATCTGCGCAAACCAAATTAAGTTACGCCATTAGTGACGTAAACAGTTTGGAGGCGGCAGAAGAATGAGTCAACAACAATATAATGATGACTGGTATCAAACTTGGCAACAATTGATTACGGTTAAGCAAACACTTGATGATACTTATGTTAAAGCAAAAGCGCTCTCTGCAAATGTTGATAGTATGGCATGGAGTGGTGACCACTATGAACATATTCGGGCACTTCTTCAAATCGTGGTGGCTTATCATGGTGATTTACTGAACTGTTCTGTGGAGTTAAATGAAGCTATTTATCAATTTGGGCAAGACTATCAAGAATTTGAACAAATGCAGTCTTACCTCGCGATTAGGGGGATTGAATATGACTGGTAATCATTTAACCGCCCAAGAAATCTATTATTTATTGGAATTCCGGGATATTTCTTTTTTATTTGGTGTCCCCTTTCAAAAGCCAGATGAGACGGTGATGGCTTCTCTCGTTCAGAAGGGGATTTTAAGCCCAAAAGGTGAAATTTGCCAAATGACCGTTCACTACGTTGAGTTATTAAAAAAATATACAGAATCAAGTCGTTACATCCATATTCAACAATACTTATTTAGCTTGTCCGCGGATGGACTTTGTATTGCGTTGAAAGAAACGAATGATACATATGAATTACTGGTTGGGGATAGCTTATTGATGTTACAAACAGCGCTCAGTCACCCCATTATGAAAATAACGGCTCGTCCTTACTATGAACAAATAACGAAACAGTCTGCTCCTGCCGCATTAACTAATGTCTTTCTTTTATCTTCTCCTACTTTGTTAATGGAATGTTTTGATAAAAATTATCAGTTAGAAAGCCAATTAGCCATTGGATATCAAAATGAACAGTTTTATCTGTTAGATGAGGACTATCAGTTTATGGAAGTAACCACGATTAATCCGTTTGAATGGTTGCTGACACAAGTTCCTCAAATAACAGAAATAACAAAGCGGATATTGGAAGGGGCGGAACAAGATGAGTGAAGTAGTTATCAATGCGGATGAGCTGGAACAAGTGATGAATTCATTGGATGAACTGATGGGCTCGTTAATGGGCACAATGGAACAATTTGGCATGATTCGGAACACGCCTTTCTATCAGAAAGGACAAGCCAAGGATGAGATTGAACGGATTTTTAGCAGTAGTGCTAGAACAGGTGTGAATAATGCGGATTTAGTCCAAATGGAAGCCGACTTTTATGGGAAAATTCAAATGTTAGCCACCTATTATAATCTTTTAAATGAGTATTGTTATAATGCGTTGATTACTTTTAAAGAAACTGATGAGAAACTCGCGAAACTTTGGGAGGAAAGCATAGCGGAGGTGATGGCAAATGGCTGATCGCATCCATATTAAAAAGGACGAATTGGAAAGCTATAAACAAGACCATCATAACCGGATGTCAGAAATGTTGGATCAACTCTACGAAGTGGATCGGTATCTGAAACAGATGGATGATTATTTATACGATGAAGGACTGGCGAATGAGTTTTACTATGAGTATCGCTCCCAACATCAAAAACTGGATAACTTAAACGGGAAGCTGTGGACTTTATCAAACAACATTGTTAATCTATATTATGAAGCTAGCGAGATGATCGATAAGCCCTTTAAAAAGCGAATGGAACAATTTGTAGAGGATTTGAGTTTGGTGAATATTGACCGCTATTCCGTGAATGTGGATGGCTTCGTGGTGCAGGATGAAGGTTGGACACCCGGAGACAGTATTGGTGCTCCCTCTACTGCACATGCGACGTATACGCATAAAGATAAGATTAGTTTCATGGATATTATGAATAGCCCCTTTACAAGAAGGATGAAGCAAACCCAATATGAACTCTTTTTAGAACAAACGGGGCAACTGGATTATCAAGTTAATTACGAGACCTTTATTAACAGCTTATATCGCCGGACAGAATTTGATTATGAAACGGGTCGTGAAAGAGTCATGAATATCATTACGACTGGATTAGTGGTTGTTTGTGTGGGCGGTGTAGTCGTGATGACAGGCGGTGCCGCATTAGGTGCCGCGGTGCCCGGCTGGGTTGGGACGGCTGTAACCGTATCAGGTGGTCTCCTCACTGCAAAAGATGCCCTCCGTGGAATTACGGGTGTAGATATTAATGGTAACCCACTCAGCGAAAAAGAGCGGACAGAAGCGTTGATGTATGCCAGTGCGGATATGGCATTTATGATTGCGGGATTTGGTTTGAATAAATATCTGAAAACCCTTGAACATATTGATGATCCATTAACACAACAAAGAAAATTACAATATCAAGTGATTAATGACGTTAAGAATCAAAATACTTTGCTTACAACGACTAAGCGAAAAGGTAACTTTGGTGAAATGGTGATGGATAATTTTATTGAAGGTGCGTGGGATGCGACTAGAATAAATGGTACGCGTATCACTTCACTAGACGACCCTATCTTAAAAGGAATAGATGGCGTTTATGAGTGTTCTTCTCCGCCGCCAAAGTATATTATCGCGGAAGCCAAATATGGGACATCTAAGTTAAATAAGACCAATGACGGTCTACAAATGAGCGAAAAATGGATTATGGGAAGTGATAGATTAACTAATGCTGTTGGTCCAGAATTGGCAGAAACAATACGTGACGAAATGATTTTAAATCCAGATAATGTAAAAAACATATTAATTAACGTTGATGAAACCGGAAACGTTATTGAAAGCATTTTGGACTCTTCAGGTAAAAAGATGAAAAATTAATGGAGGCATAGATTATGCGCGATAAAATAAAAGACTCAAATTATTTTAATCAATATATAAAAGAAAATACTAGGGTTATTGAAAAATATGAGAATATGCGAATTCAACTTATTAATGAACGTGGGGCAGATGATCCAAGCATAGAAAGAGTTTCACTAGTCTTATCTAATAATTATATTAATAGGTTAAACTGTTTCTATTCCATTGGAGAATCTTTAGAGGAAATCAAAAAAGTTTATCATAAAGCCGTGAAATATCTTACTATTGTTTGGGAAAAAGAAACCAGTAGTTATATTCAACTTCTATGGTTGACATCAGTAGGAATTCTTTTAAACGAAGTAAGAGAAGTACAATCCATACAAGAGCTAGTAAAAAAAGAACAATTTGCAGATTATCTAATTGATTATATGTTAAATAATATTGACAGCCAATGGGAAATTACAACGAATAACCTTGCTTTTCCTGAAACATATAATGGCATTGCTCGTGTAATTAAATCAGAAAACAAAGAACAAGCATTATTATTTTTAAAGGATTACTTGGAAAAAGAATGGTATCAAGGGCATAAGGAGGCAGACTGGTATAATGCTCACAAAAATAAATTCGATACTTATAGTGGTTATTGGAGTTATGAGAGTGGCGCAATCGCCAAGATATTGAATCTTGATGATTCTTCGCTAAAAGACGAACCTTACTATCCATACGATTTAGTTCATTATTCTCGGTCTTAGACAACCCACTCGTACATAGCTAAACTGAAATGGTTGCGTGTCAACCGTTTTGGTTTGGCTATGCCAACAACTGCCGCAGTTCTGGCGGCGGGCGTTAGTCAAACAGATTTTATTTGTTCGACTAACGCTCTTTTTTATTACCTTTTTCCGGGAGTTGCTTGTTAGCTCCTAAAATACTATCAACATTGCTCTTGATTTTCTGCCATTTATTCAAATGCTGCTTTTCCTTCTTATAGGCTTGTGACAAGTTATTCTTCTCTTCTTGTAACTGCTGATACTGGTTGTTCAGTTGTTCAAGAGTGGGCAGTTTCTTATCGGGGTAAATCTTTTTCAATTCGTTTACTGCCGCCCTGTAAAGGATAAGCTCTCGTTGATGCTGTCGTTCAAACTGAGATTTATTTTTGCTTTGTTGATATGCCAAATAAACGGCTTTGCTCTGCTGATAGGTTTTCCTGTATTTAATCGCATGGGCAAGTTGATGCAATTGCTCATCCGTTCGTTTAAATGCCTGCCTTGCTTCTTGGTAACCATGCTGAGCCGCTTCCACTTGTTCGGTTAAAGCCTGATAGCTATCAAGATGCTGCTCTGTTAAATAGTTAATCGTTTTTGCCGCTTCTTTTAAATTATTGATTTTCGCCCAATGCTCATAACCGGCAGATTCCTGTACTTTAAGATTGTTCTCTAAATCAATGAGTAAGCCTATTTTTTTATTATCCGTGCTCATTTTCTTGCGTTTGGCTTCAAGTTGCTTCAAGATGGATGTCGTTTCGCCTAGACGTGCACGAATAGCATCCTCCGTATAATTGGTGCCCAAGCGTTTGGCGCGGGTAAACCGCTCTTGATTGGGCGCTCGAAAAGAAACATGCTTGCCATGCTTAATTTCATACCCGAATTCCTGCATCTTTACTAAGACTTCCTCAAAGGTTTGTGAAGTCTGGATACAGAGGTCTAAATGCTGCTTTAACTTGCTTTTCCATGATGTACCATTTTTATCAGCAAGCCATTCTTTATAACATTTGCCGCGATTGCCGGATGGTGTATCAATCACAGATAAATCATGTTCCCGACAAATACGGTCACTGGTGGCGCGTAATCGTCTGTAAGCGCCACGATCAGAATTGAATTTTTTATACGTCATGAAATTTGCCGCACAAACCATGATGTGATTATGAATATGCTCCTTGTCGATATGTGTGGTTACAATATATTCGTATTGATCGCCAAAATATTCCGCCGCAAACTCCATACCGACTTGATGAGCGGTTTCAGAATCAACTTCACCGGGTTTGAAAGATTGGACAACATGATAGGCTTTGTTGATATTGATGCCCTGACAATGTGACAACGTATCCGCAAATTGAGCAGCTGCCACTTCAGGCACTTGCGCACAAGCATGACTTGAAACCAGTAAACCGTTCATCGTTTTTTCAGGGTTACAGATATATTTAATTGCCTTCACTAGCGAACTTTTGATTGAGATGATTTTTGTAACTGCCATATTTGTTGGATTAAAGCCTCCAGTCTTTGAATATCTTCTTTGGATAAAATTTTGGTCGTATTTGCGATGCGTGCAATCTGATTAATGTTATTGCCTATTTTTGCCAGTTCAGCCACATAATTTTTATAGTCTGGTTTATCAACGGTAATCGCAAAGCCGGATAGCGCCATTTTGCGCAAAAAAGCAGATTTGTTTTTAATTTTTAAGTGCTGCATTCTTTGAAGAATCAGCTTATTTTCTTTTTCGTTTACGCGAAATTTCACTTGAATAGATCGATCTAAATTTGACAAAATAAGACAACTCCTTTTTAACCGGGGGTTTGGGGTACTCCCCAACAAGCACATTTTCGTGCCGGCTTTGCAAAGCAAACCGGGAGGAAATGAGGAAAGTGGTACCACTTTCCTATGCTTGCTATTCTTCCAAAAATAAAAACGTTAAAACGGAACAAATTTATTTTTATAAAAATCTTCATTACTATTAGTTATAAATAATGATTTCTAGACAGTTCTTCTAAAATTTTTGTTTTAAATATAAAAACCTCCTCATTAATACAGTCCAAAAAAACCGAAATCTGGCAAAGTTCGTCAGAAAAAAATAACATTTTTTGTTGGCTAAGAAAAATACCCCTGCATATATATAATGCGAAAAAAGAGAAATTTGGCCATGCTTTTGCGAAAAACTTTCTCTAAACATCAAAAAACAGAATATTGTGTCATTTTTCTTAAAATGGTATGATAGTCACATGGGTAGAGCTAGGATAGGTGAATAAAATGAAAGCAGTTCAACAAATTACAACGTTAGGCGTTGCGATTAAGGAATTACGAAAAGCGCGGAAATTATCACAAGAACGGTTAGCGGAAGAGATTAATATTCATCTCAATACAATTAAACGTATTGAAAATAATTCGTCTATTCCCGGAGCCGATACTTTGTTTAAAATCGCAGAGCGGTTAGGTGTGCCGGTAGACTATTTATATGCGTACACCAAAAGTAGTCAATACGAAAGCTTTGTGCGAATTAAACAATTGATTGAGTATGAGAATGTCAATAACTTCAATGTATTAGCGTTCCGGCAATATTTAGAGATGATTACAGAGCCTATGTACCAAACATTGTTGATTGCGGATAAACAGTGGTGTTTATATTATCAATCAATTTGTTTAGATTTTGTTGATCATGAACCAGAGAAAGCAAGCAAACTTCTTGAAGAAGCGTTATCTTTCACTTTCAATCCCCAAGCAACGATTTTTTCAAATCTGGAAGCACGCATTATCACTCGATTATTACGATATAAACAAACAAGAGATGAATATTTACCATTTGCCCAAAAGATTTATGAATGGTATCGACAAGGAAATACGACGTTTATTCAAATCGAAACCTTCTTAAAACTGTGTAACGCGCTGATTATTATTTATGTTGAAAGTGAAGATTGGAATAATGTTTATCAAATTGCTTTTCACAATGAAAAAACCGCGATCATCAAAGATTCCTGTATGTTTCTCATTAATTTTTGGTTCGCGCATGGGTTGGCACTTTATAAGTTGGGCAACCTTGTATCAGGTAAAGAAAAAATAACATCTGCCTTACAACTGGCAAAATGTTATCCGAATAAATTATTTTATGTAGAACTAGAAAAAGATATCGAAAGGTATGAAATCATCCTATGAAAAAAGCTGATATGTCGAGCATATCAGCTTTTACTAGTCAATCCAAAGAATGAACATTTGAAGCCATTTTAACATGATGTACACCTCCCTTACAGTACACATTGTAGCATGTCAAATCACCAAAACTAGACAGTTTACGGTCTGTTTATTGTAAGGTAACTATATACTTGTGTACTTCTTAGGTATAGAATAAGAGCCTACCCAGAAAAAAGCATTCACGATACAATAAAACTAGAGTTTGGAAGTATAAAAAATGAAGAAGAACTCTAGTAATCATAGGCATCTTGGCTAAATATTCATCTTTTATGTTGAAAGGAACTTCTTTTTTTCTTGCTTGCCTGTGATTGTGATTAACTCCGTTAATGGGGGGAATAAAAAAATAGCCATGATGATTTAAGTATTTCATCATGGCTATTTTCCATTTATATAGTGGAATAAGTCAGCTTCTTCCAATCATCTTGCATATCAAGTGAAATGTGTAAATATCCAAAACGCTCTAATACTGTTGTCAACTCTTGTACTTTATTTTCCCCAGTTTCTCTATTAATTTTTTCTGTACTGTAATCATATTCAATTCGATGATAATCACATCTAATAATAGTTAATAAATCATTATCCAGTTTACACAAACTTTCTACCTCGTTTATAAGTTCCCTTGTCTCTTTTATTCTTCCGTTCAACCGCAAGAGCGTGCAGTAATTGAATAAAGCCACTTTTTTTATATGATGAATATTTCCATAGCCCTTATAAACTTCAAATACTTTCATTAGTCTGCTAAACACATAATCTAGGGTCGGAAAATCAAATATGTAGAAAATATTTGTCATTAAAATTATATCGTAATAATACCAATTGTCTTTTTGTTCTAATTCCCCCCATATTTTTCTGAAAATATCTTGTGCATCTTTTAATCTGCCTGTTTTCTCAAAAGTAATATAACCATTAATCACTAATTGTAAATTGTGAAGAAATTTATTAGGGCTACTTTTCAGATAATCTGCTATTTCATTATCTAAGTTTATTAATTTGTTAATATTACCTGAATCTCCAACTTCTTTGAATTTATTAAGAAAAATTTGTGTATCGTCTAGTTGACGGTCTTTTAAAAGAAATTCAAATTCTGCTAATGAAATGGAGTATTTCTCCAATAAACGACAGATTTTTAGAAAGCTTGGTATATGCTCACCATTTTCTAGTCGATATAAATGAGATCTTGATATTACACTTTTATCAATTTCTCGGCGCTCTATCCCTTGATCTAGTCTAATTGCTGTTAATGTTTTTCCTATCTTCATCTCTAATTGCTCATCCATCATCATTGTCCTCCTTGTTATTTTCCTTTTTTTGAGACAATTTACTTTTTTATACTTTTCTAATGTTAGTATAGAAGTGTCAGGAGGTGAAAATAATGTTTTTATTTTCTTTTGTTAAGGGTCACTTATTGATTGGAGCATAATCAGTAATGTTGAGCTATTTAATCGGCATCCCAACCAAAATAAATAGCTCAAGCTAGTGGATTTCATTCATCCCACTATGTTTAATATAAAATTTATCATTAGTATTATCCAGTTAAAGGTACCTCCCAGCAAAAGAAATATGATTATTTTTCACACTCTTGACACATTATACAGAATACTTGTATTAATATGGTATTTGAATGAGGTGATAAGATGGAACGTCGAGAAGAAAAAGAAATAATCTCTATGGAATTTAACAATGAACAGTTTTCTTGTACCATCAAAATTAATCATGCCATGGTGAACAAACCTGCTATAAAGTCAGCAGAAGAAACAAACCCTGAAGACTCACAAAGCATGGATGCCGCAATTAACTGGCTTATGTAATTATTACGTCAATGCCAGTTACATTTTTTTCAATGTGATTGGCATTGGGGCAATAGCTCCAATTGGTAAATCGTGGTGAATCTAGTCACTCATGGTTCCAAGTTTTCATTCATCTCATTTGCTGTCAGATGATTTGTGAACTCATCCCAATAATGATGTACCTGTCATTTATCACATTTTGTATATCTTGACAGCACCGCCGGAAAATTATTTCCGGCGGCTTTTTTTGTTTATTTATATTTTTTCTCACAAACTTTGCCAGTTTGCTTGAAAAATGAATAGTATTTAATGAGGATATATTTTACCCTTTCTTCAAAAAAGTTCATTTTTCTAAAGAATTGTTGCCAGATTTCGGTTTTTTCGGACTGTATTAATGAGGGGGGATTTTATTACTCGTTTCATTTTTTTTAGATAAATATGGCCAAAAGCATCGTAAAATGAATTATATATATGAGAGGGATAATCATATATCCTCTCCTCAAAAATTCCCGCTGCGTCCAAAACTGAGCTGTTTGGAGTAGTGATATAGGAGGTGATAACAAGATGCCAGAAAATAAGCATGAAAAGACTGTCATAACAAATCGTCTATTAATCGGTAAAAAAGAATATGAGATTGTTTCGGCTTTTAACGAGAGTGCGAATGAAACATTTTCCGATAAGTTGGAACGCATCATTCTGAATGATTACCGTAAAACAAAATAATGATCAGTTATCCGATCGGAAAGGAGTGTTAAATAATTAGTGAAACTGATATAATAAAGGATGTATATGGTGTTTGTTCGTCTGCGAAGGAGGAAACCATGAAACGAACAAACACTCAAAAAATTATCGCATTATATCTGCGCCTTTCTCAAGATGATGAACGCGAAGGAGAAAGTAACAGTATTAGTAATCAGAAAAAGCTTTTAACAGCCTATGCTGCTGAACGCGGTTGGAAAAATACCAAACTCTATATCGATGATGGTATCAGCGGTACCAATTTTCAACGTCCTGAATTTATGCGAATGATTGCGGATGTAGAAGCTGGACTGGTGTCTACTGTCATTGTCAAGGATATGTCACGGTTTGGGCGTGGTTATCTAAAAGTCGGCTATTATACAGAAATATTATTTCCAGAACATGATGTGCACTTTATTGCTGTTCATGACAGTGTGGATAGCCAAAAAGGTGAGAACGAATTTACCCCATTCCGAAATATTATCAATGAATGGTATGCGCGAGATACCAGTAAAAAAATTCGGGCTGTTGTCAAAATGAAAGGTCTATCTGGTCAACATTTGACAAACAATGCACCGTATGGCTATAAGAAAAATCCAGATAATCCTAATGAGTGGCTGGTTGATAAACCCGCAGCAAGCATTATCCGCTATATCTTTCAATTAGCGATGGAAGGATTCGGTCCGACACAAATTGCGAAAAGGTTGCGGAAAGAAGAAGTCTTAACCCCTTCCCATTATGCAAAAAGTCAAGGGAACAAGAATATTTCGCAAGGCAATAAGAACCCCTTTGCTTGGTGCGGAGATACCATTTCCAAAATACTTGAAAGTCCTGAATATCTGGGACATACTGTTAATTTTCGCAGTGAGACTAAATCTTATAAAGACAAGCGGAAAATTAAGCATGACAAAAAAGATTGGCTCATCTTTGAGCACACACACGAAGCGATTATTGAACCAAGCGTCTTTGAAACGGTACAAGAATTACGGAAACATAAGCGCCGTCCAACCAAACAAAATACATTACCGCTATTTTCTGGAATCATTTATTGTGCAGACTGTGGGAAAAAGTTATACTTTGCGCGTGGGAAGACAATTTCTAAACATCAAGAAAATTACTTTTGTTCTTCGTATCGAAGGAATACAAGTACTTGTACGGCTCATTACATCCGTTCAATCGTGTTGGAAGAAGCTGTCAAGGTAAGCTTAAAACAAACCATGCACACTATCCAAACAGATAAGAACGCTTTTATCCGTTCCGTACTTAAAGAAGACCAGACCACAAAGCGTAAGCAAGCTGGAAAACGGCTAAAAACGATTGATAAACTTGAAAAAAGAATTGTTGAATTGGATGGTATTTTTCAGAAGTTGTATGAAGATAACATTAGTGGACGCCTGACAAATGAACGATTTGACAAACTATCAGCTACTTATGAGAAAGAACAAGCGGAGCTTCAAGAACAGTTGAGACAACTACAAGCTGAACAAGAAGCAGATCAACAAGCGACTGTCAATATTCAGCAATTTTTCAATCATGTGAAGAAGCATCTGTCTTTTAAGGAATTAACACCCGAGTTATTGCATGATTTAATAGACAGGATTGTGATTCATGAGAATGATAAGTCATACAGTCGTCAGCCTAAAAAAATTGAAATTCATTATAAGTTTGGAATCGGACAAAAAATAAAAGAGGCATAACTTTCTATGCCTCTCACAATCTTTATTATACTTCCTTAAGCGTAATCTTCTTACCGGATAGTTTTGTTTATTATAAGGAGCTGGAATACGAATACCACTTTTGTATAATTCTCCGACATCAAACGAAAGATTGACCTGCCAGTAGTTTGTTAGAACCAGCAAAGTCGTGCTTTGTGGAAAAGTAAAAACAAGCGAATGACTGGCTTCATCGTACCGTTTTGCCACTGCGGTCGTTGTTGCCAGTGCTTCATTTTTATTTGAAATAGTCGAGAGTGGGTAGGTGACATCTCCGGTCAGCTTGCTTAAAAAGGCGGCTTGCTTCGTGGTATTTCCGGCAAGCTGGTCGCCGATTTCAGTTGGAAGCTGGATGATGATGACAGGCGTGTCGTTTAGTGTAAGTGACGCAAGCGGCGCATAACGATACGTCAAATTAACGATCGACTGGTTATATGTACCAGAAGTGGCGGTAGCTGTCATCTGACTGCTTCCTAACGAAATAACGGCTTCCACTTTTCGGCTGTCCATCTGGAAAATCAGCCCTATCATCAAAAAAATGCTGAGCCACAGGACAATCCCCATTTTCCCCTTCCTCATGACACTCCCTACTTTCCCCCCCTAAGTTAACCCCCTTATTCCCTTGCTAAAAGCTTATAAACGTTCATATTGTGCCAATTTTAGGGACTAAAAGCATGTGGGAGAGGAAAAAGTCTCAGCCTGGCAAAAGAGTATTTTCTATCTGCATGATCAGGAATCCGCCTATTTGGAAGGTTTGCAGCTGTGTAAAATTACTTATAAAAAAATCTGAATAATCTTCAATTATTTTCATGCAAAAAACTGGAAGCACTCGAGCGGCCGCCATTTATCGTAGCTTGCTCACTGAGCGTTTCCAGTTCTCTCTAAAGTGTTAATACCGGAAGATCCGATCGGCATATTGATCTTCAAGCGCGAAATTGTATTCATAGCCGCCGTCAATGTTGGCACTCTTGTAGATTGGTGGCTCCACGCCTTTTGCGACTAGCTTTTCTACGGCTTCATAAATGACCTGTTGCAAAAGCAGGACAGCAGCAAATGAAGAGGTGCCGCAAATTTTGGCATCAAAGCCGTCCACAGAAAGTGCCGCGTCGCCAAATGCCGAGTGGTTGTCCAGCACGACATCTGCAAACTCATAAAGCAGCTTGCCGGATGAATGCCGTGAGGTGGAATTTTTGGAAATATCCAGTGCCGTCACGACGATCAGCGGGTTGCCTTGCGCTTTGACCCATTCAGCCAGCTCGATCGACAGTGGATTGCGGCCGGAGTTGGAGATCAGGAAGAACACGTCGCCAGGTTTCGCTTCCAGCCGGTGTGTCAAGAGGCCGCCCACCCCTTCGATCGATTCGTAGATGCCCATTGCCGGATCATGGATCACTTTTGATGGAATGAAGCCACCTGCCCGGCCGCAAATTTCAATCGCCGCCGCATAGGAATGGCCGCTTCCGAACGCCTGAATGATGCCACCTTTTGCCAGACCGTTCGCTAAAATTTCAGCCGCTTGATGAATGGCTTCTGCTTCGGTCGCTTCCAGTTTACTCGTTATTTCCTTCGCTTTTTCAAAAAAGGCTAATGTCACTTGATTTTCCTCCTATCAGGTTCCTAAAATTTTTAAATTGTACAAGATAATCCCGAGAATCATGACAATAATAATCGCTTTTGATGAAGTCATTCGTTTGTGCCCTAGCATCGCATAGACGAGGCCTACCAAGAGAACGGGAATCAGTGCGGGCATGATTTGATCCAGCATGTCCTGCATTTTCAGTGTGACGTCTCCGGATTTATAGACGTAGCTGACTTTCGCGGTGATCACTGTCGGAATTAAGGCTCCCACAACTGTCACGCCTAGCAAAATAGCCGCATCGGTTAACGCGTTAAGTTTTCCCGCAAATTCATTGACAAGTTTGCTCCCTTGCCGATAAGCCACTGGTAGAAAAACGCACCGCAGACCGACAACCAAAATGTTGACGATGATCCAGAGTATCACACCCGCTACATTGCCCTGTTGACCCATATAAGCTGCAATCGAGCCAAAAATCGTTGGCAGAATAACGCCGAAAATCGTATCGCCAACCCCAGCAAATGGCCCCATCAGCCCCGTTTTCACGCCGACAACTGCTTCTTTTCCCTGAATGCGTTCCTTTTCCTCAAGCGCCATATCAATCCCAAGAATGAGTCCGCCCATCATCGGATTCGTATTGAAGAACTGATTGTGCGTTTCCATCATCTGCTTTTGTTCATCTTCATTGGGATAGAGTTTTCGCAAGACCGGCAGCATTGTATAAAGATAACCTGTCGACATCATCCGTTCGTAGTTCCAGCAGATCTGGCTGGTCAAAAGCCAGCGCACATTGGCCGCCCAAAGGTCCCGCTTCGTGATCGCCTTTTCGACATCCATGTCAGTCTTCATATTCGCCATCTTCATTCTCCTCTCCACGTACCGCGCCGCCAGCAAGAGCCGGCTCAGCCTCCCGATAATTTTGCTTAAAGTAAATGATCGCTAGTGCAAAGCCAAGAAGCGCCACACCGAGCATCGGTACTTTCAAATAAGCCGCCGCAATAAAACCAACGATCAAATAGGCCACATATTGCTTGGTCGGCAAGTAGCGCAGCAAAATTGCAATCCCGACAACCGGCAAAATGCCACCGGCCACCTGCAAGCCACCCATCAGCCAATCCGGCATCTCGTCCAGAATAAAGTTTACGACGTCCTGCCCGAATGTAATCATGATGAAAACTGGCACCGCCCGTGAAAGTGCCCAAGGAAGCGCCCCATAGATCACGTTCCGCTTGACCGCCCGCACGTTGCCCGTCTCAATATTCCGGTCGATCCGATGCAGGAAGAAGGTGTTGGTAAAGCGTGCCAAAATGTCGAGCTGCACCATGAGAAGCCCCACCGGCACCGCCAGCCCGATCGCAAATTCCGCATCCTGCCCGGAGATCACCGCAAAAACGGTTCCCACGATTGCCCCCGTTGTGAAATCTGGAATGGAAGCCCCGCCATACGTCCCCACGCCGAGCACCATCAGTTGAAGCGTCGCCCCGATCGCCAGACCCAGCGTCACATCACCCATAATCAAGCCAGTAATTGTCCCCGTAATGACCGGGAAGTTCAAACCGATCACAAATGTCAGGGAATCCAAAATCGTACAAGCTGAAAGTAGTACCAGTAAAACGATTTGCCATACTGCAATATCCATTTTTGTTCCTCCCTTTGCTATTTAAGTAAACTAGAGAAGCTGACCGGATCCTCGCTTGGCACCATTTGCGCCGTGATTTTCAACCCTTTCTGCTGCAAGTAATCAAAATCTTCCAAATCTTTATCCGTGACGCTGACCGACTTTTTGATGGAACGACTGTCCTTTTTCGTCGACATATTGCCCACATTGATCACCGGAAGCTCCACCCCCGCATCAACCAGCTCGCATAAAGCACGCGGCGATTTGGTAATCAGCATGACGCGTTGCCCGTCGTATTTGCCGGCTAGAATGTTTCGCGCTGCGCCCTGCGTCGTCAAAATACTCAGCTTGATGCCGCTTGGAACAGCCGTTTTGAGCGCGGTCTTCTCCAACTCATTTTTTACGACCGAATTATCGACAATCATGACGCGCGTTGCTTGTAGCGTGTTCAGCCACATGGTCGCCACCTGCCCATGAATCAGTCGTTCATCGATTCTGACGTGCATAATCCCATTTGTCAATCTTCTTCCTCTCCTTCCTCATTTTTCGACATTCGACCTTTTTCTTCCGGAATGCTTACTCTTTGCAGTCCCTCTTTTGCCGCCGCCAGTGCCGCATCCAGCGTTTCCCCAAAGACAAGTGGCAAAACGAGCGGCAGAGAAAGCCCCGTCACCACTTCCACGCCCGCATGACTAGCCGCAAACATCTGCGCCGCATTGCTAGGAGTGCCACCTAGAATATCCACAATAATAGCGCTTACATCTTGTTCTGAAAAAATATGGGCAAAGCGGTCCATCAAATCAGCGGCACTCATTTCGTCTGAAAAAACGACTGGGTGAAACATGGCCTGTTCTCCCGTGATCATCGCGCAGCTGCGAACAATTTCCATCGCATAGGCGCCATGACCAACAAGAATATATGACAAATTGATCACCTCCTTTAAGATTTCTTCTTTTCAATCTCCACATAATAGAAATCATATCTGACAAAGCTTTCGATGTATTCAAACGGCTTATCTTCTGGAATATAGGTAAACCGCTCCACCCGGTAAACAGGCGTCATTGGGTCCACCGCTAAAAGTTCCGCATACTCTGGATTTTGAATAGGAAATTCGATTTGAATCCGCTCTTTCATCGCCTCGTCCAAAATATTGAAATCATACATCTTTTTAAGTTCCTCCGAAAGCGACATAAAGCGATCTTTATCCGAAAAGTCCACATTCAGCAAATTGCTTTTGGCGATGTAATTATTTTGGATTGCCCAGGGAATATCCCCAAACATCCGCACACGTTTAAAGTGAACGATGCGATTTTCCGGCTGGATACCCAGCTTTCCAGCGATTCGCTCATCCGTGATTTCCGTGATGCTAATGACTTTCGTGGCTTCTTCCGTCAGCCGCTTGTTTCGATTAAAATTCGCCTCTTCATAATTCGGAAATCGATTAAATTCATTAAAAATGACCTCCTTATTAAGAAACGATTTGCTCACATAGGTCCCCTTCCCTTGAAAACGCGTAAGAAGCCCCTCACGAACCAGCTCCTGCAAAGCCCGAACGACCGTCGTATTGCTGACCCCGTATTTTCGTTTGAGCTCACCCTCTGAATAAATTTTCTCACCAGGTTTGAAAACACCGTCTTTAATCTGCTGTTTAATATCCTGAATGATCTTTAAATACTTTGGCACCGCCATTTCCCCATCTCCAATCATTGATCTCCTACGTTAACACGTTAAATGTAAGTTTATGTTATCATGCCTGATCAATAATTGGAACTCTCAAGCCAAAAGATACAACCGGTTAACACGTTAAGTTACAAGATCATAGTAGCACGATTTTTTAAAATTTGCAACCGCTTTCTAAAAAAAGAACCCAACCTTTCGTCAGGTTCAAATTCGTGTTAACAGTTCACGCAACGCTTCCCGATCAAAGGCGAACGTCAATCGATCCACTGCTTCGCTTGGCGTGACCCATTCGATTCTTCGGTGTTCCTTCGAGAGGATAAAATCCATCGCCGCGAGCTGAAAGCCGAACGCCACCGCGTGGACCACCTCGACATCTGGCTGGTCCCGAAAGTCCGCAAATTCAGACTTGGGAATAAAGGCCTCCGTTTTGAGCGGCAGTATCCGAACAACTCGAAGCTGCCCCGTCTCCTCAAAAAACTCGCGCCTTGCCGCATGAAGATGCGATTCCTGATCTTCCAGGCCGCCAGCGACAAACTGACAATAACCGCTGTGCCTTCTGTAAAAAACGGCCACTTTAAGCACATCACCCTTTTTAATAAAAGGAATGACCAGCACATTTTCAGGCTGCCTCATGGCCGAAAAATCACCTGCCAAGTGACCCCGTAGCGATCCGTCACCCACGCAGCCTTTTTGAGCGGCCCAATTTCCTCCGGCCCCATCATCACCTGACCCTCTTTCGAAAAAGCCTCAAACAAGCGATCAAACTCGGCCTCACTCGGACAATCAATCAGAATCGACGTCGTCCAGCTAAAAGGAACAAAATACTGCTCCTCCATATCGAGCGCCATAAAATTCTGCCCCGCAAGCGTAAACGTCAGGTTCAAAATCTTCCCAACCTCGCCCCGATCTCGTTCCGTAATCCGCGTCATATCAAGAATTTCCGCATCATCAAAAAGCGACACATAAAACGCGACCGCCTCTTCAGCCGTACCCGGAAAAGTTAAAAAAGTATAAACTTCTTTTTGCTTCATCTTGTTTGCCTCCTTTCGAGTGGTATAGCTTATTTTAGAATGGCGAGGGTGCGAGGTCAAATGAAAGGAGTGTTTGGGCGGGGAAAGTTTAGGGTTGAATGTGGAATTAGTTGGATAATGGGGTTTATGGTGAATGATTGAGGTGTAAAATGAATAGCGTTGGTTTTCATAATGACTATTTAAACAATACCGGAGACTGGAACAGTGGATACCATAACAGATTTACATTTCACAATGACTACTTAAACTGGGCGAAAAAACTGATGCTATTACAACTACTGTATTTACATTTCAAAATGACTACTTAAACAAGCACTGGACTTCTTGAATAACTTGAATTTTTAGGATTTACATTTCAAAATTGACTACTTAAACCTCTTGGGTCATCGCTACCTTCTAATTGTTTCCGGAATTTACATTTCAAAATTGACTACTTAAACAATTTCCGCGTATTCGCTTCGAGGCTGGCTGAGCATTTTTACATTTCAAAATTGACTACTTAAACGCAGACTTTCAAGGAAATCCCAGATTGTTTTACCCTCTTTTACATTTCAAAATGACTACTTAAACCGGTCATTTCTGTGATAAATTCTGGAATTTCTCGACATTTTACATTTCAAAATGACTACTTAAACGAATGAAAGTAATCCAGAAAATTCACTTGTTAGCTATTTTACATTTCAAAATGACTACTTAAACAAAAGAGAATTTTATAAAATCCGTCGGAAATGTCTTTTTTACATTTCAAAATGACTACTTAAACGTAGGACGCCGCTTTAAATTACGCGTACAGATAACTTTTTTACATTTCAAAATGACTACTTAAACCCGATCAGGAGAAAGATATTGCCCGGTCTTCTCCTTTTACATTTCAAAATGACTACTTAAACTCGCTGCTTCAAACGCTTACTCCCATAATACCTCAGAACTTATTTTCCGTCGATCTCGGTTAACTTTGGATTTTTCGACCCAAAATATTTTCAAAAAAATTCATCTCCAATCCCAAATCCCTGTTCTATCAATGCTTTTCGTTTTCTGTCGACCTCCCGGGAAAATTACATTATCTCAGGTCGACAGATTTCTCTTAAACTTTATAAAAAAATATTTTAGTCTCCAAAAACAACTTATATCTTTTCAACGACACAAGTATCTAAATGGTTCAATCTCACGTAAATCTTATTTCACAATTGTTTGCCTTTGTAAACTGCCAATAATCGCTCAAATTCCTGCTCATATTTCTTAATCTTCGCTTTGTCCTTTTCTGAAGAAAGTCGTGGTTTCCGTTTTCCACAAATAAGAACATCCTTTCCATCGCTTAATACTGTCTTCACTTTTATATAGGGTCTCAACGAATTTCCTTGCAAACGAGGGCAAGCTGCAATGATTTGAGCGATTTCTTCTGTGGAATATAAATTATGTGGAAAATCCAATCTATTTAGCAACAGCATCTCTGTATAAATGGATAAATCTGTATGATCAATTTTCTTTCCATCAAAACAGAAATGCTCAATGTTCGTATGCCTTAGAGGCTCTATATCTACAAGTGTACTCTTCGGCCAAACAGCATCCCCAAAACGTAAAAATTGAAGATTTGGAGCTGTCTGTATGCCTTCTAATGAATGAAGTCTAGTAAAATCACTTAAACTTATTCCGATAAGTTCTTTATTTCCACACATATCCCATAATTTTTCCGTTTTATGATTAAGAAAAATTTTTACATACTTTAAATGAGATAATGTTGATAAAAGTGATAAATCTTCTATCTTCTTATTCTTGAAAAAAATTAAATATCTAACCGCATGCCCATAATGGGTAATAAAATACTCAAAGGTGTGCTGATTTAATCCAGAAATCGCTACTTTTGACCAATCCTTTTCATCTTTTAATCGATCAATATCCTGTATAGAGATTTCTCCACCACCAATATCCATATTCTGCTCATGCAGCCAAATAAAATCAGCCGGTATCGTATCAAAGGTTAGTTCTTGAAATGTCTCGCTATTCATCGCTGTTCCCCTCTCACTACTTTTCAAAAACCGTCCGCCCAGCAACTACCGTCCGAACCACTTCCAGCTCACGCAAACGCGCTTCCTCCACCTCAAACGGGTTTTCTCGCGTCATCGTAAAATCAGCTGCATAACCCGGGGCAATTTTTCCGCGCTCGCCTTGCTTATAACTGATCGCCGCCGTTTTTGCCGTGTAACTGTGGATCGCCTCGTACACGGACAACGCTTCCTCTTCAAAATATCGCCGACCGTTCAAATCCTGACTCGCCGTCCGCGTCACCGCCGCATGAATTCCGTAAAAAGGATTCGGCGTCTCAATCGGTGCGTCACTGCCAAACGATACCTGAAACCCGCGATCAATCAACGTTTTCCACGCAAATGCTCGCTCCGGATGCTCACTACCAAGCACGTCCAGCGCCCATGGCAAATCACTGCTCATAAACTGCGGCTGAAGGTCGAAACAAATTGGCATTCCAGCGGCTTCTTCCAGTAAATCGTCGCGAAGCCAAGGCGTGTGAATCATTCGGTCAAGCTGTCCCTGTTGCGGTGGGAATTTTTTCAGCGTTCTGATCACTTTTTGAAACGCCAAATCGCCTAAAATATGGATCGCCACCGGCAGCCCTGCATCCCGCGCACGTTTGACCATCGCTTCAAACTCTTCATCTGACTGAATCTGCAAACCCTGATTTTCCGGGTCATCCGCATAAGGCCGCGACATCAGCGCCGTCCGCGATCCGACCGTTCCATCATAGAAAATCTTCATAGCCCCCAGCTCGAGAAAAGGGTCCCCCGACACAAATTGTTCGCCGCTCTGGCAAAAGGCTTCGAGTTCCGCATTGTGCACCAATAGATGCGCACGAAAAGGAAAGTCCTCCGTTAGCGTGTCCCGAAAAGCGGCCAAAGTGCCTTTAAAGCCATTAAAATAATGCAGATCCTCACTATGTCCACCCGTCACGCCTTTTGCCCACAAGTCGCGCACCGCAAGCCGTAACCAGCGGCCAAGCTCCTCCCGTGTGGCAACCGGAAACGCATCGATCACAACCGTGGTCGCATTATCACGAAGTACGCCCGTCAGCCGCCCCGTTTCATCCGTATCAATCGCCCCGCCGCCAGTAAAATTGGCATCTGCCGTTAGCCCAGTCGCCTCAATCAGCGCACTGTTGACACTCACAGAATGATAATCAATCCGTCGAACCAAGACCGGATGCCCTGCGCTGACCTGATCCAATTCGTCACGCGTCAGAAGCGTCGACTGGTCCTGCCATTTATTTTCATCATAGCCCTCGACAAATAGCCATTCATCCGGTGCCAACTTTTCCACACGTTCCGCAATTCTCGCTAGTGCCTCCTGCTTGCTCGCCGTGTCCGTCAGACGAAGCCGATCAAGAAACTGTCCGTACCATAATAGATGAAGATGTGAATCCACAAAACCCGGAAAAACGATTGCACCGTCCAGATCGACCTTTTCCGCCGCGTCACAAAGAATCGCTTCCTGCCCAACCGCCACGATTTTCCCTTGGTCCGTCAAAACCGCATCCGTTGTGGCCCCTTCTTTTTCCATCGTATAAAAAGTCCCATTTGTCCACAGCTTCATCAAATTTCCTCCTTCTGTACAAGTGCCTCCTGCCCCATCACTTTCCGGCGCTGAACGACCTGCTCAAGTGTGATGCTGACCGCCGCCAGACCGAGCAGAATAAATACGCCGATGAAAAGGGCCGTCATGCCGCCAAATTCAGCCACAATCACAGCGCCTAAAAATGGTGCTAGCATCCGCGCCGCAGTGGCCATTCCGTTGACCAGCCCCTGATAAAGACCCGCCGAGCCGTGCGGTGCCAGTTGATAAGCAATCGTCGGAATCGCCGGCCAGGCAAACATTTCGCCCAGCGTCAAAAAGATCATCCCAAGCACGAACCCACTGTAGACCTCTGCCTGCATCGCCACGATAAACGCCGCCACAAAAAGCAGGATTCCAATATAAATTTGCGCTAACAGATGCTTTTTAAAACGGTTGACCAGCGGAATCAAAATAAATTGCCCTAAGACGATCATCGCCCCGTTCAAACTCCAAAGCTGGCCATATTGGGCAGTCGTCACCCCTTTATCCGCCGTCATGTATGTAGAAAGATTGGACTGCCACTGGACATGCGACAATTGGCAGAACAGATAAGTCGCAAGTAAGAGCACCATTGCCACGATTCCCCAAATGGTCGCCTTTTCACGCGTCATTCCTGTGCGGTGGTGCTTCGTATCTGCTTCAACCCGCTCAGACCGCCAGTCGATCCGCCGGAAAAACACAAAAAAGAACACCGCATATAAAACCGCAAAAATAAATGCGCCCAAATAGACATGCCCCATTCCCTTTTCCGCCAGAAAGCCCGCCAAGAACGGCCCCACAGCCACACCGATATTCTGCGCCACATAGATGGCATTAAAGCTCGTCCGGCCGCCAGTTGGGTGCGTGAGACCAGCAGCCGCATAGAGGCCAGCAAATACCATCCCCATCGCAATCCCGACTGCCCACAAATTCCACATGAAGGCCTGCTCCCCATGAAAAATACTGAGTAGAAGTGTCGAGCCGACCAGAATCACCGTCCCGATCGCCAGAGAAATATACCCCGTCAGCCGGTCAAAAATAAGCCCGCCGATCACACTTGAAATAATCCCCACACCCGAATTGACCAAGAGAACCATTGATGCCTCCGTTCCCGTCATGCCAAGTTCCTGTGTCATATAAACCATATTAAACGGCCAAATAAACGATAAGCCCGTATATAAAAGAACCATCCCGATAATGACGATCCATAAATCACGCGGTAGCCATTTTGTCAATTTTCTTCGCTCCCTTTCTATTCTTTACTTGATTTAGAATAGCATATCAGCCCGCTTTTCGGAAGGGAATTTTCAAAAAAGCAGTCTCTAATTCTTTCTAAAAAACACAAAAAAAAGCCACCTGTCGACCAGATGACTTTTCAGCAAACATGTCAGTTGTCAGAAGCGGCCGTCTCCAGCTGATTCACGTGGATACTTTTCAGCAACCGTTCATGCATCACATACATGCCCGCCAACAGCAGGAATAAAAATACCGGCAGCAGTCCCACAGTGATATGACTTGCGATCAGCCCGAACAGCGGCGGCATCAGGCAGGTCCCAATGTAGGCACTTGCCATCTGCACCCCGATCATCGCCTGCGAATTTTCCACGCCAAAATAGTCGGGCGTCGCATGAATGACAGATGGATAGATGGGCGCACAACCCAGCCCAATCAAAATCAGCCCCATGATCGAAAGCGCATTTCCAAATGGCAGAATCAACGCCACAATCCCGATCAACAAAGTACCGATCCCCAGACGAATCATCTGCCGGTCATTGAACCGCATCGTCATGAAGCCACTCAGAATGCGCCCAAAAGCAATCCCGATAAAAAACAATCCGGCAAAAGTCGCCGCCGTTTCTTTCGGTACGTGTTTAAACAGCACTAGATAGCTGCTCGCCCAGAGCCCCGTCGTCTGTTCCAACGCGCAGTAGCAGAAAAAGGTGATCATACTGGCCTTGGCACCCGGTATTTGCAGAATTTTTTTCAAAGATAGCGGCTCTCGTGAAATCTTTTGACCGTTTTCCACAAGCCGATTGGGTTTCCAAAGCGGCAGACTGATCAACAGAACCGCCGTCAAAGCCACTTGAAAAACCGCGATGTACAGATAGCCCGTATTCCAGGAATGCCCGTTACTTAAGACATTTCCCATAATGACCGGCCCGATCGACGCGCCAATCCCCCAAAATGCATGCAGCCAGCTCATATGCCGACTGGCGTAATGAATCGCCACATAGTTATTGATCGAGGCATCCACACTGCCCGCCCCGAGACCATAGGGAATTGCCCACAAGCAAAGCATCCAGAATGACTGTGACGTGGAAAAGCCGAATAAAGCAATCGCCGTTAGCAGCACACTAAAAGCCGTAATTTTCCCCGTACCGAATTTTTTTGTCATGCGGTCACTTTGCAGACTGGAAATAATCGTCCCAAAAGCAATAATCATCGAAATGATCCCCGCATATGAAACCGGCACATCAAAGCCTTGATACATCGACGGCCAGGCCGAACCAAGCAGCGCATCTGGCAACCCTAAACTGATAAATGCTAGATAAATAATGGCTAATAAGATATTAAACATGGCTAAAATCTCCCTGAACTGATGGATATGACTGAATCATGATGCCCTCTTTTCTTGAAAGATAACTGGCAGCTGGTTTCCTTTATTTTTTATAAAACGGCTCGCCACTATCTATCCATTTTTATACTCACTTTATAGTTATACCATGATGAAGCGATTTTATAAAGAAGGTTTATTAAATAATTTTAAATACAGAAAAAGACCACCTAGATGCTTTCCTTCTTAGGCAGTCCTTATAAGCTTTTTCTAACTTGACGGAAACATGAAAGTCAGCTAATAGCCTGCTTTCTGCCGCTACAAGCCCCCATTATGGGCAGTGAGAATCTCTTTTCACATCTTCCTTTATATCCATTCTCACATATTAGCTGCTAGTACACCCAGCCCTTCTTCCAAACTGATTTTAGGCGTCCAATCCCAGACTTCTTTCGCGCGGTCATTTAATAAAACAGAACGCTTCACATCTCCAAGTCTCGGGCCGCTGATCGTAATCGCAATTTCTTTTCCAAATGCTTCCAAAATCGCTTCATAGATATCTAAAATCGCCACTTCTTTTCCTGAGCCAATATTGATCACCGTGTTAGCCGGATTATGGGAAGCTAGTCGATTGGCTTCTGCAACGTCACTCACATAGACATAATCTCTCGTGCAGCCCCGTGGCATATCGGGATAGGTCATCAATGTAGAAATTTTATCGTCCAACACATTCCGAGCAAAAATCGGGATAACCCCACATTCCCCGTCCGGAATTTGCCGCGGTCCAAAAACATTGGCATATCGAAGTACCGTATAGTCAAATTGGAATAGCTGAGAATAAACAGCCAAATACTTCTCCCCCGCATATTTTGTGATCGCATAGGGCGAAATCAATTGCGGCCGATCTTCCTCCTTCGATTTTTCATTGCTGGAAATTTCCTTACTCAAAGCCCCTCCCGACGAGACATAAATAAAATTATCAATCGGATGCTTCTGAATGCATGAAAGTAACACTAATAATCCTTTTCCATTGATATTCAAGTCGTGATTCGGGTCCTCTAGCGAAGCCGCAACAGATTTCTGCGCCGCATGATGATTCACCATATCCGGCTTAAACCTCGCAAACAGCCGCATCATTCGCTCCTTGTCCGTAATGTCGGCATGGACAAAGTGAAAATTATTTTTCATGCGCAGCTGCTCAATATTTTCCAGTTTCCCAGACGACAGATCATCCACACAAAGCACGTCATATCCTTCCGCCACATACATATCACATACATGCGAGCCAATAAAACCCGCTCCACCCGTGACGATCACCTTTTTAGTCATTGTCTTCACCTTCTTTAAAATTTTAAGAAATGGCCGATAAAATCATATATTTTTGCCGAAAACTCGCTTACCTCCATGCATGCAGCACTGAAAATGATCCATACCGCCAAACCGCCCTGATAGAGCCAGGTCAGACTGTTCGCCTTTTGATCCGCTGCAACTGATCTGGCCATTTTCGCCTGCATTTGATGCTGTTTGGAATCAGCTTGATACGTCTTTTTCTCTTCTTCCGACAGCTTGTTGAATTGATGGACGAATTTACTGTAGGCCAGTCCCACTTCATCTGCCGGCCCGTCTAAACGAACCTCGCCATAATGAAGCCAGATAATCCGATCGCATAGGTTTTGAACCTGACTCATGGCATGGCTGACAAAAAAAATCGTCTTTCCCAAAGCTTGAAATTCCTTAATTTTATCTGTGCATTTTTTATGAAAAGTGGTATCACCTACCGAAAGCGCCTCATCAATAATGAGAATATCCGGATCAATTTGAATAGCAATAGCAAAGCCTAATCTAGCTTTCATACCGCTTGAATAGCGCTTGATTGGCTGATGAATGAAACTTTGCAAACCGGCAAATTCAATGATTTCCGGGATCATTCGATTAATTTCTTTCGTGGAATAGCCAAGCATTAAACATTTCATGCGAATATTTTCAACACCGGATAAAGTAGGCTTTAAACCGGCACCGATCGCAAGCAAGGAAACCTCTCCCTTTATTTTCACCTCGCCGGAAGTAGGCGGCACGATTCCCGCCAAAACATTGGAAAGTGTGGATTTCCCCGAACCATTCAAACCGATCAGTCCGACGGTTTCTCCTTTTTTCACTTGGAAAGAGACATCTTGCAAAGCTAAAAAAGCAGGTTGATTTTTCACCGGCTTGAGTAACGCCAAAAGTTCCCTCGACTGGCTTGTAAGCATACTGTACTGTTTGAAAACATGGTTCACTTCTACACTGTTCATCGCCTCGTCTCCTTTACAAGTAATCCATAAAACGATCTTTGAATCGGATATGTAGCGCTGCACCCAGACTTAATACCAGCAGTGTGATCCCCCAAAAATAGGCCATCCACCACGGCGCCTGAAAAAACCATTGCCTGGAGAAAAAAGCATCCCGAAATCCTTCAATGATATACACAAAGGGATTCAGCTTTAAAAGCTTTGAGAGCAGTGCATCTGGATTCGTTGTCACATCCATAACCGCGCCTGACAGAAAAAACAGCAGCCGCATCATGGAACCGATGATCAGCTGATAGTCTCTGAAAAGAATCGTAATGGTTGAATTTAACAAGGACACCGCATATAAAAATAAACACATGCAAGCGAAATAGTAAAAAAACTGCAGCCAGTCCACGGTTGGATAGATATGCCCGCCAAGCAAAAAGAGCAAAAGAATCGCAAGCATCGTCAGATAACTGGGAAGCGCCCGCACAATTGTAATGGACGGCAAAATGCTCATGGGGAATTTCACACGCGCTATCAGACTTAAATTTGCATAGACCGAATTGGCACCTGAAATAATAATGCCACTGATGAAAAACCATGGAATCACCCCCGCCAGCATCCAAACGATGTAGGGAATGTCACCTTCTATCAATTTTGAACCATTCATCCGGATGCCAAATACAAAATAATAGATGAAAACTTGAAGAGTCGGACTCAAAACTTCCCAAATCATCCCCAAATAATGACTCTGATAGGCAGCCCGCTGATGATACCGGGCAATCCGAAAAATTTTATGCCAGTGAGTCAGTTGATCTTTTAAAATACGAAGGCTGTCCTTCACGTTACTTTCACTTCTTCCCGTGACTCAATGATCATTTTTTATCTTCCAGCAGCTCGGTGACCGTTTTCAGCAAAAAGGGCGCATAATATTGACCAGTCTGATTATGATCACTGTAGTTTTGCAAATCCAGCGAATATTTCACGCCTTTTCCATCCAATTTTTTCAGTAACGGCTGTAAATGCTGTTTATAGTGCATGTCACCCTTCCCAACATGGAAAGTAAAGGCCGGAAACTGCGTCGTCGTGTCAACAAGATTCATAATCAGTTCATTGTAGTATCTTTTTCCAGCCTCCTGATCGTCCCCCAGCATATTGTCCAAAGCTCTGCGAATCACCGGGGCGGCCGTCGCGCGCTGTTCCAAATATTTGGCAATAAAAACCTGCGGCGCGCCAATAATCGCCGTGCCAAAATGATATTTCATCGAATAATACAGAGAGGCCGCGCCCCCCTTGCTAGAGCCGCTTACGATCACGTTTTCCGCCGAAATATTCAGCTCATTGGCAATCGTTGTGATCAGTCCCACAACTGACCGTTCATAGTCCATCCCACGATTGTGCCCCATATAATAGCAAAATTGCCCCTTGTAATCGTCCAGAATAAACAACTTATTGATATTGCACGGCCAAAGCGTCCGAAAATGATTATAAACCGGCGGACCCCCTGTAAATTCCTGAGAGTGTATGCCAGAAAACGAAATCAATAGTTTATCTGACTTCTTTCTTGCTTTTTGAAATAAATACCGGACTGGATTATCCGCATAATAGATTTTTTCCTTTTCAAGCGTGGTTTTGATCGTCTGGTTATTCACAATATCCACATTCAATATATTGCTCACTTTATTGGCAATCACTTCCCCATTCTTTTTCAAAAATAGTCGAACCTTATAAGCCCCACTTCGGATTGGCCAGTATTCGATTGCGGTCTGTTTTTTTGAAAGCGGCTGGTACCACTCCCGTTCTATGACATGATCATCCTGATAGATATAGAAGGCATACTCGTAAGTGGCTTCAAGTAAATACAATGCTTTAAAAACCAGCGTCAGTTTTCCCTCGTGGTAAGCAAGCTCTGAAGCAATCAATTTTTCAATCACAATATCATTTTTCTTCATGGTTTAGTCTCTCCTTCTAGCTATCTATCTAGTAAAAGTAGCGCGAATCAAGCTGGCCACTTCCTGACAAATTTTCACTTTATTAAAATATTGATAGGCATAGTCTTTATAGCGCTGCTGATCCTGCTCAGAAAGTTGGTTCGACCGGATAAAAGCAGCCAGATCTGCCGGTGATTCAAATATCGAATCGGCAGGATAGACCGTCTCGACACCCGGCCAGTTCAACAAACAGGGAGTCGTCCCTGCAGCCATCCCCTCCATGAGCGCCGTGTGAAAACTTTCCGATTCACTTGTCGAAAGCAGATAGCCGATTTTCCGAAGCCATTCATGCACATCATTGCCATGCTTATCGAATTTCACACTGCTTTTCCAAGGGGCCTGCTCAATGCGCGCAAAAACAGCTTCATAATACGCTCGTTCAGCCGTTCGTCCCATCAACCATGGCACATCCTTTGGCAATTTTCCTTTAATGAACAGCTTATAACGTTTATCAGACAGCCAAAGCTCCTCAAAAATATCGAGCGCCTTATCCAGCCCTTTAATTTTAGGAATCACCCCACAGATCCCCAGATTAAAATCAATATCGGCTTGTTTCGGCCGGTCGAATTTTTCCGTATCAATCGTGTTGGCAATCAAAATCATCTTATGCCGCGGAATCCCACAAATCCGGTGCATCTCTTCAAAAATAAACGGACAAATCGCAATGATATGATCAATCGCATCGAGCTCATAATGGAAAGGATGCTCCGTCCGCTTCTCCTGTGCATGAACGCGAACCAAAAGTTTCTGCCCTGGCTTTTTATGCTTAGAGTACCAGACGGCATTGCCCAGCCCCCACTCACAAAAAATCAGATCTGCCCATTCCAGCAGCTCTTTACTGGCAGCCTCATCATGCGTGACATGACTTTCCCATTGGTCGATCTTCACATTTACCCACGACTGTTTTTCCAAATAGTGAATAATATCCGTCATAAATTTCAAGTCATGGCTTGCGAACAGCAGATTTATCGGCTCAGCTTGATAACGCCAAAGCACATCCTTCAGCCGGTCGTAAGAAGCCTCAAGTGTGAAATGCTGACTCGCCTGATACATCCTTTTCGCCGCTCGTTTGTAAACCGCCGAGTCCTGCAGTACAAGCTGTGTTTTCGCTAAAAATTCTGCCTCCGTATCCACAAACAATTCATAGTCCTCACCCAGCAGCTGCTCGTGCATCTTAGTCCGCCGTAACAGCACCGGTTTCCCTAATCGGGCATATTCCAGCAGCTTGGTCGACAACTCAACAGAAGCATCATTATCAATCGTTTCACTCCGCCAGCTGATTCCCACATCCGCTTTCGCAATATAGGCTTGAGATTCTGCCCGCGAAACAGCTCCCGGCCAGTCAACATTTTCCATTTCTTGAAAAGTCCGCTTGATTTCCGCGCTTCGTGAACGCAACTCCCCCTGAAATTTGTCCCCTACAATGCAAAACGTGACATCCTTATCCGCCAACTGACGAGCTGCCTGCAAAATTTCCTCCGTATACCACTCTTCCGCAAATTTCCCACTGTAGATCAGTCGATTATGGCGATTCCGGTAATCCGGCGTAACAGGCTGAGCGGGAATCATCGGAGACAGTATCACAATTTTATGCCCATCAACGCCTACCAGTTCCCGAAAAGCGGCTCTTGTCGCCTCCGTTTGTAAAAACATATTCGGAAAGCTTTCATAGATTTGCCGCAGTGTAGCGCGGTCCTGTTTAGAAAGCGTCTTGGGGTCGCTATTGAAGTCCGTAATATAAGGAATCGTTTTGCGAATAAGCTCCGGATGCTTCATCATCTCCTTCACCAGCATAAAACCGCGTATGATAATCAAATGATAGTGATGCTGTTTATCCAGCAGCTCCATCCGTGCCAAAGCCTCCGCAACATCAATCCGGTTTTCATTCGCCGCCGACATCTCTGGAAATGACTGGAACGGCTCAATCAGTCGAACATTCTCAAAATCCGCGATGCCGCCAGTCAGCCGCGTATTCTGCACCCGGGCTTTTAGCAAGAGATCCGTCTGGACGTTCGGATTGATCGCCAGCATCGAAGCCATTGATGTCAGCCAAACCGCCGAACCGTCCATGATATTTAAATCCATGTCGCCATAGAGTAGAATTTTTAACTGTCTCACTTTCATCGCTCCTAAATGTCTACTTTCTTGCTGATCGTTTGCGGGACACCTCGCCCCTGCTCAATAAAATTAAATTTATCCGCACTAAAGAATGTCACTCCCTGCCGAAAATAACCGGAAAGTGAAGCATCCTGAACCATTTCTGCCAGTAAATTTTTAATCCGCGTCTGAAAAATCACCTGCGTTTTCCATAAAGCTCGGTGGTAATGCAGCTCGGTCACAAATTGATTGTCCATTTCCTCGTTCACTTCATGCAGCCTACTTGCAGACCATTTAAAATAGTTCTGCTTGCCGATCACATCTGCTTCTGTATATTCCGTCGCAAGCATCATATCTGCCAAATAATGCTCCCCATAAAAATGCTGCCCTGCCATATAGCTGATATAGGGAGTCGTGATAACCTCGCCTAGCTGCCGATACTCCCTTTCAAGATACGGCAGAGTGAAAACACTGATTTCCTTTGTATTGTAAAGATTCATCAAGTCCGTTACCCCATCAAACATGGAGGCCACCAGCAGCAGCTTTTTATGCGGATAGGCTTGCCGGGTGAAATTTTCCACCACCGCCTCTATTTCATCTTTGGAATGCACAACCGAGATCACGGTCACTTCTTTCTTTTCTTCCGGTAAAATGACGTCCATATTGTGCAGCATCATCTGCAAACGGTGCTTATAAGTATGGTGATGATACACTTCCCGAACCCCTTCCACCGCCTTGCGTTCATATAATGCACGATCACTGGTAATCACACGAAGCTTCTCTGCAAGTGCCTCTTTCGTTTCTGCAATGATGACCAAATCTCCGAACATCCGCTGAATCCCTTTGGAGTAGCTGCTGATAATGGGCGTCCCACATGCCAGCCCCTCAAAAACACGCCGTGAAAACATCGTCGGCGAGTGCTTGATACTATTAATGTTGAGCATATATGTGTAACCTTTATAGGCAATATTCATCTCGTTATACGCCAAGCTTCCTGCAATGTCGGGCAGAAACCGTTCTGGAAACTGGAAATCCGGCGACTGCCGTTCAAAATTCCGATCATAGATGACCAGCCCATACTGCTTGGCCACATCTAAAAGCTGATCCATATCACGCCTGCGCTCCTCATGGCGATTAGCATAATATGAACCGGCAAAGCACATTTTTTCCATCCGCTTCTCATAAAGCTTGACCGGATTGTGCATCTTTGGCTGAATGGCAAAACTCTGGGCATAAACACGCGTATGGCCGGCCGCCTGCTGATATTTGGGAATCATATCTGCATCTGTCGTATAAATATAATCGAACAACTTGGCCGTATCGATAAACTTTTCATAATGAATCGGATCTTCCTTATTCCAAAAAATCGTCGGCACGTCATTTTGCCGGCACCAGTCGAGCAGCTCGAGTAAGTCTCCGCGATCTTGCCCCGAATAGCGACCAATTTTATACGTCCAGGCACCATGATTCCCATGCCAAGCAGACTCCACCATCAAAACATGCGGCTCTTCCCGCTCCAAAACCTCTCGCCAATCGTCCGGCGTAAAGGTGAGCAACTGCACCTCTTTTTCATAACAGGTCCGCGTGAATTCATCAAAAATTGCCGCCACTCGCAGTTCCTTTGTCGAAGCAATCTCCGCCAGCCCCGGACGCGCGGAAGTTCCCACCCTGCCAATCGCAGCCGTTTTAGGCTTATCAAAAACACGGTGAAAGGAACAGCCCTGAATCCGCGTCATCCCTCGTTTCGGTATACGTAAAGCCAGTCGCAGCCTCGTCGTTTCCTGCGACACAGTCAATCGATTCTTCTTGTTCGGATCAAATAAAGTGGCTTTCACTTTCGCCGTAGGACTATACTCAATAATGGCAATTTTACAGACTTGCTCTGATTCGACTTTCAGCTGAATCGTAAATTCAAACTTCTCTCCCGGAACCGCTTCAATAATGAACATGGGATAACGCTTAAACAAAAGATTGGTTTCCAAATAAGAAAAATAAATATAAATATCACTATTGTTGGTTGCAATTACTTCTCCGTCACCTTGCTCAAACGTCAAGTCCTCATTAGAACTGTGCCATTTTTCAGCTGTAGTAAAGTCGATGGACGAAATCACTTCAGGTTGAATTTTATTTAAGAGTTTCTTTTGTAAGAAAGTAATATCTTGATATAAATTTTCAATTTTCTTCACGTTTTTTCCTCAATCTCCGTCTTTTTTTAAATTGCCAATAACGACGCATCCATTTCATCACCTTGGTCTCATTTAAGCGGCGGTATTTTTCAGTGATATCAGCTAATTTCTGCGTCATTTTTTTATTTTCCGCTTTCAGTCTTTTAAGTTCCTGCTCCTGCGCTTGATTGCACCGCTCTAGTTCTTGTAAGATAGGTAGCTCCTCATCAAGTAAGTTTAATATATGCCGATTCAGATCATGATTGACGGCTTTTTCTGCATTAAGTGCCTCTGACATGTAACGAACCATTTCCTTCGTACTAGCTAATTCATTTTGAAGCTGTTGAACGGCTGTTTTTTGTTCCGCCATCGCTCGAACCTGCTGCGTCCGCAAAGCTGTCATGGCCTTATCATGGGCGCCCTTTAATTGGTCAATCTCTATTTGATGCTGCTTTTTCAATAAATCCTGCTGCCCCATAGCCACTTTTAACGCGGTTTCCTGTTGAATAAATTTTTCTTCCAGCGCCGCATGTGCATAGGCAAATTGTGTTTTGCTCACTTCAACTAGCTCTAAAATATTTTGCTCAAGCCGCTTTTTAATCTCCGCCTCTTTTGTTTGCCCATCATCTGCGGGATCGCCCGCCTGTGGTGCCTCATCTTGCTCGATCCTCTGAAAAACATAAAGCGCCTGATTGCCGATTTTCTGTTGTAATATATATTGATTTTCAGCCATCCAACGTGTGATCTTCGCTTCCCAAGACTGATTCTGTTCCAACCAAATCATTGGTCTAGCCGTCTTTAAAATCACCTTGATATCCGTCAAAATATCTGTTGACAACTTGCGCTCAGATATATGAAGCAGATCGGGCGCTTCCAGTTGTACCGTCATTTCCTTACCTGCTTCTACGCTGACAAATCGCTCTTTTTTCCAAATAGGTTTGATATAGACAACTTTTGGCAGCAGCGCTTTTCTCTTCTTGCCATGCCTACTGTCAAAAACATAGATCTGCTTCACACTCGTTTTGTCTGAAAAAAAAGCGGCATAATGGGAAAAACGACTATCTAATAAATAAATCACGGCGTCTTGAGGAAGGAGATTCTGGCACACTTCCAAAACACTCGGGTAATGAACTATTTTTTTACGCATCCAGCTTCATCCTTATTTATCCTTAATTTTGCCTTTCTATTTTCCATATCCATCCTCAATTTCTGCATAAATTTCCAAAAATCTTTTTTTCTCCTCATTCCAGTTATACGTCCTGCGCGCCTTCAAGCAGTTTTGATGCATTTTTTCACGCAAGGCGGGACTAGCAAGCAGTTGGTTGACTCCAGCAGCAATGGCAATCGGCTCATGCGAATCAACTACCAGACCGATTTTTTCTTGGGTGATTACCTGTCGAATTTCAGGAAAATCACTGCCAATGACGGGGACGCCACTCATCATATATTCAAATAGCTTATTGGAAGAGGCTGAATAATGATTGAAACACACATTATTTAACAACTGAAAACCCAGATAAGCATTGCGTGTGTAATGGAGCAGCTCGGCAAGAGGAACTTTAGGCAAAAAGCGAATACGTTCTGTCAAACCGGCCTCTAAAACTTGTTGTTCCAGCTCCGTCTTCATACGGCCATCCCCAATCAGCACAACCACCCCTCGCTCAAAAAGCGGCACGGCAGCAATCAGCTTTTCCAAACCGCGCCCTGTTTGTATACCGCCTTGATAGAGTAAAATCGGCTCTTCCTCTGAAATATCCAGATATTGATTCAGACAGATTTTTCGACTCATTTCAGGTGTAGCTGGAATCGGATAATTATGTATGACTTCTGGATAAAAACCATACTTTTCTTCAATGTAAGCGGCTCGCGTATGATTTTCATGAATGCAACTATCGACAAATCGCAGGAAAATTTTTTCACTGATGCCGTAAAGCGGGCTGTTATAACCCGTTCTGCTCGTCTGTACTTCATGTGAATCATAGAGGAGCTTGCGCCGCCGAAAAACCTTCGCACACAGGATCCCTTGCGGCAAGGTATTCAGATCATTCGCATGATAGAGCCAATAATCGCCTGAAAGCCCTAGTCGAACCATTCGTATAAAAATAAAACTGCGCCTAAAAAGAACCTGCACCTTGCCAAAATAAAGAAGCGCAGAAAAAATCAGCAGCAGGATTGCCTGAACGGGATACATTAGAACTGCCGGAAGTAGCAAGATCCCCAACACGAGCAGGCTTAGTGGATGCTCCTTCAAATATTTGCCCCCTTTTACCAAGGGAACAAAAAGTTGTGGACAGGTACTTTTTACGCGGTAGACTGTAAAATTTTCTGCCAGGATTTCCTTATGCGCTAACTGAGCATCTTTCGGGTCATGAATGGCAATCAAATCAATCTGATAGCCAGCCTCCTGTAAAGCACTGCATTCCCGCATGACTCGAGCATCATTGGTAAAGTAATTCCAGACAAACATGGCAATTTTTTTCGTCATTAGCAATTCCTCATTCAAATCCAGCGATTATTTCTTCAATCTGCTTAAAATTCGCTTCCCAGCAATAATTATTTCTGGCGTATCTTTGGGCATTTTGTCGAATCTCCCTACACAACACGCGATTTTCCAGTAAATGCTTTAAAGCTTGATACATTTTTTCTTCGTTTGAATGCTCATAAATAAACCCCGTATTGGAGCCATTCACAACATCTTTACAGTAGCCAGAAGCTATCCCAATAATAGGTAAACCAAAGCCCATATAATCAATGACTTTTCCAGGAATGACAAGCTCAAAAGCCTTGTGCGGTGCAAGACCAACAAAGGCAATATCTGCATTCATCAAGTCCTCCATCACTTGTTGCCGCGTCTCTGGCGGCTTAATCACCACATTTGTCAAATGCTTCTTTTCCACTGCCTCAATCAATTTTTGAAACTTCATTCCGTAACCAATAACTTTAAACTGCACATGAGCATTGTTTTGAAAAAAAGCAGCCATTCTAATAAAGCTAGTCAGCTCTTGCGCCAATCCTATATTTCCAGTATAAATAACGGTCATTTTTTCCTTTTCTATAGGAACATCCTGATTGCCAATTTCCAACTCTTCATTTGTCAAAGCGTTTGGGATGAACGTTATTTTCGCTGTCCCATAACCTTGTTCTTTGATATATGTGGCAAAGCGTTCGCTATTAACAATAATCTCATCTGCTTTTCTATATATGCTTTTCTCTAGCTGATAGGCGAAAAAGAGAAAAAATCGAGAATTGAATTTTCCCACACCTTTGAATGATTCCGGCCATAAATCGCGGATATCCACAATCAGCTTAGCTTTCAACCTTTTTTTAGCTATCAATCCAACAAGTGCCACTGAAATAGGTGGACTCGATACATAAATCACATCAAAATGATCTTTCGTACGCATTATTTTTACAATAAAGCGGCAAAAAGTCTCTAGATATAGAAGAAAGCGAAAAAATAGATTTGCTTCATACTGTTGAATCTTAGTTTCTATACGATAAACTGCCTCTTCCTCAAAATCCTCTTCCCAAAATTCTTCCTGCTCATAAATAGCTCGATTGGGATAATGCGGGGCAGTCGTATACATTGTGACGTCATACTTTTCGTGAAATAATCGAAATAACTGCTTCATCCGATTTGCAGCACTTCCAATTTCAGGATAAAAATTTTGAGAAATTAACAGTATTTTTTTCAATTCACCATCTACATTCCTTTGTCACTCATATGCTTTATAAAAAACGGATTAAACAGGTACATTGATCCTATGAGCACTTTTAATTTTTGAAAGACTGCCAAGATTATAGTAATTTTCCTCATTTACCAATCCTGTCATAATATTTCTCGTATCTAAAAATATCTGTTGCTGCATGCGATCAAAATCCTTGCTTGTGAGTGTTCGGAACTCAGAATGATCGACTAGCACTACTACTAAATCGGCGTTCATTATCGCCGTTTCCATATCCCTTTCAACAAATGTAGCTTGAACATGCGGATCATAAGCTACAATGTCAAACTGTGGCATTTCAGCTAATTTATGGTAAATCTCTAAAGCCGGACTTTCTCGAATATCATCAATATCACCTTTATAAGTTAGCCCAAATACAGCCACCTTTTTGCCTTGAATTTTTTCCAGCAGTGCTAATGTATTTTCCACGATAAAATCGGGCATCATGGTGTTGATTTGACGCGCACGCTGAATCATTTGAGACTCTTCCGGTGCCTTTGCTGCAATGAAATAGGGGTCTACCGCTAAACAATGTCCACCAACCCCCGGCCCCGGCTGCAGCAGATTCACACGCGGATGTTTATTCGCCATCTCAATGACATCCAGTGCATTGATGTCAAGTAGCGTGGAAATCTTCACCAGTTCATTGGCAAGTGCAATGTTCACATCTCGATACGTATTCTCAATTAGCTTCGACATTTCTGCCGTAGATGCAGCCGACTCAATCAACTCCCCTTGCACAAAAGTACTGTAGATTTTCTTACCAGCCTGAGTACAAGCAGGAGTCACACCGCCAATGATGCGATTATTATGGATTAACTCATGGATAATTTGGCCTGGCAATACCCGTTCCGGACAATGCACCAGAAAAACATCTTTTCCCACAACAAGACCCGTACTTTCAATAAGTGGTAAAATATGATCCTCTGTAGATCGGGGGGCAATAGTTGATTCAATAATAATCGTATTCCCTTTTTGTAATACTGGAAGAATGCTTGTAACGGCTGATTTTACATAGCTTAAGTCACATGATTTTAAAAGATCATCATGATTGGGCGTTGGGACAGAAACAATAAAAGCATCTGCTTGTTCTACAATTTGTTCAGCTCGGAACGTTTGACTCTTCAAAGCTCGGTCTAATTCAGCTTGAAGTCCCGGCTCCTCAATGTGAATTTTTCCGCGATTCAGCTCTTCGATAACCTGCTCATTAACATCAATTCCCACGACCTCCTGCTTATGATTCGCAAACATGATAGCTGTTGGAAGACCAATATACCCTAATCCTATCACCACTATTTTCAAATTTCTGACAATCCTTTCTGCATTCAAAATTTATTCAGCCTCTGGGATCGTAACTGACCAGCTTGCCTCTTCCTCTTCTAACGGCATATAAACCAGTGTGCCCTTTTTGACTGTATTAGGTAGTTCAAAATAAGCTTTGCCGCTCATTTCTTTATTCGGTTCAATCTCATCACCAAAGTTATTCCCTTGTGGATATACCGTGTAGGTTTCATCGCCCGACTTGATTTTAAAATCAGCCGCACCTACACCTACTGTCGAATTATCATTATTTAAAAAGCTCATTTCGATACTGACCATGTTCTTTTTTGCTTCTGTACTTTCTGTCGTTTTGATATGGCCGATTTTCATATCGATATTATTGACGGTTTTCGTCTTATAAGTGGTCTCTTCTTTCGGAGACTCTGTTGCCACCTTCTCCTTTGTTGAATCATTGCTACAGGCAACAGTCAATAAAAGTGTTGCAACCAGCATTGATGTGATGACCCATTTTTTCATTTATACATGCCTCATTTCTGTATTGATAAAAAGAGGGGGCGCACTCCCCCTCCCTGTTTACGACTTACTATGTGCGGCATCTTTTATGCGAATGAACAGTGAAAACACACAATAAGAAAGCTTGTTATTTTGTCACTTGACTAGCTTTTTTACTTACTGCAACAGTTTTTTCGTCTAGCACGAGTCCTGTAGAATCATAGCCAGTCAGTACCACTACATCACTTTCATTTTTGATTAGTGATTTTGCATAATACTGATAATCAGATCCTGTTTTCGGTACGTTGATTGTAGAGTATTTCACACCATTTACCGTTACACTAATCTTAGCGACATCTCCTGTGAATGTGCCGATTACATAACTGTCAACGCCAATTTCATAAGGATTTGCTGTTACACTTCCCGCTGATACTGAAACAGGAACATTTTTTGTACTGATGGCAATACCCTCAGAATTATAACCAACAAGTTTCACATTATCTGTAGCAGCTGTAATTTTATCTTTGGCATAATATCTGATCGTGCCATTTGTTACATTGACCCGCTGTTTTGCAACGCCATTTACTTGAAGTTCTACTTTTACAACATTTCCCGTGTATACGCCTGTTACATAACTGTCTTTACCAAGTTTGAACGTATCAACAGAAGTAATCGAGCCTGCCTCACCTTGATATTCAGTAATCGTGACTGGCTTACTATCAAGCAGTCTACCAGAAGCATCATAGCCATTAATGCTCACAACATCTGTAGCATTTTTAATGACATTATTTGCGTAATATTTAAATGTTGGTGCAGTTGTCACATTGATTTTGTTGTATTCTACGCCATTTACTGTCAAACTAAATTTCGCAACATCGCCAGAAAGCGTTCCTGTCACATAATTATCTTTGCCTAAATAATAAGTATTTGGTGTCACTTTCCCTGTTGTTTTGCGAGAAATATTCACTTTTACTTTTTGCAATTGATTTCCTTCAGCGTCATAGCTCATTACATAGACTTGGTCAGTTGGTGCTACTACCTTCCCTTTAGCATAGTACTGATAAGGAGAACCCGTTGCATTGATTTTTTGCTGCAAAGCACCATTCACTTCAATGGCAAGCTTGGCTACATCTCCGGTATAAGTCCCTTTAATATAGCTGTCAGCACCAATCGAAAAGTCGTTTGCTGTCAAGGTCGATTCTTTTGGAACGGCCTTCACTGTGGTAGAAGCTTCACCACTTGTTACACCATTTAGCACCTGTGTGACTTTAATCACTGTTCCTGCAGCCTGTGCTGGAATAGTAACATTATAGTTACCATTTGCATCTACTGTTCCTGTATATGTTGTACCATTTATCCGGATTGTTACAGTGACTCCTGCAATACCCGTTCCTTTTACAGCTGTATCATCTGCTCTAACATCCTGAACAGTTGGTGCAGCTACTTCACCTTGTGTTACCATAATGGAAGCTTCCACGCTTGTTCTACCGTTTATAGTCTGCGTTGCTGTAATGGTTCCACCATAGTTTTGTTTTTCAACCTCAAACATGGCTTTTCCATCGGCACCTGCTGTCTTGCTTCGTGTCGATCCGTCAGGCAAAACGATTGAGATACGAGCATATGGGGCACCCGTCACTGTGATTGTTGTATCGTCTGTTGTTACAGCTTGAAT
>NZ_FXUT01000016.1 GCF_900183385.1 Listeria costaricensis
TTGCCCGGCGGCGACCTACTCTCACAGGGGGAAGCCCCCAACTACCATCGGCGCGGAGAAGCTTAACTACCGTGTTCGGGATGGGAACGGGTGTGACCTTCTCGCCATAGCCACCAGACAAAGGATGAAAGAACGTTGTTCTTTCAAAACTAGATAAAAGCGCAAGTTTGGTAAAACCAACAAGACGTTGAATCAGTTAAACAAAAGGTTAAGTCCTCGATCGATTAGTATTTGTCCGCTCCATGTGTCGCCACACTTCCACTCCAAACCTATCTACCTGATCATCTTTCAGGGATCTTACTTTCCGAAGAAATGGGAAATCTCATCTTGAGGGGGGCTTCACGCTTAGATGCTTTCAGCGTTTATCCCTGCCGCACATAGCTACCCAGCGATGCTCCTGGCGGAACAACTGGTACACCAGCGGTGCGTCCATCCCGGTCCTCTCGTACTAAGGACAGCTCCTCTCAAATTTCCTGCGCCCGCGACGGATAGGGACCGAACTGTCTCACGACGTTCTGAACCCAGCTCGCGTGCCGCTTTAATGGGCGAACAGCCCAACCCTTGGGACCGACTACAGCCCCAGGATGCGACGAGCCGACATCGAGGTGCCAAACCTCCCCGTCGATGTGGACTCTTGGGGGAGATAAGCCTGTTATCCCCGGGGTAGCTTTTATCCGTTGAGCGATGGCCCTTCCATGCGGAACCACCGGATCACTAAGCCCGACTTTCGTCCCTGCTCGACTTGTCAGTCTCGCAGTCAAGCTCCCTTGTGCCTTTACACTCTGCGAATGATTTCCATCCATTCTGAGGGAACCTTTGGGCGCCTCCGTTACACTTTAGGAGGCGACCGCCCCAGTCAAACTGCCCACCTGACACTGTCTCCCTACGCGCTAAGCGTAGCGGGTTAGAATGGTCATACAGCGGGGGTAGTATCCCACCAGCGCCTCCTCGCATGCTGGCGCACGCGATTCATCGGCTCCTACCTATCCTGTACAAGCTGTACAAACATTCCATATCAGGTTGCAGTAAAGCTCCACGGGGTCTTTCCGTCCTGTCGCGGGTAACCTGCATCTTCACAGGTACTATAATTTCACCGAGTCTCTCGTTGAGACAGTGCCCAGATCGTTGCGCCTTTCGTGCGGGTCGGAACTTACCCGACAAGGAATTTCGCTACCTTAGGACCGTTATAGTTACGGCCGCCGTTTACTGGGGCTTCAATTCGTACCTTCGCTTACGCTAAGCACTCCTCTTAACCTTCCAGCACCGGGCAGGCGTCAGCCCCTATACGTCACCTTACGGTTTTGCAGAGACCTGTGTTTTTGCTAAACAGTCGCCTGGGCCTATTCACTGCGGCTCTCTCGGGCTTTCACCCTAATAGAGCACCCCTTCTCCCGAAGTTACGGGGTCATTTTGCCGAGTTCCTTAACGAGAGTTCTCTCGCTCACCTTAGGATTCTCTCCTCATCTACCTGTGTCGGTTTGCGGTACGGGCAGTCTATCTCTTCCTAGAGACTTTTCTTGGCAGCGTGAAATCAGGAACTTCCGTACTCAATTTCCTTCCCCATCACAGCTCATGCTTCGCAAGAAGCGGATTTGCCTACTTCTCACACTCACTGCTTGGACGCACATTTCCATTCGTGCGCTTCCTTATCCTTCTGCGTCATCCCATTGGTCAAACAATTTAGACTGGTACAGGAATCTCCACCTGTTGTCCATCGCCTACGCCTATCGGCCTCGGCTTAGGTCCCGACTAACCCTGAGCGGACGAGCCTTCCTCAGGAAACCTTAGATATTCGGTGGAAGGGATTCTCACCCTTCTTTCGCTACTCATACCGGCATTCTCACTTCTAAGCGCTCCACCAGTCCTTTCGGTCTGACTTCACCGCCCTTAGAACGCTCTCCTACCACGAACATCTTACGATGTTCATCCACAGTTTCGGTAATACGTTTAGCCCCGGTACATTTTCGGCGCGGAGTCACTCGACCAGTGAGCTATTACGCACTCTTTCAATGGTGGCTGCTTCTAAGCCAACATCCTGGTTGTCTAAGCAACTCCACATCCTTTTCCACTTAACGTATATTTGGGGACCTTAACTGGTGGTCTGGGCTGTTTCCCTTTCGACTACGGATCTTATCACTCGCAGTCTGACTCCCGAGTATAAGTACATGGCATTCGGAGTTTATCTGAATTCGGTAACCCGAGAGGGGCCCCTAGTCCAAACAGTGCTCTACCTCCATGACTCTTTACCTCGAGGCTAGCCCTAAAGCTATTTCGGAGAGAACCAGCTATCTCCAAGTTCGATTGGAATTTCTCCGCTACCCACACCTCATCCCCGCACTTTTCAACGTGCGTGGGTTCGGACCTCCAGTAAGTATTACCTTACCTTCATCCTGGACATGGGTAGATCACCTGGTTTCGGGTCTACGACCTGTTACTCATTCGCCCTATTCAGACTCGCTTTCGCTACGGCTCCGCTTTTTCCGCTTAACCTTGCAACAAATCGTAACTCGCCGGTTCATTCTACAAAAGGCACGCTATCACCCATTAACGGGCTCTAACTACTTGTAGGCACACGGTTTCAGGTACTCTTTCACTCCCCTCCCGGGGTGCTTTTCACCTTTCCCTCACGGTACTGGTTCACTATCGGTCACTAGGGAGTATTTAGCCTTGGGAGATGGTCCTCCCGGATTCCGACGGAATTTCACGTGTTCCGCCGTACTCAGGATCCACTCAGGAGAGAAGCACATTTCAACTACCGGGCTGTTACCGTCTCTGGCGGGCCTTTCCAGACCGCTTCGTTTATATCCTTCCTTTGTAACTCCGTATTGAGTGTCCTACAACCCCAAGAAGCAAGCTTCTTGGTTTGGGCTCTTTCCGTTTCGCTCGCCGCTACTCAGGAAATCGATTTTTCTTTCTCTTCCTCCAGGTACTTAGATGTTTCAGTTCCCTGGGTCTGCCTTCCTTTCGCTATGTATTCACGAAAGGATCCTATCCGATCAAAGATAGGGGGTTCCCCCATTCGGAAATCTCTGGATCATTGCTTACGTACAGCTCCCCAAAGCATATCGGTGTTAGTCCCGTCCTTCTTCGGCTCCTAGTGCCAAGGCATCCACCGTGCGCCCTTTCTAACTTAACCTCTCAACTTCTAAGAAGTTGGGTTATGTGTTCTACTAGCTTTCTCCGCGATAGATACTCACTACTAGAGATGAAAGATTCACTTTCAGATGATTCTCGGTTACTTGTTTTTTACAAGAAATTACTTTCTTGTGATCACTTTACTTGCTTTTTATCTAGTTTTCAAAGAACANNTTGAGAGTGACCTCTCAAAACTGAACAAACGAAAGATGAAACCATAGGTTTCCTTATCCTTAGAAAGGAGGTGATCCAGCCGCACCTTCCGATACGGCTACCTTGTTACGACTTCACCCCAATTATCTGTCCCACCTTCGGCGGCTGGCTCCATAAAGGTTACCCTACCGACTTCGGGTGTTACAAACTCTCGTGGTGTGACGGGCGGTGTGTACAAGGCCCGGGAACGTATTCACCGCGGCATGCTGATCCGCGATTACTAGCGATTCCGGCTTCATGTAGGCGAGTTGCAGCCTACAATCCGAACTGAGAATGGTTTTATGGGATTGGCTCCACCTCGCGGCTTCGCTACCCTTTGTACCATCCATTGTAGCACGTGTGTAGCCCAGGTCATAAGGGGCATGATGATTTGACGTCATCCCCACCTTCCTCCGGCTTGCACCGGCAGTCACTTTAGAGTGCCCAACTAAATGCTGGCAACTAAAATCAAGGGTTGCGCTCGTTGCGGGACTTAACCCAACATCTCACGACACGAGCTGACGACAACCATGCACCACCTGTCACTTTGTCCCCGAAGGGAAAGCTCTGTCTCCAGAGTGGTCAAAGGATGTCAAGACCTGGTAAGGTTCTTCGCGTTGCTTCGAATTAAACCACATGCTCCACCGCTTGTGCGGGCCCCCGTCAATTCCTTTGAGTTTCAACCTTGCGGTCGTACTCCCCAGGCGGAGTGCTTAATGCGTTTGCTGCAGCACTAAGGGGCGGAAACCCCCTAACACTTAGCACTCATCGTTTACGGCGTGGACTACCAGGGTATCTAATCCTGTTTGCTCCCCACGCTTTCGCGCCTCAGCGTCAGTTACAGACCAGAGAGCCGCCTTCGCCACTGGTGTTCCTCCATATATCTACGCATTTCACCGCTACACATGGAATTCCACTCTCCTCTTCTGCACTCAAGTCTCCCAGTTTCCAATGACCCTCCCCGGTTAAGCCGGGGGCTTTCACATCAGACTTAAAAGACCGCCTGCGCGCGCTTTACGCCCAATAATTCCGGACAACGCTTGCCACCTACGTATTACCGCGGCTGCTGGCACGTAGTTAGCCGTGGCTTTCTGGTTAGATACCGTCAGGGGATGAGTAGTTACTTCATCCTTGTTCTTCTCTAACAACAGTGCTTTACGATCCGAAAACCTTCTTCACACACGCGGCGTTGCTCCGTCAGACTTTCGTCCATTGCGGAAGATTCCCTACTGCTGCCTCCCGTAGGAGTCTGGGCCGTGTCTCAGTCCCAGTGTGGCCGATCACCCTCTCAGGTCGGCTATGCATCGTCGCCTTGGTAGGCCTTTACCCTACCAACTAGCTAATGCACCGCGGGCCCATCTATCAGTGACAGCCGAAACCGTCTTTCAAATAAGGTTCATGTGAACCTTACTATTATGCGGTATTAGCACCTGTTTCCAAGTGTTATCCCCCGCTGATAGGCAGGTTGCCCACGTGTTACTCACCCGTCCGCCACTCACGTCAGAGAAGCAAGCTTCTCTTCAGTTCGTTCGACTTGCATGTATTAGGCACGCCGCCAGCGTTCGTCCTGAGCCAGGATCAAACTCTCGTTAAAATGTTTGAATACTTATTCAACAC
>NZ_FXUT01000018.1 GCF_900183385.1 Listeria costaricensis
GAAATTAAATCTTGATTTTTTAATAATTACTATTGAAAGACAACACAATCCACAAAAAAAGGATTTATTAATAAGATTTTTATTTTTATTACTAGATAATGCTAAAATTGCTGTGAGTTCTTTTGGAGGTAGAAAATTAGTAGACTTAATGGAGCAACTTGATTCAAGGTCACAAAAAAAGCTTGCTAATCATCCAAACCTATCAATTATTTTATCACCATTGGAAATTGAAGATTTAAAAAGAAAGATTGTTTAGGGGGGATTATAAAGGTAGACTTTATTATTTAATTTTTTTATATGCTCCAAGCTAGCTTTTTTTCTTTTTTGCATATTCTAAAGCTCTTGGCGATAGGTTTATATTTCACCTTAAAAAACTTTAATTTTGGTGTTGAATTTTAGACAGAGAAAATAAGACATCAGGCAAATTGTCGGATGTCTTATTTTCGCCTATTCTTCACAAAAAATCAATCCAACCGTTCCCCATTTGTCTCAATAACCTGCTTGTACCAATAAAATGAGTCTTTTTTATATCGATTGAATGTTCCGTTCCCCAGATCATCCATATCTACATAGATAAAACCATAGCGTTTTGACATTTGTCCTGTGCTTAGAGCAACGAGGTCAATGCAGCCCCATGTTGTATAGCCGAAGAGGTCTACACCTTCTTCAACCGATTCTTTCATGGCTTCAATATGAGCGCGAAGATATTCTATGCGGTAGGAATCATGGACTTGCTTATCTTCTGTGAGTTCGTCATATGCCCCCAGACCATTTTCAATAATAAAAAGTGGCAAGTTGTAACGCGCATAAAATTCATGAAGTATATATTTAAGTCCAGTGGGATCCATTGCCCATCCCCAATCGCTGTGCTTAAGGTAAGGATTTTTGACACCCCAGCTGATATTTCCTGCTGTTGTTTCCACGTTTTCCTGTGCTGTTACGCAACTACTTGTGTAATAAGAAAATGAAAGAAAGTCTGCTTTTCCTTCCAAAAGAACTTGGCGATCTTCTTCTGTGATATCCAAGGACAGTTGAAGGCTCTGCCATAAATTCTCCGAGTAGTAGGGATAGGCTCCCTTGGCCATTGTATCGGCACAATAATACATTTGATTTTTCGTTCTTGATTGGCTCAGCAGTACATCTTCTGGTGCACAACTATATGGATAATTCACTGTGCTGCAGATCATACAGCCAACTTTGTTTTGCGGATTAATCGTGTGTGCCAGTTTTACCACTTTAGCAGCTGCCACCATCTGATAGTGAAGCTGTGTATATTTTTCCTGAGCCTGAGAGTAATCATTATCCATACTCATTAATAAAGTCAGTACATTGATTTCATTAAAAGTCACCCAATAGGTCACTTCATTTTTATATTCCTCCAAGCAAACTTTTGCAAAAGCGACGAACTCATCAATTAAGGCACGATTATTCCAACCGCCGTATTTTTCGTCAAAATACGTAGGCATATCATATTTATAAAGCGTCACAAGCGGTTCAATGCCATGTTTTTTACATTCAGCAAAAACGCGGTGATAAAAGTCGATGCCTTCTTGATTGATGCCCTTTTCAACGCCATGCGGATAAATTCGTGCCCAGGAAATGGTTAGATTGAAAGTTTTGAACCCCATTTCACCGAATAAAGCGATGTCTTCTGCATAACGATGATAAAAATCACTGGCCTGATGGTTGGTATAATGATGTTCATCTTCCACTGTATAATGGGCGCCTTCTGGCAAAACATCGAAGGTAGAACCGAATTTTAAATGGCCATCTTTATCTCGATAAGTTGTTTGTCTAAAATGAAAATTATCTGAAACGAGGGCATAATCAGCTGAAACAGGTGATTTTCCTCCTTCATTCCAACCACCTTCTAATTGAGTGGCGCTTGTACCCCCGCCCCATAAAAAACCTTTTGGAAATGCCATAAATTATTCTCCTCTCATTCACTTTATTTTATAAAATCATTAAACGGTAACTAAAAGTAAGTTATCTTGTGTATTTACAGTTTGTTGATTTGTTTTTTCAATAGCAGTTAATTCTGAACTATTTGTAATCACAATAGGTGTTACGATTGAAAATCCTTTTTCTTGAATGAATTTCATATCAAAGTCGAGCAAAAGCTGCCCTTTCTTAATTCTATCGCCTTGCTGTATATGGGCGGTAAATCCTTCTCCGTTCAGCTGCACAGTGTTCATGCCAACATGAATGAGCATTTCTACGCCGTTATCTGCGGTTAAGCCGATTGCATGTTTTGTAGGGAAAAGTGTGCTGACTACACCGTCAAATGGTGCAAATACCTGCCCTTTAGTTGGCAAAACAGCCATTCCTTGACCCAGAAGACCTTCTGAAAAAGCTTGATCTTCAACTTGGGTTAGAGGAATAACGTCTCCTTCGACAGGCGGGCTGATTTCAAATACAGTATCTTCAACCGGTTCTTTATATAGTATGAAAGTTAAGATAAATGTGACAACAAAACCAATAGCCACACCGATAAGCATCCAAATAAAGCCTGAAATAGGGGTACCGATAAAGGCTGGTAAGGATAGCAATCCTGTATTTCCAAGCGTTACATAAACGGTGGCGTTTCCAAGCCCAGCGATAGCTGCCCCAATAAAGCTGCCCGCCATGGAAGCATACATAGGTGTTTTATATTTGATATTTACCCCGTACATGGCTGGTTCAATAATCCCGCTTAAAAGAGCTGTGATGGAGCAAGTAATGGCGGTAGATTTGACTTGAGAATTTTTGCTTTTTAAACCAACAGCTAAGCTAGCGACACCTTGATTGACACAAGCTATCACGGCTGCCGGAGAGAAAAATGATTCTGTGCCAGTGGTTGTAATAGTGTTAACCACATAAGGCAGAAATGCAGTGTGCATGCCTGTCATAACAACTAATGGATAGATAGCAGCAAAAATGGCAACCCCTACAAATCCAATGGTATCATATACCCAAATCATTATTTCGGATAGATAATTGCCAAGGATTGAGCCAATTGGTCCTAAGATAATAAGTGCTAATGGAACCATGATTAAGATGGTCAATAAGGGCTCTAACATAACGCGTAAGGAACTAGGGGAATGCTTGGCAATAAACTTCTCAATGGGAGCCATTAGGAGAACAGTTAAGATAATTGGAAAGACTGAATTACCATAAGTAACTCCTAGAACAGGTATTCCAAAAATATTTAAAGCGGTTCCACTTGTAACAGTTTCAATAAAGGCTGGTGCTAAAAAGACACCCCCCATCATCATTCCAAGGGCTGGATTTGCTCCAAATTTCTTGGCGGCTGCATGGCCAATGAAAATTGGTAGGAAGTAAAAACCTGCATCACCAACAAACGTGAGAATAATATTTATAGATGATTCTGCACTTGTAAGACCGGTCATCAAGAGAATCGATGCGATCAATTTAATAAATCCAGCGGCTATCAAAATAGGCAGGATAGGAATGATACATCCGGATATAGCATCAAAAATCATTGTAATGGAAAATTTTCGCTTTGATTTAGCCTGTGAAGTAGAGGTTTCATCGCCTAAACCACTTTTTTTCTGAATCAAGGCATAGGCATCACTGACATCTTGGCCGATGATGATCTGCAACTGCTTGCCAGACCATTGTATGCCCATGACGCCATTAATTTTTTCAATTTCTTTAGCATTAACTTTGTTGATATCCCTAACATTGAAACGTAAACGAGTCATACAGTGTAAAAATGATTCTACATTATCATTTCCCCCAACTAAATCCACCACTCGATTTGAGAGGTCTTCAAATTTACCAGCTTTACTCATCAATTGTCACCTCTTTAACTATTTTGTTGATTCTCAGAAATTAATTAGTAAGTATTTTTATGAAATATAATCAATTTGACGGAGAGCAGTTTATAAAGAGAGTATTTCTAACTTATTGATTGTTTTCCTGCTCAATTCCTGCGATCATTTCAATGCGTTTGGCGTGACGTCCACCTTCAAATTCAGCATCCAGCCACTCTTTCACAATCATTTTAGCCAGCTCGGAGCCAATGACCCTTGAGCCGAATGCCAAAATATTGGTATTGTTGTGCTCGCGGGAAAGTTTTGCCGAGTAGGGTTCGCTACAGACAACGGCGCGGATGCCAGCCACTTTGTTGGCGGAAATGGAAATGCCAACACCGGTCCCACAAATAAGTACACCCAAATCGTGTGTTTTATTAGCGACACTTTTGGCCACTTTTTCACCATAAATCGGATAATCCGTTCGTTCTGTACTGAATGGACCGAAATCCTCCACGGTATGTCCTAATTCTTCTAAATAAGCGATAATGACAGGCTTTAATTCTATGCCAACGTGATCGCTGCCGATTGCAATGTTCATGATTTAACCTCCAACTGATCGATTTCATTTGATCCGTGTAATTCTTTGACGATTTCCTGATAGGATATTTGCTTGCCGAAAAGAGCGGAAGTACCGAGAACAAACCCTTGAACGCCTTTTACGGATAAGCTTTCAACTTTTTCGGCGGAAATGGCGCCATCTACCATAATGGTAAAAGCAAGTTCTTCTTTTAATGCAGCTAATTGTTCGATTTTTTTATCGACAAAAGGTAGATATTTTTGACCTGCAAAGCCGGGATTAACAGTCATAACCATCACAAAATCGGTTAGGTGTAGCAGTTCGCGGATGCTTGCGAGGGATGTACCAGGGTTTATCGCGATGCCAGCCTGTTTTCCTTTAGCTTTGATCATGGCAAGTGTTCGAGTTGGATGGAGATCCGCCTCTGGATGAAAATAAATAATGTCAGCGCCCATATCAGCAAATTTTTCAACATAGCGGCCAGGCTGATCGATCATTAAATGAACATCAACACGCTGTTTAGTCGTTTTGCGGACGAGCTCAAAATCTTGCAGTCCCATTCCGAAGTTTGGGACAAATGTACCGTCCATGATATCCATGTGGAAAATATCAACTCCTGCTGCATCAAGTTGTTTGGTCTCTTCTTCAAGATTCGCAAAGTTTGCGCACATCATGGAAGGACAGATGATTCGGTTTGTCATCAGTTTCAACTCCTTTTGCGGTATCGATTACTCAATGGTTAAAAAAATAACCCGTTTATAAATGAGTAAACGTTTTCCTTGAGTTCAATATAGCACTTCCAAAAAAGCTTGTCAATAACCTAATTTATAAAAGATGGAAACTTGTCATCACAGAAAATATATGAGAAAATACGAGTAAATAGTGAGAACGATTACTCGCAGAGGTGATGAAATGAAAAAAACTTCAATTAAGGATATAGCGCGGTTGAGCGGGGTTTCTGTCGCGACGGTTTCTCGTGTTATCAATAATAATGGACGTTTTTCAGAAGAGACGCGTCAAAAAGTTCTACAGGTGATCGAGGAAACGGGTTATCAAATGAACTTCAGTGCGAAAAGCTTACGAATGAATAAATCATTTTCCGTAGGTATATTGGTACCGGATATCAGCAATCATTTTTTCGCCGATGTCGTTCAGAAAATTGAAGAGATCCTGTTTGAAAAAGGCTATTCGACGATTATCTGCAATACGGCGCGCAATTTCGAAAAGGAGCAGGCCTATTTGAAGATGCTTGAGAGCAAGACGGTTGACGGTCTGATTGTGATTTCCGGTGCGGATGAATTTGGACTTCATTTGAATGATACGGAAAAAGCCACGCCTTACATTTGTATTGACCGTGAGCCTAAAGAGCGCGATAAAACGATTTTTATTTCTTCCAATCATTATCAGGGGGCTTTTGAGGCGACAGAAGAGTTGCTTCAAAATGGTGTAAAAACGCCCGTTATTGTTATGCACAAGCGAATTTCATCGTCTTCCAAAGAACGGCTGAAGGGTTTTCGGGATGCCCTAAAGAAGAATTCCATTTTTGAAGAAAATATTTTGAAACTGGATTTGCAGGCTGAGGATTCTGGTGTGAGAATTGAACAGTATTTCAAGCAGCACACAGAAGTTGATGGGGTATTTGCAATTAACGATTCAATTGCGATGGAGCTTTTACTAGCCTTGCCGCGAATTGGAAAGCAGGTACCAGAGGACGTCAAGATTGTAGGATTTGATGACACCCCTCAGGCGCGCATTTCCCATCCAACACTGAGCTCTGTTCGACAAAATTCAGATTTGCTTGCTGAACTGGCAGTGGAGAATCTACTAGAAATCATGAACAATCCGGCATTTCCGAAAGGGCTTGAGAAAATCGTGCCTGTCGAGCTTGTGATTCGTGCGTCTAGTCGGATGTGAAAAAATATTGATTTAAAGTTATAGTAAGTATGAAAATAGATGATCGGATAAAAACACAGATCAAGCTCCAAGTCCATCCAAAGACTTTTTGGGGTTTTTTCGTTGGTTAGATTGCTGCCGTTTGCTAATCATAGCAGCAAGGCAAGGATATTAATTTTTCGTGCTCGTACAGAAGCTTAGATAACAGCATCTCTGTGCGGATAGGTTAAAATTTAGATGGATATTCAAAAGTAGATAATGCCTTCCATTGTTTACAAAATAATCATTGATGGGTATAATATAAAAGAAAAGAGAGTCATGCGTGAACATGCCCCCTCACAACAACACCGCTTCAAAGACGGTAACCATATATGAGAATGAATAATCATCTTTCCTCACTCGGTCAAAGTGTAAAGATGATTATTTTTTTTGCTTGTGATCAGAGTCAAGTATCAGCACAACCAATGTCGCAAAAGCGATCATTAAGGTCAGCTATTTTTTGTAAGAGGAGAAGCGCAGGTGGAACATGAATGAGGTTTTGATTTAATGAACTAGGCGAGGTTGACAATTTTCCGAAATAATACAGACCAGAAAACGCGTTAGCTTGTTTTTTGATCTGTATTTTTACGCAAATGAGTAGTTTGTGCGCTAGCTTTCAAGTGAGATTAAGGTTGCTTCATTACCGCACAAACGCCTGAATAACCGCAATCTCTGTGCCGTCGGGTTTTGTATGCCGAATTCGATATTTTCCAACTGCAGCCGGAACGATGAAAGTTTCGCCATAGTGGACGATGAACGGGGGGAAAGTGCCGTCAAGGCTTTCGACCGCGGCTTCATTGCCTTCCACTAAATTCAGCATATTGACACTGCCATGTGTGGAAAGCGTTGCCGAATCTTTCAGCCAGTGTCGCTCTGTCTCAATAAATTCCAATTCATGGAGACCCGTTCTTTCCGAGCGGACGCCACTTTGTTCAGCAAGATTTTCAAATGGCTGGTCGGCACGGACAATCAAATTTTGTTCGACATAGGCTGTATCTCGCGTGATGTCAATATTGGCAACTCCGTGGTTGATGTGGACGGGACGTGGAATGCCATCAAGCCCTGTGCGGCCCCAGTCCCATAACTTGAATGTGAAAATATAAGGCGTGGCGCTGATTTCAAGGACGACTGTATCCGGCCCGCCGCAATGGATCGTCCCGGCAGGAATGGAGATGTGGTCGTGTTTTCTTACAGGAAATTCGTTGATGTATTTCTCATCGGGAAAACGATAGCCGCCAGCTTCGGCACGCTTCAAATCGGCGGATAGCTCGTCCAGTGTGGCATCTTCCTTTACACCCAGATAAATCGTCGAGCGGTCGGTTGCTTGGAGAATATAATAGCTTTCATCCTGTGTGTAAGGCATGCCAAATTGTTCCTGAATATACTCGGTTCGTGGATGAACTTGGAGGCTCAAATTACCGCCGCCCATGGTGTCGAGATAATCAAATCGAATCGGAAATTCCGTGCCAAAACGTGCGTGGACGCTTGGCCCAAGCAGGTCATCAGGCTCGCTGAAAACAAGGTTGATGGCGGGAATTTCCACTTTTGTGCCGTCAAAATTGAACAACAGGCTGTTTTCTTCCGGCACTCCGTCGAATGCCCAGCCGAAATTGTCGGCAGTTGGATCGAGCGCAAAATTTTTTTTCATCCACTGGCCGCCCCAAACGCTGGCATCGAAATAGGGGACAAGACGGAATGGCTGTGTCACGGCCTGCTTTAGTGCGCCTCGGTAGGCATCACCATCGACCATTTTTGGCGCCATTTTTTGATTAGTGTCAAGCAGGAAATCAAGCCGGTCGAAGCAGGCTTTCTTTTGCCGATCGGCCATGCGCCATTCAAAAAAGTATCCGCGTTTGAATTTTCGCAAAGCATCTTCCAGAGCATTGTCCGTTTTCCAATTGGTCAGCTTTTCATAACGGAAGCGGCACTGGATTTCCCACCTGGTGAGATCGGCGTAAATGAGAATATCCGGTTCGGCTAGCAGGGTCGCCCCAAAGCCGAATAGAATGACGAGACCCTGCGTGATTTCCAAAATGTGCATTTCCGCCTCCTGCCGTTTCTTGGAGCTTAAGAATTGGTCGATCGTATAGTGTGACATGATGCCAAAAACGCGATCGTCTGTCATATAATCTTTGATGCGCTCCTGTACTCGGGCAGTTGTATCAGTATAATCATCGGCATCCAGAACGAGGGCGGGATCAAGCTTTGAGAACAGTTCAGCTTTCAATTCCTCCTTGTTCACGCCGGGATAGCATTCAACAGTCAGGATGGTGACCGCTTTTTTGAATTGGCTACTTTTTTGTTTGATAGCTGAGGCGATTTGCCCGTAGCCATCCAGGGCGGAAGCGGACACCGGAATTTCCGGTTTTAAATTATAGGTCATCTGTTTCCAATTCCTTTCATCGTGATTTTCATATCGCCCTTATTTTAGTATGACGTTGGGGAATTGTCACTGCTTTCTATTGTCTTTTTTTTCTAATACAATGCGAACTTTAAAGCGAAAAGACACATGCCTTTTTGAACGGAGCACGTGTCTTTTCGTGTGGAAAAATTATTTTTTAGCAATGTGATGATAGGTATTTAAAACGAGATCGATCACAAACAAAAGCGGTGTGTGATGGTAAGGAACCTGACTGCTTGCCACTTCTTCATTCGATGCGTAGATGGTCATTCCCGCAAATTGTGACATTGGGGCGGACGGAGAGCTTGTGATCAGGACTGTTTCGATAAAATTAAATTTTAGACTTTCGGTTAGGCTCAACAGGTCTTTCGTGCGGCCATTCTGGGAAATAATAATGACCAGATCATCTTTGGTGACGATCTTGGACAGGATGCCGACCAGAAAGGAATCGTAAGTCATGAAGCAGCTTTTATTTTCCTGCGTCAGCATTTTGATGAAATATTCGCCGATAATTTTGGTCATTCCAAGGCAGACCACATAGACGCGCGGCGTGTAAAAAATTTTCTTGGCCAGCCGGAGAATTTTCCCCTGATCGATCTCTTGGATACTTTCCGTGATGTAGCGGCTGAATTGCTGTGAAAGCTCTGTCGGGTCGTCTTTGGGTGTCTGTTTTGTCGCAAGTTGGTACTTTAATTCGGAAAAACCAGTGAAGCCCAGCTTGTGACAGGTTCGGATGACGGTTGTCGAGCTGACATTGTTCTCAAAAGCGATTTCCGAAACAGTCAGCCGCCGAAGCGATTCCAAGTGGTCGTTTAGAAAGAAAAAGATTTTTTTCTCGGACGAACTCAGTGTTTCAAATTGATTGGCATAGTTTTGCATTAAAGAAGTCAATTTTGCGCCTCCATTCTCGACAATGTATGAAAGTACGATAATCGTATTTTTCACACAATTCATCCATGGTATAACAGTATTGTAAGCGCTATACAATTTGTGCTGCATGAAAAACGTCAATTTCATTATAGCAAAATGCATTAAAAGTACAACGGTAAAAATTCATGACGAACAGGAGATGAAAGGCTTTGGAACTTTCAACGATGACAAGGGAAAATTTGATCTTCCTTGATGAAGAATGGGACAGTAAGGAACTGGTTCTGAAACATCTTGCTAAAGCGCTGGCGGATGATGGGATTATTGCTGATCAGGCGGCCTATTTAGATGCCGTATATGAGCGTGAAAAAATTTCAGCAACTGGTCTTGAAAATGGGCTGGCAATCCCACACGGCAAAAGTGCCACCGTCAAAGAAGCGGGTTTTGCCATTGCTAAATTAAAGAAACCGGTGGCGAATTGGGAAAGCATTGATCCTGAAAATCAGGTTGATCTGGTCATCCTGCTGGCAATTCCAGAAAGTGAGGCAGGATCCACGCACTTGCAACTGCTCGCTGAACTCAGCACGCGGCTGATGAATGAGACATTTTTCGCCCAATTAAAACAGGCAGAAACGAAACAAGAAGTGATGGCAGCCCTTACTTATAAGCCTGAAAAAACACAGCAGGAGAAAAGTAGTACTGGTAAAAAAATTGTGGGGATTACAGCCTGTGCTGCCGGAATTGCCCATACATATATGGCGGCAGAAGCCCTTGAACAGGCAGCGGCCAAGCAGGGTATCTCCATGCGCGTGGAAAAACAAGGGGCAAATGGTATTGAAGACCGCCTGACACAACAGGAAATTGAAGAAGCGGATGGGGTCATTTTTGCCACAGATATTGCGGCGAAAAACAAGGAGCGCTTTGTCGGAAAGCCCTACATTGAGCGTCGTGTAGCCGATCCGTTGAAGCATGCGGACGATATGGTGCAAAGAGTGCTGACACAGCCGGATGGTATCGTTCAGGGCGACAAAGATGCAGTGGTAGAGGACAGCGGTGGTGGTAATAAGACATCCGTTTTCAGGCAGATTTATCAAGGAGTCTTGACCGGGATTAGCTATATGATTCCGGTAATCGTCTCTGCTGGTTTAATGATTGGGGTCGGGCAAATTGGAGCCGCGGCGCTTGGTTTAGCGGACGTGATTAGTGATCCGAAATTTGCAAGCGACCCGAATCAGCTGATCGTTATTTTCCATTATCTCGTTCTATACGGCAATATGATCATGAAATTTATGTATCCGGTATTTTCAGCCTTTGTTGCCTATTCAATTGCCGACCGTCCAGGGCTTGCACCGGGTTTCATTGGCGGTGCTTTTGCCGCAGGATTCCACTTTATTCTGTGGAACGAACCAGACGGCGTGCCATCCGGCTTCATGGGGGCTCTTATTCTAGGTCTGGTGGCCGGTTTTGTAGCGAAATTCTTAAATGATAAAATCAAGCTTCATAAAAATCTGCAAGCGATGAAACCGATGTTCCTGATACCGGGAATCACCGTGCTCGTCATCTTCTTCCTGAACTTCTATATAGTCGATCCGGTATTCGGCGGCTTGAATAAGCTGCTTCAGGATTGGGTCATGGCTAATCAGGATTCCAGCGCCATCATTCTATCCACCATCATTGCCTGTCTGACAGCCTTTGACTTGGGTGGTCCGGTCAACAAAGCGGCAGGAACCGTGGCGATCGGTTTGGCAGCCGACCACATTTTCCCACTCACGCCGCGCGTGCTCTCCATCGTTATTCCGCCAATCGGGATTGGTCTTGCCACAATGATCGACAAATTTGTTGTACGCCGCCGCGTATTCGATGCAGAACAGCGGACAATCGGAACAACCTCGCTAATATTAGGTTTTCTGGCGATCGGTGAGGGCGCGATACCATTTATGCTGAAAAATCCGATCATCACAATTACGATCAATATGATGGGGGCCGTACTGGGCTCACTAATTGCCGTCACGCTTGGAGCCGTTCAGTGGTATCCGCTTCCGGCGTTCTGGGGCTGGCCGCTAGTTGAAAATCTGCCAGCATACTTGCTCGGTATGCTCTGTGGTATTTTATTCATTGCATTTGCGAATATTTTTGTCCGCTATGCACTTATTAAGCGAAAAGAACGGAAGAATCAAGCATAATCATGCAGGAAGAGGTAGTTTTTGAATGAAAAAAGTATTTGTGGTGGCGCACTCTCATTGGGATCATGAATGGTATTTCACGATGGAGGACGCAGATATTCTTCTGGTTCGCAACATGGATTATTTGATCGAAACGCTGGAAAGTGATCCTGATTTTACAAGTTACCATTTTGATGCCCAGTATGCGATTGTTGAAAAATATTTACGCATCCGACCTGAAAATCGTGACCGTTTGGAAAAATTAATTCGTGAAAAAAGGCTGTTCGTTGGTCCATGGTATACGCAGGCTGATGCCATGCTTGGCAAAACAGAAGCGCTAATTCGCAATTTGCTGTACGGAGTGAAGTTGAGCAAGCAGGCGGGGCATTCGATGGAGATTGGCTACCTGCCGGACATTTTTGGGCAGCACGCCTATCTGCCGTCTATTTTTCAGGAATTCGGCATCGGGGACAGCATTTTTCAGCGCGGTGTCTATAATGAGCAGGTTGAAAAGGAGCTGAACTTTATCTGGGAGGCACCAGACAAGCGGCAGATTCGGGCGAATAATCTCTTCTTTGGCTACGGGCCGGGTAAATTTTTACGGGCGGAACCGGAATATTTGGAGACGCGGCTCCGGCCGATTCTGGAAAAACTGGCGGAGCTGAACCGTTCGACGGATTGCCTGTTGCTGCCGTCTGGAGGTGATCAGGTTCTGGTGCGCCGCCATTTTCCGAAAACGATTGAGCGGCTGAACGAGATGTCGACCGACTTTACATTTGAGCTTTCCGACTATGAGACCTTTATGAAGGAAGCATGGGCGGATCAGCCGTTCCAAAAAGTAATCCAAGGTGAGCTGCTGGCCTGTCAGAAGTCACGCATCCATCACACATGCCGTTCGGAAAGATATGACATGAAGCAACTGAACGCCCGTGTAGAGCAAAAGGTGATTTCCATTTTAGAGCCGCTTGTCGAAATGGCGAAGCAGGCGGGGCTGGACGATCCACAAAACGAGCTGGATATCATCTGGAAAAAGATTTTTGACAGCCAAGCGCACAACGGGATTGGGGCTTCCAATTCGGATGATGCCAATCATGACATTGTGGTCCGCCTGACAAGTGCTGAACGAATGGCCGATGATCTGATCAATCTGTATCAGAAACAGCTGACCGCCTCGCTTGATTTGGAAAACCCGCTGACCGTGTTCAATTTTGATGCCCATTCATTTACGGGTCATGTAGAAGCGACCATTTTCACCGCAGAAGAGTGTTTCCAGATTCACGATGCGAACGATGTACCTTGCCCATTCACCGTCCTAAAAACAGAGCGCTTGCCGGGCGGTCGTGCGGTGGAAGTCACATCTAAAGGTGAAAAAGAAGTCACGATTCCCGACTATTACCGGACGGAGATTCTGCTGCACGTGGAAAATGTTCCGGCTACCAGTTGGAAAGCCTACCAAATCGCGAGCGGCAACCAAAACTCGGAACTGCTGACTGAAACAGACGAGCAAATCATTCAAAATGAGCATTTTCGTATTCAGCTGATGGCGGGTATTTGGCAGGTAGATCATCTGAAAACGGGTATCCAAACAACAGGTCTGCTGTATTTTGACGATACCGCAGATGCTGGCGACTCGTTCGACTATTCACCACTTGAAGGGGACCAACCACATTATTTAGAACAAGCAGAATGGATTAAAACGGAGCGAAGCAGCATGAGTGAACGGCTATATGTGAAGCATAGTGCCGAACTGCCGACTGATTTATCCAACAGACGGACAAACAAAGACCGCCAGCCATTTGCCATTTATACGGTATTAGAACTCCGCCGCGGTGAACCGTTCATCCGAGTGCATCATGAAATTGACAATCACATCAAAGACCATCGTCTCCGTGCACTCATCCCATCTGGCTTTCGCAATGTTTCGACTTGCTACGGAGATCAGGGATTCTCGCTATTGGAAAGAAGCACAACGAATCCGCACCTGGCAACATGGAAGCAAGCCGGCTTTGTCGAGGCGCCACAGCCAATTTATCCATTTGAACGAATCATTCATCTTTCGGAAGCGGACCGTGGATTCAGCATTTTGGCTAACGGCTTGAAGGAATATCAGGTGCTGCCAGAATCGGGAGAAATCGCCCTGACGCTGTTCAGAAGTAACGGCTTGCTTGGTCGGGATGATCTGGCATGGCGACCTGGCAGAGCTTCCGGCATCAATAATAAAGTGGTTGAGACGCCGGCCGGCCAAATGCTTCAAACAATGACTTTTGACTATGCCATCGTTCCGGAAGAAAATAATCCGGCAACCCTGTTTGGTCTGGCAGATCACTTTGAAGGCCGCCAGAAAACCTATCAACTGCAAAGTCTGAACTCATTTCATCGCCGATTAGATCGCTTTGAAATCCCGCTTCCACAGATTTCCCCAAGTAGGGAGCCGCTATGTGAAATATCCAATCCGGCAGTAAGAATGAGTGCACTCAAATCCGCATTTGATGGAAACGGCATGATCGCGCGTTTCTATAATCCGAGCGATCAGCCAGCTACTTTTGATTTGAAAGTGCGATCGGGGTTTGTGGCGGAACGGGTGACACTTGAAGAGCTGCCGTTCGGGGAAGTGCCAGCAGAAATCCCGGCTAAAGGCTATTTGACGGTAAAAGTGACACGCAAAATATAGACGAAAAATAAAGGTATTCTCTCAAGCAGTGCAGCCAAGAGATACCTTTATTTTTTATGCAAAGCCATCCATTTCTTATGCGTCAGTGTATCAAATTTTTCACGTAGCAAACATACATCTGCACATTGTATCTTTTTTTTATACAATACAAGAATAAATGGGGCAAAAAGTGAGGAGTGGCCAATGTTCGACAGCTTTTTTTAGGAAGAAAGCGCTTAGAATGGTCGCTTGTAAATCTAGATTATGCCCGTATAATATAAAAATGTAACAGGCGATTGTTCGGCAACCAATGTGATGGCGAAGAAAGAAGAACGAGGGACTGTTGGAGGTGATTATTTAGAAAGCGCTTTAATAAGTGGCTGTATTCCTCATACGTTTATAACAAAATAACAAAAGGAGTGTTGATGACATGAAGAAATTTCGAATCGTAATGATTGCGGCAATGTCTGTCATATTGGTTTTTGGATTAGCAGCGTGTTCAGGGGGCAAGGCGAGTGATAGTGACAGTAAGACCGTTGAGATGCAGACGGATAAGGACGAGGCAAAATATACGAAAGATATGCGGCAGACGATTAAAGATGACACAGGATTAACATTAAAATATGTGACAACTACGGATGTTTCTGCCTATCAAACCAATATTCAGCAATCACTTTCAACGAGTTCGGCGCCTGCTCTGTTTAGTTGGTGGAGCGGGACGCAAATGGAAGAACTTGTAAAAAATGATCTGGTGGTCGATCTGACGGACGAATGGGAAAAATATTATATTCCGAGTGGTGTAAATCCAGATATTGCAGATTCAATGACAATTGACGGAAAAATTTATGGCGCGCCGATGAATGTCATTTATAACGGCATTATTTACAACAAAGAAATTTTTGATAAATATGGACTGGAAGAGCCGAAAACATTTGATGATTTCTTGAATATCTGTGACACATTGGTCAAAAAAGGCGTGACGCCAATCGGTGTAGGCAGTACATGGCAGTCGTTCTGTTGGCCGCAAGCATTGATGGGCAGCATGGATCCAGAGCTTTATGATGAATTGACAGAAGGCAAGGTCAAGTTTACAGATGATCGGGTGAAAACAATATTTTATGAACTGATTGATATGATTCAAAAGGGTTACTTCTCTGATCAGGAAGAGGACCAAGGAAAAGATTTGGCCAATGGAAAAGTGGCCATGGAATTCAATGCGACAAATGTACTGGAAGGATTTTCGGATTTTGATATGAAACCGGGTGAAGACATTGGTATGTTTGTTCTTCCAACCGCAACAACCGATCAAAAACCAACAATTTTCTATGAAGTGGCCCCAATCCTAGTGGGTAAAAATAGTACGCAAGTTGCTGATGCCAAGAAAATTCTTCGCAGCTATTACAGTGAGGACGCTCAGCAGGAATATGCCGATGCAAGCGGTATGAGCGCAACGACGACAACGACTTTTAAAAATCCACTTTCGCAGTACATGAATGAGTGTGCCAACGATCCTGATGACTACAATTTAAAGCTACGCTACTATGAACAATTTGATCCGGAAGTCGTCAACTTCTCCATTGATGAATATTGGAAAATTTTTGCTAATCCGACAAAAAAACAAGTGGATGAAAGTTTAGCAGCTATTCAGAAAGAGCTGGAAAAAGTCGAGGCTGAGTAAGATTGCTGGAAATATTTCAAGTGAAGTGGAGGTACGATCAACATGTGGAAAAAAAGAAAATGGCAGTCTTATCTCTATATCATGCCAGCTGTTCTGATCGTTTTGGTTTTCTTTATAACGTCAACAATTTTTACGATCATCACTAGTTTTACCGACTGGGATGGGATCAGTCAGATGAATTTTATCGGTCTGGATAATTATGTTCAAATGTTTCAGGATCCTTATTTTATCCAATCCATGCTCAATACGCTTATTTGGGTGCTCGCAGCCTTGATTCTTCCAGTCATGCTGCCGCTTATTCTGGCAATTATGCTCCAAAAAAGTCGATTTGGTACGATTTTTAAAAATATCTTCTATCTGCCAAATACGATTGCACCGACTATCGGAGCGCTGATTATCATGAGTCTGCTGTCGACTTATGGTATACCTAAACTGCTGGGGATGATGGGCTTTGAATCACTTGATACCTACTGGCTCAACATTCCCTATGTCAACACATTTGTGATGATCATTGCGGGCGTGTGGCAGGGGATTGGCACCAATTTAATCCTGTTTATTGTAGGACTCAACAACATTCCGCCCGACCCCATTGAAGCAGCCAAAATTGATGGAGCTTCCGGCTTTAGTCTGTATAAAAATGTGGTTTTCCCGCTGCTGAAACCAACACTCGTCATCGTGCTCCTAATGTCGATCATCAACAGCTTTAAAGTGTTTGATTCGATTTGGATGATGACAAAAGGCGGGCCGTACCGGACTTCTGAAACGCTGGCCGTCACGATGTATAAGGAGACCTTCGTGAATGGCAATTATGGCTACGGATCAGCAGTGGCAGTCGTGCTTTCGCTGATTGTACTCGTGATTTCTTGGTTCTATCTGAAACGAACATTTAAAGGAGAGATGGAGTAATGGGAAATTTGCGAAAAAGTAACTCAAAGCTGTTAAACTTGATATTGAGCCTGATTGCTTTTTTATGGATGGTGCCATTTCTTTATGTGTTAATCAACTTTCCAAAAGGTCAAGTCGAGTACAATCAAGGGGATTTCTGGAGCCTGCCAAAGGGCTTTTCAATCGGAGAGTCGCTGGATTATATCAATGGAAAAATCAATTTGTTTGCCGGTATGGAAAACAGTCTGCTATATGGCATTGTGGCAGGGGTCATCGCGATTCTGATTTCGGCGCTGGCGGCTTATGGACTCACAAAATTAAAGCTTAAGGGCAGCTTCTACTGGTTTTTGCTGATCTATGCAGGGACGATTTTTCCGTTTCAAATGTATCTAGTGCCCGTTTATCGCGGCTACCTGACGACCGGGCTGTATGACACGCAACTGGGGATGATTCTGTTCTATGTGGCGATCAGCGTGCCGTTTTGTACATTTGTATTGCGAAACTTTTTCCAGGGAGTGAACGATGACATGACAGAGGCGGCTAAAATTGATGGGGCCACTGATTTCAATATTTTCTACCGGATTTTCCTACCAATGTCAAAGGCGCCCATTTCAGCGCTGTTTCTATTTCAATTTTCATTTATCTGGAACGACCTACTGTTTGGACTCACCTTCAGCCAGTCGGAAAGCGTTCGACCAGTCATGCCCGTTCTGTCGATTCTTTCGGGAACAACTGTTGGCGGTTCAACCAGCACGCCGGCAGTTCTTCTGGCCTGTTTGATCGCTTCCATTCCGACGATGATCATCTATTTCCTATTGAACCGAAATTTTGAAGAAGGCTTTGTTATGACGAGCAAATAATTGGAGGGAACTTTTATGGAATTACTTCTTATTCACCATTCGCATACCGATATTGGCTACACACAAAGGCAGGAAAAAATCGAGCGGTATCACGTTGACTTCATCAAGCAGGCGATTCAAATTTGCGAGAAAATCGAATCCGGCGAACGCCCCGACTGGCAAGGCTTCTGCTGGAACTGCGAGAACACCTGGCAAGTCGAGCGCTTTTTTGAAGACAGTACAGCGGAAGAACAGGCGGCATTCCGGCATTTTGTTGAACTGGGCTATATTGACATTTCTGGCAGCTATTTGAACATGACCGAGCTGATCAGTCCGCAAATTTTGTCCAATAAAATCAAACGCGGGTTGGACGTGGCTGCAACGCTTGGCAAGCGGCCGCACGTATCCATGACGGCAGATGTCAATGGCTATTCGTGGGGCTACGCAGATGTGCTTTCGGAAAATGGCATTGATGCACTTTACTCCTGCATCCATACGCATCACGGCATGTTTCCGCTTGGCCGGAAGCAGCAGCCGTTTTACTGGGAGGCACCAAGCGGGGCAAAAATTTTGACATGGCTGGGCGATCAGTATCATTTTGGCAATGAACTGGGCTTTTGTCCGAACGGTGGCGGAACCTACAGCTTTGGCGGCGACGGAATGGAGCCTTACGTCTATAAGGATGAATGGCAGGTTCTGGAAACGCGGATTTTTGGGCTGCTCGACAAGCTGCGCGAGGAAGATTATGCGTTTGATTTTTACCCAATGATGATTTCCGGCGTGATGACAGATAATGCACCGCCAAATGGAGCGATTATGGAAGCTGTAACAAAATGGAATGCAGCACACGGCGATCAGGTGACCGCTCGAATGATCACACTCGATGATTTCTTCGCCAAACTCAAGCAGGTAGATTGGGAAATTCCAACCTATAAAGGCGACTGGAACGACTGGTGGGCAGATGGTGTTGGCTCGACGATGGGCCCAGTGAAGAGCTTCCGAGCCGGTCAGCGGGATTATGAACTGGCGCGCAAACTAGGCGGTGGAGGTGCAGATAGTAAGCTGCTGGCAGAAGCAGAGGATCAGTTGCTCCTTTATGCTGAGCATACGTGGGGCTATTCGTCATCTGTATCTGAACCCTGGGACACACTGGTCAATGAACTGGACTTGCGGAAGAGCTGCTACGCGACAAACGGGGCGACTGCGGCCTCAAAAGCGCTGTATGCCGTGCTTGCGGAGAAAGGAGCACTGTCAATTGCCGCCGATCAACCGAATATTTTTAAAATCATCAATCCACATGCAGAAACCAGATTGGATCGCGCCAAGCTGTTTTTTGACTACTGGGAGTTCATTGATGGGGAACAAGTAGATGTTGCACACTTTGATGAGCGATATGAAATAGTCGATGAAGCCGAAAAAACTTATCCGCTTCAAGCCGTTCCATGCGCACGTGGCATTGAATTTGAAGTGATGATTGAACTGGCACCACAGGAAGAACGCGTACTCAAATTACGGAAAAAAGAAGAAATTCCACGTTATGTACCGAGTCTCAATATGACAAAAGGCGCGGAAGGCATTGCCGATTTCAAAAAGCAAGCTGGACTTTTTGCGAACATATACCAGATTTCAACGGACTATTTCGATATTCAGCTGGATGAAAAACTAGGCGTTGCAGAAATTCGCGATAAGGCAGATGGCCACTCCATTTTGCGTGCCGATCGTAAATATGCCCCATTTACAGGCATTTATGAGCAAACTCCAATCGCAACTTCGGCCGTGGAAGAACGTCGATTGATGGGGAGAAATCGGAAAGCGCCAAGCACGAGACGACATACAGCAGAACTAATCGGTATGAAAAAAATCGCCGACGGGGCAGTTTTCGCGACGGTTGTTCTAAATTATCAGCTGGCGGCCACAAAACGCTTCGATATTCATTTGAAAGCCTACTATCACATGCCGAAAATTGTCATATCTGTAAAATATCATAAGGAATCCTGCTGGGAACCAGAAAATCTTTATCTTGCTCTCCCATTCACCACAAATGAAACCGAACAATTGTGGCTTGAAAAATCAGGCTGTCAGATTCGCCCTAAAATCGATCAGCTGCCACTTTCAAATGAAGAATTCTACCTTATTCAGGAAGGCCTCGGCTACATCGGCGAAAATAAAACCGTACAAGTGGCGGTAAAAGACGTGCCGCTAATCACGACTGGCAGCCTCGAAGCGCATGAAATCTGCTTTGAAAATGACGGCACCGAAAAACCAGTCGACGTGGGAACAGTCTTTTCATGGCTACAAAATAACTTTTGGGAAACGAATTTCAAAGTAGACCTATCCGGCTTTTATGAATTCGACTATACGCTGGAGCTTTGCCATGAAGTGCTGACACCCGAGCAAGTTGCTGAAAATTGTCACGCGGAAAATCAAGGCTTTGTAGGCATCCGTGTCGAGGCGCCCAAATGAAAAAGTACCTGATGCTGGACGTCGGAGGCACCAATATCAAAACGGCCGTTCTCAGTCCTGCCGGCACCGTTGAAGCAAGAAAAGACTACCCGGCCCATGCCAGCCAAACACGCCCAGTCCTAGTCGACCATTTTGACCGAATCATCCACGAAGCAAAAGATGAGCATCCTGAAATCGCAGGCCTAGGCGTGGCCTTTCCAGGACCCTGCGACTATGAAGCCGGCGTTCCACACCTCGCCAAGCTGGGCAAATATGATGCACTATCCGGCTATCCGCTCAAAGCGCACTTGGAAAAAGCCCACCAGCTGCCAGTCAGAATGGGCAATGATGCGACACTGTTCGGACTTGGGGAGGCTATTTTCGGCGAAGCCAAGAACTACCAGAAAGTCATGGCGATCACACTTGGAACAGGCTGTGGCTCGGCTTTTATTGAAAATCAGCATCCTGTCACCGAACCGCCCCTACCAGAAAATGGCTGGATTTACAGCCAACCGTTTCGAGACGGGATCATTGACCAGTACCTCTCGGCAGGCGGTCTGATGAACCTGAACAAAGACAACCAGGCGACAACCGGCATTGGCTTGGCCGTACTGGCTGGAAGTGGGGACAGGGCTGCGCAACGAGTTTTTCAGGAATTTGGCGAAATGATTGCCGAGGCCCTGACACCATTTGTCGAAACTTTTGAACCGGATGCCCTAATTTTCGGCGGACAGGTGGCAGGTAGCTTCTCCTTTTTCAAGCAAGCACTAGTCGAGCATTTTCCAGAAACCGCCCTCCTGAAAGCAAAAGATACATCAATTTCAACCATGCAGGCATTACTGCATTATTTTTAAATATGTAAGATATATTACTTGAATGAACAAAAGCAAGAGAGCCAAAAATCCCGACAACCCCGATTTCAACCGGGTGCCGCCTGATTTTTGACTCTCTTTTACTCTCAGCAATCACGAAAAATCAACATAATAACGATATTTTGCTCCAATATAATAACATTCACTATACTCGTAAAAATCGCTTTCTTTCTGTGTTGTCATCCGGACCCGCTTCAACAGGGGTTCTTTCAACTTGACAGAAAGCGCCTGTTTTAGCTCAGGCGTTGGTAAAACTGCCTCGATATACTCCCGTTCCTGATTGATGATAATGCCAAACCGCTCCAAATATTGATAAAAAGAGCCATAATAATCTTTGCTGTCCAGCGAGTATTCTTTCTTATAAGGAATATAACTGACAAAATAAGCAAAAATATCATCATCAGCGCCTCGAACCCGCTTCACTTGCAAGGCCTCGCTTCCAAGCGGAATATGCAAATGGCTTGCCAGCTGTCGATCCGCCTCCACTATCTCAATTTCAGCATTTAAAGTAACCGCACTCTTTCCTAGTTCCTGCATTTCTCTCGTGAAACTTTTCACTAATGTAAAATGCTCATCTTCCTGATCGGTCACATCCCGCACGAAAGTTCCTTTGGCCCGTTCCCGGTATAATAAATTTTCTCTTACCAGTTCATCAATGGCTTTTCGGACGGTGATTCGACTGACATTATACAATTCGCACAAATTTAGTTCAGGAGGGATTTTTGTCCCTGTTTGCCACTCGTCTGAATAAATTTTGTAACGAATATCATCAGCAATTTGAGCATAAAGTGGTGACGCTTCATTTGTTTTATTTAGTCTGCGCATACCGCTAACTCCTCTTCCATAGATTATCGTTAACCTAAATTATAACAAAAATGTAAGCGGTATACAAATGGCGCCGATGCCGAATAATCCACGCTTTCTTGCATATTTAAGAAATCTTTCAAAGTGAGCTGACACCCAAAAAAACTTACCACAACAAAGAGGAGAGGGAGCGCAAGGCAGTATATGGAAAGTGAAAAAGTCAATAAATATAAAAACTTAGGCGGGTTAAAATATAATGGACTGGAATCGTTCTCAAAGTGGTGTTAGAATGTTATAAAATTATTTCAATACTCCGAAGTAAAATATGGAAACTTTCATATTTTTAAATCCCCCACTAATCCCTTTTCTTAAATATCAATATTTGACCATATCTTAGATAATTATGTACCACATATGAAAACGGTTAACTATTATCATGAAGTAAAGATATTTGTAAGGGAAAGGGGAGGTTAGAAGTAAAGATAAAAAGAAAGTGTAGAGTGAGGTAAAGATGGAAAAAACAACATTCGAGTTTATTCAAATGGATCGCGATTTGCCAATGAAAATACTGTATTTCTCTGAAAAAAACCCTTTGCTTTTATCTCGGATTGAGGAAATGAACGCAAATAATTCTCTCGTACATTTTGTTCCCATACATTGGCATAAGGAAATTGAAATCACTTTTGTCCGAAAAGGAAACATCGTACTTAGAAAAAATAATGTGACAAAAGAATATCAAGATGGCACCTTTTTTATTGTTAATTCAGGTGAAATTCATGAGTTGAACGGAAACTTCACAAAAGGCTTTGAAGTCATTTGTTTGATTATTTCTTATGATTTTATCAAACAGTTTCTACCTAATGTGGATAATTATTATTTTAATCTAGAGGAGCCCGTATCGACGTATGATCCATTAGCTGAATTATTTACCTCGATCTTAACAACGTTTCAAAAGAATGACGCTTTTTCAAGTTTGAAAATTCAATCAGATTTGCTGAGGATATTTCATTTACTATGCTGCTATCATTTAGAGGAAAAAAGTCGCGAAAAAATGAATGCGCATTCATCTGATCAATTGGATAAAGAAATTTTAGATTATATCCATTGCCATTACGCAGAGAAATTAAGTTTGGATGATTTAGCAGACCACTTTAATTTTTCCAAGGAATACTTTGCACGAATCTTTAAAGAAAAATTTGGCTATACCTTTTTAAATTATTTAACAGATTACCGGCTATATCGCGCATTTCCTGAAATTATTAAAGGGAATAAAACGATTGAATGGATTAGTCAACAGCATGGCTTTCCGAGCTCGAAGGCATTGATACGCCATTTTAAAAAAGTATATTCAGACACCCCTATTCAATATCGAAAGAAAAATGATGTTCAGATTATGGATCACAATGTGAAGAGATAAGCAGCCAGCCTTTTTTTAACAACTTCAAGAAAGTGAAAAGGTGAAAAACATGACAATCAACCGATTTAGATTTAAAAAAATGATGACGGATTTTGTGATTATTAATATTGTTTTAAACGGCGCTTTTTATATCATTAATTTTAGAAATTACACCGGAACTGTGACATTCGATGCGGTTTCAACCGATTTATTTATGGGGTTAGTACTCTTAGGCATTTTTTGTCCTGCAGCAGGCTTTGTAAACATTCCCAAAGCGATTAATAAAAATGCTTTAGATGTGTCCACTAGGAAAAAAAGCTTCTTCAACCATTGGTTCCCGCATAACAACATCTTAAGAAGCTTGATACTGACCGTATTTACAGTTGTTTTTTCCTTGGTTTTCTTTATTGTGTTACCCAATGTATTAGGCCTTGATATTATCAATCACGCCATAGGATTTAGTATAAAAGTGATTACCGCAATTGTTATGTCAGCCATCGTCGGATATGTGGTAATCGAGCTGACACTGGATGATTATCAGGAAACGATGTCATTGAAAGAGAGGCATTGTGAATTGGAAAAAAGAACCATTTAACTGGGGTGACAAGGGGACTAAAGGGCATCAATCAGGTAGAAAAGCTCTTAAACAAAATGAGTTTAAAAGGGAAAACGAGCCTATTATTTTGTATAATTAGGATGTCTAATGAAAAAGCAGTCTTGAATGATCTAACAAAAGACATTTGAGCCTGTTAGAAAATACCATGAGTTTTTAGTAGTGAATGAAGTTGATGCCACGTACATGAAAGACAAAAAAGTGAGCATGAATGAGACAAATCCTTGAAAAACTTTTTAGATTGGCGCCCTCTTGAAACAGGAGAGCAAGAATTAAACAGCAGAAATGTCATGGCTGAATAATAGAAAAGAGCGTGAATGATGAGTAGAAAATATGAGCAACAGTTAGTGACGGCAATTAAAGAAAAAGCCTATCATACCACAAGACGAGGCGTTGATATTATCGTCAAACCGATTCCAGATTTTGATGAAAAAGGCGCAATGGATCCGCGGTTATTAAAATCTAGCAAAAAAATGAGTTTGATGATGAAGTTTATGCCAAAAAGCTTAATGAAAATGGATAGCAGCCCTAAATCCATCCAACGACTAAGAAAAATTTTCAATCATGTGGATAGTACGGAAATCATTTCTTCAGGATTTAAGCGGGACAATAGAACCGTAAAAGCAGATGATGGCTATGAGATACCGATTAGCATTTTCAAGTCTGATACACCCCTGGAAAATGCCCCCATTCTCTATTTTATTCACGGCGGCGGTTTCTTTGCAGGAAGTACAGATGTTGTAGCAGAAGCCCTAAAATTATTTGTCACTACAACAAATATGATTGCAGTCGGTGTGGATTATCGCCTAGCACCTGAGAATCCTTATCCAGCAGGTCATAATGACTGCTATACAGTTTTGAAATGGCTAGGGGACAACGCAGAAGCGATTGGTGGAGATGCACGTAACATCTTCGTTGGAGGAGATAGTGCGGGCGGCAATTTAACACTTTATTGTAGCAATCGTTCCCTTGAAGATGGATTGAATTTAGTGAGAGGGCAATTGCTGTTTTATCCAACGGTCAATATGGGTGGTGTGAAAGATGCTGATACCGCCTTTAGTATTACGGACATTGACATTTATCCAAAGCACGAAAAATATATCAAACCGGGGATTGAAATGTTTAGCCAAGCAACAAATTCGTTATCAGATCTTTTAGGAACGACAGAAGTGATGACGAAGTATCTGACCCCCTACATGGATGTGTCCAAAGATTCTCCTGTCACGTTTATTTCTTCCGGTGAGCATGACTTTTTAACGATTGAGAGCTTAGCCTATGCGAAAAAATTAAATCAATTAGGCGTGGAGACCACCTTCACTTATTATTGCGGCTTGGGTCATGCCTATTTAGATCACATTGGGAACTACCCCCAAGCAGAGGATTGCGTCGCAGACATCGGTGAATTTATTAAGAAAAATCGAGTTTGAGAAATGAAATACCTTCAAGCTGATAGAGGGAAATAAAAATTTTATACGGCGGCTTTGGCTCGATAAACGATTGGGGCAGAGCTGTCGTGTTTTTCATGTGATCCGGTTAATCCGCCATGTTAATAACGAGTGAGGCGCGATCTTGCGTACGTATTGAGCGAAAAGCCAGACTCCCCCGACATCATAAAAAATCCCCAACATAGTGAACTAGATTTTTGGCTTTTCTAGTGTCAGCTAGATTGGGAACAGCATGGTTTTTGATTAGATAACGGGCAAGATTTCTTTACGCATTTGTTTATAAACGAGTGATTCCAAATCGCTCAAGTAAAGTGCCTGCCCCTGTTTGAAGCTGAATGCCATTTTGGAAAGCAGCCCGTAAAAATCGTTTTTCAGTCTGATTTTTTCCGTAAGGGTGATCCGCGTCGTTTGTTCATTTAAATAATGATATTCTTCTAATAAATAACCGGAAAAATAGCGATGTTCAATACGATAAATTCTGTATTTTCTCACCCTTTGAGTCAAAAGTTGATAACGAAGCAGCTGACCATGTGGATAAAATTCTGTGATTTCTCTCGTGGAAGGGTTTGTTTGTACGCGGATGACATTGGAACGCCAGCTGATATTCGATTTATTCTCAAGCAGTGTCCATAAGTCTGAAAGCGCGATCGGCAAATTTGCGGAAAGCTCATTTTTTTCATATAACCACATTTACTTTTCCCCCCTCGTTACTTTGCTATATCATTCCTGCTTTTTAGATAGCTCAAACCTGAATTTTGAAAAAAAGTAAGCGGATTTTTAGAGAAGTCTTGCAAAATTAACGAAGCTATTTGGTAGTAAGCATGTTATAATAGGAAGGAATGAATTGGAAAGGAAGTTTTTTGTGGGATTACAAGCTGAATTGATGGAATTGCAACCTGTTGTGATGCACTTATTCTCAAAAAGTATCCGCGAAAACAGACTGTCGCACGGCTATTTGCTGGAAGGCGCAAAGGGAACCGGTAAAAAACGGACCGCGCTCTGGCTTGCACAAAGCTTGTTTTGTTTGGAAAAGACAGATGAAAACAGTGCTTGTGGGCATTGCGTCAACTGTACGCGTATCGCAAATGACAACCATCCAGACGTTCACTGGCTGATTCCAGACGGCGCTTCGATCAAAATTGATCAGGTCCGTGAGCTAAAGAATGAACTCAGTAAACGAGGCATGGAGTCAGATCAAAAAGTATTAATCATCGATGAAGCAGATAAAATGACGGTTCAATCCGCCAACAGTCTGCTGAAATTTATAGAAGAGCCGGACGGAGGCATGTTGCTGCTTTTTATTACGGCCAGTCCAGGGAAGATTTTGCCGACCATCAAGTCGCGTCTTCAACCAGTGTCTTTCAAGGAGCTCAGTTATCCGAACCGCCTGAAAGCATTCACCAGTGCGGGAATCGGCGAGCAGAAGGCGCGAATATATGCCAGCTTGACCGGCAGTTTGACAAGAGCGCTGGCATGGGAAGAAGAGGACGAATTTTCCGAGGCTCGAAACGCAGTAATCAAGCTATACGAAGGGCTGTATCATAATGGCCCAAGTCCGCTTATCCACATTCAGGATACGTGGATGCAGCTCTTTAAGGACAAAACAGCCTGTGCATTTGGCTTGGAGCTGTTGCTGCTTCTATTCCGCGACCGGATGCATCTTTCGCTTTCAGGGGATTACGAAATCGTCTGCACAGGTCAGCAGGAAATGTTGAAGCAGGACGCACTGCGCTACTCGCTTAAAGAGACGACAAGTGCAATAGAGCTAGTTCTATCTGCAAAAACCAAGCTGGATTCCAACATGAATATGCAGCTTTTGATGGAGCAGCTGGTACTCAAGCTACAGGGGAGGTAATCCATTTGCTTAAAATCGTTGGCGTGCGTTTTAAAGACGCTGGTAAGATTTATTATTTTTCACCCGGTGATCTTGCTATCAAGCAGGGGCAGGGCGTGATTGTCGAGAATGCGCAAGGCCTTGAATTCGGTCAGGCGGTCATTGAGCCGCGGCTGGTCGACGAGGAGGATGTCGTTTTACCGCTCAAGAATGTCATTCGGATTGCAACGGCAGCCGACTATGCGTGCGTGCAGGAAAATGCGGATTCCTGCCAAAAAGCTTTCTTGACATGTGATGAAAAAATCCGTGAGCACAAGATTGATATGAGTCTTGTGGATGTTGACTATACATTTGACCGCAACAAAATTATTTTTTATTTTACAGCAGAAGGACGCGTGGATTTTCGGGAGCTTGTGAAAGACCTGGCTTCGATCTTCCGTACGCGAATCGAGCTGCGCCAAATTGGTGTTCGTGATGAAGCCAAGCTGCTCGGCGGGATCGGCCCATGCGGTCGGATGCTATGCTGTTCGACTTTTCTGGGAGATTTTGAACCAGTGTCGATCAAAATGGCGAAAGATCAGAACCTATCGCTCAATCCAACAAAAATTTCCGGACTTTGCGGCCGCCTGATGTGCTGTCTCAAATATGAAAACGATCAATATGAAGAAGCGAAAAAAGAAATGCCGGATGTCGGAACAACGATCACAACACCTGAGGGAATTACTGCAAAAGTGACGGGAATCAATCTCTTGCAGCGCATTCTCCAAGTGCGTTTGCCGGAAGAGGAACTCGTCGTGGAATATGAACTGGATGAAATTCGTCCGTTCAATCCAAGCTTAGCCCAATCAGCACAATCTTGAGGTGAATAACGTGGATAAAAAAGCTGTTTTTGATTCAGTAAGCAATATGGAAGAACAGATCGGCGAACTTTATCAGCAACTGGGAGAACTGAAAACCAATCTGGGTGAGATGCTCGAGGAAAACAACCGCTTGCAGCTCGAAAATGATCATTTGCGGGTGCGGCTTTCGGAACTCGACGATTCGAGTGAGCCGTCTGATTCCGAGACAGTCATGGCGCCAAAACGTAAAGAAGCGATGCAGCAGATGTTCGATCACGGTGCAGGTCATGATAATCTGGTCCGGCTCTACAGGGAAGGGTTTCATGTCTGCAATGTCCATTTTGGCAGCCCTCGCAGCGGTGATGAAGACTGCTTGTTCTGTCTGTCACTACTCAGCAAAAAATAATCAATACAGACCTTTCCCGCATATTCTGCGCGTGAAGGGTCTTTTTAAAAGGTGATTAATATGGAATTTCTTCAAGGCGATGAACGGCTGGATTTTTTACTGGCCGAAAAATTACGAATCGTGCAAAGTCCATCCGTGTTTTCCTTTTCACTGGATGCCGTTTTGCTGGCTCATTTCAGCTATATACCGGCTCGAAAAGGAAGCATTGTTGATTTATGCAGCGGGAATGGGGTCGTGCCGCTCCTTATAAGCAAGCACACGGAAGTGCCGATTTACGGGGTGGAAATCCAGCCTCGTCTGGCAGATATGGCCCGTCGGAGCATTGCCTACAACAAATTGGACGATAAAATCACGATGATCGAACAGGATTTGAAAACGGTGGTACCGCTGCTCGGGAAAGAGAAGCATACGGTCGTGACCTGCAATCCGCCTTATTTTAAAACACCAGAAACATCCAAGCAGAATCCCAATCAGCATTTGGCGATTGCTCGGCACGAGATCATGTGCACGCTGGAGGATACGATCCAAGTGGCCTCGGCTCTTTTGAAACAAGGCGGGAAAGCGAATTTTGTGCATCGGCCAGAGCGACTGTTGGAAATTCTGGATTTGATGCGCCACAACCGGCTGGAACCAAAACGTGTCCAGTTCGTTCATCCACTTTTAAAAAAAGAGGCGAATATGGTGCTGGTCGAAGGGATCAAAGACGGGCGAGAAGGCGTCCGGTATCTGCCGCCCATCTATGTACATAACGAAACGGGTGGCTATACAGACGAAGTGAAGGAGATTTTATATGGCGAAAGCAAGTGATCACTATTTTTATGTGCTGCTTTGCGCGGACGGAACTTATTACGGTGGCTATACGACAGACGTGGCGCGGCGTGAGCAGGAACACAATGACGGCATTCGCTGCAAGTATACCAAAACAAGACGCCCTGTAAAAATGATCCATTTTGAAAAGTTTGCGACCCGGAGTGAAGCGACAAAAGCAGAAGCCGCTTTTAAAAAGCTGTCACGTGTCAAGAAAGATCGTTACTTAACGGAAAACGGAGGAGAACGCGATGAAAAGTCAGAAAAGCTTTGAGCAGCAAGTGACAGGTGGGATTTTGTATCTTGTCCCCACACCGATCGGCAATCTGGAAGACATCACTTTTCGGGCGCTCCGAGTGATGAAAGAGGCCGATTTGATTGCTGCAGAAGATACGCGCAATACGATCAAGTTGCTCAATCATTTTGAAATCAGCACAAAGATGATTAGCTATCATCAGCATAGCGACGGCGGCCGATTAGAGGAGCTGGTCGACAAACTTTCAGCAGGTGAAACGATCGCGCTTGTCAGTGACGCAGGCATGCCATCGATCAGCGACCCGGGATTTGAGCTTGTGCAGGCGGCCCTTTCAAAGGAAATCACTGTTGTCCCGCTTCCAGGAGCCAACGCAGCTTTAACGGCATTGATCGCCTCAGGCTTAGCGCCGCAACCATTTTACTTTTATGGCTTTCTTCCGCGACAAAACAAAGAACGCCGTGAAGCGCTGCAAAAATTGGCGCGGCGGCAGGAGACGTGGATCCTTTATGAATCGCCGCATCGGTTGAAGGAAGCTTTGAAAGCCATTGAAAAGGCAGTTGGCGGAACGCGGCAGATCGTTTTATGTCGTGAATTGACCAAGCGCTATGAAGAATTTTTACGCGGCACTGTTTCCGAGGCACTCGAATGGGCAAATGAACAGGAAGTGCGCGGCGAATTCTGCTTGATTGTAGCCGGAAATGAGCAGGCCGACGATTCAGACGAAGAAACGGCTTGGTGGCAGGCGCTTTCTGTGAAGGAGCATGTGGAGCAGGTGATGGCACAGCAGAGTCTGACTTCTAAAGACGCCATCAAGCAGGTCATGAAAGAGCGCGGCCTACCGAAACGCGAAGTCTATGCGGCCTATCATGAAATTTGAGGAGGAAATGGAATGGCAGATTCAGTGATTGAGAGTTATATCGAAAAGTGTGATCTGAACGTGCAACCGCTGCTTAGGAAAGTATACGAGACGATTCAAGAAGCAGTTCCCGCCGAAACAACCGAAAAAATCAGCTACGGCATGCCGACATTTTATTTACACGGCAACCTGGTTCATTTCGCCCCAATGAAAAAACATCTCGGCTTTTATCCCACACCAAGCGCTGTGACCCATTTTGCGTCCCGACTCACGGCGTACAAGACCACCAAGGGAGCCATTCAATTTCCTTATGATCAGCCAATCCCGTATGAACTGATTGCAGAAATCACAAAGTTCCGCGTGGAGGAGAATGTGTTAAAGGGGAAATGAGGCAGCCTTGGCCAGAAGGTAATAGAGGCGTCACTTGAATAGAGGGAAAATAAGAGAATCAAAAATGCAGTAATAGCGCCAGTTTGTAAGGCGGCTGTTGTCTGATTTTTTGATTCTCTTTGTTTTATCAGCTGTTTTTTCGCTTGGATAGGATTTTGAACGGCAAACGGTTCTTTTTACCCGTTTTTTTAAGTGAGCTGAAATAGGGTGTCGCAAATAAAAGTAATGAATTTTACTATATAAATATTTATGTAAGGAAAAAATTAACAAAAAATTAGTTCAAATTAACTAGCAGGCGTTTTGTAGAGAAATACACGGATGAAAAATTTTATTGTAATCGCTTTCTCATTATGATATGATGATTTCAGAAAATAACGGATTGTTACTGCTAAGGCAGGCAAAACCAATGATTTTTCGATAGGTTATCGGACTATTTTGGTATTGTCTGGCTTTTTTTGTGCAGAGAATTCGTTATTTAACTATTCAAAAAAGGAGACAAAAAATGAAGAAAAAGATTAGTTTAGTTGCATTGCTACTGGTAGTTTCGATGGTATTTGCTGCATGTTCTAGTAGCGGCAGTGATTCTTCTTCGGGAGAGAAATTGAGTGCGAAAGATACCACGTTAGTAACAGATGTGATTGATAAAGGGGAAGTAGGATCAGCCGTCATCTTGACTTATCCTGAAGCTGTGAAAGGCAGCGACTTGTCACCATCTGATTTTGCTGTTTTTGCGGGAGCTAAAAGCCGTAACATCCAAGCAGTATATACAAGTGAGAAAAAGGCCGTAGGAACTCCGGCTGAGAAAGGTAAATATGTAGTCCTTGAATTAAATCCAAGTGATGCCAATGCAAGTACGCTGGTTTTTGATGTAGAAAAATTCATCAACAGCCGCGCCAACATGAGCTATACAGTGAAACAAACAGCAACTGTTAAATCGGACAAAGGAACTGAATATGCACCAACAGCAAGCATGGCTGTTAAAGATACAGTGACACCAATTCTTGATCAATTTAAAGGGGATACATTCAAAGATGGCGATAACAAAATGGCTTACCGCCTGTATTCTCCAACAACAGAAAGCAGTGATTCAGCGAAAAAACCATTGATCATCTACCTTCACGGTTCAGGTGAGCGCGGTGACGACAATGAAATGCAGCTTTTAGGAACAGACGGACCGGCAACTTTTGCTGGAAAGAGCTTCCAAACAACGACACCAAGTTACGTATTAGCGCCACAGGTTCCATGGGACAAAGAACGTAACGGCTGGTTCAATGAAGGCCAAACACAAATGGTGAAAAAATTAATCGACAAAGTGGTTTCTGAACATAGCGATATCGACACTTCACGCATCTACATTTCAGGTGTATCCAACGGGGCAACAGGTACTTGGAAAATGCTCGTTGAAAATCCAGACTTCTTTGCAGCAGCACTGCCAATCTCTGGCTACATGTACGATGCAAATGCTGAATTCGTTCAGGACGGTACAGCTCGCTACTTAGCACCTAACAAAGAAGATGCAGCGAAAATCAAAGATATTCCAATCTGGGCTTTCCAAGCAGAAGATGATCCTGTAAACAGTGTTCAAGGTTCGCTTCAAGCAGTTCAAGCAGTGAAAGATGCTGGCGGCACGAAAATCCAAATGACTGAATATCCATCTGGACTTGTTACGCCGAATCCGCATGCAGCTTGGGAAAAAGCATACAACAATTCACAAGCACTAACATGGTTGGTTTCTAATCACAAATAAATAACCGTACAAAAACAGGCAAAAGCATGTGTTTCTCCCTGATAGACGATCTTGGAGAAGCTATCCCTCACGCTTTTGCCTGTTTTTTATTGGAAATTTTTCTGAATCTCCGCAATAAGCTCTTCCGCGCCTTCCTTGCTTAAAGTTAATTTTCCATCTAAAAACTTCTTGTTATCAACTGAAAATTCGCCCGTCACATCGCAGACTAAGCCGGCCGTATATTTCTTTAAAATAATACTCTCCTCATCAATAAAGATTTCGACGGGATCTTTGACTTTTAGATTAAGCGTGCGGCGAATTTCAATCGGAATAACAATTCTGCCAAGATCATCAATTTTTCTCACTACCCCTGTTGATTTCAAAGTGAACACCTGCTTTCATGTAGCTTTTTTCTCACTTTACCCCTAATTGTTCGGTTATAAGCTCTTTTATACCAAAAAATGGAAAAATCCTGAGCAGGAGTCATTTCCCAGAAAAAGGGTATAAGTTCAAAAGAAATCAATAGGGGGAGTTTATAATGAATATTGTCGTAGCACTTATACCAGCGATTATGTGGGGGATTATGCCGCTGATCGTTTCAAAAATCGGCGGAAAACCGAAACAGCAAATTATTGGGACGACACTCGGCGCTTTTATTTTTGCTGTGTTTGTTTTCTTTTTTACGGATCCGCATTATACAATGACGATTTTACTGGCAAGCTTTGTTTCGGGGGCATTTTGGAGTCTCGGACAGATGAACCAGTTTCGCGCCTTTACGCAGGTGGGCGTTTCTAAGACGATGCCGCTTTCGACTGGGATGCAGCTAGTCGGCACGTCACTTTTCGGTGTGTTTGCTTTTCACGAATGGGGGACAACAGCCAAATTGGTGCTGGGTTTTTCAGCGCTAGTGCTAATTATTATCGGGATCGCTCTTTCCAGCTACCAGGAGAATAAAGATGCTGAGCAGGGCACGAATATGAAAAAAGGCTTGGTCACACTCTTGGTTTCGACAGTCGGCTATGTCGGCTATGTAGTCGTAACAAGATGGTTTGATATAGATGGCTGGGATGCTATTTTACCGCAGGCTGTCGGAATGGTCGTAGCGGCACTGCTCTTTGCCGTCAAGAGTGATGAGAAACGCTTTACCAAGCAAACTTTTCTTAATATTATACCCGGACTTCTATGGGCAACAGGTAATCTGGCCTTACTTTTTTCCAATGCCATGGTTGGAATTGCTACAGGGTTCTCACTTTCGCAAATGGGCGTTGTGATTTCAACCCTTGGCGGCATTCTGTTTTTAGGTGAAAAGAAGACGAAGAAAGAATGGATATTTGTTGTTATAGGAGTAATCTTAGTCATTACAGGCGGAACGATGATCGGTTTTGCTAAAAGTTGAGGAATGATTGTGAATTAAAATAGTTCGCTTTTTTATGATTTGAAAGATAATTATTGTATAATCAATAAAGAAATTATTTTAATGAAGAAAAGGGCGAAAAATGATGGAACAACATTCACTATCCTCCGTAGTTATACGCGAAGCATTAACGTTTTCGGGTGCGCCAGTCATTATTACCGATCCGAATATCTCGAATAACCCAATTGTTTTTGTCAATGAAGCCTTTGAAGAATTAACGGGTTACACAGCCGAGGAAGCTGTCGGTCAAAATTGTCGCTTTTTACAGAGGGAAGATACTGACAAAGAAGCTTTGCGCGCAATCAGTGAAGCCGTGCGCTTGAAACTGCCAACAAAGCAGATCTTGAAGAATTATAAAAAGAATGGCGATGTTTTTTACAACGAATTGACCATTCGACCGATCTATGATGAAAATGGCGCCGTCTATTTCCTAGGCTTGCAAAAAGATGTCAGTGAGGTTGAACAGTTGAAAAGAGAGATGCGCCATGCAGAAGAAACGATTTTTTCGCTGACAGCACCGATTATTCCGCTGAGCCAGGAAATGGCGATTTTGCCACTCATCGGCATACTTGATGAAAATCGCTTCAAGATATTACTCGAAAAAAGCACGCGCTATTTGGAAGAAAGAGAGATTGCCTATCTGATTCTGGACTTCTCCGGCTTGACCAAATTTGACGAGTCGATCGTAACGGGCATCATGAATTTCCGCAAATTCTTAGATTTAATGGGCATTCGGACAGTCTTTACAGGAATCAATCCGCCGCTTGCCAAGTCCTCCGTCTTATTTGACAATCATCTGCAAGGCATTACAACATTCCATTCAGTCGATCAGGCGTTGAAGCATTTTCAATTTAAACCACATTAAAAAGCACGCCCGGAAGGTAAACTGGGCGTGTTTTTTAAAGCGCTTCGAAAAACTTAATATTTAAATGAAACGCTTACCTGAAAAAAAGCGCTATTCAATTTTTCGCGTATCCGCTATAATGGAGAAGTTAAACATTTCACCTACACAAAAATCGCATAACTTCCAAGCAGGTGTATAAACAGGGAGGACAATAAGTTGAACATAACCATTGCGCTCATTCCAGCACTTCTGTGGGGATTTATGCCGCTGATTATTACAAAAGTAGGAGGAACGACGAGACAACAAACGATGGGTGTCACACTTGGGGCGCTTCTTTTTGCGTGCATCGTTTTTCTCTTTTCGCCACCTACTTATACACTTTATACATTTGTGATTAGTTTTATGACAGGTTGCCTTTGGGCGATCGGTCAAATGTTTCAGCTGCAATCATTCAAGCTGATTGGTGTTTCCAAGGCAATGCCGATTTCAACCGGCATGCAGCTTGTTGGAACAACACTTTGTGGCGTGCTCCTTTTTCATGAGTGGGACACGATGACCAGAATGATTCTAGGTTTTACGGCGCTGGCATTGATTGTCATCGGAATTTTTATGACGAGCTATGCAGAAAAGCAAGAAGACGGAACAGCCCAGCTGAATAAAGGGCTGATCATCCTGACGATCTCCTCTCTTGGCTATATCAGCTATGTCGTGGTGATCCAAGGCTTCCATATCAATGGATTTGAAGCGATTCTACCACAAGCGCTTGGCATGGTTGTCGGTGCACTTCTGATGACACACAAGGGCACAGAAAAACGCTTTACTTCCCGTACTTGGCTGATCATGATTCCCGGAATGATCTGGGCTGCCGGCAATTTGGCGATGCTCTATGCGAATGGCCTTGTTGGCGTAGCGACCGGTTTCTCTCTTTCACAGCTAGGGGTTGTGATTTCGACACTCGGTGGAATTATACTGCTGGGCGAGAAGAAAACGAAGAAGGAAATGGTGTTCGTGCTGATCGGCGTCGTGCTGGTCGTGGCAGGCGGCATTTTGATTGGTGTTACAAAAGGGCTATAAATCCAACCCAGCGCCGTCTACATCGAAAGTTGAGGAAGACGACGCTTAAATGCAAGGCATCATCGAAGCTGTCCGCTTTTCGCACCAAGCTATTGCCAAAACAGGCACCTATCAAGCGGCCATAAAATCAATTTAAGACACAGCATGCACTTGAAAAAGGCGGCAGTGTCTTTTTTTTGTCAAAATGATGATAATTTTTTAGGCAAAGGTATATTTCAATATCTCTAAAAATGCTATAATAAAAAGTAATGTTTATTGATTGTCGGATTTACCGGCAGAATCTGAGGGAGGGAAATTAGTTGCAAGAGGATAAAAATACCTTTTACATAACGACACCAATTTATTACCCAAGTGGCAAAGCGCATATTGGCCACGCTTATACAACAATTGCAGCAGATGCAATGGCACGTTATAAACGACTAACAGGCTACGATGTGTTTTTCCTGACAGGTACAGATGAACACGGCCAAAAAATTCAAGCAAAAGCAGAAGAACGCGGCATTTCCGAACAAGAATATGTCGACGAAATCGCAGCCGGATTCCAAGACCTGTGGAAAAAATTAGAGATTTCCAACACCGACTTCATTCGGACAACGCAGGACCGTCATAAAGACAGCGTCCAAAAAATCTTTGAGCGCCTTGTGGAACAAGGAGATATCTATCTTGGTGAATATGAAGGCTGGTACTCAGTTTCTGATGAAGAATATTTCACTGAGACGCAACTTGCCGAAGTATATCGCGACGAGGCAGGCAAAGTCATTGGCGGTAAAGCACCAAGCGGCAATGAAGTAGAACTGGTCAAAGAAGAATCCTATTTCTTCAAGATGAGCAAATATGCCGACCGACTTGTAGAATATTACAACGCGCATCCAGATTTCATTCTGCCGGAATCCCGTAAAAATGAGATGATCAAGAATTTCATTGAACCCGGCCTTGAAGACCTGGCTGTTTCGCGGACGACTTTTGACTGGGGCATCAAAGTTCCAAGTAATCCCAAACATGTTGTATACGTGTGGATTGATGCACTCTCCAACTACATTACCGCACTCGGCTATAATACAGATAATGACATCAAATTCCAAAAATACTGGCCAGCAGACGTGCAGATTGTCGGAAAAGAAATCGTCCGTTTCCACACAATCTATTGGCCAATCATTCTCATGGCACTTGATCTGCCACTTCCGAAAAAAATCTTTGGTCATGGCTGGATCTTAATGAAAGATGGCAAAATGTCCAAATCCAAAGGCAACGTCGTCGATCCTTATATGCTGATTGAACGTTACGGTCTAGATGCCCTTCGTTACTATCTGCTTCGAGAAGTGCCATTCGGTTCAGACGGCTTGTTCACGCCGGAAGACTTTGTCGATCGTGTTAACTATGATCTTGCTAATGACTTAGGTAATCTATTAAATCGTACAGTTGCAATGATCAATAAGTACTTTGATGGAGAAATCCCAGCTTATCAAGGAAATGTTACACCGTTTGATGAAAAATTGGTGGCTTTCAAAGAGGAAGTAGTCAAAGAGTACGAAGAGAATATGGAAAATATGCAGTTCTCAGTTGTACTAAGCAAATTATGGGCACTTGTCGCCCGCACCAACAAATATATTGATGAAACAGCGCCGTGGGTACTGGCAAAAGATGAAGCGTCCTCTGACCAACTTGCCAGCGTCATGACCCATTTGGCTGAAAATCTGCGCATTATTGCCGTGCTTTTGCAACCATTCTTGACGCGCGCTCCAGGCGAAATTTTTATCCAGTTAGGCTTGCAGGATGAAGCAGCTAAAAAATGGGAAAGTGTCCATGAATATGGCGCGATTCCAGCTGGAACAAAAGTTGTCTCAAAAGGAACGCCAATTTTCCCGCGTCTGGATGCCAAAGAAGAAGTCACATACATTCAAGACGAGATGAAAAAATCCGCTCCTGCTCCAGCACCTGAAAAACAAGAAGCAAAAGCAGAAGTGGAAGCCCTTGAAACGCCGCAAATCGGTATTGAAGACTTCAATAAAATTGACCTGCGCGTTGCGGAAGTCAAACAAGTCGATAAGGTCAAAAAAGCGGACAAATTACTATGCTTCCAACTAGATCTAGGTGAAGGTAAACTCCGCCAAGTGCTTTCAGGAATTGCCGAGTACTACCAACCGGAAGACCTACTAGGCAAAAAAGTCATTGTCGTCTCCAATCTGAAACCAGTTAAATTGCGCGGTTTGCTCAGTGAAGGAATGATTCTTTCGGGCGAACAAGACGGCGAATTGCGCGTAATAGAAGCAAGCAGCGACCTTCCAAACGGCGCGAAAGTAAAATAGTCATATTCGATCCGAGGTATATTTATTAGCCATCCGTGCTATACCTCGGATTTTTTTGCGGAAAAACCAGTTTCTTCTATAATAATTGACAACGAGAATAATATTTATGCAACCGTTTGCAATAAAACGTCCTTTTTGATAACGATCTTTTTCATAGTATAATAGAAGAAAACGGAAATTTGGAGGAGAAAAAATGCTTTTTGATACTCATGTACACTTAAACGACGAAGCTTTTAATGAAGATTTAGAAGCTGTCATTGCACGTGCAAAGGAAAATGATGTAAGCAGAATGGCCGTAGTAGGCTTTAATAAAAAAACAATCGAACGGGCGCTAGAACTGGCTGACCAATATTCATTCATCTATCTGATCGTCGGCTGGCACCCTACAGATGCAATTGACTTTACCGAGGCTGATCTAAATTGGCTGCGTGAATTGGCGGAACATCCGCGAGTAGTTGCGCTGGGAGAAATGGGGCTCGACTATCACTGGGACACTTCGCCAAAAGAAGTACAGTTTGAAGTCTTTCGCAAACAGATTCGCCTCGCTCGGGAAGTAAAACTGCCAATCGTCATTCATAACCGAGAAGCAACGGAAGATGTCGTGCGTATTTTAGAAGAAGAACATGCGGAAGAAGTAGGCGGCATCATGCACTGTTTTGGTGAGACTGTTGAAGTGATGGAAAGATGTTTAGCACTTAATTTTCATATTTCTTTTGGCGGAACCGTTACTTTCAAAAACGCTAAACTGCCTAAAATTGCAGCCGAAGCTATACCAATTGATCGAATGCTGATCGAAACGGATGCGCCATATCTTGCTCCACACCCAAATCGTGGAAAAAGAAATGAACCTGCTTATGTGAAGCTTGTTGCAGAAAAAATCGCCGAATTGAAAGAAATGAAATATGAGGAAATCGCTAGGCACACAATGGATAACGCGAACAAGTTGTTTGGTATACAATAGAAAATGTCATTAAACTGTAATAATCGATCTCCTCTGTAACTCAATATTAAGATTGGAATGTAAACAAATTTACGATTTTATCAAACCCCCTTATTTTATGCCTAAGTCCCGAGTCGTAGACGAATGTTACAGAAATATTACAAACAGGGCTATGTCTTTGAAAACAATTATGAAAAGGCTATAGTATCAACGGTTTGACAGTTTTAAACGTGTAAGAGTGCACAAGCGACCTCAAAAATTGACAGTTCTTTCGTCCCCCGTATATAATCACTAGCGAGTAGAAAGGGGAGAAATACATGACCATGGAAAACAGCAGTAACGTAGACCAACCATCAAAATGGAAATTACCGATTTTGATTGCAGGATTTGTTATTGTAGTCGCACTGGTTTTTTATTTCGTTTTCGAAGGAACTAAAAACGATATCACCATTATGAATGCGGGCGAAAAAATTGAAGCAAAAACACATGCCGCTACTGTTGGTGAAGCGCTAAATGAATCAGGAATAGAAGTAGGGAAACACGATCAAGTATCTCCTGCTAAAAATACACCGATCAAGGATAATATGAAAATTGATTACGTGAAAGCAAAGCAAGTAAACGTAACGGATAATGGCCAAACAGAAAAAGTTTGGAGCACAAAATCCACGGTGGGAGAATTACTGAAAGATGAAAATATGACACCAGGTCCACATGACGTTCTGAATGTTTCGCTTGATGATAAAGTGAAAAATGATATGAACATTGATATTGACCGGGCAATCGAGTTGACACTCAAAAATGGCGATAAAAACGAAACCGTCTGGACAACGAAAAACACAGTTGGTGATTTACTAGCTGAAAAAAATATCACCGTTGACGGAGACGATCGTGTATCACCAGCCAAAGATACGAAGCTAACATCGGACATGAATATTGAAGTTGCTTATGTAGATAAAAAGTCCGAGGAAAAAGTAGAACAAATCGCTTTTGATACCGTTTATAAAGACGATGCTAATCTTGAAAAAGGGCAAGAAAAGGTCGTCACTGAAGGCAAGAACGGTGAAAAGAAAGTTAAATATGATGTCACTTATGAAAATGGCAAAGAAGTGAAACGTGACCGCGTTTCCGAAGAGAATGTTTCTGATAAGCAAGATAAAGTAGTCGCACGTGGTACGAAGGAAGCTGTGCAAACAGTTGCAGCCACTTCCTCGTCGAACGCTTCTACACAAACAGTCAGTCATTCTGATAGCTCAGCTGCACCAAGCGGCGGCAAAACATTCACGATGGAATCCACAGCATACTCTGGCGGTGGGACAACGGCAACAGGAATCAATCTAAGTGCGAATCCGGGCATCAAAGTTGTTGCAGTTGATCCAAGTGTTATCCCGCTAGGTTCAAAAGTATGGGTTGAAGGTTACGGTGTGGCCGTTGCCGGAGATACAGGCGGCGCGATCAAAGGAAATATCATTGATGTTTATTTTGACGATGCAGGCTCTTGTTACTCTTGGGGCAGAAAAACAGTCACAGTCAAAGTTTTATAAAATTATTCATAACGGCTTGGGTCGAAGCATGACTTTGACTCAGGCCGCTTTTTATATTTTCAGACCTAATTTCCGCCATATTTATTCCTGCGAAGTTCTGTGGTATGATGAGGGTACTGATTTTTAAAGGACGAGTGAAATGACAAAACCTATTATTCATGAAATTATCGTGGTGGAAGGTCGGGATGATACAACGGCCATTAAGCGAGCCGTTACAGCCGACACAATCGAAACGAACGGCTCAGCCATCAACGAAGCAACGATCGAGCAGATCCGCCATGCCAGCGAGAAACGAGGCGTGATTGTATTTACGGATCCCGATTTCCCGGGTGAAAAAATCCGCAAAACCATCGATCAGGCGGTTCCAGGCTGCCATCATGCCTTTCTAACAAAAGCGGCGGCCAGACCGAAAAACGGACGGGGAATCGGCGTTGAACATGCATCAGTTGAGGCGATTCAAGAAGCCCTGACCAATTTTCACACTAGCGGTGAGCGTATGCAGCGCCAAGAGGTCACACATGAAGCGTTGATCGAACTTGGCCTTCTTGGCGGACCGGCAGCTAAAAAACGCAGAGAACGGCTGGGAGAGCTTCTACAGATCGGCTATACGAATGGGAAGCAGTTGGAGAACAGGTTGCAAATGTTTGGCATTACAAAAGAAAAGTTTAGCGCGGCATGGAAGCAAGTGCTACAGGAGGAAAAAGATGACGAAAGAGATCGCCACACCATCAAAAACGAGCGAAATTCTTAAAAAATATGGATTCCTATTTAAAAAAAGCCTAGGACAGAATTTTTTAATCGATACGAATATTTTGAACCGCATCATTGAAACGGCCGGTATTACAAAAGCAGACAATACAATGGAAATCGGTCCAGGCATCGGGGCTTTGACTGAACAGCTGGCAAAAGCCGCCAAACAGGTCGTAGCGTTTGAAATCGATCAGCGACTGTTGCCCATTTTGGACGACACGCTATCGGCCTATCCGAATGTCAAGATTGTACATGGTGACGTCCTGAAAGCCGATGTTCCCAAAGTGATCCAGGCTGAATTTGAAACGCCGGATGCGCCACTTAAAATCGTAGCCAATTTGCCCTACTATGTCACGACGCCAATCATTCTGCAGCTTCTGCACGCCCAGGTTCCTGCCGAATCCATGACATTTATGCTGCAAAAAGAAGTGGCTGATCGAATCAGTGCCGTGCCAGGAAACAAAAATTATGGCAGCCTGTCGATTGCCATTCAGTATTACTGTGAAGCCAGTCTAGCCTTTATCGTTCCTAAAACGGTCTTTATGCCGCAACCGAATGTCGACTCCGCCGTTATCCATCTGAAAAGAAGGACGCAGCCAGCAGCCCAAGTTGATGACGAGACGTTCTTTTTTGAAGTCACTCGTTCTGCTTTTGCTCAGCGCCGGAAAACGCTGTGGAACAATTTGGCCAGCAAATTCCCGCAATTGAAACCGGATAAGGAGCAGCTGACAAGTGAATTAGCGCAGATCGGGCTGGATTTATCCCGACGAGGTGAGACTTATTCGATTGAAGAATTTGCGCAGTTAAGTAATTTTCTCCAAAAATTTTTGGCAAAAAAATAATTTTGCGAAAAAATGACCTTAGATGTTGACAGATAGGTAGATAAACTGATAAAATATTTGGTTTCTTGCTTTTGTTTCCATTTTGTGTTATACTATTTGTTAGTGAGGTGGAAAATAAATGCCAACAACCATTGCAAGTATTAAGCAAAACTTAGATTCCAAGTTAGGTAAAGCATTGACTTTGAGAGCGAACGGTGGGCGTAAGAAGACCATTGAACGTTGCGGTATTTTAGCAGAGACTTATCCATCGGTTTTCATTGTTGAACTTGATCAAGATGAAAACAACTTTGAAAGAGTATCCTACAGTTACACAGATATTCTCACGGATGCAGTAGAACTTATTTTTACTGATGATCAAAAAGAATTAGCTTTATAAGCATTTATGTGGCCGGGTCCGATAAGGGTCCGGTTTTTGCTTTGTCTCAGGAGCTAGCTAGAACGATGCTACCTATTTTTTTCTGCTTATGATAGAATAATACAAAGAGATTTTGAATAGGACGCTCGGAGGCAAAAATAATGAAAATGAGTATTAAAGCGCCAGCAAAGATCAATCTATCCTTGGATGTGCTTTATAAACGCGAAGATGGCTACCACGAAGTCGAGATGGTCATGGCCACAATTGACCTTTCCGATCGACTGTACCTGGAACTGCTTGACTCAGATGAAATTATTTTGGACGTCAAGGCGCACTTTATTCCAGAGGATCGGCGCAACCTGATTTATCAAGCTGCCATGCTTTTAAAGGATCGATTTCAAATCAAAAAAGGCGTTCGCATAACCGTCGACAAACATATACCGGTATCGGCCGGCTTGGCAGGGGGAAGCAGTGATGCAGCGGCAGCGCTAAAAGGCTTGAACATTCTGTGGGGGCTGAATCTGCCTATAGAAGAGCTTGCTGAGATTAGCGGCGCGATCGGGTCGGACATCGCCTTTTGCCTATATGGAGGCGCGGCGCTTGCAACGGGTCGTGGCGAAATCATCCAACCGTTAAAAAGTATGCCCAGCTGCTGGATTGTCGTGGCCAAGCCGAGCATCAGCGTTTCCACACCATCCGTTTACAAGGAGTTGAACCTGCAAGAGGTTGAACATCCGAACACAGCGCTGATGCTGGACGGAATTGAAACAGGCGATCTAGACAAGATCTGCCAAGCGACAGGGAATGTACTGGAAACCGTCACGCTTCAAAAAAATGACGCGGTAAAGCAAATCAAAGACAAGATGCAGGCTTTCGGTGCGGATGCGGCCTTGATGAGCGGCAGCGGACCGTCCGTTTTTGCCATCGTCAAACAGTATTCACGAGCAAAACGAATCTGCAATGGTCTCCGCGGTTTTTGTGATGAGGTTTATCTGGTGCGACCATGGAGCGAAAAGAACGATCAATAAACAAATTTTCCACTAAAGAAGTAAAAAGTTGTCAAGAGTAGGAGAATCGTTTTATAATAAAGAAAATACGTACAAAAGCAAGTTTTTTGTTCTCAATATACGGAAATAAAGGGAGAGAGAGTATGAAGATTCGTCGTAGTGAGCGTCTGATAGACATGACGCAGTTCTTGTTATCACATCCACGAAAATTAGTCCCGTTGACCATGTTTGCCGAACGTTATGGCTCAGCCAAGTCTTCCATCAGTGAAGATCTAGTCATTATCAAGAAAACGTTTGAAGAACGCGGCATCGGAACCTTAGAGACTGTGCCCGGCGCTGCTGGCGGCGTTCAGTATATCTCGAAGGCGGATAATGCGGATGTGCTTGATTTTATTCACACGCTTTGCAACCGCATTGCCGAGCCGAACCGCCTATTGCCTGGTGGCTACCTGTATTTATCTGATTTGCTGGGCGAACCAGTTACCCTGAAAGCAATCGGCAAAATACTGGCAACCAAATTCAATGACCGTCCGATCGACGCGATTATGACAGTGGCGACAAAAGGCATCCCAATCGCCCAAGCGGTATCAGAGCATCTCAGCGTCCCATTTGTTATCGTTCGACGTGACAGCAAGGTGACAGAGGGCTCGACCGTGAGCATCAATTATGTATCCGGATCGACCAAGCGGATCGAAAAAATGGAGCTCTCGAAGCGCAGTCTGGCAGAAGGCGCCAATGTTGTCGTTGTGGATGATTTCATGAAGGCGGGCGGCACGATCAACGGCATGAAGAATCTGCTGGAAGAGTTCAATGCCAATTTAGTAGGCATCGGCGTGCTGGCAGAATCGGAGTATGCAGAAGAGCGGCTGGTGGACGATTATGTTTCACTCGTCAAAATCAAAAATGTCAATGTGAAAGAAAAACAAATCGAAGTCGTAGAAGGCAATTATTTTGCCAAATAAAATATTCAACCTGTCGTAATGAAGAATACGCGCGTCAAAAGCTTCTTTTGGCACCTAAGTATCTCTTCTTTGCGCCAGGTTTTTTTCATGAAAGTTACATCTCGAGGAGTAGTTAAGTAAGTTAACTTTTATGGTACAATGAGACCTATCAACGCAGAAATACATAGGAATAATGACGGTCAAGGATACACTAGAAGGAGGAGACAAATGAAGAAATGGATGAAATGGCTGATCGCACTGCTCGTTATTGTGATCATTGTTGGCGGAGGCTTTTTCCTGCTTAATAAGGGCGGAGAGAGCGCAAGTGTTGGGCAGGAAAAACTTGTCACAACAAAAGTAAAACAAGGTGAGTTAAAAATCAAAGCGACTGGCACAGGAGCGATCATGCCTGAAAATCAACAGATGCCAGATTACAACAAATTGGTTCTCCAAGCACAGATGGACGAACTGGATATTCCGAATATCAAAAAAGATCAGGAAGTCGATATTTCTGTAACGGCTCTTCCAGATAAAACATATAAAGGTAAAGTCACGGAGATAGCAGAGCAAGGACAAGTTCAAAATGGCGTTTCCACGTTTGCCGTGACAATTTCTATTGATGATACAACGGACCTTAAAGCAGGCATGACAGCAGACGCATCGATTCTCGTTAATGAAAAACAAGATGCACTCTATGTGCCGATTGAAGCCGTTCAAAAAGATGATGACAATAAATACTATGTGATGGTTCCTGCGAAGGACAAAAAAGGAAAAGAAACCAAGAAAAAAGTGATTGTTGAAACAGGCCTTCACAATGAAGATAACATTGAAATCACTAAAGGCTTGGAAAAAGGCGATAAAGTCATCCTGCCGTCACAAAAATCAAGCACCACCCCAGAAGGATTCTAAAATGAATCTATTCGGAAAGGAGGAGCTGTTTTGACAACACCATTAATTGATATAAAACATATCACGAAGACCTATACACTCGGCGGTGAAACATTTAAAGCGTTGGATGATGTCTCTCTAGCTGTTGAAGAAGGCGAGTTCCTGTCGATCGTCGGCCCGTCCGGCTCAGGGAAATCTACGCTGATGAATATGATCGGCTGTTTAGACATGCCGGATAACGGTAGCTATCATTTGGACAGTGTGGATGTATTTCAGCTGAATGACAATCGCTTGTCGGAAATTCGCAATAAAAAAATCGGTTTTATTTTCCAGCAGTTCAATTTGCTGACGAAGCTCAGTGCGCTAGAAAATGTCGAACTGCCGCTAATCTATGCAGGACTTAGCGCTTCAAAACGTGAAAAAATCGCGCGAGAAAGTCTGGAGAAAGTCGGACTTGGCGATAAAAGTAAAAACTTGCCAACGCAGCTTTCAGGTGGACAGCAGCAACGTGTGGCGATAGCTCGAGCCTTGGCTGCCGGCCCCTCAATCCTGCTTGCAGATGAGCCGACCGGTGCACTGGATTCTAAAACGGGCCGCGAAGTCATGGGAATCTTGCAAGAGCTCAATGCGCAGGGGAATACCATTGTCATGATTACGCATGATTTAGATATTGCGGCTTATGGCACGCGTAGCATCCGCATTCAAGACGGCAAGCTTTATGATGAGGGGGAAAGTAAATGAGTATCCTCCAAAGTATGAAAATGGCTTTCAAGCAGCTGCGTTCCAGTAAGCTGCGTTCATTTCTGACCATGTTAGGAATCATTATCGGGGTGGCCTCTGTCATTCTTTTGGTATCGCTTGGAAAAGGCGTAACGCAAGAGGTAGACAGTCAAATGGGCGATCTCGGCTCCAATTTAGTCACAGTCATGAACTATTCGACCAATCCCAACAATCAATTCTCTTATGATGAAGTGATGAAATACCAAACGATCGACGGCGTCAAAAGTGTTTCACCGGAGCTGTCAGGTCAAGTAAATGCGACGTATGATTACCAGTCTGAAAATCTGAAAGTCATCGGCACGAACGACCAATATCAGAAAGCGCGCAGCTTGGACTTGGCGGAAGGACGCTTCTTGCTGCCGATTGATATTGAATACGGGCAGAAAGTGGCGGTGATCGGTTCAGGTGTCGCCAGTGACCTCTTTGGCTTTGCGGACCCGATCGGTAAAACCATCCGTTTGAACGGCATGCCGTATAAAGTAGTCGGCGTACTGGAAGAAAAGGGCGCCTCCATGATGGGCTCTAGCGATGATCAAGTTTTCATCCCCATCCAAGCGGCTCAGCGACTTTTGAAAGATACGGGCATCCAAAGTATCTATGTAGAGACGGAAAGTGCAGAGGACGTAGATTTTGTCGTAAATACGCTGGAATCGCGTCTGGCAATTAAGTTTAATGAAACAGACAGTAAAAATACTTCGTCCGATAATCAATTAGGCCCATCTTATCAAGTGATCAATCAGCAAGAGATTCTGGATGCTTTCAATACCATCAGCTCCACTTTGACGACGGCCTTGGGAGCCATTGCGGCAATTTCGCTTGTAGTTGGTGGAATCGGCATCATGAATATCATGCTAGTTTCCGTTAGCGAGCGAACGCGTGAAATTGGTATTCGGAAAGCGCTCGGAGCCAAGAAACGCGCAATCCTCATGCAGTTTCTGATTGAATCTGTTGTGATTAGCGTGTTTGGCGGACTTATCGGGATTGCCATTGGCGTGAGCGGAGCGGTAATCTTCGGCAATGTGGCCAATATTCCATCTGGCGTAACGGCCGGGACGATTATCTTCTCATTCGTGTTCTCGCTATGCATTGGTATCATCTTCGGGATTGCTCCAGCCAATAAAGCATCGAAACTGCGTCCGATTGACGCGCTTCGTTCAGAGTGACTCGGCAAAAAGTCCATCTTTAACAAGTGTTAGAGATGGACTTTTTTTAATTCGATTGCGTCTTTTCCATGAATATGCTAAAGTGAGAAACGATAGGTTCGATATATTTTTGGCGTAATAGGGATCTATATTTGGAATTTTAACCAAAGACATATTTTGTCATTTCTTTTTAATGTTTTTGTTACATAAAACAGCAATAAAAAATAAATATCGGGGAAAATAGAGATTAGTCGCACCTGAAAGCAAGTGACAGCAATCATTTGGAAATGGTTGCAAAAAATATAAAAGATACATTGGGAGAAGCTTTTGTAATAAAATAAAACCAAGTAATTTACTAGCTGTTGTACACACTTTTTATAAGGAATAGTAATTTGAAACTTGTTTGGTTGGATAAACAGATGTTTGATTGGGTGCGCATAAAGCTTTTCCAACTATTTCGATTTTATTCTCAAGGAAAACTATGGAAAAATAATGTGTACAAAACTTGTGCAATTATAACCCTTTGTATCCATGTCAATAGTTTTTGAGTAAAAAAAACCGTTTTTTAATATAAATTCACAAAGTTGTCAAATTTGGTTTTTTTTATTATGATAGCTTTAAGGGAAAAGAGATACAAGGTGGAAAAAATCTCGATTTCTTAACAGCTGATTTTTTAAGTCTACTTTTGTTGCATGTGAACTGAATGGATTTAAGCAGGGCAACTAGAATAAGGTGGTGAAGAAAATGGAAATTACAGATGTGAGATTACGTCGTGTTGAGACAGATGGGAGAATGAAAGCAATTTCTTCAATCACGATTGATGGGGAGTTTGTCGTACATGATATTCGAGTTATCGAAGGGAATGACGGGCTTTTTGTAGCAATGCCAAGTAAACGTACGCCAGAAGGTGAGTTTCGTGACATTGCGCATCCAATCAATTCGGAAACGCGTGCAAAGGTTCAAGAAGCAGTTCTTGCGGCTTATGAAGTAGCGGAAGAACCAGCTACAGAGGAAGATGCTTCTGCTGACGAATCAGTCGTAGAAGAATAATTAAAAATTTCCCTTGTACGAGGAACGGCATGTGAAAACGGAACAGAAAGGGAAAACCTGATTCTGATACCGGAGACAGAGCTATCCTTTTTGAAAAGGGGCAAATGGGATAAGGAGTGACGGAAATGCAAGTAACAGATGTGAGATTACGCCGGGTAGAAACTGATGGAAGAATGAGAGCAATCGCCTCAATCACTTTGGATGATGAATTTGTTGTTCATGATATCCGTGTTATTGATGGCAACAACGGTTTATTCGTAGCAATGCCTTCAAAACGTGGTGTTGACGGAGAGTTCCGTGATATCGCTCACCCAATCAATTCTGATACACGTGGAAAAATCCAAGAAGTTGTCTTGGCTGAATATGAACGTGTTGGCGAAGAAGAAGCGAACGCAGAAGAATCAGAGTCCGTTTCTGCTGAATAATTTAAAATACGAAGCGTGGAAGATGAAAAATCTTTCGCGCTTTTTTTGTTGGGAAAAGCGGATTGTAATGACAATATACAATTGAATAAACATGTAATCTGGATTTGGTTGTTTTTCCATTTCGGTCTATGGTATAATCAAATGGAACGAAAAATTAAGGAGGGGCAACATGTTGACATACATGGAAGTGCGCTTTTTGAATAGTAAAGGCAAGGGCTTCTTAGGGTCAACTGTACCCAAATTCCATACTAAATAGCAGCACTTTACCTAAGAAAACACGGGTAAAGTTTTTTTATGACAAGGAAATGTGAATGGGTGGAAGGTATCTTGAAAGTTCAAGATGTTTAAGGTATCCTTTTCCATGATATTTAAAAGTAGACTGGGGGGTCTTTTATGTCGAATCAATATGCAATTGTACTTGCGGCCGGTCAAGGTACGCGAATGAAGTCCAAGCTTTATAAAGTTCTGCATCCAGTCTGTGGCAAGCCAATGGTTGAACATGTGGTAGGTGAGATTGAAAAACTTGAAATTGCTAAAATCGTTACTGTAGTAGGTCATGGCGCCGAAAAAGTAAAAGAACATCTGCAAGGTAAAAGTGATTTTGTGATGCAGGCGGAACAACTTGGGACCGCCCATGCTGTGCTTCAAGCGAAAGATCTGCTCGAAGATTTGGATGGTGTGACGCTAGTGGTTTGCGGTGATACGCCGCTGATCCAAAGTGCGACAATGGCGGCACTCATGAAATATCATCATGAAAAACGTGCCAAAGCAACAATTTTGACGACGACAGTTGCTGATCCGACAGGTTACGGTCGAATTGTTCGGGACGATTTAGGCATCGTTGAAAAAATTGTTGAGCATAAAGATGCGTCGGAAAAAGAACGGCGAATTACGGAGATCAATACAGGAACCTATTGCTTTGACAACCGGGCGCTTTTTGCTGCACTAGCTAAGGTTTCCAATGATAATGCGCAAGGCGAATACTATTTGCCAGATGTTATCAAAATTTTGAAAAGTGAAGATGAAGTCGTTGCGGCTTATCGAATGGAGAATTTTGAAGAATCGCTGGGCGTAAATGATCGTGTTGCACTTGCTGAAGCGGGGCGGATCATGCGTGCTCGAATTAATGAAGCGCACATGCGTAATGGCGTGACGCTGGTCGATCCGGCGAACACATATATTGATGTGGATGTGGAAATCGGCCAAGATACAGTAATCGAACCAGGTGTTACACTGAGAGGGAAAACGCGAATTGGCTCTGATTGTGTCATTACGAGCGGTTCAGACTTTAATCATGCTGAAATTGGCGATCGCGTCTACGTGCGGAGTTCGTCAATCGAAGAAAGCTCAGTTGGGAATGATGTTCAAATTGGTCCATATGCCCACCTGCGGCCTGAATCGGTTATCCATGACAAGGTGAAAATCGGCAATTATGTCGAAACGAAAAAAGCGACTGTTGGCGAAGGAACTAAATTACCGCACTTTATTTATATGGGTGATGCGGAAATTGGCCAAAATGTCAACGTTGGCTGCGGTTCGATTTCAGTCAACTATGATGGCAAGGACAAGTTTAAAACGGTTATTGGGGACAATGTCTTTGTAGGTTGCAATTCCAATCTGGTTGCACCAGTCACGGTTCATAGCAATACGTATATCGCAGCAGGTTCCACAATCACAGAAGATGTGCCGGAAGAAGCGATGGCGATTGCTCGTGCGCGGCAAGTGAATAAAGAGGGCTACATCAAAAATCTGAATGTAAGTAAATAATATCTCCATCAGGGGTATTTAAAATATTTTATAATAAATGTGGAGGCTGATTATGTCAAACGATTATTTTGATCCAAAGTTAAAGATTTTCTCGCTAAATTCAAACCGGGCGTTAGCAGAAGAAATTGCACGCGAAGTAGGAATCGAGTTAGGGAAGTCAAGTGTTACTCATTTTAGTGATGGCGAAATCCAAATCAACATTGAAGAAAGTATTCGCGGTTGCCACGTCTATGTCGTGCAGTCGACCAGCAATCCTGTCAACCAGAATTTAATGGAACTTTTGATCATGATCGATGCACTGAAGAGAGCTTCTGCTGCAACCATTAATATCGTAATGCCTTATTACGGCTATGCACGTCAAGATCGTAAAGCAAGAAGTCGTGAACCAATCACGGCGAAACTTGTGGCAAACTTGATTGAAACAGCCGGTGCTACACGTATGATTACGCTGGATATGCATGCGCCGCAAATTCAAGGATTCTTTGATATTCCAATCGACCATCTGAATGCAGTGCGTTTGCTAAGTGATTATTTCAGTGAACGTCATTTAGGCGACGATCTAGTAGTCGTTTCGCCGGACCATGGTGGTGTGACACGCGCTCGTAAAATGGCGGATCGTCTGAAAACACCGATTGCCATTATCGATAAACGCCGTCCGCGTCCAAATGTTGCGGAAGTGATGAATATCGTAGGGAATGTTGAAGGAAAAGTATGTATCCTGATCGATGACATTATTGATACAGCCGGCACGATCACGCTGGCAGCTAAGGCGCTCAAAGAAGCAGGCGCGACAAAAGTGTATGCTTGTTGTTCGCATCCTGTACTTTCCGGTCCAGCTATGCAGCGGATTGATGAATCGCCAATCGAAAAATTAGTCGTAACGAACTCCATTGAACTTCCAGAAGATAAATGGATCGACAAAATGGAACAATTGTCTGTTGCATCGTTACTTGGAGAAGCGATTGTCCGCGTTCATAAAAATGAATCTGTAAGTTCGCTGTTTGAATAAAAAATAAATACAAAGAGAACCAAATTGACTGAGCAGGCTAGCATCCACTAGTCTAGCAGTCGATTCGGTTCTCTTTTTTTGCAAAGAAAAACCGCCAAAATCAAACACTTTGACGGTTTGGTTCAATTAATAATCTTGTGTTTCAATGATAACGGCGGTTCCTGATGCGGTAACCATCAGCATGCCATTGTCCGCGCCTAGCACCTCGTAATCAATATCAACGCCGATAATGGCATTGGCACCGATTTGTGCAGCACGAGACTCCATTTCTTGGATGGCTTCTTCACGTGCTTGGATCAATTCATCCTCATATCCTTGCGAGCGTCCGCCAAAAATATTGCGCAGTCCAGCTCCAATATCTTTGACAAAATTGACACCTGTAATGACCTCTCCGAAAACGATTTTCTTATATTCGATAATCTGATGGCCTTCGATGTTAGGGGAAGTAGTAGTAATCATCTTTTTATTCCTCCTGCTCTTATTTTCTTCATCATACATGGAAAAACTGGGGAACGTCAATGGAGACATATAAAAACGACCCCGATTTTATTCAAGGTCGTTTTATCTGTGGCTTATTCGACTTCTTTCATCGCGTTATGCAAAACTTCTTTCAATGTGGCGGCAGATTGATCCATCTGTTCTTTTTCCTTATCCGTCAAGTTCATTTCAACAATGTGACGAATGCCTTGTCGGTTTAATACGGCAGGAGCACCGATATAGATATCTTTTTGACCATAATGTCCATCTAAATAAACGGATAGTGGCAAAATGGCATTTTCGTTATTAAGGATAGCTTTCGTGATGCGGGCCAGTGCGGCTGCAATCCCGTAAAAAGTGGCGCCTTTTTTATTGATGATTTCATAGGCTGCGTCACGCACACTGACGAAAATCGTGTCCATGGCTCCTTGTTCATTTTCGCTAATCCATTCGGTAATTGGCAGACCGCCGACAGTTGTGTGACTCCACGCAGGGAACTCAGTATCGCCGTGCTCGCCAAGAATGTAGCCATGAACGTTCCGAGCATCAACTTTCAAATAGTCAGCAATCGACATTCTGAAACGTGCTGTATCAAGACTCGTGCCAGAACCAATGACTCGTTCTTTTGGCAGTCCGGAGAATTTCCAAGTGGCATAGGTGAGGATGTCGACTGGATTAGAGGCGATCAAGAAAATACCGTCGAAACCACTTGCCATGATTTCATCAACAATCCCTTTCATAATTTTGATGTTGCGGTTAACCAGATCAAGCCGTGTTTCGCCAGGTTTTTGTGCTGTACCAGCTGTAATGACAACCAAGTCAGCATCATGGCAGTCGCTGTAATTTGCGGAATAAATCTTCTTAGGAGTTGAAAAAGGAACAGCGTGGCTAAGGTCAATGGCATCTCCAATTGTTCTGTCTTTATCGATGTCGATGATACCGAATTCTTGACCGATACTCAAATTGACACACGCGAAGGCGTAACTGGAACCAACTGCTCCGTCGCCGACTAGGATAATTTTTTGATGGTCTTTCATAATAAAATTCCTCCTTTTAAAACTTTCTACTAGTACAGTATAACACTTTATTTCGGTTTGTGAAGCGTTGAACGACTTATATTTATAATTTTGTTATACAAAAAATGTGTAAACGCTATAATACAGTTTAGTGCAGAAGCTTTTTTTAAATACGCCGATCATCAACAAGGTATTTTTTGAGAAAAGCTGATATTTGCGCTAAAATAGAAGTATCAACTTGAGGATGTTACACTAATTTCTGTTTACCTTTTATCCTGAAAAATAAACATGGCTTGTTTTGATTTTATTTCGCAGGGTAAAGAAGATTATTGTAGAAGAATACAAAATGAATGAGTGGAGTGATTTTTTATGGCAACAACGTTAGAAGTCCAGAAAAGAGATACGAAGCAACATTCTAGTACGACTCAGGTTCGGCAAGCCGGACGCATACCCGCAATTATCTACGGATATCAAGCAGAGAATATCCCTGTTTCTGTCGATGCGCTAGAACTTATTAAAGCTGTTCGAGAACATGGCCGTAATGCTGTATTTTCCGTTACGATCGACGGACAAAAATTAAATGTGCTGCTTCATCAATATCAAATTGACTCATTAAAAGATCAATTGATTCATGTTGACCTTTTAGCTGTAAATATGAAAGAAGAAGTGGATGCGGAAGTTCGGGTGGATCTTGTAGGAGAAGCTAGCGGTGTGAAAGAAGGCGGCGTCCTACAACAAGTATTATATGAACTGACTGTAACAGCTACCCCCGATCAATTACCAGAAGCAATTGAAGTGGATATTTCAAATTTAGCGATTGGTGACGCGCTTTCCGTTAGCGACTTGCCTAAAAATAACGATTATGAAATCAAGACAGACTCCGAGGAAGTGCTGGCAACAGTTGCGGCTCCTCGTGTTGAAGAAGTTGAACCGGATACGGATGCTCCTGAACCAGAAGCCGCTCATGGCAGTGATGAAGAGCCTGTTAAGTAAATCGTACCCAAGTGCAGTAGATTTTTCTGCTGCACTTTTTAAAAATTAATAAGCTGGAGGCGAAAGACAGATGAATATTTTATTACATATCAATGACGCAGAACGTTTCCCAATGCTAAAAACCAATATTAAATACTTAAACAAGGCCGAATTTGATGGCAAAATTACCGTCGTCGCAAATGGCGGGGCAGTCAAAAAATATTATGAGGCAGATGAACAGAAATTTTTGGAAACGCTTGCTGATCGAGTGGAATTCATTGCCTGCCGAAATTCGCTGGCGGTTAACCATTTGCAGGCAGAGACCCTTCCGAAAATGATTGAAATTGTCCCGAATGGCATATTAGAAGTAGTGGAACGCCAAGCGGAAGGCTATGGATATATTAAAGTGTGAATAGGTTTGTATAAGAAAAAAGGAAATCCAGTAAAGCCCATTGTTGAAATGGTCAATTACTGGATTTCCTTTTTTAGAGGGGGGGTTATGGAGAGAAGAGTTTATTGAAGGATGATTGTTTGTTCAGCGACCACTTTGTTTTGCGAGCTGTAGGCAAGCATTTTGGCGGTTTGGCTGGTCGAGCTGATTTTGTCTTTCGCATAGTATTTCCACGTGCCGTCACTGTTGACGGGGACTTCACTTTTGGCTTGACCGTCCACTTCTAATTGGACTTTCGTGATGTCGCCACTGTACGTGCCTTGGATCCAGCCTGAGCCACCACTAACGGTGTAAGGATCTACGCTGAAGGTCACTTGGGCGGGAGTGGCTTCTTTGACCGTAATGGTTTTTTCGGATACTGCTTCGCCTGCCTGGTTGTAACCAATGATTGTGACGGGGGTTGTCGTATCTTTGATTTTGTCCTTCGCGTAATATTTCCATGTGCCATCACTGCTGACTGGGACAGTACTGTAAGTGGTATCGCCTACTTTGAGCGCGACTTTTTGGATGTCACCACTGTACGTGCCGCTTGTGTAGTTGGTACCGAGTTCGTAGGTGTCCGCGGTTTCGATGACGCCTTTTGCGACTGGTTTCGCGTTCACAGTCACGGGTTTTGTATCAATGACGCCGCCCGCTGCGTTATAGCCAATCACTTGGACGCTGTCGGTGGTGTTTTTGATTTTGTCCTTGGCGTAATAACGGAAATTGTTGCTGTCCAAGACGTTCACTTTGCCGTATGTTGTGCCGTTCACTTTGAGGGCTACATACTTGATGTCGCCTGTGTAAGTGCCATTTACGTAATTGTCTTCCAATGTGTAAGCCATTGGGGCGAGAATACCTTCTTTTTCACGAGAGTCGATTAGTTGAACGTTTTTTGTGTCCACTTTGACGCCCGCACTGTTGTATGCGTTAATTTGGACGCTGTCAGTGGTTTTGGTAATCAGCCCTTTCGCGTAATATTGGAAGTTTTTGTCGTCTAGGACTTGGACTTTTTTGTATTCTTGACCGTTCACGGTTAGCGAGACATAGTGGACATTGTCTTGGTACGTGCCAGTCACGTAGGCATCTTCACTAATCGCAAATTCATTGGTTGTGACGCTGCCGACTAGTTCGCTGGCATCACCAAGGTTCACGGTTGTACTCGTGATTTTTGTGCCTTCGCTGTTGTAGCCGATTAATTCGACTTTGTCTGTTTTCGATGTGATCTTGTCTTTGGCATAGTACTGGAAGTTTGTCTTATCCAAGACGCTGACTTTTTGAGAGACTTGCCCGTTGACAGATAGCGCCACTTTTTGGACAGCACCGGTGTACGTGCCTTTTACATAGCTGTCTACACCGATGTAGTATTTATCAGGAGCGACGGTGCCTTTCATGATGGAGCCGTCTTTTAATGGAACGGTTGCCCGCGCGACTTCATGACTGTTGGCGTCAAGGCCGACGAGTTGGACGTTTTGAGAGAGCGACGTGATTTTGTCTTTCGCGTAATAGCTGAAATTGCCGCTCGCGGAGACGGTTTGATATTTCACGCCATCTACAAGTAGGTACACTTTTTGAATGTCACCCGTTGCCGTCGCTTTCACACTGGTGTCATAGCCAACGTAGAATGGGGCATTGACGGTCAATGTGCCTTCGCTGACTTGTTGGACTTTGACGGTGGCCGCTGGGCTAGCTTTGCCGTTCGCACCGGTTTGGGTCGCGGAGATTTCTTTTCCGGCTGTTTGAGCAGGAATCGTGAAGACCGCTTGACCATTTGCGTCCGCGGTTTTTTCCATGACTGAGCCGTCTGGAAGCGTCAGCTTGATTTGCGCACCGGCTTCCCCTGTGACGGTGACGGAAGTGTCTTTTGTGGTCACAGTGCTGATAACTGGGGCGCCCAATGTGGTATCTTTCACGGTTACTTTGGTGGAAGCGCCAGGATCGCTTGGGTTATTCGGGTTCGTTTCGATGACGGTGATTTCTGTGCCGCCAGCTTGTTTCGGGGGATTGGGATGGCAAAGTTTCCATCTGCGTCCACTTGTCCTGTATAAGTCGCATCACCAATTTTGACGGTAATTTTGTCGCCTGCTGTGCCTTTTCCGTTCAGCGTCGTGTCAACATCTTTCACGTCTTGAACGGTTGGGGCAGTGGCTTTGCGGTCATCTTTGACGATAGTTTGGGCAGAAGAAGTCTGATCACCGACGCTCACGGACGCGGTAATCGTATCCCCCGCTGTTAGACCGCTCACTGGGAAGGAATAATTTCCACTGGCATCTGAATAGCCGGATGCGATGGTGGTTCCTTCGCTATTTTTAATAATGACTAGTTTTTCCGGTTCAGCTGTTCCGCTGACTGTTTTGCTAGAAGTTGACAGGTTATTGATGGTTGTCGTTTCAATGGCTTTGATTACGACGGTCGAGGTTTTCTTTTCTTGACGGTCATAACAATTCACAACCGCTTCCAAGACGGTGCCTTTTGGTTGAGCTGGGATCTCGAAACTGTATTTTCCATCTGCGCCGACTGTACCAGAAGCCAGGACTTCACTGCCTTTTTTAATTTGAATCGGCTGGTTTGGCTCGCCTGTGCCGGAAATTGTGGTGGAGTTTGACAAAATCTGCCCAGAAATCGTCGTATCCGCAAATTGAACAAGCGCCCAAGCTTTGTCGAGTTCGGCTTGCATTTCCGTGGCGTCCAAGTTATCTTTCATGTTGTCTTTCATTTTCTGCGCAGCATCAACCGTTGCGGCAGTGACACCATCTCCCAAAGTCGTGTGGTCAGGATCGCCAAATAGCGCATCAATCTGGTTCCATTGGGATTCGTACATAAGGTTGTAGGAAAGTATATCAAAATTTATATTTCCTTTATTTAGACTAAAACCCATATTAGTCTGTGAATCGGAAATTTTGAAATTAGCAGTTTGCGTTTGATTTACATTATATGGTTTCGAAACATCTGTGTAAGTTTCCGTGCGATTAATTGCATCGCCAACATAAGACTGAAGATTTCCTTCTTCCATATGTCCTGATAAGCTGTATTTAAATTGATGTGTTCGATTTGGTACAACGGGAATACTAGTATTTATGCCTATCCCGGTAATAATCTCTCCATAATTTGAATTTGTTCCGCCAATCATCTGGATATTCCGAGCGTTACTAGAGTTAATAGCATAGCCATAACTAGGGTTAACTGCTAACCCTTCTAAACGAGTATCATTGAAAATAGACGCCCCATCAATGTTATCGCTACTAAGCGTCCAATTTTGAACTTTCCCATTCAAAATTGTAAATTCCGGCACATACACATCCTCCGACTTAATCACATGCCCGGAACCTGCCTTCACATTTTTCTTCCCCGTACTTTCTTTTTCCTCACTGCTCACAACCTTCAACTCAGCATCGGCTGCCAGTACGTTGAACGGGATTGTGGTCAATACTGTGCTTGCGAGTACGTTTACTGCCACAAATCCTGCCGCCACTTTTTTTACAGTGCTCGATTTTTTACTCAATGTTAACTCTCCTTTTTGGTTCGTATTTTTGAAAAAAGTCTTTCTGTGTGTGCATCGTCTCTTTGTTTAAATCCGCTCCTTTCTCAAACTTGTCGATTTAGGTTTTTCGGGCAGTATACGTAATCGTCATACTTGGATTTTTTAAAATGCCCTGTACCTTATGTAAGAATAGCCCTTTTCAATCCTTCAAAAAGCATTTTTTGATAAAACAACGAGGAAAATTTTAACAATTTTGTTAATTCATAGGATTTTACATAAAAATATGATCAGGGGGAATGTATTTTGGGAAGGACGAAAGGAAATAATGGTTGTTTGTTAAGGAGTGTGAAAAGAGATAACATTCATGAAAAAAATCTTCAACTTTAATATCTCGTGAAACCGTGTTATAATCAAAAAAACAATAATCTTAAAAAACCAGTTCCATCGCGAAGTGGTTTAATTCGTTGAGGGGAACAAATATGAAAATGATTATAGGGCTCGGGAATCCGGGTAGAAAATACGAACGAACCCGCCATAATGTTGGCTTTATGGTGGTTGATGAGCTGAGCTTTCGGTACCAGACGCCTTGGAAAAAGACCAAGTTTAATGGGATGGTCAGCCAGCTAAATATAAATGGTGAAAAAGTGCTTTTGGTAAAGCCGCTTACCTTTATGAACGCATCAGGCGAATGTGTCCGACCATTGATGGATTATTATGATATTCAGCCCGAGGATATCGTGGTGGTGTATGATGATTTGGATCTTCCAGTTGGCAGAATTCGTTTGCGGGCAAAAGGCAGTGCAGGCGGTCACAATGGTATGAAGTCGATCATCCAGCATCTGAAAACGCAGGAATTCAACCGGATTCGCGTTGGGATCGACCGGCCGACTAGCGGTGAAATCATTCATTATGTACTAGGTGATTTTCCCAAAGCCGAACAACCGACAATTATTGAAGCAATCAAACAAAGTGCTTCCGCAATAGAGGACTTTACAAAAATTCCATTTCTAGAAGTCATGAATCGATACAACTAAGTATGCTGAGAAAGGCGCGGCCAGATGAGGCGGCGCTTTTAGGCATACAATCATGACGCGTGCCCATTAGAAGGAATTTTCTGAACAAATAAGAAAGAAAAGAGATGATGGATTTTGAAAGGCTTACAGGAACTTGTTTATGGACAAAAAGATATTCGCGGCATTTTAGATACCCTTGATAAAAAGAAAGAGACGCAGCTTGTAACTGGGCTTTCTGGATCGGCGCGCGCGCTTTTCGCAAGTGTTGTACAAGGCGGCACCAATCGACCCGTGCTTCTTGTCACGCACAACCTTTACCATGCCCAAAAATTATATGATGATTTAGTTTCTTTGATGGATAGTGATCGACTATTTTTGTATCCGGCAGATGAACTGATTTCTTCAGAGCTCAGCGTATCCAGTCCGGAACTTAGAGGGCAGCGTGTGGAAGCTCTGCAATTTTTGTTGTCGCACCAGCCGGGAGTCGTCATCGTACCCATTGCCGGATTGCGCAAAATTTTACCGCCCGTTTCTTTATGGGAAAAATACAATTTGGCGCTAACGCTGGGTGATGAAATTGACCCCGACCAGTTAAAACGGGATCTGGTCACGATGGGCTACAATTTGAGCGGCATGGTCAATACGCCAGGTGAATTCAGTGTTCGAGGCGGCATTATTGATATCTATCCGATCACAGAAGAATATCCGATTCGGCTGGACCTTTTCGATACAGAAATCGACTCGATGCGCTATTTTGATGTCGAGACACAGCGCTCGCTCAGCAAACTGGAATCCTTCCAAATTTTGCCGGCTACAGAGATACTGCTGGAAGAAACGGATTTTCCAGGTGTTGTTCAGCGGTTGGAAAAGCAATTGGCAGAAACGCTCAACCAAATGAAAGTTGAAAGTGATAAGCAAAATCTGGTCGAAAATATGGAGCCCGATTTGGAACTGCTTCGTTCAGGCGTCAAACCAGATATGTTTTTCAAATATATTGGATTTGCTTATGCGGATTCAGCCTCTTTGTTCGACTATCTATCGCCAGAAACCGTGCTGATTTTTGATGAGTTTGCCCGTATTCAAGAAACGGAAGAACGACTTGAACGCGAAGAGGCAGAATGGCAGACGGAAATGCTCAGTCGTTTGGAGATGGTGCGTGAGAGTTCGCTTAGCCACGACTTTAAAAAGTTGCTGGAAGAAAATAAACAAGCCAAAATCTATTTGTCGCTCTTCCAAAAAGCGATGGCCAGTATGCGCGTGACTAAGACGACGAATCTGGTATACAAACAAATGCAACAGTTTCACGGGCAGATGAATGTGCTCAAAACAGAACTTGAAAGCTGGCATAAAAATAACTATGCGGTTGTCCTACTAGCGCCCTCTGTTGAACGCGCGCAGAAAATGCAGCAGACGCTTGAGGATTATGAGATGGAAAGTGTCATCTTAAAAAGTGAACAGGATGTGCCTAAGTACGGCGTCGTGCAGTTTGTGATCGGTTCCTTCCAAAACGGCTTTGAATTGCCGCTCGCTAAAGTGGCGATCGTGAGTGAAACAGAACTTTTCAATAAAAAGATGCCTAAAAAGAGTAAAAAGCGGCAGAAACTGTCCAATGCTGAACGGATCCAAAGTTACTCAGAATTAAAAGTGGGCGACTATGTTGTACACGTGAATCACGGGATTGCGCGCTATGTTGGCATGGAAACCCTTGAAATTGGCGGCGTGCATAAAGACTATCTGCTGCTCGTCTATCAGGGCGACGATAAATTATTTATTCCAGTGGAGCAGCTCGACTTAGTGCAGAAGTATGTGGGAGCGGAAGGCAAAGCGCCAAGACTGAACAAATTAGGCGGCGCAGAATGGAAACGCGTTAAAACGAAAGTTAAAAGCTCCGTTCAGGACATTGCAGACGACTTGATCAAACTTTACGCCGAGCGGGAAGCAGAACGTGGCTTTTCGTTCAGTCCGGATGGCGAGATGCAGCGTGAGTTCGAGCAGGCCTTCCCGTATCAGGAAACAGACGACCAGCTGCGATCGATCAGTGAAATCAAAAAAGATATGGAACGTGTCCGCCCAATGGATCGCCTGCTTGTTGGCGATGTTGGCTACGGCAAAACAGAAGTGGCGCTTCGGGCGGCATTTAAAGCTGTGATGGACGGCAAACAGGTAGCCTTTCTAGTGCCGACGACGATTTTGGCGCAGCAGCATTTTGAAACAATGAAGGAGCGTTTTGAAGGTTTTCCTGTTAATCTAGGCCTCTTAAGTCGGTTCAGGACGCGTAAGCAACAAAATGAAACCATCGCCGGCCTTAAAAACGGGACGCTCGACATCGTGGTGGGAACGCATCGACTCCTTTCAAAAGATGTGGTTTATCATGATCTCGGCTTCCTTATTGTGGATGAAGAGCAGCGTTTCGGGGTTACGCATAAGGAAAAAATCAAGCAGATTCGCTCAAAAATCGACGTGCTAACCCTGACGGCGACACCAATTCCGCGGACGCTCCACATGTCGATGCTTGGCGTTCGGGATCTTTCGGTCATTGAAACGCCGCCCGCCAACCGTTTCCCGGTTCAAACCTATGTCACGGAACGGAACAATGTGCTGATCCGTGAAGCCATCGAACGTGAGCTGGCGCGTGACGGACAGGTCTATTATTTGTATAATCGAGTAGAGACGATCGTGCAAAAAGCGGATGAAATTTCAGCACTCGTGCCGGATGCGCGTGTGGCAGTGGCTCATGGGCAGATGACAGAAACCGAGCTGGAATCCGTCATTCTGAGCTTCCTTGAAGGGGAGTTCGATGTACTGGTAACAACTACGATTATTGAAACAGGTGTTGATATTCCGAACGTCAATACACTATTCGTTCAGGATGCCGATCATATGGGCTTGTCTCAGCTCTATCAGCTCCGCGGTCGGGTGGGCAGGTGGAACCGGATTGCCTATGCCTATTTCATGTATCAAAAAGATAAGATCCTTCGTGAGGAAGCTGAAAAGCGGCTACAAGCCATTAAAGAGTTTACAGAACTAGGCTCCGGCTTTAAAATCGCCATGCGGGACCTTTCGATTCGTGGGGCCGGCAATATTTTGGGCGCACAGCAGCACGGCTTTATCGATTCAGTCGGTTTTGACCTATATTCGCAGATGCTAAAAGAAGCCATCGAAGAAAGACGGCCTCATAAAGAAGAGGACCCGATTGTACCAGTTGAAATTGATATCCAAGTCGATGCTTACATTCCAGAGTATTACATTACTGACGGCAGACAAAAGATTGAGATGTACAAACGATTCCGTAATGTAGTAGAGTCTGAAGAAATAGAAGAACTGCAGCAGGATATGATCGACCGCTTTGGGGAATATCCAGAAGAAGTCGAATATCTGTTTAATGTGACAGAGCTAAAAGTAGGCGCCATCAAGGTTGGCATTGAGCTGATCAAACAAGAGAAAAACAAATTGATCATTCTATTTTCGGAAAAGGGAACGAACGGTATTCGCGGCGACGTCGTCATGCAGCTGATTGGAGAATTCGGTCGGCAAGTCGGCGTTGGCATGGAAGGTGCGCAATTGAAACTGACAATGAACATTCAAAATAAGCAGCTCCAAGAATGGCTGTTCAATGTGAAGTCGCTTGTTGAAAAATTACAAGGAGCACTCAAAGAGACAGTACCAGCAGAGAGTGAATCATAAAAAGGGGCCTGTTTTGCCAAGTTAGCAGAAAGGCGGGCACAAGCATGTCAGAACGATCCATCAAAAACCTAATGCGCGGCGCAATGTGGCTTACAGTTGCCTCGCTGATTTCTAAAATATTGAGTGCGGTCTACCGCGTGCCATTTCAGAATATGGTGGGCGATGTCGGCTTCTATATCTTCCAGCAGGTCTATCCGATTTATGGCATTGCAATGACGCTTGCGCTTGGCGGGTTCCCAGTCGTCATTTCTAAAATGCTGGCAGAGGCCCAAGATGACCCGCGCAAACAGCGAATCATTTTGCAGTCCGTTTATAGAATGCTGAAAATCGTTTCCTATAGCTGCTTTGCGTTTTGCTTCATTTTTGCCGGCCTCATTGCCGTGATGATGGGCGATCCCGGCTTGTCAGAACTGATCCGCATTATCAGCTTTGTTTTTCTGCTCACGCCGCAGCTTTCATTTTTACGCGGCTATTTCCAGGGGCAGGAAGAAATGATCCCGACAGCCGTGTCTCAGACAGTCGAGCAGACGATCCGAGTGGCCGTCATCATCATCGGAGCGGGCATTGGCACAGCAGCAGGCTTTAATCTTTATACAACAGGGACGCTAGCCATGAGTGGGGCAATTTTCGGCGGCACAGCAGCGCTTTTGATTCTGCGTCATTTCTATAAGGCCAATCTGCGATCGGGCGGTTTCCGTGTATGGGGAACTTTCACTGCAAAACGCGAGAAGACAGGCATCGGCCGGCAATTCTTAAAGCAAAGTCTGGCAATCTGTACAGTCAGCGCCATGCTGATCTTGTTCCAACTAGTCGATTCTTTTCAAGTGTATCGATTGATGGTCGAAAACGGCGTACCCGACATGGTGGCAAAATCGCTGAAAGGGATCTATGACAGGGGGCAGCCAATTGTGCAGCTTGGTCTGGTCGTCTCGACAGGCCTGGCGCTGGCGTTAGTCCCGATGATCACCTCGGCGCGCGTCCATCAGCAAACCAATCAGTTGCGCCGCTCCGTCTCGCTGGCACTAAAATTAACAATGATCATTGCCGGAGCTGAAACGGTCGGGCTGATAGTCATCATGCGACCACTCAACCAAATGCTGTTTGAAACGAGCGACGGCACACTGGTCTTGCAGCTTTTCATGCCAGCGGTTTTTCTCAGCTCGCTCATCATTATGATCAGCAGTATTCTGCAAGGGTTTGGAAAAATAAAAGTCCCCGCCATTGCAGTAGCGATCGGCGTCATAGCCAAAATCATCATGAACGACCTGCTCATTCCGGCATTCGGTACAGCAGGTGCTTCTGCCGCCACATGCATCGGCCTTGGCATCATCTTGCTGCTTTGCTTCTATGCGCTCAAGCAGAATGTACGCATGCCGATCATCGAATGGCACCAGCTTGCACGTCTAATAGGCGCGCTTGCTTTGATGGCGATACTTCCGTGCTTGTGGGAGGCTCTGGCACCAATGACATCGCGACTTGGCAGTAGCTTCCAGGCGATTGTCAGTGCACTACTCGGCGGGGCAGTGTTTCTCGTTTTTGCTTTACGCTATCGACTGCTGGGACCCAAAGATTTTGTTTTCCTGCCATTCGGTTCAAAACTATTAACCATCAGTAATTTTGTTGCAAGAAAAAATAGAAAGTAGGTGCAGTAAATTGGCTGCTACAATGAGATTAGATAAATTTTTAAAAGTATCCCGATTAATCAAACGCCGCACAGTTGCCAAAGAGGTCGCTGAAAAAGGCCGGATCGAAGTCAACGGTTCCGTGGCAAAACCAGGCACGAACGTCAAAGTGGGCGACGAACTCGTCATTCGCTTTGGCCCCAAAACCGTTACCGCGAAAATCGAGCGCCTAGAAGAAAATGCGCGCAAAGAGCAAGCAGGCGAAATGTATACGATTATTCGCGAAGAACGCAATAGTCAGGAATAAAAAGAACCTGTATAGATTGGTGAAAGCGAGTTTTGCCAAAATATACAGGTTCTTTCTTGCACAAAAAAGGGACCAAAAAACTATCTTCACGAAATTGTCAAGAAAAAAATGTTAAAAATGCCAGATGACAATGGACAAACAGGCAAAATATTGCTATTATCTTGTTATGGATTCATTTTTATCTGCCACTTTTTAACAATAATTCATGAGTTAAAGGAGGAGCGATAGATGAGAAAAGAAAAAGCGAAAATTGCCAAGATGCAAAATCGTTACGTTCAGGACACCCAGACAATGAAAAAAACCAGAAATCGTCGTCGCGTTGCCTTAGCTCGGAGGCTAATGATGTTAGCTGTTATTTTACTAGTTGTCGGGGGCGGAATCACCTATGCTTATACGAAACAGGCCCTTGTTTTAAAACAAAAGGAAGAACAGAAAGCAGAGGCGGATAAAAAGCTTGCAGATATGAAAAAAGAGGAGACTGAGCTACAGAGCTCGATCACTAAGCTGCAAGATGATGATTACATAGCCAAATTAGCTAGAAGTGAATACTATCTAAGCAAAGATGGCGAAATTATTTTCAACACCCCAACTGAAGATGAGAATAAGGAAGAGTCGTCTAACTGACAAGCCTGAGAAATCGGCTTTTCTCAAGTTTGACTGTTTGACACTCTTTTTATTATAGCTATAATTAAGCTGTAGAGTGATTTTTAAGGAGGAAGCTTTTTTTTATGTCGATCGAAGTAGGCAACAAGTTACAAGGGAAAGTTACTGGGATTACCAATTTTGGTGCGTTTGTTGAGTTGGAAGGTGGCAAGACAGGACTTGTCCATATCAGCGAGGTTGCGGATAACTATGTCAAAGATATTAATGATATCCTGACAGTAGGCGATGAAGTGACAGTTAAAGTTATGAACGTTGGGGATGACGGGAAAATCGGTCTGTCTATTCGTAAAGCAGTAGACCGTCCGGAACGTGAGCGTCATTATGATCGCAAGCCAAAATACAATAAACCAGCGAACAACAAGAAAACCGTTGAAAATTTTGAAGATAAAATGTCGAAATTCCTTAAAGACAGTGAAGATCGACTATCAACTTTGAAACGTCAAACAGAATCAAAACGTGGCGGTCGCGGCGCAAGACGTGGCTGATAACTGACCATTAAAGATAGGGTGGGAAAGCTGAATCAGATGAGTCTGATCGGTCGGTCCCATCCTTATTTTTACCAAGAAATTTAAAGAAGGGTTCCCTACATGGACGATTTTGAAAAGCGAATTGCCGGATACATAAAGAAAAACGAGCTGATTCGCTCCGATGACAAACTGCTAATCGCGGTGTCTGGTGGAGCGGATTCTTTGGCATTGCTGCATTTTCTGGTAAAAAACGGTTTTGCCAAGCAAGATCAAGCCGCGGTCATCCATATCAACCACATGCTACGCGAGGAAGCTGAAAAAGAGGCGGCCCACGTCGCTCAAATGGCGGCCCATTACCAGCTCCCCATCATCAGAAGAGATATTTCGGTTGGCAAGCTGGCAGCTGAACAAAAAATCGGTGTGGAAGAAGCAGCACGCCTTGTGCGGTACCAGCAATTTGAACAAGTCATGCAGGAGCAGGGCTATAACAAATTAGTATTAGCTCACCATGCTGACGACCAGATTGAAACGATTTTGATGCGCCTTGTGCGAGGCAGCTCAAGCACCGGGTGGTCCGGGATGGCACCGAGTCGACTGTTGCCGTCAGGGCAGGCAGTGAGACCGCTTCTTGCTGAACCGAAAGCGGCGCTTCTTGCCTACTGCGAGCAGGAACAGATCAGCTACTGCGTGGATGCCTCTAATCAGGATCCCCGTTTCACCCGTAATCGTTATCGGGCGGATATCCTGCCATTTCTACAGAGGGAAAATCCGGCTGTCCATGAGCATTTCAACCGATTTTCCATGGAATCCCGTGCTGATTTTGAATTTTTGGAAGAAATGGCAGGGCGGATTTTTGAACAAACTTGCATACTCGGAGATGAATGTGCGGATCTAGCCATCGAAAATTTGAAAAATGAAGGGATGCCTTTACAACGACGTGTAATTCATTTACTATTAAAATATCTGTACAAAGACATGCCAAAAGAAATCACTTCCCAGCAACAGTATCAGATTTTAGAAATGATTCATCGCGATAATCCGTCTGCTGAATTACATCTTTCAAAAGGGCTGATTATTCGTCGTTCTTATGAGCGGTTGAGCTGTTTTTTTGAGAAAAAAGAATCCAGCCCGAATGAATTTTACTATCAAATGGTGCCGGGGGATCGAATTCGATTGTTTGATGAGTCGGAACTGCAGATGAAGCAAAAAAGTTCCGTTGTTCAAACGGCTGGACTTGACGGCATCATTGTGAATGCAGCGGATGTACAGTTGCCGCTCATTATTCGCAGCCGCATGCCGGGAGACCGTATAAAGTTGAAAGGAACAGGCGGCACAAAAAAATTGAAAGATATTTTTATTGATGTCAAAGTTCCCAAATACGAACGGGATCAGCTACCTGTGATCACAGATTCTACAGGTAAAGTCCTATGGGTACCCGGTATTAAAAAATCAAACGATGATGTGTCAGCAAGTCGTGTGGAAAAGCAATATATAATCAGGTACAACAGAAATTTAGGAGGAAATAAAAGCATGCATAATGATATTCAAAAAGTGCTGATCAGTGAAGAAGAATTGCAGAAAAAAATCCGTGAACTAGGTGCAGAACTTACGACTGAATACGATGGCCGTAATCCGCTTGTCATTGGGGTGCTGAAAGGTGCAACGCCTTTTATGACTGATTTGATCAAACGAGTTGATACATATCTAGAAATGGACTTCATGGATGTTTCCAGTTATGGCAATGGTATGGTTTCCTCGGGAGAAGTGAAGATCATCAAAGATTTAAATACGTCTGTAGATGGTCGTGATGTACTGATTGTAGAAGATATTATTGATAGTGGTCGCACGCTTAGTTATTTGGTAGACTTAATTAAGTATCGCCGTGCCAAATCTGTCAAATTGGTTACATTACTCGACAAACCAGAAGGACGGAATGTTGACATTGAAGCAGATTATGTCGGCTTTATCGTTCCAAATGAATTTGTTGTTGGCTATGGCTTGGATTATGCGGAAAAATATCGGAATTTACCTTACATCGGCGTTTTAAAACCAGAAGTATACAGCAAGTAAATTCGTTTGCATAAACTATTTTATTTTTAGTAGAATAAATAGTAAATAATAGGGTATAAAAATCATGTCAACCATGCAAAATAGTAGGAAATTGATAGGCGGTATGCTATCATTAATCTTAGTTTTTTAGACCTATTTAAAAGGAAAAATATTATAATAGAAGATCTTCGTGAGAGGTAGACAGCGGATGAGTTTTGGAATCAGGGAAAGAGTCCGTTCGAGTAACGAACCGTGCTTTTGTACATGATTAGAAAGCCATAAGTCGACTTTCTTACGTGGGAGGAGGTAAGGAATGAACAGGTTTTTTAGAAACGCAATATTTTACGTCATAATTTTCTTGGTCATTATCGGCATCGTCGCGTCACTTAACAATAATAAAGAGGCCGCTAAAGATATTAGTTACAATGAGTTTATGACAAAACTTGAAGATGGAGATATCAAATCATTCACCATTCAGCCTGATCGAAGCGTTTATACCATTGAAGGTGAGCTTAAGTCGTCCGATTCTTCAAGCAAAGAAAAAAGCTCCGGATTAGGTGCTAATAAAGATGAAAATACGTTCACAACGTATGCCATCAATAGTGACACGCTTTTGACAGACATGGAAAAAGCAGCCACTAAAAGTGATACAAAAATGGAAGTCGTTCCTGCCAAACAAAATAGCGGTTGGGTAACATTCTTTACATCCATTATTCCATTCTTAATTATCATCATCCTGTTCTTCTTCTTAATGAGCCAGTCTCAAGGCGGCGGCGGTGGTAAAGTAATGAGCTTTGGTAAGAGCAAGGCCAAGCTTTACAACGACGAGAAGAAAAAAGTTCGCTTTACAGATGTAGCCGGAGCGGATGAAGAGAAGCAGGAACTAGTCGAAGTCGTGGAATTCCTAAAAGATCCACGCAAGTTTTCCGAACTGGGTGCCCGCATTCCAAAAGGTGTGCTGCTAGTCGGCCCTCCAGGTACAGGTAAAACACTCCTAGCTCGTGCAGTTGCTGGTGAAGCTGGCGTGCCATTCTTCTCCATCAGTGGTTCCGACTTTGTGGAAATGTTTGTCGGTGTCGGTGCAAGCCGTGTGCGTGATCTCTTTGAAAACGCCAAGAAAAATGCACCATGTATTATCTTTATTGATGAAATTGATGCGGTTGGTCGTCAACGTGGCGCAGGCCTCGGCGGCGGACATGATGAACGTGAACAAACGCTCAACCAATTGCTCGTTGAAATGGATGGCTTTGGCGGTAATGAAGGGATCATTATCATCGCTGCAACCAACCGAGCTGACGTACTCGATCCAGCACTTCTTCGTCCAGGACGTTTTGACCGTCAAATCATGGTTGACCGTCCAGATGTAAAAGGTCGTGAAGCAGTCCTTCGCGTACATGCGCGTAACAAACCGCTTGCAAAAAGTGTGGACTTAAAAGCTGTTGCACAACGTACACCGGGATTCTCTGGTGCTGATTTAGAAAACCTGCTGAACGAAGCAGCACTTGTTGCCGCTCGTGCAGATAAGAAACAAATTGATATGAGCGATATCGACGAAGCGACAGACCGCGTTATAGCTGGTCCGGCTAAGAAGAATCGTGTCATTTCTCAGAAAGAACGCCGGACAGTTGCTTATCATGAAAGTGGTCATACGATTGTCGGCATGGTACTTGACGAAGCCGAAACTGTTCATAAGGTAACCATCGTCCCACGTGGACAAGCTGGTGGCTATGCAGTCATGCTTCCGAAAGAAGACCGCTTCCTAATGACAAAAGCTGAACTTCTTGACCGAATCACCGGACTTTTGGGTGGTCGTGTTGCAGAAGAAGTCACTTTTGGTGAAGTTACGACAGGTGCAAGTAATGACTTTGAACGCGCGACTGAAATTGCTCGCCGCATGGTAACTGAATGGGGCATGAGTGACAAGATCGGCCCGCTTCAATTTGCTTCTGGCGGTGGACAAGTATTTATGGGCCGCGACTTCGGCAATGATAAAGGATTTTCCGATAAAATTGCTTATGAAATCGACACAGAAGTCCAAAGCCTGATTCGTCACTGCTACGATCGTGCGAAAAACATTATTCTTGAACACCAAGAACAGCACAAATTGATCGCAGAAACACTCCTTGAAGTAGAAACTTTGGATGCGCGTCAAATCCGTTCGCTATTTAACGACGGTGTGATGCCGCCGGATGCTGACACATTAGTCATCGAAGACTACCCTTCCGAAAAGGATTCAGAACCAAAATCCTTTGAAGAAGAAAAACAGGAAATGTTAGCAGAAGGCAAGGCTGAACACAAGGATAATGAGGTAAAAGAAGAGCAAGCAAAAGAAGAAACCTCTGAATCAACTTCCAATGAAACAGAAATCAAAGCATCAGAAGAACCTGCTTCGGATGCAGATAAAGAAAATAAAGAAGACAAGTAAGCAATGATTAAAAGAGAACTAAGCGACTCAGCTTGGTTCTCTTTTTTCGGAAAACCAAACACTCGGCAATTTTATGAAAAAATGCTATGATACAAGAAGATTATGCGTAAAGGATGGCGGGAAAATGATTTTAGTCATAGATGTAGGCAATACCAACTGTACATTTGGTCTTTATCAAAACGATCAACTCACCAATAATTGGCGGCTCGAAACCAATCGTCTGCGAACGGCTGATGAATTAGGGATGATCGTATTAAACTTCTTTGGACATGCAAAAATTGAAGCGGACCAAGTAACAGGAATCATCATTTCCTCCGTTGTTCCACCGGTGATGCACGCGATGACCACCATGTGCACCCGCTATTTTCAGATTAAACCGTTAATCGTGGGGCCGGGCATCAAAACAGGTCTGAATTTGAAAGTCGATAATCCTCGTGAAGTGGGGGCAGACCGGATTGTCAATGCGGTTGCGACAATTGAAGAATATGGCAAGCCGGCGATAGTCGTCGATTTTGGTACCGCCACGACTTTTTGTTATATTGACGAGCAAAGTGTCTATCAGGGGGGAGCGATTGCGCCAGGCATCATGATTTCAACCGAAGCCCTCTACAACCGCGCAGCTAAACTTCCACGCGTGGACATTGCTGCCTCTGATAAAGTGATAGGCAAGTCAACTGTCAGCTCGATGCAAGCCGGAATTTTCTACGGATTTCTCGGCCAATTTGAGGGGATTATCCGCGAAATGAAAAAACAAGCTGCAACAGATCCGATTGTTGTTGTAACAGGCGGACTTGCACGACTCATAACGGAAAAATCCGATTTGGTGGATGTACTAGATCCATTTTTAACACTTAAAGGACTTAATTTGCTATATAAGCGAAACAAAATGATATAAAAGGAGTTTTAAAGAATGACAGATTATTTAATCAAAGCGCTCGCATATAATGGCCGTGTTCGGGCCTATGCAGCGATTACGACAGATACAATCAATGAAGCACAAAAACGGCATGACACATGGTCCGTCTCATCTGCAGCCCTTGGTAGAACAATGACTGCCACACTTTTGATGGGGGCTATGCAGAAAGAAGATCAGAAAATAACAATCAAAATAGAAGGTAACGGTCCAATTGGTCCAATTATTGCGGATAGCAACACGCAAGGCCATGTCCGCGGTTATGTGACCAATCCACATGTTCACTTTGATGAACTTAATGGCTCCGGGAAGCTAGATGTTCGCCGTGGCGTGGGAACAGAAGGAACCCTATCAGTCGTGAAAGACCTAGGCTTTGGTCAAAATTTCACCGGACAAATTTCAATCGTTTCTGGAGAGATTGGCGAAGATTTCACTTACTATCTTGCTAAATCTGAGCAAATCAATTCTTCCGTAGGTGTAGGCGTTTTGGTAAACCCAGATGATTCCATTAAAGCGGCAGGCGGTTTTATGATTCAACTAATGCCCGGTGCAGATGACGCCCTGATTGATGATCTGGAAAAAAACTTGAAGAATTGTCCGACTGTTTCCCGACTGATTGATGAAGGAAAAACACCGGAAGAAATTTTGGCGATTCTGGCGGGCGGAGAAGACAACTTGCAAATCCTCGAAAAAATTCCAGTCTCATTTGAATGTAATTGTTCCAAAGAATGTTTTGGCGCCGCAATCATCTCACTTGGAAAAGATGAAATCAAGCAAATGATTGAAGAAGATCATGGCGCAGAAGCAGAATGCCATTTTTGCCGCAACCATTACCATTTTGATGAAGCGGAACTGGAAAAACTATACGAAGAAGCACAATAATCAGCTTCATCTTGAAAAGGCAGCGCTCATTTTTAGATAGCTGCCTTTTTTAAGTCATTAAATTTGACAAAAACACTCGGAATTGATTAAAGTAAAAGAAAAGCCATTAAAGGAGTGCTGTAAAAATGACAATCGTAAATTCTATTACAGAACTAATCGGCAATACCCCAATCGTAAAATTAAATCGTCTGCCTGAAGCGGGCAGCGCAGAAGTGTATGTGAAATTAGAATTCCAAAATCCGGGCGGTAGTATCAAAGATCGTATTGCCAATGCAATGATTGAGGATGCAGAAAAGAAAGGCTTAATCAAACCGGGCGACACCATTTTAGAGCCTACTAGCGGGAACACTGGTATTGGTCTGGCAATGGTCGCAGCTGCTAAAGGATACAAAGCCATTTTCGTCATGCCAGATACGATGAGCATAGAGCGCCGCAAGTTACTTCAAGCTTATGGTGCAGAACTGGTCCTTACACCAGGTGCAGAAGGAATGAAAGGTGCCATTGCCAAAGCCGATGAACTAGCGAAAGAGCACGGTTATTTTATTCCACAGCAATTTCACAATCCTGCTAATCCTGAAGTGCATGAAAACACGACAGGCCCAGAAATTGTAGAAGCCTTTGGTAAAGCTGGCTTAGACGCATTTATCGCCGGTGTAGGAACAGGTGGAACAGTCACAGGCGTAGGGCATGTTTTAAAACAAAACTATCCTGATGTAAAAATCTATGCCTTAGAGCCAGAAGAATCCCCTGTTTTAAGCGGCGGTTCTCCTTCTCCTCACAAAATCCAAGGAATCGGCGCAGGTTTTGTCCCAGACACGCTTGACACCAAAGTTTATGACGGTGTTTTGAAAGTTAAAAGTGAGGATGCATTAGAAGTTGCCCGTGAAGTAGCGAAAAAAGAAGGGATTTTAGTGGGCATTTCTTCAGGAGCGACAATTAAAGCTGCACTAGACCTTGCTAAAGAGCTTGGCGAAGGTAAAAAAGTATTGGCAATTGTTGCAAGTAACGGTGAACGTTATTTAAGCACGGCACTGTACAATTTTGAGTAATCATTGAAAGGCTTGCCTTATGCGCAAGTCTTTTTTATACGATTACATACTCTGAGGAATTTTAAATGCTTTTCTTAGGAAACTCTAATCTTTTTATCAGCGCAATAACTTTTTTGACCAGTATTATATAGACATAAGCTAACAACAAGCAAACATTTTCATTTCTTTCCCTATTAAATGAAAATCCCAAACTCCCTTTTTAGCCGATGTGGTTTACTCCCTTTTTCCACATCGGTTTTTTGTTGCTTGAAAATAGGCGAGTGAGAAAATGTTTCTTAGAATCTCATAGAACTTTCACGAAAAACACCCTGAAATCTCGTCTAACCCGGTTAATATATAGACATAAGCTAACAACAAGCAAACATTTTCATTTTTCCCCTATTAAATGAAAATCCCAAACTCCCTTTTTTGGCCGATGTGGTTTACTCCCTTTTCCACATCGGTTTTTTTGTGCGTTCAGAAGCAATATTGAATTTTTAGACCAATTTTGATGCTATAATAGGGAGCAGAAAGAGGTGTCGTATTTGAAAAAAGTTTGGAAAAGGGAACATCTTGGCATGGTCATGGGAATTTTAAATGTAACGCCCGACTCCTTTTCGGACGGAGGAAAGTACATAAAACTGGAAGAAGCCGTTTCTCAGGCAATAAAAATGGCTGATGAGGGTGCAGGTATTATTGATATCGGTGGGATTTCAACGCGTCCGGGATTTCAGGAGGTTTCTGAGCAAGAAGAACTTTCTCGGATTATTCCGGTGATTGAAGCCGTTCGTGCAGAGCTTCCAGATATTTGGATTTCAGTGGACACCTGGCGCGCAACTGTGGCAGAACAGGCCATTAAAGCTGGAGCGGATATGTTAAATGACCAATGGGGGGCAAAAGCGGATCCGCGGATAGCGGAAGTAGCAGCTAAATATCATACACCGATTTGCCTAATGCATAATCGGCAGGATACGAACTATCAAGATTTCATGGAAGACGTTAAAACTGATTTGTTGGAAAGCGTGGCAATTTGCCAAAAAGCGGGTGTCGCTCAGCACCATATCATATTGGACCCCGGCTTTGGCTTTGTTAAGACACCTGAACAAAATCTGGAAGTACTGCGGAGAATTGATGAAATCGTGGCTCTTGGATATGAAGTGCTTCTAGGGACAAGTCGAAAATCCACCATTGGCTGGGTGCTAGATTTACCTGTAGATCAGCGAGTGGAAGGAACAGGTGCTACAGTTGTTTACGGCTTTTCAAAAGGCTGTACAATTGCGCGCGTCCATGATGTACGTCCGATTGTGAGAATGGTCAAAATGACAGATGCAATCATGGGAAAAAGATCGATACAAAAAAAGGATGGTCAAAATGGATAAAATTTTAATGAATGACTTGCATTTTTACGGTTATCACGGCGTACTGCCGGAGGAAAATAAATTGGGACAAAGCTTTCAAGTATCCCTTGTCTTAAACCTGTCCACACGAAAAGCGGGATTGAGTGATTCAGTAGAGGATACGGTCAGCTATGCAGATGTTTATGAAACGGTCAAAGAAATTACAGAAAAGCGCAGATTCAAACTCATAGAAGCGTTAGCTGAAACGATCGCAAAAGAAGTACTGGCAGCCTATCCATTACTGAATTCTGTAGGAATAAAAGTAGTCAAACCTAATCCGCCCATCCCAGGACATTATGAATCAGTCGCTGTTGAAATTGAACGAAAGCAGAGTGATTATAATGGCTAAAGCATATTTATCACTAGGAACTAATATTGGTGAAAAAACTGCCAATCTTCAACATGCGCTAGAACTTTTAAAAAAATCCCCGGCAATTCAAATCAAACGAGTTTCTTCTATATATGAAACAGATCCTGTAGGCTATGAGGAACAAGATAATTTTTATAACATCGTGATTAGCATTGAAACGACTTACACAGCAGAGGAACTATTGGATTTTTGCTTAGCTGCTGAAATAGAACTTGGCCGTGTCAGACTTTTCAAATGGGGCCCTCGTCTAATTGATATAGATCTGCTGACTTATGAAAATGAAACGCGGGAGACAGAAAAATTGACGTTACCACATCCATATATGACGGAGCGCGCATTTGTAATGATTCCGTTCATGGAAATTGCACCAGAGGATGCAGCTCCTTTTTTACTGAAAGAAAAGATTGCCGCGCAAAATATTTACCAAACCGATTTGCAGTTGAAATGGTAAAATCAGCACTTGCGGAATTAAAAATCTGTGTTAACATAACACTAGCGTAATGAAAAGTAATGGATAAAGAGGAAAGGGGCCGTTTAGGAATGTTCCAAATTGGCGATGTACCAATTAAAAATCGAGTGGTGGTAGCACCCATGGCAGGAATATCTAATTCTGCATTTCGCTTAACAGTCAAGGAATTTGGCGCGGGCCTTGTTTGCTGTGAAATGATCAGCGACAAGGGGATTGCATACCGTAACACGAAGACGCTCGACATGCTTTATATAGATGAAAAAGAAAAGCCGCTAAGTTTACAAATTTTTGGTGGAGAGAAAGAAACGTTAGTCGGAGCTGCTAAGTTTGTAGCTGAAAATACAACTGCTGATATCATCGACATTAACATGGGGTGCCCAGTTAATAAAGTGATCAAATGTGAGGCCGGTGCAAAATGGCTACTTGATCCAAATAAAGTGCATGATATGGTTTCAGCTGTTGTACGTGCGGTAGATAAGCCTGTAACGGTTAAAATGCGCATTGGCTGGGATGATGAGCATGTATTCGCAGTCGAAAACGCATTAGCAGCTGAAAGTGCTGGTGCAAAAGCCATTGCCATGCACGGTCGAACTCGCGTACAAATGTATGAAGGCCAAGCAAACTGGGAAATACTGGCAGAGGTTAAGAAGGCTCTCAAAATTCCGTTCATGGGAAATGGAGATGTACGAACACCTGAGGACGCCAAACGTATGCTGGATGAAACTGGTGCGGACGGTGTAATGATTGGACGTGCAGCACTTGGAAATCCGTGGATGATCTATCGGACAGTAAAATATCTGGAAACCGGAGAATTGTTGCCGGAGCCAGAACCGCGTGAGAAAATCGAAACAGCCTTGCTTCACTTAGATCGTTTAGTGGCGCTTAAGGGTGAAAATATTGCTGTTCGCGAATTTCGGCAGCATGCGGCCTATTATTTAAAGGGGGCACGCGGTAGTACGCGAGCAAAAGTAGCTGTCAATCAAGCGACAAAACAAGAAGAAATGGCGCAAATCTTAACTGATTTTGTTGCGCAATATGAGGAAAAAGCACTGACGAAATAACAGGTAAAGTTGTCCTTTTCATGAAAGGGCAACTTTTTTATAATTTTAGGTAGAAATATAGGTGTAAAAAAGCGTATAATGAATTTATCTGTATACTAGTAAAGAATAGGAGTGTCATGACATGAGTCACGAGAACCACGAAGAATTAAATGATCAGCTGATAGTTCGCCGTGAAAAAGTCGATACATTGCGTGCAGAAGGTATCGACCCATTTGGTGAAAAATTTGTTCGCACCGCAAGTCCAGAAGAATTGGTGGAGCAATATAAGGAGAAGACCAAAGAAGAGTTAGAAGAAGCGAACATTGAAGTATCTGTTGCGGGACGCATCATGACAAAACGGGTAAAAGGCAAAGTAGGGTTTACACATATCCAAGATCGCTTCCACCAGATCCAAATCTACATTCGCAAAGACAACGTAGGGGAAGAGGCTTATGGAATTTTCAAATTAGCCGACCTTGGCGACATTGTTGGCATTAAAGGAACAGTTTTCCGTACGAATACTGGCGAACTGTCGATCAAGGCAGAAGCATTTACGATTCTTTCAAAAGCATTACGCCCATTGCCGGATAAATATCATGGTCTTAAAGATGTTGAACAACGCTATCGTCAACGCTATTTAGATCTAATTACAAATGAAGAAAGCCAAAAACGTTTTGTTATGCGCAGCAAAATTTTAAAATATACCCGTGATTATTTAGACAATCAAGGCTATTTAGAAGTTGAAACGCCAGTTCTGCACACAGTAGCAGGCGGAGCGGCGGCAAAACCATTCACCACCCATCACAATGCACTGGATATGGATTTATATCTCCGCATTGCACTAGAACTTCATTTGAAACGCCTAATTGTTGGCGGAATGGACAAAGTTTATGAAATTGGCCGCGTTTTCCGAAATGAAGGGATTTCCACACGTCACAATCCTGAATTCACAATGCTGGAATCCTATGCAGCCTATGAGAATTTTGAAGATGTCATGGAACTTGTGGAAGGCTTAGTTTCAAATGTAGCCGAGCGTACACTAGGAACGACATCCATTACGTATGGCGAATATGAAGTTGACTTAGCTCCAAAATGGAAAAGAATCCATATGGTCGACGCGGTAAAAGAGCATACAGGTGTAGATTTCTGGCATGTAACATCTGATGAAGAAGCCCGAGCTCTTGCAGAAAAACATCACGTCGAAGTTACTAAACATATGACATACGGGCATATAGTGAATGAATTTTTTGAAACATTTGTAGAAGAAAAATTGATTCAACCAACATTTGTTTATGGACATCCAGTAGAAATTTCCCCGTTAGCTAAGAAAAATAAAGAAGACGAACGCTTTACAGATCGGTTTGAACTTTTCATTGTAGGTCGTGAGCATGCAAATGCCTTTTCTGAGTTGAATGATCCAATTGATCAACGCGAACGATTTGCAGCACAATTAAAAGAGCGAGAAGAAGGCAATGATGAAGCGCATGAGATGGATGATGATTTCCTGATTGCGCTAGAACATGGCTTGCCTCCAACTGGCGGATTGGGAATCGGCATGGACCGTTTAATTATGTTATTAACAAATGCGCCATCTATTCGTGACGTGCTTCTATTCCCTACAATGAAGCATAGAGATTAAGAAAATGTTGAGCCACATGGGCAATTTAAGCCATGTGGTTTTTCTTTAAGATAATAGTTAATTTTCTGTAAAAAAACAATTTTGCTCATGCGAAAGTTTTTTTAGAAAAGTGCTTGCAAAGGCTGGAAAAACATGGTATATTTATAAACGTTCCAGTTAAACAATAACAAAAACGCATCTATTGAGAAATAATTTTTTTGAAAAACTTCTTGACTTTAGAAACTGGATAGTGTAAGATATAAGAGTTGCTGCTGAATGAGGCGGCGAACAAAATGACCTTTGAAAACTGAACAAAACGAAGATGAAAAAGCGATGAGACATTATGTTTCACCATTAATTCATAGGGCAGGAAATGAAGAATCATTTCC
>NZ_FXUT01000041.1:0-137 GCF_900183385.1 Listeria costaricensis
GAACAGAATGGCCATGCGGTACGCAATTATGCTTTAACTGGCTATTTGGATAAGACGGGCCAATACCTCTCAGATGATCGGTATCAAGTGCTTTCATTGGATGATATTGAAGATAAAGTTCTAGAGGGCTGGAAAGA
>NZ_FXUT01000041.1:278-864 GCF_900183385.1 Listeria costaricensis
GTGACTTTGCGAATGCTGTTATGGGTTTAGGATTAAGTGTTGCAGCCATCAGAGGGAGCAATACATTTAAGAACTCAACCAGGAGTTTAAAAATACCACAAGGACTGACTCGGAAGCAGTTTAAGAAAATGAGTAAGTTATTAAAAGAGAGATTAGGTCATATTAGTGATGATATTTTTGTTCAAGGTAGTAGAGCTGGCGGAACAGCAAAAGCTACATCAGACATTGATGTTGGTGTAAGAGTTAATCAAAAACAATTTGATGAATTAATTAAAAAAAGTTTCGGAACGCCAAACCCTGGTTCAGCTAAAGAAAAAACAATGCTTCACGCGATAGAAACAGGGAAAATTCAAGCTGGTGAAGCTAAATTACGAGGGTTAAGAAAAGAGTTAGAAAATCTTCTAGGTATCGATGCAGATATATCAATTATTTTAGAAGGTGGAAAATTCGATAACCCACCATATATACCAATTAAATAATAAGGATGTGAATAAATTGGAAGACCTATATTGTAAAATATTTATTAACAGTTCGATGTCAGTTGAAGAGTTGTCAAAGGAAATAAGTGTGTTTTTTAAGCTGGATC
>NZ_FXUT01000036.1 GCF_900183385.1 Listeria costaricensis
ACAGTTACTGTGCAGGATCAGTCAGAAACGGACACCAAAGTGACGTTGCCGCTTCCTGAAGGCTTGACATATCAAAATACATACAGCGGCGATGCGAGTGTGACATACGATGCCGCAAATCAGCAGATCGTGATTGACTGGTTGGAAGGACAGGAGAAACAAGTGCAGTTAACGTTGTTGGCGGAGACAAGCGGTACATATTCGCTGCAAGCTTCGACGATTCGGGAGGATAATCCGGTTGAGTCTGCGCCTGTTTCGATAAAGGTGGAAGCAGCAAGCGAGCCAGCACCGGAAGAACAAACAACAGAAGATCCTACCGCTTCCGATTCCAGCGCAACAGATGGAGCTGCGGCTTCTGATGAAGAGCAAACAACTGAACAGACAGAGCAGGAAGCATCTACAGATGAGTCAGCATCAGATACTAAAGAGTCATCTCTACAAGCAGATAACAGTCAGCTTCAAGAAACCAGCAAGACTTTTAATGATTGGTTTCCTGATGATAATTTGGCTAAATCAGTGGCATCTGCGAAGAATAAACAACCAACAGACACAGTGACGGATACACAATTGGCTGGGATTACTTATCTAACTTGCGGTGGTAGTGGTAGAGGTATTTCTGATATGAGCGGGTTGGAATATTTAACTGGTTTGATATATCTGGATTGCTCACATAATAACCTGAGTGAATTGGATGTGAGTCAAAATCCCAGTTTGACAAACCTGAA
>NZ_FXUT01000014.1 GCF_900183385.1 Listeria costaricensis
CCAGTTCCTGTCACCGTATAGCCATCCGTGCTATTTCCCGTCACACTATCAACTGTCGGGCTAGAAGGAAGCTCCACACTGTCAGCTGGGGTCGTAAATGGCGTCGGCGTGCTTTGATCACCATTACTATTTTCAGCAATCGCATTCAACGCTTCCTCCGCTCCTGCACTACCGGCTGGAAGCGTCACCGTATAATTTCCATTCCCATCTACCGTTCCCGTTCCAATCGTATTTCCACCCGCATTTTGAATCAAAATCGTGTCGCCTGCTGTTCCAGTTCCTGTCACCGTATAACCGTCTGCACTGTTTCCCGCCACGTTATCAACTGTCGGCGGAGTGACCACAGCGGCTTCCCCGGCATAATAGACATAGGAGACACCATTGGCCGTATTAAGCAAATTCACATCAATGAGATCACTTTGGATGACCGTTCCAACAAATTTTGCATCTAAGTCTCCCGAAAGATTGGTAGGACTGTTGATCGTTGTTGGGATTGACACTGTTGTATTACCTAATATAGAAGCATCCGCCAATTGACCGACACCTGAACCACCAACTTGAATCAGTGGTAATACTCCTTGAATGGCCAATGTGACCGCCCCTTTTAAAGGAAGCAGTGTCGTATTGATCGTCGCCGCAACTGATACCGCTACACCGTTAAGCGGGTTTGTCACTGTAGCTTGCAAAGTATTAATCGAAGCATTCAAATCATTCAAAGCATCAGATAAATCCTGCGCAATCACTGGGCCCAGTCCATCACTAATCGGCGCTGAAATGTAAGTCCCACCGCCTAATACTGCTGCATCAGAAGAGAACGATGCGGCACCTAGATTCTCAATGTTATTCACCGCATCCACTTTTTGCTGAACATCTGTCAGATTAATATCGATATCCGTTAAACTGCCCAATCCCCCCGAAGCGATATTTGTTAATGCCGTGGTTAAATTATTGATAGCACTAAGTGTTGTTGTCAAAATTGAAATCTGGTCAAGCGGTACCGTGACATTCGTATCGACTGTTGCCACACCATTTGTAGCCACATTGCCTTGCAGTTCAGTCGGGATTGTTAACACGGCCTGTTTCTCACCAGAAAAAACAGTCGAGGCTCCGACCAGCTCCCCACCTTCAATCGTAAAATTCACATTTTTTGCTGTACCATCATCCGCCCATCGATCGGTTGACGAAGTGGCACTATTATTATCGCTTGTAATATTAGATAATATTTCCGCATCTAAAACTGCCGCTTTTGCAGGCGAGGATTCTATCGGTGAAAAAGCAGCTAATATTCCTAGAGCAGCTGACAATGTGACAATATTGGCGGTCGCCAGTATCGTGACACATTTTTTCAATAACCTTTTTTTGATCAATACAACCAAATCCCTTCGCTAAACAATTAAAGTGATCTGTTCATCACTTTCAAAGCCACTTCTTTTGACTGCACATCTTTCAAGCAAATTCTTTTCTTTCTCGTTCAGGGATACACTAACAAAGATTCTGAACATTATTTGCAGAATGTACATAAGTAGAATTCTAGTGAAGTATCATTTTGTCTAAAAGCTCTAGATTGATTAACCTGCAACGATAGCCTCCTCCCCTCCTTTCCCTTGTTTGATACCCATAACCAACATCTCTAAACATCAAATTTTCAGTTATTAAAACATCATTGTGTCCTACAATAAGTATGCTGAAACAAAGATAATCAGTCATTCCAAAGCGCCACTTGACTCAGCGGCTTCACAAAAAAAGAATGCATTGAATCATTTCTGATTTATGCATTCTTTTTTACATTTACCTAACAAATTTCAAACACCACATAGCTGCCGGCTTTTTCGGCTTCTTGATAAAACGTCTGTAGCGCATTGAAATGGGCCCAGATATAGTCATAAAGCTCTTTCTCATCTTCATCTGAACTGAGCGGATAGAGTTCATCCTCCACCATCGCTTCAAAATCAAAGCGTTCAGCAAAAGCCGGTTCATCAATCTGTGCAATTCCCTGTGCAGCAGCTCGCACTTGCTCGGGTGTCAAAATAGCCGCCATCATTGCCCGAGGTTCCGCAAGTGTCTCCACATCTTCTGCAAGAGGGATCACATAGCCAAGTGGCGGCTCCCCATCCGCAATATCCCCCGTCAGCAGATAGTGGATTTCCTGCCAGCTTTTATCAATATCACAGTCAAACTGATCATAGGAAAGCTCCTCGCCCTGGCGGTACCGCTCGACTTCTTCTTCCGTCATTTTTTTAAAAACAGCAAACATACCCATTTAATCGTTCACCTCTTATTTCAAATTTTTAAGTGTGGCAATTTGTTCTTCAACAGATGTTTTGACTTTCTCATTGTCTCCCCATGCGTCCATAAATTCGGAACCCGGTTCGATCATTTTTTCCAGATAAGTAATCAAATAGGCGCGCGCTTCGTCTAATTCGTCAGCTTCCATACTCGGCCAGATGTAAGTACGACCAAGCGCACCCATCACATGCGCGAGAGCCCGAGCACGATCCCCATCATAATCAACGTCACCCATATCTAAACTCTTGATTTCCGCCAAAAGATAGGCAGTATCTACTTTTTCCATGAAACCGCCAAACCAGTCGGCAGCTGTGTCATTATTCCACGGTTCATAACCCCATGCACCCATTTTTAGTCAGTCCTTTCGTTGCATAAATTTTGCTTTTTGGTGCCCTTAGATTTCTTCCATTATATCATAAAGTGACATACACACTCTTTTTCCACTTGCTTCCTATATAAGAAATTGTTAAACTAATATCCTTCAATAAAAATGAACCATTATTCAACTATTGAAAGGAGTCAACGTCCATGCATGTTAGCACTGAAACACTAAATCAGCAGGTTTGTGCAATCGTCACAAGTGAAAAACTAATCATCCACGACACTCAAAGCGCGCTGGACTTCATCCTGTCAGTCAGCCACCAAACAGATTGCTCACGGATCGCCTTAAATAAAGAAGCTTTCAGTGAAGACTTTTTCTCGCTGCGGACTGGTTTGGCCGGCGAAATCCTGCAAAAATTCAGCAATTATCAAATTAAATTCGCGATTATTGGCGACTTTTCCGGCTATACAAGCAAGGCGCTGCACGATTTTATTTATGAATGCAACAACGGACAGCAAATCTTTTTTGTCTCTACAAAAGAGCAGGCCATCCAAAAATTATGTGCATAAAAACAGCCATTTCAACGGTAGAAATGGCTGTTTTTCTTACTCCCGATAATCCATCCCCATATACCTATCCCCCTGCTCCAGCTCTGCAACCATCTGGTCGAGCCGCTTCATGCGGGTTTCTTCGCGCCGCGCCCGGGTAATCCAGCCGATGTAGTCGTTTTTCTGGTAATCTGGCCGGCGTTTGTAGGCCTCGATCAATTTCTTCTGCTGCAAAAGTTCTTCTATTTCTTTCGGCATTGGATAAATCGTGCGTTTCAAATTTTCACCCTGAATATACGGATTTTTTTCATCCATTTTCTCGTTCCTCCTGTTTTCATATTTACTAAAAAACCCAGATTATCTAGTTAAATATTACCTTTTCTTTAAATTCCCCAATTGCCCATTGACAGAAACATGGTTCCTTGAAATAATGGTAGGAAAAACAAAACTAAAGGAGTGTTTAAAAATTGGCATTTTATTATGAAGAACCTTCCCGTACTTTTAGTGAGTATTTATTCGTTCCCGGATATTCCTCCGCGGAAGCAATCCCGTCTCGCGTGGATCTTAAAACACCACTTGTGAAATTTAAAAAAGGTGAAGAACCTGCGCTTTCGATGAACATTCCGCTTGTCTCGGCGATCATGCAGGCGGTTTCGGATGACAATATGGCGATTGCACTTGCTAAAGAAGGTGGAGTTTCTTTCATTTATGGCTCACAATCCATTGAAAGCGAAGCAGCAATGGTTAAACGTGTCAAAAATTACAAAGCGGGTTTTGTCATCAGTGATTCCAATATCCGTCCTGATCAAACACTCGCCGACGTGCTTGCATTAAAAGAAGAAACCGGTCACTCTACTGTAGCAGTTACAGATGACGGCTCGGCAAACGGTAAACTTCTTGGAATCGTGACCAGCCGCGACTATCGTGTGACACGTATGGAACTGGACGAAAAAGTGGCTGATTTTATGACGCCATTTGAAAAACTTGTAACAGCTAACAAGTCGACTACTTTGAAGGAAGCGAACAACATCATCTGGGACAACAAGTTGAATGCTTTGCCGCTCGTTGATGATGATCAGCACTTGGTTTACATGGTTTTCCGCAAAGATTACGACTCCAATAAAGAAAACAAATTAGAACTTCTCGACGGAAATAAACGCTATGTCGTGGGTGCCGGTATCAATACGCGCGACTACGAGGAACGGGTGCCCGCTCTTATCGAAGCCGGTGCAGATGTTCTTTGTATCGACTCGTCTGAAGGCTTCTCGGAATGGCAAAAACGGACACTTGATTACGTTCGCGAAAATTATGGCGACAGCGTGAAAGTGGGCGCTGGTAATGTGGTTGACCGAGACGGCTTCCGTTTCCTTGCTGAAGCTGGTGCTGATTTTATCAAAGTCGGTGTTGGCGGCGGTTCAATCTGTATCACACGTGAACAAAAAGGTATCGGCCGCGGTCAGGCAACTGCTGTGATTGATGTTGCAAAAGCACGTGATGAATACTTCGAGGAAACTGGTATCTACATTCCAATCTGTTCGGACGGCGGTATCGTCTATGACTACCATATGACACTTGCTCTAGCGATGGGCGCTGATTTTATCATGCTGGGTCGCTATTTCTCCCGCTTCGATGAAAGCCCAACTAACAAAGTAAATGTCAATGGCACCTATATGAAAGAATACTGGGGCGAAGGTTCGAGCCGCGCCCGCAACTGGCAGCGTTATGACATGGGCGGCAAAAAAGGGCTCAGCTTTGAAGAAGGCGTTGATTCCTATGTACCATATGCCGGACCACTTAAGGATAACGTTGAAATCAGCCTGAGCAAAGTTCGCTCGACTATGTGCAACTGTGGCGCACTTACAATTCCAGAATTACAACAAAAAGCGAAAATCACACTCGTTTCATCCACTTCAATCGTTGAAGGCGGCGCACATGACGTGGTCGTGAAGGACGCTTCAAATAATATGATGAAATAATTTTCAAAACAGCTGAGCCTATTGAATGGGTTCAGCTGTTTTTTCATGTGCTAATTTTCAACTATTTGCTTAGCGAGAAACTGACGAACATCTTTTTCATACTGATAAGCCACATTCAGTTTCCCAAGCAGTTCATGATCATGCGTGTATGCTTTGCCCGTCTGCAAAAGTTCCTTGTATAGGGCTAAGTAAGGCCAGCTCGCTTGCTCTGCCAAATCGATTTCTTTTTGCACATCATAAGCCACTTTTCTAAAATCCACCCCTGAAAATCCTCGCCCATCTATTTCTAAAATGGCATACTGTGCCCTTAGGTCGGGCTGTAAATTCGGCCACTTATTGAAGGGCTGACCGATAGAACCCGGATTAATGATCAGCTGTTCCTGACTGCCGTACCTCATCAAAGGGTGATGAACATGAGCATAAACTGCTATATCAATATTTTCACCTTCTGAAAAAAGCTGGTCAAAATGCTGCTGCTCATTTGTTGGTAACAAGGCGCCTCCATAATTTTGTTGTGGCAGATTATGTGAAATGCCAATATGTAAATCATGAACTTTTTTAATTTCTTGAAGCGGCCATCGTTTCAGCTTACCTAGCTCGTCATTTTGTAATTTTGGAAATAATGATTGCGACAATTTGGCAAGATATAAGTCGGATGGATCTGTCAAATCGACATTCCCTACAAGTACATCCAGAAAACAATCCTCCCAATTCCCCTTAACAAACACCGTTGTATTCACCTGCTCCAAAATCTGAAAAAGTTCAGCCCCTCCTGGTCCAGGTAAAATCAAATCGCCCAGAAACCAATATTCCGTCACATTTTGCCTTATACTGTCTTCCACTACAGCTTGTAATGCCGTTGCATTGCCATGAACATCGGCTAATAGCGCAATTCTGTGCTTCATTTTTCACCAGCTCCTCTGTCAGAATGCCATGATTTCATATTCAAATTTTCGTTTATTATAGCATAACGAAAGCCATTTTATTTTCCTATCAACAAATTTCCCTAAATATAGAACGCGACTTTATAACTTGAACTTCAAGAATTCTTCATAAAAAACACCTAATTTTGTATTAATCAAAGATAAGTATTTTTTTATAAAAGCGTATAATTAAATGATTATGCCCTATAATTAACATCTGGAGGACACGCTTTATGAAAAAAATCTTACTACTTTGCCTCATCCTTTTGACCTTTATTGGCTCATTTGCTGCCTTTGCAAGCTCACAAGAAGATATAACATTAAAAGTTGATAATAAGATTCAAGAAAATCAGGCCTTTCATTTAGAAATTAGCAATGCCTCTTCCTCGCTAATCGTCTATTTACCTGAGGATATTACATATACACCTACATCTGAAAACACCGATGCTGACCTTTCTGTTGAAAAAAATGATGATCAATTGATTATTACACCCAATCAAGAAACTACTATGCCGACTAAAATAAATATCTCCCTTTCAGCTGCAAAATCAGGTGATTACAGTATTGTGGTGGAGAACGGGACCGATCATTCTTCTATTGATTTCACTGTTGAATCAGCTGCAGAAGAAAACACTGCGAATAAAAAGGACAACGAAGTAGTTATCGCGACATCCGAAACATCCAATCCCACTAATGATGCCTCTTCCGTAGCAGAAAACAGTAGTCAGCTACAATTAAAAGCGGAGCAGGATGGGTGGACAGAACAAACCACCTACCGAGCAAGTGCGATTAATGTTGACCCGGCTACCACATTATACTATCAATTTGGCAATAAATATCTCCAAGGTACCACGGTTAGTTTAGATGATATAACCTACATTTCTCCCGGTGCTTATATTTATGATAAAATAGCAGATCGCGCGATTTATGCGCTTTATGGACAAGAAAGCACTGACTCAGCTATAAATGCACAAACCAGTCATATTGATATTTTAATTGGGGATGAGCCAAATAGCACATCGGTTTTAACTAACAGCAATAGCTATACTTCATCATGGAATAACCTGCATTACTATACAAAAAGTGATCCAAATGGCCTTGTAGCACAAAAATTAGCCTTTGATTTTGTCGTTATGTTGAACGAAGTCCCATATACTTTCAATATGTCCATAGAACTGCATGGCTATACAAATGGCTATGTGTCAATTACGCAGGAGCTGACAAACCTTGGGGATGAAGAAGTGGCAAACATTGTAATAGGCGACCGCAGCGACACAAAATTAGATGGTGATGATAATGTTCCCATCAAATTTATTGGTCAAAATAAAGGTCTTTATATTGAAACAAGTGATAAAAAATACCGTCTATTCTATATTTTTAATAGAGCAAACAGTTTCCCAAACTGGAAGGGAGACTATTTCACGAATAGCTCCGTTATTTCAAGCACTCCTAGTAATAATGTTATCCATTTCCAGTATCCTACATCCACTGGACAAGAAGTAACAAATGCTGCTGCTGGCACCGATGCCTTCTATGTATATAGAAAAGATTCTGCTATTTTCTTCAAAACGCAGCCATTTTCTTTAAAGCCAAACGAAAGCCATACAAGTGAGTACACCCTCACCCTACAAAGCAGTCCGCCTAAAATGACGGGAACACTTGATAATTTAGAAAATGAATCGGTCTATTATGGTGGCAACCTTGAATTTTCAGGTACTTGGAATGATTTAAATAGTGATTATATGGATCTATACTATCAAATTGACGGCCAAGATCCAGTGTTATTTGAAGATGATCTCATGAATTCTGAAAAGGGTACTTCACGGGACTGGGCACAAACTATTTCGGAAGAAGAAATTCTGAATGGACAAGCATTTACGCCAGGTACAGAACATACCATCACATTTTATGCAACTGATGATGAAGAATATACATCCAATCTCGTCACCTTCAACTTCACAGAAACATACCCTGCCGTAACCGCTAAATATTTAGATTCAAGTGGACAAACATTGGCTCCCGATGAAGTACTCATTGGAGCTCCCGGAACCGATTATCAAACTATAGCTAAAGAAATAGAGGGCTATGCGCTTTCTACTATTGATGGTGAGGCTCAGGGCACGTTCACAACTGAAAACAAGATTATTACCTATACCTACGAAAAACTCAACTACTCGCTGACGGGGCAAGTGTTGGCGAAACAAGGCGATAGTTATGCCGAAATTACCACAGCGTCTCCTGGCGATACGGTACGCTACTCGTATACTTTTAACACCCCTTATGGCGTAAAACAAGGCTATTACTATGATGCAGCAGCTTTTACTTTGAATCAGATTGATGATGACATATCCGAAATCAACAACATTCAAATTACGGACAGTACAGGAAAAGAAGTGGGAAACGGTTCATTTTCTACTGAAAACCGAACACTTACAGCCAATTTGACTGCTAAAGATACAGAACGCTCAGAAAAGCTGACTTTAACTTTCGATGCAAAAATCAGTCCGACAACTGAGATTGGTGCTACAATCGACCAGACTGCACATACAAATGGAAGTTTTACAAGTGGCAATGCATTTTCAACCGATTCCAATACGGTTCATTTGGATATTGTAAGCGGTGAATTGAAGTTTATTTCTACACCTGATACGCTCTCATTTGGAAGTCACTCCATCTCTAACAATGAGACAACGTATTACGGGACAGCAGATGATGATTTAGCTGTACTGGATGCTCGCGGGGCTGGCAGTAGCTGGAAATTAATGCTCCAACTACAGACGCCCCTGCAAGGAACATTAAGCAAGGACGATCTGACTGCCTATCTCAGCTACTATCGCGGCGGACAGGTTTATCCACTATCAACAACGGACGCTATGGAAGTAGCAAATATCCAAACAAAAGATGCCAATCCTGTCGTCATTTCCAGCAATTGGGCGAAGGGGCAAAACGGTTTTCATTTAACGCTTCCTGGGTCTCGCCCTCTAAGTGACAGCTATGAATGTACGGCCACCTGGACATTGCAATCCGCTCCTTGATACGGATTTTAGACTAAATTAGGATCTATAGTATTTCAATTTTTACAGTTCAATATACTAAGCCAATTTTAATAAATACTATACTTGTACTGCTGTTGCATTGCCATGATTTCACGCTCGAATTTTCGTTTATTACAGCATAAACGAATACTATTTTATCTTCCCGTCAACAAATTTTCCCGAATATAGAGCACGACTATATAATTTGAACTTCACGAATTGTTCATAAAAAACACCTGATTTTGTATTAATCAAGGACTAGTATGCTTTTTAAAGAGCGTATAATAAAATTAGATTACTCTATAATTAACATCTGGAGGAAAAACTTATATGAAAAAAATCTTGTTACTTTGCCTTGTTCTTTTGACCTTTATCGGGTCATTTGCTACCTTTGCAAGTTCACAAGAAAATGTAACTTTAGACATTGAAAGCAATATTCAAGAAAACCAAACTTTTAATTTAGAAATTAACAATGCCTCTGCTTCCACTTCACTCGTCGTCTATCTGCCTGAGAATATTACATATACACCTACATCTGAAAGTACTAATGATGCTTTTTCTGTTGAGGAAAACGATGATCAATTAATTATTACGCCCACTCAAGAAAATGCTATGCCGACTCAAATAAATATCCCTCTTTCAGCCGCAAAATCGGGTGACTATAATATTGCAGTAGAAAGTGGGGCCGATAGTTCTTCTATTGATTTTACTGTTGAACCAGCCACAGAAGAAACTGCACAGACACCAGAAACAACTGTCGATGAAGATGATAATGATAATGATAATGACACTGATACATCCACCCCTACTAGCGATGCCTCTTCTGTAGCAGAAAACAGTAGTCAGCTGCAATTAAAAGCGGAGCAGGATGGATGGACAGAACAAACTACCTATCAGGCAAGCACCATTGAAGTGGACTCGAGTACCACACTATACTATCAATTTGGCGGTAAAAATCTTCAAGGTACCACTGTTAGTCTAGATGACACTGCCTATATTGCTCCTGGTGCTTATATTTATGATAAAGTAGCTAACCGTGCTATTTATTCACTTTTTGGACAGGATAAAAACTCAATGACATCCAGCAATATAGATATTTTAATCGGAGCCGAGCCAGATAGTTCGTCTATTCTTTCAAGAAGAGGTAGCCCTTCATCACAGAGTAACATCCATTATTATACAAAAACTGATTCAAATGGTCTTTTAGCACAAAAGTTGTCTTTTGATTTTACCATTACACAGAATAGCATCACTTACTCTTTCAATATGTCTATAGAAATGCACGGCACTACAAGCGGGTACGTGTCAGTCACTGAAACGCTGACAAGTCTTGAAGATGCAAAAGTGGAAGACATTACATTGGGCGCGCGCGCTGATACAAAACTAGATGGAAACGATTATGTTCCCATTAAGTATATTGGCCAAAACGAAGGACTTTACATTGAGACGGACGATGAAGAATATCGCCTGTTTTATATTTTCAAAAGAGCTAACAGTTTCCCAAATTGGAAAGGAGACACTCTCAGCAATAGCTGTATTATTTCAAGCACTCCTCATAATAACGCGATTCATTTCCAGTATCCCACGTCAATAGGGCAGGAAACTGAAAATGCCCATAGCGGCAATACCTCCTTCTATACGGCTAACACAGATTCCAGTATTTACTTTAAAACACAGCCTTTTTCTTTAGAAGCGAATGAAAGCCGCACAAGTGAATTCACGATTACACTACAAAGCAGTCCACCTAAAATGTTAGGAGAAATTGATAATTTGGAAGATGACTCGATCTATTATGGTGATGATCTTGAATTCTCAGGTACTTGGAACGATTTAAATAGTGATTATGTTGACCTATACTATAAAATTGACGATCAGGATGCCGTACTATTCGGTGATAAAGTTGCGAATCCTACACGAGGGCATTCGATAGACTGGACACAAACCATTTCAGAAGAAGATATCCTGAACGGGCAAGCCTTTACGCCGGGGACGAAGCATACTATTACATTTTATGCGATTGATACTGAAGGCTATCCATCCAATCTCGTCACCTTCAACTTCACAGAAACATATCCGACTGTGACTGCTAAATATGTGGATACGAATGGACAAACATTGGCTCCCGATGAAGTGCTCACTGGAGCTGTCGGAACCGATTATCAGACTACAGTTAAAGAAATAGAGGGCTATGCGCTTTCTAGCGTTGATGGGGAGGCTCAGGGGACATTCGCAGCTAAAAATACGACTGTTACCTATACGTATGAAACGATTGACTATGCGCTGACGGGGCAAGCGTTGGCGAAACAAGGCGATAGTTATGCCGAAATCACCACGGCGGCTCCTGGTGATACGGTGCGCTACTCGTATACTTTTAACACCCCTTATGGCGTAAAACAAGGCTATTACTATGATGCAGCTACTTTTACTTTGAATCAGATCGATGAGAATATTACCGACATCAGTAACATTCAAATTACGGACGAGGCGGGGAACACTGTAGGAAGTGGAACATTTTCAGCCGCCGACCGGACCCTTACAGCCAATTTGACTACCAAGGACACGGAACGCTCGGAAAAGCTGACTTTAACTTTTGATGCAAAAATCAGTCCGACAGTTGAGATTGGTGCCACAATTGACCAAGCCGCCACTGTAAATGGAAGTTTCACTAGTGGCAATACATTTTCAGCCAATTCCAATACGGTTCATTTGGATATTGTGAATGGCGAATTGAAGTTTAGTTCTGCACCTAATACGATCTCATTTGGAAATCATTCAATCCCTAATAGTGAGACGACATATTATGGGAAAGCAGATGACGATTTAACTGTCACAGATGCTCGCGGAACTGGCGGCAGTTGGAAATTAATGCTTCAACTACAGACACCCCTAGTAGGAGCGTCTAGCAAGGATGATTTGTCTGCCTATCTCAGCTACCATCAAAACGGACAAGTTTATCCACTATCGGCAGAAGCAGCGATCGAAGTGGCCGATGTTCAAACAAAAGACGCCAGCCCTGTCGTCATTTCCAGCAATTGGGCAGAAGGACAAGACGGTTTCTACTTGACACTGCCCGGGTATCGACCGCGAAGTGACAGTTATGAATGTACGGTTAACTGGACGCTACAGGATACTCCTTAATAACAAATTTTAAAAATGAAAAAGAACCAGGAATCTCGTCATGCCCATCTTAGGAAATGGTGGCAACGGAGTATTTCTGGTTTTTTTGTGATGAATGAAGATAAATATAATACACGTGTTGCTGATAAGGTTTAACAGTGCCGAAATCCAATCCTCTATCGAGAACTTATATCTAAATATGGATTGGAGGAATACTCATAATCTATCAGGTTCGGACAACATCACAATTTGATAAACAATTTATCGAAACTAGACAAACAAGCGAGCCGTACCATCTTAAAATGGTTGTCAAAACATGTTAATGGTACCAATAATGTCCAGTAAAATTATTCAGGCCACTGACACTATCGCTAGGAACAAAAGTTATAAATAGAACGATAAATTTACTGTTCAACAAAATAATCGAATATAAAAGAAGCTAAAATTAAGCATTAGAACCATTTTTTCAAATGGATTTTGCTTGCTTTTTAGCTTCTTTTTAAATGTGTTTCTTTTGTTTGGAATCAATACGCCTGTTATTTTTCTAATACTTCACTGAGAATTAACGCCATATTGGTATTTTTATCTATATCGTCTCCTGTTTTTTCAAAGCCTAATTTTTGATAAAAACCAACAGATTCATTTAGAGCATGTACCGTTAATAAAGTGGCACCAACATTGGGAAGTATATTTTCTTTAACAATGGCGATTACGCGAAACATTAGAAACTCGCCTAAATTATTTTTCTGCCATCTTTTGTCTATTGCAAAATGATGAACTTGAATAGCTGGAATAGATCGCTTATTTTTGGAAAATAAGCATGTTTAGGTAACTTCCCTTTCAATTTTGAACTTTTTATAACATGCGCCCTATCAGCTGTTAAAGAAAAATAACCAATCAATTCTTTTTTGGGCGAGTAATAGAACAGAAAAGTTCTTGTAATATTGCATTGAGCGTCATCAAGTGCGTCTTCATGTAGATATTCATCAATCTCAGCAACTCCACAAGAAAAAGCCGCTAAATCGGCTTTCTCATCTTCGCTAAGACTCGTTATACTTTTAAACTCATATAGCAGTGGTTCATTCATTATAGTTTAATTATTTTTCCATCAATTTTAATTTCTTTAATCGCTTTAATAGACGCTTTTGTTTTTTGAACATTTTTGTTTGTTGTCACTGATTTTCCTTCAATTCGGCTAATGAAGGACTCTAGCTTTTTTTCATCTTGAAAGTTAAAAACGGTATCTTTGATTGTAGTTGTACCCATCATTAACACCTCCTAATTGAATTAGCTGATTATAACTAATATACCCTAAAAAAAATAGAATGAAAAGTATTAATTTATAATGTTACTTTAAAACAGATCATTCGTCCACTAGATTACACACTGTAAAAAGCTTGTGCAACTGACAGGCAGGAAATGATGACCAAATCGATCACCAGTTTACGGTCATTTTTGAAAATATATGCGTGGTAAGCAATCCCAATGATTAATACAGGGAAAACTAGGTCGGCTTACTAAATCTACTAAGAAAATGGTGATTAGATAGGCGGATTCTTTTATCTGGTTGCTTTTCATCTTTGTCCACCCTTATGTTCCTCTATAATCATTGTAAAATCAGGCTGCCTGTCTTGCAAATGATTTTTTATCTTGCTTGTACTACAAAAAAATAGACTGCCTTCCTGTCGCGCTCTGCACCGGCCTCCCGAATGTTAGATTTTAGGGCTAACAATTGAGAGGCCGCCACACTGACAGAAAGCAGTCTATATTTTACATTTAAATAGCTTTTATCCAAGCAAAGCCATATGGTGGCAAATGGTAGCTGCCGGAGACGGATTGTCCCGTTATCAGTTCCTTGCCGGTCGGTACATCGAGTGTGACAGACTGGTCGCTCACATTGGTGTAGCCATAGACCGTCTCGCCTTGATGCTCACGTCGGATTGCAAGAACAGGCTGGTCCAGCTCGCTGATTTCCTGTTTGCCATATGGAGAAAAGGCTTTTTCACGGCCGCGAATCGTCATCATTTTTTCAATGCCCGAATAGATTTGATTTCTTCTGCTGCCAGATTCACTTAGACCCGCCAGCAGTTCGTCAAGCGGCAATTTTTCACGATTGATACGGCGCGCAATGCCCGATTCCTCTGCACCAGCGCGGTCGCCTGTCGAGCCGTAAAGCGAATGATAATAAATCGCCGGTACCCCCACAAACGAAAGTAGAATGTGATGTGCCGCCAACATTTTTTGAATTGCCAGCTCTTCACTTTCGCCTTTGTTGCGCAGTGCATCTGAATAATTGATATTGAGCTCATAAATCGATTTTTTACCGTCTGCATCCGTTTTATATGAAATGAAGCCGCCATTTTCTTCCACTTTCTGTGCGAGCAATTGTCGATCCTCGTCGCCAAGCAGCCCCTCTGTCGGCCGCAAGCCAATTCCATCATGCGATGCCAAGAAATTGAAATAGGTCGCTTCATCGGATACTGCCTCGATCGTTTTCGCCCATTTTTGCAGAGGCTTCACATCGTGTGTCGTAAAGCTATACAAAACGAGCGGCGGCAGTGAAAACTGATACACCATATTGGCTTCATTGTGCCCATCGCCAAAATACTGGATGTTCTCCTGATGCGGCACATTCGTTTCCGTGATGATCTGCGTGCCCGGTGCCACAAAGTCCGCCAGCAGTCGCCAAATTTGAATGACCATGTGCGTTTCTGGCAAGTGCATGCAAGTCGTACCAGATTCCTTCCATAAGAAGCCGATCGCGTCAAGGCGAATGGAATGTGCGCCTTTTTGAAGATACTCTAGCAGCACATTGGTCAACCGAACGAACATTTGTGGATCCTTCGCGTTGACATCTACCTGATCCTCACTGAAAGTCGTCCATACTTCCTTGCCGTCAAAGGTGTGGAAGAGTGGGGAAGTCCGGGGCCGCACGACATTTGCCGTATCAAAGCCCGCTTCCCGCTCAACAAAGGCATGCTGGAAGCCCTCTTCGCCTGCCAGAAAGGACTGGAACCATTCGCTTGATTTGGACATATGGTTTGCGACAAAATCGAACATCAGCTGAAAATCAGTGTGCAAATTTTCGATATCCTCCCAGTCGCCCAGCTCAGGATTGATTTTTTCATAGTCCGTTACTGAAAAGCCATCGTCGGAAGTATATGGAAACATTGGCAGCAAGTGGACATCCGTTACCACTTTTTTACCATGTGCTTTCAAAAGCTCAGACAGTGCCGCCAGTGGTGTTTTGCCCTCTTGCAAAATGCTATCGCCGTAAGTAATCAGGTACAGGTTTTTTTCCGAAATTCCCGCCGACCGCTTTTCATCTTTTGAAAATGAAGCAACGGAATGAACCAACTGGTCAAAAACCCAGTCACGATCTTGCGGAGAAAAAAGTGTTCCCAGCTGCTCTTTCAACTGTTTTTCAAAATTTATCATTTAAAATGCCTCCAATAGATAGGTTTGGTAGCCCTTAGCCGGAATAGCTGCAGGCGCATTTTCCACTATTGATTCTGTCAAGTCGACCGGCGTACCTTGGATGGCCGCCATCACTTCTTGTTCAGCCGGATTGAAAACGCGAAGAACCGCTCCATTTCCTGTTTCAGCTTGCTTGAAGGCACTGATAAAGACCTCTTCCGGCACTTCTAGAAGCGACAGGACGGCTGGCAAAGCGCCGATTGCAGCTGGTTGTGGCAAGTCAAATCGATCGAGCCGCTCGGAAAATGTGTTGAGTCCTTGCAACTGATAAGAAAATGCCTCAAACTGCCGCGCTTCATTTTTAGCAAACCAGTCAAGCGGTTCGGCCGTTTCCGAGAAGCGCCAACCGTAAGCATATGTGTGCTCGCCAAGCATTTGCGCATCTGGTGTTTCGACCACTTTATTGTTGATGCCTGATGCCCGCCCTGGACGCCACGCGAGATCGTCTCGACCGAGCAGTCCGACGCCGCGGAACAGCGTGAGACAGAAGTGGTCATCATGAATTTCATACTCTTTCAAGCCAGTCGTCAGAACGCCCACTGCCCCGCCGTCACATACTGCTGCTGCAAAATTTTCAAGCGGATAGATCGGCACGGGTGCTTCCGCATAGCCGTCTGCCTGCCAAGTGGCCATCCGTGGATTGGTGTTGGACCGCTCGATTGTTGCAAAGCCTTGATCGGCAAAATTGGTCGTGCTGCTCGGAGCCGCAAAACAAACGCGCACACGATGGTCGCAGGTCTGGTTGACAAAATGATGCTTGATTTCCATCACGTCGCTATTTTTGCGAAGTCGGAAGGTCGTTTCAATCGTCATCTGCTGATCGCGCAGCTCAGATGCCAAGTCCGTTTTTGTATGCAGCACATGGCGCACGGTCAGCTCGCTGTAGAGCGGATTCTGCTTGCTGCTGAGCACTTCACAGCCCTGTGTGACAAATGCCAGGTCGTTTTCAAGCGGTGAATAGTCGTAGGAATCGCCCGCGTCTGCCGTATCCTCAAAACGCATGAAGTTCGACAATTGGATGCCGTCATGGCGTGTCAAGTTTAGCCGGTAATTGTCCACCCGCAATTGATAAAATTCATTTTTGATCTCCGCCGATTCTCCGGCCGTAGAACGTAAAGCGGCTCCTTCTTCAACTAGGAGTGTCTGGTAGCTGAAAGGCAACAAGTCGAGCTCGACCGTGATCTGCGTTTCGTAGTAGCCCGGCACCTCCACTTGCTTTTCACCATCAGCCGTAACAACCACTTTTTTACCGCCCGAAAGATATTTTTGCTGCGTGATCACCTGGTCTGGCGCCGCTCCGTCCAGGTCAACCAGCACCACATCTTCAAATTTGCTGAAAACCGTCACTTCTACCTGTTGCGTTACTTTTTTTGGTAGCAAGTGGAAAATTAGCACGGGTTCCTGTTCAAGGGTTTCCTTCACGCCGCGGCTGATTTGTTTTTTATAAACGTTCAGAAGACCATCAGCCACCCGCTCCACACGTTTCAAGCGGTGCACGATCGCATCATTGGTTTCATCCGAGTTGCAGCCGCCGATCGAATCATGGGCGTGCACATCGAACAGCTGCTTGAACATCCAGTCGAACCACTGCCGCGGATAGCGAGCGCCCAGTTCTGCCGCCATCACAGCAAGCGGTTCAAGCTGATAGAAAATCTTCGCTTCCACTTCACTGTTCAGGAGCTTGATGTCCACCCGTTGAGATGGAATCGTATGGTGAATCCGAGTTTTTTGAGAAGCCATCAGCTCTCCGTCGATCGTATGGTCAAACGGCGCCGCATCGCGTACTGCCGCCATGAATTTCTCGTAATCAGACAGCTCAAAATGATAGCCATCCACTTTTCCGTTTAGCTCTGTAATGACTTGCGGCAGCTCACTTCTGCCAAGCACCTGATCGCCGCCTGCCGGAAGTAGAATATGTCCTGACTCGCCGCTCATCTCAGCCAATTTATCAAGGATAGGCAAAAGTGAACGCTCGATATAGTCCGCATCGCTCGCTAGGAATTTCCCGGGTCCATAACCAAAATAAAGATTATTCGCCGGCAAAGCCGTCCCATCAGCCGCCTGCCAGTTGAAATTCAAGTTGTTGTTTAGCTGATCCGTGTACACGCCGCGCTGGAAAACAATCTGCGAAATGCCAAATGACTTGAAAATGGATGGCAAATATTGATTTTGTCCGAAAACATCCGGCAAATAGCCAATATCCATGCTGTGTCCGATTTTGCGTGCCAGATTTGTTCCATATAGCAGATTGCGAATGAGGGACTCTTTGTTTACAAGCATCGTGTCCGACTGCGTATACCAAGGTCCGACAAAAATTCGCTTCTGCTCGATCAATTTTTGAAGTCGCGCCCGATTTTCAGGTACGTAGGTCAAATATTCTTCTACAACGGACATCTGCCCGTCAAACACAAACGCCGGAAATTCAGGATCATTTTCCAGTAGATCAATCAAAAAAGACATATTTTCTGCTAGCAAAACATTGGAATCTTCCAGTGAAAAGTACCATTCCCGGTCCCAATGTGCATGCGGAACAACATGAACCACTATATCTCGTTTCATTCTTAAAACCTCTCTTACCAAGTATAAGAATAGGCACAAACTGACTGAGTGCATCAGCCTGTTTGCACCTTATCCTTTAATAATTTATTTTTTCTCCGTTGCGTTCTTTTTTCTTAATGATCGCCAGTCGAACAAAGATATTAGCCAGTGCAATAATCAATACGCCGACAACAAGACCGATCAGATAAGCACCAATGCCTTGAACAAGCGGCCAGCCCCAAATTGCTGGAAGCGGAAGCCACTGAACAGCACCAAGCGCCACAGCTGTACATGAACCCACAACTGCACCGATAATATTGATCGGTACTGTGATGAGCGGATTACGCAGCATGAACGGTATCGCGCCTTCTGAAATTGCCAGGAAGCCTAGCAGGAAGGACGTGCCCCCAGCCACACGCAAGTCTTGCGGGAATACACGACGGCCAACAATAAAGCGGTCGACAATTGTTGCCAGTCCCACGCCTAGTGGAGGAATAACGATCGCAAGTACACGTGATGTTAGCGGGAAGATGTGATCAGCTGCTAAGCCAATCGCCACACCGCCGGCAGCCTTGTTGATCGGTCCGCCAAGGTCAAATGCAGTTGCTGCTGCAATGATGGCAGAAAGTACCAGCGTACCGGAAGTGCTCATGCTAGTGATCCAGTCAGACAGCCACTGATTGAGCGCCCCGAATACCGGGTCGACAAAGTACATGTTTAAGATGAAGATGACGAACACACTGATTCCGGGAACCAGCAGCATCGGTTTCATCGCAGAAAGATTTTTTGAAAGCTTGATTTTTTCATTTAGGAATTTCGATACATAACCAGCTACAAGACCAAGGAAAAGTGCGCCTAGGAAACCACTTGGAATCCCGCCTTCAATGCCCCAGAATGTGTAGTGAAGACCGCCGGCAAAAAGTCCACCGGCAAAACCGGCAACCAGACCGACACGATCCGCAATGGCATAAGAAACAAACATACCGAAGATTGGATAGATAAACTTGAACAGCATGCTACCGAACGCATTGACAAAGTAGAAGAACTGTTGCGCTCCGCCAGCCGTTTGATTTTTCACATCGCCGATAATCCCTGGATCAAGATTTAGCACGTATACCCAGACAAGCTCGGCAATCCCCATCATCAGACCAGCCGCTACGATTAGCGGGATCATGTAGGAGATACCAGTCATAATCGCTGAAGTAACATCCGAACCGACTTTACGCCAGCCTTTTTTCTCAGCTTTCCCAGTATTTTCGCTCGTCTCTTGCCCGTCGCCTTCCTGAACAACGCCACTTGGTTTTTCAAGCGTTTGGATCAGTAGCTCTTTAGCATATTTAAGCGGTTCAGCCACCTTGGTTGACACATATGGCTTGCCGTTGAAACGATCTTTTTCTTTCACTTTGGTATCGACCGCAAAAAGTACGCCATCTGCTTGTGAAATAGCTTTCTTTTGGTGCCGATCTTCAATACCGCTCGCGCCTTGTTTTTCAACCTCGACATGGATGCCCAGTTCGCGACCTGCTTTTTCAAGAGCCTCCGCCGCCATGTAAGTGTGGGCAATACCGGCCGCACAAGCAGTGACTGCCAATACTGTTTTGCCAGCATATGGACTGTCTTGCGTTGCCACTTCTTCTTTTTCCTGGTTGTCGAGTGCCGCATACAATTCCTCTGCATTCTTAGCAGCAAATAAGCCTTTCAGGAACGCATCGTCCATCAAGCGACCGCTAAGCTCAGCCAAGACTTTCAAATGAGTCGAGCCGGCTTCAGCATCAGGAATCGCTAGCAGGAAGACAAGTTCGACTTCATTTGTCGGGTCGACAGATGGCCAAGCGCCTTGTGCAAGCGGTTTTTGTAGTTTCGCAACCGCGAAGGCCGCTTCTTTTACAGCAGTAGATTTCCCGTGCGGAATGGCAAATCCTTTTTCCATCCCGGTCGCCGAGTGGGCTTCACGTTCGTAGACCGCCTTTTTAAATTCACCCTCATCTTTCAAATAACCCTTTTCAGATAGCTCGTGAATAAGAAAGTCTAAAACTGCTTCCTTATTATCCGCTTTCAGATCAAAGTAAAATAAATCAGGTGTTGTGATTTCCTTTAAGTTCATGATCCTACCTCTTTCCACCATATTAAGATTTATTATGAATTCGTTTACAACACTTTTTGCAATTGCAGATAGAAGTATAGCACGGTTATGATACATTTTTGATACATTTTCTGTACAATTATACGGTTATGATTGTAAAATTTGTCCGGCGGTGCTACATTAGGTATAAGTTTAAGAAGGAAGGAGCCCGACCATGAGCCTGCTAGCCGAAAAATTTGCCAAGGATATCCAGTTGCTCAGCCATTCCGAGCAGTATGTATTTTATTATGTGGACGGCCATTTAGATCAGGTTTCCGAATGGACGCTGACGAAGCTGGCCGATACGCTGAATACGTCCAATACGACCATCATTCGCATGTGCAAGAAGCTTGGTCTCGACGGGTATTCCGAATTTCGCTACATGCTACGTGATCTTCAGGAGCCGGCATCAATGGACGATACACCGGACATTAAAGAAGAATACTTGCAAAATTTTGCCCAGATTGTGCAAAACATTCGCCTGCCCGATGTTGAATTTATTGCCTCAAAATTGCTCCATGCCCAGACGATCATCGTGGTTTCCGTCGGCCTGACCAAAACGATCGGCGAATATTTGGGCAAGCGCCTGATCCAAGTCCAGAAGCCGACCATGTACGCTTATGAATCCCACATCATCGACCTGCTTCCAAGTTTTGTAAAAGCAAATGACGTTGTTCTATTTATATCCATGAGCGGCGATACTAAAACACTCGTTCAGGCGGCCAAGAAACTTCAATATAGCAATTGTTACATGTTTTCGATCACCAATCACGGCGACAGCGAGCTTTCCAAACTGATGACGCAGAACATCTACAGCAACATTCCGACCAAATCCTACGCCGGTTATGATATCACTTCCCGCTCCTGCCTGATGATCCAAATCGACCTGCTTTTTGAAGTATATTTGCGCAAAATGCTAGCCGAACAAAAATAAGCACATACTCGAGGCGACGATTCACCTTGCGAGTATGTGCTTTTATTCAATATGATCAATCGGCTTGTTGCCCCTGAATCAAGCGGCTTCTGATTCTCCGGTTTGCCGTATAGGAAGCCAGAACGATCGGCGTTTGGCTCGACAGAATTTCCCGGTGCACTTCATCAAAATCCTGCGTCCGTGTAATCCGTTCGTCCTCGATTCCCTCCACGCGAAGCCTCAAGTAGACCGTATCCTCACAGTCCCCACCAATCACGAAGCGGCTTTTCGTAAGCGTCCCGAACAGCGACAAGTCGGCATCCCAGACCCAGCTCTCATCGACCCCGTCCGCATCCTGATTATTAAGCAAGAAGACAACCGTCAGCGGCTCTGGATAGAAGGAAAGCAAGCGGATCGTTTCGGTCAAGCCCACCGGATTTTTCACCAGATGTAAAATCACATCCGTCTCATCCAAATGAAGATGTTCCTGCCGTCCTTGCCGTTCCAAATTCTTCATGCTGCCCTTTTGAATCGCCTCATTCGTAATGCCAAGCGATTTTGCCAGCGCATAAGCTCCTAGGAAATTATATACGTTGAAAAGTCCTGGTAGCGGCACGGTAAAATGGGTGTCATCAATCACAACATCACTGTGATTTTCATATAAATGGTAATCCTTGACAGCATAGTCCAGCTCCGGTCGACGCTTGCCACAGCCCGGACACTGATAGTCGCCCAGATTGCTATAGGTGATCTGCGAATAGTTCAAAATCGTTCCGCAAGAAGGGCAGATCAGACTGCAGACATTTTTCAGACCGCTGCCGTCATGAACCGTCCCTTTTTCAAAGCCAAAAAACACGCAGTCTTTCGCCTTGATGGTCGAAAAAAGAGGGAAATCCCCATTGCTGATAATTTTGGCTTCCGGTGCACGCACGATTCCTTCATTCAGAAGCTTGAATGTCGTATAGATTTCACCGTAGCGGTCCATTTGATCCCTGAAAATATTCGTCAGGACAATCGCTTCCGTTTGAATGAGCTTCGTTACTTTTCTTAAATAGGCTTCATCCACTTCGATAACCGCCCATTTTTCTTTATCCGATTTTGGACTCTTTTGAAGGAAAGCCGTGGTAATCCCCTGTGTCATGTTGGAGCCGTCACGGTTGGAGAGCACGGAATAGCCTGCCTCTAAAAGAATTTGATAAATAAGAGACGTAGTGGTCGTCTTGCCATTTGTTCCGGTAACAAGGATGATCTTATAGTCCTTCGTTAATTCCGTTAAAATGGAAGGTGAGATGGCATTGGCTACTTTTCCTGGAAGGTTGCCGCCTCGACCCATTTTTCGCAAGACCATACGCAGTGAACGCCCTACGCCGTACGCTAGTTTATTCATGAATGACATGCTTCCCGCTCCTTTTTCCGCTTAATCATTTCTTCGATCAGCGCCTTTGCAAACGCCTCGTTCTTAACAAGAAAAGGGCCGTGCATGTAGGTACAGTAAGTATTCTTATACGCAAATCCTTCCATTTTATCTTTCCCATTATTCCCTTTTCCTTCAATCACTTTCCCTAAATAATGATTATGTCCTTTAAAGAAAGTTCTGCCGGAATGATTTTCAAAGCCACGCAAAATCTCGCCTTGATCCGTTTTTATTTTGATCTGTCCAACGCATCTTTTTGGAAAATATTTCGTGTAAATCGGCAGAACGTCGGCTCCCTTATATTCCACGCCGGCGCCATCCACCCAAGACTCACCCAACAGCTGATAGCCACCACAAATTGCGACTAAACAGCCTTCATTTTCAATATACGCTTTCAGACCATCGCGATGCCGTACCATATCTTTTGCTACGATTTTTTGTTCATAATCCTGGCCACCGCCGATAAAAATCAGATCATAACGCTGATAATCCATTTCCTGTTCCAAACTAACCATATCAACTTGAACTGTATAACCCTTACTCTTCAAATAATATTCGAGTATCATCAAATTTCCTAGATCTCCGTAAGAGTTAAGCAAATTGCCATATAAATGGCAGATTGTCATATTTTTAGGCATGTCCCGTTCCTCCCTTTGCCATAATCCTCTTATTTTAAATGACTTTTATAGCTCTTCCCCAACTATAAAAACCAGTTAATCAATCCCACTCCATTTTTGGATGAACTTGTTTTTTAAATTATTAAACAAATCATTCTATAATGTGAATTAATTCTCATTTTAGTTGTGATATATCGCTATCTTCCTCCTGTTCCCCCATACTAATGCTCTTATTTTAACACTATTATCAAAATAAAAATACTCCTTTCCCCAATAAAACGCTTGATAAACCTTACAAAAACGTCACATTTAATCACTTGATCAATAGAAGCTGGATGATTCAACGATGACCTGCTTAAAACAAAAAAAGCCTCTAAAAATATAGAGACTCTCACCCTCATAAACCGCTATAACTGAAATTTACGCGCCGCTTCCTCAATCGGCATTGGTTTCCCATAATAATAGCCTTGAAAATAATCAGCTTTCATCTCTCTAAGAAGCTGAATTTGCTCCTCATCTTCCACGCCTTCAATCACAATTTTCCCGCCAAGATCATGACATAAATTGATAATCGCCCGAACAATGGTCCGCTGCTTCTCATCTTGTTTAATGAAAGAAATAAATGAACGATCCGTTTTTAAACCGTCAATCGGTAAAGCACGCAAATAGGTCAGCGAGCTGTAACCCTTGCCAAAATCATCCATCACCACATTAAGTCCCAGTGTTTTGAGACGCTGAATATTTTTTCTAGCCGATTCAAGTTCGGTAATTTCTCCCCGTTCGATGATCTCTAGTGTCAATTGCTGCGGGAACTGGCAGTCACGTTTAATTCTTTCGTATATCTCATCCATATACAGATCCGTCATAAAGAAGGGCGCCGGAATGTTGACCGAGATACTAAACCGTCCTTGGAACTTGTTAACCTGCTCAAGCACTGCGGCTACGACAAACTGCTGCATGTCAATCCCCGCCTGAATCGCCATTACATCTTCAAAGAACAGCTCCGGCGTTAGAATTTTTTCGCCCACTTTGAGTCGGATTAGAGCCTCAAAACCCATTAAGGCTTCCGTTTGCGCATCGACCTTAGGCTGATAGTATACGAGATAATTTTTCTGACTGATCGCTTTCATGATTTCTCTACTTGGAATCGCCACCGGACACCCTCCTTTTTATTAGCTTCATTTTATCGTATTTAAGTGTGAAACGATAACAAAAACCATATTTTTTGAAAATAAATTTACAAAGTTTTATAAAATTCTTGATTGAACCGTGTTAGCTCCTTTGTTAAAATAAAAGTTGAGCGGCAACGAACGCGCTTACAAAAAAATATTTGCCATTGGCGAAAAGGGAGAGTGTGATTGTGAAAAGAAGTTTCAAGAAAGCCACACATGGGATACTTGCTGTAGCTTTATCACTCGGAATCATGGCACCAGTTATCAAGGGAGAAGCTGCACCAGTCAAAGCAGCCGATAACAACGTGCCGATTCAAATTCTTGGCATCAATGATTTCCACGGAGCACTAGAAACCACTTCAAAGGATCCGAGTGGGGCAGCTATCGGTGGTGCTGACTACTTGTCCGCTAACTTGGATCTAGCTGAAAGCCAGTTTACTACAGCAACAGGAGCCTCAGCCAGCAATTCGATCCGTGTGCAGGCAGGTGACATGGTGGGTGCAAGTCCTGCTGTATCAGGTCTGCTGCAAGATGAACCAACCATTAAGGCGCTCGATCAAATGAATTTTAAAATTGGCACACTGGGCAACCATGAATTCGATGAAGGGCTGCCCGAATATAAACGCATTCTAAACGGCGAAAGCACGGACAAATTCGGCCCGATCGTCGAGAACTACCCGCACAAGAAAAGCAATATGAAAATCGTGGCGGCCAATGTTGTCAATAAAGGTACTGACCAAGTGGCAGAAGGCTTTTCACCTTATGTAGTCGAAGAAATCGGCGGCGTGAAAGTCGGCTTTATCGGCATCGTCACAACTGAAATTCCAAATCTGGTACTTGCCAACTATATCAAAGACTATGATTTCCTTGACGAAGCAGAAACTGTAGCTAAATATTCAAAAGTGCTTCGCGATCAAGGTGTGAACGCCATCGTAGTCCTTTCCCACGTTCCAGCACTCTCTTCCGGAAATCCAACAATTGATACGACAAAAACAGATGTTGCTGGTGAAGCAGCCAACATGATGATAAAGGTCAACCAGATCGATCCTGACAACTCAGTCGACCTTGTGCTGGCCGGGCATAACCATCAGTATACAAACGGCGTTGTCGGAACTACTCGCATCGTCCAAAGTTACAATAATGGGAAAGCATTCTCCAATGTGACCGGCGAATTGGACCTGACAACAGGCGATTTCGTCAAGACACCGGATGCGACCATCACTTACAATTACCGCACGGGGACGCCGGATGCTGCCGTTACGGCCATCACGACAGATGCCAAACAGCGCATCGAATCACTTAGTAATGAACCGATCGGCTATACGGATCAGACCGTCATTTCCCGCGATACGAATCCAGAAGGAAAAGCGATCGACGACAAAGAATCGGCACTCGGCAATCTGATCACAGATGCACAGCGCTACATGGCCAATAAAGCGGGCATGAATGTCGACTTTGCCATGACGAACAATGGTGGAATCCGTTCCGACCTGATTACCACACCGATCAACGGTAAAAACACGATCACTTGGGGAAGCGCACAGGCCGTTCAACCATTTGGCAACATTTTGCAAGTCGTTGAAATGAGCGGCGCGGACATTCTGGAAGCACTTAACCAGCAGTATCAAAGCAACCAGACCTACTTCCTGCAAATTTCTGGCTTGAAATACAGCTTTACGGATACCGATGATGCTGACCTTGCCTATCAAGTGGCCAATGTGACGACTGAAGACGGTCAAGCACTCGATCCGGCGAAAACGTACCGCGTTGTCATCAATGACTTCCTATTTGGCGGTGGCGACGGTTTCTCTGCCTTCAAGAAAGCAAACCTTGTTGGCGCGATCGATCCGGATACCGAAACTTTCATCAGCTATATCAAAGATCAAGCTAGTCAAAACAAAGCGATTCATGCAGAAAAAGAAGGTCGCAAAACTTATAAAACTGCCGAAGAACTGGCAGCTGAAAAAGAACAAGCGGCCATCAAAGCCATTCAAGACGCAACAAAAATCAATCCGATTAAAGAAGGCGAAAAAGTGCTAACTGGAACAACCATTCCAAATGCCACTGTTTCCGTTAGCAAAAAAGCCGATACGTCCGCTAAAATGCTTCGTGCAGCAGCAAATCCAGAAGCAACCAGCGATGCAAACGGTCAATTTTCCGTTGATATTTCTTCGCTTGGCTTAGTAAAAGGTGATGAACTGCAAATCACTGTGACAGATGCAGAAGGTTACAGTGCGACATTTGCAGCAACTGTTGCAGCGCCAGCAGAAGAGCAGCCTGGAACTGATGACGGCGAAAACGGCAACGAGAACCCAGCAGCGCCAGACAAAGACAACAACGGCTCAAATGGAAACGGCCTTGAAACAACTGAAAACACCAAAGTGACCGACCAAAAAGCCGACAGCCAGAAACAAGACTTGCCTAAAACGGGTGATCAGTCTGACTTCCCGCTTGTCGCAGGCGGAGTTGCCCTTTCAGCAGCCGCTTATCTGATTTTGCGCCGTAAAGCGTAAAGTCTCCCCTATTTAAATAGAACGGAAATCAAGCGACACCATCTAATCGATGCGCCTCGCTTGGTTTCCGTTTTTATTTGTCGGAAAGCATGGAAAAAGCTGCCAATCGCAAAGGAAAAGCAGCTTTCAATGCTCAAATTTTGTCCCTGAGCGTGCGTATTATCGCGCGCGCTGCACCATTTTACGAATATTGCGCCAGTCGCGGTCGTTTGGATAATAATTAATTTCAATTATTGGAATCAGACCGTTCGTATCAATTGCCCAGTCACTGATAACAAGCTCCACATTATACGCTAGCAAAACTTCCACATTCAACTGGTTTTCATTCATTTCCACGATCTCAACTTGTGACTGAAACCGTGATTTGATCATATTCGTTAAAAAAGCCGTATTGGAAACGCTCAGCTGAGAGGTGACCAGCGTCCTGATTGGCGGGTGTTCCAATTGACGTTCATCAATCAGCCCCTGCCACAATGTGCCCAGCAGAAAAATGAGCGTGTCTATTGAAATTCTCAGTTTTCCAAAGTCACTAGCCTCAGCTGCCGCCTCAATCGCGCTGCAAAAACGCCCGAATTCTTTTCGGAGCTGCCTTGCCACATAGCCCCGTTTTTCCACAATAAAACCATCAATTTCCAGAAAATGCTGACAGTAATTGAAATATTGAAAAAGCTGCCATCTGACCTGATCCTCATTTTCCGGCGCCCACCCGTATTCAGCGATAACTTTTTCTAAAAAAGGGTCTGCCAAAGCCACAATTTCAGGAAGTACCCGCTCATAATAAGCCATACTTTGGTCTATCGCATGCTTATCGCGAAAAGTGACTCCTTGGAGCTGCATTAATTTCATACACAGTCGATCCCACTTTTCGATTTGCAGTCCGGTCATTTGTTCCAATTCCGCGAATCCCTTATGCAGACGAGGTTCATCTAAAATCCGCTCATTTATCTGCAATCCCTCCATCAAGTAGCCTTGCCGAATGCGCTCAAGTCCCACATGGAGCCAGAAATAACGCTCACTTCGATATGGAAAAATAAACTGAAAGCCGGTTGCTTCCTCATTGATTCTCATAAATTGATCGATTTGCGCCCGATCATCCGTTTGAAACGGCCATTCTCCTGGCCCATAGCCACTCCAAAACAGCTGCATGTAAAAATAGCGCACCTGTTGTTCCGGCCCAACAATTGCTACAGGATTGATACTTAAATCCACACCATAAATTTGAAGTCTGCTTTTGACGCGATGAATCAGCCGATACAGCGAAGAGGGACTGATAAACAGCTTATCCGCCCATTCCTCCACCGTTAACTGCTGGTCATAAAAAGTGCCCAGAAGCAGCTGAACAGATGTACTTTTCTTCATAAAAAACTGATATAGCTGATCCAGTTGACTTGTTTCCGGTATTACAAGTCGAATCCCCCACTTTCTTGATGTATCAAGCTCCCAGTTGTCCTGAAGTTCTTTCTGGATAATTGCAATATCATTATTCAAAGTCCGTTTGGAACAGTTGAGTTTTTCCGCCAGCGTCTCCAGCTTGACCCATTCATTATTTTCAATCAGGATCTCTAGCAATTCCATCCGACGGCGAACACTCTTTTCAAGTAATGATCGCATATCCTTGCCCCCATCTATGGATTAATCAAGATAATTATAGCATTTCTTACAAAAAAAATGACGGTGATTGCGCGACTCTATAAAAAAGTGACTCTAGCCTTAGAAATGCACATGACTATTGACTACTCCTTTTTGAGCAAATTCTTCCTCAAGCGGCTGTATACCAAAGTTTGACAAGGGCAAAAGAATTTCGCTATAATAGCAATGTTTCAAGCTGCACATTCGGAGCGTTTCTGAGTATACCAAAACAGCTTTTCAGCCAAGTTATCCGGAAGGCTGTTTTGTTACATTCTGAAACTTCGTGCAAAATATTCACAAAGGGACCATTGATATGACTTTTAATTGGAAAAGAAATCTTTACATTTCATGGCTAGGCTGTTTTTTGACTGGTGTCAGTTTTAATCTGGTCATGCCATTCATTTCGCTGTACATTGTGGACCTCGGCGTAACGGATCATACAGCGCTGAATATCTGGTCGGGGATTGCCATCAGTGCGACGGCTCTGACTTCCGCCATTGTTTCACCAATCTGGGGGAAACTAGCCGACCGGAAAGGACGGCGGCTGATGCTTTTGCGCGCCTCGATCGGGATGACAATCACAATGGGGGCGCTCGGCCTTGTGCAAAACGTGTATCAGCTGGTCATTTTGCGCATGCTAAACGGTCTCTTGTCCGGCTACATTCCTAATGCCACCGCCCTCGTGGCTTCTCAAGTACCGCGAGAAAAAAGCGGCTGGGCACTCGGCTTTTTGTCAACCGGGACGGTAACGGGGACACTGATCGGACCGCTGATTGGCGGCTTTCTGGCTGACGTGCTCGGCTACCGGGCTGTTTTCTTCATCACGGGGATTATTTTATTCCTCACATTCCTTTTGACACTCTTCTATATTAAGGAAGATTTCAAACCGATTCCACGGGAAAAAATACAATCTACTCGGCAAATTTTTGCCAATCTGCCTGCTAAAAATCTCATTCTCGGCTTATTTTTAACCACTTTCATCATCCAAATCGCCAACACCTCGATCAGCCCGATTCTACCGCTCTACATTCGGGATTTGCTGGGCTCATCGAATAATTTATCACTGATCAGCGGGGTGATTACGTCTGCTTCCGGGATTTCCGCGCTGATTTCGTCCCCGTTCCTTGGAAAACTGGGCGACAGGATTGGCAACGAAAAAGTCCTGATTGGCGGGTTACTGGCGGCCGGCATCATTATGGTTCCGATGGCTTGGGTCACCTCGCCTCTCCAACTCGGGATACTGCGCTTTCTGCTCGGCTTCACGACCGGTGCGCTCATGCCTTCGATCAACACACTTATCAACAAAAATTCACCGCGGCATGCGCTCAGCAGTATTTATTCCTACAATCAAAGCTCGCAAAGTCTGGGGAATGTGGCTGGACCGCTCGTCGGCTCGTCCGTTTCGGCGGCATTCGGCTATCCGTATGTGTTCTATATGACGGGTGCTTTTCTGCTGATCAACCTGCTTTTCACCCGCTTTGTTTTCAGCCACGACAAGAAAAATATTCAGGAATAGCCCTCGAACATTTTATGGAAAAATTGGTCGAAGCTTTTAACGACAAAATAGTGCCCACATCGGCGCGCGACCGTTCCCTATAGCCATAAACGGACCAACTTATAGCGGCCCTCTCGATTTTCTGCCAATTCGAGGGAGTCGCTTTTTTTGTTAAAATTTTATGAACAGCTGGAATTCCCACAGCAAGCGGTTTTCTTTTGCCAAATCGTCAGTATTCAAGCCGATTTGACCACTTTGTCGCCAATTTTCTTCATAAAATCGTCATAACTGATTGCTATACTTCTCGTGACACATTGAGGAGGAAGCGGATGAAGAAAAAAACATTCATTTGGTCGGTCATTTTATCCATGCTATTTATCACTGCGGCAGTATCCATTTACGGAAAAGTCAGTACTGCCAATCAGTTGAGCGATGCCGAAATCGCGGTTAATGCCCTTTTTAAAAACGAAAAGCATACCATTCTTTCCAGCAACATCTCAGCAGACAGTATTCAGACTGCCGAGACTGCCGTCAGCAAGCTTTCAGACAGTGAAAACAAGGCCGAGCTGACAAATGATGTTGCGAAAGCGAAAAGCGATTTTTCTGCCAAAACAGAAATCACCACGCTTCTGTCCGGCAGCGACCTTACCACCAAAGATATAAATAACGCGAAAAAGCTGAACGAAACGATCACAGATACGTCACTTCAAAAATCGCTCGCAAAAGAAATTAAACAGGCTCAGAAACAGATTCAGACGAAAAAAAGTGTCCTGCTTGATGTCCCGCTCCTCAATCAAATGGATGCCCCGGTTCTTTACAACGGCTGCGAAGCCACATCCATGGCCATGCTTCTCCAATATGAAGGCTATGATGTTTCAAAAACGGCTATTGCAAATGCCCTGCCAACCGTGCCGCTCGAGTCCAGCGATGGCTATGACGGCAATCCGAATGACGGCTTTGTGGGCGACATTACCGGAGATAGCCCAGGTCTTGGCGTTTATCATGGTCCAATGGCGGAAACGGCGGCTGAATTCACCGATGCAGACAGTGTCCATGACATTACGGGGGCTGATTTGGACGAAATCAAATCCATCCTTTCAGAAGGTCATCCGGTGTGGATCATTACGACAACCAGCTTTGGCGAACCGGCTTCCTGGACAACTTTCCATACGACTTCCGGCGATCTCGACATCACCTATTCCATGCACAGTGTCGTCATTACAGGCTACGATGATGATTACTTTTATATCAATAATCCCTATGGTTACAAAGACCAAGCGATCGACAAAGATCTGTTTGAAGTCGGTTATGAAGCAATGGGACAGCAGGCTATCTATGTAGACTAAATGGCAATTCTATAAAAACACCCCTATTATTTTGTCAATAAGGGTGTTTTAGCTGCTCAGCTCACCAAAACCGATGGGCGTGCAAAAAAAGATTTATATTAAACTTGAGAAAATATGGAATTAGTTTAACAAAGGTTCAACTTTATCAATCGTACACGGCACTAAAAAATTGTATGCAGCTTCTATTTAAAAAGCATCATATTATCAACAACATCGTAACTTTTTGGACTAAAGTTAAAGTGAATTTTTTCCCCCGCTATATTGACCTTTGGATGCACATCTGCCACTGTCATTCCATAATTTCCAAGACCTCTTATATTTTTTAATTCTGGATTTTCTTTCAGATTTAGACTGGTTAATTGATTAAGAGAGACATTAAGATCCACCAGCGCAGGCAATTTGGTTGTGTCTATTTCAGTCAATTTATTATTCGTTACATTTAGAACCTTTAAATTCGGATTATCCATCTTCAAACTATGTAATTCATTATGGACGCAACGAAGCTCCACAAGTTTTTTGTTTTTTGAGACATCCAGCTTTTCTAACAAATTATTGTTGCAGATTAATACCTCTAATTCGGTTAAATGTTCAATCCCGTCCAGCGCCTTAATGTTATCATTGCCGCTTAAAATTAATTTTTTTATTTGCTTCAAATCATCCAGTGACACGACCTCATCTGTATCCATATCCAGCTCTAAAGCAATCGCCATTGCCAGCTCTTCATCTGGAAAAATCACATTAACCGGCGCAGCAATTAGGGCACCTTGATCATCAAAGCGAATCGGTTCGTTTTCCGCTTCTTCCCACATAGCACGGGCGGGTAAAGAAAACGACAGACTTCCGACCGCAATCATAAATACTGCTGCTAGAGCAAGCTTGCCTTTAAGTAATCTTACAAATTTAAAATAACTCAATTCAAATTTCTCCTTTATACATTTTTGCGACTATCAAATATCACTCCCTGTTATTGTATAGGCTTTACTTCCAGAACGTCCTTAACGATTGTTAACTCGCTCAAAATTAACCTTTTTAGATATTAAAAAAACCGCCCTTTCTCCATTTTCAGGAGAAAAAGCGGTCTGTTTCCGTGTTTTTCACTTTTTGTAATACTTTTAAAGCCTGCGGAACGTCTTCCAAATCCCAAACCGGGCAGATAAACGGCGGTGCCACCACAGTATCTGCATGGCTTTCAGGCTTGCGAATCGACACTTCCGGATTTACAAGCCAAATTGAGTCCATTCCCACACGATTTGCACCAATAATATCACTTTCCCATGTATTCCCGATCATGACCGCCTGCTCCGCCACGATTCCCAGCGCATCTAAAACCAGCTCGAAAATTGCCCGATCCGGCTTTTCGGGGCGCCCTTCCTCAAGCTCCGAATTCGACGCATGAACAAAATCAAAATAATCCAGAATGCCCCATCTTGAAAGCAGCTTTCGAACCACTTCCGAATCACTGACCGCCGTATTGCTGAGAATCGCCTGCCGAAAGCCCAATTCCCGAACCTGCTCCAGCACCGCAAGCGCCCCGTCACGCAGCACGACCTCCGGGTATTCCGTCAACGGCTCAAAATCATAACGCGTATGCGGCACCGTGTTGAGCGTCTCCCCCATATCCCAGATGACATATTTTAACATTTTGCACCACCTCATTCTGTGTGAAAATTAGTAGACCCGATACGACTGCCCAGTTTGCGCACCATGGACGCTTTTCTCGAATGCACGCGCCGCCCGATCAGCAGGCACTGGCTCGAAACCTTCAAAAAACGGCTCCAGGCGCCCCCAGGATTCTTCCAGCACGTTCGGACTCACTGTGTTGATGCGAATTCCGCGAGGCATTTCGATGGCCGCCGATTTAGCAAAAGCTGTGACCGCCCCGTTCGCCATCGCCGCCGATGCCCCCTGCCGAATCGGATCCTCCATCATGATCCCCGTTGTCAGGGTGAAACTCCCACCAGCATTCACATAGTCGAGCCCAATCAGCACCAGATTGATTTGCCCGCCAAGTTTGCTCTGAATCGTCTGCTGATTTTTCTCCGGTGTCAATTCGGCGAGCGGTGAAAAGACGGCACTCCCAGTCGCACTGACAACCGCGTCCACTTTGCCGACCTGCTCAAACATTTGACGAATACTATCCACCGATGTAATGTCCACCTGCACATCCCCGCTATGCCGACCAGCCGTGATCACCTCATCTTTTTCTTTCAACCGCTTATAGATGGCACTCCCAAGCGTGCCCGACGCACCTACTAACAATACTTTCATTTCGACACCTCATTTTCTATTTGATAGGGACAGTATAACAAATTTCAACTCGGTCGATCGGTTTCAAGCTCATAGATTTCCGCCAGCTTGCGATGTTGAAAATCCGCCGGAACGCTGCGCATCAAGCTGTTTCGCAAACCGATCAGGAGCGGGTTTCTAATCTGCCCAACGCGGCCGACAAAGCGCGACAGTTTGGCAACCTTGGCGACGCGCTCCCGCCGAACAAAGCTGAGCATTTCAAACGCCTTTTCGACTTGGCTGGTATGAAGCAGCTGTGCCAGCACGAACGCATCTTCCAGCGCCTGATTGCCCCCCTGGCCGGTATTCGGCGTCATGGCGTGTGCCGCGTCGCCAATCAGAGCAACACGGCCGTTCGCATATGTATCAAGCGTCTCGAGCTCGTACAATTTTTCGCGAAGAATGGGCTGATTTTTAGTCAAATGAAGCACTTCCGTCACATCCGGCGGCATCTCCATAAAATGAGCCAGCAAATCCGCCGCCTGATAATCCTCCAAAATCGCACTATTTTTCCGCGCCCTGAGCACAGCAAACCAATATGTCCGCTGACCCGAAAGCGGCACAATCCCTATCCTGCCAGATCTCCCCCAGTATTCCACAAACCTATCAGGCACAACATGTACCGGCTGTTTCGGGATAATACCGCGAAAACAAATACCGCCTGCATAACGAAGCCGATTCTGCTCAAACATTTGCCGCCGAATGACCGAACGCATCCCATCCGCCGCAATCAAGTAGCCCCCGCGCAAATAACCACCCTCTGCAAGTTCAAGCTGCACCCCCTCCTGCGATTGGATTAAATCCATCCCCCGCTGTCCCAGCCGAAGCACCCCCGGCTCCAGCGCTCCGAGCATGATATTTTTTAAATCCGCTTTTGGAAGCGCCCAAATCCGATTATCCCCCGCGGCCTCATGAAATTTCGTAAGCGGCTTACCCTTCCGATCCGCAATAACCAGCCCGTCCCGACTAAATTTTGCGGCCGCTTCAATTTGCTCGCGCAGACCAAGCCGTTCTAAAATACGCATCCCATTCGGCGCTATGGTAATTCCGGTTTCAGGCGTCCTTATCTGCTCATCCGCCTCTAGCAAACAGACCTCCACCTCTTTATTTTGCTGCAGAAAAAGCGCCATTGCCACCCCCGCGATTCCTGCACCATTTATCAAAAAGCGCTCTCCCATTTTCCCAGCCTCCCGTTCATTTCATCTTTAGCTTTATTCCCGCTGAGCTTGGCTTTTAATCTTTTCCACATTGTGGATATCATGTGGATAACTTTTTGATGATTGTGAATTATATTTTTTCACAAGTGTTTGTGAATTTTTCAGTTCCACACAAAACGTGTGGCATAAAAAAAACGACCCCTACTCGGAGCCGTTACATGCTTGTCTTTTTCTTCGCCAAATAAGAATCCCCACCAGCACTAACCATGCAGCAATTGATATGCACCAGCTGATTTGTTGGCAGAGGGTTGTCCGATAGCCGATAACCACCCGGCTTTTCCCACTTGGCACCTGTACAGCAACCGTATCCCGATCGCTTAATAAAACATTCGTATTGTGTTGATTGACAGATACAGTGATCCCTTTATAAAACGGAATGAACGTATTGATGGTAGACGAACGCGTCGCATCTACATCCATAACAAAGTGGTTGCCCATATACCCAGCCTTTATAGATCCATCTGTGAAAAATATTTCTTTCTCATTGATGCTATCCCTCTGAGCATTCATATTATCGGTCAAATAATCATAAATATACATTGATTCCAGCAACGCATCATAATTTTCATCTGAAATACTTTGTTTACCTTGTTCCGGATAATCAATTTGAGCTGTAGCTAAAATCGTTTTTACTTGCCAAAAAGAAAGTATGATTACACTCACTGAAATAAGACTGATCAAACCTTTTCCATATCCATGAACAGATATTTTTGAGAGCAGCTCCCCTGCCACAAACGCCAAACTAACCGAAATAATTCCTATCATTCGCCACACAAACTGGATCTGCGCAAAAAAAGTATCTTGCAACAACGAAAAATCCATACACGTCATAAAAAGCAGCAGAATCACACTTGAGCACAGTAAAGCTTTGCCAAATCGTGACAGCTTCAAGAAACAACATGCACCCACTATGAGCACGAGTAGCATGACGACACCGAGTATATATAAATATTCCCAACCGGCATCATTTGTAAAAGAGGCGGCAATCATTTTACCCAAAGATATTTTGGTATCTTCTAAATTTGGCTGATACGCCGGATGTAACATTCTTCCGCCCATTTGCTCAAGTGCCGGACCTAAGTAAATCAGTGTCAGCACACAGAAAAGCAATACAGAATAAAGTAAACGACGGCACGTTTTCCATGAAGTGACAAAATCTTTTAAGTAAAATAAAAAAAGCAGCAGCAGTAACAGCACTGCCAGCATAATTGAAATCACATGACTATAAGCAATCAGCGTCATTGCCACTCCCAAGATAATAAACGACGGCTGCTTCTTATCAATGATTTTATAAAAGCCATACACGCAAAGCGGCATAAAAGCCATAGCCAGTATTTCACCAACGGCCGCTCTTTGAAACACACACATAATGCGGTAATAGCTGAGCATGTAAATCAGCGCAAACGCCAAACTGCCCCAACGACTTTTCCACATTTTAAGCCCAATGTAGTAGCAGATAAATCCTGTCACCACATTAAGCAGGAGTAGGAACACGTAATAGGCAGTTATTGGCGAAACCACCACAAGCCGGATGATGGCTGCTGGAAAAAATGTGAACATTGGATAAAACGCATCTAGCGGATAGCCAGCGCGCCGAAATGTGTAAAAATCACCATAACTATACGGTTCAAGATGATGCATCAGTTGATACCAGTACTCACAACGAGCCAAATGAAAGTATCTATCATCCCCATAGACCTCTCCCGTACACCAAAATGGCCAAATCATAAGTAATGAAGCAACAATAATCATAAACAACGGAACATATTTGGAAAATTTTTTTACAGTAGGCAATAAAAATACCTCTTTCTCTGATAAAATTTCGCAAAAGTTCCCCATGCCCCGCAGAATATTATATCAATTCCAACTTTATCAAACTATCACTTTTCGTTTTTCATTTGATAGAAAATACTTTCACGGTTGCACATTCGGCCAATTACCCGGGCCACTCCAACTGACTTTCGCGCCCGTATCTGGATGGCAGTAAACCCGCACTCGCCCAAATGCCCCCGTCTCAATCTCATAGTCCCAATCGCCGCGATCTTTTTTCACAGCATATGTCAGCCCGCCAAATTGGGGCGGATTGATCGATCCGATGCTGTACTGCGCTTGCAGAGTTGGAGCCGATAGTGGATACACACGCCAAGTCCCCTGATCAGCTGGGAAGTAGACATATTGATGATGATCCGTATTTACAGCTGGCTTCACAGGCTCACTTGATTTCCTCGAAAATTGAACATACTGCGATTTCCCACTAATCCATTCACCACTTGATACCCGGTACCAGCCATCACGACTTTCATAGACTGAGTGCCCGGATCCCTTGGCTGCCACTCGTGTGATCGCATAAGTCGTCCCGGGACCACTGCGAATATTCATTTCCATCTTTGTTTTCAGTGTGCCGATTGCCTCTGAAAAAGGCGGAATCGTATAGGAGCCGTTAGGAGACCCAGTCGAGGTGCCCGTCATCTTTTGTCGCACATCTTCTTTCAATTTATCCCACTCAGACTGATTTTTCGTGTAGTACCGCGGACAATCTTTGTAGGCAGCACCCACAATATCCGAATGCCGCCACAGGTCATTGTGCGTCAGACCATACTTTTTCAATAGATGGGCCGCAAGCTCCACACAGGCCGCATAATCCGCCTCATAGAATTTACCATTCCAATCAGGGTGCGCATTTTCAATCCCAATCACGCAATTATTCGGATAACTGGACAGCTTATTTAATGCATTTTGTGTATAGCCTTTCGCCGATCCCACCTGATAAGCCATCTCTTGCTCTGGCAGCGCCTGCACGACCGAGCCGTCCGGACTGATACAAAAATGAGCCGAAGCATAAGTCCCGCGCCCATCCTTCAAAGATTCCCAGTAGTTGCGATTCGCCTGCGCTGTCGTCCCCGGATTTCCATACCAGTGGATCACGATTCCCTTGACTTTAATCAGTTTCGTCCCAGGACGCGACCAGTTGTTGAGGGTTAAAAAGTCTTGTTTGATATTCACCATTATTTTTCATCTCCTTTTGGTTTTTCATAATCAAGCGCTTGCCGACTATCTGAAGTATTTGCAGTAGTTGGATCAATAATTAAACCTATTAAAGCAAATATCCCCGTAATAATCGTGATCATTTGTTCAAGCAGGTTACTATAATCCCAGTTAATACCAAACACAATTAAGCTACTTTGAATGATGAAAAAAAGAGTGGCTATCATTGCAACTATCCATACCTTATTTTTAAAGCGCACCTTCCAATTAATTTTCATTTAACCACCTCCCCGCTTAATCTCCTCAACGATTTGCTGAGCGATTTGCGCAGTTGAAAGTTCATTTCTCTCTGTCTCAATAATTGAAATCCGCTTATCGAGATCTGCTTCAACTTTTTGTATATATACGCGAATATCCGCTCGATCTTCTTTACTTTCACGCAAATCATTCTTACTCTCCTGCATATCCTCCCGCAATTGCTGCAGGGTCTGATCCAACGATTGAATCATATTCTTAAGTGGTGCAATTAAGGCAAAACGAATAACAAAGCCAATCACCACACCAACAAACGAAATCAGCGAAATTAATTCACCAACCGTCAAACCTGCAACTTTCAACTTAATCACCTACTAACCACCAACAAGCGTAACGAATATTACTAAAATACACGCTACGCTCAGTCATAACTAATTCGCCTTAAATCGAGTCTTTCTTCTACTCAGCCAGATATCCCAGACCTTTTTCAACTAAAAGCTGTTTTACTCTTTCTTGTTCTCCTACAGGCACATCTTTAAAAGCTTTCTTTTTCGCAATGATCAAATTTACATAAATTTTTTCCATTATTGTCACTCTCCTATAGATTTGATTCGTACATAGCTACCATGGCCATTTGCGTGTCGAGAAGCTGCTGTTCAAGTGCTGCTTTTTCCTCAGAAAGTTGAACGATAGCCTCCTGCATATCTTGCATTTGTTCCCCCATGCTCGGCTGTGCATCTTGTCTATTCTGTACTTTTTCTAATGCTGTCTTTTTAGACATATCAAGAACTGCCTTACCATCTTCTACCTTCACACAGAAAAATAGGTTGCTAAGCGATTCATCAGCTTCAACTTTCTGTGTATTTGGTTGCTCACTTTCACTCCAGCCATCAATAAATCCTTCATCGTTAACCGTAACAAAATAATTCTTCATAATACTGCTTCCACCTTTCGCATTACCGCACTATTATTCGGACTTTCATTGTTAACATCCGCCCCAGTAATCGTCGTATTACTAATGTATACATATTTGTAAATATCCACACCATCCATTTTCATAATGATCGAATGCCCACCATTCTGACCAGATGTAACAACTTGTGTATAAAAATAGTAATCTTTTGCTTCACCGCCGCTATATTTAGACCAGTAAATGATCCAGGCTTTACAGTCAGATAGCGGGACAGAAGGAGTAACTACCTTGCCAGCATCCATGTGGTAGCCACCTGCCCAAGCGACTACATTTTTATTCACGGTTGAGTCATCTACCCAAGCTGACCACGTATTTTTCGATCCATCTCGATTAGATACCCACATGCTTGTCCCACTCCAAGGGCGCCATGTTGCTTTTGCATAACCGCCAGCTCGATATTCCACATCCAACCAACCTGCGCCGCCCGCAGGAGCGTTCGCGGCGGAAGTAACATAAACAGATTCTGACCTCGTCACGTGCTTGTCTAAGTTTACCAAATCATAGCCAGAGGCAAGCGGCCGCATACCAGTCAAATCCAACGAGGTTAACGTTGTAAGCTGACTTGTGTTTGTAATGCTTTCCCAGCCCGTAAAGTTGTTGGCACTTGTCATGTAGTTCGTATAGATCTCATTTTTGTCGTTTATGGAATAAACCCAGCCAATATCTTTACTCGTCTTATTGATTAGCCCTCTTGTCGCTCTCGTCGTTGGCGCTCCGGCTGTATTCGATGGGCAATAGAAAGTATACAGGCCTTGCGTAGCTTTTCCAATTTCGTCCAGCAAATTTTTCCCGCCGCCAGATAAATTAATTGCAGGCCCCCCTGTTGGCACGGTGATTGCTTGTTTTTGCCAACTATCCGCACCGACTAATCCTTCCACATGTGTTTCTGGATAAAATGGTGTCAATGTACCGTCCGTGTTTTTTTCAGACATTCTTACAATTTTTGTCATTCCTTAAACCTCCTTGACTGTTTCCAGCTTGATTTGGGCATTTGCAGAAAGAGCTGTGTGAATTAGTTCTTCCGCCCGTTCTTCGGTAATGCCAGTCGTGCTACCAAGCCCATCTAATTTCGCCTTGTCAGCCGCCGTCATGAATCCAGCGACTTTTGTTGTGGCGGCTGAATGGCTATGCGTTGCTGCCGCCGCCCCAACGTCTGAGGCCTCAAGCTCTACTGCGCCTGTCTTATGGTTCACACTTGTCACGCCGACTGGGATCTGCCCACTTACATATGAGCCTAGCCCAACGACGCCTTCCGCATGCACTTCTGGATAAAACTGTTCTACCGTGCCGTCTGTTTTTGTTTCCAACATTTTTTTAATTTTCGTCATTTGTCTTCCTCCTAACTCGCCGTTCTGCCTGTCTCTTCGTAACGATAGCGCTCATTCGGTCCGAGTTTGGCCAGCACAAGGCTTGTGATTTCGCCGGTATATGCAACTTCGCTTAGCTGGGTCAGCTGAATGGGTGCCGTTTTATCGGAGCTCGATACATTTAAAAGGCATACCGTCTGCCGGTCGATGATCTCTTTATAAGTCCACACGCCTAAATCCTGCGACGCCATTGTCATGATCTCGCTCAGGTCGGTGTGAATCGTGCTGTGCTTTTCAGCGGCTTCCTGTTCTGCATTCAGCCGTGTCCGCAGGGTTGGGTAAATTTTACCGTGACGGTCCGCCCGGGCATCAACCGTTTCCGATGGCTGCTCCACTCCAGCGATCAGATTGTCGACCCGGCCGTTCAATTCGTCCCGCGTATCCGCCAGATCAGCCGCAAGCTTCGCGTCCTGCTGGTCGACATAGTGGTAGATCGTCCGCAGGCCCGTCTCGATTTCGCCCGACCAGTCGCTGATTTTCTGCCAGTTTTCGTTGGTCTTATTGCGGAATTCCCGCCCCTGAAGAAGCATGTCCCATAGCCATAAATCCAATTTCATTTCGTTTGCACCTCCTCATTCCGCTGCCGGAACCGCTTCAAGTTTGCCATCATCAGTGACCTGCAATTTGAAGCGCTGCCCGTTCGGCGAAACCAGAATTGCCTCCTGCTTCGCGTCCCAGCGGTTCTTTTCTTCCGCAGTCACATTATTGCGCTCTGCCCCGGCCTGAATGCCGTCTAGTTTCACTTTGTCAGCCGCTTGCAACAGCCCGTCAGCCTGACTCGATGCCACCTGCAAGCCTTCCACTGCCGCCAGATGTGTCTTAGGATAGAACACCACTTGTTCCGCGTCTTTTAAAATCCGGATTTCCGTCAATGAACCTCACCTACCACTTCCGTTAGAATGCGGGAATCATACGCCTCAGCAGCCGTCCGGGAGATCGACCGAATCCGTTCCGTACTTTTGGCCGCTTCTGAAACAGCCGTCGTCACACGTTTGGCCATTTGCGACTGCAAGCGCACCATGTCCCGCCGCGTATTGCTGAAACCAATTTCCTGCGGCTTGAGGCTCCACGGGTGCGGACTCTTGATTCGCGTCACATGAACCTCCGTCTCAAATCCCATCGGCTCGTGAATGAAATACCAGATGTCCCGCTCACTGACCGGCTCGTCTCCACGATAAGTCAGCGTAAGTGACGTGTCCGGCACATCCATCAGCTCACCTTTGGCAAATTCGAGCAGCTCCTTTGTGGTCGTGATTTTATCATTCGACTTGGCCGCCGCCATCCGCTTGCCGTATTTTTCGGCATTTGGCGACATGTAGGTCACAACCGCTGTATATTTATTGTCTCCGCTGTATTTATCCGGCTCGTCCTTCTGCTTTCCGTAACATTTGATGTAGGTTTTCAGCGTGTCGGTATTCACATCGACCGTGACATCCTCCGTATTGTACAGATAGCGCAGCTGCTTTTCCGTTCGCCGGTACCAGTTGGCCTCATCATAAAACAGCAATTTCTTATTATCCGCAAAGAAAATCGCGCCAAAACTGTCCACACAGAGATTGATCAACTCCAGCCCGTTTTTGTCCCCAAGATTCTCCAGCTTGGCCATTCCAAAACTGCCAATTACCTGAAAAGAAAAACCGAGTTCATTGCCATTTAGCGCGAATTCCAACACACTTTGAAGCGAATAGGTTTTCTCGCCATCTTGAACGGCATACTGCATGTGATCCTGGATCGTATAGGAAATATGATGCGCGGTGATCTCCTTGGAAAAGACCGCTCCAACCACTTTAGGCGTACACTTCTTCACAACGAACTGCTGCCCCTGATAAATCACAGTCGCCTCATTTTCCAGAAGTTCAAAGGAGAACGCATTTTGCTCCGTGCGCCGAATCGAAAAACTGATCGTCCGACTTGTATTTCGCTCGTAGCTGTAGCTGAAAGAATCATAGTTAACGCTTGTCAAAATTTCTTCAAACGCGCCATCAATGCTTCTTACAATCAAATAATCCATCCTTCTCCCTCCTTACCTGTAAATGAACGGGAATGCGAACGCAATGCGCTGTTCTTCAAGCCCCGTGAGTTCAAACTGATTCCAGCCTTTTTCAAGTTGGATGACACCATGATTACTGTCTTTGCCGCAACGATCATCATTTAAATACGGATAAATGCCGTCAATCACCAGTCGATCACTGTGCCGCAAGTCGCGATTTAGCGCAAAGCTGCTGCCATTCGTTTTATTGGTGAGCGTCGGACAACCTTTTCCAGAAATGGCAATCGTCAGTTCATGGCGCATTAGCGGATCAATCCGGTCACTCGAGGCGTTATACACCCGAAACAGCGCGTCTGAAAATGTATAGCGCAGATCTTCCGGATTCACAAGTCCATTGCCAATCTGCCATAGCTCCGTTTCAAAAGTCAGCGGATCAAGCGTTGTCCCGCGCGACTCTCCGTATCCTTTAAAGCAGTCGAATTCCAAAGTGAACAGTGCCACCCGTTCTGACTGCCGGTCAAAATCAAACGGCTTGGGGAAAACATGATAGCGGATCCCCGGCATCGTTTCGCTCCAAATATAGTAACTTTCTCGTTGAAACAAGAACTGATAAAGCTCTCGCGCAACTAAATGATAATCAGAAATGTCGAGCGCCTGTAAATAAGCAGTTACTTGGATTGTAAACGGCTGAAAACTGACCGTGTGGGGAATCACGCCATCTGTTCCTGTAATTTTTTCACTGTCGATCTCTATTTGCGGACTTTTCCGAATCACTTCCTGTATAAAAACTCCCGGAAAGTGCTCGCTAAGAGAAATTGACTTCCCGTTCATTTCGATAAATAAATCATGCATCAGTAAACGGCACCTCCCAAGGAATAATTGTATTGATCAAAGTCTGTTGCCTGATTGCGGCTCACAACGTCGGAAATCACTTTGTCGTCCATTGTGATGACCGTATCTTTCCGCAGCAGCCGTTCAAGCAGCGTTTCCACGCGAGAAAGATCTGTCGTTTGACCATAGATGACCGCGCGACCGCTCTGCTTGGCACTTTCTTTCGCATATTTCATCGTCGCATCATGCGGAATCACCTGTGAACCAGAAGGAAGAATGACCATCTCGCCGCGGCCGCCTTCATTCATTCTGGCCATACCGCCTTGGAAATTATACGTCCCGGATTGAAGCTGCGGAATTTTCTTGATTTCCACTCCCGGAATCTTATTAATCAGCCCGATCGCCGAATTAATCCCGCCAATCACGCCGTTAATAAAGCCCTTAATCGTCCCAACGAGCGATTCGACAGCACCTTTGATTCCGTCAAAAATATTGCTGACAAAATCCGTCAAACCATTCCAAGCCCCCTTGATCGCATCAAAAACGCCCACAATGATCCCCTTGACACCATTAAAAACACTCGATACCGTGTTGGAAATCCCCGTAATAATTCCTTTGATTGCATTTACAATCCCTGTAATCACGCTGAGAATCCCATTCCAAATCGTGCCGACCACATTTGCCACTGCCTGAAAAACCATCCCGATAACCGCTCCGACTTGCTGGAAGATTCCGCCAATCGTTGCAATGATCGGTTGCAGAATCGACATCACCGTACTGATCACCTGCGCGATGAAACCAATGATCGACCCAATCACCGAGGCAATCGTCTGCGCAATAATGACCACATAATTGATGATCGTCATAATCACCGACACAATCACATTGATAACCGTCATAATAATTGGAATCACTTGTGAAATCGCCGTGATAATCGTTGTCACCACTTGGATAACCACCGTCACAATTTTCATGATGATCGGCAGGAGCATTTGAATGACGCTCATAATCCCTTGAATAATGGTCATGATCGGCGGAAGAAGTGCCGTCACCAGATTCGACACCACTTGAACGATCTGCATGATCACCGGCATCAGCGCCGCAATCAGCATTTGCACGAACGGCATGACGGCGGCCATCAACTGACCGAAAAACGCGATAAACTGCATGACAATTGGCATAATGGCCGCTGCTATTTGACTGAACAGCTGCACAATCTGCATAATGATCGGCATGAGCGCTTGAAAAAGCTGCGCAAATAATTGACCAACCTGCGTCACAACTGACATGACAGAATTACGAAACGACTCGTTTGTCGACATTAAATAAACAAAAGCCGCAACTAGTGCTGCAATCCCAGCAATAATCAGCATCATTGGGATATTGATCGCACTAAAAACACGTCCGATTCCTGAAAAAGACGGAATCAATCCTTTTGCCGCAGTCCCAACGCCCATCAGTGCCGGTCCAATCGCCTTCATGCCTGTCATCAAAGAGCCAACAGCCGTAATTGTACCGCCAAAGCTTCCGGCTATTCCAGAAAGTGAAGAAAACATGCCCGCAACGCCGCTCAAGGCTTGTCCTAATCCGCCCGTCCCAGATTGAATTCCAGCGAACGCCATCAAAGAATTGTCTTTTAGTGACTGGAAACTTTCTCCCATTACGCCTACATTTGAACCGATATCCGCTAACGGGCCTGATACACCGCCCACTGCGCCGCCCAGCGAACTAAGCGAGCCATTTAATTCGGAAAATTTCCCCTGTGCCTCACCTACGCGGGTTTTGACTCCCGAAAGCATCATATCCAGTTTCTCAACTAATTGCTGAGCAAGCGACGTATCCACCTGAACACTCATTTTTTGACTATCTGCCATCTATTTCCCTCCTTTCCTCTTTCGTTTTCGGTCGGCGAAGACCGTTTGCCTGGTAAATGCGCTCGATCCACCGCTTGCCTTCTCTGGCTTCGTTTTCCTCGATCGCCTGACGAGCATCTTGGTTGTAATTCGCATCCGCCTTCTGCTGCCGTTTCTTATGCAGCTCGATAAAACGGGAATTTTTCTTGCGGTTGACATTGAGCTCCGCATTTAAGACCGCATTGCGTATCATCGTCGACTCAAAAATGATTTTATTTTCCCATTCCTTTAGAATGAAATGCTTCTCTAGTTCTGTTAAACCGTCGAATTCCTGTTTAGACATATGAAAATTGACAACGAAAAAGGCCATTTGCTGCACATCACTGAATTTTGCTGCTTCCGGCGCCGGTTCTTCTGCTTCGTCACTGCCCAAATAGTCAAATTCGATCAGTTTTAACGGAACAAAAAACCCATATCTTCCTGCATTTTCTCAATTACAGCCACATTGATTGAAATAAGGCCCAAATCCTCGACCAGTTTGTCAAAAATAGCCAACGCTTCTTTTTGTTTGACTGCCACCAAGCCTTTTTCTTCAACCAGTCCTGCGACGAATAAAGACTCCACCATCTGATAGCTCAAAATGCCTTTATTGGCAGTCATGGCAGAAACCACACTGGCACCAGTCGTCAGCTCCACCGTTTTGATTTTTTGTTTATTAAAACGCAAAGTGTACGTCGTATCATTCAATTCAAACATCTAACATTCCTCCGATTTAGAAAGCCGCAGCAAAGGCGGCTTCAAGATTTAATCACGATCAATTATGCTTCTGGTGTTGGTGCTGGCGTTGGTGTCGGTTCAGCCTCGCCCGGCATTTGGTCGCCACCTTCTGTAATAGTCAGATCGACAAGTGCTCCCATGCCGTCCAGCTTGATCGAATAGGTCATCGCCTCGTCAAACGGCGCTTCAAAACTGTAGTCCGCTACAATCGCCAAGCCGCCAAACAAGCCTTTTTTGGAGACCTGATTGATCACTTTCACGCAGACCGGCGCATCACTTTCGAAATATTTCGCCAATTCCTGATGAGACTCAGCATCAAAAACATATAAGCCATCATTTTCGATTGACCATTCTTTCATGCCGCCGATTTTGGATTTCCAACCGCCAACTGTGTCCTTGGAAGTGATCTCGATGCTATCTTTGGAACGATTGACCGTTAGTCCTTGCTGTCCCGCCACAGCCAGTAGCTTGTCACCCGCCGCATTAAAGACTGCTAATAGAACATCTTTCCCCGCAACCGCTTTTGCCGCGCCGGGTGTGTAGTCACAATACAAATTATTTTCAAATGCCATCAATAATTCCTCCTAAAAGTTCATTTTATCGCCGTGCAAAATGACTGTTTCAAAGCCGATTTTGGCATGAAACTGATCTTCCGCCAGCATTTCCATTTTTTGCTTGCCCGCTCCTGCTTGCCGCTCGATGTCGTAGCCGGGTGGCAGGGCAATTTTTGTCCGAAGACTGACTTCTGCCTGCTCTATCATTGCGTAGAGTACGGCTTTTGTTGGTGCATAAGCGTGGATAAAATAGCGATAAGCCGTTTTCCATGCTGTCTTGCTGTCTACATCTTCCTGCTCGTCGGTTTCTAAGGCAAAATAAGCACCTTCTCCACGAAGCGGCAAGAAGTCGAGACACGGATAGTCCGTTTGTTCTTCGATGCGTACGACTGTTTCTTGAACAATGTAAGTAAAACTAAGTCGCTCTAACACTATGTCACATCCTTTAATGCATAAATTCAAATACCCGCAGCTTCTGTTTTTCAGCCATTCGTAATCCTTTATCTGAAGGGCAAAAGATGCGATATTCAACTTGTGAAAATTTGGAACGCGCTCCCAGCCAGCTTTTTTTGTCATCAGGCATTGGACAATTAACTTATATTTATATATTAACTTACTATATAAAAGCAAAAAGATCATAAAAGTATCATGCTTGCTTCAAAACAACAATCTCCAACAGGGCTGCCACTTCGATGACCGCCTTTTTCTTCAAACGTTTAAATTGCGCAATTTCGTATGGCAAATCATACATAACAGCAATATCTTGTTTCTTATAGAAAAAACTTTTGATGATGATTTCGCGAAACAAAGGATCCAACTGGTTGATAGTTCTGCCTAAGCCAAATGGGTCGCAGCCGTCATCTGCAAGTTGATAGTCACTCAAAACGGCCGGCCATTTGTCGAATTTTTCATATTTCCGCTGCAACTGATAGCTTTCGATAAGTCGCTTGAAAGCCCTGACTGTTGGCATATACTGAATATCCGCCACGTTTGGCAGTAGCTGTTCCATTCTTCTTTTACCTCCTTAGAAGCCGCAAACAAAGGCAACTCCTTTCCAAACTAACACAACCAAAAGTGCCATAAAGCTGATAACTAATGCACTGAAAAGTACCGCCGATATCATTTCTAACGCCCTCATGCCGTCACCCCTTTCACCCATTATGTGTTTCATTGATTATATAAGCCGCATAACGATTTTCAATCTCCCGCAGCGGCAGCTCACGGATCGTCTGCAAATCAACTTCCAAATAATGGCTCAGCGACTCAGCCATCACCGCTTTGTCAGGCGATTCTCCAACAAGTCCGTTTTTCTTTTTCCATAAATAAAAAGTACGCCTTGAAACATGCAAATATTCATAGATTTCTCGATCACAAGCTTTTTCCCGCATCAGCCAATATTTCTCTTTTGTAAAAAGCAGCAGTTTTTGCTCTGGTGTCAGCGGCAAGCCTTTCAGTTGATCGCCCAGCGCTTCATAAAATTCTAGCTGCTTCATCATCCGCCGCTTCTCCATCGTATTGTCTGTCTCTTCCATTGCATGCAAAAGCTTGAATTGATTTTCTCGTAATTGTTCACGTGTCAGCAATCTTCCCTGCCTCCTTTTGTCACCAATTCGGTGCGTATAATGCTAAAAAAATGCACTGTTCCGAAGTACACACCAGAAAAAGCGCCAAATAAACAATATTTATTGTTTGTAAATGAATTATAGCACCATTATGGTTACATGTAAACAAAATGATGCAAGCAGGATCATTTAGTTCCAAAAAGGTAACATTCGTGCTATACTGTCACTAACCATAAAGAAGGAGAACGGAATTATGGAATTAAACAAATTTGTAGGGAATAAAATACGTGAATACCGGGAAGAAGTGGGAATCAGTCAGGAGACACTTGCGGCGCGTCTTAGAACAACCAGACAGACCATCAGCCGTTATGAGACAGGCGAAAGAAAAGCCAACCAAGATGTGCTTTACCAGCTGGCCCAGATTTTCAACAAACAGATTGACGCTTTTTTTCCACCAAGAAGTACAGACGATTCCAAGAACGAGCGCCTCATGACAATTGCAGCACATTTAGACGATGATGTGACGGATGAGGAAATGCGCGAAATCCTGAACTATATTGATTTTAAAAAACTCCAACGCAAGGAGTGACAGATGTGTATGACGATTTGATGAATGAATACGGAGATAAAGTGCCGATTAAAGAAGAAAAAATGCCGGCCAAACTCCCGGGTCTTTTTCTCGACGGGATGATTTTTATCGATCAGCAAAGAAGTGCTGCTGAAAAAAGCGGCATCCTGATTGAAGAATTAATGCACTGGAAATATTCAGTTGGGAATATCTTTTCACTCGACAACATGGCCAATATCAAACAAGAAAATTTCGCCCGAAAGCGTGGCTACGAGGAATTGGTCTCCATAGAGGATATCATTACTTGCTTCTATGCCAATATGCGGGAATATTTTGAAGTAGCCGAATATCTCGGTGTGACAGAAGAATTTTTACGGAAGACGGTCTCCCACTATAAAGAAAAGTTCGGCCCAATGTATCACCATGGCCGTTATATCATTAATTTTGGCAATACAATCGATGTATATAAGAAATATTGATGCTGCAAAATGACAAATCAGACTCATTTTGCAGTTTTTTTGATGAGATAAATCTAACTTAATAAATAACTCGTTTAGTTTTCAGATGATACTACAACACTTAAAAAACCTAAAATTTATTAAATGTGTCTATTTTGTTACGTTTTCAATTTTATCTGCATTTTATATAATGTAACCAATTATCCTATAAACCATTGCACAAAGCCAAACCGTTTTATATATATCTGATTTTTCTTTATACTCTGTTTAAAAAACATGTTTTTCTAATCTAATTCTCATTGAAAGTAATATATATAAGGATTATCCTGATTTAAGAAATTATTTTAACAAGGAGCTAACAATGAGAAAACTTTTCACTTTATTTTTAATTGCTATTTTTTTATTTACATCTACCGGCCTATGGACAACCGCTGTGCATGCAGATGAAACAGCCTCTACAGCAACTGAGGTAAATATTCCTGACCCAGCCTTAAGATCATATTTGAATTCTCTTCTTAAACAGCCAAGCGACGCTCCGATTACAACGGATCAAATGGCAACAATTACCTCGGTCGATTTATCAGGCAGTACTTATACAGACTTGACCGGACTTGAAACAGCAGTCAATCTAACTTATTTAACCATTAGTAACACAAACATTACAACGCTAGCACCCATCCAAAATTTGACCTCGCTCATCAGCTTGACGGTATCAGGCAACAACATTACGGATAGCTTTTTTCCTGATTTGAATGGGTTGACAAGCTTGGAATCTATCAGTATCAATAGTCCCAATGTAACCGATGATATTTTCAATACGTTCAATCAGTTGCCTAATTTACATGAAGTATATGCGCAAAATTCAATGGGAATCACTGATATTTCTGCATTAGCGTCACTTCCGACTTTAAAAACGTTATTCGTTCAATTTGACGGAATTGATGATTTCAGACCGCTAAATGATTTTGAAAGTTTCAAAAACGGCTCGCTGCAAACGCTGGCTGCTTATGGACAGAATACCGGACGCTATTACCCGCATGTCTCACTAAAATCCAGCCAACTAGACTATGACGAAGCGGCTCAAACTCTATATCTGCCCTTCTCAATGATGCCTCATCGCCTTACAAGCTTTGATGGAACAGTTGCACCATTTACAAAATCAACATCATCCAGCAACACATACGTCGGCTTTAATGATCAGCAAGTGGCCAGTTCTCGTCTGACGATCACAAATGATGGGATTACAATCAGCAATGTGACGAAGGAAGAATTTGATGGCCTGACTGAACTCGAATATAATGCTCGCTATGATTTTGCTACTGGAAGTTATCCTGTTCCTTCAAACATGACGAGTTATGTGATTTCGAGCGGAACTTATGATCAGTATTTCGATATTCGCCATGTCTTAGATCTGACTGCCGACGAAAGTGTCGACTACAATCAATATGAACCAGTGACTGAGGAGCAGTTCTTACAGGACGTTCATGCTGAAACAGATGACGGCACGCCCGTTCAAAGCGATTTTGACCAAGTGGTTGATTTTAACACACCGGGTGAATATACCGTCACATTGACTGCTGAAAATACAGCCGGATTAAAAGCAGATCCCGTGACAGTAAAAGTGATCGTTCATGCAAAACCAGTGATTACTGCTGATCCAGCCATCACTTATGAAAAAGATACAACCAAATCAGCCGATGAATTCATGGAAGATGATCATGCTTCCGTTACTGAAAATGCCCATTTGGTAAGTGATTTTGACGATGTTGTTGATTTATCGACACCAGGTGATTACACGGTCACATGGACTGCCGAAAACGATCGTGGTCAAAAAGCCGATCCAGTCGAAGTAGTCGTAACCGTGACAGATGCGTCCCCAACGCCTGATCCAGGAACAGACACAGATGATTCAGATAACGATAAAAACACAGATATTGTGACGCCAGCACAAGACGATCGGGACACACCGCAAGTAACTACTTCACCTAAAAATGAACAACAATCCGTAACTGTGAAGGAAAAAAGTCCCTCTTCCTCCCAAACGACAAAAGCCACAGAAACAGAGAAGGCGACTTCCAACAAGCAAGAAGCCTTACCTAAGACAGGCGACTCAGCTAATTGGCCAATCGCTGTAACAGGCGCAATGTTAAGCCTCGCTGCTATTGTCCTTCTAAGAAAACGTAAATAATCCTTTCCATCCAGCAAAATGACTGTTACAGGTTATTTTGCTGGATTTTTCACGTTTTAATTTTTGTATAAAAAAACACTAATAGGTGATCAAAACTTATCAAACGATTCATTTTTAGTGTTTCTTTTTTAGATTTTATAGCTTTATTAACAGAAAGATTGTAGACTAACAACGAAGGGGTTTCCATATCTCTTCAAGCATTTCCCTTTTGGCCGCCAGCCCCCCAACTCCTACTGGTGGCCTTCCTTTTCTTCCGCCTCCTTTAAAATGTAGTTTTTTTCAATAATTATTGTGTTTATTTTTAAAAATTATAAATATTTATTGCTATCTTTTTAAGAAAGCGCTATCATGAAGTTGTTAAAAAATCACTTTTAGGAGGAAAGAAAATGAGAATTGGTGTCGTGAAAGAAATCAAAAACAATGAGAATCGTGTAGGGTTAACGCCTTATGGAGCAAAGGAACTGGTGGCGCACGGCCATGAAGTACTCGTAGAAAAAAATGCTGGGGCTGGCTCCGGATTTCATGATGAAGAGTACCTTTCGTTTGGAGCGAAAATAATTGATTCCGCTGCTGATGTTTGGCAGGCTGACATGGTCATCAAAGTCAAGGAACCGCTCAAAGAAGAATATCCCTATTTCCGTAAAGGTCTGATCCTCTTTACATACCTGCATCTTGCTGCTGAAAAAGAGTTGACGGAAGCCCTTGTTGAAAAAGAAGTCACAGCGATTGCCTATGAAACGATCCAACTGCCCGACCGCTCGCTTCCTCTATTGACACCAATGAGTCAAATTGCGGGACGAATGGCTAGTCAGGTTGGGGCTCATTTCCTTGAAAAAGTCAGCGGCAAAAAAGGGATTCTTTTATCAGGTGTACCCGGCGTGGAACGTGGTATCGTGACGGTTGTTGGCGGCGGTGTGGCTGGTATCAATGCGGCTCGAATTGCTATCGGATTAGGCGCAAAGGTCAATATTTTAGACATTAATCCGCTTCGTCTGCAAGAAATCGAGAATATTTTTGGCAATGAAATCAATACGTTAATGTCCAATGCTTACAATATCGAAAAAGCAGTGACCGAGGCTGACTTGGTGATCGGTGCCGTCCTCATTCCAGGTGCTAAGGCGCCAAAACTGGTATCTGAAGCAATGGTCAAGAAAATGAAGCCGGGCAGCGTGCTTGTGGACATTGCCATCGACCAGGGCGGGATTTTTGAAACGACGGACCGAATTACCACGCATGACAATCCGACTTATGAAAAACATGGCGTGATCCACTATGCCGTCGCCAATATGCCGGGTGCCGTTCCGAATACTTCCACTTTGGCGCTGACAAACTGCACACTTCCTTATGCGGTTATGCTGGCAGATAAAGGCTACCGTGATGCCTGTCTGGCGAATGAACTGCTGCTGAAAGGGATGAATACCTATGCCGGCTTTGTGACATGTGAGCCTGTTGCCGATGCTTTTGGAATGCCTCATAAAGATTTCAAATCACTGATAAATTAAAATTCATGTTCTTTATTATCTGATTTTTAATTTACAATAGACGGAGAATTCGGTGTTCTTCGTCTATTATTGAATTGACTGCCAAAAATAATCAAAGGAGATCTCACTATGCCGCTTTTCCAAAAGAAAGATTTGAATCTCTTATTAGAAAATAGTATCGCGAGAGAAAAAACTTACGGATTGCTCGATCTGGTTTTACTCGGAGTGGGTGCTATTATTGGTACAGGCATTTTGGTATTAACAGGCATCATCGCCGCAACGGATGCAGGGCCTGCTGTTGTTGTATCTTTCATTATTTCGGCCATTGCCGCGACGATCATTGGGCTTTGTTACGCAGAAGTCTCTTCTTCCATTCCTTGTTCGGGCAGCATTTATGGCTATGCCTGGGTCGTACTGGGCCAATTTCCGGCTCACTTGCTCGGCTGGACGATGATTGGTGTCTACATTTTGACCGCTGCGACTGTTGCCAATGGTTGGACGGGTTATTTTAATGCTTTACTGCTCGATTTTCATATTACGCTTCCCGAAGAGCTGCTTCATACGCCCATTCAAGGCGGCTTAATCAACTTGCCATCCGTTATAATCGTACTGGTCATCTCATTTCTGCTGACACGTGGCAGCAAGGAGAGCAAAATGGTCAATAATATGATGGTTCTGATCAAATTGGTCATTATCACTTTGTTTATTGTCGTCGGTGTTTTCTATGTGGAGCCGGGCAACTGGACGCCGTTTGCACCATTTGGCGTACAGGGAATCTTTGCCGGGGCGGCGACGGCCTTCTTTTCTTTCCTAGGCTTCGACGCACTCGCTACCACGGCGGAGGAGGTCAAGGACGTGCAGAAAACCTTGCCGAAAGCGATCATTCTGTCGGTGCTTGTGGCAACAACGCTCTATGTAGCTGTCTGCCTGATTATGACCGGCATGATGAAATACACCTTTTTGGACGTACCAGAGGCCATGACTTTTGTGATGAAAGTTGCTGGTCAGGATGTGGTCGCGGCGATTATTGCAGCCGGCTCGGTCATTGGCATTCTGGCAGTAATCCTCGCCTTCATTCTTGGGTCATCCAACATCATCATGTCCATGGGGCGCGGCGGCTTCTTACCGAAAACCTTTTCGACCATGAATAAAAAATATCAAAGTCCGAACCGCGCGATCTGGACGGTTGGCATTTTAACGGCGGTTTTCTCCGGGCTGATGGATGTCAAGTCGCTGGCAAACTTGGCCAATATCGGCTCGCTGATTGCCTTTGCAGTGATTTGCTTTATTGTAATCCGTTTTCGGCAGACGCACCCTGATGTTAAAAGGGATTTCAAAGTGCCCTTCACGCCGCTAGTGCCCATTCTTGGGATCGCCATCTGCCTTTTCCTCGTCGCCAATCTGGATGCCATGAGCTGGGTCGTCTTTCTGATATGGCTTTTGCTTGGCACGCTCTTCTATTTCACCTATTCAAAAAAACATATCGAAAATTGATCCACTCAATAACGATTCAAAATATCAATACGGGCGGTACGAGGATATTTTCAAATGTGTGGACGGTCATGCTGAATACGGCGCGGGGTACCTCCTCCATTCAGCGTTTGCCGCAATCCCCCAAATGGCTGGAGGCAGAACTGCTCAGCTTCACGATCATTCTGGAAAACGGAAAGCTGGAAACTTTTCCGGCACCAACTTGGATAATTTTACATGTGGATCGCTAACAAAAGCCACTCGTGAGAACGGGTGGTTTGTTCTGTTGTGCCAATTGGTCGGCTGCTACCCTCATCAGTTGCATCCATTGAAAACCTATAAAATTTGAACACTCCCTGACAAATTCTCATGAACTTCTTAACTAATTAATAGTAGATTCTTAACTTGAAAGGTTAAGATGAATATATCAAATGAAACCAATCATTTTTTACTCCCTTTTTTAATGATTGATTTCCAAACTCCCTTTTTTGACCAATGCGGTTTACTCCCTTTTTCCACATTGGTTTTTTTATTGCCTGAAAACAGCTGGGTGAGAAAAACTTTTATAGAATCTCATAGAACTTTCATGAAAAACACTCTGAAATCTCGTCTAATCTGGTTAATATATAGTCATAAGCTAACAACAAGCAAACATTTTCATTTTTCCCCTATTAAATGAAAATCCCAAACTCCCTTTTTGGCCGATGTGGTTTACTCCCTTTTTCCACATCGGTTTTTTTGTTGTCTTTTTTAATCTCCATAATGGTTCAACTGCAGTCAAAAACGCCTTTTCCTACTTTGGAAAAGACGTTTTTTAAATGAGATGAATTGGCCCGTTGCGGCTATCTAATCACCCGGTCTCATCTCGATTGGATAAGCTCTTAGGGATAGAAAGTGCCATTGGACCTTTTCTAGGCTTTATTCAACTGTAATTTCAATTGTATAGTTTCCTGAAACATAATGACTGTAGCGATCCATTACTTGGTAGATCAGTTCATGCGTCCCGGGCGTCAGCTCTTCTGTTGGCAGAGCGACATAGTAAGTACTGGGATCCACTGGAGCCCAACCGTGCACAGCTCCGTCAATATTCACATTGGACATTATACCACCCTCTACCGCCTCGTATTGTGCACCGATTGGGTTGTAAATAGACACTGAGTCTCCTTGTTGAATTGTGATTGGTGCATACGTATAGGTTTCATCTAATGCGACTACCGGATAACCCGAATCTTCACTATAAGTAAACTGTGTCGGAACACTGATAATGTGGTTCCCCGTCAAATCCATTTCGCCAATATGCACCAAATTAGGCCAGGCATCTAATGGCAAATCGGTGATATTGCAATTTGCCAGGCTGACTCCCTGTAATTGCTCCATTCCATTCAATGTCGGATAGCCACTGCTGAAATCATTTTGATGTAAATCTAGTTCGACCAAGTTCGGATAATTGGCATCTGGGAATGATGTGATCTGACAGATAGGCATTTCCATTTGTTCCAATGCAGGGAAGGCACTTGATAAGTCCGGCATTGCGCCCACATTTCCTGATTCTACTGAGAAAAACGTGACGTTTGGAAATACTTCATTATTAAATAAAGCAAGTTGTTCACCTGTCAACGCTTCCCCTTGCATTCCTAATTCCGTTACCGCATCCAAATCTGCTTGTGTAATGATATCATTTACTGTATCTTTATGCGTGGCATTTCGCACCCAATCGGCAATCTCTTCATCAGGAAAAGCCTCAATAATTGGCGCTGGCAACGGTACGGTCTCATTCACCTGTACGGCAGAGGCGGTGCTCGAATAATCTTCCGCAGTTTTTTCCGAGGCAGAGACGATTTGCGGGGTAGTAAGCACTAGCGCAATCCCTAATGCCCCCAAAATAATTTTATACTTTTTCATCTTTTAAAAACTCCTTCCTTTTTTATTTAGGTTACTAAAAGAAACGCCTGCCAGCTGAAAAAGCCTCAATTTTGAACATTGAAGCTCCGAAAAATTTCTTTCATTTTAAAAAATGCATCCCCTGCCACACTGGTGATTTTTAACGCTATTAAGAATCAGCTACGGATGAAAGCTAAAAAACCAAAAAGCAAGTAATGGCTTTCCGGCTCAATAGAGGGAATTCCTACATGCTTTTTGGTTTTTTTAATAGTCTCTCTGATATTTGTTCATTATTTAAGGCGCATCTACAATCGACCAGTTAAAGTTGGTTTGATAGGTATTGGCCTTGACTGCATTTGTATTGTATTGAAGCAGCGGACCTTCATTTTTACCAAATGAAAGGGTGGTGGTTTCTTTGTCGTCGCTGGTTGTCGAAGCCAGTTTCCCGACTTCTATCGAGCTGCCAGGAATTAGCGGTGTTTCGGTTCCATCCGCTGATTTCCAGATAATCGCGCCATCGAGTTTGTCCCCAGAAGGAGAGGTAAGGGGCGCATCAATGCCCACATACACTTTCCAGCCCTTTTGGTAACGTGTGTCAATGATGGAGAAATCATACGTATCGGTTTCACGATTAACTGTTTTTAAGCCACTATTCACCTTTGTCGTATTGAAGGTGATCGGATCAGGGCCATTGGTTTGGTCAAATTGGACAGAACCAAATGGATCACTGACAAGCTGGAAGCCGTCTTTCGTTACTTTGTAATAAAGCGTTCCGCCAGATGTGGCATCAGTGTTTGCTTTTGAATCATCATAACGTGTGACGTGATCCTGATAGCTGTAATCGACCGCAATGATATCACCATATTGGAGTTTATCCGCGATTCCGGCGGACTTGTAGGCAGCTGTATAATCAGCTAATTTGTTTCCGTTGTTGACCGCCACTGAACCATATTGGGAGGCACTGCCGATCGAGCCGGCATCATTCGTATGATAGAAAGTGGTGGACAAGAACTGGGTGGAACTGTTCGAGGAAACAAAAGCATTGCTTCCATCATTATCACCAGCCGTAATGGCTAGTTCAGGCGTGCCATTATCATTGGTCAGGGTCAAAACCACACCGCCGCGATTTTGCTCAGCACCAACATACAAGCTGTCTCCGTATTCGATCGTGACACTCACAGGAATGCTTGCCTGAACGCCGCGATCGTCTTCAATGATGACATTGCCGGATTGTGTGCCGACAGTCTTGCTGGAAGGCGTGTTGGCGGCGTCCCATCCAACCACATGGACATCATCGACAAAGGAAACCGTCGAATTGAGATTTTTAACGAACTGGCTGGCATCCAGCGCGGAGATATCTGTCCCGAGCGGATAGACTTTGTTTGGTGTCACCGCATCAGCCGTTGGTAAAGTCGTCTTCATAGTGATCTTATTCGTCACGGTTTTTTCTGTATCCGGTGACCAGTTCATCATGGTGTTCCCGGCTTTATCCTTTACATGAATGGTAATCGGATAGGTGCCGGAACGATTACTCGTCACGGAAGGATCATAGTCGCTCGTAATCGTGAAATAATCATCGGCAGACATGGTACTGGCATCAAACATGTTGTCTGTACAGCTGAGATGGATCAAGTCATAGTAATCTGCTTCTGATAAGGTTTGCTTGTATTCCAATGTAGCAGAAGAATCTAGTGTAGCAGCAGGTGGCACATTGTCGACATATTTGAAGCCGGTATCGACCATTTCTAATTTCAGGGCACCATCATTCACTGTGTTCTTAAAATAGGTGGATGGCCCGACCATATTCGTAGAAGTAGGGGCAGGTGGCTTATTGGCAATGGTCGCATTTTCTTCATTGGTTATCCGCCAAGCCTCCGCATAATCGATGAGATAATAATCACCGATTTCATAACTCCAATCTTTGATACTATCGTAATAATCAGAAGGCTGCACGTTGGCTTTCATTGTGACGGAATTTTTCACCTTACCGTCTTTATCACAAAGGGAAAGTCGGACATAATCGGCGTTTCCATAGCTGGAATTAAAGTTAGCATAGTCAGCGGGCCCCTCCTCGATTTTAATCTTTTGATGATAAGTATCCGCATATGCATAGTAACGAGTTAACTCAGGAGCACCCGTTATTGTGACACCATCAAGATGAATTGGTTCCACGATGGAGAGTTTGCGCGTTATTTCATAGACGACTTGATTGTTGCTGTTTTTATACTGAATGGGTACTGTGTAGGTGCCGACTTGATTGACATTCACGCTAGAAAGATTGGCGGTAGCTGTCAATCCTGAAATCTCGGATGCGTGTATAGCGTTTAAATACGACTCGCTCGAGATGGGGCTTCCTGTTCGATAAGTCATCCCCTCATCCGCAGTGACCGTTTGTTCTTTCACTGTGACGTTGACATTGACAGTGCTGGAGACATTGCCAGAAGGATCAATGGCTTTCACTTTGACCGTCTGTTTGCCGTTTTTATTCATGACGATGCTTGGATCAAAATCACTTTCAAAAGTGAAAAAGTCATCTTGCGACATGGTGTCCGGATCAAACATATTATCTGTCCCACTTGCATGAACTGCTGCACAGAATTCTTCGTCTGTCATCATCACGCCATAAGGCAACTCAATACTAGCATCTGTCGTGACAGCAGGTGCCACATTATCCATATAAATAAAGCCATCTTTGTTGAAAGACATTTTTAAAGCTTTCCCACCGCTATAGAGCAGCGATGGCCCAGCCATGTTGGTTTCTGTTGGATAGGGAGGCTTATTTTGCATCGTAGCGTTATTTTCGTTTACTAGACGAACACTGGCTTCGGGTCCTTCAATCACATAAATATCTCCGTATTCGTAAGACCAATCATTGAGAGCAGATGCATATTCGCTAGAATGGTGTGTTCCACTAACAACAACTTGTTTTTTTACAGTACTGCCATCACTCCCATATAATGTGAACGTATAATACCCATCAGGAAAATAGGCGTGGATTACAGAGCCTGAGTTTAATGTCTCTACTTTGATTTTTTGATGATAGGTATCATCGTAAACTTTGAAAAAATCAGTGTAACCAAACCCCTCTAATGTCACTGGTTCTACAATCGTTACTTTGGACGTTGTTTGTGCAACGACATTTCCGCTTGAATCTTTTTCTGTAATCGTCACATCAGCTGTGCCCGTTTTGCTTGTATCCACACTGCTCACATTTGTGATGACATTGGGGTTACTAGCTTCCGAGCAATGGACATCAGAAAGAAACTGGGAACTGGAAAGTGTCGCCCCAACAGGATAGGTCATCCCAGCGTCCGCCGTAATACTTTCAGCCTTTAAATTGCCGCTTTCATCCGCAGATACTTTCCCCGTATAGCTCATCTGAATGGCGACGGTCCCGCTATATTGTTTGGCGGAAGAGTGATAGGTCGTATCGTAAAAGTCATAGGAAAGGGCATCAGGTTGTTCCGCAAGTGGCCAAGTGATCTGATTGGATGCTTGGGCACCTTGTCCGCTGATATTTTCAGTGGAAACGGATGTGCCATTTACGCCTGTTTCAAGCGTGTTGTTATATTCCGCTCGACTGGCAGCGACGGATTGGCTTTTCGTAATCGTTTGTCCAGAAGCATCAAAAGTCGTCAATTGGTCAATTTGGGCAGAAGTAGCTCCGTTTAAATTGACAATATGATTATCCCGCACGGATACTTCTTTGAGCGCTGGTGCGGACCAAATGGCCGAAATATCTTGTAGACCGCAGTTATTAGCACTCAGTGAAGTCAATTGTGGCAACTGTTCAATGCCTTCCAGTGAAGAGATTGTCTGATTATCAATATTTAAACTCGTGACAGAGGCTAATTGCGTTTCCGTTAAAGGCATGTCAGCAGTAATCGTGGCATCCGTTGCTTGTAATTCCTTTAGTACCGCCGCCCGAAGCGTCTCGTCTGGGAAAATTTGTTGTAAGGTTTTCTCCTGCGAAGCAGTCTGTTCATCTATAGAATCATCTGTATTCTCTGTGGCCAAGCTATGTAGTGGTACTAAGGCGATCAATAGAGTAAGTACAAGCAGACACTTTAGTATTTTCATTTTTCTAGGAGACAACATTTCTACACCTCTTTATTTTTTATACGATGCTTATTCAGCATATAATCAAACTTAATGATACCTTGTATCTCAGTACCTTTTTGTTCGCATTTATGACTTTTTTTCCTCTAAATCCGAATCTTTTGTGTCTAATTGATATTTTTCACAAAAACCAGTGCATCCAGTGCACAAATCGCCATCTTTTCAACGATAATTTTTTAATGTTCACTTGGTCTGTTGGGCAAAATGCAAAGAAGAAGCTAAAATCAAGCGAAACCATTTGAAAAAATGGGCTCATACTTGATTCTAGCTTCTCTTATTTTCCAATTATCTTGTTGAAGCTTCTTTATGTTCCAGCCTTTTTCTGCATGTTAGAGAACTGCCTGTAAAAACTTCTCCTTATTTCTCCACTACTTGTAGCTCGTCAATGACCATATCGCCTTGGCCGGCATTGTTTTGCTCGATTCCGAACCAGCTGAGGCCAGACGGGGCACCTTTCATTTCAAAGGTGTATGTTTGTGTATCTGTGGCTTTTGGCAGATTGATTTTCTTCTGTTGATTTGTGCCGGTGCCGATAACGAGAGAATAGCCATTGTCGACATTTGCCTGATACTTGAAGGAGATCTGGTAGCGTTTGTTTGGCTCGAAGCGGATCGTTTCTGGGATGGTTTGCATGACACGTCCGCCATTTTCTTTATGCAGCTTGAGCGACCAGTTGCCGCTGATTACATCATCGATTGTGTTACCGTTCCAGCCTTTTTGTGTATATGGCGCGTGTAGTTCCGACAGATGGGTGCGCGGATCGGTCACATCCCCTGCATTGCCTTTGACAAACGGGTACCAGCCTTGGCTGACATGCTCGAAGTCTTCATAGAACATTGTGCCTGCTGGGTTGGCTGTGCGTTCATCTTTCGTGATTCGCACGTCGTCAAAATGGATCGTTCCATTGCCGGCATCTTTATATAGCTGCAATGTGACTGGTTTTCCTTTTTTCACTTCAAAGGAAACTTGCATGCGCTGCATATAGGATTTTTGACTGCCGGTATGCTTGGAATCAGCAGACATGAAGTTTTCTGCAAAGGATTCGCTAGCTTGGTTTCCATAAGTACTCTTTTTATGACCGCTCAGTTTGATGCCGCCGGTTTGACCTTTGCCTGTGACTTCCACATTGACTGATGCGAGATATTTTCCTTCTGGCAAGCCTTTGAGTTTTTGAGATACGGAGTTGGCTTTACTGCCGCTTAGTTGGAGCTCATACTGACCGTTCTCATTGCGAATGACTTCTGCGCCGCCACCTTTTGCCTTCCAGTTTTTGCGAAGGGTGTTTTCAGCATTGAAACCGGGATCCTGAATGGCTGTATACTCGCCAAACGCGCCGGCTTTTTTGGCTACTTCTTTTGCCGGATAGTTGTTCGCAACAAGGATATAGGCAGTTTCTTTTTCTGCATGGAGGGTGACTTGGCCATTTTTGATGGGCACATTTTCAATAAATTGATTGCCCTGATCTGTAAGCTGGTAAAGTTTCAGCTTGCGATTATTTTTCCATTCGTCGGATAGCTGCCAGGTCGTGGTGCCGCCATCTTTATTGTAATGGTACAGCTTGTTGTTGCCGTCTGTTTGCCATGGGAGCAGATAGCTGTTGCCTTGCAAGACGGTAACGCCACGGTCGGTAATGACGCGTTCCTTGGCAGGATTGTCATTGCGAGTGACCACTTGGTCGGAAAGCTCGATGACGCCATTGCCGTTCAGGTCGGTCTGCCATTTTTGAATCGTGTGATGTTGCAGATATTTTGTCGGCAGGTTGACTTCAAAGGTGTTGCGGATCATTTTATCGTAGTCGACTCTGCCTGCCCAGCCTTCTGAACCGATCAGCTCTGTGCCGCCAAGCAGCGGATTATCTGTGATGACCCAGTTGTCCTTCTGGTGGTTGCGAATGAAGCGGGCGATCGTGCTATTAATGCCTTTCGTATCGGAGCCGCCATAGTTTTTGTCGGCCGACCAGTGTGTCCAAATGGCATCACTTTCCATGGAAGCCGGGAATTCTGTGTAGACATTGTAGCCTTGTTGTTTGATTTCTTCCGCTAGGCGTTTGCTTTCCCAGCCGTCGCCATACCAGACGTCCACATAAACGAAGTCCAGATTTGGCGCGACTTTTTTCAAGTCTTCAAAACGCTGGAGTCGATTGTTGCTGATGGCATCATTGCGCGTCTTAATCCGGTAGGACGAATCCAGCCAGTCCCAGCCGGGTGCGGACGGGTCGACGAGTTCTTCACTGAATGATTTTGCTTCTGGATAGGATTCCGTGGCATTGACATGGACGCCGAATGCTGCGTTCAATTGGTGGCCGCGGTCGACAAGTTGCCGCATTTCTTCAGCGCCGCCTTGACGTTCGCCGACAAGGCCGTAGTCGGGATGCCCGGAGTCGTGTCCTTCATTTTGGTAGCCTTTCAGTAGCACATTTTGACCGAGGCCGTCTGTCGAAAGGGCGATTCGTTTGGTTTCGTCGAGCGTCACCAGAAACGGATTGGTCGCTTGGCTGGCAAAGTTCATCGGGATGCGCTGCACGACAAGATTGGGAATCTGGTCACTGCCGGCCGGATTATTCATGATGTCCCGGAATGCAATCGCTCCGTCCTGCCAGTCGACCTGCTGATCCTGATTGCGATCGCCAGTCAGAATGATTTTCACTTCTGGTTTATCTTTCTCCATTTCCGTGGCACCATCTGGTCGAACCGTCCACTCGCCACTCCAAATGCCCGTATTGTAGCCGCGGTCTGTCCGGGTCGTCTGCTTCCAGATGCGGCCGTTATTATTTTTAGTCGCGTTGTCCGTTTTATCATAGACGGAATTCGTCCAAATGGAAGCCGCCAGTTGATCATTATTCAAAATTCCGTACATGTAGCCTTGCGGAGTCTGGTCGACTGTTGGCGAACCCGTCAAGTCTGCAAACGTGTCGCCCGTTTTGCCCGTGCTGGCAGTTGTCGCCGTGAACATTCTGGCACCGGAAAATGCCGCCCCAGCTTCCGTACTGTAGACTGAAAGCAGTTTTTGATTCGGGATGGCAAGCGTATTCACTTTTGTGCCGCCGTTTTCCTTGATTTCAGGGATTGTCAGCTTCACTTGACCGTTCTGCACCGCCATTTCCATTTTGATCGTCAGTTTCTCCTGATCGAAATGAAGCGTGTAGCTGGCTTTTTGCCCCTGCTTTTTAAAGTCGACTTTTGAAGGTGTGAGGTCCTGATCGTTGATGCGCACCTTGTCGATCGCTTCCGGCTGGCCGTTCAACATCTGCCCGGAATCCTTCAACTTGTAGCTGATGATGCGCGGGAAGGCTTTATCAAGCGATACCTCTAGTTGTTTGGAGGCGATTTTTTCCACATCGCTCGGTTCCGGCGTGACATCGCCCAGCACATGGATCGTTGCTTCCGGTTGTTCCGTAATGCCTTCTACCGTCCCTTTGACCGAAAAATCGCCCGCTTGCGCATAGGAGGCCGCCGGAATTTCATCCCATTTGACTTCCTTCTGCTCTACCTTGCCATCTGAATAGTGCGCGGTGACGGTTTTTGGTAGAGCCGGTGCTGTTTTCACTTTCGTGTAGACCTCTACAGGATCATAGCTTTCAAATTTACTTTCAACCGGCGGAATAGAGCCGATTTCGCCCGCCTGCAATTGACTGATGTACATTTCTTTGCCGTCATACCATGTCCGGTAGCCCGTCTTTCCAGCTTCTTTCGGGAATTGTGGCAGTTCAGCGCCGACATCTCCTGAGAAGAATGTATTGTTACCTAGAGACATTTCAATTTTAGTGCCGCTGTAAGATACTTTAAAAACATATTTCTGATTTTCTTCCAGAATTGGACCGCTGATGCCGCTCTTATAGCCGTCCGGGGTTACGATGGCCCACTTGCCGCCGCTGTCATAGCCCGCAAACGCCCAATGCGCATCGTCTTTCACGCGAAAAGCAATCCCAAAACGATCGCTGCCATTTTTCAAGGAGAAAACAGCCTGTGCTTCCCCGTCGGCAAGATCCGGCGACGCTTGATCAGCAATCAGCGCCTCATTGCCGCCAGTTGCATCACGTTTTAGCTTCAGCTGGCCGTTTTCAATGCTGGTATCCATTTTGCCAACAATATTTTTCAAGTCCCCAATTTGACCGTCCTGATAATTTTTCGTATAAATCTGTTCTGTCTGGGCTGTTACTTTCCCATTAAAGTTCGGGATAAGAGCAAACACTAGTGCAAAAGCAGTAATAATAATCAACCAAGCTCTTTTTTTCATGTTTTTCCTCCCTCTCATTTTAGCAGCCTATTCATCTTCATCCATCAGCAAACTCGTTTTTAGCACTCGAATGTCCACAATCCCCTCCTTCCCATCTGCCATGATCCGATCTTCTTCGCTTTCTAAAAATTGTTGATTGACAAACGAAAGAATCATCGGCAAATTGACCCCGCTGTAAACGGCCCAGTTTGGGTGGTCATCCATCATCCTAAGCAAAACATTGCAGGGGGTTCCGCCTAAAAGATCCGCCATCACGATCGCGTCTTTCAGTGTCGGTTTTTGGTCGATTAGCTGCTCGATTTTCTGCTGCAAGTCGGTTGGTCCTTCTTCCGGCATTAAGCTGATCGCATGGATCGACTCATTTTCACCAATAATCATGGCGGCGCTCTTAATCAGCTCTTCACCAAATTTCCCGTGTGTCACGATCAGTAAATCACGCATTGTCCTGCTCCTCTCCAACCTCGATATAAACGGGAGCTGCCAGCAGTTCAAGCCGCTCTGCCATTTGACCTTCCGTTTCAAAAATAATCAGCCGGTTTTCGCCCGATTTCAAAAGCGTTTCCGGTATATATAAATAGCCTTGCGGGCCCACCGTCCAGTATCTGCCCAAGTGAAAATCATTCAGCACGGCAATCCCTTTCCCAAGCGGACGAATATCTAGGAATGTATCTGCCGGCGTATCAATTTCAAAAACATATTCGTGAAAATGGGGCGACCCGCTAGCTTCGCTTTCTGCCCAGACTAGGCGGCTGAATCGAGCGGGATCAATCAAAAACATTTCCCAGTCCGCTTCAAAATGGATATCCACTTTAAAGCCGCTACGAAGGCCCTTTCGCTGCGAATGCGCCAACAGTTTTTCCCCATAGTTGACACGCCCCATATTCTCAATCAGCAGGTCGACCGTATTGTCAGCCTGCGGAAAAGCAATCTGCAGCGTGTCTTGTAGCTCCTCCTGATATTTCGCTCCGAGATATTCGGCATTCCGGTAGAGCTGCACGCGATCACTCGCTTCTACAATCTTGCATTTTAGCGCCGGTTTCGGGCCAGCCACAGTCGTCCGGTAGAGCATGTAGCCGTACGGATGACCGCATTCTTCCATCGTCAGCGGGTAGGTGTTCGTTTTCTTTTCAAACTGGTCGAGCGCATCAAAAAGCGACATGCTGCGCGCCAGCCGGATTTCCCCAAAGCCGCACGTCTCTTTCGTTTTCGGCTCCATCTGCTGCACTTCCGGACAGACCTTCCCGATCGCCCGCTGTGCCGCAAAATATTTCTCAGTCGGAGCGCCCCATTCAGTCAGTAGCGCGTCATAGTCATACGAGGTGATCTGCGGCAAATCGCGTTCATTTCTAACTGAACAGCCATTCATGAAGCCAAAATTCGTGCCGCCTTGGAACATATAGAAATTCAGGCTGCCCCGTTTCAGGAGCCGCTCGACTTCGTGCTCAATCTCGGCCGGATCGCGTCGAATGATGGGGTCATGGTAGCGGTTGAACCAGCCGTCCCAGAATTCCATGCACATTAGTGGCCACTTCTTGTCATGCCGTTCAAAAAAGGCCGCCAATTCGTCAAAACTTTCATCCGTGCCGGAGCCGAAATTGGCCGTCGCCAGGATGTCCGCTTCGATGAGACTGCCGCTCTCAAGGACCTCCTGCCAGTCACCATCTGACGTAAATAATGGAACCGTCACGCCCAGCTGCCGCATCAAATCTGCAAGCGCCTTCAAATAGGCCTTGTCATTCCCAAAAGAGCCGTACTCATTCTCGACCTGCATCATGATGACCGGCCCGCCCTGATCGATTTGATAGGGCAGAAGCCGCGGCAGTAAGGCCTTGTAGTAGTTGGTTACTTTTTCCATAAACTGGGCGGAGCTACTTCTGACTCGCAGGCCGCTATCATTCAGCAGCCAAGCCGGTAAGCCGCCGAATTCCCACTCCGCACAAATGTAGGGTGTCGGGCGCAGGATGACCAGCAGCTCTAGCTCGGCGGCCGTTTGGATGAACCGCTCGACATCTGCCAGACCTTCAAAATAGAAACTGCCTTCTTGCGGTTCGTGCAGGTTCCACGGAATGTAAGTCTCCACCGTATTGCAGCCTAGTGCCTTCAAATTGTACAGCGTTCGCCGCCACTCAGCTGGGACGATTCGGAAATAATGGACGGCACCGGAGATCAGTTTGACCGCCTGCCCATTTAATCGAAATTCTTCTTTTACATCAAACGATTGCATCATCACGACCCCTTATAATCCTGCAAGAATTTGTTCAAAATCCACTTTTTCTTCATTGGGCACTTTTTGCGAGATTAATTTGCTGCCCTGTTCCTTCAACCATGTCAAAAGCTCCACTTCTTTCGGCGTGATGCAGACACTTTTTAAAACCTGCTTGGTGTTTTCACGTTTTGCCAGATTGCCCACATTGATTTCTGGCAGAGGAACACCTGCTTTTGCCAGCTCAACCAGCATGGCAACATCTCTGACCACGATAAAAACGCGTTGTGAATCATATTTGCCCGCTAAAATATTCTGCGCTGCTTTTTCAACTGGCAGAACACTCAGCTTCACCCCTGCTGGAACGGCCATTTTAAGCGCCACTTTTTCCACTTCATTCTGTGCTACGGCATCATCAATCACCATGATTCGTGTCGCCTGAAGCTTGGTCGTCCATAAATTTGCCACCTGTCCGTGAATCAGTCTGTCATCTACTCGTACATAAGTAATTGCCATTTCCTTTTCCTCCTTGATCAACATTTATTGCGGCAGGTCAATTGCCGTTGCTGTCTGTTTAAGGACTAGGTCAAGCGCCTGAATATTCTCTCTGCCTTCCGCTGCCAGCCACGTCCGCGCATTGTCGATCCCGTTTGTTCGGAATGCTTCTGCACCGCCGCGCCAGTTCGCCCGACCACAAAGCACGCCATGAAATTCTGCGCCCGCTTCTTTTGCAAAAACGAGTGTCTGCTGAAACAGTTCTGCTGAAACACCTGCACTAAGAAAAATATACGGAACCTCCGCCAAATCACTTTGTTTCTTGAAAATTTCCGCCGCTTCCTGTCTGCTCCACAAAGCTTCTTCCGCCCCAAATCCCTCGACATAGGCCATGTTGACGGGAACCTCGACTTTTAGTACATCTACACGATAATCCGGATGGCCAAAGATTCGCATTGCTTCCAATACTTTCCTAGGTTTCATTTTACTGTATGCAGGCGATCCTGTATCTAAAATCTTCTCGTCAAAAGTCAAAATTTCAAGGAAAAAAGCGACATCTTCTGCGGCGCATTCCGATCCGACCCGCTCGACGAATGCCTGCTTGGCGAGATTCACTTCTTCCGGCTGGTCCACATCATAGTAAATCAGCAATTTGATGCCATCTGCTCCCAGCTCTTTTAAAATTTTCACTGAAAACTGTGGCAGCAAGTCTGGCAATCGACGCTGGTCAGCTGCATCGTAGCCCGTTTTTTCATAAGCGAGGATTAGACCGACTCCTTCTTTCCGCGCTTCTGCTGCCGAAAGTCCATACTCCGGATCAAGCAGAATCGCCGAAACATCAGCAGTCAACTCTTCGGCGGTCAACTTTTTAAAGTCTGCCAGTGCCTGATCGTCTGCTTTTTCACCCAGTAGTTTCCGTAAAGCACCACGTTGATCGACCGCCAGTGCTGCAATGATGCCATTTTCATCTGTAAGCCTTTTCAACTTTTCCAATTTATTGATTCGCATTTGTCTTTTCCTCCGCACTCCATATTTTTCTCCCTGCAAGCCACGTTTCCTGCAACGTCATGTCCGGTGTTAGCACGAGAAAATCGGCCACTTTTCCGGCACGAAGCGAGCCCAACCGTCCATCCATGCCGACTGAACGCGCGGGATTTAGACTTGCCATCCGCCAAACAGCCGCCAGATCGAGCGTTGTCCACATGACCATATTTTTCACGGCGTCCAGCAGTTGAAGCGTACTTCCTGCGAGCGATCCGTCTTTTTTCGTCCTAGCAATCCCGCCTTGCACTTCAACGGCCAGCTCGCCCAGCAAGTATTCCCCATCCGGCATCATTCCGGCACGCATTGAATCGGTGATCAAAATCGTCCGGTCGGGTTTAAATTGTGCCGTAAAGGCCAGCACGGCAGGATGCACATGGTGTCCATCGGCAATCAGTTCCGCAAAGGCGTGTTCAGAATGGAGATAGGTGCCGACGACGCCCGGCTCGCGATGATGCAGGCCGCTCATGCCGTTATAAAGGTGTACAAAAATTTGTCCGCCGGCTTTCATGGCTCGGTCCGCCTGTTCAAAATTGGCATCTGTATGTGCCAGCGCGCCATGGATGCCCGCCTGACGAAGCTTTTCCAAAAACGGGACGGCTTCTGGATACTCGGCCGCGACCGCCACTTTGACGATATGCCCGCCGCTTGCCTGTTGGAGCCGCTCGACTTCTGCATAATCTGGCGCTTTAAAGTAACGCGGATTTTGGGCGCCCTTATGCTTTTCTGTAAAAAATGGCCCCTCAAGGAAAATTCCTTCTGCCCGTGCCGCGTTTTCCATCGGCCGCTCGATCAACTCCGCCACTTTTCGGCAACAGTCGAGCAGCTCTACTGTACCGGCAGTCAATGTTGTGGGCAGAAAGCGTGTCACTCCAGCTGCTGGAAGTAGAGCCGCCATTCGGTGCAGGGCCGTCGTGTCGCCATCCATGACATCTGCCCCGCCCACGCCGTGAATGTGGGTATCGAACAGTCCGGGGGCAATGGTGGCCTTGCCGTAATCGATGATCGGGATAACCGGCTCGACTGCTGGCAAAATTGGCCGCCAGTTGCCGAAATGACCATCTTTGACCTCCAAATAGCCGCCCTGCCGAAGTTCATCTTCCATAATAAAATAGTCGGCTTTCAAAAAATAATGCACAGCTGCCCCTCCTTATTGCTCGTGATACGGGTGAATCGTCACACCTTGCACGACCCGGTTTACAATGCCTGATGGGCTTGGATTGTCCGGCGTAATCCCCAGTGCCAGCGAATTGTAAAGCGCCAGACTCTGCCCGAAAAGAAGGAACAAAAGATTGCGCAGCAGTGGATCGGCGCCCGACTTGCCGTTCAGTTGGATTTTTTCCACACCGGCAGGCGAATTTGTCTCTTCCTCGCCTTGCAGCACGATCAGCGGGTTGCCTAGTCCGTCAGCCGCCATTTCGGCCACAATGTCCTCGTCATATTTCCTCGTATAGGCATCTGCCGAATAAAAAGTGACCACAACGGTATCCTTATGCATCAACGATTTGGGTCCATGGCGGAAGCCCAGCACACTTTCAAAGGAAGCGTCGATATTGCCGGCACTTAGTTCCAGCGTTTTCAGCGACGCCTCATGTGCAATTCCCTTAAGCGTGCTGGATCCCAAATAGATCAGCCGTTTGGGCGTCTTTTCCGCAAAATTTTTCATAATAAAAGCCTCAGACACTTGTAAAAACTGATTGGCAGATGTCGCCAGGTCAGCCGCATCCCAGTCAGCCATTCCGGCCGGGTGAAAGAGCGCATAGCTACTCATCAGCATACTCGTAAAGCTGGAGGTCATGGCAAAGCTGACATCATTGGTTTCTTCCGGCAAAACGATTGGCAGATGCCGCTCGCCGGACTGGCCGCTCACCTTCAAAAGTTCGCCATCCTTGTTGCACGTCACCGAAATTAAAAACAACTGATCGACCAGCTGCTTCAGAAGATCCACTGCCGCGATACTTTCCGGACTGTTGCCCGAACGGCCGAATGACACGGCGATGGTGGGCCGATTTTTCACATATTGCTTCGGTGCCGCCACCAGGTCGACTGTTGCCACCGCCTGATAACGAAATTCCGGATAGTCCGATTCTGCAAACAAGAGCGGCACGACCGTCTCGCTGACAAATGCCGATGAGCCCGCCCCTAGAAACAAGACATCCACTGCGCCCGCCGCGCGGGCCCGCTCGATAAAGCCTGTGGATTCTGCTTGTTTTTCTTTTAGCAGCTCGATCACTTTTCCCCAAACATGCCCTTGATGTTTGATCTCGCCTGCCGTGTGAATCGCCGCCCTTTTTTGAAGTGCCTCTTCCTCTAAATTAAACATGCCTCTTCCTCCTATTGGTAATGTTGTTATTACCACTCAACTTATAAAAAAAGTAATCTAGCGGCCAACTTGCAGCCGTTTCGATTACTTCGTTGTTTCGATTCGATAGTAAAAGTCTTGGTTGGAAACGATCGTAATCGTATATTCTACCAGCCGCTGATCTGCATATCCGAAACGATTGATCATCATTCCGGCAGAATTTCGGCTTTGCTTTAACAGTTTCGCCTCATCTTTTTGCAGGAGTGTGCCTTTAAATTCCTCCACTGCCCGCGTGATGACGATCCCATAATCTGCAAAAACATCATACATGGGTTTGGCTTCGATCTGCGCCTTTGTCAGGTCGGGAAACATGGCTTGGGACAAATAGGTTCGCTCAAACATCATTTCCTTATCGTCTGCCAATCGAAGCCGCACCAGTTCATAAATCGGATCATTCTCAGCGACTTGCAGTTTTCGCGCAATCCGCTCACTGGCCGCGATCTTATTAAATTCAATCACGCGCGTTGTTGGTTCATGACCAAGGCGTTTCATTTCCTCTGTAAAGCTGAATAAATGAATCAAATTCTGCGGATCCGTTTTGTCTGCCACGAAGGTTCCTTTTCCGTGACGCTTGACGATATAATTTTCCCGTTCCAGCTCTTGCATGGCCTGCCGAACGGTGATCCTGCTCACGCCATATTTGTCGCAAAGTTCGCGTTCTGAAGGAAGTCTTTCTCCCGCTGAATATTGCCCTGACTGAATGGCTTCAATTACCACATCCATCAGTTGCAAATACAGGGGAATGCGACTATTATGATTGATTGCATTCATGCTTTATTCCTCCTCTGATCATAACCTCATAACCAGTTAAATTTTATAACTTGCGACATTTTTTGTCAATTTTTTGTATACTTTCGGATTCCGCGCACCGCCCAAACCCGTTCAGTTCACGGCTCATAAGTGAGGATGACCATTTCGTGCCCTAAAACCTCTGGAATGGTAAAAGTGATCGACCCGGCCGTCTCAACAAATGGCAATTCTGTCCCTGCTTCCAGAAGCGCTACACGCTTGATGGATTTTGGCAGGTGCAAGGTAACTTCCTGCTGACAAAGCGGCATTCCGTCTTCAATCACCGCCAAATTGCGCGCCCGTTGTTCGGGAATGTAGTGCAGGACATGCAGCAGATAGCGATTGTGCTGCTTCTGCTCGTTCAGCAGCAGATCGGCCGAGCTTGGCGCACGGCTGTCGACAATTGGCCGGCCCAGATGAGCGAGCACTTCATTCATCACGCAGCTGCGGTAAATGCGCGGGCTTTCATTTGCATAGGGTGTGAAAACCGGATGACTGAAAAAACTGGCCTGCTGGTTGCGGACGATTGCTGGAAAACCGCTTGGCTCTTTTGGCGGAGCATCAAAATGCCCATAATAATGCCGATAGGTGCGATTAAAGTACGGGCGCCACAAGTCGGCAATCGTTCGGCTCCCTGTGCAGGGGCTGGCATGAACCCCGCGGCCATACCAGATGTGCTCATGTGCCTCGGTGCCCACCTTGAAATACTCCTTCTCATATTCCGAAATTGTCGCTGCTTCTACAGGACTTCCGGCAAGGTGCCCTGTCAGTGCCGTCTGACCGCAAAAAATCACTTTGCCGCCGCTCGTCATATAGGTGTCTATTTTTGCCGATAAATCAGGCGTGAGGCAGACATCATCCGGCAAGATGAGCAGCGGATAGCTGGCAAAATCGGCCTCCTGGTCGACCACATCAAACTGGATATGTGCTTCGTTCAGCATCCGTACAGCCCCCGTTAGCGCCGGACTGATTTTTTCCGCTTGTTTCTGTTGTGCTTTTTGGTAAAATACGGCACATTCGACTAGCGGTGCCACCGCCTGACAATAGGGTTCCATTTTTTTGACCGTCCGATAAACTTCGCCAATCCGCGCATAGGTTTCCTTTTGCAGCACGCCGTCTGGGTACAACTGGTCACCGATCGAGCATTTTGCCCCGAGCGCCAGTGCCAGAAAGCATTCGTATTCTAAAGCGGCCCGGTTTTTATAGCCGCCAAAATCGGCCCAACCTTTGTGAAATTTTCCCGTCATGCCAAGATATTCTTTTCCAAGCGTCCTTGCATACCGCGCAGCCACCGGAAAATGGTGATACCCCCAGTTGGAGCTTGGCAGCGATTCGATTTCCAAATGACTGTAAGCGTCCAAACTAGCCCGCAGATCCGGCGTCATATTGCCATCATTATAGAAAATCGGGCAGTCAGGCACTAGTTCCCACACGAAACGTGAAATTTCCTGTTTAAAATCAGCCGCCACTTGTTTTGCAAACTGAAATACTTGCTGCTCGTCTTCCGCATCAATGCCCTGCTGCTTCATTAGTTCCAAACAATGATTGCAATAGCAGGCATCTTGCCAAACGATATCAAAAAACAAGCCGTCCAGCTCCGTGCCGACATGCGCAATCAAATCTGCCAACTGTTCCTTCAGATAAAAGATATAGGGGGAAGCCAGGCACAGCTTCTTCCAACCCGGCCGTAACTGTCCAACATCATGCCCATAACAACTTCCATCCGGCTTCCGTTCCAGCCACTCTGGGTGTTGCTCCGCCACGAGCGCATCCCAGCCGACCGTCACGTACACTGGTGCCCGAATGCCCACTTCATGGCAAGCCGCAATTTGCTCCATTAGTAAATCAAAAGTCAGGTCTGGATGCCTCGCCGGAAGCTGGCTGTCATAATACAAGTAGCCATGATGACAACGCGCCGTCAGTGTGATCGAATCGACCTCTGCGAGCTGCAATGTTTCCTGAAAAGCCCGGCGGTCAAATCGGGCAGCAAGCGGTTCGCCTAGTTCAGGCGTATGAAAATCCAGATGCAGCTGCCGAAAAGCTAAAGAATCCATGCTGTTGCTTCCTCCCATCCATTCTACATTTTACCGATAATTCCCAGCGCCGAAAGTGCAATTGAAACGAACAGCACAATGAAAATCACCCGCGTCGAGTTCAGCCGTTTTCTGCCCAGCATCCAATAGATCCCTGCAACAACCAGCGCCGGAATCAATTTTGGCAAAATCATATCTGCAATATTTTGGAAATCAATGCTGACATCGCCCAGATGCGCCACAAACGTCAGCTTCACATTGATCATCGTGGCAATCAGCGCACCGACAATAAAGACCCCCAGAAGAGTCGCCGCATTTGTCAAAGCGTTCAGCTTATCCTGTAGCCGTGTAACCAGCACGACCCCTTCCTTATGGGCAAATTTCAACTGGTGCCAACGAAAAACCATGATGACAACAGCCACAGCCATCCATATGAAAATCCCGATCGGATTCCCATTGATCGCCAAGTTGGCCGCAATCGCACCCATAATCGCCGGAATCAGCGCACCAAAGATCGCATCCCCGATAGCGGCGAACGGCCCCATCAGCCCAGACTTGATCCCAGCCACCGTTTCCCGGGATTTCACGCCTTCCTCTTCCTCAATCGCTAAGTCAATCCCCAAGATGATCGTATTGAAAAAGTTACTCGTATTAAAGAATTGATTATGCAGTCGCATCATTTCTTTTAATTTCTCCGGATCGTCTCCATACATTTTCCGAAGCTGCGGCAAGATCATCCATAAGTAACCAGAACTCTGCATCCGCTCGTAGTTCCAGCCAACCTGATTAAACAGCAAGTTCCGTACGTTGATCTGCCTAAAATCCTTATCCGTCAACCGATAGTTTTTCCCCGGATCAGAGTTCGTCGTCATCGATTTCTCCTCCTTCATCTGCCGTATTTGAATGATTCTCAGCTACCGCCACCGTTTTACTCGTACTGCGCTTGTATTCCAAAATCGCAAATGCCAGCCCGACAAAAGTGATCGCCAGCATTGGCAAGCTGTTGAATGTTTGCGTGAAGTCTTTGGAAACTCCTGTCATGGCAGTTCCAAGCGAAATGATATTCGTGTAAAGCGTTGCAAATAGTGCCGTCAAAATGAAGCCCAAGATTAGGTAAGCGATATGTCGTTTGACCGGCAAGTAGCGAAGCAGGATTGCGAAACCGACTGCCGGAAGAAGTGCCCCAGCCGTCGCCAGCCCATTGTTGAGCCATTCTAAATGCTCATTCATAAAGTTGACAGCCGTCTCAACCACACCGCCGCCAAATGCTAAAGCAAGGAAAACCGGAATCATCCGTGAAAGTGACCAAGGAACGATCCCCATCAAATAGTTAAATGTGATCCCTTTAAAATTGAGTCTTTCAATATTCGTATCGATCCGGTGCAAGAAATACGTATTCGCAAAGCGTCCCAAAATATCCGTTTGAATCATGAGACTGGCCACCGGTACCGCAATTGCCGCGATTGCCACCTGCGGATCCATGCCTACACCAATCGAAAAAGCCGTTGCAATGATCGTTCCAGAGTTGGCGTCAATCCGAGATGCACCGCCAAATGTCCCGACCCCAAGAATCGTCAGCTGCATGCTACCACCGATAATCAGTCCTGTCACCATGTCGCCCATAATCAGCCCCGTAATGAAGCCGGCAAATACTGGTGAATCCATACTAGAAGAAATCGTAATCGAGTCCAAAATTTGATAACCAGCATATAACGTCAAAAGTAAAATTTGCCACCATTGTATATCCAATGATCTCCCTCCTTAAAAATGACTGACTTTCTATCTGTATCCTTGTCGCTTTCACCTCACTTTTCTCAAAATAGGAAATCGCTTACAATTCATAAAGTCTCGTTTTCTAAGTTGAAGAACCACCGCACATCAATGCTTCGCCTAGTGGTTATTACTGGTAATTACCACTTAGAATATAGCATCTATAAAATTACTTGTCAATATTTTTTTAGTAAAAAACACACAAATAAAACAGCCAACCGCCATCGAGAATATCGGCAGTTGGCTGTTCAGAACGATTACAAGCAACTTAAATTTTTCTATTTTTAACTAAAATTATCAGTCCTGTCAGCAGGAGCAAGCATCCCGCCATTCCCCACGGCCAGTTCGACCGCTGCTCACCGGTTTGCGGTAGTTTCGCTTGTTCATGCGTGTACACGTGCACGAAATCCAGCTGATCCGCGCTTCCCTTGTCTGGCTTTACAGGAACTGGCGGCACTTTGTCATCCTTCTCTGCAATCACTGTTATATTTGCAATAGTTTGAACACCATTTACCTTATACATGACTGGATATCTCCCAACTTTTGACGTATCGACCGTTCCCTCCACTTGGATTTTTTCCGGATCAAAAAATGTTTGTTTTTTACCATCTCGATCTGTCCATGACACAAAATTGTCTTTTGCCGCCCACTTGTCACCCACTTTAAGCACGGAATCCTTGGCTTGAATCGCGCTCCTATCCGCCCTCACAGTGACATTTATCGTGGTTTCCGCCCCGTCTATGCTGTAAGTTACTGGGTATTTCCCAACTTTATATACATCTACCTGCCCGCTCACCTGAATTTTTTCCGGATCAAAACTCTTTATCTCCTGCTCATGCTGATCCCTGGCAGACACAAAATTATCCGCAGGCCCCCATTTATCTCCTACATAAATCGTGGAATCCTTCGCATAGATGACCGCCTGACTTTCTCGCCATTTCGCATAAAGTGTTAAATTTGTATCGATACGCTTCTGAAAATCGAACGCCTTCTCCCCCGCCGAATCCTCATGCCAGCCGACAAATGTATACCCTTTACGCTCGCCCGGGGTAATATTTTGAATATCTTCTAACGGCTCATGTTTCACCTCTTTCGATTGACCTCCCGGATAGTTATCCTTATACGTGACAATTTTTCCAATTGGGACGATGGCATGCCCTTCAAGCACCTTGCCGTCATTTATATTAAGCCAGTAAGGCACCATTGTCCCGAGCGTTTTCAGATCCTTCTTCCCCGTCCGCCAATTGTAAATCTGAATCTCCTGTAAATTTTTTATACTTAGCGTGGCATTCACCAAGCCGCCTTCCATCCGACAGGCTTGCACATCAAAATTATCAAACGAACTGAATTTCTTGATAGCCGCACTTCCAAATGAATTCCCGACATTGACCAATCCATTTAAATCAAGCAGTGACTGCTCGCCCTCCGTTCGCAAAAATTGTGTGGGCAAGAGGAAACTGTTGGAATTAGCGCCTCGAAAATTGAAGTTTGCTGCAATCGGCGAAAAATCACGAATCTTATTCCCATTTACATTTATATTTTTTAATTTGGTGAGTCCGCCAAGGCCCTGAACACTATTCATCGAACTGTCTGTTATTACCACTTCTTCCAAGTTTACACAGCCGGCAAGCCACGCCATGCTATTATCGTCCGTGTCGCCAAATTGCCCTAAATATAATTTCGTCAAATTCGTCAATTTTCCCAGTCCTGAAAGCTCACTTTTCACACGATTATAGGCCATATAATTCTGGTCTATATACGTATTAATAACCGTCAAAGACAGTGTTTGTAAAGCTTTCAAATTGCCCAGTGGTGAAAAATTAACCGTCTGAGTGATGCCGATTTCTTTCCCATATTCGTCTTTAATCACCGCATCCTGCCCAGTGACATAAACAGTATTCAGCAGCAGATAGGTCAGCGAAGTTAATTTTCCCAGATGCTCACTGACATCAGCAGGAACCGCAGCGCTGATGATGGTTAGACTGCTCAAATTCGTTAGATATTCAATCCCCTGAAATGATTGAATATCTAGCGTTTCCTTATAGCTACTTATATTCAGCGCCTTGATTGTGGCCAGTTCTTCTTTAGTTGCCGAATAATCTTTATTTTTGCCCAGGCTTTGATTGATTTTTTCACGAAGACAATTATCTGGAATTAAAAAATCTCCCAGCTGATTGACGACCGCCCCCGCTCGCTCATTTTGGACAGCTGGCTGAGCCTGCTCATTTGGCGGTTCACTTGGAGATTCACTCTTTTGCGCCACCATTTCCCCTTCATTTTCATGTACCGCCTTAGCTCCTTCCGCCTCCTTTTCAACTGGTTTCTTCTCATCAACCGCTGTCTCTTCCTCTGTCATTTGCTTTGCCGGCTCCCCGACTGTTTGTGCAAAAACCACATTGGACAATTGTACGCATAATAGTATACAAATAATCCCCGTTAAGACTTTTTTCATCCTAAATCACTCCTCTCTTTTATCCATACAAATCAGCTTGTTCAGCACTGATTTATAAACTGATGTCATCGAAATATCGGTTTAAATAGCTCATCAATTTGCCGTTGTGAAGCGTGATCGGCTTTATTTGTTCGACAATTCCACAGCGATGAAATTCCTGCAGCACTTCCCCTGTTCTACTGACACCTGCCTGTGCTAATTGCGCAATCATATTTTGATGAATCATCTGCGGTAAGATTGTGATTTTGCCATGCTGGATCTGTTTACCCATAACAGAACTAAAGCGAAATAAAGACCACGCCACTTTAATATTGGACTTCTCATTAGAAATTTTCTGTGCAACCGTAATTTGAATAAGCTGATGAATGATATTTTCAATAAATTTATGGTATTTTTGAGGATCTACATAAAGATGGGATAAAAAGAATTCCTTATCAATTGCATAAATTTCTACATTTCCAATGGCTTTTACACGATAATTTACAAATGGTGCAATTTCTTTTAACGTACATAAATCACAGACGACCTCTAAATTGATAATGCTGCCTGCTTTTAAAACTTCACATGCCGTCCATGCCCCCTTACCATTTCGCATTTGAATCAGAAGACTGCCCGCTTTCAGAATCAAAATCTGATAGTGATTCCCTAACTCGGATGAATAGCATATTTGATGCTCACGATATTCCTCTAACTCCCAAAACAGCGTCCTCCATTTTTCCGTTACCAACGTGTCCAGCTCCACTACAATTCCTCCCTTGCCACAGCCGAAAATTATTTTATCGTCACACTAAAAAATAAATTGTCTTTCTTTTACATTTGTAAAATTAGAATATTCCATATATAAATAATCTAGTGACAGAATCGCAAACAATCATTCTATCCATCTTCATTAATCATAAGGGAAACGCTAGTGCAAAGCCTATCTTTAAGATAAAAAAACATCATTTATTATTACATTTTTGTGAACTTTTTAAATAAAATAAACGCAAAAAAGACAAAAAATATCATCTGATAACTTGACAATATTTTTCGCCTTTATACGTTCCTATTCCATTGCATCTCTGATAAAAATTCCCGCCGTGTATCGCCCGACTAGCCCTCGTGGAAAGCCGCGCGAAGAAAACTATCACAAGGCCAGCCCGCTTTCCCTCATACCGCTCAACTTAGGCTCAAGCCATACAGCTGGAGGTGCCTTTTCGCGCTCGGCCACTAAACTCCTCACGCACTCCTTATTCCACATGAAAATCAGCCGCCGATTTGACTCATTCTCCGCCAGGTTGGCTGATGACTTGTTACTTCATCTTGTAATTTCAATGCCATTTCATGATTTTCCGGCTTATTGTCGATCGCTTTTTGCACGAGTGCCATCAGTTCATCCGGTTTTTGAATCAGCGGTCGAATGTTCATTTCCTCGTCCCAGTACAGGCAGGCCTTGATATAGCCATCCGCCGTGAGCCGTAGCCGATTGCAGCTCGCACAAAAATGAGCACTGACCGGATGGATTAAGCCAAATGTTCCCTGCGCCCCCGCCAGCCGGTAATTCTCTGACGGCCCATTCCCACGAATCGATTCGACCGGCTCATATGTCAGACCAGCCTCTCGAATTCTTTCAAAAATCGTCTCGAGTGACATATATTTTTGTTTCCAACTGTTTCCCGCGTGACCAATCGGCATATATTCAATAAAACGCACATTGATATCCTTATTCTGCGTAAAACGTAAGAAATCCAAAATCTCATCATCATTTTGCCCTTTGATCAGCACGACATTCAGCTTAATCGGAAACAGCCCGACCTCTTCCGCTTTTTTGATTCCGTCAAGCACCTTTTGCAAACGTCCGCCACGCGTAATCGAACGAAAACGGTCCTCATGTAGCGAATCCAGACTTACATTGATCCGCGTAAGCCCCGCCGCTTTCAAATCAGCCGCCTTTTTCGCCAGATACATCGCATTTGTCGTCACCGCAATATCCTCAATCTCAGGAATCGACGCAATCCCGCGAACAATCTCCACAATATCCGTCCGAAGCAGCGGTTCCCCGCCCGTCAAACGAACCTTTTTGATCCCAAATTGCACCATAATTTTCATAAAATCCACAATTTCATCCTGCGAAAGAACCTTCTCATGTGGTAAAAATTTCAGCCCTTCTTCCGGCATGCAATACACGCAGCGCAAATTACAACGGTCCGTCACCGAAATCCGAATGTAATCGTGCACCCGTCCAAATCGATCCGTTAACACTGGCATCCTAAATCCCCCTTATTCAGCGAAAAAATGTCCGCTCTTGCCGCCCGATTTCTCCAACAGTCGCGCCGCCTCAATCTGCATTCCCCGGTCGACCGCCTTGCACATATCGTAAACCGTCAGTGCAGCAACCGTCACAGCCGTCAGCGCCTCCATCTCAACACCCGTCTTGCCAACCGTATGCACCTCACTCGTCACAATCAGCCGATCATGCCCGTCATCCGTAAAAGAAAGATCCGCCTTGGTCGTCATGATTGGATGGCACATGGGGATTAGCTCGCTCGTCTTCTTGGCAGCCATTATGCCCGCCACTTGCGCCACAGCCAGCACATCACCCTTCTTCATTTTGCCTTCTAAAATCAGCCCAAGCGTTTCCGGCCGCATCACCACCACCGCTTGCGCCCGCGCCACACGCCGCGTCTCATCTTTCTCCGTAATATCGACCATCTGCGCCCGTTTTTCCTCGTTAAAATGTGTCAATCCGTCCATCTTCATCATCCACCCCTTCCTTCAACCACCACTGACCGGCGGAATGACTGCCACCTCGCGCGGCGCATCCAGCAGCTCATCGTCCTGCCGAAACGTCATATCAACCGCCAGCATGCACTTGGCCAAATCCAGCGCGATCTCTGGAAACTCCGAACTAATCAGCTCGCGCGCCTCGCCAACCGTCGAACAACCGCTCAGATTCAGCTTGGTTTCCTCCATGCCCGTCTTCTGAATCAGATAGGCGAAAAACTTAATCGTCGTCACGCATTGCACCTCCCCAACGAACGCCATCCGTATCAATCTCTTCTTTCCAGATTGGCACCCGTTTTTTCAACATCTCGATAATATAGCGACTGCCCTCGTAACTTTCCGCCCGATGAGCCGTGGCCACCCCGATAAAAACAGCCGGCTCGCTCAGACGTAGCTCTCCCAGCCGATGCACGATCACGACACTGGCCGCGTATTTCGCCTCCACCTCGCGTGCCAGAAGCTCCATCTCTTTTTCCGCCATCTCCCGGTAGGCCGTATAGCGAATCGCCTTCGTCTGAACCTCGCCCGTCCACTCCCGAATCGTCCCGACAAAAATATTGATGCCGCCAAAGCGAGGATCGACTAGGTGCTGATAACAAGCGGAAATATCAATCTCCTTTTCCGTCAAAAAAACGCGAATCATGCAAAAATCTCCTTTAAAAGCCTTTTGGTAAATTGGTCGAGCGCTTCTTCCCCTCCAACAAAATCAACATCCGCCCTGTCAAGCGGAAAACGCGACGCAAAGCGCAGCGGTTTTGCCACATTCATATGTAATTCCTGAAAATCCTCCAGCGACCGAACCATCACCACTTTCGGAAACGGCGCATCCTTGTAGCCCTCAATCAAAACAATATCCGTTTCTGGCAACAGTCGAAGCGTCTCCCTCAAAGACTGCCCACGCTGCGTCATCATCGCAAACTGCCTAGAGGACGCAATCGCCACAACATCCGCCCCCTGCTCCCGAAACGCATACGAGTCCGTCCCCGCGTGATCGATCTCAAAATCATGCCCATCATGCTTCACAACCGCCACCCGATAGCCGTCCTGTTTACAAAGCTGTATCAGTTTTTGCATCATCGTCGTTTTCCCACTGTTCTTAAAGCCCACTATTTGGAGGATAAAAGCCATGCTTCCACCTCTTCCCCGGCCACCTTCCCAGTCTTGCCCCCAGGAATCCGAATCAAACAATCCGCAAAAGCCAAATTGGCGAGCGCACTCGACATGTCACTCCCAACCGGCGTCACCCGAAACGTCCCTTCTTCAAGCTCATAACACCCTCGTAAAAAGCGGTCGAAACCGTTATTTTTCAAATAATCAGCCGCCATCCTCGCCTTCACTTTACGAACACGCGACCGCCCGCCAGCCAATTTCCGCAAAGCCGGCTCACCGAACAAATAAAACCCCGTAAAACAGGCCCCCGGATTCCCAGAAAGCGCAATAAGCGGCGTCCCTTCAAAAAGCATCCCAGTAGTCGGGCTTCCCGGCCGCATCTTAATTTTATTAAAAAGCAGTTCCGCCTCATTTTTCCCAATCAGCGCCATATAATCAAAATCGCCAACCGACACCCCGCCAGTCGTCAAAATTAAATCACATGTCCCAGCCGCCTCCCGCAGTGTTTCCAGTGTCAGCGCATAGTCATCCGGTAATTGCGCCTCCCGAACAATGACCCCGCCAGCCTCCTCGACAAGCGTCCGAAGCAGCGGCTGATTACTATTATAAATTTTCCCATCAGGCAAACTTTCCCCCGGAGTCACAAGCTCACTCCCCGTAGAAAAAACCGCCACACGAGGCCGCCTAATCACAGCCACCTGACTGACCCCAAACGCAGCCAAGAAACTAATCGAACCAGCATTCATCTCATGAAAGCGATCCAGCAGCAAATCCCCCTGAGCAATCTCCGCCCCGACTTCCGTAATATTACTTGTTTTCTGTGTATTCAAAAGCGTCACCCGATCCTTGTCGACCTGCTCCGCCTGTTCCAGCATAATAATTTTCGCCCCATTTTCCGGCACCTTGGCCCCCGTCATAATCCGAACCGTCTCCCCCGTTTGCAGCCGCCGCCCATAAGTCGCCCCACAAGGCACCTCGCCCACCACTTTCAGCGTAATCGGGTAATGCGCATCATCCTCCGCACAAATCGCGTAACCATCGTACCCCGACCGTCGAAACATCGGAAACGGAAACGGCGCAAAAACCGGCTCAGCCAGCATCCGACCATCCGCCTCGTTCAAAGCCACCACTTCACTACCAAGCTTTTCGATCTGATTCAAAATCAACTCCCGCGCATGCTCATACGTAACAATCGCCCGTTTTTCCAGCATCTCTCCACCTCCACCAAATTGTAGGCGTTTTCTACCTACAAATATACAGGAAGTACTTGAAAAAAAACAGTAAAGGGGCTTTGAAAAAAGAGGCATAAACAAACCGTATCCCCTATACTTTCATACGTATTTTATCGCCAATCCCCCCTTTATTCTATTTGATTATTTTTATTGATTTTAATCAAATAGAATGCGATAATGAATATGTTATCAAAAGAATAGGAGGGTTCAGATGACTGCTATTAAAGGAATCGAATTGTTGCCCCCCAAAGTAACAATTTCTCAAGCCCTACATCTATATCAGAAAATTGCAAAGATAAAATCCAGTGTTGGTGAACTAAACGCTGAATTGGAGCATTCCGTAGTAAATACTCAGCTTATTCAAATGTTAACACTGAATGAATCTGTACAATCAACCCGAATTGAAGGCACCCAAGTCACCTTTGCAGATATGATTGAAGAGGCTACAAAAAAAAACAAAAGTACGGAAGTTGTAGAAGTAGAAAATTATATGGAAGCCTTGTCTAACGGAATTGCACTCATTAAAGGAGGTCATCCCATCTCCTCTCGACTCATCCGATTATTGCATAAAGAACTTATGGGGAGAAATACACGTGGCACAACATCCGCTGCTGGAGAATTTAGAGCCATTCAAAATTTTATTGGTCCCACTAACCGAATAGAAGATGCTGTTTATATACCAGTAGGGGCGCATGAAATTAGTGACTATATGACTAATTTAGAGTATTACATTAATGACGAAGCGCACCCTTCATTTCAAAAAGAAGTCAATTCTGATTTTGAAGTACTTTTAGATGAAAAATCCGACCCATTGATTAAAACAGCTATTTTACATGCACAGTTTGAATCTATTCATCCATTCCTTGATGGCAACGGTCGTATGGGAAGAATCCTAATCGTCCTAAGCACCATGAAAGATGGCTTGATTAATCAACCAGTATTTTTTGTAAGTGAAGAATTAGAAAAAGAGCGTATCCGCTATTATAATTTATTAAATGGCGTTCGCGGAAAAGATGCGGACTGGTTCTCATGGATAGATTTTTTCTTAGATGCTTGCCAACGAATGACTGAAAACATGTTAAAAAAACTAGCAGCAATTACCAACTTAGCATCAGCCGGACTAAAAATGATTGATATGCCTCGCCACTCAATTAACGATATTTGGCTAACAACATTTACTAAACCCTACACCACCGTTAGCGAAGTTGCTAAAACACTTCATATAGGTGTTTCTACTGCACGTAACGGGTTGAATCGTTTGGTTGAATTAAGATTGATTGATGTAGATAAAGCTAAAAGAAAAAATAAGGTATATGTAAACTACGACTTATTACGCACATTAAGGTAAAATCAACACCCCAATAACCATCAAAAGCGAGCTGCCCCCTTCCCTCCTAACGGTCCAGCTCGCTTATTTTTCGTAACTAGGCATTATTTAGGCGTTCATCTGCCCAAACCACAAAAAAAGACCGCGAGCCTCACGTTCCAAACGTCCTAAAACGCCCATGAAGTCTCCGGTCTCGTGGGTTTGGCACCCAAATGGGTTATGAGGGGTTCGAACCCCCGACCCGCTGATTAAGAGGAAGTACGAATGGTAGCAACCATTCAGAACACCACATCTTAGTTACAATATAGGTGTACAATTATTATGTTTTCTTCCACACTCATAGATTTTCAAGTGAATATCTTGTAATAGATTAATACTGGTCAAAATAGCTTCCCCTCTATTTAGTTTCCTAACTTGCCCTAAAGAATTTGATTTTAAGTGATTTTGAATAGCTTTAAGTTCTTCTGATTGAGTTAGCCTATGGATCAGTAATGTTCCTATCTGACCTAATAAGATACTTGAAACATCTTGAGGGTTTTGAGTAGTTAAAAATAAAAAAACACCTTTTTTGCGGCCTTCTCTAGCAATTGATGTTAGCCCTGTATAAAAATCAACTTCAAAATTAGTAAGTTTAGTATATCTATGAACTTCATCAATGAATAATACAAATGGGTTAGGAATAGTCTTCTTATTAATTAAATAATTACTAATCAGGTCAATAATCATACCCCCTATTCCATCAGCTACTCCTATCTCCGATACATCAATATACAGGCTTGATTTTTGTTCAGAAATAAAAGCATCCAATTCATCTATCAGGCTTTTTTTATTACTATCATTATTAAAGAAATCCATAAGGCTAGTATTATTAAGCTTATATTGAACTTTTTGAACTAACCATTGATGTTGATTAAATTGAAATGCATTACTTACATATCTATCTCCTTTATTATTAACTTGATTTGTCTCTTCTGAAATCTGTAATGGTAAATCGCTTAAATTAAAATCCTTATGATTAGTTAAAACACTAGCCATATCTTGATTAACTTTAGAGACAAGCTGATCTTTTTTTCTATAAATTCCGGGCACTCCGCATTTTTTTTGAAATTGATGGAGATTTATAATGAAAAATTATTCTAAACTAACTATCGATATTCACAAAATACGTTCACTACGACTAGAACGCGGAATCACACAGGCATTCATTGCGCGCAAAATGGGGTATAAATACACTTCCGGCTATTCGAATATCGAAAAAGGCAACACTCGCCTTTCTTATCGTAATGCAGTTATTTTAAGTGAAATCTTAATGTGTGATTTAAGTGAGTTTTACAAATAAAAATAGTGTTAATTTTGGACTATTTTTCCGCATTCTATATGTAAGATTGATTACTACACTTATTAAATACCAAAATTTGACTATTACTATTTATATGTATCTTTATTTAAGGAAATATGTAGCCTTTCTTATATGCTAATCATTAAGAATTCTTGTCAAACATGGTGACACAAACGTTTTCGCACCGAAATGTTCACATAACTTTCACCACCATTCTTTATTTCATCTTCGTATAATGAACCTAGAGAAAAAGGAAGGTGAGAAGAATGGGACAAGTAAAGGTGAAAGAAAGCACCATGCTGAATCATGCCAGCGAAGTCGGTGAAAGCCTAAGCGACTTTGCTTATTTGCCATTCCAAAATGGAAACATTCAGCGTTCCAAAGCGAATTCCATCGATCAGTTTCGGGATGGGATCACTACACTGATTACCGCATTAGACGGCTGGGAAAGCTTTGTACAAGAAGATGCCTTACGAATTAAGAAACTGGGGTTAGCTTATAGTGAAAAAGATCGGGAAATTCAGAAGAAAACGGGATTGAAGGTGGATTAAGTGAATAGTGAGCTGCAGAAAAAAGAACAACAACTTGTCCAACTTCGGAAAGAAAAGGAGCAAAAAGAAGAGGCTCTTTTAGATTTACGAAAAGACAATTATTTATTAGAGGATGCCGAGGAAGATTTGCGCCGCATTGACCGAGAACATCAAGAAATCATGGCTCTTTTCCAGGAAGTTTGGCGTGGTCATCAAAGTCGAAATGAACAGCTTGAGATGATGGAAGATCATGCCATCTATTCACGAAAAACGAGACTGGAAGTAGATGCCGCATATGAGCGTTTGGATAAGAAAAAGCAGGCCCTCCAAAAAGACATCCAAACCACCGAAGAAGCCGAAACACGGTTGAAAAAGGAGCTGTACACATGACCAAAATTGACATCGGAGAGTTAAGTGAATTTCTAAGCTTCCTCAAAAAGACCAACGCTGAAGCAAAGCCCAAAATTGAAGCACTCAAAAAAGCGGCACAAAGCTATGCCAATGATGCTTCACTGAAAGGAAAAGCCATTGACACATCACAAGACTACTATGCGAAAGCGTATCCTGTTTTATGCGACAGTATCACGCAAGCCATGGATTTAAGTGAAGAACGCCTAGAGACCTATATCAATGACTTCCAAGCACAGGTTGATCCTTCCCCTGATGCGTATGTGGACGCAGATGGCTTGTACGAATTGGATCAACAAATTGACCGCTTAGAACGCCGCATGGAGGACTTAGAACAAAGTCTAACCAGTTTGATGCCGTCTTTCCAGCAAGAACAAATTCGCCAACTAAGAGGCCAGATTACAGCAAAACATCGGAAAGAACAATTGAAAGAAAAGCTGTTAGATTTTGAAAGTGGCCATGCCAATTTCTTTCAGGAATACACCCAGCTAACCCGTGACATTGAAAAAAGCATCCGCACTCTACAAGCTAACGTGACCTTTAATGCGGAGACAAACACACTTGATTTTGGTAAAATCAATGTAAACCTATTGAAAGACCTAAAGAAATATACGGGAAAACATCAACCTGAAATTCCCAATTTTGATAGCTACATAAAGATTTATCAAAGTAACCAATGGATTTTGATGAAAAACGGCGTGGTAGATGTTGAAGCAACGAATTTATACAACCAAATGATAAAAGAAGGCACACTCCCGCAAGAAGAAAGCAACGCCACCATCACGGGCAACATGATTGAGTCGCTCAAAAAAGGAAAAGACCCTATTACAGGACAAACCATTACAAAAGCCCAAACCTTTGGCGTGCTTACAACGCTCATCTTTTATTATGGTGCAG
>NZ_FXUT01000022.1 GCF_900183385.1 Listeria costaricensis
TCCTATCAATTACGGAGAAATTTAATTCATTTATAAATCAATAAAAATTCCATTTTTCCGTGTATCTATTATTTAACCCCACTAAACTCCCCCAAAACTTCAAAAATCTGGTGGATGTCTTGTTTGATTTCTTGATAACGACCTTGGCGGTAATAGTCCATGAAGCCTTCCAGTCCGCATTTAATAACGGTGAATTCTGTTGGGTGGTTTTCCCGTTCTGTGCAATCAATCGCTTTTTCGGCCAGATTTCCGGCTTCTCTTTCGCCAAAGCCGAATTGATGTACGAGTGCTGCCACTAGACTCGACTGCACATCGCTTCCACTCGCGTCCATTTCCGAACCAAGCATCGTGAGCATACCGAGTAAATAGGCGACGATCACCTTGATTTCTTTTTTTGAAAATTTATCTTGACTAAAATCAATCGTTTCTACAAATAAAGCTGCACATTTTCTGGCTTCTGCAAAAAATGATTTATCCAACTTCCTCAGCACTCCTTTTTTAAAGAAAAACAAGCAGTTTCTATCACTGCTTTAGTCTCCGTTTCCAAATGACAGATTCATTATAGCACTTTTATTTTCAGTGGCAAGAGGCTAAACACCAAGAATACGCTTTCTTCAAAAATTTAATCTTTTTGCGTTTAATTTGGATAAATATTGTAAAAAATAGTCAATTTATACTAAAATAAAGATAGACGATTTAATTCACATACATCGGAGGAAAAAAGCATGTCCAACAAACGTCCAGAACTATATGACTACCTGATTGAAAAAGGGCCTGTTATTGCAAAAAAGTGGTCGGAATTTATGAGCGATGCCTACACGGAACCACGAAATGACCCTGCTTACCAAGAACAACTTTATCAAGAATATTTACAAACCAATCAGCTTTTTGCATCTTATCTGCTTTCAGAAAAAGAATTTTTTAAGCAAAATTTTGATAAATGGTCCAAAAAGATTGTCGAACAGCGAATTAGCAACAATATGCCCATCACTATCATCTACATAGTAGCTTCTAAAATCCGAATTACTTACATGGAAATGATGAAAGAATATAAGAAAACCTATCCTGATTTTACCGTAGAAGAGGCGCTGAATGCTACGATCGCTATTGATGAAGCATTTGGCGTGCTAACCTCTCACTACACGCAGCGCTATCAGGAAGTCATGACCTATCGGCTTGATGCCCAAATGAATCTGATTACGGAGCTGGGCACACCGATCATTCCAATCACAAAACATGTGGCCATTCTGCCGCTAGTTGGCGGTATTGATACGTTTCGCGCGCGGAAAATTAAGGAAATCGTGCCACAAAAATGCGTCGATACGGAAATTGAGATCCTCTATATCGACTTGTCCGACTCGCCGGCACTGGATTCTGTCGTTGCTGAGGAGCTGTTCGAGTTGATGAAAATCTTGGAACTTCTCGGCATCCAATCGATGTTCTCCGGCATTCGGCCAGAAGTCGCCCAGTCTGCCATTCAAGTTGGGCTGGATTTTAATCATATTAAGAGCTACAGTTCGCTTTCCGTTGCACTGAGAGAAAACCGCGTGATTCGTTAAAAATAGGCTCCCTGCCGTCCGACTAAAATGTCCGGTTCGGCAGGGAGCCTGCTTTTTTATCTAGAGGGCACATTCGCCATCGCTACAGCCTGATGCATTCTTCCCCTGCCGGATTTGGCCACTACCGGCCTTTTCCAATACCGCTGCAAAACTTTCGACAGGCTGCGCGCCGGAGAGGGCATACTTGTTGTCGATCAGAAAGAACGGCACACTATTAATCCCCAGCTCCATCGCTTTCGTTTCATCAATGCGGACTGGTGCCAGATATTCATCCGAGCGAACCACCTCACGCGCTTTTTCCTCATCCAGCCCCACTTCTGCTGCCAGCTCCACCAAGGTCTCCTCGTCATTCAGAAAAGCCCCTTTCGTAAAGTAGGCATCAAACAGCCGCTCGACTAGTGCTTCCTTTTTGCCTTCCGTTCCGGCAAATTGGGCCAATCGATGCGCCGTAAAAGTGTTGGTCGCCTGAATCGCGTCAAAGTCATAATGAAGACCGGCCAGTTCTGCCATTTGACCAATCTGATCGTTCATTGCCCGCGCTTCCTCATAGCTTTTCCCATATTTGTTCGCAATCAACTGATGGATATCCTCGTCGTACCGCTTCGGCGCATTTTGATCCAATTCAAAACTGTGAAACTCAATCTCAATGTCTTCCCGCCCAGCCGCCGCTTTTTCTAAATTGCGCTTGCCAATATAGCAAAATGGACAGGCAAAATCTGACCACACATCAATCTTCATGCTGATTCCTCCATTACATCACTTACAAAAAGTAAGTTTTTTATTAGGATACCCTTTCATCGTGGCAATTGCAATCAATCTGTTTGTGCATGAAAAAAGTGCAGCTCGCACCGCCCAATCTGTCAGCCAGATCGAGCCGGTTCAAACTGCACCACATGTCTTTTATTGTTCTTGTTCCATCTGTTTGCGGCGCATTCTTTCGCGGACGCCGACTTTTTTGATTTGCTTGCTGCGAAGTTGTCCGCAGGCTGCATCAATGTCCGTTCCATGTTCTTGCCGGATGACACAGTTGATGCCGTTTTTCTTCAAAATGTCATAGAACGCCAAGACATCTTCTTTTTTACTGCGCTGATATTGATTGTGTTCATCGACCGGATTATAAGGAATCAGGTTGACGTAGGACAAATGGCGTTTATTTTTAAGAAGATTCGCCAATTCCTGCGCTTCTTTCGGATGGTCATTCACATCGCGGAGCATGATATATTCAAATGTCACGCGGCGGTTGGTCTTATCAACATAATACTGGATCGCTTCCATCAATTTTTCAATCGGGAAGGTTTTGTTAATCCGCATAATGCTCGTACGCAGCTCGTCGTTTGGCGCATGAAGAGAGATGGCCAGATTGACCTGGAAATCCTCATTGGCAAAATCGATAATCCGCGGAGCAAGGCCGCTTGTCGAGACGGTAATGTGACGGGCCCCAATCGCCAGACCCTTATCATGATTGATAATGCGCAGGAAGCTCATCACATGATCATAATTGTCGAACGGCTCGCCAATCCCCATGACAACAACATGGCTGACACGTTCTTCCAAGCCGCGCGCATCAAGATCATGCTGCACATTCATAATTTGGGCAACGATTTCACCAGAAGTCAGGTCCCGCTGTTTTTTCAGCAGACCGCTTGCACAAAACGTACAACCGATATTGCAGCCGACCTGCGTCGTGACACAGACGGACAAGCCATATTCATGCTTCATCAGCACCGTTTCAATCAGGTTGCCATCCGCCAATTTAAAAAGATATTTTGTCGTACCGTCGTTCGATTCTTGGACAATTTGCTGTTCCAAATGATTGATTACAAAATTTTCATCCAAAAGCGCAATACTGTCTTTTGGTACATTGCTCATTTCTGTAAAAGTCGTGACACGTTTGCGGTACAGCCAATCCCACACCTGCTGTGCCCGAAATTTTTTCTGACCGTGTGCTTCGAACCAGTCGATCAGTTCATTCATTGTCAATCCGTAAATGGATTCTTTTTCCATGGTTCAGCCTACTTTCCGTTTTTTCAAATCATCTCTATTCTAAACGTTTTAAATCGCCACCGCAACAGGGAATTTTGCCCATAAAAAAGAAACTGACAGATCATGCCGGCTTAGCAAAATGGTGAAAAAATAAGAGAAGCCAAAATCAAGCATCAGCGCCATTTCTCAAAATGGCTATTGCTTCACTTTGGCTCCTTCTTCTATCTCTGGTTCACGGTTATTTCACTTCAATGTCGCCGGAGCTGGTGGTGAGTGTGACGGTACTTGTTGCTCCACTCACACTATTCGGCACTTTGATGTTGCCGGAATCTGTTTTCGTATTGAAAATGGCTTCGGAACCGGACGGAAGTTCTAATTCGATTGCGCCGGAATCACTCTTCGCCTCTACTTTTGCCGGCAATTGGCTGAACGTCATGTCCAGATCGCCCGACGAGGACTCAGCCGAGACATTTTCCTTTAAGCCGTCCAGTTCGATCGAGCCGGAATCTGTACTCGCGGTGACTTTACCTGTTGCACCGTCTGCTTCGATATCGCCGGAGCTGGTCTTATAGCTGCTTTCTTTGCTGGCTGCATTCGCGGTTGAAATCTCACCGGAGTCTGTGCTGAGCGACAGTTGGCTGCCTGTGATCGTATCAATGTCAAAGCCGCCGGAACTTGCCGCTGCTTTCAAATTGCCTTCATGGCGTGCCACTTCCAGCTCACCGGAATCTGCTGAATAAAGTGTATCTCCTTTGGTGTCCGTCATGACCGTGTCGCCTGATCGGTTTTCAATGTTGATTTTTTCTGCATCTAAGCCGTGCAGAGCTATGTCACCGGAATCCGCCTGCAAATCTGCTTGAACGAGCTGGCCGTTTTGAACAGTCACATCTGCTGACCGCCCGTCCACTTTTAAATCCTTCAGCATATCAGGCGCTGTCAAGTAAACCGTGATCGTCTGCTCTCCGTAAACATGAAATTCAAAAAAGTTGAACCAGTCACCCTGATCAGTGGTGACCAGTGTCAGACTTTTATCGCCGTTTTCCGGCTTCGCTTTTTTCAGCTGTTCAATTTCGCCGTCGGAATAGCGGCCGCTTACTTCGATATAATTTTTACCAGTCGTGCTGTCTTTAAACTGGATATTCGTATCATGGGATGTTTCCAGTTTCAATTCATTGATGCTTTCATCTGATAATTCATAGGTTTCATTAAAAGCCGTGCCGTTATCGACCATTTCTCCCTTGTTAAAGGTAAGCAGGAAACCGATACCGCCAATAATCAGCAAGACGAGACCTGCCAAAAAGACGCGTTTCATCCATCTTGTTTTATTCATAGCGGTTGCCTCCCTTCAAAACGTAGCCGTGACTGGCGATCCAAAGCAATGTCAGATTCTTGACCCATTTGGTGAAATAAACGGCGATTGGTAAGAGCATCAGCCCCAAACCAACCATGGCAATTGATGCAAACATTTGATAAAAGGCAATGTTCTGTCCGAGAACCATCGCAATCCCCACAAAGGCAGGCGATAAGATAAAGCAGCCACTAATGCCCCAAACCGAAATTACAAGTCCCCAAGCGGTTGCAGCTACTGGAATAAGTAAAACTAAATCTAAAAAGATAAGGCCGATAAATAGTAACACACGGCTTCCCGGCGTACGACTGCTGCTACTTGTTTGTCTTGGTACATAATAAGTTTCCATTTCCTTCGTTGGATCTTGCAGAAGTTCCTCGCGCTCTGCAAAAATATCATCTGCAATGGCTTTCGGTGAGCCGAGACTCATCACAATTTCACTTTCTGATTTGCCTTCTGCCTCACCATTTCGGAAATGCTCCTCGTAGTCATTTAAAAATTCTTCTCGTTCACTTGAATTTAAGCGGTAGAGCCGTTCTTCCAGCTCAGCCATGAATTCCGCTTTCTTCATCCCGCTTTCCCTCCTTCTCCAGTAGCCGTGCCACGCTATCTGTAAAATTACTCCATTCAAAAATCAATTCATTCAAGTACATCTCACCTTTAACTGTCAGCTGATAATATTTTCGTGAAGGTCCCTCCGTCGACTCTTTCAAATAAGTCGTGCAGTATCCTTCCTTGACCAGTCTTCTAAGTACCGGATAGATGGCCCCCTCTGCTACTTCAATATAAATGGAGACTTGTTGTGCCAGCTCATATCCGTAGCGGTCCTTGGCGCGTATCAAATAAAGACAGCAAAGTTCCAATACACCTTTTTTAAACTGCGGATTTACTTCCATCATTACCCTCCATTCCACCATTTAGTAATTTAAAAACATCAGTACTAAACATTATTTACTAGTTAAATACAGTATAACACTCACTACTGTTCATTGCAAGGTACTAAAAAAATAAAATTGTCATATCTTCTTTAAAAACTTTTAAACTTAATATCTTTTACATCGGGTCGATTGTATAGTAGCATTAAAGTAACATGCAAAAAAACTACTGAAATGGTGGCCTATCCTTGACCAACCAACCATTTTTACACATAGAAAAAATATTAAATGAAATAGAAAAAGTAATTGTCGGCAAACGAAATGTGGCCAAACTCAGCCTGACTGCGCTACTAGCTGGCGGTCACGTCCTGATTGAAGATGTGCCCGGTGTCGGAAAAACCATGCTTGTCCGGGCGCTCGCGAAATCTGTCGGCACCAGCTTTAAACGAATCCAATTTACGCCGGATCTTCTGCCGGCTGATGTTACAGGCGTGTCTGTTTTCAATCCTGAAACACGCGAATTTGAATTTCGTCCTGGGCCAATCATGGGCAATATCGTACTGGCTGACGAGATCAACCGGACGGCACCTCGGACGCAGGCGGCTCTGCTTGAAGGGATGGCTGAAATGCATGTCACGGTCGACGGCATCACCCGGCCGCTGAATGACCCGTTCTTCGTGATGGCCACCCAGAATCCGATCGAATATGAAGGAACTTACCCGCTGCCGGAAGCCCAGCTGGATCGCTTTATGCTGAAAATCAATATGGGCTATCCAACACGCGAAGAAGAGCTCGCGCTACTATCTGCCAAACAAAATGGTGAGTCGATTGAAGCCGTGGAGTCGGTCGTGGCCGAAGCCGATTTGCTCCATTTAAAAGAAGCGGTGAAAAAGGTTTTTGTTAGCGAGGAAATCAAACGTTATATTGTTTCTCTTACTGAGGCAACGCGAAAGCATCCGAGTGTGGCACTTGGTGTTAGCCCGCGCGGTACCGTGGCGCTGATGCAGGCTGCTCAAAGTTTTGCCCTGATTGAAAACCGGGCGTTCGTTCTGCCTGATGATATTCAGTATCTGCTTCCGTTTGCCTACAGTCACCGGCTAATTTTAAAACCAGAAGCGCTTTACAAGGAAGAAACAAGTGCTCAAATCCTGACTGATATTCTGGCGCAAGTCCCCGTGCCAGTCGAGAAAGGGTAATGTCTGATGACGACTAAACGCGCCTTGCTACTGATGCGCTTTGGGGTTTTCTTGCTTCTTTATGTCGCTTTGTGGACGTACACGCTTTTTCAAGGGGATTTTGCCAGCTGGTTTCTGACTTACTTTTTTAGTTTTATATTGCTGCTACTCGTTTGCGGCTCATTATTCAGACTGAAAAATTGGCAGATTAAACGTGACTTTCATAAAGCGCGGATTCAGGAGGGGGAGACCGTTCGACTGACGGTACATTTTGCTAGAAAGCGGGCCTTTCCAATGGGCTATTTGCTGATGCAGCAAGCTATGCCGGAGACTCTCGGGAATCTTCCGGGCCGCCAGCAGGTGATCTATCCCTTCTTTAAGCGCTCGATTACTGCCGATTTGGCGCCGTTTACGGCGGTGCGCGGCAAACACGTTTTTCCAGCTGTCGAGGCGGAAACGAGTGATCCGTTTGGTTTGATGGAAAGAAGCGCTCGACTAGGGGAAGCCGTAGAATTGACCATTTATCCACGCTATTTTCCAGATATTTTGATGAAAATCAGTGAGAACTCGCCTGAAAACGAACGAAATGCGACGAACTGGACGTTCAAAAAGAATCAGAACATCCACGGTTTGCGCGAATTCACGCCTGGTGACCGGATTTCTTGGATTGACTGGAAATCTTCTGCCAAAACGGGCAAAGTCATGGCTCGCGAGTATGAAAACAGTTCTTCCAGTCGTGTTCGGGTGATTTTTTATGGACAGCAGCATCCGCATTTCGATTTTGCGCTTCGGGCCGCCTATTCTTTCGCACGCAAAATGCTGGAACAAAATGGTGAGGTCAGTGTGGCGGTTCTTGGCGAGAATGGGCAGACGTTCGGTTTTAGCCGCGGTCATGCCAAATTGGAAGACATTGCAAAAGCTTTTGCCGAGGTGGCTCCTGCAACGGCTGAAAAACTGGCGGAACCGCTGACCAGCTTGCTAGCTCAAAACCAGCGAACCATTCTTTTCACTCCATTTGTCGACCCGGCTCTCCAAAAAGCCGTTCGCTCTAGCGTGCAAAAACAGACGATTCAACTAGTCAGCATTTTAGACGGGGGACAGATGGATGCTGGAACCATTTACCTACCGAAAAAAGCGCTCGCCCTGCCTGAAACAGCTGATGGAGGTGACACCGATGAAAATAACCGCTAAAATTGCCCCTTTCGTCCTGTATCTGCTGGCACTTTTGCTGATTTCCGAATGGATTTATCCGTTTGTATATCTGACAAAGCTTTCCGGTGCAGGCTGGGCCATCCTTTTCGTCGCATTGTCCCTTGCCATGTATTTTCTGCGGTGGCGGTTTTACATAACGCTGCCAGTGCATCTTTTACTCCTGTACCTTTTAACAGGGATTTACTATCATAATGGCCATCCGTTTGATCCAAGCTGGCTGCCTTCTTTTCTCACAGCGCTCAAAAACGGCTTGATCAATCTCTTGTCCTTCAACGCCAGCGATATCGGGATGATTTTTGTTACATTCATTTTCTTCGTGGCGCTCTGGCTGCTCAGTTATATTACCGCCTACAGCATTTTGCGCAAACAGCGGATCATGAGCGTGCTCGTTTTGACAGTTGTCTATTTGACGGTCGTAAATACTTTTACAGGCTATAATGGCGGTTTCGCACTGATTCGGACGATTATTCTTGCTTTTGTGATCCTTCACTTCGCCTTATCGATGCGACTTGAAACTTCAAACCGGCTTTCCGGCCTCACGTCCAAATGGCGACCGGTCGTTTATCATACCAGCATCCTTGCCCTATTGATCGTTTTCATTTTGGCAAGTATGGCGATGCCGCGGCAGGGTCCGTACTGGGCCGATCCGGTGCCGGCTATCAAAAGCACGCTTGGAATTGGGACGACTAAAACGGTGGGCTATAGTGAAGATGACACACGGTTAGGCGGTTCGCTCGAAGCGGATCACAGTGAGGTTTTCCAAGTACAAACGGATCGCCCCCACTATTATCGCGTCGAAGCCAAACGCACCTATACGGGGGTCGGCTGGGCCAATCAAACAAATACCAAACAGACTTATTTTGAGTCAAACAGCCGCATCCCGCTGAGCCTAAATGAAACTTATGCGGATGAAGCGACCGATTTGACGATTTCTTTCGCCGCGTCCAATGACTATCTCGTATATCCATATGGCAGCCAGTCGATCCAAGCGGCCGATCAAACCTTTGCCATGATGAATACGACTGAAAAAATCACACCGGCCGACACGATCAAAAATTATTCGGTCACCGTTACAGAGCCGGTCTATGATACGAAAAAAATGCGGGAAGCCACATATGGCGGAGTGAGCGACCAATTTATGGCTCAGTATACGCAGCTTCCAGATAGCCTTCCTGACCGCGTTCGGGACTTGGCTCAGAAAATTACCAAGGATACGACCAATCCGTATGATGCGGCCAAGGCCATTGAAAATTATCTCAGCTTTAGCGGTCGCTACACTTACAGCACGACCGAAGCAACGGACACGCTGCCAGATGCGGATTATGTCGACCAGTTTCTGTTTGAGACAAAAATTGGCTATTGTGATAATTTTTCGACAGCAATGGTCGTCCTTTTACGCGCACAAGGCATTCCTGCTCGCTGGGCAAAGGGCTTTGCTGCCGGTGAAAAAATCCAAACCGCCACTGGTGAAAAAACCACCTATCAGATTACCAATGATGATGCCCACTCTTGGCCGGAAGTATATTTCCCGGGGACAGGCTGGGTGCCATTTGAGCCAACTGCCACATTCTCCAATCCGGAGCAATTTGTCAATTCTGATTCCGGCTCTAATGCGAACACGCAAGACGGCACAAGCTCTTCCAGCGAAACACCTGCTGATCCTAATCAAGGCGGTCAAAATAGCGGTCAGACGGAACAGCAAAACGGTGCCAATCAGGCGCCACAAGAGACTGCCAAACCGTCCGCCGCTAGTCATTCGGCTAATTTCAAACTGCCCGGCTGGTTCTGGCTGGTACCGCTCGTTCTCATAATCGCCCTTGTTGCACTGGGAGTAATTTTCCAAAGACAACTCCGGCTTTTGTCGCTTGAAAGAAAGATTCGACAGGAAAAAATCACTTTTGCCAAGGCTTATCTGGCGCTCGTCAAATTGTCAGCAAAAGTCGAGCCGCGTAACGAACAGGAAACGCTCCGTAGTCATGCCGAAAAACTGGACCGAAAAATGGAGACGACCGTTTTCAGCGACTTGACGACACGCTATGAAGCCTTCCTGTATGGCAATGACCAGACGCAAATTTTAGTCGAACAAAAAGAGACTCTTCTGCAAGCTATTCAGCAACTCAAAAATTTCAAATCTAAAAAGACCCATTAAAAAATGCCTCTAGCGCTTTTTGAACGAACCGCCAAAAGGGAGACCTAAAAATCCAACTTTTGGCGGTTCGTTCATTTTCTCAAGCCGCTTAGAGGCATTTTTCTAAATTTCAATCACGATTTTCCCAATGTTTTTCCCTTCAAAAAGCGAAAGAAACGCCGGAATAATCTGATCGAACCCATGAATCAACGTTTCTTTATGTGTCAGCTTGCCTTCTTCCAGCCATTTGATCAACTGCTGCCGCCCTTCCGGAAAAGCATCTGCATAGTTGCCAACCGTGAAGCCTTTCATTTCCGCACTGGTTTTGATCAAATAGTTTTGAATCCGCGGGCCGCTATCTTCATCAGCCGTTTTATTATAACCAGAAATCGAACCGCAAACAGGGATCCGTGCATAACGATTTAAAAGTGGCCATACTGCATCACTTACTGGCCCACCTACATTTTCAAAATATACATCAATGCCGTCCGGGCAGGCCTTAGCTAAAATTTCCGGATAGTTTTTCGCACGGTAATTGACCCCCACGTCGAAGCCAAGCTCCTGCACCATATAGCGGACTTTTTCATCACTGCCGGCAATCCCGACGACCCGCGCACCTTTTATTTGGGCAATCTGACCAGCTGCTGACCCGACTGCTCCGGCACCAGCACTGACCACAACGGTTTCCCCCGGCTGCGGTTTACCGATATCCAGCAGACCAAAATATGCTGTCAGCCCTGTCAGGCCGATAACGCCCAAATAGGCCGGAGCAGACGCCAAGGTGCTGTCGATTTTTCGGACCTGCGTATCTGGCAGGATGACTTCCTTTTGCCAGGGGACCGTCGCGATCACTTTTTCCCCAACAGCGAAATCCTGACTTTTGGAACGAACGACCTCCAAAATCCCCGTACTTTCAATGGGATCGCCTAGTTTGAACGGCTCCACATAGCTTTTCACATCATTCATTCTGCCCCGCAAATACGGATCCACCGAAAGATACGTTAACCGAAGATGCAACTCACCTTCATGTAGCCCTTTTAGCTTGATTTCTCTATGTTCAAAATCCGTCTCTTTGGGAAGCCCGATTGGACGTTTCTTTAAAATGATCTGTTCCATTTTCGTCACAACCTCTCTATTTTCTATTAGGCTGTTACCACCTTCTGCGGCTTGCTAAACGCGAAACTCATTCTTAAAGCGGATGGCAGGACGATTTTCACTTGGTACAATCAAAAAAAGAGAGGAAAAAATCCCCTCTTTCGTAAGCTTTATTTCTTTTCTGTCACTTTTTTAAACTCAAAATTTTTCATCCATCCTTTTTTCCGGCGGATTGAGATGTAACCAATCACTGAAACAACAAAGGCGCCTAGGAAGTCGACAAACAGATCACCCATCGTGTCTGCAACAGCCGCATGTCCCTGCAACATCGTCCCGTTTTCAAGCATTGTTTTCTGCATATTCATACCGAAAAGGCCATCTGCTGTGAACTCATAGAATTCCTAGACAACGCCAAGTGATACGGCAAAACAGCAGGCAAACAGTGCCACAAAAAATGGACTCAGATGCATCGCTACTTTGTCATGATTGTTCAACAAATTGACAATCGAAAAGCCGAGACAGCCGAGCATGGCACCACTAAACGTATGCAAAATCGTATCCCAATTTGGAATCAAGTAATAGAAGCTGCGAACTTCCCCAAGATAAATGGCGCAATATAAGAAAATAATAAAGACGATATACATAGCTCCGGGAATTTCCAGCTTTAATTTTCGTCCAATAATCGATGGCAGGAATAAAACGACAATCCCGAGCACGCATTGCATCAACATCAGTGAGTAGTCGCCCTTCGTTTGTTCTCCCTCAGGAACCGGACCGGATGATGGAGCAAGTGCCAGATTAACTGCGGCATAAACAGTAGAAGCAAGCAACGTGATGAGTACAAAAATAGCTAGGATTTTCGCCCAATTCCATTGTTTGATTTTTTTCATTTTTTTCCTCCTTTTTACGAACATACTTCATTATAGCCGACTCCCCTATAAAAAAGAAATAAAAACAAAAATTTCTTGCAGGGTTTTTATTTTTCCAAGCGTCTAAATTTATAGAAAGGCGGTGAAGTCTTGGATAGTGATGAACAGCTGATTCAAAAAATCAACAACGGACAACACGAATTATTTGAAATCTTAATCGAGCGCTATCAAAAGCAAGTTTTTTCACTCGCTTTCAAATCCGTTCATCATGAAAAAGATGCGGAAGATCTTGCGCAGGAAATCTTTTTGCAAGTATATCGTTCGCTAGGAAGCTTCCAGCAGCAGGCCAAGTTTTCCACCTGGCTTTACCGGCTCTCAATGAATAAATGTCTGGATTGTTTACGTAAAAACGGACGGCGGCTGGAAATCCTTTCTCCAGAATTATCAGAGGAGTCACCTGCTGCAGCTTCTCCGGAAGAGATCATTCTTCGTAATGAAGAGCAGCAGCTGGCACATGAATATCGGAACCATCTGCCTGAAAAATACCGCATTGTGATCGACTATTATTATTTTCAAAACTGGCGCTATCAGGAAATTGCGGCTGAACTCGGCTTGTCGGTCAAAACGATCGAATCCAGACTTTACCGCGCTAAGCAAATGATGCGTCACAAAAGGTTAGGTGATCGAAATTGACATGCTTGTCAGAAGAACAATTGATGGCTTATTTTTCGTTTGAACTGTCCGATGCAGACAACCAGCAAGTCGAAAAGCATCTCGCACAATGCCCAGCATGCCATGAGAAAGCCGCTCTCATCGAGCAATTAACGTTAGAATGGCAGCATCCGACAAAAGAAGCACCTGTCGACTTTTCCAAGCAAATTATGCGTCGAACCAGAGCACCGCTGCCTAGGCGAAAGAAAAAGAAGCTCTATTATCAACTTTCCTTTGCTGCGCTTGCCGCACTGTTATTTCTACAATTCAACCTGCCCATGCAAATTATTCAATTCACTGATCAAACAGTCAATGCGGTTCATAGCACATCCAAAAAATTCAATCAAGTGGTTCAACATAAGAAAAATGGCTTTCAAAAAAATATGGAAGAACGAAAGGATGGAGATTTTAAAAAATGAGAACACCTAGAAAATGGATATACTTTTTCGCGCTTATGCCCGGCGCTGGACATTTTTATTTAGAATATATGACGCGAGGTTTACAGCTGATGCTCCTGTTTTTTGGGACCATTTTCATTTCCTCACAGCTTTACGGTGGGTTCCTGTTAATCTTCATTCCGGTCATTTATTTTTACAGTTATTTCGATGCCATCAAGCAGTATCATTGGATTAAAGATACCGGTTTTCGAGAGGATCGGCCAATTATTCCCTGGGAAATAATCACAATCCATCGCCGCTGGGTTGGTTGGGCACTGATTGTTTTTGCCTTTCTAATCGGCTTCAATACTTTCTTCACTGACTTTATCTACACCATTTTCCCCTATGAAATCAGTGACTTTCTCTTTAATTATGGCAGCAAGGTGTTAGCCATCATCATCATCATTATTGTTGGCATCGCGCTGATTCGCAGTGAACGCGATGAAAAAGAAAATTGGCCTGAATAAAAGCTTGGAAGCAGCACCCTCTTACGTGCCGCTTCCAAGCTTTTTATCATTTTTGAAGTTTTGCCTGATATTCCTCAAAAAGGCGATCAAATAACGCCTGATCAAATGTCGTATCTTCTCCCCTGGAAACCTGTTGCATCCTTTGCAAACACATATACCAGCCGGCCAGATCACGCGGTGTATGGGATGTCACGTTTTGAACCTCTTCCGTAAAAATCAGCTTTGTCGTCCCGTCCCTCGTTTCCTCGCTAAGGGCAAAATGCACCCGATCCCGCGCCCAGCCAAATCCCAGCTCACTTTCCTGCTGCAACTGATAAATCGGCATGGCAATCTGTTCTGTATTCGTGCTATTAAAAGCCAGAGAGCCGCCCACTTTAAACTCGGCTACAGAAAGCTCAGGAAACCAGCTCCGCAGTCCTTCCGTTGTAGAAAGGAGCCTCCAACTCGCAGCAAGATCTGTCTCTAAAAGGACGATTGCCTGATAACGTACGCCCGCTCCATTTTTTGCCCACTCAATTTGCATACTCACTCTTTCCCTTCTACAAGAGATTTGTATATGTCCGACCGTTCTCTTTCGATTTATTTTATGGATGCCCGTTTTACGACTATCACAAACCTTCAAAAAAGGCTTTGAACGAAAATGTTTTCTCGTCCAAAGCCTCTTCGATTACTTATTAATAAAATCCTGTACAGCCTGTGCATTGGCATCAATATCAATGCGAAGGACGGATCCAGCACCTGAAATATATTGATTTTCCCAAGAACCGTCGATTGGCACGGTCATCGTTTCAATATCTTTTGTTTTGCCTAGAGCAAAGTCCATGCCAGTTTTGAGAATAAGTCCTGTCGGCAAATCAGTCGATGTATAGCCCTGAATTGTCCCCAAGACACTTGGAAGTTTGAAAATACTCGTTGCGGTAAGTGCCTGTTCTTCCACTGCTTCTAGTACCTGCTGCTGCCGCTGGACTCGGCCGAAATCGCCTTCTGAGTCATGACGGAAACGGGCATATTGCAAGAGTGTCTCGCCGTCCATTGTTTGTTTGCCGGCTTTGATATCTGCATCGATATTTTCCGACATATCTTCTTTTACATCGATCTCAATACCGTCTGGCGCTAAAGTATCGATGATTTTAGGAAAACTTTCAAAATTTACTACGACATAATAATTACAATCAATCCCAAAATTTTCCTTCACTGTTTGTCGAACAAGTTCCGGTCCACCATATGAATAGGCAGCATTGATCTTGTTCTTGCCATGTCCCGGAATATCTACATATGTATCCCGCATTAGTGAAATGAGTTTCGGTGTTTTCGTTTTTGTATTATAACTTGCAATCATCAGTGAATCCGAGCGTCCTTGATCTGAGCCGCGAGAATCGCTTCCCATGAAGAGAATATTCACCACATCTCCACTCGGCTTCGTGCCATTAAATTCAAATTCTTTCATTTGGCTAGCATCCTGAGCTTCTTTTAAGCTGGAGCGATATTGTGTATACTCATAAATCGCAAGTCCTGCGATAGCCAAGACGAGTACTAATAAAATTGTGCCAATGATGCGCCCTATACGGGGCTTTCGTTTTCGCTTGTGTCTTGCCATTTTATTTCACCTCAATTTTTAACTACCACTGTTTCCCAGTAATTATATATTACAATAAAATGACAAAAAGACCGAGTAAAAACCATTTAAGAATTTTTAAAGATTTGAAATAAAAGGATTAAAAACAGTAAAATCTGCTATTATATTTTTAGTACATTGAATGTTTTAAAGGGATTCATCGCTACTTGTTGAAAGATCATCTGAACTGCTTTCATCGCTAGAAGTACTGTCATCTGTTGATCCATCATCCTGCGATGCACCGGAATTTGCGTCAGGCGGCGTCATTTGCCCATTTCCATCTGAGGAACTACCATCGCTACTTCCTGGCATCATTTGACCGTTTTGCTGCATATTCCCCTGCATGTCTGTTGCAGCTGATTTCGCTGTATAAAGTTCATAACTTAAAACGCCAATAATAATAACGGCCAGAGCACTGACAATAATTGTCGCAGTTTTCCAGCGATTAGCAGGTAATTTATTCATAAACAATGACTTCTTTTCCTGATTTTCTTCCATTTTCACATCATCCTTTCGTTAATCACCATGTTATCAGTAAAATAAGAAGAAACTATGAATGTATAAAGAAAAAAATGTAAAAACAGATCGTAATTTCTCACGCGAAACGATACAATATAAGAGTATAAATTATCGTTTTTCGTCAAAAATATATTTATCCAAAAAGAAAGTTGAGGGACTTTTATGATGAGAAAAACAGCAACAAAAAAGCGGACGAGATGGATGATCATTGCTGCAGTTATCGTTCTCCTAGCTGCGGGAGGCATTGTAGCTTATTTCTTCTTAAACGACCAGTCTGAAGCAAAAGATGCCGAAGCGGCTGGCAAGACCTTTACAGAACTATTGGCGAAGGGAAAATATGACAAGCTGGGAGGTGCCGTCACAGCAAAATCTTTGCAAGATGCTGGCTTTACAAAAGCGGCTATGCAAGAAAAATATCAAACTGTTTATGATGGAGTCGGTGTCAAAAACCTTAAAGTTTCCAATTTAAAAACAGCGGAAGACAAGGACGGGCACTATCAGCTTAGTTACGACTTAAATATGGAAACAAGTCTTGGGAAACTTAACACCCAGAAATATCAAACCACGATTTCAAAAGACGGCGACACGATGAAAGTTGATTGGAAGCCTAGTTTGATTTTTCCCGGAATGGTGAAGGATGATAAAGTCCGGATGACGACTGACGAAGCTAAACGTGGCGACATTGTGGACCGAAATGGCATTCCACTGGCGACGATTGGGCAATTCAAAGAAGCGGGCGTTGTACCCGGGCAACTTGGCGATGGGGATGAAAAGACAAAAAACATTCAGACAATCAGTGACAAGCTGGCGATTCCAGTGGATGACATCAACAAAGCGCTTGATCAGGCATGGGTCAAGGCCGACAGCTTTGTCCCCTTAAAAACGATTCTAGATAATGTGATGCCCGAAGCGACCGGCCTGACATATGCCCAGAAAGAACTGCGCACCTATCCGCTTAATGAGGCGGCTGCGCACCTGATCGGCTATGTTGGCGAAGTGAGTGCGGAAGATATTGAAAAGAATCCTTCTCTAAATGTTGGTGACGTGATTGGCAAAACTGGCCTAGAACGCGTCTATGACAAAGACCTGCGCGGCCAAAACGGCGGTGAGATCAAGATTGTCAATGATGCCACAAATAATGCAACAACCCTTCAGAAAGTCGAGCGACAAGACGGGCAAACAGTCAAACTGACTCTTGATGCCGGAATTCAAAAGAAAGCCTTTGACAGCTTGGGCAGCGAAACGGGGGCCGTCACCATGATCAATCCGCAGAATGGCGAACTGCTGGCACTTGTCAGCACGCCCAGCTATGACGCAAATCAAATGACCGCCGGAATCTCATCGGAGGACTATGCAAAATATAACAATGATGAACGCACCCCTTTCTTAGCACGCTATGCCACTCGTTATGCACCGGGGTCGACTTTTAAAACGATTACAGCGGCCATCGGGCTAGACGATGGCATTACCACGCCAGACAAGACACGCTCGATTGAAGGCCTGCAGTGGCAAAAGGATAGCTCATGGGGCAACTATTTTGTGACACGCGTTCATGAGAAAAATCCGGTCAATATGGTGGATGCACTTGTCTACTCAGATAACATCTACTTTGCACAGGAAGGGCTTGAAATCGGCAAGGATAAGCTCGAGGCTGGCTTGAAAAAGTTTGATTTTGGCGAGGAATTCGATCTGCCATTCACGATGGAGCCTGCTCAAATTTCAAATGACGGTTTGAATAGTGAGATCCTGCTGGCCGACACTTCCTACGGGCAAGGTGAGCTACTCATGAGTCCCGTACAACAAGCGGTCGCCTATTCTGCGATTGCCAATAACGGACAGATGCCTTATCCAAAACTTGTTGATGGAGCCAAGCAAGGCGACGCGAAGCAAGCTGTAAAAGCCTCTTCCGCTCAAACAGTTTCCGATGCTTTGAAAAAGACTGTTTCTGACCCCGCCGGTACCGCCCATGGACTGCAAATCGCCGGACACAATGTGGCGGCCAAAACGGGGACAGCCGAACTCAAGCTGAAACAAGGGGAAGACGGGAAAGAAAACGGCTTTGTCTATGCCTATGATGCAGATACGCCGAATTATCTGATGGTCGGCATGATTGAAAATGTAAAAGGTCGTGGCGGCAGTGGCCTTGTGATTGAAAAACTGAAACCAGTCGTTGAAATGATGTATCAAAACTAAAGAAAAACGCGAAAGTCTGCTTTTTTTAGCAAGACTTTCGCGTTTTTTTACGTCGTCCCATCAGGCCTTTAATCAAAAAGACGCCACAGGTTGCCCCGATAAAATCTAGTAGCACATCCTGAACAAGCGGTGTCCGTCCGCCCGTAAACGATTGATGAAATTCATCGCTCGCGGCAAATAGTAGCGGAATCAACAAACTGACGGCCACACACCAGCGTCTGGAACCAAAATAGCTTCTAAAACCGCCATAAAGCAGGCCGCCCATGGCAAAATAGGTTAAAAAGTGCGCGGCTTTCCGAATAAAAAACTCAATAAAACCGCTATAGCCGTCTGCTGCAATGGAAATTTCTTTGCCCGCATAGTTGAAGGAAATAGATTGAAGCTGTTCTTTAAACGGCTCGTCGGCCAGTAGTCGATCTAAAACAGGAATCAGACTTTGCTCCTCATAAGTTTCAGAGGAAGAAGAAAACAGGATGACCATGATCAGACAGACAGCCGCCATGCAAATCCAAAACCATTTTTTCATACTTTTACTCACTTTCTTCTCTTGATTTACCTGTTATTATATCACTTCCTCAAAGAAGCGGTCGATTTATTTTGCGGCGCTTATAGACAAAGAAGAAAACTGCAAGCGGCCACCACATAATGGCGAAAATCGGGTAAATCGCCCAGATCACATTCGGGCTTGTCAACATATTGACGGTGACAAAGAAAACTGCCAGTAGTCCGGCGCCTATAAAGGAAAAAGTCGTTAAATGACGCGGCAATAGCAGCATCACAAGTGGCCAAAACCAGATGGCAAAAACAGGATAGATCCACCACACGGTATCAGTCGTCGCAAAATTAGCAACAATAAAAAAAGTTGTCATCCATAACGCTGCTACAATCGAGAAAGCACGCGGATATTTGGCGAGTCCGACTGAAAGCGGCCACCACATGATGCCAAAAGTCGTAAAGATACTAAACGGAAATGACGGCTCAAAGAAAAGGTTGAGCGCCACATAACTCAGCACAAGCAGAATGCTCCAAAAAAGCGAATAGCCGACAGCCCCGCTTTTCCGACCGCCGAGAATCACAATCGGCCATGCGCACACAGCGGGAATCACATAAAGGATCCACGGATAGTTGGGCGTTTCTAAATAGTTGCTGAATGCCAAAACAGCTAGAAGAAAAAGCGCGGCAATGACCGTGTATAATTTTAGATGCCGATCGCCGCCAAGGATAAAGTATAACGGCGAAAGCAGCAGCAAAGATGTGTAGAGCGCCCAGTGCTGATCGGGAAAAACCAGCAGATTGATTGCGGCTAGGAAAAGGAGCACAAATATCGCACTTACCAGCAGAAAGCCTCTCGTACTTTTATCCATCCTATTTCAACTCCTCTTTTTTGCGGAAATAGTAATAAATCATGGAAAGTGGCCACCAAATGACCCCAAACGCTGGGTAAACAAACCAGATTGTGTTAGGTGTATAATACATGTTGATGAAGATAAATAAAGCGATTAAAAGCAGACTGCCACAAATCGCAAAGCCCATGTTCAACTTCGCAAAGGCAAGCTTTTTACTGCCGCCAATCTGAAGTTCTTCACGAATCTCATCAAAGTCACCGAATTCAATCATCACTTTATTAATCGCATCCTCTTCGGACTTGCCCTGATCCATCAGATCATAGACTTTTTCTTCCATGTCCAGAATGATTTCTTCTCGTACCAGCTGCGCCCGCTCACTGTTTGGCACATCTTCAAATAACTTGTCAACAAAATCATAAATTCTTCTCAACGCTACGTCACTCCTCTAAAAATATATCGATGATTTCTTTAATTTCTTGCCATTCTTCTTTCATTTCGCGAAGGTATGCTTTTCCTAACATCGTCACTTTATAATACTTGCGTTTTCCACCATGGCTGCGATCGCCGTAGTAGCTTTGAATTAGTCCCTTTTTTTCCAAACGCTGAAACACGGCGTATAAAGTAGCTTCTTTGATTTGAAAGCGTCCATCCGTCCGTTCGCTGATTTCTTTTGAGATCTCATAGCCATAGGAATCGTTGTCTGCTAGAATACGCAGAATGATCGAATCCAAATGCCCCCTTAAAATATCGCTGCGGATAAAAAACACCTCCAACTTTAAATTACTCTATCAGATAGAGTTCATTGACTAGTTGCAGTTTATCACTAATTACTCTATCTGTCAAAGTAATTTTAGACGTTTGAGTAAAATCAGACTCGGGAATGAGATAGAAAAAAGAAAAACAGGTGATGATATGTCAAAAATTCAAATTTTCCCAGCTGAAAGTTCAGATATCAAACACTACATTTCTGCCCAAAACCATAAAAACGACCATCATCTTCATTTTTATATGCACTTGTCCAGGCCGCTCGACTGGGTGGCTTTCAAAAAAGCAGTCCTGTCACTTGAGAAAGTATTACCGCAACTGTTCAGCCACTTTAAAGAAACGACTTCCGGCGCATGGTGGCAGGAAAGTGTTTTTGCAGCGGCCGACGTTCTTTTTTATGAGGAAACAGAGGACCCTGATGCAGCCGTTCAGCGTGCCCTCGTTCGCAAGCTCTCGACGGAAAACGGACCCCAGTTTCGCGTGACGGTGATCAGACATCAAGATGCGGAACATGTTGTCTTTATTTTGAATCATATGCTGGCAGATGGGGGCGGCATGAAGGAGCTGCTCTACCATTTGGCGGAGAATTACCGGCGATTTCTGGCCGATCCGGAGGCTGTAATTGAAGAAACGGCTGGATCGCGCAGCTTGAAAGAAGTTTTCGGCCATTTTCAGCTGCTCGACAAGTGGAAAATCATGACGGATACGCAGGAAAATGAGGCGACTGCTCAAAATAATCCTGTTTTGCCGCTAGAGGGAGATGATTTGCGCCCTGTGATTCTGACCCGCACGATTTCTGCTGACACTTTTGGCGTTTTGAAGGCCTATGCAAAGCAGCGCGGTGCCACGATCAACGACCTGCTGTTCGCCGCATTTATTCGGACGCTTTTTCGGAAAACAGACGCGGAACTGATAGATATTGACTGTCCGCTCGACTTGCGGAAATATCTCAACAAGCCGGCTGGCATTGCCAATTTCACCGCCAACCTGCTCTGCACAATGCCCGATCAGCAAAATGCAACTTTTGAAGAAACGCTTCATACCGTCCATCAACAATTCGCCGAGCAAAAGGACAGCTTGAAGCCGCTGCATATTTACTATCTGCTCGACATGATTCATCACGTGTTTCCCTATCCCAGTTTCAAGAAATGGATGGCCAAGCTCTATGACATTCCGACCACCAGTCTGACAAATATTGGCATTATCGACCACGAGCGGCTCGACTTTGGCGACAGTGAAGTCCTAACCTGTTTGATGAACGGTTCGCTTAAGTACGCCCCTTATTTTCAGGTAGCTGCGACTACTTTTAAAAATCAGCTGACCTTATCAACCAATTTACATGCGACTGCAAACGATCAGAAGTGGCTGGAAGCATTTTTGACGGATATGATAGACGAATTCCCGCTTTAAGCAAAAAAAGCAACCATCTCTCGTCAAAATAGAGATGGTTGCTTTGCTACGCGTGTTATTTTACTTCCCGCTCGTTTGTCATGGAAAAATATTGATGTCCGATCGCAGGTGCCCCGTTTAGTAGCTCGTTCACTGTGACGAACTGGTAGCCTTGCTCCTGCAGTTTTTTCAGCGTCTGCTCTAGGCTGTCTGCTGTAAACTGGTGGCTGTCATGCATTAAAACGATCGCGCCATCATCGGCATGTTTCAAAACACTATTGGTGATCTTCGCCGCATTCTTAATTTTCCAGTCCTCCGTATCGACACTCCACTGGATGATTGGCAGCCCAATCGTGGCAGCCGTTTCTTTATTAACCGCGCCATAAGGTGGACGAACACTGTCGGGAAAATGCCCGGTTTGTTCATAAACGATCATTTGCGTGGACAAGATTTGCTGGGCGACCTCCTCTTTGGACAGCTTGGTCAACTGCGGATGGTTCCAGGAATGATTCCCGATCTGATGCCCCGCCTCAAGCGTTTTTTGAACGATCCCTGGATTTTTCTGCACTTCCTTGCCGACCACAAAAAAAGTCGCCTTTGCATGATACTTCTCCAGCATGGCTAAAATTTGCGGCGTCGTTTTGGCATTCGGACCGTCATCAAAAGTCAGGGCAATTTTTTTGGCCGTGGCAGGCGGATTGGATCCTGTTTGCGCCACATTTTGCGGTAAGAATTTTTCATTGATATAGCCTGCAAAATGATCGAGCGGAACAGCCGCTTCTTGCAGTTCTGGAAAACCAGGTACGTCGACCGGAATTACCAGTTGATCATTTGTCAGCCGAAAATTCGTCGTATGTAAATCGGTTGGATATTGAACTTTTTCGAGGACGCTCAGTTGATCAAGCGGAATTTTTTTGGATGCCATGAGTGTCTCCTGCATGGCTGTTCGCAGTTCCGTCGCCGCATCTGGACGATTTTGAACAACTGCTGAAAGCCTTAGCAAATCTCCCGTATCGGCGTCCATAACCAGATTTTTACCGATTGGACGATCCTTTTGCTTGCGGAGTTGATGATCTTTTTTAGCATAGGTTTCCTGATGTAGCGTGTAACTGTATGTATGCCTGCCGTTTTCAAATTTCTTAAATGTATAAAAAATCAGCTCATCTTTTGCCATATTCTTAGAAGACGCCCGTTCAGCTTTTGCCGCATGCAAAACTTCCTGTTCGATATTCTGGTGATCCGTCTCGTCTTTTATTGTCGGCAAATAAGCCACTATTTCTGTCTTGCCTATTTTTTTCGATACTTTTTTGTAATGGTCTTTGCCGATTTGCTGTTGCATCCGTTGGTTCACATCAGCTTTTACTTGTTCAATCGATGCAGTGTACTCTTTTTGATGATAGATTTTCAGTGCTGCAAAACTGCCCGACAAAAGAAGAATAACTGATAGAGCTGCTAGTAAAATGCCTTTCTTCACGTTAACACCTCTCTAGATGGCCTTCCCCTGCCTCTAAACCTCATTATACAGATTTCAGTGATAACTTCTAGCATTTTTAGGTAAAAATTTGAATTTCTTATCCTTTTGTTCGCCAAAAATTGGCAACCGTTCCACTTTCCATCGCCTGTAAAAACTTCCGTCGAATCAGCGGATAGGAGGCGGACAAATCATTGACCAGCTTTTTCATTTCCTCACGCGTGGTCTTTTTGTCAACTGGACATGGATTATGAATGACTGGCAGTGCCATTCGCTCTACAAACCGAATAATTTCCTGCTCCTCCGCATAAATCATCGGCCGAATCAGCGTGACTTCCGTGCGAGACAAATAGCTGCTCGGTTCAAAGCTTTCCATTCGCCCGTGGATCAAAAAATTCATCAAAAAAGTTTCCAGCGCATCGTCCAAATGGTGACCCAGCGCAACCTTTGTGCAGCCGAGCTCCCGGGCCCGATTGTACAGAATCCCCCGCCGCAGATTGGCACAAAGCGAGCAAGGATTTTTTTCCTGTCGAATATCAAAGACCACCTTGGCAATATCCGTCGGCACAATGTCGAGCGCATAGCCCAGTTCCGCACAAAAAGCTTCGAGCGGCGCCAAATCCATCTCCATGCCCATATCTAAAATAATCGGTTTGATCGTAAAATGATAGCCCATCCGCTTCTGCTTATTGATCGTATCCAGCAAATAAAGCAGCGTTGTCGAATCCTTCCCGCCGGACAACCCAACAGCCACCTGCTCGCCCGGCTGAATCATTTGATAATTTGCCACCGCATGAATGACCGGATTGAAAAGTTTGCGGTTATCTGTTTTCTTACTCGCCATCATCGTATCCCCTTTCAAAATTAGCACGTTCATTATAGCACAAGAGAAAAGATTCCCCACATTCAATAAAAAACCATCCACCAATTATCTTCCATTAGCAGATGGCTTTCTCAACTATTTTTTCTCAAACAATACATATTTCACTTGTCTATTTTCTCTCTGCTGCGCATGTACAGCAATTGGTTGATAGTTTTCATGAAGAATTTCTGGCCCTATCTCATCAACTTCATCATTAATATCTCCACCAACTACTACAAAATCAACTTTCTTCTCTTTTATATAACGGTTTTGTTCATCCAAGTTTGTTGGATATACATCATAAGGAATATTCACTACTTCAAAGAAACGAACATTCGGTGTTATCCCTGCCTCTAAATAAAAACCATAGTCAATATTTCCGTAATTAAGTAAAGTAGGATTTTCCTTTTTATTATTCATAATTTCAGCAAATTCCACTTGTGCTGGTACCTTGGCGTTAGGAGTAGTATTATCCTTGTTAGGGAGTTGAACAGTTACGTTATTAGGGAAAAACTTAGAATAAATAATATTGTCGTTTACCAAAAAAGTCATCATCAAACCTAACACGAATGTAATGGTTAAATACGAGAAAAAATGATGCTTTGTCATTTTTATATTTGTTTTTTTCTGTAGTATTACAAATATGGACAATATACCAATCAATGCAAATGGTGCCAAAATCAATACATAATAGATATATGTTTTTCCTCCATAAAAAGCAAAAAAACTTGTCCCTAAAAACATTGAAAAGAGTAACATACGCAGATGGATTTTTTTAGCTAACTTATCACTATAAAGAACCGTGCCCATTCCAATCATTACACCCAGAAACAGCAAAAGATTATTTTTAAAATAATTAAACAAAATGACAAAGCTATTAAAGAATTTCCCGATCATTGTAATATCTGGTGGATACATAAACATATTAAATAAGAAATATACCTTAATCATATCCCCTATAGCCCCATGTATACCAAAATAAACAAGCCAAGGAAGACTTATTGCTATAAAACCAAGAGAGCTGTATAAAACGGCCTTAAAAAATCCTGAAAAATCTTTTTTGATGAGTAAGTATAAACCAATAAAGATAAAAAAGATAATCCATGCACCAATTAAGGTATATTTCATCCAGAATACTGCACCCATTAAAATGCCTTGTATAAAATATTCCATCGGTGTAATCTGAATCTTATTTCGTTCTTTACATAACTTAAAAACCAAGTAAAGCAATCCCATTAAAAATGGAAGAGCGAATTCCTCCGCACTATCTCCAAATTTAAAATAATTCCGGCTAAGAAGTAATGCCGGTGTCAAAAAAGTGATTAATAACGATACATTGGGGTTTAAATATAATCGACTTATTTTATAAAACAAAAAGAGAGTAATACTCAAACTTATACTTTCTATAATATATACACCAAAAAAACTTGTTGGACTAATTATGTAGGCAATTGCATGCAATAAATATAAAAGCGGACCTTTTTGCTCAAACAAATCTTGATAAGGGACTAATCCATGCACCATACCTTTTCCCATTGTAAAAAAAGCATTGGAATCTACCCAATCATTAAAAAAATATAACGGAGAAGACTTTGAGAAGATCAACATTGCAATAAGACTAAAAACTAAGAGAATGATATACTGCGGAGAAATTTTGAATCTCCTTCTTTTTAACTTTAAACGACTTTGGTCCATTCTTTCTCTCCTTTATTTTCAACGTTCATTTATCTATTTTTCATATGGACAACACTCCACATTGTTTTATTATAATATAAATGTCAATTGATTAGAAGATTATTTTTTGATTTGTATTTTTTCTAGACCTAATCGCTAAGTTTTCATTTAATCGGTCATTCGCTTAAGTTGTTACACACACAAATTATTAGTGTAAGACGAACTAATAATTAAACACTTTATGGTTTCTTTACTATTTAACCCCCTCCGAACCAGAGGCAAGTATTCCTGTCAAAAAATATAGCACTTCTACACCTACCACTATTACGACAGTTGTCAACCTCTTTAATCACTTCATCCTATTATTCACGTCAACTAATTGATGGCTACTCTGCTTCTCTTTTAACAAATATCCTTGTGTCAATTGCATATTTTCAATTGCCCGAGAAGAAGTTTAAAAGCAGAATATAGAAATAACCGATAAAATAGCAAACTTATTTAAAGGTCTTTCAATAATTTTTTTTAAGAATATAACACTTGTCAATAGTACAATTAATCTTAATAAAAACGTTTCCGAAAGAATAGTATCATTTAAGTTAATAAATGATTCGCTACTAAGATTCTTATCATTTTTTATAATACCTGATAAGAACATTTGAAATGTAATTATCAAAAAACAGCCTAAATTAATTATTCCACAAATGATGTTTAGAAAATATTTTTTCTTTTTTATTCCCACTTAAGAAGTGTATTTTTGATTAATCCACTATTGCTTATACGTAAATCCACACAAAAAGGCACAAAAAAGTGGGAGCTTTTTTTGTGCCTTCATATAGTTAACCGAAAAATCGGCGACTACCATTTGTGAAAACATTCACTTGTACAGTATAACATATTTCTGAAAATTTTCTATGCGTTTTTATCATTTCTTGACAAAATCAGCCTAGCGCAACGTCCAGCACCATCATCACTGCAAAACCGACCATTGTTGCGGCTGTCGCCAAATCGGTCGAGCCTTCCACCTGTGATTCAGGAATGAGCTCTTCAATAACCACGAAAACCATTGCCCCAGCAGCAAACGCCAACGCATACGGCAAAATCGGTGTCACAAAAACCACCAGCAGCGCCCCAATTACGGCAAAAATCGGCTCGACTACTGCCGAAAGCTGGCCATACCAAAAGCTCTTGGCCCGGCTGAGTCCCTCACCTCGTAGTGGAATCGAAACGGCCGCACCTTCCGGGAAGTTCTGAATGCCAATCCCTAGTGCGAGCACGCATGCTGTGACAAATAGTTCCGTATTGCCCGATGCAATGGCGCCGAATGCCACCCCCACCGCGGCACCTTCCGGAATATTATGAATCGTGATCGACAGGACGAGCAGAATACTTTTGCGCAGCTTGGTTTTCGGCCCCTCTTTTTCCTGCTCTGGAAAGCCTAGATGCAGATGGGGGATCAAACGGTCGACCAGACGCAAAAACACGCCGCCTAAAATAAATCCGACAAGTGCCGGTATAAATGAAAAACGCCCCATGCCACTGCTCATCTCAATCGCGGGACTAAGCAGTGACCAGAAGCTTGCTGCAAGCATGACACCTGCCGCAAATCCCAGCATGACATTTGCCATACGCTGGTTTAAATTTTTGAAAAAGAAAACCAGTGCCGCTCCAAGCGCCGTACATCCCCATGTGAAGATCCCGGCAAAAAGCGCAAGCAGCACTGGATTTAAACTCGCCAAATAGTCTAACAATTGTAATCTCCCTTTTATTTATTTTTAAAGCCGCGTTTGAGGCCTTTCGCAAATGAACCGGTTGTCAACACAGCAATTTTCGCCAGCTGGACGGAACCATATGCCGCAATCTTGGCAACATCCCCTACCACTTCACCGGCTTTTCCTGCAACTTCCCCAACTTCTCGACCAATTTTCTCGCCAACTTGCGCTACTTTTTCCTGATCGACTTTTTCAAATTCCATTTTATCCGTCATCATTTCCCCTCCGTTCTCTTTTCGTTAATCTTATGATAGCTGAATGAAAGCGATTATTCAACCCTTCTCAATTTCAGTCAAATGGCGTATACTAAGCGTGTAAAACTTCTAGACGAAAGGATGAGCTACTTTGCACAAAAACGATGCTGAACTTGCCAAACTTGCTTTTACCATCTCAGGAAGTTGCTTTCTTCTGGCAGTGATCAGCTCCATCGCCTTTCAATTTGCTCCCAGTGGCACGCTTTCAGAAAACAGCTCGCTTTATTTACTTTTCCGTCTGCTCACGGGAATTTTTCTGATTACACTTTTTCTGGGCATCCTCTTTAGCGCCCTCCATGCAAAAAAACATTCCTAACAAAAAGACCGCTACTCCTTGAACCGTGCTCACTTTTAGCACATGTTTCAAAGAATCAGCGGTCTTTCTTAATTTGCCTCAAAGTTTAGATCGACACCCGGCTCATCAAACGCAATTTCCGTTACCTCATAAGTCAGACGACGAATATAGGAAATCAGCGGCGATGAAAGTTCCCGCACGACCTCTTTATCGATCTCCGTTGCTGTTCCAAAAAAGTCGACTACCTGAACCAGACGGCTGATTTTTCCGTCGATTTTAAAACGCGGCAGGATGAGCTCGAAAGGAACTTCCACTTTGTAAATCTTCCCGTCTTTCATAATCGATTGATTTTCCTCAGTTGGTTCGACTTCATTTATATCAACTCGAATCGTCGGCTGAACCTCTTTTGGCGCCTCCAGATGTGTTTCAAAATTAAATTTTTCTACGATGATTTGATTGACCTTGACTTCCACAAAATCGCATCCTTTATCTTTAGTCTTTACTGCCTCTTTATTGTACCTGATAAAACAGCCCGAGACCAGTTATATTTCTATGAAAGTAGTCGCTGCTTAGAGAAAAACAGCCGCCGAAAGTTCATACACGATCGCAGCCAGAATCGCAGCTGACGGCAAGGTGATCAGCCATGTCAACAGCATATTTTTCCCCGTACGCCAGTTGACCTCTTTTTTATGATTGGCCGTTCCAACCCCCATAATCGAGCTGTCAATCACCTGCGTCGTGCTGACCGGCAAATGGATGAGTGTTGCTGTCATAATTACTGAAAGCGAGCTGATATCAGCAGCCACACCTGTCACCGGCTCAATGCGCATGATCTTGGTGCCCACCGTTTTGATGATCCGGTACCCACCGACCGATGACCCCACCGCCATTGAAAGCGCACAAAGGAATTGCACCCAGAAAGGCACGCCAGCCGTTTCTTTCAAAAATCCACTTGCAATCAGCGCTAGTGTGATCACACCCATCGTTTTTTGCGCATCATTCGTGCCATGTGCATAGGCTTGCAAGGCCGCTGTACCGATTTGCGCCAATCTGAATTGCCGATTGGTTTTCACCCGTTTTTTATTCCTAAAAAGCCATTTAAATAACGAATAAATACTGAACCCCACGCCAAAACCAATAATCGGCGAAATAATCAACGCAATAATAATCGTTGTAAAGCCGGAATAATTTAGCACACTAAAATGCCCAGCCGATGCAACGGATGCCCCAGCGATTGCTCCAATCAAAGCATGTGAGGAACTGCTCGGCATCCCGATCACCCATGTCATCAGATTCCAAATAACCGCCGCAACCAGACCGCAAAGAACCACAAATTCCCCATGGTCGAGCGCAAACGGGTCAACGATATCTTTCGTCAAAGCCTCAGCCACTCCCGTAAATGAAATTGCTCCTAAAAAATTCATGACGGCTGCCATCAAAATAGCCACGCGCGGCTTCAAAGCTCTTGTCGAGATGCAGGTCGCAACAGCATTGGCAATATCATGAAATCCATTAATAAAATCAAACGCCAGCCCTACGATTACAATCAGCAGGGTGACTAAAATAACCATATCCATATTGGCAGCTCCTTTTCCAACCATCCACACTTTACCCTTTTTCGGGCAAACAAAAAACATATCTGCGAAACTATGCTCGCAGATATGCCTTAGTTAAAAGTCATAATTATAGTCTTCCATCATGTTGTCATGCATGTCGTAATCATAGTCATAGTAGTAGGAATCCATGGATACCATCCCAAAAATCATCATGAAAAACATCACAATCGTCAAAATAAACGAAACGGCTGTCAGCACAATCCCAGTAATCATGAGACCTTTCCCGTTTCCAGGTTCAAAGCTTGGTTTTTTTACCAGCATATAGATAATGAAAACAATGATGACACTTGTGAAAATGGTCAGCAGACACCACATAATTCCACTCATGCCACGGTTTTCAGCATCTCGGTAAATCCAGATCGCCATAACCGCTCTAGCAGCTAGTGAAAGCAGGCCAGCAAAAATCATAAAAATCATCGAAAACATCATTATACCCATTTTGATTCATCTCCTTCATGTTCGAAATGTGTTTCTTGTTGTACACTGGAATCAACCGGTGTTTCAGGCTTATGTGTTAAAGTTAAAATTCCGGCAACTAAATACAGAATCCCTTGAATGCTGAGAATTTGAAGTCCGCCAAAAACAATCAAAACAATGCCAAAGGTTTTAACTTTTGGTGAATCTGCCTTGATTTTAAATGCGGCAATATAGCCAAAAATCGTCCCTGCGGCAATAACGAGTCCGATAATCACAAAGAAAATCAAACCGATTCCCATGAAAATATAATCCTCTGGAAGAAAATATGAATATGAATCTGCCGTGCTTACTAAAACGCCAATCCCAATCATTGCCACGTAAAAGAATACAAGAAGTGCAGCAAAAGTATTAAAAATTGCACCAATCAGTGCAAGAATAAATTCCGCCTGTCTGTTCATTTCGTCCCTCCTGTCCAATAAAATTCATGCTTATTTTAAGTGTAGCATGTTTTGGACTACTTTTGTTAAAAAAAAGAGAGAATTCGATAATTTTTAGTCAATTTTAGCTGCAACTCAAAATTTCCGCGCTATTCATTCTGCTTTTCAAACGATTCACCCGTTCCCCTCTCCATCGAAATACTATTCTAATGGGTCAAAAACTTCCCCTTCTCCCTTTCACGCATGAAAAACTTCACCAACCATTAAAAATGAGCCTGCAGCACTTAGAAAAATTCAGCTTCCCCACTATCCAATCGCCCGTCAGGCTATAAAAAAACGGTGCCCGGTGAACCACCTCCCCAAAACAGATCTGAAAATCTACTTTTTGGAGGTTGTAACACCTGTCACCGTTTTCACCTTATCGTAGCCATCTAATCTCGACTAATCTCGTTTCATGCGGTTTCAAGAACTGCTCAATTAACATGCTTTCTTGAATATCAACCTGCTTGATTGCTTGCTTCGGTTGCGCGACTTCTTTTAAATAGCGCAGCAAATCAGCCGATATTTCTCCTTCCCCCACCTCTTTCACCGTTTCATCCCATAAATCGTACACAGAACCGCATTCTTTTGATAAGACCTGCTCTTTAATCTCATATTTGCCCGCTTTGAGATGCGTTAACTTCAAGGATAGTCCCTTGATAACCTCTTCTGGAAAAGCATCATACGGATTGGCACTGGTCGTCCCGCCCTCTTTCGCATACAAATTTTGAAAATGTTGATAATGATAGGTCAAAATTTGATACTGATGCGTTCCACTTTTGGTCACAACATACCCTTCCCCTTGCGCCAAAATCCGATTGCCCAATTGGTTCAAAAATTGATACGCATAATAACCCGGTTTTTTCAGACCGCTTCGTGACACAAGCCCCATTCCGCCATGAAACTCTTGTTTAGGCGCAGAATATTCGCCGTGCAAATCACTAAACAACCAATAGCCGAAACTGTCAAGCTGATGCTGATTCTCCAAAATCGTCTTGATGATAAATGGCGCCTTAAAAGCCGTGTCATTCGTTGGTTCAGAATGGCTGAAGGTACTGTTCCACTCGGTCATATGCCACTCACAATCAGAAAATTCATGAAAAATCATTTTAAGATGCTGGATGGATTTATCCAAGTAAGTCGGGTCACTGCTGATGTAAAATTTTTGCGCCTCTGACAGGGATATCTGATAATTAAGCGGAATCTGATTGTTGTAATAAACATGAACAGAAATAAAGTCCGGCCGCAAGTCATGCGCCAAAAGATAGGTGCTGAACTCTTTCAAGAAAGTATCATTTTCCCCTCCCGGCAACGAGAATATCCCCGGCGTGCCGATTCGAGCCGTCGGACAGACTGCCCGCATCGTCTGAAAAGTTTTTTCATAGAACGGATAGAAAAGCTGCGGACTTTCCCGCCAAAATAAAAAGATATCCGGTTCGTTCCAGATTTCAAAGTACCATTCGGAAATCGCCTTTACCCCGTAACGATCGACTAAATGCTGCATGAAGGCTTCCACAAGTCCGCACCATTTTTCCTCACTCTTTGGTTGGGAAATGTTACTTTCTTCATAAAAAAGCGTTTCTGGTTTTGAAGCTAATTTCCCCGGCATGAATCCGATTTCAAAAAACGGCTTCAAATCGATTTCCAGTAAAAAATCAACAATCATATCGACATAGGTGAAATTATAAATCGGTTCATCATCCATATCCTCATCATAGACATGCAGCTCATCCGCAAAAATATCATGAAAACGCAGATACTCAAAGCCAACATCCCGCTGCAGATCCCGTAAATCAGTCTGAATCCGCGCCAGAAGCAGTTCCTTCGCCCGACTGACCGTCATTAGTTTTTTATAGGACATATCGCGTTTTTTCCCCGCCTTACTTGTTTTGATCAGAACCATCTCGCTCGATTCAGCTACAGAAAGCGCCTCTGGAAGTCTTGCCACTTCTTTATTCATCTCTAAAAAGCGGGACAACTTTTGGAAAATTTGCTTGTGATTAATCGAAACATATTCTTTTTTCCAACCATCATTGCTTAAAAGTAATTTTTTAGAACCGCCGTTTTTTCGCCGATATTCCCCGGGCGGCATCCCGTAAAATTCACGAAACAGCCTTGTAAAAGAAGATTCACTCGAAAAACCATTTTGAAGCGCAATCGTAGCCACTGTAAAGTCAGTCGTCATCAAATCCTTCACAGCCGCGTTCATGCGAATTAAATTCAGATACTGCTTGAAGGTCATTCCGAGGTGCTGCTGGATAAATTTTGATAGGTAGGTTGGTGACAAATAGACTTGTTTCGCAACATCCGTCAATGTCAGCGGACTCGCATACTGCTCACGAATGAAATCCATAATCTCAGTCAAGCGCTCCAGTTTCCTAGCCTCGGCTGATGTATCTTGCCTCTTTTCATGAACAGAAAAATAACGCATCAAGACGTCCAGCAATTCATAGTACTGACTTTTTAAAAATAATTGACTGTGCGCGCGTTCTAGGCAAATTTCCTGAAACATCTTAGCAATGATAATCCGCAAAACATCAAACGGCTTTTGATCACGCTGAGAGAATCTGGTTGAGCAACAGTCAAATGAATACTGCTCAATCTCCGGCAGCTGCTCGCTTAAATATTCTGTCGGCAACTGCAAAACAAGCAAGGTGTTATTTTCCTTACTTTGTAGCGCATGGACCTGTCTCGCATTAATTAAATATAAATCATTCTCGCAAAGCTCGATTTCCTCATTATTTAAATAGACCGTTACGCTTCCTTCCAGAACAAAAATCAGTTCAATACAATCGTGCCAGTGGTTAGTTACAAACATTAAGTGATGGACCAATAGACGGAACGGCAAACCAGCATCAGGTTCAATCAGTTCATAAGAGCGAATCAAGTTTGTCACCTCGCGATAAATTGATAGTTTCATTGTAACATAGTCAACATGTCCCGTTAAGAAAACGCTTTATCCTTTTGTTTGATGAAAGAATTTTCTGTCATATTTATTTTCATACGGATCCATGCACAAGCTCCATAGAAAAAGGTGTATTTAATTCATAGAGATGCGCTCATACTGAAAGCGTATTCAACAAACACAAGGAGGATTTATATGGAACTAGCAAAAGAAACACTCGTCGAACAGCCTCGCAGTACATCAGTCAAGCTCTCCGTGAAAGAAAAGGTCAGCTATGCACTTAGTGATACTGCCTGCAACCTTGTTTTCAGCATGATCACCATGTATTTGATGTATTACTACACAGATGTCGCCGGGCTTAATGTGGCTGCAGTCGGAACCCTACTTCTGATTGCCAGAGTTATCGACGCTTTCGACAGCCCGATTTTTGGTATTCTAATTGATAAAACGAATACCAAATGGGGAAAATCGCGTCCTTGGTTTTTGTGGCTTTGCTTACCATTTACAATTATGGCCGTATTAACCTTTTCTGTTCCTGATATCAGTGATACTGGGAAACTTGTTTATGCCTACATTACTTATATTTGTTTAGGAATTCTTTACGCTGGTATCAACTTGCCGATCGGATCTCTTCTGCCAAGCCTGACAACAGACTCGCAGGAACGGACGGTGGCTACAACATTTCGGATGATCGGCGGTCAGACCGGATCTCTAATTGTGGCTTTCCTCGGGCTGACACTCGTTGGACTTTTAGGCGGCAGCAATGAACAGCTTGGTTTCACTTTAACAATGATCATCTTTGGTGTGATTGCTGTTTGCATGTTCCTGCTTGCCTTCAAAAACACACGCGAGCGGGCTAACGTCAACGGTGGTGCAGCAGTTCCTTTCAATCAGAGTATCAAAGCCCTTTTGCCAAACAAACCATGGTGGATCCTGACGGTCGTCATGTTCGTTACTTGGACCGTTACCTCGGCAAAAATGGCCAATACCGTATACTTCCTAAAATACAATATTGGCAATGAGGCATTTGTTGGATTAGTCAACGGACTTGGTTCCATCGCAATGATCGCTGGACTATTTACCGTTCCATTCCTCTCCAAAAAATTATCGCCAAAAATGATCGTCTGCTTAGGATGCGTTGTTGGGATCGTTGGACAGTTCGTCTTACTGGCTTCTTCCATGACCCAAAGCATCACGATCGTCATTATAGGAACCATTATCGGTGGTATGGGCTCAGGACTTCCAGCTGGCATTATGGGCGTCATGATGAGCGATATTATCGACTATGGGGAAATAAAATTTGGCGTTCGGGCTCAGGGATTACTTTCCAGTGCCATTGCTTTTGGTGTAAAATTTGGGATGGGGATTGGAGCTGCGATTTCAAGTATTATTTTGGGCGCAGCTGGTTATGTAGCAAATCAAACACAGACAACAGAAGTCCTGCACGCAATCGACTTTAACTTTGTCATTATGCCGATTATCGGGTTTGTCTTGATGCTCGTCTGTATGATTTTCTATAAGTTAGACAGAGAACGCGACGATATTCGCCGTCAAATTGAACAAAAACGCTTAGATGAAGAAGGAGGACAATTTGAATCATGAGAAAAGTAGATTTAACAGCCAATCCTTATTTTTTGGATGAAAACGGTATCAACTGGGTGGAAGCAACCTTACAAGGGATGGATGAGGATGCGAAAATTAAGCAGCTTTTTGCACCGATCGTCATGAGCACCAACAAGGACGAAGCGGTCGAGTGGGTAAAGAAATACCAGCCTGCCGGCCTGATGTACCGTCCAGAAGCCAAAGAAGCTTTGCAAGATGTCTTTCGCGCCATGCAGGAAAACAGTGATGTCCCGCTTCTGATCGCAGCCAATTTGGAAGCTGGCGGCAACGGACTGGTAAACGAAGGCACCTATGTCGGAAAACAGCTGCAAATCGCCGCTACGAATGATGAAGAATATGCTTACCAACTGGGTCGAATCTGCGGGAAAGAGGCCGAAGCGATCGGCTGCAATTGGGCATTTGCGCCAGTGGTCGACATTGATTTCAACTTCCGCAATCCGATCACAAATGTCAGAACTTACGGAAATGATCCTGAGCGAGTTTTACGGATGGGACTTGCTTATAAACATGGCTTTGATGAAGTGAACGGTGCCGTCTCCATCAAGCATTTCCCAGGCGACGGTGTAGACGACCGCGATCAACATTTACACGTGACGTACAATCGGCTGAGTGTGGACGAATGGCAGAACAGCTATGGAAAAGTTTACCGCGGCCTGATTGAAGAAGGTGCTCATACCGTGATGATCGGTCATATCGCCTTCCCTGAATATTCACGTGCGAAAGGAATTGCCGACGAAAAGATCCGTCCTGCAACACTTGCCCCCGAACTGATGGGCGATCTGCTGCGTGATGAGCTCGGTTTCAACGGTATGATCGTCACAGATGCCAGCGTGATGGGCGGCTTTACCATGCTCGAAAAACGCGAATTCGCCGTTCCATATTCGATTGCAGCAGGGGCTGACTGCTTCCTGTTCAACCGTGATTTGGACGAAGATATTATGTACATGAAAAAAGGAATTGAAAACGGCATTTTGACAATGGAACGGGTGGACGATGCGGTTCGTCGTATTTTAGGGGTGAAAGCATCTCTTGGCTTGCATCAAAAAGCTGAACTCGTGCCCGGCAAAGAAGCACTTGACATCATCGGCTGTGCAGAGCATCAGGAAATCGCCCGTGCAGCAGCTGACAAAGGGATCACCCTTGTAAAAGATACACAAAATTTGTTGCCAATTGATCCGCATAAAAAACGCCGTGTCTATTTGCAAGCAGTAGGTGTCGAAGAAGATACACCCATTTATCAGTATCTGCTCGACAAATTAACGGAAGCAGGCTTTGAAGTAGATGCCAAACCGGTCCACAACTGGGGCTTCAAAGACATGAGCATCTCTGTCGAAGAAATCAAGCAGAAATACGACCTGGCAATCTTCTATGCGAATGAAGCGACCATGAGTAACCGCACGCAGGTCCGCATCAACTGGGGCATGCTCGGCTTTAATATCCCGTGGTTCATCGAAGAATTGCCGACGATGTTCATCTCGACAGCCAATCCGTATCATCTGATTGATGTCCCGCACATCAAGACTTTCATCAATGGTTATTCGGACAGCGAATATGTCGTGGATGCCATTATCGAAAAAATTCTAGGGCAGTCGCCGTTCGTGGGAATCAACCCGATCGATCCTTACTGCGACGGACGCTTTGAGCTTAAACTATAATCAAATCGAGGAGGAATCACCTAATGAAAAACTATCAGGAAACTTTGCAAGACTTGCGAAATACAACCAAAACGGTTACAGAAGAAGGCATTCTAACAACCATTCGCTTAACGCCTAATGCGGCCTCTGGCGATATTGAAGCCATCCTTTTGGAAGATATGCAAAAAAGTGCGCTGGGAACACCTGATGTCGTCTCTTCCCTCAATGAAGATGCGCCAGAAGCACCGCCAGTCATGCCTGATTTCTCCAATGTCGAAATTGCCACTCAAGCAGCGCTCCAAATGCGTGCCATGATGGGCAGCCCTAACATTGATCTGACCACCAAAATCGTAACGGCTGAAGAAACGATCAGTGGTAAACACGGCGATATTCCCGTCCGCATCTATCGGCATGAAGACCAGACTGAAAAAGCACCAGCCTTGATTTTCTATCACGGGGGCGGTTTTGTAGGTGGAACAATAGATGTCGTTGAAAACTTCTGTAAAGCCATCGCAGAAAAATTACCGGCAGTGGTGATCAATGTCGACTATCACTTGGCACCGGAAAGCCCTGCACCTGCAGCTACAGATGATGCGTTTGCAGCGGTCACCTGGGTAAATGAAAATAGCGATCGTCTTTTGATCGACTCAACGTGTATCGGTGTGGCCGGCGACAGTGCAGGCGGAAATTTGGCCGCTGCCGTCAGCTACATGGATGGTATCGCGGAAACCAACATTATCGCTTATCAAGTACTTTTGTATCCAGCTCTGACGCTTCTAGACGAAGACAATCAAACATACAGCTGGTCCATTGAACAATTTGAAGCAAGCGAAATGACCGCCAAAATCGTGACACCGATGATCGTCGGCATGGGCGGTTCCAATCAGTTGCTCAGAACGGCCTATGTGCGTGATCAAAATCCGGAAGAACCTATCTACTCTCCGCTTCGTGCACCAGATAAAAGTATCTTCCCTTCTACGATGCTTGTCAGTGCAGAATTTGACTTCTTGCGGCCGATCACATCCCATTTCGGCAAATTATTGCAAGATAGCGGCGTAAAAGTAGAAAATATCGTCTATCAAGGTGTCATGCATGCCTTCATCGATAAATATGGCATCTTACCGCAAGCAGAATCATGCGCAGATGATATCGTCAACTTCATTAAAAGCTTGTAATTTGTAAAAAAGCGCACCTCCAACGAGCGACCCATTCTACCTTTAGAATTGGCGCTGCCCGATGGAGGGCGCTTTTTTGTTTTTACTCACAAAATTCACTGTTCTTGTAGCTTATCCTCGGCAAAAGCCAGCAATTTGAAATGAGCCTCAAGCGCATTTGCTGCATTTTCCCCCACTAAATCGACTAGTGCTTTCTTCTCGCCTCTTTTTGGAACGCGAATCTTTGTTGGCAAGGTCTCTTCTAAAAGCTTTGTTGAAAAACCAGTTTCCAGCAAGACTTCTTTTGGGATTAGATGATTGGGCTCGCTATAAAAATGACTGATAAAGGACAATTGGGCCTCCTCTTGACTGCCCACATATTCAAAAACAGCCCCGTCTCTGCCATTTACAGCGCCACCACGCACGAAGAAAATTTGGACAGCCAAATAGCCGTCTTTTTCTCTAAAAGCAAAGATATCCTTTTCCCGAAAATCTGTCGTTAGCATCTTTTGCTTTTCAATCGTTTTTTCGATGGCCAGAATGAGTTTATGGGTTTCCTTGGCACGCTCAAACGCCAGCTGATCGATCTCCCGCCTCATTTTCTGCAGTAGCTTCTGCTTGACTTCCAAATGTCCCCCGTTTAAAAATTTACTGATCCGGCGAATCTGCCGTTGATAAGTCTCCTCTGAGACCTCATGATCACACGGCCCGATACACTGTCCAAGATGAAAATAAAAGCATGGACGTCCCGGCTTTCCGGAGCAGTGACATAATGGGTAGATCTTCTGCAGCAATTCTTTCGTTTCCTCTGCCGCAAAGCCGCTCGGATAGGGGCCAAAATAGCGACCGCCGTCCTGCTCAACCTCCCGCGTCACAATCAAATGCGGATTTTTTTCATGGGTAATTTTAATATATAAATAGCTGGTTCCATCTTTCAAGCGAATGTTGTAAGGGGGTAAATATTTCTGAATCAGCGTCATTTCAAGGAGTAGCGCTTCTTTTTCCGAATCCGTTAAAATAATTTCCAGATCGCGAATGTAGTGAACAAGCCGCGCCGTTTTCCCTCTATGCTTTCCGGTAAAGTAAGAACGGACGCGGTTTTTCAGATTCTTCGACTTGCCAATATATAAAATCTCGCCATGCTCACCCCGCATGATATAACACCCGGGATGCTCCGGTAAGATCGCTAGTTTTTGTCTGATGATCTCTTCCACCTGCCAGACCTCCTAAACAAACGTACGTTCCCTACATTTTACTCTCTCTACGTTTATTTGTAAACACTTTAACTTTTTAACATATTCACACTTTTGTCACAAATAAAGGCAAATTACTGGTTATTTTATATTAATCTGATGCTATACTGGATTTATCCCCAAAAAATAAAGGAGAATTTTCATATGTGTGAATACACCCCCAATATCCATTTTTACAACTATCAAGAGTTTATAAAAATTGCTCAAGCCGCTAAGATTCCTTACATCCAGCAAGATCTTGAAAAAAACGTGCAACTTTATAACTCTACACAAGCAGAGACTGACCTGTTTTTGCTAACAGATGGATTTGTCGGTGCATATAGCCGTGACTGCGATTATTTTCTGATGACGATTCTAGGCAAAGGCTCACTTGCTAACTATTTTACACTTTTAGACAACCAACCTAATCGTTTTTCCATGAAAACTCTATCAGATTGCTCTATTATCCGCTTTAAAAAGGCAGATGTCGAATACCTTTTGTCCATGTTTCCTGAGAACTATGGCTTTCATTTCTATATCACCAAGCAGCTATCGACCCACACCTATTTAAAATCTTTAGTGCTCGCCCTTCCTTCCAATGAACGTGTGAAAAGGGGCGTTACTGCTTTGGGACAGCTACTTGGAGAACCCGTCGAAAAGGATGGCAAGCAAATGGTTTGTTTATCCCGACACATCAAAACATCCGTTATCATGGAATATTGCAACTTATCAAAAGCTACTTTCTTTCGGCTATTCAAGGAATTGAAAGACTCCGGCTATTTAACGAAAGATGGTGATTGGTACATCCATGATCCACAACTTTATCAAGAGTGTCATTTCAAAACTACTAAATAAAAGCACAAGCATCCCATCGCTACCTAGAGGGATGCTTTTTGATTTTCTAGAAGCTCCGTCTATGGATTGTTTAGTACCCGCGAATTTTATCAAAATTGATTTCCCCAAGCGGTACACCCGTTTCCAAAAATGTTTTCAAGCTACTCAAAACGACCGGCCACCCATTATTGTATCCTTCAACGGTGTTAGGAGTCGTTTCAAAGTCCTCCGCCAGCAGGTGTTCATGGGTTAACGTCAGTCGCACCACCTCGCCAAGCGGCTGAATTTGAAATGAGACAATCGGCAGCGGATCATGCTTCACTTTTTGACCTACATAGCTCCACGTAAAGCGAAGACAACGATTTTCCTCGCAAGTAAGAATCGTACCAAAATCAGTCACTTGCCCATCACGTAAATATTCAACCGGTTCCCCCACTTGAAAAGTAGAGCGGATCTTGCTTCCAAAAAAGTATTGAGCCGTCTTTTCACCATCTGTTAAAGCATCCCATAGTGATTCTTTTGTCGCTTGGATATACGTTACATAAGAAAACGTTTTCATTTCAATTCGCTCCTCTCTTCTTTATTCTAACAAAAAAAGAGCCAAACCCCTAAGTTTGACCCTTTTAGATTAAATTTTCTTCACGAATTCAGATTTCAATTTCATGGCGCCAAAACCGTCAATTTTACAATCAATATTGTGATCGCCTTCCACTAGGCGGATATTTTTGACTCTCGTTCCCATTTTCAGGGGATTCGATGCACCTTTTACTTTTAAATCTTTGATGACCGTAATCGTATCTCCATCAGCAAGTAAGTTGCCGTTTGCGTCTTTTACGACAAGACCTTCTTCTGCCGGCGCGCTGCTTTCAGATGCTACATTCCATTCATGTCCACATTCCGGGCAGACAAGCATCCCCCTGTCTTCATAAGCATATTCCGAGTTGCATTCCGGACAATTTGGCAATTTTGTCATTTTGTACATTCCTCCATTTCCTTTTTATTATACTAAAAAAACCACTGCTAATGAATGCCTGATTTTCACTTTTTTCTTTCTTTTGGACAGATTTTTTAAAATAGATTTAAAAGTGTAATCTTTTTTGAATTATTTTCATAAATTTCATTTTTCATATTAACAATTGTATAATTTGAGGTTATAATATAGTGGTTGTT
>NZ_FXUT01000015.1 GCF_900183385.1 Listeria costaricensis
TTGTTTCAGGAAGAAAGTGCACATAACCGACACGGGTTTAAATACTTATTGTGAAATGTAAATGGCTTTATATAGATGTGATTACTTACTATAATCGCGTTTAAATACTTATTGTGAAATGTAAATTTAATATAGAAGTTAATGCCCAGGTTAGCCAATAAGTTTAAATACTTATTGTGAAATGTAAATACGGTCGTTTACTATGTTCAAACGTGGGAAGAATGGGTTTAAATACTTATTGTGAAATGTAAATTCCTCTACTTCTTCTAATTTTGTCGCATATTTCATGTTTAAATACTCATTATGAAATGCAAATAATTGTGTGTTAAACTCACTGATTGCCTCGCTAGCGTTTAAATATTCATCATGAAAATTTTTCGTAATCTAATCACCAAACTTCTAAACGATCTCCCTCACTTAACCCCATACCAGTTCCCTATTCTCCCTCAATCCCCATCACACAACCCCCGTACTTTCCAAGGCCTCAAATCACCGCCCCACCCGCACAACCAAAACCACTTCCCTTGAAAAAAAATTCATCCACTCCAAAACATCTGAAAGTAAAACCAAAAATCGCGAAAACGATTTCAAATAAGAACGCTTTCTGCTAAACTGTCCATGATATAAATTATTTATGGATGGTGATAAAATGACAAAGAAAATCGTTGCTGTTACTGCATGTGCAGCGGGTATCGCCCATACTTACATGGCGGCTGAGTCAATCGAGAAAGCAGCTAAGAAACTGGGCTACGAGGCGAAAGTCGAGACGAATGGGGCCATTGGTGCCGAAAACGTTTTGACTCCTGAGGACATCGAACAGGCTGATCTAGTTTTGATCGCTGCTGATATTACGATCAGTCCAATCCGCTTTACAGGCAAACCGCTCTACGTGACGAAATCAATTCCTGCGATTGAAAATGCAGAGGCATTGATCGAAACGGCTTTTAAAGAAGCAGAAGTATTTGGGAAAAAAGGAACCAAAGTAGGGAAAATTCAAATCGGAAATGATAAAGAAAAGGTCAACTTCTTTACGCATATTATGAGCGGGATTTCCTACATGATTCCCATGGTTATTGCGGCTGGTCTAATTTTAGCCATCGCCAATGTCTATGCCTTCCAAAAAGATGACATGGGGCACATTGTCGATTGGGGCTTTAATACGAAAACAGCCATGGGTTACCTCATGTCGAAGCTGTTCTATGTAGGGCAAATTGGTTTCAAACTGATGATTCCACTGTTTGCAGGTTTTGTGGCCAAATCGATTGCCGATAAACCAGCGATTGCACCAGCCATGATTGGTGCCTATCTAGTCAATGACCCTGAATTCCTCGGAACAGAGGCCGGCGGGGGCTTCCTAGGCGCGATTGCCGTTGCTTTCATTGTTGGTTATATGGTAAAAGGCTTGAAGAAAATCAAATGGCCAAAACTTGTACGTCCAATCGTACCAATTATGATCATTCCATTTGTCGCAACTCTGGTTATTTCACTTATTGTTCTTTATTTGATCGGGATTCCGATTGCCAATGCGATGGATGCCATGTATTCAGGCTTAACAGATTTAAATAATAATTTTGCCGGAGCACCACTACTTATCGGGGCTGTCTGTGGAGCCATGATCGGCTTTGACCTCGGCGGGCCTGTCAATAAAACCGCTCTTATATTCGGAACCGCCATTTTTACAGATACGATGGCTCAGTACGGCATCAATGGTGCCAACTTTGTTCCTCAAACCGCTGTTCAAGCAGCTATCTCTGTAGCTCCGCTGGGCGTTTGGTTGGCAACAATTCTATTTAAAAAGAAATTTTCCAAAGAAGAAAAAGTGGCCGCGAGTGCAGCCTTTGGTATGGGTATCGTGGGTGTGACAGAAGGGGCGATTCCATTTGTCGCCGCCCAGCCCGTCCGGATGATTATTGCGAACGTAGTCGGGTCGGCAGTAGCCGGTGGACTTGCAGCCGCGACAGGATGTAAATTCTACGGCGGGATCGGTTCGCCGCTCGGGACATTTGTCGGCTATATTGAGCAGCCAGTGCCATTCATCACGTGGATATTATGTGTCGGTGCGGGGATTTTGACAACCGCCGTGTTGATCGGTGTGCTGCGCCGGGATGCAGTGGAATTTGCTTCCATGGCCCCGACAGAGGACGAGAGCAATTTGACCGAAGACCCAGCTTAAATAATCAATGAAAGTAGGAATTTTACCATGAATGAACAAGTTTTTAATCAAGCACACATTCTTTTTGATAATACCGCCACGACACAGGAGGAAGCGTTTAGAGTAATCGCTCAATTTGCTTACAAGTTAGGCTTTGTTGAGAACGAAGAGGCTTATTTTGAAGGATTGAAAGAGCGTGAAAACGAGGCGACAACAGGATTTAAAGACCATATTGCCATTCCGCATTGTAAACATCAAACGAATTTGAAACCGGGCATGTTTCTGGTCAAATTTGAGCATGATATTCCGTGGCAAGCATTAGACAAACAGCCAGTACGTGTGGCTTTTGCGCTGACAATTCCTTTAGAAGGGGCGACAGAGCATTTGAAACTGTTAAGTCTGATCGCGCGAAAACTGATTGACGATACTTTCAGGGAGGATATTTTAACCTCCAATGATCCGGAAAAATTAACACAAATCATTGATTCCATCGTCTTTTAAATAAGGGCTGGAGTAATCGCTACTCCAGCTTTTCATTTTTTGGCAGGACGGGAAATAGGATTGATGGGAAGCTTGAGAAGTGAAAGGAACGATGGCTTGATGAAAAAAAATGTACATGTCATTCACCATACGCATTGGGATTTTGAATGGTATTTTACGAATAATGAATCATTTGTTCAATTGACATACCATTTGGATGAAATGATCGAGGCGCTGGAGAACGACAAAATTGACCAGTATTTGCTGGATGGACAAATGAGCATTCTGGATGAATATTTTCAGTGCTTTCCGGAGCAAAAGGAACGGTTCAGCCGCTTAGTAAAAGCAGGTCGTTTGAAAATTGGTCCCTGGTACACGCAAACAGATGAGCTGATCGTGGCTGGCGAATCGATTGTTCGGAATTTAAACTTGGGGATGAATCTAGCAGAAGAACTAGGCGGCACGATGAAAATCGGCTATTTGCCAGACTCATTTGGACAAAGTAAAGATATGCCCAAAATTTATCGCGGCTTTGAAATGGAGCAGGCGGTCTTTTGGCGAGGGGTGGATAGTGAGCTGAGCACGGACAGAGAGTTTTACTGGGAAGCGGAAGATGGTTCCAAAGTGCTGACCGCAAATATCAGGAACGGTTATTTTGTTGGCGTTGGTCTGATCGAAAACGATGACTATGAGTCGTTGATGGCTGCCATAGAAGAAGGGGCGACGGGGGATGAGCTGGTTTTACCTGTGGGCGGAGATCAGCGCTACATTGATTTTAATTTGCGCGATCGCATGGAGCAGTACAATCGCCATTTAAGCGGCTATCAATTGCAAGAGAGCAGTTACGAGCAGTTTTTTGACGCGATTAAGGATCAACCATTAGCCACATTAAAAGGAGAATTCATTTCCAGCTCTGTCTCTAAAATTCACCGCTCGATTTATTCGTCGCGTTATGATCACAAATATTTGAATGACAAAATCGAACGCAGAATGATTTACCAAGTGGAGCCGCTGATGGTCATGGCGGAACAGTATCAAATCCCTTATAAAAAAGGACTTTTAGACCGCATTTGGAAATTACTAAGCAAAAATCAAGCGCATGATTCTGCTGGAGGTTGTAACAGCGACAAGACGAACCGAATCATCCGTGAGCGCTTTATTGAAGCTGACCAGCTGTCCTATTCGCTACTCGATTATTTGACGCGCAAACTGACGGAATCCAGAGCGGAAAAAACGGACTATGACATCACGATTTTTAACACTTTTCCATGGACTACTGAAAAAATCGTCCACTGTGAAATTTCAACACCATTTGAAGAAGTAACAGTGATGCAAAATGGTCGACCGGTTTCATTTGAAGTCTTAAACACCCGAAAAGAGTACAGCGGTTCGATTAGGCGGGCGGAGAATGAACAGGATCAAGATAAATATTTTTATGTCCATGAAATCGCGCTCGAGACGTCCATCCCATCTTTGAGCTTTGCCACATATCAAATAGTCGAAGCACCTGAGAAAGCAGTCTCCCATACGGAATCAGCCGCAGCACAGATGATCGAAAACGATTTTTATCAAGTCAGCTTTGAAAATGGTGCACTTCATATTTTGGATAAATTGTCGAACCGTACCTATCAAAATGTCTTGACCTTTGAGGACAGCGGGGATGAAGGCGACACATATGACTATTCGCCAGCCTATCATGACGACCAGTATGAACTAACACTAGAAGGGGCAAAAGTCGACACTAAGCGCCGGAAACTCTGGTCAGAAATGGTGCTTGGCGGAACGTGGCAGGTTGCGAAAGACTTGGAAGAAAGAGCCGCCAAAAAAAGAAGCCAGTCCATTCCGTATCAACTCATCATCACGCTGAAAAAAGACACCAATCACATTGCCTGCCAATTGGAACTTGACAATCGGGCCTGTGACCACCGAATGCGAGCGCTCATTGATACGCCACATGAAAATCATTTTTCCCATACAGATACCCCGTTTGGCACCATCAAACGAGTGGCAGAAGATCCGCATCTGCACAACTGGAAAGCACTTGGCTGGCGGGAAGAGCCGACTGCCATTTTCCCAATGCTGCACTATGTCAATACGCACGATGAAGATTCCAGCTGGACAATTTTTGCAAAAGGCATGAAAGAATATCAGTTGATTGGGGAGAACTACAGTCGAATCGCCCTTACTTTATTCCGTTCTGTCGGCTATTTAGGGCGGCCCGATTTGATTCGCAGACCTGGAGTGGCCTCTGGAAATGAGTTCAAATATATCCCGACCCCCGACAGCCAGCTGCTGGAGAAAATGAAATTCAAATTTGCAATCCAGCTTTCATCAGCCTATGAGCCGGCAAAAATTGCGCAGGATTATTTTGAATATGCAGTCCAGAATCCGTATTATCAAATCCAGGAATTGAACCGCTTTACCACCACCTTAAAATATTTTGTTTCGCACCCACTTGAGCAAGAAATCGCAGAAAAGGAAATGGTGGAGCTTACGTGCGACAAGCTGGTGTTCAGTTCACTTCGGAAAGCGGAGCAGAAGGACGGCATTGAAATCCGCGTGTATAATCCGAGTTTGACTAATGAGGTCGACGGCGCAAGCATTGATAGTAAAAAAGTCGTTTCGTATCAATTTGTAAATTTAAGAGGAAAACCGATGTCTGACTGTAAAAAAGCTGATAAAATAGAATTAGGAAATTTCAAGCCGGGGGAAATAAAGACCATATATATTTCTAATTAAGGAGCTAAAGATGAACATGCAGGAAGATATATTTATTTTGATTGAATCTTGTCGCTTAAACTTTACAAATGTCGAACAGGTTATTGCGGATTATTTTTTAAGCAAGAAGAAGCCGAAAAATATTAATCAATTGGCGGAAACTTTGGCTGTCTCAGAGTCATCCATCACCCGTTTTTGTAAAAAGATAGGCTTAAAAAATTACAAAGAATTGATCTTTTTATATAATCTTTCGTTAACTAAAGAAGAGACTGCCAGCGTGTCGGTCTCCTCTAAAGTGACGGCTGCATATCATTCGTTAGCCACACGAAGCAATCATCTTTATTCCAAGAAGGCACTCGATTCATTTTGCGAATATCTTCATCAGCGCCATATCATCCACTTTTTCGGCAAGGGCTTCAATTCCTATGCCGGGGCAGATTTCCAATTTAAATTCGCACGAGTGGGTAAATATGTACGCATCATAGCAGATGAAAATTCGATTCTTCTATCGTCGCATGCAGCAGCACTAGAAGAACTGATCATCGTGGCCAGTTTACGCGGGGACGACGAGGAGCTGATGAAAGCAATGAAGGCGGCAAAAGCAAAAGGAGTGCCGGTATTATTGATCACAGCCAACCAATATTCCCAGCTTTTACCATATGCAGATGTTGTGTTGCGGGCGGCCAGCCTGACAAAGGAAGAATCTCTAGGCTATGTTTCACCGCAAATTCCAATTTTAATGCAGCTGGACATGGTATATGAGCGCTATATTCATCTTTATTCAGAATCCCTCAGCAAGTGGTTTGAAGCGGAGAAGATTTTGCACAAGTAGAGAATATGCGTGTAAAAAGAAAGCAGATTTGTGCAGTTTGCGCAGGTCTGCTTTTTCTTGCTCCACAACAACATTCCACTCAGTTTTAACGAAGCAGTTTGAAAAGTTCTCTCACTAAATATTTCCTCTCTAAAAGTCCTCCCTCTCTACGCAATTAACAGCCCAATCCAAAAAGACGCACAAACAATCTGTTCATGCGCCCCACTCCCAATTATTCATCTCATTCATTCTTCATAAAAACGCATCATCTACACGCAATCTCATCTTTCCTATCCAACAAATGATAAACCGCACCAATCAAATTGGCATCACTTCCATAAGTTGCTTTGACGATATTCGGCCGGGAAATGGTTTCTTTCACAATCGGCAGCTCATCTATCAGCAGGTCATATTGCCTGTTCAAAGTTTCAATAACAATCGGCTGGTTACTGATTCCACCACCTATCGCAAAAATTGGCAAATCCAGCATTGCTTGAATATTTAATAACAGCGTCGCCAAATTTGTACAATAATCCATGAAAATTTGATTGACTTGCGGATGACGTTGCGAGCGGATCTCTTTAAAAATCACCTTGCCATCTGTGTCAGCCGGAAGCGAGAGAACGTCACTGATTTGGCTGATCAGATTAACAGACGAACAAGAAGTGCCGACTAGTTTATCCATCCCTTTCGCTTCGGGACGGCCGATCATGAAACTCACCTCACCGCACTGACCATGCGTGCCTCGACTAATTTTTCCATCAAGAATTACGCCGCACCCCACACCAGTACCTAAAACAAGCACAGCCCCACTTGGAAAACCAGCTAAGCTTCCCAGCCAGTATTCAGCCAGTGCACAAGCCTTTGCGTCATTTTCTATCTCTACCGACAGCTGGTATTTTTGCGAAAGCAGCTCTTTTAAATTGCAGCCGTGAAGAAACGGCAATGCGCCCCCAAAAGAAATCATCCCCGTTTCTGAATCGATTTTTCCAGGCGCACTGATTCCAATGCCCGAAATTTGCGCCTCAAACTGATCCACAATCCCATAAAGGGCAGCGAGAAAATCAGCCAAGTTGCAAGCTGGCGTGGCGATTTGATCTTTGAGAAAAATTTCCCCGTTCTTTTCTAATAATGCATATTTGATGTTGGTCCCGCCAATATCAATACCTAGTAATTTAGACATTTACTTACTCCTAACAACCATTCATTTAAAAAAATCAGCTATCTTATCAAGTGCTTTTTCCGTTTCCGGCATATCAAACAGGATAAATACATGGAAAAGGTCCCGCCAAATATCCAATGAGACATCTGTTCCGGCCTGCTGACACAAGGTATAAAGAACTTTTGCATGATCTAATTTAACCTCTTCACTGCCGCAGTTGATTTGGAGTTTTGGAAATCCAGTAAAATCGCCATATATCGGGGAAATCAAAGGGTCTCTTTTTTCCGGCTCATCAAAATAAGGAACAGGATCACCGGCTCCGATCAGCATAGGGTCGCGTTCAGAATGCGTGAATTCTGACGGCAAGATACTGAGTTGAGACATAACCGGTGAAAAGACGGAAACTTTTTCCGGTAAAGCCAGATTTTTAGCTTTGCGATCCAGCACAAGTGTCAAGGCAAGTGTCGCCCCGGCCGATTCTCCAAACACATAAATTTTTTGATAACGTTTTTCCAGCCAAGTATAGGCCGCTACGACATCTTCGTGAGCCTGTGGATGCCGCGCTTCCGGCCATTGCGCGTAGTCAACAGAGAAAATATCAAACTCAAGCCGCTTCAACAATTTGAAACAAATGCCCTGTCTTGATTTGACCGAACCCGTCGCATAGGCACCACCGTGCATGAAAAGCAGGACAGATTCACTTGCTTCTTTTGTGCGATATAATTCCCCCGCAACGCCATTTTCGGCAATATTTTCCAACTGAATATCAGCCGGCGTTTCAACCGCATTGCCTTCATCTGCATCTTTTCGAGCATGGGCGGCAATTTCTGGTGTTAATGGGAATTTTTGACCAGGTTTGATGAAGTTTCGAGAAAAAGTAATCGCTTCTTGGGCTTCTTTACTTAACATTTGTATGCACCTCATCCAGCAGATTTCCCTGTGGTTCATGGTATCTGATTTTTTCAAAGTTCATGCCCGCAATCGTTGCCACAACAAACAGGATGGCGAAAATAATCATACCGACAAAATAAGTAAATGTGGCCGATTGATTATGAAATACATTGGCAAACATTTCAGTGACATACGGAGAAATGAGTGTACCGACATTCGCACAAGTAATCGCGACGGAGGTTGAAAAAGCCACTTGCCGCATGGATGTGAATGAACTGATCAGCGTAATCATAGAAGCCATAAAAATCGAAACGGACATCCCAACTAATACAACCGCCACACCACTTAGGAAAAGAGAGTGCGAGAAGGAAAGCATGGCATAAGAAATCGCTGCAAAAGCAAGCCCAATCGCCATCGAATAGCGGTGCCATCTTTTTTGAATCACCATAAAGAGAAATCCACCCGCTGCCATCGCAAATGACATAATTCCCAGTAAAGTACTTGCATCCGAAAGCGTCCCGTAGCCTTCTGTCATCACAAGCGTTGCAAATTTAGTTGGAATAAAAGCAAATGTTGTATTGAAAAGAAAGGCAAAGAGCGCGAGTATCCAAATTTTCCCGTCGATTTTCTTGCTTGTTTGAGCGAACGGTGCTTGAGGAGCATGTTGATCCGCTTGATTTTTAGACAGGTTTGGAATGTAGAAAGCTGCCAGCAGTAAAATTGGTAAAGCGATCAAGTAGACAAAATAAGGCGCTTGCCAGCCGCTGCCAATCAAGATGCCCACTGCATACGTAATCGCAAACATGCCGAGCCCTTGGAAAACGCTAGATAGACCGAGCATTCTTTGCTGTTCCGTGCCTTCAAATAGTTGAATGATCAGGGATTGGGAGAAAGAAGCAATCAAGCCAGTTCCTAGACCAATGAAGATACGAGAAATAAAGATTAGCGGGAAATTCATCGTTAAAGCGGGAATAATTCCGGAGATTAAAATCAAGAACAGCCCCGTCAAAATGGTGTTTTTTATCCCAATCTTATCCGCAACAAAATTACTTAACGGGGTGAAAAGAATGATTCCCAGTGAAGGAATAGTCATCAATAGTTCGATTGTTGTCGGACTGATAGAAGAGAAGGACTCCATCATCAAAGGAATGGTTGCAGCCGTTGCCCCGGCACTTACCGTAAATACGGAAAGACATAAAATGGACAGCTTCATCAAAAGTTTTTTCATGTTTGTTTACTTCCTCTCTAAATTTTCTACTGTGTATTGCTTGAAAGCCGCATTGATTTGCTGAATATCTTCTTTTGTCAATTCAGGAAAACCAATCCCTTTCATTTCGTTACTCAATTGAATCAGTGAATATTTTTCAAAATTGGCCATGTTATTTGGCGCGGTCAAAAATCCCCAAAACGGCACATAATCAGCTATCTTTTCCACAAGCTCCTGATTTTGATTAAAGGCGTGGAGGGGCGAATAGATGGTGGGCGAGGAGATGAAAGGTGTTTCCGGCTCATATTCAATGACATATTTGCCAGCACTTAAAATAGCTCCGTTTGAAAATTGCCCGTTTTGAGTCGACCATGAGTGGGTATTCGGCATCCTCACTTGGGCTGTCACGCCGAATGGAACCAGTAGCTCGACTTGAACCTTGTCGCCAAATGGATTCATAATTTTCCAGCTGAGTGATAGCTTGTCACCATTAATCGCCGTGCAGCCCGAAACTTGCCGGAATCGCGGTGTTATGCCCGGATGAATGAGCACTTCCTGACGCGACTTCTGCTGAATGCCAAGCAAATGCTCATAGCCCCATTCCATCACGGAGCCAGTTGAATAGTGGTTTAGCGAGTTCATGCCATTTTCAGCAATTTTGCCCTCAGCATCCATGGAATCCCAGCGTTCCCAGATGGTAGTGGCGCCTTTTTCCACCTGATAAAGCCAGCTAGGGTAATCGGTATTCAAAAATAATTGACAGGCCAGTTCATGCTCGCCGTATTGGGAAAGAACAGGAAGCAGAAGAGCCGTCCCGACAAATCCGGTCGTCAAATGGTTGCCGTTTCTGGCGATTCGTTCGACTAATTTTTTCACAAGTTTGTTCGTATGTTCTTCCGGTGCTAATTGGAATTTCAGGCAGACAGCTAAGCCGGTCTGTGTATCCGTAATCAGCCGACCATTTTTTGTGAAAAATTCCGCCTGAAAAGCTTCTTTGATTTTGCCAGCCAGAATTTTGTAATAGTCGTGTTCTCTTTTCTTGCCCAAAATTTCGGCCGTTTTCGACACGATTTGACAAGAATGGTAGTAGTAGGCACTGGCAATCAGATCGTCCGGCGTCCTACCTTTTAGTCGCATAATATCTTCCGTATCAAGCGCCAACCAGTCACCTAGCTGATCTGAGTCCAGCCATAGAAATTCATTGCGGCTTTGTTTCGCTTGTTCATGAATCCAGTCCACCCAAGACATCATCGCTCCGAAGTTTTGTTTCAAAATGGCCGGATCATTCGTCCGTTCATATTGGACCCATGGAATAATCGTTGCCGCATCGCCCCAAACGGCCTTTCCGCCATCAGTGCCATGAATAGCCGGTGCATATAAAGGCACGCGTCCTTCATTCAAACTTTGTTCAACCGCTATTTCAAAGGCAAATCGTTGAAAGAAGGAATAAGTGTCCATATTATAGCTGGCTGTTTTCGCAAAAATGGCCGCATCCCCCGTCCAGCCGAGCCGCTCATCCCGTTGTGGGCAATCTGTCGGGATATCAACAAAATTGCTCTTTTGTCCCCACATCACATTTTGGAACAATCGGTTGACATCTTGTCGATCGGTTTCAATATGCCCAATTTCCTGCATATCTGAGTACAAAGCCCGGACAAAAAAGTCTTCTTCTGCAAAGGACTCAAAACCTGTGATTTTCGCATAGCGGAAACCAAAATAAGTAAAGTGAGGTCTAATCCATTTTTCCGTTCCGTCACTCACATAAGTGAAAGCTGCTCTGGCAGAACGTAAATTTTGCGTATATAGATCACCGTCTTGCAGCAACTCCCCGAATTCGATTGAGATTTTATCCCCTTTAGGAAGCCGATTAGCAAAAAAAAGCCAGCCGGACAAATTTTGCCCAAAGTCCAATATTTTCTCGCCAGTTGCTAGTGTCAGAACCTCTTTCACTTCAAAACGTTCCTGCAGTTTGACGGGCGGACTAAGGCGGTCAAGCAGATATTTCGTTTCTGGCTTTTTCTGCACGACTGGCAGCAAGACATGCTGGTCGGTAAGATCGTCCACATCTTCCCCGTAATAGATACCAGAATGTGTGATTTTAGAAGGCCGGCACTGCCAACTGTCATCCGTTATTAGGACATGTTCTTCCTCATTTTCATCGATATAATGAATTTCTGCGAGAGCCATCAAGTCATCCCCGTAGCTGTTATCACTGCCACCATGCGGAGTAATCCCGATTTTACCGCGATACCAGCCGTCCCCAAGCATGATTTTAAAAGTATGTTCACCAGCCTGTTGAAAAGCAGCCGTCAAGTCGTGCGTCGCCCACTGGACATAGTAATGGTAGTTTGTAAATCCTGGCGCCAGACACTCATCGCCAATTTTTTCTTCATCTAGATAACACTCATATACGCCAAGCCCGGTGACATATAAGCGCGCCTTTTTCACGCCGTGAGGGAGATGGATTTTCTTTAAAAGTTCGATGCCATGCCAATCATTATTTTCCGGACCGATCCATTTTGCTTGAACGGGGGAATCAAGCAGCCCTGTCTCGAACCACGTTTCTTTCTCCAACTGTTTTTCTTCATATTTAAGTCGCATTTGAACCCGGTATCTTGTCCGCGGTTTCAGAACAAGGTCAGGCTGGAAGATCAAATCATCCGCTTTTTCCCAATCAGATTGAAAGACCAGTTCTTGATGATCATAAATCAGCAGCATCTTTTGCAAATCGCTAGGATAACAGCCGGCTTCCAGAATGCCATTGATGAAAAGACTGTCAAATTTATATCCTAGGGGATTTTCCATGTGATTAATCTCAATTTTTTTGAACTTCATTCATGGTCCTCTCCTTCATAAATAAAATAATAGTAAACGTTTACAAATGAATTATGCTATAATGTGAACAGTGCTATTAAACAATTACTGTTTTTATTATACGATTACTGCTTTATTTAGGAGTGAAAAATTGTGGAGTTGATTGAAAGCCAACTAAATAGCTTTAGCATTTCAACCAATTTATCTGTCTTTATTTATGATTTACAAGAGGAAAAAATGACCAAAATCAAAGCTTCGGGTGAGCCTGAAATCACGGAGACAATCCTTCGATATATCGTAGCCAGTTCTCAGGAGAAGGGAAATGACATTTATTTTTCAAAACAGCAGGAATATCTAGGTTATGTTAAATTAGGCAGGCAGCTTTTTATCTGTTTATCCAGTAATAATGAAAAATCATTTTACAGCTATTTGAAAAAAGACAATCTTTCTAACTTAAACTCGGCGCAATTCAGAGAGCAGTATCGTCTTTTTTGTTTTTTGATTACGAAAAAATGGATGGATGTGCCAGAAAGTCATATTTTGTCCGATTTAGACTTCGCCTCGCATACTTACTCTATGAACAGCCACTATGATGAGCCGCATTTATTTTATACGGGCTTTTTGACCGAGCAGGAGATGCTTTTGGCAGTGGAGCGGGGGAATGTGAAGGAATTTAATCGCATTTATCCCTATTTTATGTCGCTGGGGAATTTTGGCGTTTTGGCCAGTGATGATTTGCGCAGTAAGAAGAATTTGACGATTGCAGCGACGACCTTGTTTACGCGGGCTGCTGTAAAAGGAGGCATGTTTGCGGAAAATGCCTATGCGCTAAGTGATGACTGTATTCAGAAGTCAGAGAAACGAGAGCAGATTGAAAATGTGTACGAGTATACCCGCAAAATTGGCGAGCTATTTGCCGAGCGAGTCGCGCGAATCAAGCGCCAGAACCTGCCAACACTCATTTATCGGACGCAGGAATACATTTACGACCATTTAGCCACGATCAAAAATATTGAAGAAATCGCGGAAAGTTTAAATTGCAGCGAGTCCTACCTGATGCACACATTTAAACAAACAACCAATCAAACGATTATGACATTCATCAATCAACAGAAGCTTGAAGAAGGCAAGCGGCAATTATTATTTACAGATTTAAGCATCCAAGACATTTCGGTTAGTTTAGGCTTTAAGTATCAATCGCAATTTTCCCGATTTTTTAAAGCGCAGATGAAGATGACCCCGTCGGAATATCGAGATAATCGACGTTTTTAAGAGAAGCGTTTTCGGAGCTTTGAATTTCATATGAGGAAAAACTTTTGATCGGGCAAAAAGAAGAAAATGAGGGAAACTTTTTGGGATAAAGAACTTGACAGAGTGAAGAAAGTTTAACAAAATTTAATATACAGGAAAGGTGGCAAACCATGAAAAAGCAGACGAAAAAGCGGCGACAGCAGAAGAAAAAATTAATCAGTACAATCATCGTTGCGGCCATTATCGCGATTACAGGCGGTAGTTATATTGAATTTGAACAAGGCGGATTTGATTTCCTGCATGAAAGCCAGCAAGCGAAAAGCAGCACAACCAACAAGACAAAAACCGAACTGGCGAATCTTACATACGAAGGCAATCAAATTGTTGAAATAAATGGGAACAAAACGACATTCACAGAAGAAGAACTAGATGTGAATCAGGAACCTAGCCAGACGTTTTCTGATTTAGATCAGTATAATCGAGTCGGCGAAGCAAACGCAGTCTTAAATAAATCGATGATGCCAACAGAAGAGCGCGAATCCTTATATATCGACCCGACTGGATTTAAGAACAAAAAAATCTCCACAGGATGGCTTTATAATCGCTGTCACCTGATCGGCTTCCAACTCACCGGCGAAAATAACAATATAAAAAATCTAATGACTGGCACACAAAGCTTCAATACCCCTTGCATGTTAGAATACGAAAATCAAGTAGCCGATTATTTAAAACAGACAGGCAAAAATGTCCGCTACCGAGTCACCCCAATTTTTAAAGATGACGAACTAGTCGCGCGAGGTGCCCAGCTCCAGGCTAAAAGTATGGAAGATGATGGCCTAGAATTTAATGTGTATATTTTTAATGTCCAGGATGGCGTGACGATTAATTATCAGGATGGGTCGTCGAAAGTAAACTGAGTACATGTGATTGTGCTATATGTCAAAAAATCATTTGATAAAGGCGGTATTAGGGCGTAGTGGGATCGGATTTAAACGATTTTGGTACTCTGCTAAAAAGAGGCATTGCTTAGCATGAAGCAGTGCCTTTTTCTTGTGAAAAAATTGTTTTAAATGTAAATTGACAGTTATTTCACAATGTTATATGATGGAACGGAAGAGAATCCTGACCTTCATAGCTTGTCAAATGAATTCCTTCTTTCTGACAAGCTATCCCTCTCTGCCAACAGGGAGGGGCTTTTTTGAATAATAATATAGAGTAACTGCTAATAATGGAGGATGGCAATGACTAGATTGAATAAAAATATTTTCAATAGTTGCGTTTTTAGGATCCCTCCTTACAAAAGGAGGAGTCCTGATGAATAACGATGATTTAAAGAAAAAGATTGAACAAATTGTAGATGATTATATATGCTTTAGTGAAGAAGAAAGAGTAGAGAAATCAATTAGAAGATATACTTTGTGTAATCTTCAAGTCTTTATAGGTTATGACTTCAATAAAGAACTGTATGCTATTTATTGTACGATACCTGAATGCAGTAAAGGGAAAGCTTTTGATGTATTTAAGAAGGAGATAGAGAAAATTTGTTGTTCAGAGAAAGATATTGTTTCTGGAATAATGGATTACATAAAAGAATTGAAAGAAGCATCGCTTAAGGATTTTGCAGTTCTTTCTTCTATTAAAGGCTTAAAAATGAACTGTATTAAGAAAAGTTTTGGTGAATTTCAAATTATTAAAACTCCGGAAGGTAAAGATATCATCACTAGTATGGGACATATGCCTACTAAATTTTTTGATGAATGGTTTGAAGCTCAATCACAAGAAAAAATGTTCTTATGTATCAAAATAAGCGCTCAAGACTATAATTCGGCAATAGCAATGGCAAAGCCAAAGTTTGAAGAATTTAACGCCATTATGAAATTCCTTTTAGCAGGATCAAAATACAGGGATGTATATACTCTGCAACCAGATCCATATGGCATTGACTACATCGTATTAGAACCTTCAAGCTCTTATAAGAAGGACACTGTAGATAGGAGTATCCACCTAATAAATGCTGAAAGTACATCGCTAAATAATAATTTATCAAGAAAAGTATGGGAACTACAAAAAAAGAAAAGAAACCAAAAAGAAGAACGAATTTTTAATGCAATTATATGGTGCGGGAAAGCCATGCGGGATCAGGATCAGAAGCGTAGTTTTGTACAACTTTGTTTTGCGTTAGAAACACTATTACAAGTAGAACAATCTGGTAGAGGCAGTGTTGTAACTCCTTCGGTGATGAATACATTATCAGAAAATGCGGCATTTATATGTGGGAATGACTATGAAGAGAGAATGAAAATTTCAAAACAAGTAAAAAATCTATATAGTAAAAGATCGGCAATAGCTCACGGAAGAGAGCAAGATATTTCTGAATTTGATGTAGATGAAATGCGGCTTTTGATTGTTCAGATAATTACTGAATTATTGTGGGGAACAGAATTTGAAAATTTAGAACGCATAGAACAATTAATCGATAAAATTAACAAGAAAAAATTCTCATGACAACTAATAAAATTTTAAAAGTGTAAGTCATAAATTAAAAGTAGGTGAAGATGATGTTTGATATGCGGCCAAGTGTAACTAAGATAAATTTTTATCGTCAAGGAAGAGGATACGAAGAGGATGTTACAGTAAGGGAGATTAAACTTGAGAATGATGAAGAAAACTTTGAGTTAGGTTTTGAGATGACTCTTGCAGGATTAGATTTCTTGAAAACACCAAAAGAGCTTATTGGAGATGATGATTCTCAATATAATCCCTTCTATTTATATTTTATTCTCTATCTTCAGCGGGGGCAAAGAGATAACAAAGTTATTTCTTTTAACAGTCGATATGTAACTGAAGATGAATTAAAGATGGGAAACCTAGATATTTCTTTCACAGTAACGAAATTTTTGAATCGTAAAGAGGATGATGGACTAGATTACAATATGGATTTTATAACTTCTATGCTCCATTTTAGTGTGTTTTATTCCTATGAAGAAAATGTTGAAGATATTAGTCAATATATTAATAATCCATATTTAACTCTCTTTAGTACTAAAATCCCCTATATCGTGGAGGGGATTTTAAATGAGTGAAGTTAGGTTTATTCCCAATAGAGAGGGAGAAACATTTAAACAAACAAGCTTCATTTCAGAACGAGAGTTTGATGCAACTAAAGATCATCTTATTGAGAAAATAAATACGGTTCAGAATGAACTTGAAAAACTACAAAGAGAATTAAAAGAGGCTGAAAAGCAAAAAAAAGTAAATAGTAATAATAGTATTACAAGTATAATCTCAGGGATAGCTGTGATAGTTGCTATTATAGGTATATTTGTTTGATTTAAAAAATACACACATTATCGTCAAAATAGACAAATAGTATACCTGAAAGGAATATAAAATGATAGAAGTCACGTTTTTAATAGGAAATGGTTTTGATATTTTACATGGAATGAAAACGACTTATAGTAATTTTTATGACTATGCTGAGAAAACTTTTAATGAAGATAAAATTAAAAGTAATTTCTTTTATAATCAAATAAAAGAAGATGTTTCAAAGTGGTCTGATTTTGAACTGGCTATGGGTCTATCAACTTTTGATGGTGTTTCTTTTAAAGATAAATTAAATCTAGCAAACGATACAAAAACAAATTTAAATAAAAAAGAATTTAATTCTGAGGAATTCATGAACTCGCTGCAAGAATTTCGCATGGATTTTCAATCATATTTGAGCGCTGAACAAAAACGCATTCAAATTCCTAATATTGAGGATTCATTAGTAACTTTCTTTAAAGATCTTAAACCAGGGGCATTAAAAGATGTTAACAACCTTTTTAATCAACAGGGAGGAGATATTAAATTCAATTTTATTACCTTTAATTATACTAGCTTACTGGAATTAACTTTGAATAAAGTAAATTGGATAAATGTATCTAATCGGGCACGAGAAATTTTTCCCAGTTTCAAATTTCAGATTATACTTGGTGAGATTGAGTATGTCCATGAGAGAATTGGATCAGGAACATTTTTAGGCGTAAATGATGCTAGTCAGATTAATGTAGAAAGGTTCAAAGAGGAGGATGCACAGATAATAATCAAGCCTTATTTGATTAGAGAAAATGATCGCTATAAAATAGATCAATTAACGACAATGATTAAAAGATCAGGGTTGCTGATAATATTTGGTATGTCATTAGGGGAGACAGATAAGCTGTGGTGGGAAGAGATACTTGGTTCTATGAAAAGCCTAGACTCCTCTCAACTTCTTTTAATTCATTATTATGATAGTAATAAAAAATCATTGACAAGAAATAATCCTCGTCAATATTTTGAGATGCAAAAAAATATTAGAAATTTGATTCTTAGATATGATAAATCTGAAAATTTAAAGGAGGTAGAGCGAATTATGACATTATGCAATAATGATAAAATTTTTAAACATATTGATAGGAAGGAATATAGAGGACATACTGTGGATACAAGGTTTTAAATCGCAATAATGAAAGTGTCCAGAAATCATAATTTCTGGACTTTTTTTAATCCAACGAAAGAATGCGGCTTTTCACGCATCAAATCACTTGTTTTTTGTCTATAATAATAAGTATAGATTATTGTATATTTTGGACGTTGAGAAGGTGAGATTTTGAAATTAGGATATGCGATAGTTAGTACAGTTGGCCAAGATTTAGAAATGTAGATTGAAAAGCTAAAAGAAATCAATATTCAAGATGATTATTTATTGAAAAAAATCTGGAACAACAATCAGGAATCGAGAAGAGTTAGAGAAAATCATCAAGCAATCTAGAAAAGGCAATCATATTTATGTGACTAAAATTGATCGGTTGGCCAGATCTATTATTGATTTGAATGGAATTATTCAGCGATTTAAAGAAAAAAGTGTTAATGTCACATTTTTGGATAACAATATGACCTTTGGATCTGATACTGAGAATGATCCTATGCAACGGTTACTTTTCAATGTTTTAGGATCGTTCGCAGAATTTGAACGTGATATGATTGTCAATCGAACAGGAGAGGGGCGACAACGAGCATTAAAAGCTGGCAAAAAATAAGGTAGAAAGGGACAACAGGATACCGAAGTAAAGAGAGCTATTGAACTTTGGAAGAATAAGAAACAAAATGGATTAGCCATTTCGGATATCGTGAAAATGACAGGTGTTCCAAAAGCAACTCTTTATAAGAAATTGAAAGAAAATAATTTATAATTAATAATAAAAAAAGATTTTAGAGTACTATTTTTAATATTAAATTTGAATACAGCATAGTGATATAATGAACAAATAGTATTATTAATATGCATGCATATAGAAGGGATGTCTTAGTGAATAATGACGGATCAGAAAAAAATAATTGATGTGGGAAGTCAAGATAACTATTTTGAATATCATCAGAGTGCTAATACGTTATTTCATTTTATGGGCAAATTAGAATATTTGTTATTAAGCCTAAAAAAAATATGTTTATTTCCTCGATATGTATTAGAAAATGTAGAATATTTGAACCTAGAGTATAAAGAGAAACAAATAAAGTGGGTATCGTTTCCAATGCTTTGTTTTTGTGATATAAATTTTCATATGCTTTCAATGCATGCTGAAGGTAATCCTTTAAATGGTAATAGGGATGGTTATGGAACATATGGGTTAGGACTAGATAAGAAATGGTGTGAGCAAAATGGTCTTCAGCCTATTTCTTATCTGAATGGAAAGGCTTCTCAAACGGAATCACTGCGATTATTATTCAATAGAGGATTAGATTTAAGGGCGCAAAAGAAATTTGATGAGTCCAACGAAGATCTGTATGATTTTATTTTTACTCAAGTAGCTTTATCTAAACCTTTAGGCGGGAAAATGAGGAAAGGGGAAAACGAAGTACAAAAAAACTTTCATGATGAGAGAGAATGGCGATTTCTTCCTAATCTAGAAGGCTTAAGTTCACCAGAGTTTCTAAATGACGTAACAGACCCACAATACATGGATTATGCATCTCAGAGGGACTTATCAAGTGGGTTGCAAGTGGAAGAGGGGACCCATTTGAAGCTTGAAATAGATATTATTAAATATATTATTGTGAAAAGTGAAGACGACAGAGCTGAGGTAATTACTCTATTGGATAAACAATTTTCAAGAAGCAAGGCATTAGGAATGGCTTCAAAAATAGTTGTGTATGATCAAATGGTAAAGGACTGGTAGAATGAGATTTAGAAATAGTTTTAATGAGAACGAAAGTGGAAAAAAAATAGCGCCCGATGTTTATGAAAAATTCTTAAATAGAGATTTGCCACCTAATGTTCATTATGTTACTACTAATAATCAAGAATTCTTCTTAGTACCTAAGGATGAAGAAGGGATACTTAAGTTCAAATTTAAAATAAATGTAAAAGAACTGTTTGGTGATGTGGAGATTGCTTCAGCTAAAGATCTTGAGGAACTTTTGTATCGAACTCAAAAGATAGTAGAGGGGAAGACAAAGGATGTTATACCATCAATTGGGGAAGATGTGATAGATCTTGATAAGATGGTTAAGATATTTGGTGAAAATGTTGAATTTGAGAATGGTAATTTTATTATAAAACCAGCCTCTTTCCCACCTCCTTTTAATATGAATTATAAATTAGGTGATAAGAACTATTCCTTAAAATTGGTACAAAAACCTTATCAAAGCTTGACTGAGGTATTAATAGAATCAGTAGACGAAGATATTTTTCATTTTAAGTTTAAACTCTCTCACAATGATCAATGTAATGATGAACGTATTAATATGAAAATTAATGTTAGTTATAATTTTAATAATGCAGACTCTCTGGATAGTATTATAAGGCAAAAAGAAAAGTTGATTAGTTATAGCTCTGGATATATGGAAATTTTTGGAACTAGCATAGAATTAAACGATGGAGAAAGAGATGAAAATATCCCAAAACTTGTTGATTTTTATGAGAAGCTCCAGGCTATTTCAACTACCCTAGAAAGGGAATTCGATATTAGTAAAATAATAATGAAATCAGATTTTATAAACATGAATAAATTGTATTATTCATTTGTAAAAGATAAATACTATTATTTTCCTGAGTTAGTTGAGAAATTTAATTTGTTTTTTGGGGAAGAATTCTCACCTGACGAGTTCTTGGATAAGAATATGGCTATTACAGGATTTGATGAGGTAGAACTCAAGTTATTAGGTCAAACATTTCAACTAAATGAACAATTTATTTTTAAGAACGCTAGGTATCTACCAACACAAAATGAAGATAATCTTGGCAATAAATTGGTATTCGAGGCATTAGATGACAAAATTCGATATCAGAAATTATTTGAGAAAGAGAACCCCCCTAAAACTATAGATTTTAATGAACTTATACTCCACCTAAATGAAGCATGTGAGATAAAATTAGAAGAAAAGAATTTAAGTGAATAAAACATAATGTCTATTAAAGGAAGTACATTCTGTCAAATGTTATTTTTTCTAATGAAATCAAAGCAGTTCATCATTTATGAGCTGCTTTTTTCATTGCAAAAAAAGCGGGTTTTTCATACATTGGCATAAAAAGGGCAGTGCATTTTTCAGCTGAAGGCAATTTTGAGGAAATTCATGTATAAAATCCTGTATAGAAATTTTTGAAGGTGCAGACGGTTTGTGAAAAACCAGAGGACCTATTATTAAAGAAAGAATATGAACAAAAAAACGCCAGGAAGGATCCTGGCGTTGCTGTCATGACTTTTTCTTCGCCAGATTGTTGTTCTTGGGATGAGCTTGGCGAAAAGTCTTCACAGCAAATGAGATGAATGAAAACTACCAGTTGTTTACTTCGATTTCAAGTAAATAAAAGGGAGTTCGAGAGCATATCGCCCTACTGTTAGATACGTCGTAAAAGCGTATCTAACAGTAAAGAAAAATGTTCAGAAACATACTGAGTTTGGTGGAACCCAGTATGTTTTGTGACAGAAATGTGAAAATAGTTGAAATATGCTATGTCTGCTCACATGATCAGTAGTATCTTCCACGTGGATTGTATATAATGTAGACATATGATCATCATTGGTCATGAACAGCAGCTATTGAGCTGATGGTTATGAGGCCGGGCTCAATAGTTGGCTTCTTGAGCGTTAATTATCCAATGAAGTAAATAACGCCAAGTTTAGATAGCAATTCCATCATAATTTCCACCTCCTGTTAGTGGTAAATGTATCATAAATAAAGGTAAGCGGTACATTTTATCTCGAAAATGAAACGAAGGGATGCGTTACTCAGTGGAAAAGGTGCTAGAAAACGAGATTGGATCAGTCTTGAAGCGATTAAGAGAGGAGAGCGGATTAACCAGAAGCGAATTATATTCTGGAGTTATGTCTCCAGCACACGCTCATCGAGTAGAGAATCAAAATCAAGTACCCGGCTTCTTTAAAATTACAGAAATATTAAAAAGAATGTCGCTGGATGTAGATGAGTTTCTCTTTATCGCCAACGGATACGAAATGGAAGAAACGGGCCAATTTATTCAACGATTTAAAGACATCAGAATTACACTGAATGTTGAAATGATGCAACAGCTAAAAAAAGAAATCGATCAGACATTAGTCGAGGGCAATAAGCCGTTTCTTGAATGTCTGTCCCAGGTATTGGATAGCTATATTTATATTCAGGAAACCGATGACTGGGTAGGAGCACGAAAGAAGTTTTATCAAGTTTGGCAGATCCTCGAGAAGAAGGAAATCTGGAACTACCAAGATATTTTGTTGATGAGCAATATATTTTATATTTTTGATGAACCGGCAATCAATCAAATTTTTAAGCGGTTAAATTTCTATTTTGAGTTATACGGTGATTTTAAGGACTTGAAAAAACTGAAAAGAGTGACGAAATATAATTATTGTTCTTTTTTAAGAGAAAGAGGGCGTCAATTAGAAAACGAGCAGCGGTTGAATGAAGTTGCAGCAGAGGCCAAACAAGCAATGGATATCCCGATGTATTTAGAATGTAGATATTATCTTTCTGAGCTACTATGGATGAAGAATATGAAGGATGTGGGACGGCGTGAAGCGAAAAGAGTGCTTCTCTTACTAGACAATTTAGAGATGGACATATTCTCCAATGATAATCGGAAAGATTGGAAAAAACTAACAGGAGAAGACTTAGAGCCGTTTCATGTAGCAGAAGAGGGATTGACATGGTAAAAATACAAGTGAAGGAAAGTACATTCCAAACGCATGCGACTCAGCTGAGCAACGATGTAGCGGGGCAGTCCTTATGATTCACGAAGTTGTGGGCATATGGCTTACTCCAATGGGAACGCTGTACAAGATCTTCAGGTTTCTATAGGTTGAAGTTGTTATTAAACTTAAATTCTATTATAAAAGTAAAAACTACAATTTACAACACAGCCAAATGAGACAAAATAGTTCGTTTTACATGTGTACAATTTCAATATAAAGCAGCAAACAGAAGTAAGAAGCCATTTCTTAAAATGGTTCCATCTGTTCGCTGCTTTTTTGTCATGCACACAAATGAATGCGATAGGCGTCATTCGGTCTATCCAAACGGCAGCTTTATGTAATATATGTTTTAAATTTACATTTTAAAAATTTAATAAAGAAAATCATTTACAAAATCGAAAATCTAGCATATAATTTACCTGTAAAAGAAAACGATTACAAATTTAGGAGGAGAAAAAAAGCTATGTTTCCAATCGATCTAGAAAGTTTGACAATCAGTTTGCCAGAAGTCCGAGTTGCTCTTATTGTTTTGGTCAATGTATTTTTTGTTGTATTGATGATCAAGAAAAAATGTCCTACATTGGTTGCTTTACCAGTAATGGGGATCTTGACGGCACTTATTGCTTCGGTCGGTTCTTTACCAATGGCCGGTTTGTTTGATATGACGACGGGCGTTGATGAGGCGGGGCAAGATATTATTCAATCCGGTATTTTGAACGGTGTCATCATGGAAGGTGCCAAGATGATGGCCAGTGCAGTCGTGGCGGCAATTTTCGGGGCAGCCTTTGCAAGATTGCTGATGAAAAGTGGAGTTGTTGAATCGCTCATTCAAAAAGCTGCTGAGCTGGCGGGAGATCGGCCACTTGTCATTGCGTTAGTATTCTTTTTTGCAACAGTCATCATTTTTTCAGCAATCGGTGGTCTGGGTGCTGTTATTCTGGTTGGTACGATTGCTTTGCCAATTATGGTCAGTGTGGGGCTTGGCGAGGTACTATCCGGGACGATCGTTCTGCTAGGGCTCTCGTGTGGTGGGCTCATTAATCCAGCCAACTTTGCTACTTTCGCCGCAATTTTGTCCCCTGCAATGGGTGATGATTATAATGCTGCATTCAATGAAATTTCGCAAATGTCGATCGTTCTTTTTCTAATCGTATTAGTTATTTCTGTTATTTATATTATCTTCTGTTCTCGAAAACTCGTTTTTACTAAGACATGGGCAAAAGCGCAGGGTGAACAAGGGCCAAATAAAAATGTTCCTTGGTATCTGCTCATTACACCTGTTATTCCAGTACTCATCGTTGTTATCAGTACCTTTATGAAAATGACGGTTCCTGCTGAAGTAGCGATTATGCTAGGGATTTTATACTTGCTATTCGCTTCTAGAATGCCTGGGAAAATCAATCAGCTGACTTCTTCTTTCATTGAAGGAACTCAAGATGTTGCGGGTGCCATCGTGCTTTTGATCGGCTTGGGAATTTTGATCAAAGGTTTCCAATTCTTCTCAGTCAGTATGATTATCACACCATTTATTCAACTACTTGTTTCTTACTTGCAAAATCCATTAACCTATGTGATCGGCTTCACCATTGCGACACCACTTGTGCTTTATCGTGGACCACTTAATACATTTGGTATCGGCGGCGCATTGCCAACTATTTTTGCATCAGCAGGTTTCTCGCCATTAGCCATTATTTGGGCACTACGGGCAACTGGTAATATGCAAGGCTTCGGTGATCCAACGAACTCACAAAATATTTGGATTGCCAACTTTTTAAAAATTGATCCGAATGAGATTACAAAGAAAACATTCTTACTGGGGATCATTATCACCTTTGTCATACTATGTTACGCAGCATTTATTTTGCAGATCGATCTGGTTGCCTAACCTAACCGATTTGCTAGAGTGAAATCATAAACGGAGGGAACAAAATGAGTAGAAAAGTGAGAATCGGGATCGATGTCGGCGGTACTTTTACGGATGCTGTAGTCATTGATAATGAAACAGGAGAAGTACTGGCCAAAGCCAAAACCCCTACGACGCATACAGCGGAAGAAGGCGTTGCAAAAGGAATTATTGAGCTGATTACTCAAATCCTTAACGAGCAAAATATTTGTCCTGATGATGTCGTTTTTATTGCTCATGGAACTACTCAAGCGACGAATGCCTTACTTGAAGGCGATGTGGCCAAAGTAGGTGTTATTGGTATTGGCGAATCTCGAATGGCGCAAAGTGAATTAAAGATAAAGGATATTGAACTCGCTCCAGGTCGCTACTTGCAGGTGGTTAATCATTATATTGAACTGAGTCATTTTTCTAAGGAAACTGTGATGCAAGGGCTGGAATATTTGAAAGAAAATGGTGCTGAAGTGATCGTCGTTTCGCAGGCGTACGGCATCAATGATCCGAAGAATGAAATTCAGGCAGTGAAGTGGTGCCAGGAAGCGGGCTTTTTTGCAACGGCGGGGCACGAAGTCAGTGAGCTGTATGGATTAAAAGTGCGCACAGCAACCGCAGTGATCAATGCCTCCCTGATTCCCAAAATGATGGCAACCGCCGATATGACGGAAAAAGTAGTCAAGGAAATCGGGATTAAAAGTGAACTGATGATCATGCGTGCAGACGGCGGCGTAATGTCGATTAAGGAGGTCCGCAAACGGCCGATTTTGACCATGCTTTCCGGACTTGCTGCCGGAGTTGCAGGGGCACTAATGTATGGCAAGGTAACGGAAGGGATATTCTTTGAAATTGGCGGCACCTCCATTGATATTTCGGTCATTAAAGACGGGAAGGTCATGATTAAAAATGCACGCGTCGGCGGTCATAAAACCTATTTGAAATCGCTGGATATTCGCACGTTGGGGATTGCCGGCGGGTCCATGATTCGCATAAAAAATGGCGACCTTGTGGATGTTGGGCCAAGGTCGGCTCACTTGGGCGGCTTTGAATATGAGTGCTTTGCAAGTGATGCCGCTCAAGCAACAAATCCATCAGTGAAGTTAATTCGACCGCTTGAAGGCGATCCAGATGATTATGCCGTTTTTGAGGCGGGCGGTGTTCAATATGCGTACACACTGGCAGGAGCAGCGAATATATTGGGCTATATTCCAGAAAAAGACTATGCATACAGCTGTGCCGAAATGAATCGACTAGCATGGGAGACACTGGCGGCTTACTGTCAAAGTACTGTGGAAGAAGTGGCACGAAAAGTGATGGATATTGCTTCTGATAAAGTATGGGCGACAGTAAAACCGATGATTGAAGAATATGAATTAGAAGAAAGCTTTTTAACGTTGATCGGAGGTGGCGGTTCAGCCTCCGTTCTGACGGGATATTTGGCAGAGCGGCAGTCGGTCAACTTTAAAATTGCTGAAAATGCGCCATATATTTCCACGATTGGTGTGGCAATGGCCATGGTGCGTGAACAAATGGAGCGCTCAGTTATTCATCCAACGAATGACGATATTCGCAAGCTGCGCCATGATATTATTAATAAAATCATGGAATCGGGAGCGAAGGAAGAGACGATAGAGGTCACCATTGAGGTGGATGAACAGCAGAATAAACTCATTGCCACTGCTACCGGTGCGAATGAGTTTAAAGCCAAGGACATGAAAAAAGTATTTTTGACAGATGAACAACTGCATGCCAATGTTGCCCATTCTGTTCAATTAGAAATCGGCGAGGTAGAAGCTGTCAAAAAAGTTGGGCGCTATTCGGCTTTTCGCGGCGTGCAAACCACGACCAAGTTTTTCGGCCTGTTGAAACAGAAAAAAAATATCACAGCCATCAGCGACAATGAAGGGGTCGTGGTTCTGCGACGTATCGGAGGAACCGTTTACTGGACGACAAAAGAGCGCTTAGAAGAAAAATTAAGCAAAATTGTAGAAGAACTGTCTTCTTATTCCGATGCAGGTCAGACCATTCCGGCGATCTATGTGTTTACACCAAGCCGCATGCACGATTATTCAGGACTGCATGACTACGAGCAGCTCAAGAGCCTTTTGCAGCTGGACACGGAATTTTTGAAACCTGATGATGAGCTGATACTTGTCGGAGAGAAAAAATAATGAATGGTCAACTGATTCAAACGCTTTTTGCAGACGATATGCAGGAAGCGTTTGACCTTGATTTATTAAAGTCGGATCGAGCCTTTCCCTATTTAGAAGAATCGCCGCAAGAGCTGCTTGCACGTGTTTATGCCTATACAGATAAAATTTATGCGACATATAGCAATCAAAATATCGCGAAAATGCTCAAGAAATTGGCTTGCACTTATACGGTAGTAAAGAATGATGGCACCACCAGTTCAGCCTATAAACGGGCGATGATCTCTATTACTAAAAAAGAAAAAAAGATTCTCATCTATCAAGATTCCATAGATGAAATCAGTCAGCTAACCAAGCAGTTTCTTCCGATGATTACAAGGGAACAAATTGAGCAATTGCATGCGGCTCATGAATTTTTCCATCTGCTGGAATATGAAAATGGGGCAGATGTCTCCAAGGTTGTGCAGCCCGTATTACGGTCTAGCTGGCTCATGAAAAGGAAACGAATGGAGATGCTTTCGGAAATTGCCTGCTACCGGTTTTCAATGAAATTTGCAAAAGTAGATGTTCATCCCAGAGCCTTTGATTACGCGGCGCTATTGGCACGAAAACAGGATAGTGAGCAGTATGTAAAAACGATATTCTCGCTTTGAGAAGAAAGGATAATGGCTATGAGTAAAATCGAGCAAATATATGATGTGGTCGTTGTTGGCGGTGGGACAGCAGGAGCCATGGCAGCCCTTGAAGCTTTAAAGCAGGGACTTTCAGTAATCATTATTGAAAAAACACTGGCACTAGGCGGAACGATGACCAATGCTCTAGTTACGCCAATGATGCCAACCTATGTTGAAAATACACATTTGACCAAGCATATCAAAGCACTGCTAGAAGCCTATGAAGGGAAAAAGTTAACAAAAGATTCGCCAGTCGTTTGGTTCAATCCAGAAACAGTCAAGTATGTCATGGAGAAAGAGATTCTTGATTGCGGCGGAACGATTCTATACGATGCCACACTCACAGAGGCGCAGATAAAAGAAGGCTCTATCGTCGAGGTCACACTGCTAGCCGCAAATCAGCCATGCCGAGTAAAAGGACGCCACTTTATCGACTGCTCGGGAGATGCCGCATTGGCAAAAGCTGCAGGAATTCCGACGCGCTCTGGCAATGAGACAGACGGGAAAAATCAGGCTGTTTCTTTCCGCTTTGAGATTGGTGGCATTGACATTTCAACGTTGCGCAACTGGTGCAAAAATGAAGCCTATACATTCAATGACTGTTTGAACGATCAATTTTTTGAATTTGTTCACGTGCCGAACAACCCAGCTTGCGGGAATCTGCTCGAAATTTTTGAAGCTGGACGTAAAAACGGTGAGTTAACGGCAGCAGACATTCGTTATGTTCAAGCATTCAGTATTCCTGCCAAACCCGGTGTCATGTCATTCAACGGACCGCAACTACCTAATGACCATGCGGTAACAGACCCGCTAGGCTTTAGCCAATATGTCAGTACAGGCCGTGCCATGCAAAGACGTCTGTTTCAATTTTTGAAAAAACATATTCCAGGATTTGAACAGGCCTACATTGCGCAGGAAGCGAGAATGCTTGGTGTTCGAGAGTCTTGCCGAATTGTTGGTCAATATGTACTGGATGAGGCAGATTACATTGCCCGGCGCAAATTTGATGATGGGATTGCACGTGCTGACTGGTATGTAGATGTGCATACGGATGACCTCGAAGTAGAAAAAGAACACTTTAAGGTGAAATATGATCCAGGGGAATATTATGAAATCCCGTACCGCTGCTTAGTCAGTCATGAAGTGAAAAATTATATTGCAGCTGGTCGACATATTTCGACAACCTTCAAAGTCCAATCTTCCGTCCGAATTCAATTCACCTGCCAGAATATGGGCGTGGCTGCGGCTTATGCGTGCAAATATAGTAAAGAAACAAATATACCGCTCAATCAGATTGATGGCAAGGCACTGAAAGCCCTATGTCTGAAAGAAATCTACACGGAAAGATAGGAGGCGTTGATGTGGAAAAAATGATCATCATGACGCATACACATTGGGATCGGGAATGGTATGAGTCATTTGAAAGCTTTCGTTATAAGCTACGTCATGGAATGGATGGCGTTGCTCGGAAAATCCAAAACGGTGAGCTAGCCTATTTTTTCTTGGATGGGCAGACAGTCGTGCTGGAGGACTATCGTGAAATTGCGAATGAAGAGGATTATCAAAGGCTGGTTCAGCTAATTCAAAATAAAAAAATAGAAGTTGGTCCGTGGTATTTATTGGCGGACGAATTTTTAGTTTCCGGTGAATCACTCATAAAAAATTTAGAATTTGGCACGGATACGGCTAAACAGCTAGGCTCTGCGCATAATATCGGCTATTTGCCTGATACTTTCGGCCATGTCAGCCAAATGCCACAAATACTAGCAGGCTTTGAGATCGAACATGCGCTAATTTGGCGGGGCTGTGATGCAGAAGCTTATGAAAATAACTGGCAGAGTCCAGATGGTTCGGCGGTCAAGACAATCGTTTTGCCACTATTTGAAGGCTATTACCAAACCTATCTAAATGCAGATAATTTTGCTGAGCAAGTAACCACCTTTATTGAAAAACACCGCGAGCGAGTCAAAAATGGCACACTGCTGTTGATGAATGGCGCAGATCATAGCATTATAATCGATCAAATGGCTGCAAAAATAAAGACGATTCAGGCCGACCATCCTGAACTGACCATCATAGAGGGCAACATGTCGACTTTTGTAGATGAAATAAGCCAAGCGCCATTTGCCGATACTATTTACGGTGAGCGAAGAGAAAATGAGAAAATTTTTCTTCTGCCGAATGTGTTGTCCACACGCCTATACCTGAAAGAGCAAAATCAGCGCTGTGAAGATTGGGCAATCCATTATTTGGATACATTTTCACTCTTTGCGCGCGATACAGCACTAAACGAGCAATTCCGGCGCTATATTTGGAAGACGCTGTTAAAAAATCAACCGCACGATAGTATTTGCGGCTGTAGCATCGATGAGGTGCATAATGAGATGGAAGGGCGCAGTGTCAAGGTTCTTTCAGCGATCGATCAATATTTAAAGAGCACGTTACAACAGCAGTTTCCTTATAAATACGGGGCTACATTAGCCGCCAATCCATTTTTATATTTGACGCATGTTTTGCCTTTTGCCACCTCTGTTTTAACTGAAATAGAAGTTATCGTGCCCGTACAGGATGATACAGGCAACATTCTTCTCACAGATGCCAAAGGACAAAGCGCTCTGTATGATGTGCTCGAGCGAAAAGAAGAGGAGCGTCTTTTTAGAAATGTCTATAATGAGCCGCAGTATCACCAGGTTGTCGCTTACCGAGTCGCTTTATTGGCGTTTTCGGAAGGGATTGAAACGAAACGGTATCAATACCAGCAGAGTGATAAACCCTTGGCCTTGTTTGCAGCGACAGATAAAAAGAACAGTATTGAAAATGACTATCTCAAAATAACCGCCGATCTAGATGGAATTGTTGTGCTAGATAAAGAGTCTAACCAGATATATCGAAATATCAATGAGTTTCGGGCCAGTCTAGATGTTGGTGACAGCTATAACTATTCTCCGCCACTAGAAGATGTCATCAGTGATGCCAAAATCAGCAAGGTTTCCTGCCAATTTGTTGGCGATACACATCAGGAATTAGTCGTTCACTATGAATTGAACACACCGAAAGAGCTAAATAAAGAAAGAACAACAGGCAGCACCGAAAAAGCAGTCACAGAAATTCGCTCATCTATTCGACTCGTAAAAGGAAGCAGACGGATTCAATTTAAAACGACCGTCACCAATCGTGCAAAGGATCAAAAAATCGTCTTGCGTTTCGGCGTCGGTCAGGCAGATGACAGCTTGGCAGATACAGCATTCGATATTATCAAACGAAAGACGGATTCACAAGCTCAGTATGACGCAGATAAGAATAAAGAAGTCCGTGTGCAGCAACATCCAACGCAATCTACCATTTGGGTGAATGGTTTCCAATTTACACATCGCGGCTTGCAGGAATATCAGATTGCACGTGAGGAGCAGGATTATTTGCAGGTGACCTTTTTACGCAGTGTGGGCTGGCTATCAAGGCGAGATCTGCGTACGCGCGGCAACGGGGCAGGACCGGGATTTGAAGCTCCAGGAGCCCAGTGCCTAGGAACCTATACTTTTGAATACAGTCTGCAACTAGGTATGCCAGAAATAGATTTGAATGAAAGCAAGAAATGGCGGGTTCAGCCTGTGTTTCAGCAGGCAGATGTCTCGCGAGATGAAACGAAAATATATGCTCAGCTGACACAAAATACCGTTTTTTCAAGTGCTAAAATGGTTGATGAAAATGTAATGGAGCTGCGCTATTTCAACCCGCAAAATAAACATGTGAAAGAATCATTCCAGTTTAAGTGGCCGGTTAAGCAGGCGACAGTAGTGAATTTGAATAAAAAAATCATTGAAAATGTGGAGGGGGCTCAGGAGTTATCGTTCAGCTTTGCTCCGTTTTGCATCAAAACCATCCATATTTACTTTGAGAAAGAGCAGAAGGAGGAACTGGAATGTCCCAAATACTAGCATTCGATATAGGGGGAACATTTATTAAATACGGCATCATCAGCTCTGTGGGGCAGGTGATTAGCAAGGGACAGGAAGAGACCCCTTCAAAAGAGGGCGGAAACGGCATTGTTCGGTTGCTGAAAGAGATTGGTGATCGGCTAATAGATGAGCAGGTGACAGGGATTGCCATCAGTACAGCCGGACAAGTAGACGTTAAAACAGGCGAAATTATACATGCTTCGGAATTAATTCCCAACTTTAAAGGGATCAATCTGAAAAGAGAGCTGGAGTCCTATTTTCATCTGCCTGTAGAGGTTGAAAATGATGCCAATTGTGCGGCGCTTGCTGAAATGTGGCTTGGGGAAGCGAAAGGAAAAGAGACGATTTTCTGCCTGACACTGGGGACTGGAATAGGCGGCGGTTATGTTGCGGGAGGGCAGCTGCAACATGGCGCCCATTACCGGGCAGGAGAGATCGGCTATTTGCGCATAGGAAATGAAAAGTTTGAAGATTTGGCGACACCGCGCGTACTAATTGAAAACGTTCGAGAGAAAATAACGTCAACTGAGATGGACGAATTAACAAGCGAAAAAATTTTTGAACTGGCTAAATCGGGGAATCAGGTTTGTATTGATGCGATTGATGAAATGATGTATCATTTGAGTAAAGGAATTTCCGCAGTTTGTTACTTGCTAAACCCGGAAATGATCGTGATTGGAGGCGGTATTTCTGCACAGCGGGAATATTTGCAGCCGGTTTTGGAAAAGCATATCAAGAATGAATTATTGACAAGCTTTGTTCAAGATGTCACCGTGACCTTTTCAAAAATAAAAAATGAAGCAGGGATGATTGGCGCCGTTTATCATTTTATGCTTCATTAATCGTAAAGGATGGAATGAGCGGATGCGGGAGTTTTTGTCATTTAGTATTGAAAGCACCTATATTGCTTTTGGTATTGTTACGGAAATGGGCAGCGTTGTTGAAAGCTCAGTGATCGAATACAACAACCGCCTAACTGGTCCGGAAATTGTCACGACGATTATCCGCATCGCCAAAGAATATCATGCGCGGGGAATTTCGGGGCTTACAATTAGTACAGCCGGCCAAGTAGATGCGAATCGTGGCGAAATTCTTTACGCATCTGAACATATTTCTGATTATACGGGAGTTAAATTAAAAAGCTTGATTGAAGCAGAGACTCATATACCTGTGGAAGTTCAAAATGATGTCAATGCATCGGCTTTGGCAGAATCTTGGCTGGGCGTAGCAAAAGATGTTCAAAGTCTGTTTTATTTGTCTATTGGAACAGGCGTTGGTGGCAGTTATATCATTGATAATAAGCTGTATGCCGGACATAGTTTTAGCGCGGGTGAGATTGGCTATCTGCCCATCAAGCAGCACTATTTGGAAGATTTGGGTTCCATGCACGCCTTGCAGACACAAATTGCCGAACAACTGAACTTGCCGCTTAAATCTGTCACAGTGGCTGATATTGTAAGCAAATATGAGCAGGGGGAGACCGTTTATGTAGAAGCAGTGGATGCTTTTGTAGATGTTATTGCCCAAGCGCTAGCAACGATTGTTTATATACTTAATCCAGAATTGATTGTGATTGGCGGAGAGGTTAAAAATAACCGTTCGTTCTTTCAACCGCGCTTCAGTCAGGCCTTAGCCAATAAACTGCTCCCTAATTTCCGCAAGAATATTCGGCTGGAAATCGCAGACACATTGAAGAAAACACGTTTAGTGGGTGCCGTTCGGAATTTCTTACTGCAAGAAAGCAATTTACCACTTAGGAACTTTCTGACCCTTGTCGAGCAAAAAAGAGCTACTTTTACCAAAAGAGAAACGATTATTGCTGACTTTATTCTAAATAATATGGAGCGGGTGCCAGCCCTCACCATTTCGGAGATGGCCAAGCAAGTAGATGTTTCGGATCCAACTATCACACGTTTTTGCCGGAAGATTGGTGTAAGCTCATTTAATGAATTAAAAATGATGGCTAAAACCGCACAAGCCAGCAGTAAACTATACGAAGGAAATAGGAACCGGCTGCCATTTAGAAGTATTTACGAAAATGCCATGATTGCAGTTGAAAATGAACTGAAAACAGAGCAGGGGCAAGCGCTAGTAAATATGGTCGGGCAACAGAAGCAGCTTTATTTTTTGGCGTATGACATGGAGCCGCAGCAATTTTCCGAGATTCAACGGATGTTTTTACAGAAGAATTACATTGTGACGTCCTTTTTAGGAAATGAAGCGATTGAAGCTGCTGAAAAAGCACTTCCTCAAGATGCCTTCATTATGTACTTTTTTAGAGAAAATGACGCAGCTAAGCAAAAGAAAAACATGTATCAATTGCTGCAAAAACGTTCTAATGCGCTAGGTATCAGTGAGGTTCATTTTACAGAGACGGTCCAGCCAATGATCACACTACCAGTAATGGCTGGCAACATGAACTTCGCATTGACTTATTTTTTCCAACTACTAATCGAGATGATCGAATAATAAGCCAAATAAAGAGAATCCGTCATCAAGCAATCGAAAGCATTTCTTACAATGCCCATTGCTTGATGATGGATTCTCTCTTTATTATGTCTAAAACGAACTCATTTCTCTTCCGACTCGTCCTGCTCAATAATCTCATGCTCGGAATCATCGGACTGTTCTTCAATCGTCTGTTCCTCCCGTTCGCGTTCAGCGTCCTCCTGCTCCTCGTAAGCATCGATCTCTTCTGCGCGTAATTCCCAGTCCAGCCGATCTTCCAGCGCTTCCTTCTCCTGCCGCGCTTTTTCGATCTGCTCTTGACGAATGATCAAATTCTTCCGCTGCTTGATATCGTCTTTTTTGACGGAACGCAACTGGTCACGAATCCGAATCGCAAGGGGAACGCCCGTATCATAAGCGGCCCGGTTGATCAGATGGGAGGCGACCGGCGTTGTCAAAAAGATGAACAGAATCGCCAGCAATACCCGCGCATTAAAACCTTCCCCTGAATGGAAAAAATAGCCGACCGTTGCAAAAAGCAACAAACTGACGCCAAACGTATTGCTGATTCCGGCCGCATGCGTTCTTGTGTAAACGTCTGGAAGGCGAATCACACCAACTGCCGACAAAATGCTGAGCAGTCCGCTGATTATGATCATGACAGAAATAATAATCTCAATTATCACGTTCACGTTCGATCACCTTCCCTTTCTCAATGAATTTGGCAAATGAAACCGTCCCGATAAAAGCCAGCAGTGCGATTAACAAAATAACATCCAAATAGGCATTCGTATCATAAAACATGGAAAGCAGAGCGACAATGGCGACCAGATTCATACCAATCGAGTCCAGCGCGACAACTTTATCCGAAGTGGTCGGTCCTTTCAAAATGCGATAGAGATAAAGAAAAATCGAAATCGAGTAAAGCAGCAGCCCAATTGAAAGTGCAATTTTTAAAATCATCCGTGGAACACCTCCATGATCGCCCCTTCATAAGAATTCCGGATCGTGGCGATTTCCTCTTCAATATTCGGCACATGCAGCGAGTGAACATAGATGGCTTTGTAATCATCAGAAATCGTAATGGAAAGCGTCCCCGGCGTCAGTGTGATCATCAGTGCCAGCATTGTGACCTCCCAATCCGTCTCAAGCATCGTATCATAACGGAAAATACCCGGCCGAATATTCATATCCTTTTTCAAAACAATCCGGCTGACATGAATCGTCGAAACAATCAAATCGTGCAGAAAGTTGTAGAGCAGTTTGACAAGTGCCAGCAGTCGGAACACGTAAAATGTCGTGCCCAGAAAGCGCCGCATGAAAAACAGCAGAATAACGCCAATGAAAAACCCAACAAAAAAGGTGCCAAAGGTGAAGGATGATTCAAGGAACATCCACAAGCAGGCAAGAATCAAATTGATTATCAGTTGAAAAGCCATGAACCATCACTCCTTAAAGACGGCGTTGATATAGATACTCGGATCAATCAAAGAGTCAACCGCCTGTGAAATATAAGGCAGCATCAGCTCCGAGCAAACGCCGTATAATATTGAAATCGATAACAAAATGACAACGGGCAGCATCATTTTCCGGTAAGGGATTTTTAGATTGAAATTCCCCTGCTTGCCGCCCCAGAAGCCACGTGTGAACACTTTGATCAGCGACATTAGGACAAACAGGCTCGACAGAAGGACGATCACGCCGCCAACGATCATTCCCGCCGAAAATGAGCCCTCGACAATCAGCAGTTTCCCGAAGAAGCCACTAAGCGGTGGAATTCCGGAAAGCCCCAGAATTGCAATGAAGAAAGCCCAGCCGAGCGACGGTTTGACGGTCATGAGCCCGCTGAATTTCTTGACACTGGAATAGCCGGTAATCGCCATGACGACACCCACAATTAGGAAAAGCGCCGCCTTGATAATCATATCATGGATTAGATAGAAAACCGCACCAGTCATTGCTTCACGTGACATAAGCGAGACGCTGAACAGGATGACCCCGATGGCAATCAAAATATTATAAATCACAATCGTTTTTAAATCATAGTAGCTCATTGCGCCAATTACACCCAGAATGATCGTGATGATCGCCAAAATCCCGAGCAGCGGCAGAACAAAATCGGACAGCTGATAGAAAAACAGCGAGTAGGTTCGCATGATGGCATAGACGCCAACTTTTGTCAGCAGTCCGCCGAATAGTGCCAGAATGGGGATTGGCGGTGCAAAATAGGAACCTGGCAGCCAGAAGTAGAGCGGAAACAGCCCGGCCTTGAGTCCGAACACAAACAGGAACATCACGGCGACGACGCTGATCATGCCGTAGTTGCCGCTACCATCAAGCGCCGCAATCTTTTGGGAAATATCCGCCATGTTCAGAGTGCCAATCATTGAATAGAGCAGGGCGATCGCCACAACAAAAAATGCAGAGCCCACAACATTGATCAGAAGATATTTGATGGTGGCTTTCAGTTGGATTTTCGTCCCACCGATTACAAGCAGTACGTATGACGACATCAGCATGACCTCGAAGAAAACAAACAGGTTGAAAATATCACCCGTCAAAAACGAGCCGTTCACACCGACCATCATAAATAGGATTACCGCATAGTAGAGGAACTTTTCACGCGGCTTTCCGATCGTATAGAAGGAATAAATGACCACGCAGTTCAGGACAATACTGGAAGTCGTCACTAGGAGAAGGGCCAGCATATCGCCAACCATGGTAATCCCAAAAGGTGCGTCCCAGTTGCCGATATTCAGCGTCATAATCCCATTTTTGTGTACATAAAAGACTAGAAATAGGGAGGCCAGAAACAGCAGAATACTGAAAATCAGTGCAACAGTTCGCTGGAGATAGATCCGTTTTGGTAAAATCATCAGTAAAATTGCACCGAAAAACGGAATCAAAATCGGCATCAGTACAAGGTTATTCGTCATCGGCTTCATGTCCTCTCGTTTTCGATACACTTTCACTATCCAGTTCCTGATAAGCCCGGTAAGCCAGTACTAGGAAGAAGGCCGTTACACCAAAGCCAATCACAATGGCTGTTAAAATTAAGGCTTGCGGAATCGGGTCATTGTAGGCAGTGGTCACCTTTAAACCTAAGATGGGTGCCTCGCCGCGCTTCAAGCCGCCCATTGTCAAAACGAGCAAGTTGACACCGTGGCTTAAAATGGCCGTGCCGATAATGATCCGAAGCAAACTTTTCGATAAAATTAAATAGACAGCAGCAGCAAACATTAAACCGATGAGGATCGACATTAAAAGTTCCATTAGTCACTCTCCCCAATCGATTGAATGATGGTCAGTGTCACACCAACGACGACCAGATAGACACCTAGATCAAACAGAGTGGCCGTGTGAAGGGAGACATCACCAAGGATGGGCAAGTCGATATGTGTATACTTATGCGTCAAAAATGCATCTCCCGTCAGAATCCCAATCAGCCCCGTTCCAAGTGCAAACAGAAGTCCGATCCCCGTCAGCATGATCGTATTGATATTGAGCATGCTTTTGACTGTTTTTGTATCATAAGCAAGAAACATCAGCGTAATCGCACCGGCACTCGTAAGCCCAGCCACAAAGCCGCCGCCGGGATTATAGTGTCCCGCAAGAAATAAATGAAGCGAGAACAAGAAAATGATGAACGCCACAACTTTTGTGACATTTCTCAGCAAGACGTCATTGGTTTTCATCTTTTTCCCTCCTCTTTGTTAAACGTAATTTAATCATCGCATAAATGCCAATGGAAGCAATTGCCAGAACCGCCGTTTCAAACAGTGTATCAAAGCCCCGGAAGTCAACCAGAATCACATTGACAACATTTTTTCCGCCCGCTTCTTTATAGGCATTGTCTAAATAGTACTGCGAAATCGAATCATAGAAAGTCGTATCAAATGCAGAAAGCGCAATGAGCGTCACTGTCACGCCGACCCCGATACTTAAAATCGTTTTGACCGAGAACCATTTCGGCTTTTCCTCAATATTACTGAATTGCGGCAGATGATAAAAGACCAGCAGATAAAGCACAACAGAAATCGTCTCGATCACGAGCTGCGTCAGCGCCAGATCCGGCGCCCGCGAAATAATGAAGAAAATACTCACCGTATAACCCATGGCTCCGAGTAAAATGATCGAAGTGATACGCGATTTGGAAAAAACCGTTCCGATCAAAGTCACCAGAATGACCGCCGCTAAAACAAAATCAACCGCCGTTACCGGTGTCATGGCACTAAAGTTAAAATTAAAGGCATCCGTTATAAACATGGTGCCGATAATCAAAATAATAAAAGCCGTCAGCATGTAGTTCAAATAAGTCCGCAGCCAGCCAGTCATGATCCACATCGTCGTCCGGTATGAGCCCTGTTCCAAATAAAACATACTCGCATCATAAGCACGGCCAATTCGCAGCTTCTTCGGCACGCGCGTCGTAATCCAAGGCTTCCAGTAGCGATTCGTCTTGTAAAGCAGGGTCCCAACGATGACCACACCAATCGTCATTAATAGTGCCGGCGTGATGCCATGCCATAGACTGATATGAATGGAAAAATCGCTGTCCGCCGCTCCCAGTGTTGGAACGATCGCTTTAACAGCCGGCTCTAAAATCGGCGCGGCAATCAGATTCGGAAAAATCCCGATTAGAACGACCAGAAAGGCCAGAATGCAAGGTGGAAGAAGCAGTCCGAGCGGTGCTTCATGTGGTTTTTTCGGCAGCAAGTAAGGCTTATTTTTACCCGTAAAGGTTTTGAAGAAAATAATCATACTGTAGACAAATGTAAACACGCTGGCAATCCAAGCAATCACCGGAAGTAGAACGCCCCAAGTGTCGGCATTCCAAAGATTCATGTGCACAATATCCGTCATGCTTTCAAAGAACATCTCTTTACTCAAGAAACCGTTAAACGGCGGCAGACCAGCCATCGCGAACGTCCCGATAAAAGCGATCGTAGCAGTAATCGGCATGATTCGCATTAACCCGCCAAGACGCCGAATGTCGCGCGTCCCCGTTTCATGGTCGACGATCCCGACCATCATAAACAAACTTCCTTTGAAAGTCGCATGGTTGAACAAGTGGAACACAGCCGCCACAATCGCTGCTGCATAAAATTCCTCGTTGCCAAAATGCAGACTGAGCGCCCCGACCCCGAGCAGGGACATAATCAAACCAAGCTGGCTAATCGTCGAGTAGGCCAAAATGGCTTTCAAGTCATTCTTCTTGGTTGCATTGATGGAGCCCCAAAGCAGCGTAACAATCCCCACAATCGAGACCGTCCAAAACCAGACCTCGGATACAGCGAAAAGTGGCGTAAAACGGGCGACAATATAAATCCCCGCCTTAACCATCGTAGCCGAATGCAGATAGGCGCTGACAGGAGTCGGAGCTTCCATCGCATCAGGCAGCCAAACGTGGAACGGCACCTGAGCTGATTTGGTAAATGCACCGAGCAAAATGAAAATCATCGCAGGGACAAAAAGCGGATTCCCCGCAATCGCCGGCCCGCTGGCAATGATTTCCCGAACAGAAAAGCTGTCCGTCATGATGTGCAGCAGAATAAAGCCGCCGAGCATCATCAAACCGCCAAACACCGTGATCATCATCGACTTTCTGGCCCCATAACGCGACCGCTCCCGATGATACCAGTAACCAATCAAAAGGAATGAACTGATCGACGTCATTTCCCAAAATAGGTAGAGCACAATCAAGTTGTCACTGAGCACAACCCCCAGCATGGCCGACATAAAAATCATCAGAAACGCATAAAAATTATTCAGCCGCTCCGTTTTTTTACCCAGATAATAGATCGAATAGAAAACGACCAGCGACCCGATCCCCGTGATGAGGAGGGCAAAGAGCAGACTCAGACCGTCCACAACGACTGTAAAATTAATCCCGAAGCTTGGAATCCAGGGCATTGTGGCAGTTGTCGACTGGTGCATCGTTTTGGGAATAAAACTGCAGAAATAAATGAAAAGCAAGACAGGAATCGGCAGCACCAGCCAACCTGTATGAATTTTTTTGGTCCACTTATAAACGAGCGGAATCAAAAGTGCCGCAAAAAATGGCAGCAAAATAGCAACATGCAGTAAAGACAAATCGGCTCCTCCTTTTAATTTTATCTATCTAACCAGCCGAAAGAAGTCCAATCTAATGGCTGAAATAAGCAAAACAACATTCAAAAAGCAAGCAAGTACTTACATTTCTTTTCTTTGATAAAAAAATGCTTGAAAAAGAAAGCACAAATTTATTATAGCACACTTTTTTCCATGAAAAAAAGATAGACAGCTTAACTTTATAAATGGCGGGCAAGGTTTGAGGACGAATGTTAAATAGGAAGAAAACGCCTATATTTTTGCTAGAGGGCAATCAAAAAATAAAATTTTACAGATAATGCCCGTTGTCAAACGATGAGAATAAACGATGTCAGAACTGGAAATAGGGCTGCCTTATAAAGTTCATTTTATTTCAAAAAGCAGTCCATTCATTATAGAATAAAAAAGAGCAAGCCGAAAAGCCATGCGTGAAAAGGAGAAAACATGATTAAAAAAATTGTGATTTGGACATTGGCTGTTATACTAGTAATGTATCTTGTTGCCGTATTCATCAATCTGCTCATCATCTGGTTCGGCAGCTAAATCTAATCAAAGGAGCTATCAATACATGAACTATCCTCAATTATCAAAAGAAATTGCTGAAAACGAAATTTCAGCTGAAATGGTCACAAACCGCGGAACAATCAAATTAAAATTATTCCCAGAAATCGCCCCGAAAACGGTCGAAAACTTTGTGACACATGCCAAAAATGGCTACTATGACGGTTTGATTTTCCACCGTGTCATTCCTGAATTTATGATTCAAGGCGGCGATCCAGACGGTCTTGGAACAGGCGGCGAAAGCATCTGGGGCGGCCCATTTGAAGATGAGTTTTCTCGCTATGCATTCAATCTTCGCGGTGCGCTTTCAATGGCCAATGCTGGCCCGAACACAAACGGCAGCCAATTTTTCATCGTCCAAAAGCCAGATATGCCAGAAGATATGCTGGAACAAATGCAAGCGGTAGGTTTCCCAGCAGAAATCATTGAAGCCTACAAAGAAGGCGGCACACCATGGCTTGACGGTCGTCATACGGTTTTCGGTCATGTTGTCGAAGGCCTTGACATCGTGGACAACATTGCAAATGTCCCAACTGGCGCACAAGACAAACCAGTCAATGACGTCATCATTGAAAAAATCAATATTTTAGATTAAATAAGAAAGCGGCTGGGAAATTAGCGCTCCCAAAAAGATGGATTTTCAGGTCTACCTTTTGGCGGTGCACTATCATACGAGCCGTTTTTTTGAAAAGAACAACAGCTATATCCAGACATAAAGCAAGTCTTTTGCAAGCCAGAAGAAATGGCGCCATTTTCATTTTTGCGATCAAGCAAGTAAAATCGCCTTTCTGGTTGAATGTTACGCATAAAAAAGCGCTAGTCTCAGCTTATTAGGCGAAGACAAGCGCTTTTTTCTATCAGGAAACAGGCACCGAGCTGAAAAATTCATGGTAGAGCGCTCTTACCGCCTGATGCTCCTGTTCCTTTTTGACACCAAACATGATGCTCACTTCCGACGAGCCCTGATTGATCATTTCAATATTGACACCAGCATTCGATAAGGCTCTCGAGGCCCGATAAGTCGTGCCGACATTGTGCCGCATGGCTTCACCGACCACCATGAGTAGCGAGATGCCATGCTCGACAACCACTTGATCGGCATCCACTTCATGCTTCAACCGCTCGATGACGTGGCGTTCTTTCTTTGCGTCAAGCTGATTTTCGCGTAAAATAATCGTCAAGTCGTCAATCCCAGAAGGCATATGCTCATAGGAAAGTTCTGCCTCCTCTAAAATCTGCAAAATTCGCCGTCCGAAACCAAGCTCACGGTTCATTAAATATTTGCTGATATAGATGCTGCAAAAACCGTCGTCACTGGCGATCCCAACGACCGGACCATTTGAAGCATCGCGTTCACGAATGACACGAGTTCCTGAACCGTCTGGATTATTGGTGTTTTTGATATGTACAGGAATCCCAGCCCGAAAAGCCGGAACAAGCGCTTCATCATGAAACACCGAAAAGCCAGCATAGGAAAGTTCCCGCATTTCCCGATAAGTCAGCTCATCTACCTTGCACGGATTTTTCACAATCGCCGGGTTGACCGCGAAAACGGCATCCACATCGGTGAAATTTTCATACAGCTCCGCCTGAACACCATTCGCCACGATGGCTCCTGTAATATCTGAGCCGCTCCGAGAAAACGTACGAATTTCACCGGCCTTGGTATAACCAAAGAAGCCAGGAAAAATAACCAATCCCTTTCGCTCACGCAAGGCAAAGAGGTTATCATAAGATTCCGGTAAAACGCGTGCACTCGCATGTTCATCCGTGACAAACAGCCCAGCATCGAACGGATTCACATACTCCGCATCCATCCCCTTAAAACGGAAGAAAGCCGCGACAAGTTTGGCATTATTATCCTCACCGCTCGCCTTCATCAAATCCATAAACTGATCAGGATCTGACTTATCTGACTGTAAAATTTGATGGAGATTGTGTTCGATTTCCTGAATGATCGAGAGCTCCATCCCCATATCCTGTGCGATTCCGGAATAACGCTCAATAATCGTCTGGAATAGGGCATCCGTACTTTCCCCGAGCAGCGCCTTGGCAGCACAATCAATCAAAAGATCCGTTACCTTGGTATCCTCCTTGAACCGTTTTCCGGGCGCTGAAACAACAATGATTTTGCGGTCTTTGTCGCTTTTCACTACATCAAAAACTTTATGAAGCTGCACACTTGAAGCAAGTGAACTGCCGCCGAATTTAATTACTTTCATTCCACAAACTCACTCCTGTTTTAGTAAAAAGTTATTGTCTATTATCGCTTGTTTTAAGGAAAAGCGCAATCTATTTTTAGTAAATTTTAAAAATTTGTTAAGGTTCATACTTATCAGTCTGTTTGGTAAACGTTTACTTGTTAAATAAGCGGAAAATGCGTATAATGAAGAAGGTAAGGTACAAAATATATTCCCTTTGTTGGAAAGGAAGATTTGACATGAAAAATATCGTTTTGGTTTGCGCAGCAGGAATGTCTACTAGCCTATTAGTTACAAAAATGCAGCAGGCAGCAACAGCGAAAGGCGAAGAGTGTAATATCAACGCTTACTCTGTTTCTGAAATTAATAATGTAATCAATGACGCAGATGTGGTGCTTCTCGGCCCACAAGTTCGCTATCAAAAAGACTCCATTGAAAAACTTGCCGATGGACGTATGCCAGTGGATGTAATTGACATGGCAGCATACGGAACAATGAACGGCGAAAAAGTTTTGGGTCAGGCGCTTGATCTGATCAATAAATAAACGGTATAAAAGTAAACCCCGAAGTGCGTATCATCAGCATTTCGGGGTTTTTTGTATTAGCGTTCTTTCGTCAAAAGACCGTCTTCCATTCGATAAACATGGTCGCAAAGGTCAAGCATCCGCTCATCATGTGTGACCATAATCGCAGCGCGTTCCGTACCAACAACTTCAGCTCGGATTAGCTCCACGACTTCTTTACTGCGCTTGGAATCAAGACTGGCAGTTGGTTCATCGGCCAAAATCACAGATGGAGAATTGATCAGCGCACGCGCAATGGCAACCCGCTGTTTCTCACCACCCGACAAATCACGTGGATAAAAGTCGGCTCGATCGGTCAATCCCAACTGTTCCAAAAGATACATCGTCTGTTTTTGAGTAGCAGTCTTATCTTTAGACGCCAGATTTCCAATAAAACGAATCTGATCCTTCACTCTTAGGTAGGGAACAAGATGAGCCGCTTGGAAAATAAAACCGATCTCATTCAGACGCAAAGCAGTTTGTTCTTTCTTCGACAAATGGCTGATTTCCTTGCCGCCGATCGTAATACTTCCTTCTGTAGGTGTCAAAAGCGCACCTGCTAATGAAAGAAATGTACTTTTCCCAGAGCCACTTGGGCCAACAATAGCCGTCAGTTCCCCTTTTTTCACCGTGAAATCAGTCGGCTTTAAAGCTTCCACCACAGAACGTCCAGAAGGATAGGTTTTTCGTACATTACTAAAACGAAGCAATTCTGTCATCATTCATCACCTCCGCGAATCGCATCAAGCGCATCGACTTTTGCTACTTTTCTAAGTGAAAGCAGGGAGCCGAGTAGCGCCACTACAAAGAAAATCAGACTGTAAAGCACGATCGTCAGGGAAGAAAGTCTAAATGGCATCGCTTCTGGCAGAACACTTGGAAGTAGAAGTGTCACGCCCACACTGATCGCAATACTAATCAGCGAAATGATCACAACTTGAATAATGACGCTGCCAGCAATCGTACTGGTTTTAGTTCCAAGTGCCTTCAAAATACCAAACTGCGTCGTTTTTTGTAAAGTCATCACATAGAAGAAGGCGGTTAAAATAAAGCCACCGATCACAATTAGAAAGGCAATCATCATGTTAAGCGTCATTTGTTCCGCCGAGTAGCCCGGAATCTGATTTAAGAATTCATCAGACGTCAAAGTGGTCAGTTCTTTATTGCTGAGCTTCACACCTTTATCGGCATCCTTCGTCTTGATGGCAATGGCATTGATTTGCGGCACTTTTTGGTGATAGAGCACCGGATTGATCGATTGCCAAGTGGCCATATTGATATAAACAACCGGAGCATGGCTGTATTTCTGATCTTCCGTAAAGCCGACAATTTTTAATTCCTTGTTCAGCATATCGTCCATCAACACATCGCCAAGTTTTAAGCCATCTTTTTTGAGCGAACTATCGACGACAATCTCATCAGGCTTCGTCACAGATAGTCCTTTTCCTTCCACGATCTTGGGATCAAGAAATTGACCCGGCTGAATCGCAAAGAAGGCAATACTATATTTTTTATCATCACTTTCACGTTTGAGCGTCTGCATAGACTGACCTAAAACAGCGGCATCTTTGACATTTTCATCATTTTTGACTGCTGTGAAGTCAGATTCTGGAAATTGGGAACGTGAAAGCTTTCCTTGTGCATCTTTTGTAATCGCATAGTAGGGAACGCCGTTATCTGAAACAGACGAAGCGTTATCATAAGCAAGCCCATTTGCCAAACCCGATAAAATGAGGGCGAGCAGCATGATCAAAATCATGATACCAGTTACGAGCAGGTACCGCAGCTTTGAAAAAAGCAATTCGCGAAAACCTAAAAACATCTTTTCAACTCCTTTTTGATTGCGATAAAAAAACTGGGCGAAAAACGCTCAGTTATTATCATATGTACTACAAATTTAGTATACCAAAATTAACATTTGATTACGAAAATAACGCTTAAAATAGAAAAAACGACCGCAGAGGGAAGATGCCTCAAACGGTCATTCAACAGCCATCATTTTTTAATACCGGCAATCAGTGCCGCAACACCTTTTTCCAATGTTTCTTTTGGACAGGCAATGTTTAAGCGAATAAAGCCGCTGCTACTTTTGCCAAAGCCACTACCCATCTGCACGCCACAGCCAGCATCAATGATATCCTGATACAAGGTTTTTTCATCTTTCGGAAGTGCACGGGCATCCAACCACATCAAATAAGTGGCCTCAAGCTCTGTCACGCCAATTTCAGGAACTTCCTTCTTCAGCGCTTCCTTCACATATTCATAATTGGAATAAATATAGTCGCGCAGCTCGTCCAGCCAATCCTCACCTTCATTATAGGCAGTTTCCATACCAATCAGTCCGAACACGTTCAGCCCGGCCGCATGCTCATAACGTTGAAATTCTTTGAAGCGGTCCCGTAATTGTTCATTCGTAATGACTAAATAGGAGGCCTTAATTGCAGCCAAATTAAAGGTTTTTGTCGGTGCCATGAGCGTAACAATCTGATCCTGATAATCCGGTGCAGCCACAACCAGCGGATAATGCTTGCGCGATTTAACCACTAAATCAGCATGGATCTCATCAGAAACGATGGGAATCTGGTATTTCTTACAAAGTGCGACCATCTGCGTGAGCTCTTCAAGAGACCAAGCTCGACCACCCGGATTCTGCGGATTACAAAGTATAAACAATTTAACATTTTCCCGTTGAATTCTTTCTTCCATATCAGCCAAATCAATATGTAGACGATTATTTTCATATTTCAATGGAGACATTACGACTTTCCGCTTCGTTTCCCTTGTTACATTGAAGAAGGGTGGATAAATCGGTGAATGCATTAAAACAGCGTCTCCCTCATTCGTCAGTACACGGAGAGCAAGCGAAATTGAAGGAACAACAGCCGTATTGAAAAGCAAGTCCTCTTTTTTGAAATGAAACTGGTGACGCCGTGCATTCCAATTGATAATGGCTTCTTTTACTTGATCAGAATGTGCCGAATAGCCGAAAACGCCATGCTCGACACGCTCTTTAAAAGCTTCTAGTACAGGCTTTGGCGCACGAAAATCCATATCTGCTACCCACATTGGGATGATTCCTTTTCTGCCGAACAGCTCTTCCGCGCCGTCCCATTTTTCTGAATCCGTACCTAAACGGGGGATGACTTCATCAAATTGACTCATATAATAGGCCTCCTTTAAAATTAAGCTATTTCCGACTATTATTGTATCATATAAAAGCACTTGGAAGATTACAAAAAAACGTTGAAATTTAGATTTATTGTACTATTTTTCTCAGAGTGTTATAATTTAATATTATCGGTAATTTGGAAAGTAGGTGTTTGGGAATGAGTTCTTATAAAGTTGGAGATACAGTAACCGGAAAAGTAGCTGGAATCCAAGGCTACGGTGCATTTGTGGCGCTTGATGATGAGACGCAAGGATTAGTCCATATTTCGGAAATCACACATGGTTTTGTCAAAGATATCCATGATTTCCTTGAAGTGGGTCAAGAAGTAAAAGTGAAAATTCTTGATATTGATGAAGAAAATAACAAAATCAGCTTATCGATTCGCGCAACTGAAAGCGTGAAACCAGCAAACAAAACCAGCAATAAAAATGAACAAAAAGGCGCTGACGAAGGCTTCAATACGTTACGCGACAAATTGCAAGAGTGGGTAAAAAAAGCTGACAAATAAACCAGCTTGTGACTAAGTGGAAACTTTCATGTTGAAATGGAAGCTTCCATTCCGCTTTATTCTAAATTGACTAATATTTTAGAACAAACTAAAACTTATTTACGATTTAAAGTTAAAATTTTTAGATTATTTGCTAGAATAAAATAATTTAACTGCCAATTTAGAAAACTTTGACCAAAAAAGGAGGATTTCAGTGAAAAGGACAATCAATGTGGAAGCGTTTATTTATAACGAAAAAAAAGACGAGATTTTGGCTGTGAGAAAACGTGATTTGACATGGGGCTTCCCGGGCGGTTCAGTAGAGACGGACGAAACGATGGAAGACACCCTTAAGAATAAAGTGAAAGAGCAGACAAATGTGGATATCCGCATTGATAGTTTACTTTTCTGCAAAGAGCGGCGTACTGAGTGGGAGCATGTATGCACGTTTGTATTTAAGGCAAGTGCCAAAGGTGATTTTCAGAATATTCGAAGTGGGGACAGTATTTTCAGAGCCAAATGGTTGTCAATCCCGTCAGCTGATGATTTGATCCAGCTAGATAATCTCGTTCTGAACAAGCTGATTTTCGAACGGGGCGTCCTTTATGAAAATCGAAATGAATTTCCGGTCAGATAATCGCATCATTTCTTGATAAACTTTGGACTTTGTAATAAAGTTAGTACAGAACCTAAATATTTTTTGGAGGGAAAATGATGACACATATTAAATTTGATTATTCCAAAGCGTTACGTTTTTTTGAAAAACGCGAAATCGATTATTTAGAACCAGCTGTAAAAGCTGCCCATGATGCTTTACATAATGGTACTGGTGCAGGCAGTGATTATCTAGGCTGGATCGATCTTCCAACGAATTACGATAAGGAAGAATTCGACCGCATTTTGAAAGCATCCGAAAAAATCAAGAATGATTCTGAAGTTCTGATCGTAATCGGAATCGGCGGCTCTTATCTTGGCGCCCGTGCTGCGATCGAAACACTCAATCATTCCTTCTATAATGTTCTTGAAAAAGGCGACCGCAAAACGCCACAAGTTTTCTTTGCAGGAAACAGCATCAGCTCAAGCTACTTGCATGACCTAATTGAAGTAGTTGGCGACCGTGATTTCTCCGTTAACGTGATCTCTAAATCTGGTACAACAACTGAACCAGCAATTGCGTTCCGCGTGTTCAAAGAATTGCTTGAGAAAAAATACGGCAAAGAAGAAGCGAAAAAACGCATTTATGCAACCACTGATAAAGCAAAAGGCGCGCTTAAAACGCTTTCGGACAATGAAGGCTATGAAACTTTCGTTGTACCTGATGACGTTGGCGGCCGTTTCTCCGTTTTAACAGCAGTAGGCTTACTACCAATTGCTGTCAGTGGCGTAGATATCCAAGCCATGATGGACGGCGCAGCAGCAGCCAGCAAAGATTTTGCAGCACCATCACTTGAAGATAATATTGCTTACCAATATGCAGCAGCACGTAATGTTCTTTACCGCAAAGGAAAAGTAACAGAACTGCTTATTTCTTATGAACCAGGTCTACAATATTTCAACGAATGGTGGAAACAATTATTCGGCGAAAGTGAAGGGAAAGACAAAAAAGGCATCTACCCATCCAGTGCCAACTTCTCGACAGACTTGCACTCCCTTGGTCAATATATCCAAGACGGACGCCGCAACCTATTTGAAACAGTCATCAAAGTGGACAAACCACGTCACAATTTGACCATCAATAAAGAAGAAGTTGATTTGGACGGCTTGAACTACTTGGCAGGCGAAACAATCGATTTCGTTAATACAAAAGCTTTTGAAGGAACTTTGCTTGCTCATACAGACGGCGAAGTACCAAACTTTGTTGTAGAAGTCCCAGAACTTGACCCATACACATTCGGCTATTTAGTTTACTTCTTTGAAAAAGCAGTCGGCATCAGTGGCTACTTGAATGGCGTCAATCCATTTGACCAACCAGGCGTTGAAGCATACAAAGCTAACATGTTCGCATTGCTGGGCAAACCAGGCTTTGAAGATAAAAAAGCAGAACTTGAAAAACGCTTGAACGACTAAAACGACCCAACCAAAATGATATGTAAAAAAAGGGTTCTACGGTGCAGAATGATTAGCACTTTAGGACCCTTTTCATTTAAAAAAGAGAGAAGAGGTGGCAAAAAAGTGCTTTCCATCGAAAGAAAACGGGCAGTCGTCCAATATGTCAAAACGCGCAAAATTGCAACGGTCACCGAACTTGCCAAGCATTTTGCAGTCCATGAAGCCACTATCCGCCGTGACCTGGCCGTTCTAGAAAAAGAAAAGAAGCTGAAGCGAACTCACGGTGGCGTCATGATTGAAGAAAAAGTAGTCTCAGAGCCCGACTGGAAAAAACGCAGCGAAGCCCACTATGAAGAAAAACGCCGAATTGCGGCTCATGCAGCCACGCTGATCCAAGACGGCGACACGATTATCCTAGATGCCGGCACAACGACCGGCCATATTGCCGAAGCATTAAAAGAACGCGCCAAGCTGACCATCATCACAAACGATATCAACGTAGCCTCGATTATGCGGTTCTCCCAAAGCAAAGTCATCGTAACCGGCGGCGTCTTATATCCGGAAACTTATATTTTGAATGGCATGATCACAAGCGGCACATTGCGCAATCTCCACGTCCATAAAGCTTTTGTTACAACGCCCGCATTAGATATTGATAAAGGATTGATGCACTATGATGAATACTTGGTACCTGCTAAGCAAGAGATGCTTCACTCAGCAGATGAAGTAATCCTCGTAACAGATCATACGAAATTCGGCCGCATTTCTTTATATAAATACGCAGAGCTGGATGAAATATCTTCTATTATCACCGGAAACGAACTTGATCCAGTATTAAAACAGCAATTTGAGGAGAAAGGCGTGCAGATTCACACGACCTAAAACCATTTGATCGTCTGTTCTTATGGCTGTATAAATATAGCTGAAAACATGCCAATTTAAACTTTTTTCATCTTTCTTAAAAAAAGTTTGCCAAAACTATTGACGAATGCATAAAAAGTTGGTATATTTATAAACGTTGCTGATGCACACGAAACGCTCAGCTAACTGAAATGAATGACCTTTGAAAACTGAACAAAACGAAGATGAAAAAGCGATGAGACATTATGTTTCACCATTAATTCATAGGGCAGGAAATGAAGAATCATTTCC
>NZ_FXUT01000019.1 GCF_900183385.1 Listeria costaricensis
TCAAATGTCGGGTTGTCAAGATTAGTTGTTATTCTAATATATCCTGAAAATGAGTAATTCTCATAATATCCCTTACTAGAGAGTCTTAAGGTTTGACCACTAGCCCAGTAATCAAATTTAAAGTAGAGTTTTGTCTTTTGATACAAAATATCCGTTAACAATTTTAAACTTTTTTCACTAAATACTCTGTTTAATAATTTTTCCAATAAGTATTCTTCTTTAGTATAGAGAGCACAAAGATCATCGAAAAGAATTTTCAGTGCCATCAATAATTCTGACAGAGTATGACCAGAAATGGCATGAAAAGGGTTGTCTACAATCTTCTTTATTCCTTGTCTGCTAATGCCGCTTTTTCTTGATAGTTCACTTTGGCTGATCCCTGTTTCTTCTAGTATTTGTTTTAGTTTATTTTTTAACATGTTTTTCACCTCGAAGTTAGTATAGCAAAAAATGTAGTATTCAAACATGGTAACTCTGGTTGTCATTTTGAAAGGGAATGTTGTAATTGAAGGGTTTTCTATAAAAAATATAGTGCTTTTTAATTTGCTATTCCTTCCATCACCCCCAAAATCAGCTCGGTTTCGCGGTCTTCCATTTCTTGGATGATGTGGAGGTAGGTTTGTTGGGTGGTGGTGACGTTGTGGTGGCCTAGGCGTTTGGAGACGGATAGGATGTTGACTCCTTCGAAAAGTAGGATCGAGGCGTGGGTGTGGCGCAGGGCATGGAAGGAGATTGTGGGAATTTCGCATGTGGCGCAAATTTTTATGAGCAGGCGGTTGATGGTGATATTGGCCGGGAGGTTGCCGTTTTGATCGGTACAGATGAGTTGGTTCGGGTTTTTGGCGGGCCGGCTTTTTTTGGTTGCTTGGTGGTTTTTGAGCAGCTCGATTGTATGGCGGTCGATGGCGACTTTTCGCTTGGAATGCTTGTTTTTTGTGGGGATGAAGCCGGTGTGGTATTTGTAGTCCCAGGTTTTGGTGATGGAGAGTTGCTGGTTCTCAAAGTCAATGTCTGACCAGGTGAGGCCTAAAACTTCAGCAAAACGCATGCCTGTGACGGCGGCTAGGTAGATGATCAGATAATGGCTGTTCAAGGGGGCGATTTGGCGGGTGTGACGGGTCAATTTTTGCCATTCGGATAGGTTGAGATAGGTGGACTTCTTGCGCGGGTTTTCGCGTCCTGTGAGGATGGCTTTGCGGGTGGGATCGGTTGTCAGCAGCTGTTCATCAATGGCATCTAGGAGTGCGGCGCGGATGTGCTTGTGGAAGCAGGCGGTTGTTGGCTTGCTGTGATTTTTTGCATAGGTGTTCAATGTGTTTTGATAGGTCAGGCGGGTCAGGTCCTTAAGGCGGGTTTTGCCAAAGTATTCGGAGATTTGTTGCTGGGTGGTTTGGTATTTGATATAGGTAATGGGGGAAATGAATGGTTGCTTAAATGTGGTCATCCAATGCTCGAAATATTCGGCTAGTGTTTGCTTATTTGTTTGTGTGGATGTCATGTGATTGCCTCCGCTTCGCTCGTTTTTAACTAAAGTATATCTCTTTACGGTGGCTAAAGAAAACTCCTTCAGTCAGACTAAAGGAGCTTTTTGTGAAACTATTTTAGATGGCCGTTCTCAAAGTAATCAGTTCGGTCGGATTCGGTGATGGGACGGATGACGCGGCAGGGGTTTCCGGCGGCGATGACGCCAGCAGGGATTGATTTGGTGACGACACTGCCGGAGCCGATGATGGTGTTTTCGCCAATTGTGACGCCTGGATTGACGATTACATTGGCGCCAAGCCAGACGCGGCTGCCGATTTTGACGGGTTTCGCGATGCAGCCGCCTTTTTCGCGTTCTTCTGGCCAGATGGAATGGTTGCTTGTGTAGATGCCTGCTCGTGGGCCGAAGAGGACATAGTCGCCGATCTCGATGGTGGCACCGTCAAGCATGATGCAATCGTAATTGGCGTAAAAATGATTGCCGATATGGATGTTTTGGCCGAATTCACAGCGGAAATTGGGCTCGAAATGGACATTTTCGCCGACGCTGCCAAGGGATGTTTGCAGGATGGCTTCGCGTTCTTTCTGCGGGGCGCCAAAGCTTGCATTATAGCGGTTAGTAAAGGCAATGCCGTCTTCTCTGGCTTTCGTGAGTTCGGGGGCTAGGTCGTTATAGGTTTGGCCGGTTGCCATAAAGGCGAATTTTTCGTTTAGTGTCATGATGGTGTTCTTCCTTTCGCTTCAATGTTTTTGGCGGACTTCGTCAGGTGTTTTGTCGTAGTGCTTTTGGAAAACTTTATAAAAATGGCTGGTGCTCTTGTAGCCGACTTGGTGCGCGATCATTTCCACTGGATAGGTGGTCTGGCTGAGCGCTTCATAGGCATGGTAGAGCTTCTTGTGTGTGATGATCGTGCTGACGGAAAGGCCGGTGTGCTTTTTGATAAAACGGCTCAGATAGGCTTCGCTGTAATTGAAAACGTGCGCGATATCTTTTAAGGAGGTGTCGGCGTAGTGATTTTCAATGTAGTCGAGGATGGAGAGGGTCTTTTTATCAATGCCGTGAAAGCTGTATTCCTCACACTTTGCTAGTTCGGCAAGGAGCAGGAGTAGTAGTGCCAACAGGGTGAAACTTTTTTGATAGGAGGTTGAAATGTATTCGTGAATAATTTGTTGAATGATCGAGCGAATCGATGGGTGGTGCGCTAGTGGGTAAAACAGATAATGGCGCCCGTTTTCGTTGCGCAGGAAATTGGAAAGCGGGTTTTTGTCTGTGAGAAACTCGTGAAAGATTCCCTCGGCAAAAAAGGCATCCCGCAAGCAGATGTTGATAATGACGGCCTCGGGATTAGATGCTTTTAGGGCATGGACGCTTTCCTTATTCATGATGAAAATATCGCCGGTGAACATGTAGATTTCTTCCTGCTCGATTAGATTGGTAACGGGGCCTTTTTGTACATAGATAATTTCATAAAAATCATGCTTGTGAAACGGTGTGTTCTCAGAGGACATGTCATGGGCGACGAGAAAGAAGGGCTCATTTTGAGGCAGCGATGTGTGATTTAAGATGTTTTCGGTGGAGACTTCTTTATTTTGGGCGGGCAGCATGATGTCTGCAATGGGGGAATGCGCCTGATCGAATTTTGGCAGGTCGAAAATGAATTTTGGTGCCTGTGCCATATCAAAAACTCCTTTTCAAGTTATAAAACCACATAACTATGTCAAGAAAACAGATTGTAAACGTTGTCTTTTGGCGATAGGATTATTATATCAAATTTGAAAAGCGAGGGAAATAGCATGAATAAAGAATTGAAAAGTAAGATCAGTATTTTTTCGCTCACCATGCTTTCGATGAGTGCGCTGGCAATTGCACCTTCTTTTGGGATGATTGCGGGGGCGTTTCCAGATGCGGGGATGGCAAGTATTCAAATGCTTACGGCGATTCCAAGCCTGACGTCTTTGATTGCGGCTTTTGCGGTTGGAAAATTGGCAGGGCAGCTGTCACTTAAGAAATTGGCGCTTTTCGGGCCTCTGTTGATTTTTCTAGGTGGGATCGCACCATTTTTTGTGACGGGTAGTTTAGCGTTTTTGTTGGTTTGTGCGGGGATTTTGGGGCTTGGCATTGGGATTATTACGAATATCACGCCACTTCTTATTACAACGTTGATTCCGGCAGAGGATCGGCAGGCGGTCATGGGGCAGAATACGGCTTTTGTGAGTATTGGGGCGATCGTGATGACAATGATTGGTGGCAATTTGGCGCAGCAAGGATGGAATTATAATTATCTAGTGTATATTTTAGCGGGTGTGATTCTTATTTTGGCGACTGTTTTGCTGCCAAGTGTTAGAGGGATTAAAAATGGCGAAGCGCCTAAAGTGGCGGCTGGTGGTGAGAAGCTGGGCATGCCAATTTGGGTGATTGCACTTTTAGGGATTGCTTTTTTAGGCCTTTATAATGTTTTTCCAAATAATGTGGCGCTGTTTGTGGAAGGAAATGGTTTGGGCGACACGGCGAATTCAGCGATGGCCAATACGATTGGACTGGTCGGCGGGTTGGTTTCTGGGCTTTTGCTTGGAAAAATGATTCGCTTTTTCCAGAAATATTCTTTTGCAGTGAGTTTTGGGCTTTTAGGGTTGTCAATGTGGCTGTTGAATGTGAGTCCTAATATTGCCTGTGTGTACGTGGCGTGTTTCCTGATTGGTTTTTCGCTGAGTATTTTTATGTCGCAGGCGCCGTTTGCCATTTCCATTTCGGTTAGTGGAATGAAAATGCCGATTGCCATTGCGGTTTATTCGGCGGGGACGGCAATTGGCGGCTTTATTAGTCCGGTGTTGGTGAATGGTTTAGCGGACTTATTTTTACATGAGGATGCGGGAAGTAATATTGTGATTGCTGGCTTGATCGGGGTGGTCATCTGTATCGTGCTTGTTTTGAGTCGCTTTCAGGAAAAATTATTGCAGCGTTCTTCGTTTGGAATCGTGATGGAAGAAGGAGTGAAAATAGATGAATAAAACAGAATCACGTGTGTGGCAGGCGAAATGGATTACCTCGCCGGAAGGGGAAATCAAGCCGGAAAAGGCGTTTTCTTTGAAGGAGATGTTTGAGGGGGCTGGTCAAATGGAGACGGAGCCGGTGGAGGAACGGCTGAGACCGCCTGCTTATTTTATCAAACGGTTTTCTTTGCCGGAAAAAGAGGTCGTGGCGGCATTTTTGCATATCACGGCTCGGGGAATTTATGAGGCAAAATTAAATGGGCGCGCGGTGACGGATGCCTGTTTTGCGCCAGACTATACGTCTTATCAGCACTATTTGCAGTATCAGACTTATGAGATTACGGATTTGCTGGCAGAAGAGAATTCCTGGTCGGTTGTGCTGGCGGATGGCTGGTATGGCGGACGGATTAGTGTTCAGGGTGGTAGTGCGCAGTTTGGCGATCGGCTTTCGTTTTTAGGGGAGATTGAGCTGAGGCTGGCGGATGGTGAGGTGCGTTTGATTGGGACGGATGACGAGTTTGGCTATACGACGGGGAAATATTGTTACAGTGATATTTGTATCGGCGAGAAGCAGGATTTGCGGCTTGATGTGGAAGGGCAGCTCGACTCGGTGGCGCTTCGGCCGGTGCAGGTTGTGAGTGAGGATTATGGGGCGCTGGTTCCGCAATTCGGGCCGCAGGTGAAAGTGATGGAGGAGCTTCCAGCAAGAAAAATTTGGCGGGAAGGGGACGCGGTGATTGTTGATTTTGGTCAGGTGATCGCCGGGCGCGTTGCGTTGTCGCTTGATTTGGCGGAAGGGCAGCGGGTCGAGATTGAACATGCGGAGGTTCTGGATGAGCAGGGGCAGTTTTTCAATAATATTGTCGGGCGGAACAAGGATCAGCGGGATGTTTATATTGGCCGGGGGGAACGCGCTGAGCTGGTGCCTGCTTTTACGTTCCACGGGTTTCGGTTTATTCGGATTACGGGCTATGAGAAGCCGCTTGCTTGTTGCGATCTGAAGGCGCAGGTGCTTTATTCGGCGATGCGAAAGGCGGGGCATATGAAAACGTCGAATCTGAAGATCAATCAGCTGCTCGCCAATATTGAATGGAGCCAAAAGGGCAATATGCTGTCGATTCCTACTGACTGTCCGCAACGGGAGCGGGTCGGCTGGACGGGGGATATTCAGGTTTTTTCACCGACCGCTAGTTTTTTCATGGATGTGGAGGACTTTTTGACGAGATGGCTGCAAAATGTGACATATGAGCAGTTGGCATCGGGGGAAGTACTGGATTATAGTCCGGCGCCAAAGGATTTTTATCAGAGTGTGGAATTTACTGGGTCGCTTTCGTCGGCCGGGTGGGGAGATGCGATCATTTTGGTGCCTTGGGTGCTTTATGAGCGGTACGGCAATACGAATGTCCTGGCGGCGTGCTATGAGGCGATGGTCAAGTGGCATGAATTTTCTAAGAGAAGTGCGGCAGGTGATAAGGAGGGGGACGCGCGTTATATTTGGGATACGAAATTCCACTATGGCGACTGGATGTTCCCGAGCTATATGATTGGCCCGCAGGCGAAAGGACCGATGGAGACGGCAAAAGTCACGAAGGATTTAGTGGCGACTGCTTTTCTGGCACATTCTTCCGAGATTTTGGGGAAAATTGCCGCTCGACTTGGGAAAAAAGAGGATGCGGCTGGGTTTAAGGGCTACTCGGATGAAGTGCGGCGGGCATTTGAAGAGCGCTTCTATCAGGATGGCCAGCTAACGGCCGATTTTCAAGGCTGCTATACGCTTGCTGTGGCGTTTGATCTTCTGCGAGAGGAGCATAAAGCGGCGGCGGTTGGGCGGCTGGTGGACTTGATTGAAGCGAATCAGTTTAAGCTTGATACGGGCTTTCTGTCGGTGCCTTATCTGCTGGATGTGCTGGCCGATAATGGCTACGCGGAGACGGCTCGGCGCGTCTTTTTGCAGGAGGAATGTCCGTCTTGGTTCTATGAAATTAATCAGGGGGCGACGACAATTTGGGAATCCTGGGCGGGGATTGATCCGGACGGCGGGAAAGTGGGGCGCTATTCGTTCAATCATTATGCGTTTGGCTGTGTGGGCGACTGGCTCGTTCGCAAAGTGGGCGGTCTGAAGGTGAAGAAGCCGGGCTTTGAAGAGTTTTATGTGGCGCCCGATTTCGACTTTCCGATTGCATTTTTGGCGCTGACGTATGAAACGAAATATGGGCAGATTCGGATTCACTGGCAGAAGGATGAAGCGGGCGGCATGGCGGTCGAATGTGAGGTGCCTGAGCGGACGACGGGCTTTTTGGTCTTGCCGGATGGTGCGGCAGCTGGGCTGGGGAGTGAGTATTTGACCGTAAGAGCAGAGGGGCGAGTGGTTATCTTGCTGCCGGCAGGCAAACACCGTGTCAAATTTCAAAAAGACTATTGACAGCGATTTCAAGCAGTGCTAGGATATAAATGAGGCTTGTTACCGGTAATGCGGGCAATACCAAAAGTCAGCTTTGCGGCTATTTTTTGGTGTTGCCCCTTTTTTATTTGCTTCAAAAGGTGGTGGTAATGTGAAAATTGAGCGGATCTTTAATAATAATATCGTGAGCGCGATCAGTGGTGAGGGAAATGAGCTGCTGCTTCTGGGCAAAGGGTTGGGCTTTCGGTCAAAAGTAGGGGATGCGATCGATCCTGAAAAAATCGAGAAAACATTCGAGCTGAAAGATGAAAAGCTGAATGACCGATTTAAGTTGCTTTTAAATGAAATCCCGCTTGCTGTTCTGGAATTGACGGATGATATTGTGCATCTTGTGAAGGCGCGTCTGGCGAAAAATATTAGTGATGTCATCTATATTTCACTTTCCGATCATCTGTATTTTACGCAAAAACGGCTGAAGGAACAGATGGTGATTCAAAATCCGCTGTCGTGGGAGGTCAAACGTTTTTATCAAGAGGAATATAAGCTAGCGCGAATTGCGGCGGAAATGGTTGAAAAGGCCTTTCAACTGGAACTGCCGGAAGCGGAGGTAGCGAATATCGCGCTTCATTTTGTCAATGCGGAAGTAAACAGCGATATGAATGATGTGACGCATATCATGCAGCTGATTCAGGATATCGAATCGATCATCAAGTATCACTTCAATGTGGAATTTGATGAGGAAAGTACGAGTTACTACCGGTTTATGACGCATCTGAAATTTTTCTGTCAGCGGGTGATCATGGCGGAAAAGGTGGAGGAAACGGACGAGTTTCTTTATCAGACGTTTAAAAAAAGTCACCCGGATATTTTTATTTGTATTGATAAGATCAGTGCTTTTTTAGAGAAGAACTATCAATTTACAATGAGCCATTCGGAAAAATTTTATTTGGGGCTCCATATCGAACGATTATTAAAAAGAAAAATTTAGCAGGCTTGTTACTGGTTAGGCAGGCAATACCTGAATGAAGATGTGCTTATTTTGGGCGCTTTTCATTCGGGTTTTTATTTTGGCTTTAGGAGGATTTGAACATGGATTACAAGCAATTAGCAAAAGAAATTCTGCAAGCGGTCGGCGGCAAAAAAAATGTCAATGAGGTCTATCATTGCGTGACGCGGCTCCGTTTTCAGTTGAAGGATTTGGAAAAGGTTGATCAGAAGAAATTACAGGCGCTGGACAAGGTGATGGGCACTAATGTGGCCGGCAGTCAGTTCCAAGTGATCATTGGTAACGACGTGCCGAAAGTTTTTGACGCGCTGGTGGAGGAACATCCAGAATGGCAGTCTAAGTCTTCTGGCACGGCGAAAAAGAAGGCGGGCAAAAAAGGCGTGAAAGGGTTCTTCTCGGGGATTTTTGATGCGTTTTCGGGTGTGTTTGCACCGATCTTGCCGGCGATTGCTGGGGCAGGTCTTCTAAAAGGATTCATGGCGCTGTTTGTCACGTTTGGCTGGCTGGCGACGGATACGGAAACCTACCGAATTTTGATGGCGATTGGGGACGGCGTCTTTTACTTTCTGCCGATCGTTGTGGCGGTTAGTGCGGCGCGTTACTTTAATACAAATATGTTTGTGGCGCTCAGTGTGGGGGCGGCCCTTTTATATCCCGATTTAACGGCACTGCTTGCAGATGGGACGGCAACACATTTTCTTGGCTTGCCTGTGACTTCTGTGACATATGCCTACTCGGTGATTCCGATTTTGCTTGCGATTTGGATGATGAGCTATGTGGAGCGCTGGGTGGACCGGATTATTCCGACTTCACTGAAGCTGCTTTTTGTGCCACTGATTACGCTCTTTATTATTGTACCGCTGACGCTTGTGGTTGTTGGGCCGCTTGGAACCTTTGTAGGTGATAGTGTCTCTGGCGGGATTAACTGGCTGCTGAATAATGGCGGCGTGATTGGCGGGATCATTCTCGGCGGTTCGATGGCGATTATTGTGATGACGGGGATGCATTATGCGATTGTACCGTTTATTATCAGCAACTTGGCGAAATACGGCTACGATAAATTCCTGCCGCTCACATATATTTCTAATATGAGTCAGGCGGGGGCAACTTTTGGGGTGTTTTTACGTTCTAAGGATAAGAAAATTAAATCATTGGCATTCTCGACGGGTCTAACTGCCTTGATGGGTGTGACGGAGCCGGCGATGTATGGGATTAATATTGTGTACAAACGACCGTTTATTGCTTCCCTGATTGGTGGGGCAGCTGGTGGCGGATTTGCGATGATGTTTGGTGTAAAAGCGTATGTCATGACGGGGAATGGTGGTATTCCAGGGCTTCCGGGGCTTGTCGGTGATACGTTTGTCTATGCGCTGATTGCCATGGCGCTGGCATTTGTTGTGGCACTGATTTTCTCGTATATTTTCGGGATTGATGAAGAGTTGCCGGTGGAAGAGCTGGAAGAAACGGCTCATGTGACAGCGGGCGATGAAATGTTGTATGCGCCGGTAGACGGGGAAATGATTGCGATCGACAAGGTGGAGGATGCGACGTTTGCCGATGAAGTGATGGGAAAAAGTGTGGCATTTGAGCCGCATGAAGGCAAGCTTTATGCGCCTGTGAATGGTACGATTATCTCTGTTTTTAAAACGAAGCATGCGATTGCGCTGAAAAGTGATAATGGGGCAGAAATTCTGCTGCATGTGGGTATTGATACGGTGAAGCTTGACGGGCGGTATTTTGAGGCGCAGGTTGAGGCTGGGCAAGTTGTCGAGCAAGGGGACCTTTTACTGACGTTTGATTTGGAGAAAATTCGGGCGGAGTTCCCGGTGACGACTGTGATGGTTGTGACAAACAGTCATGATTACGCGGATGTGAAGAAAGCGGATCACGATAGGGTGAAAAAAGATCGTCATGTGATGACATTAAGGAGTGAAGAAAATGAGTAAGCAGGGCTTTCCGGCAGATTTTTTATGGGGTGGTGCGACGGCGGCCAATCAATTTGAAGGCGGTTATGACGAGGGTGGAAAGGGGCTCGCTTGTGCAGACTTGTTCAGCAGCGGGTCGCATACGGAGCCTCGACGGATAACGGCTGAGATTCGGGACGATTTATTTTATCCGAGTCATGATGCAGTGCGTTTTTATGATCACTACAAGGAGGATATCAGGCTGATGGCGGAGGCCGGTTTCAAGGTATTCCGGTTTTCGATCAACTGGACGAGAATCTATCCGACGGGCATGGAGGAGGAGCCGAATGAGGCGGGGCTGCAGTTTTATGAAGATGTTTTTCGGGAGCTGGCTAAATACGGCATTGAGCCGCTGGTGACGATTGCCCATTTTGATGTGCCGCTTTATTTGACGAATGAAAAGAATGGCTGGGCTTCGCGCGACCTGATAGATCTTTATTTGAAATATTGCGCGACGATTTTCACGCGGTACAAGGGGCTGGTCAAGTACTGGCTGACGTTTAATGAAATCAATACGGCGACGCTTTCGTTTGGGAATTACTTGTCGCTTGGGATTCGGCACGGGGAAAGTGATTTTCTGCATCAGGAGGACCGACCGTCTGAACGCTATCAGGCGCTGCATCATCAGTTTGTGGCAAGTGCCAAGGCGGTCAAATTGGGGCACACGATTGATCCCGATTTTCAAATTGGCTGCATGATTGCCTACATGCCGCGCTATCCAAGAACATGTGAACCGGCAGATGTGCTTTTGGCAAAACAGACCGAAGCGATGCATAGTCATTTTTGCGGGGATGTGCAGGTGAAGGGGCGCTATCCTTATTATGCGAAGAACTATTTTGAAAGCCAAGGAATTCAGGTGGATTTTGCGGAAGGCGACGAAGAGGCGCTGCTTGCGGGAACGGTTGATTTTTATACGTTTAGCTATTATTTGAGCCTGTGCGCTTCGGCTGATCCTGCGTATGCGAATTCTGGTAAGAGTGTGATTGGCGGTGCGGAAAATCCGTATTTGCCGACCAATGATTGGGGCATGCAGACGGATCCTGTTGGTTTGCGGATTTCGCTGAATGATTTGTACACGCGGTATGAGATTCCACTGATGGTGGTGGAAAATGGACTGGGAGCATTTGATAAGCTGACGGCTGATGGGCATGTTCATGATGCCTACCGGATTGATTATCACCGGGCACATATTGAAGAGATGCGGAAGGCCATTCTGGATGGTGTGGATCTGATTGGCTACACGATTTGGGGCTGCATCGATCTTGTGAGTGCATCGACGGGCGAAATGGCGAAAAGATACGGCATCATTTATGTGGATAAACAGGATGATGGCTCGGGGGATTACAGTCGTTTGAAGAAAGACTCGTTCTATTGGTATCAGAAAGTGATTGAGTCGAATGGTGTGGAGATTTAATCGGTAAAAGGCACATTAAAAAATAAAAGAACCTGGCATCAAGTGATCGTCCTATTTCTCAAAATGGACTTTAGCTTGATGCCGGGTTCTTTTTTGGGATGATTTATTCACAAAACGGTGCACAGCTGCCACGTTCGATCAGGCTGGTGTTGACTTGGATGTGTCTGGTTTCAAACATGGACTCGCCTTTGATTTGTTTAGAGAGGAGGGCAAGTGTCTGCTCGGCAATGTCGCGTTTTTTGACGTGAACGGTCGTTAGTTCGGGTGTGATGACTTTGCTTTCGTTGATATTGTCGAAGCCTAAAATGGAGACTTGTTCTGGGACTTTGATGGATAGGCTTTGGAGCATTTTGATCATGCTGATTGCCATATAGTCATTTTCGCAAAAGATGGCGGATGGCAGGTCGGTTAATTGGGTGAGCGCGTCTTTGATGGCGGGCTCTTCTTTGATTTGCATGGCCGGCAGGTGGAAAATGTGAACGTCAGGGATCGACAAGTGGGCTTCGTTTAGTCGTGCGTAGAAGCCGTTTTTTCTTTCCTCAAAATTCTTGATCCGCGGCAGACCCATCACATAGCCGATTTTTTTGTGGGAAAGTTTTAGAAGGTGATCGGCTGCTGTGTATCCGCCCAGAAAATTATTGATGGAGACAAAGTTGGCTGGAATCTGCGGGTACCGGGTGTCTAGAATGACGATTTTCGGGTATTCCTGCTGAATTCTGCAAATTTCTTCTGCGCCCAAATTGGTGCCAAGTAAAATAATGCCGGCGGATGGCTGTTCCTTTTCGGCTTCTGCGAGTTCTTCTAAAATGGTCTCCGCGTCAAATGTTGAAATGATTAAATCGTATGGGTAGCCGGCGATTTCAGCGGATAAATAGCTGAGTAGTTCACTGAAAAAGGGCAGATTTTGATATTGATCGGTGATTAAATCGGGACTCTTGCAAGCGATGAAACGAATGGCCGATTTTTTTTTCGTTCTTTTATTGGTATTGCGTAATGGGACGTAGTTATTTTCTTCGACGATTTTTAAAATATGTAAACGGGTTTCTTCGCTTACGCCGGGTTTTCCGTTCAGCGCAAGGGAAACAGCCGATTTTGAAACATTTGCTAGTCGCGCGATATCCTCGAGCTTCATTGTCATTTCCCCTTGTTTACTAAATTTATTCTATTTATTATATCATGTTTAGTAAATTAAAACAAAAGACTGCTAGAGGATGCTATTGAAAGCGATTTGTTTAGCTAAATGTTATAAAATAGACTAAAATAAAACATAAAATAATCTAAAAATTTATTGACTTAGTTTAGAAAGGAGACTATAATGCAAAGTAAGAAAGCGATTACGAATTGCTTTTTCTCTCAACTAAAATCATTACTAAACTTAAAATGAAGGTGGTTAAAAGATGGGGTCGATCAAAATTGGCTTTGCTCCGACAAGGCGAAGTATATTTAGTGCGCCAGACGCAGTCAAATATGCGAACCTCACACGAGAAAAACTAAACGAACTAAACATTGAGTTTGTCGACATTCAGGAATTCAATGAGGACGGTCTGCTTTATGATGATCAGGATGTGGCGAAAATTGCGGCGAAATTCAAGGCGGCTGGGGTAGACGGGCTGTTTTTACCGCACACGAACTTTGGGACGGAATATGTCTGCGCAAGGCTGGCCAAAGAGCTGGATGTGCCGGTGCTCTTGTGGGGACCGCGTGACGAGCGGCCGGATGAAGAGGGAATTCGTCTTCGGGATACGCAGTGCGGCTTGTTTGCAACTGGGAAGGTGCTGCGTCGCTTTCAGGTGCCGTTTACTTACATGACCAACTGCCGGCTTTCTGATCCGGAATTCGAGCGGGGGCTGCGCGACTTTATGGCTGTCTGCAACACGGTCAAAACTTTCCAAAACATGCGGATTTTGCAGATTGGACCGCGGCCGTTCGACTTTTGGACGACGATGTGTAATGAAGGCGAGCTGCTTGAAAACTTTAATATCCAACTGTCGCCGATTCCGCTTCCAGAGCTGATTCAGGAGATTCGGGGCGTATCGGATGAAGAAATCGACAAAGTGGATGCTACGGTTGCTTACTGCCACAGTTGTGCGATTGTCAAAATTAAAGAAGTCGACTTGCGGATGGTTGCGGCGCTGAAGGTTGCCATGAAAAATCTGGCGGAAAGATACGGCTGCAGTGCGATTGCGATTCAGTGCTGGACGGCTCTCCAAGATGAGATTGGCATCATGCCTTGCGCGGCCAATGCCATGCTGATCGACGAAGGGATTCCGGTTGTTTGTGAAACGGATATCCATGGCGCGATTTCATGTCTATTGATTGAAGCGGCGAATATGGGCAAGAATAAGAGCTTTTTCGCTGACTGGACGGTGCGCCATCCTGACAATGAAAATGGTGAGCTCTTGCAGCATTGCGGTTTGTTCCCGTTCTCGGTTGCCAAGAGTAAGCCAGCGATCGGTTATCCGCTTGCTTTTGATTCTCCCGGGGCAGTGGAAGCGGAGGCCAAGGCGGGTGAACTGACACTTTGCCGCTTTGACGGAGACAATGGCGAGTACTCTCTGCTGCTGGGTAACGCGAAGGGGATTGATGGTCCTTACACGAAGGGTACCTATTTGTGGGTTGAGGTGGACAATTTAAAACGACTGGAAGAAAAAATCGTGACGGGACCTTATATCCATCATGTCAGCGGGATTCATGCGGACGTTGTGCCGGTTCTTTATGAGGCGTGTAAATATATCGGTGTGAAGCCGGACCTCTATGATCCGATTGAGGAAGATGTAAAGGCTTATCTGCGCGGCGAGTAGAGAAAGGAGTTTGACAATGAGTGAATTAAAAGTAAAATCTTTTGAAATTAGAAAAACTGTGATGAAAATGATTTATGAAGCAAAAACGGGGCATACGGGTTCGGACTTGTCTTGTACGGATATTTTGGTGGCGCTGTACTATGGCGGCATGAAGATCGATCCGAAAAATCCGCAGGCGGCAGATCGTGATCGCTATGTGCAAAGTAAAGGGCACGCTGTCGAGGCGCTCTGGGCGGTCTTGGCGGATAAGGGCTTTTTTCCGCAAGAGGAATTGGCTACTTTTTCGGCTTTCGGCACGCGGCTGATCGGGCATCCGAATAACAAGGTGCCGGGTATCGAAATGAATACGGGCTCGCTTGGTCACGGGCTGGCGGTTTCGGTCGGCATGGCATTGGCGGCGAAAATGGACGGGAAAAGTTATCGGACGTTTACGCTGATGGGCGACGGTGAACTGGCAGAAGGGTCAGTCTGGGAAGGGGCGATGGCTGCTGCGAATTATCAGCTGGACAATTTGACGGCGATTATCGACCGCAATACTTTGCAAATTTCCGGGCGAACAGAGAGTGTCATGAGTTTGGAACCGTTGGCAGATAAATGGCGGGCATTCGGCTGGGATGTCATCACTGTGAATGGAAATGATCCGGACGCGCTACAGGCGATTTTTAAAGCGGAAAATCATGCCGGCAAACCGCGGCTGGTGATTGCGGAAACAACGAAAGGTTACGGTGTCAAAATGGCGGAGGATGTGGCGAAATGGCATCATTATGTGCCGTCAGCGGAAGAATATAGGGTGGCTATACAAGATTTGGATGAAAGATTGGAGGCGAGCCGCAATGAATAAAATCGCAAACCGTCAAGTGATGTGTGAAGTTTTAATGAAAGCGGCGGAAGAGCAGCCGGAACTGGTCGTATTGACGAGTGATTCCCGTGGTTCGGCATCGCTCGGGGCTTTTGCTGAGAAGTATCCGGAAAAGCTGGTTGAAACAGGGATTGCGGAACAAAATCTCGTGGGAATTTCGGCGGGACTTGCTCACAGCGGTAAGCGGCCATTTGTCGCCTCTCCGGCATGTTTTCTCAGCATGCGCAGTATCGAGCAGGTGAAAGTGGATGTGGCCTATTCCGGCACCAATGTCAAACTGGTTGGTATCAGTGGAGGCGTGAGCTACGGGGCGCTTGGAATGAGCCACCATTCACTGCAGGATATTGCGGTGACGAGAGCGATTCCTCAATTGGAAGTGATCATTCCAGCCGATCGCTTTGAAACGGAGGCGGTCTTTGAATATCTGCTGAAATCAGATCGGCCGGCTTATGTGCGTCTTGGTCGCAATGCGGTCGAGGATTGCTATGTGGAAAAACCGGATTTCAAGATTGGGCAGGTGGTCACTTTGCGTGAGGGGGCGGATGTAACGCTTCTTGCAACGGGTGAGATGGTTCGTGTGGCTCTTGATGCGGCGACGGTTTTGGCGGAACGGGGAATCGATGCACGGGTTGTGAATTTCCCTACGATCAAGCCGTTTGATCAGGAGGCGGTCAAGCGAGCGATGACAGAAACCAAATTGCTGGTCAGTCTGGAAGAACATAGTATTTATGGCGGCTTGGGTGCGGCTGTCAGCGAAGTGGCGGGCAGTGTGTCCAGTTTGACGCGGCATGTGATTTTAGGGATTCCGGATGAACCGGCGATTGCGGGAACGAGTCAGGAAATTTTCGCGCATTACGGTTTGTCGGCCCATGGGGTTGCGGAGACGGTTGCGAGGAATCTGCCAGTCAGTGAAGAGGCTGGAAAATGACGAGTCGTTTTCAAATTGCGATCGACCAAAGTACATCTGGGACAAAGGTGCTGTTATTTGAGGCGGAGGAACTGATTGACCGGCTGGATAAAAAGCATCGGCAGTATTATCCGCAAGATGGCTGGGTGGAGCATGATCCGGAAGAAATCAGTCGCAATGTCCGTGAGTTGATTGCGGAAATGCTGACTAGTCACGATTTGAAGCCAGAACAGGTAGAGCGTCTGGCGATTACCAATCAGCGTGAGACGATCGTTGCTTGGGATAAGACGACTGGCAAGCCGCTCTACAATGCGATTGTTTGGCAATGTGACCGTACGAAGGCAATTTGTGAGGAGCTTAGAGCGGCTGGGCATGAGGAGCGGGTCAAAGCGATTACCGGCTTGAAAATAGATTCTTACTTCTCGGCGCCTAAAATCAAATGGCTGCTGGAAAATGTGCCGGCTGTTCGTGAGGCGCAGGAAGAGGGGCGGCTGGCAGTCGGGACGATGGACTCATGGCTGTTGTTTACGTTGACTCCCAAC